>CALGJV010000046.1 GCA_937928595.1 uncultured Phycisphaerae bacterium | reverse complement strand
TCGATGCCGTGCTCCATCAGCCAGCGCGCGAAGTCGATGTGGTCCGACGGCCCCTGGCCGCAGATGCCGACGTACTTGCCGCGGGCGCGGCAGGCGGCAATGGCCATTTGAAGCAGCGCGGTGACGGCCGGGTCGCGCTCGTCGAAGCCCTCGGCCACCAGGCCCGAGTCGCGGTCCAGCCCGAGGGTGAGCTGGGTGAGGTCGTTCGAGCCGATCGAAAAACCGTCGAAGTACTCGAGGAAGCGCTCCGCCAGCACCGCGTTGGACGGCACCTCGCACATCATGATCAGCCGCAGGCCGTTGTCGCCGCGCGCCAGGCCATTGGCGGCCAGCAGTTCGGTCACCCGCTGCGCCTCCTTCAGCGTGCGCACGAACGGCACCATGATCTCGACGTTCGTCAGGCCCATCTCGTCGCGGACGAACTTCAGCGCCCGGCACTCCATCCGGAAGCACTCGGCGAAGCTCTCCGCGATGTAGCGCGCGGCGCCGCGGAAGCCGAGCATCGGGTTTTCCTCGTCCGGCTCGTAGCGCGAGCCGCCGATCAGCTTTTTGTACTCGTTGCTCTTGAAGTCGGACATGCGGACGATGACCGGCTTCGGCCAGAACGCGGCGGCGATGGTGGCGATGCCCTCGGCCAGCCGCGACTCGAAGAAGTGCCGCGGGCTGGCGTAGCCGCGCGCCAGCGACTCCACCGCCCGCTTCAGTTCCGCGTCGATGCGCGGGTAGTCGAGCACCGCCTTCGGGTGCACGCCGATGTTGTTGTTGATGATGAACTCCAGCCGCGCCAGCCCAACGCCCTTGTTGGGCAGGCTCTGGAACTCGAACGCGAGCTGCGGATTGCCCACGTTCATCATGATCTTCACCGGCAGCTCCGGCAGCTTGCCCGACTCGACCGTCTCGACCTCGGTCTCGAGCGCGCCCTCGTAGACGAAGCCGGTGTCGCCCTCGGCGCATGACACCGTCACCGTGCTGCCGTCGGCCAGCACGTCGGTGGCGTCGCCGCAGCCGACCACCGCAGGGATGCCCAGCTCGCGGGCGATGATCGCGGCATGGCAGGTGCGGCCGCCGCGGTTGGTGACGATCGCCGCCGCCCGCTTCATCACCGGTTCCCAGTTGGGGTCGGTCATGTCGGTCACCAGCACGTCACCCGGCTGCACGTGCTCCATCTGCGACGTGCTGCGCACGATCGCCACCTTGCCGATCCCGACCTTCTGGCCGATGGCGCGGCCGCTGGTCAGCGCCTTCGACTTGCCCTTCAGCTTGTAGCGCGTCTGCGCGTGCGCCTGCGACTTCACCGTCTCCGGACGCGCCTGAAGGATGTACAGGCGGCCGTCGACGCCGTCCTTGCCCCACTCGATGTCCATCGGCCGGCCGTAGTGCTGCTCGATCTTGACCGCGTAGCGGGCGAGCTCCAGCACCTCGTCGTCCGTCAGAGAGAAGCGCTGGCGGTCGGCCTCCGGCACCTCGGCCGTGCGCACGGTGCGGCCGTTGGCCGCCGTGGGGTCGAACGTCATCTTCAGCAGCTTGCTGCCCAGCGAGCGTCGGATCAGCGGAAACTTGCCGGCCGCCAGCATGGGCTTGTGGACGTAGAACTCGTCCGGGTTCACGGCCCCCTGCACCACGGTCTCGCCCAGGCCCCAGCTCGACGTGATGAACACGACGTCGCGGAAGCCGGACTCGGTGTCCATGGTGAACATCACCCCGGCGGAAGCCAGGTCGCTGCGCACCATCCGCTGCACCCCGGCCGACAGCGCCACGTCGGCGTGGACGAAGCCCTTGTGCACCCGGTAGGCAATGGCGCGGTCGTTGTACAGCGACGCAAAGACCTGCTTGACCCGCGCCAGCACGGCGTCAATGCCGTGGACGTTCAGGAACGTCTCCTGCTGGCCGGCGAAAGACGCATCGGGCAGGTCCTCCGCGGTGGCGCTGGAGCGCACCGCGACCGAGATTTCACCTGAAGAATGAGATACAAGCCACTGATAGAAAATGCGAATTTCTTTTTCCAAGCCAGCCGGAAACGGCGCCTCCTCGATCCAGCGGCGAATCTCGGCGCCGGTGGCGGCAAGCGCGCGGACGTCGTCGACATCGAGCGCATCGAGGCGGGCATTGATCCGCTGCACTAGCCCGGCGCCGCGCAGGAACTCGCGGAACGCCTCGGCGGTGGTGGCGAACCCGTCCGGGACGCGGATGCCATCCTCGGCCAGCTGGCTCAGCATCTCGCCCAGCGAGGCGTTCTTGCCGCCGACCGAACCGACGTCGGTCATCCGCAGCTCGCTGAACGGAATGACGTACTTGCCGCGCTGCATCGCTGTCCCCCGTGCGTGGAGGCCGAGTCCGCCCCCTATGAAAGAATGGCCGCGATTCTAGTCACTCAGCCTCTCGCGACCCGGCCCCGCCGCCCATGAACGACTCCGCCCCTGAAGGCGCCTTGCGCACGGTCTTCTTCGTCTCCGACGGCACCGGCATCACCGCCGAGACGCTCGGCCACAGCGTGCTGGCGCAGTTCGAGACGCTGCGCTACCGGCGGGTGCGGGCGCCCTTCATCGACTCGCTGGACAAGGCGCGCGAGCTGGTCGGCCGCATCAACGACGCCGCCGTGCTCGACGGCCGCCGGCCGATCGTCTTCTCCACCCTGGTCAACCCCGACGCCAATGCCGAGCTGCGCCGCGCCCGCGCCCTGGTGCTCGACCTGCTCGACTCCTTCGTCGTGCCGCTGGAGCAGGAGCTCGGCATCCACTCGACGCACACCATCGGCCGCTCGCACACCGTGCGCGACCCGGCCGCCTACTACCGCCGCATCGAGGCGATCAACTTCACGCTGGCGCACGACGACGGCCAGTCGTCCAAGGGGCTGGACGCGGCCGACGTGATCCTCGTCGGCGTGTCGCGCAGCGGCAAGACGCCGACCAGCCTGTACCTGGCAATGCAGTACGGCGTGAAGGCCGCCAACTACCCCCTGATCCCGGAGGATTTCGAGCGCGACGAGCTGCCTTCGGCGCTGCCGCCGCACCGGCGGAAACTCTTCGGGCTGACGATCTCGCCGGAGCGCCTGTCCGAGGTGCGGCAGGAGCGGCGGCCGGGCAGCCGTTACGCGTCGCTGGAGAACTGCCGCCAGGAAGTGGCCGCCGCCGAGCGGCTGATGCGTCGCGAAGGCATCCGCTGGCTGTCGTCGACCACCAAGTCGATCGAGGAGATCGCGGCCACCATCATGAGCGAGCAGGGGCTGCACCCCGTGGGCGAGTAGCGCGCTGGCCGCGCGAAAGCGGGCCGCCAGCGCGGCGATCAGCGCCGGCCGGCCGCCTTCGGCTGGTAAGCCGGCATGCCGAGCTGCCACAGCGCAAACGCGAAAACGTCGGCGACCTCGTCGAATGTCTGCCGCTTGGTGCTGCCCACGCCGTGGCCGGCCTCATAGTCCAGCCGCAACAGCACCGGCTTGCCGGAGAGGCTTGCCGCCAGCAGCCGCGCGGCGGTCTTGGTGCTGTGCCAGACCTCGACCCGCGGGTCGTTCACCCCGTGCGTCAGCAGCACCGCCGGGTAGGCCACGCCGTCGCGAATCTGGTGGTAGGTGCTCATCGCCAGCAGGGCGCGGAAGCCCGCCTCGTGGGTGCGGGTGCCGAACTCCGGGATGTTGGGCACGCCGTTCGGGGTCAGTTCGGCGCGCACCATGTCCAGCGCGCCGACGGAAGCCACCACCGCGCCGAACAGGTCCGGCCGCTCGGTCATCGCCCGCCCGAACAGGTCCGGCCGCTCGGTCATCGCCCGCCCGACCAGGATGCCGCCGGCACTGCCTCCCCAGATCGCGATGCGCCCCGGCCGCGTCCAGCCCGCCTTGACCAACCACTCCGCGCACGCGATGAAGTCCTTCCAGGTGTTGGGCTTGGTCGCCTGCCTGCCCGCCTCGTGCCAGGCGCGGCCAAAGACGCCGCTGCCGCGCGGGTTGGCCACCGCGAACACGCCGCCGGCGTCCATCCACGCCAACCGGCTGTAGCTGAACCAGGGCTACTCGGTGATGCCGTAGGCGGCGTAGCCGTAGAGCAGGACGGGGTTGGTGCCGTCGAACTTCACGCCGCGGCGATGGATGATCGACATGGGCACCGAGGTGCCGTCGTGGCTGGGCACCATGACCTCCGTGGCGACGACGTCAGTCGGTCGGTCGAACGGTCCGGCGGGCTGCAGCCCGGTGTTGGTCACCTCGCCGCGGGGCGAGACGGCATAGATCTGCCGCGCCTGCGTCCACCCCTGTAGTTCGAGCAGCACACCCGGCAGGTCGGGGCGCGCCCCACCGATGCTGAAGCTGCCGAGCAGCGGCAGCTTGACCTCGACCGGCTGCGTCGTGCCGTAATCCAGCCGCAGCAGCCGGTTGACGTTGCCGTCGCGCACCTTGACGTAAACGCCCTCGGCCGCGGCGGCGATCCCGGTCAACACCCGCTCGCTCTCGGGAATGATCACCGGCGCCGTCAGCGGCGCGAAGCTGTCGATCTGGCCGGCGATCAGCTTGTAGCGCGGCGCATCGCGGTAGGTCAGCGCGAAGATCCGGTCGCGGCTGAGCGTGACGTCGGTGACCTGGTCCTCGCGGCGGACCAGTGGCTGCCAATCTGGCTTGCCGGCTCGGATCGCTGCCAGTGTGCTGCGCCAGATGGTCAGTTCCGGCGAGACCCCATCGACGACGATCGCCGCCGCCCGCCCCGAGGGATCGATGACCACGAACGGCATCTCGGTTGGGGGCACGCCAAGATCCTTGCCCGCCGTCAGCAGGGTGCGGATGCTGTCCTCGCCGGCGCCGGGCTCCATCACCACGGCGCTGCTGCGCTGGTACAGCTCGGTCGGCGGCATGCCGGGCTCGAGCTTCTGCAGGCGGTGGAAATACAGTTCGGCGCTGTCCGGCGACCAGCTCAGCATCCCGAAGCGGGCGCGCGGGATCTCCGGCCCGATCTGACGGCCGCTGGCCACGTCGAGAAAGCGAAGGGAGGCGTCCTCCGAGCCGGCCGCCGAGACGCCGATCGCCACCCAGCGGCCATCGGGAGAGGGGCTGTAGTAGTTGATGGCGTGCGGCTTGCCGGTGGCCTTGCGCAGCCGCTCCGGGTCGAACAGCAGCCGTTCGCGGCCAGACAGGCCGTCGCGCACGAACAGCTTGAACTGGTCATCCTTGGCGCCGCGGCGCTCGTAGAACAGCTGCCCCGTCGCGATGCGCGTGACGTCGGTGACGCGCGCCGGCGCACTGGCGTCGAGCTGCTCGATGCGTCGGCGCAGCGCATCGCGCCCTGGGATCCCGCGCAGGGTC
>CALGJV010000045.1 GCA_937928595.1 uncultured Phycisphaerae bacterium | reverse complement strand
GGCCGTCTCCGGCACCGGCTCGTTCGACCGGGCCCGCCACCACTGCTCGGCCTTGCGGCGTGGGTAGCCCGGGTGCTCGAAGCAGATCCACTCGGAGACGTACGTCTGGAAGCCGATCCGGTAGTCGACCCGCATGGTGCGGGGCGCGTCGGGCGGCGCGCCGCGCTTCGTGTGGACGGCGTAGAAGACGTCCGTGACCTCGTACCCAGCCCGCGTGGACTGGCCGGAAAGGATGCCGGCGTCACTGGCCCGGGCCTCATGGCGTGTTCGCTGTCGAGGCGGGAACTCGTGGCCGCATTGCGGGCACCGGGCGTAGCCGGCGGCGATGACCTCGTGGCATGCCGGGCATTCCTTGGCCGGGGCCGCGCCGGTGCCCGACCCGGGCTCGGTGACGCGCAGCGCATCGACCGGGCCGTGCCGCAGCGCATTGCCGCCGAAGTCGAGTACGAGGCAGTCGGTCTTGCCCGGATGCAGGCGGAAGCCACGGCCGACCATTTGATACCACAGCCCCGGCGACAGCGTGGGCCGCAGGATCGCCACGCAGTCGATGTTCGGAGCGTCAAAGCCCGTCGTCAGGACGTTGACGTTGCACAGGTACTTCAGCGTGCCGGCGCGGAAGCGACGCAACGTCTGATCGCGCTCGAACGGCAACGTGTCGCCGCAGACGAAACCGCACTCGACGCCGTGCCGTTCCTGGAGCACGCGCGCGATGTGCTGTCCGTGGCGGATGCCCGACGCGAAGATCAGCACGCTCTTACGGTCCTGCGTGTACTCCACGATCTCCCGGCAGGCCGAGGCGACCAGGCCCGCCTCGTTCATCAGGTTCTCGACCTCGCCAGCCACATACTCGCCGCCGCGGACGTGCAGCTGGTCCGTGTCCGGCTTGTGCGTGCCGGCCTTCGTGCGCAGCGGGCAGAGGTAGCCCTGGACGATCAGTTCGCGGACGCCGATTTCGTAGCAGACCGCGTTGAGGATGTTCTCCGCGGCGCAGATCGTGCCCATACGCATCCGGAACGGCGTGGCCGTGAAGCCGATGACCCGCAGCCGGGGGTTGATCGCCCGCAGGTCCGCCAGCAGCGTGCGGTACATGCCCTCGCCGTCGGGCTGAATGAGGTGCGCCTCGTCGACGATCACCAGGTCGACGCGCCCGATGTCGGCGGCGCGCTCGTATACGCTCTGAATGCCGGCGATCGTGACCGCGTAGCCCAGGTCGCGCCGGTTCAGCCCGGCCGAGTACAGGCCGAACGGCAGGTCGGGCGCGACGGCCCGCAGCTTCTCGGCCGCCTGCTCGAGCAGCTCCTTCACGTGCGCCAGGATCAGCACCTTGCCGCCCCACAGCTGCACCGCGTCGCGGCAAATCGTGGCGATCACCGGCGTCTTGCCGCCGGCGGTCGGGATGACGACGCACGGGTTGTCCTCCCGCTCGCGCAGGTGCCGGTACACGGCCTCGACGGCCTCAAGCTGGTACGGACGGAGCTGCATCACGCGACCGCCGGCTGGGCTTCTTCGGGCAGGGGAAACAGTTCCCTGTCGCAGGGATACAGTCGCGACAGTTGCTCGCCATTGAGGAACGCGGACAGCGCTCGCGCCGTCCGGCGATACGTGTCCACCCGCTGCCCGTACCCGTGTGCGCCACCTCGATTCCGGATCAGGTACTGGATGAGCAGCCCCACGGGGCCTTCGTTGCTGCACGTCTGCATGGCCTGCGCGAACTCCCGCAGCCGATCGAGGTCGGCCGAGTACCACGCCCGGGCCAGGACACCCCGAATGACGGCGGTGGCCACGCCGGGCATGCGCGCGCTGGAGATCGCCTCATCCGCGAAGTGCACCGCGTCGAAGTGCCGCACCAGCAGGTCGCGCTCCTCGCCGGGCGAGCGGCGGCGCGGCGTCGTGACGAACATCGCGCGCAGCGTGCTCAGCATGTGCTTGGATACCTTGCCGACGCTGCCGTCGAGGGTCAGGATGTCCGCGACGCTGCGCATCGCGACGTCGATGGCCTCCAGCGAGTCGGGCGGCACGTTGACGACGACCAGCACCGGCACGCTCGCTCCGGAAAGGGCGATGGCCCACAGCCGGTGCTGACCGTCCAGCAGCACGCGATTGCTGCCGAAGGCGATGCCCTGGTGGGTGAGCCGCCAGCGGCCGGCCTTGATCTCGCCGATGAAGTAGTTCACCCGCGACTCGCGGAGCTCGCGATTGTGCGTGTTGGCCTGCAGCCAGTCCTCGGCGATCTGCGGGGTGACGATCGTGATGAAGCTGTACATGTCCTTGCGGACGAAAAGATCATCGAGTTTCATACCGTGGCTCCTTCCAGGTGCTTGCTCAGGAATGCGACCAGGGCGCGGAGGTAGTCCGCGCTGAACTGGCCGATCAGGGCGCGGGCCCCCATGAGCGGGTCGTGGGGCATGTTGAGGGCGGTCATCGCGGGCATGGGACGGCCGTTGCGCACCGGCTGGTGGGCGTTCCTGGCGACGGCGGGCTTCGCGGCGCGGCGCTTGGCGGACCTGGCGGGATAGCGCTTACCATCCCGCCCGACGCGACCGGTCCGGTGCGCCGCTGGCGCACCCGACCCGGTCGGTGAGGTTGCAACCGTTGCAACCTGGCGGTCCAGGACTTCCCGGTAGCGTCGCACCATCTCGACGCTGACGCCCACGTGCTCCGCGAGTGCCGGGTTGCTGAGGTCGGGCTTCAACTTCAGCGCCCGCACGACCGCCTTCGCCTTGTCCTCGTTCGTGCGTCGGAGGCCGTGCGCCTTGTTCGCCGCCACGCTCAGCCAGCGGGCGTCGGCCAGCTCGCCGGCGATCAGGTCGGCCTTGATCTGCGCGCGGTTCAGCCGGCGGTGGGCGAAGAAGCGGTGGAACCCGTCCACGAGCCAGTACGTCGCACCATCGTGTACGACCGTCACGGCGGGGAACTCGACGCCCGCCTCCAGCGTCTCAGCATATTCCTGCACGATGCCCGGATTGATGGCCGTGCGCGGCTGCGTGTCGCCGTCGATCCGCACGACCGACATGTCGATCAGTTGCTCAGCCATACGGAGTTCCCCTCTCAGTTCAGGGATGGGGACCAGATGGTCGCGTCGCTGGGCGGCTGTTGGTCGCTGGCCAGGTCGCGGATCGTCACGATCACGCGCCCGCCGCGCACGACTTGGATGCGGTGGATCAGCAGCCAGACGATGCGGCTGTCGTCGGGGAACGCCCCGCCGTGCTGGCAGGCGTCGAGCACGGCCTTCAGCAGGTTGTCGATATCGCGGCGCCGGCGGTCGGGCGGGAACACCTCCACCGTCACCGCCAGCCGGCCTTGCGCCGGCGACAGGCGGCGCGCTGCCAGAATGCGCGCCACCCGTCGCCGGAACTCCCGCCCGGCCCGGCTGATCAGCGTTCGTGCGCCCACCCGCCGGTAGTAGTGATTCACCGACGGCGGCCAGGGCAGCTCGACCGTCACCGGCGCTACCGCTGCCATGGCGCCTTCCCGTTGCCGATCGCCGCCGGTCGCGGCGCGGCCACGCCCTTCTTCTCGTAGCCCCGGATGACGTTCGTCGGCTCGCCGGTGTCGTCGCGGTTCTTGACGCCGACCTTGACGGTCAGCGGCAGGTTATGCAGCTCGACCGAGTCCTGCGGAGCCAGCACGCCCACCGCCCGGCAGATGGCCGACAGCTCGGCGCGGGCGATCTTGACCGCCGTCGCGTCGGGGTTGTCGAGGTTCAGGCGGGCCCACAGGTTCCGCCCCTTGTGCTCGCCCTCGATGATCTGGAACGTCAGCTCCAGATACTGGCCGGTGCCCTTCTTGGTGGGCTTCATCTCGCTGGCGGTGATCACCGCCGTGTACTTCCCGGCCGGGACCGGATCGAACGCGAAGTTCGGGTCCACGGCGCCTGCGTCAAAGCCGTTCAGGTTCGCCACGTTCAGTCTCCTTCTGGGTTGGGGGTTTCCGTGTCAGCCAGGGGGTTCTCGCCGCGCAGGAAGGCGGCGTAGATGCGGTAGTCCAGGGGAATCTCGTCCGGCAGCCCGAGGCGGTTCTTGGCCACGTGCGCTGGCCGCTCGGTCGTGCAGAGGATCCGCACGCCCTCGCCGATGCCCTGTACGCGCTTGCGGTCGAATGCCTCAGTTGTGGTCTTTGTATAGACCTTGTACGTCGCGAACAACACGTCGTCGGCCCACTCCTGAATCAGGGCCGAGGCCAGCTTCTGGAGCCGGGGGGTGTAGCGGTCGTACGTGTCCAAACGTGGATCGGCGAAGCGCTCGATCTGGGCGTGGGCGATCAGGATCACGCCCATGCCGCGGTCGTTCCGCAGCGCGTCCAGCCCGGCCAGCACCTCGCGCCACGGCGTCAGCGCGAACACGTAGCCCTTGCCGTAGGGGATATCCTCGATACTCTCGACGCCGCGCTCCTTGCAGATGCGCGCGAAGATGAGCGTCTGGAGCCAGTCCAGTGAGTCGATGACGACCGTCTGGTATTCGTGCGGCTCGGTGTACAGCTCGCCCAGCGCTGCGATCACGTCGGCGACGCTGCCCGCCAGCGGGAATCTGTGGCAGTCGATCCCGGCCAGCCCGTCCTCCGTGGGGATGAAAATCGGGCGGGGGGCCATCGATGCGAACGTGCTTTTGCCCACGCCGCCGACGCCGTAAATCACCGTTCGCCGCGGGGCGCTGACCACGCCCCGTTGCACCTGTTCCAGCAGCTTCATGTGCTCGTCCTCCTTTGTGCCTTCGTGCCTCTGTGGTTTCGTGCCTTCTGCCATGAATCCGGGCGCGGGGCCGGTGCAGGGAGTCCGGGCCGTTTCGAGCGAGGGGGAGGAGGTGTGGGGTTGACGGCCACGCCACCCGGCCCCGCGCCCGGGTTCACAGGCGGTCAATCACGCGCAGCTCCTCGTAACGGGTGAACCAGTTGCCGGTCGCGCGGCAGCGCCGCAGCTCGGCCATCGCCTCCTCGTTCTGGGCCTGCGCCTGGTCGAGCACTTCCGACGCGATCCGCCAGACGCCGACGCGGAACGGCTCGCGCTTCTCGACGGCCACAATGTGCACGGGGAGGATGTGGCCGCCGGCGATGGCGACGAGCGCTCGGTAGAACGCGACCTGATGGACGTACCCCATGGTGCGGAGCGCGAATTCGAACGAGTCCAGCTCGTCCGTGGTCTTCAGGTC
>CALGJV010000044.1 GCA_937928595.1 uncultured Phycisphaerae bacterium | reverse complement strand
GACGAACTACGACTCGAAGCTGTACGTGTATGCGGGCACGTGCCCCGGCACGGTGGTGGGCTGCAACGACGACGCCTGCAGCACGCCGAGCTTCTCGAGCCCGTACGTCTCGCGGTTGGACGGCGTGGCGCTCACGGGCGGGGTGACGTACTACATCATCATCGATGGGTACGGCACCGCGTCCGGAACGTACGACTTGACGATCACGTACTGACCCCCCGGGTAACCGCCGGCGCGACCCGCCGGCGGAGGCCCTGAAACACCGCCGGCCGGCGTCCCACGTATCCGTGGAACGCCGGCCGGTGCTTTTCGGGAGCCGGTCCGGGTAAGCTGCGGATGCGGGCCTACGTACCCGTCAGCTCGGCAAACAGCCGCTCGACCACGACGTCCAGCTTCTCCGGGGTGAGGTACGTCCCGTCCGCGATCTGGGCGCGGATCGCATCCATGCGAGCCGCGACGGCCGCATCGCGCGCGGCCTGGTACTCCGCGGCCGCGGCGGACAGCTCCGCCCGATCGCCCGGCGGCCGCTGTTCCGCGGGGACCGCGGGGCGCTGCGGCGGGTTCTGCCGGGGGTTGGACACGGGGGCGCCCCGCACCGGGACACTGCTGGCGGCGACGACTTCACGCATGCTGTTTCGCAGCCTCCATGGGCACTACCGGGCCCAGACGGCGGCTTCCGCCGGATGGCCCTCCATGTTGGCCGGGTAATTGACCCAAGGGTGGGTCCGCCGCCGATCCCTCGACGACGGTACGCGCCCGTACTCGCGCTCGCTCTAGTGGTAGTATCGGCCGCCGGCCGGTAAACCTTTCGCGAAAATGCCGGGCGGCCGGATGTTCGCGGCCGCCGGCCCATAAACGGTCCGGCGTGGCCGTGGTGCTCGATTTTATGGGAAGTAGTGAGCTATGCGTTGATGAGGCGCAGGTCCTCCGGTTCCGCGATGCCCTGCACGAAACGGCGGACGTGCTCGTCCCGGGCCTGGAGCACCTCCGTGGGCGGTCCGTCGGCGATGAAGCGCCCGTTCCAGAGCACGAGCAGCCGGTCGCCGACTTCGGCGGCGCTCTTCATGTCGTGGGTGACGATCACGCCCGTGACGTGGACATGCTCCTGGAGCCGGCGGATGAGTTTGTTGATCGCGTCGGAGCGCTGCGGGTCCAGGCCGGCCGTCGGCTCGTCGTAGAGGATGACGCGCGGCGGCGGATCGAGGGCGATGGCCCGCGCGAGGGCCACGCGCTTGCGCTCACCGCCCGACAGCTCCGCGGGCCGCTTGCGCTCGAAACCCCGCAGCCCGACCATCTCGAGGCAGCGCTCCGCCAGCGCGCGGATCTTGCGGTGGTCGAGTCGTCCGCGCTGGTTCTCCGTCATCGGAAAGGCGACGTTTTCGAGCACGGTCATCGAGTCGAACAGGGCGTTGAGCTGGAACACGAAGCTGATCTGCTGGCGGATCGGCACGAGGGCCCGCTCGCCGAGGGTGTCGATCCGCTGCCCGGCGAAGTACACCGCACCGCGGTCCGGGCGCAGCAGGCCGACGATGTGCTTGAGCAGCACGCTCTTGCCCGTGCCGGAACGGCCCACGATGACCGTATTGCGGCCGCGCTCGACGCGCAGGTCGATCTCGTCCAGGACGCGCTGCCGGCCGAACGTCTTCGTCACGCCGCGCAGCTCGATGATGGGATCGGTGTCGCTCATCCGCCGCGCCTCAGATCAGCGACCGGTAGCCGTACCACACGCTGTACAGCCCGTTCAGCACCACGTTCAGGAAGAAGTCGAGCATCAGGATCAGGATGAAGCTGACGACGAAACTCTGCGTGCAGGCCTGGCCCACGCCTTCCGCGCCGGGGCGGCAGTGGAAGCCCTTGTAGCAGCTCACCAGGCCGATGGCCGCGCCGAAGAACAGCGCCTTGATGAGGCCCGTGCCCAGGTCCCAGAGCTGCACGATCTCGCGCGTGAACGCCCAGTACGGCTCCGGCGGGCCGCCGTACACGCCCACGAAGATCCCGAAGGCGCCCAGCGCGCCCAGCAGGTCCGCGTAGGCCGTCAGCAGCGGGGTGAGGAACAGACACGCCAGGAACCGCGGCACGACCAGGTGCCGCACCGGGTCGGCCCCCATCGACCGCAGCGCCAGAAGCTGCTCCGTCACGTTCATTGTGCCCAGCTCGGCCGCCAGCGCCCCGCCCACGCGCCCGGCCAGCATCACGCCGGCCAGCACCGGCCCCAGCTCGGCCGCGATCGAGATGTTGACGATCGCCCCCAGCCGGTCGCGCAGCCCGGCCGCGTCGAACTGCTCGTAGCCCTGCACG
Organism: uncultured Phycisphaerae bacterium; assembly: GCA_937928595.1. GTDB lineage: Bacteria > Planctomycetota > Phycisphaerae > UBA1845 > Fen-1342 > CALGJV01. The sequence continues at coordinate 3,631 of CALGJV010000044.1, read as the reverse complement.
ATCAGCACCATGCCGATGAACATGCCGGTCAGCATGATGACGGGCACCGAGCAGGCCCCGATGTGGAAGCACTGCGGCAGCAGTCGCCGCCAGCCGCGCACCGTCACCAGCTCGACCGGCACGAACGACAGTGCGTGCAGGCTGAACAGCCAGAACCGGCCGAAGTTGGCCAGCGTCGCGAGCGTACCGGCCCCGAAGCCGGCCAGCGCGGCGGTGAGTGCGTTGCTGCGGGCCATGCGGCGCGATGCCTCCGCGGGCCCCGACCGCCCCGTCCGTCGCTCGGAGACCCGCAAGGGCCGCAGAATATCGCAATCCCGGTTCCGCCGCGATATCATCGGCGCGCGGACCCGGACCGGCCCGAATCGGATGTCGGGCCGCCGCATGCTCAGGGATGGCCCATGCCCCGCACGCTCCAGCGCCAGGCGGCTCTGCGATTCTGCGGCGTTGCCGTCGGTTGGCTCGCGTGCCTGTTCGCCTGGACCTGCGTGCTCAGCTTCAGCATCGCCGACCCGCCGTCCACCACCGTCTGGCCGCCCCCCGACCGCGTCCACAATCTCGCAGGCCTGCTGGGCGCCTGGCTCGCCTTCCACGCCTTCACCTGGCTGGGCGTCGCCGTCTATCCCGTGCTCGCGCTGCTCAACGTCATGCTCTTCGCCTGGTCCCGCGGCGTCCCGCTGACCGACCTCTGGCTCCGGCTGGTCGGCCTCCTGCTGGTCACGGCGGCCGCCGCCGCGGGTGCCGCGCTGCTCCTGGATCCCGGCGGACGGCACCTCGTGACCGGTCCCGGCGGCCTCGTCGGCACCGCCACCGCCGCGTTCTTCGTCCAGCGCTGCGATACGTTCGCCACCGGGATGCTCCTCGCGGCCGGCCTGATCGTGGGCCTGCTGCTCGCGGCCGACAGCCTGGTCGTGGGCCTGCTGCGGGGGCTGACCTGGGCCGGAACCCACTCGGCTCCGGTGCTGGCCCGGGGCGGCAGCGCGGTCGCCAGCGCCGGTGCCGCCGTGGCCGGCAGCGTCGCCCAGAGCGTCGCCGGGCTGTCGAGCCGCCTGACCGGCAGCAATGGCGGGAGCAAGTCCGCCGAGCCGACCCCGCGCTCGACGCCGGCCATCAACCGCGGCCGGCCGCAACCGGAAGAGGAAGCGGCGGCACCGCGGGCAGCGACGCGGCCGCCGGCGTGCTCCGTCGGCCCTGCCGTGGAGCCCCGCGATGACGCGGAATCCGATGAGGACGCCGCCGCGACGGACGCGGCGGGGGACGAGTCGGAGGAGGAACCCGTCGAGACGGAGGCGCCCCCCGGGACGGAGCCGGTGGACGCCCCGCTGTTCCAGAAGGGCCCCATCATTCGCGAAATTGCGGTGCCGCGGCCGACACCGCCCCGCCCGCGATCGAAGCCGGTGCCCGTGCCGCGCAGCGCGCCCGCGGACGACCCGTACGAGCTGCCGCCGGTGGCGTTGCTGGAGCGCAGCATCGCGATGGACAAGGCGGCGATCGAGGCGGCCTGCCGGGACAAGGCCTACATCCTGGAGCAGACGCTCAAGGAGTTCCGGCTGGACGTCGAGGTGGTGGCGATCGAGACCGGGCCGGTCATCACCGTGTTCGAGCTGAAGCTCGCGCCGGGCATCAAGGTCAGCCAGATCTCGTCGCTGAACAACGACATGGCCCGCGCGCTGAAGGCCCCGGCGGTGCGCGTGGTGGCGCCGCTGCCGGGCAAGAACACGATCGGCATCGAGGTGCCGAACGTGGACAAGGAGAAGGTCCGGCTGCGGGAAGTGCTGGAGCAGGCCGGCCCGCGGTGGGAGGCGATGGCCCTGCCGCTGTTTCTGGGCAAGGACGCCAGCGGCCAGCCGCTCGTCACGGACCTGACGCGCATGCCGCACCTGCTGATCGCGGGCACGACCGGCTCGGGCAAGAGCGTGTGCGTGACGAGCATCATCATGTCGCTCCTCCTGACGCGCAGTCCGTCGGAGGTCAACCTGATCCTCGTCGATCCGAAGGTCGTCGAAATGGCGGCTTACAAGGATCTGCCGCACCTGATGTGCCCGATCGTGACCGAGGTGGCGAAGGCCGAGAGCATTCTGGACTGGGCCTCGGTGAAGATGGACGAGCGCTATGCGCTGCTGGCCGAGGCCGGGGTGAAGGACATCCGCGGCTACAACCGGCTCGGACGCGACGGCCTGCGCGAGCGGCTCCAGCCCGCCAGCGACGACGAGCTGACCAAGATCCCGGTCCACCTGCCGTACATCGTCATCATCATCGACGAGCTGGCCGACCTGATGATGACCTCGGCCAAGGAGGTCGAGTTCTACCTCTGCCGGATCGCGCAGAAGAGCCGCGCCGTCGGCATTCACCTGATCGTGTCCACGCAGCGGCCGCAGGCCAACGTGGTGACGGGCCTGATCAAGAGCAACTTGCCCTGCCGGATCGCGTTCCGCGTCGCCAGCCGGCTGGATTCGCGCATCGTGCTGGACCAGAACGGCGGCGAGGTGCTGATGGGGCAGGGCGACATGCTGTTCCTGCCGCCGGGCAGCTCGAAGCTCGTGCGGGCCCAGGGAACGTTCGTCGACGACGAGGAGCTGCGGCGCGTCGTCAAGCACTGCCGCGAGCAGCGCGCCCCGCAGTATCACCCCGAGCTGGTCCGGATCCCCGGCAGCGACGCCGCGGGCGGCGGCGAGCGCGACGAGCTGTTCGACCAGGCCGTCGAGATCGTGCTCGAGACCGGCCGCGGGTCGGTGAGCCTGCTCCAGCGGCGGCTGACGATCGGCTACGGCCGGGCGTCGCGCCTGATCGACCAGATGTACGAGGCCGGCATCGTGGGCGAGTACAAGGGCAGCCAGGCGCGCGAGGTGAACCTGACGAAGGAGGAGTGGGACGCGCTCCGCCGGCAGCGCGATCGCGAGGCGGCGGAGGAAGAGGGGCCGCAGGGGTAGCGGCCCCTCGAGCAGCGGCCGGCCGCCGCAATCGTGAGCGGACGCGGGTTCGTGGCAGGATCACCGGCCGCAGCGGGCCCGCGGTCCGGGACCCCCGCCCGGACCGACGCCGCCGTTCGGGCACACGCCGCCGTTCGGGCAGTCGCGCTCGCCGCGGTAGCGGTGCGCGGCGCCTTGCCCCGTGCCGTCGCGGCCGGTCGACAGGGCCGCGCCGCTGCGGGCGCCGGGCCCGTTCGGCATCGGACTCGCGCCGCCCGGCGGGCAGAGGGTTGTGAGCTGGCGCTCAAACGCGGCCAGTTGCTTCACGGACGCGGCGCGCAGGTTCGTGTACACGCGGCGGATGTCGGCGTGCGTCACGTCCGGCAAGCGGGCGTCGAGATCGGCGATGTCCGCCTGCTCGATCAGGACACCGACCTGGAACGCTTCCTCGCGCGACGTCAGGCCGCGCTCGACCAGCGTGTCGTACAGCGCTTGCAGGTCCGGGTTGGTGAACTCGCCGGGATCCTTCCCCGCGGCCGGGTCGGCGAGCTGGTAGCGGTTGAGCAGCGTCAGGACCGCGTCCATGTGCTGCTGCTCGCTGGCGGCGATGTTCGCGAAGATGGGCGCCTCCCAGGCGGCACCGAGCGCCGTGTACACGTCCCGCGCGAGCTTCTCCTCCTCGCGCATCCACAGCAGCCCGTCGATTTCGGCCGGGCTGAGCGGCA
>CALGJV010000043.1 GCA_937928595.1 uncultured Phycisphaerae bacterium | reverse complement strand
TCGCGCACCTCGAGCGGCTGCGCGAGTTCGGTCGGCGTGTCGTGCAGCGTCGGCGTGAGCACGAGGTCCTTCTCGACGCCGAGGTGGCCGACGCAGACCTCGGAGAACTTGCGCGCGATGCCCTTGAAGATCTCCCAGTCGGATCTAGCCTGCCAGGCCGGATCCACCGCCGTGGACAGCGGGTGGATGAACGGGTGCATGTCGGAGGTGTTCAGGTCGTTCTTCTCGTACCAAGTGGCGGTGGGCAGCACGATGTCGGAGTAGAGCGCCGTCGTGCTCATGCGGAAGTCGATCGTCACCAGCAGGTCGAGCTTGCCCTCCGGGGCGGGGTCGCGCCACTTGACGTCGAGCGGCTTGGCCGCGCCTTCCTCGCCCAAGTCCTTGCCGAGCACGCCGTGCGTGGTTCCGAGCAGGTGCTTGAGGAAGTACTCGTGCCCCTTGCCCGAGGAGCCGAGCAGGTTGGAGCGCCAGACGAACAGGTTGCGCGGCCAGTTGGCCGGGTTGTCCGGGTCGAGGCAGGACAGCTTCAGCTTGCCTTCCTTCAGGCTCCTGACCGCGTAGTCCTTCGGGTCGAGGCCGGCAGCGGCGGCGTCGCGGCACACCTGCAAGGGGTTGGTTTGGAGCTGCGGCGCCGACGGCAGCCAGCCCATCCGCTCGGAGCGGGCGTTGAAGTCGATCAGGCTGCCCTTGAACTGCCCCTTGTCGGCGAGCGGCGACAGGATCTCGTCGACCGTCAGCTTCTCGTAGCGCCACTGGTCGGTGTGCGCGTACCAGAACGAGGTCGAGTTCTGCTGCCGCGGCGGACGGATCCAGTCGGTGGCGAAGGCCAGCGGCACCCAGCCGGTCTGCGGCCGCAGCTTCTCCTGGCCGACGTAATGCGCCCAGCCGCCGCCGCTCTGGCCGACGCAGCCGCACATCATCAGCATGTTGATGACCGACCGGTAGTTCATGTCCGAGTGGTACCAGTGGTTCATCGCTGCGCCGATGATCACCATGCTCTTGCCGCGCGTCTTGTGCGCGTTCTCGGCGAACTCGCGCGCCAGGCGGATCACCGCGGCGCGCTCCACGCCGGTGATTCGCTCCTGCCACGCCGGCGTGTACGGCGCGTTGTCGTCGTAGCTCGCGGCGAGATGGTCGCCGCCGAGGCCGCGGTCGATGCCGTAGTTGGCGGCCAGCAGGTCGAACACTGTGGCCACCAGCACCTCGCGGCCGCCGAGCGACAGCCGCCGCGCCGGCACGTTGCGCACCAGCACGTCCTTGAACGGACTGGCGGTGAAGTGCTCGTTCTCGACGCCGCCGAAGTAGGGGAACGCCACCGGCGCGGTCTCGTTGCCGGCGGCCCCCAGCAGCGTCAACGCCAGCTTGACCTCGCCGCCGTTGCGCGCGTCGCGCTTCTCGAGGTTCCACTTGCCGACGTTCTCGCCCTGCTCGCCCCAGCGAAAGCCGATCGAGCCGTTGGGCAGCACGATCTCGCCGCTGGCCTCGTCGATGCCGACCGTCTTCCATTCGGGGTTGTTGCCCTGGCCGAGCTGGTCGTCGAAGTCGCTGGCGCGCAGGTAGCGGTCCGGCACGTAGCGGCCGCCGTCGGCGCGCAGCATCACCAGCATCGGCATGTCGGTGTACTGGCGGCAGTACTCGGTGAAGTACGCCGACTTGCGGTTGCCGAGGTGGAACTCCTTCAGGATCACGTGCCCGAGCGCCATGCCGAGCGCGGCGTCGGTGCCCTGCTTGGGATGCAGCCAGACGTCGGCGAGCTTGGCGACCTCGGAGTAGTCCGGCGTGATCGCCACCGTCTTGGCGCCCTTGTAGCGGACCTCGGTGAAGAAGTGCGCGTCGGGTGTGCGCGTCTGCGGGACGTTACTGCCCCAGGCGATGATGTAGGTGGCGTTGTACCAGTCGGCGGACTCGGGCACGTCGGTCTGCTCGCCCCAGGTCATCGGGCTGGACGGTGGCAGGTCGCAGTACCAGTCGTAGAAGCTCATGCACACGCCGCCGATCAGGCTGAGGTAGCGGCTGCCGGCGGCGTAGCTGACCATCGACATCGCCGGGATCGGCGAGAAGCCGATGACGCGGTCCGGCCCGTAGGTCTTGACCGTGTACGCGTTGGCGGCGGCGATGATTTCGTTGACCTCGTCCCAGGTGCTGCGGATGAAGCCGCCCAGCCCGCGCTTGCCCTGGTACTCGCGCCGCTTGGCCGGGTCGTTCTGGATCGACGCCCAGGCGGCCACTGGGTCCATCGTCTTGCGCGCCTCGCGCCACAGCCGCACCAGGCGGCCGCGCACCAGTGGGTACTTCACCCGGTTGGCCGAATACAGGTACCAGGAGTAGCTGGCGCCGCGCGAGCAGCCGCGCGGCTCGTGGTTCGGCATGTCCGGGCGCGTGCGCGGATAGTCGGTCTGCTGCGTCTCCCAGGTGACGATGCCGCCCTTGACGTAGATCTTCCAGCTGCACGAGCCGGTGCAGTTGGTGCCGTGCGTGGAGCGGACGATCTTGTCGTGCTGCCAGCGCTTGCGGTAGCCGTCTTCCCAGCGCCGGTCCTCCCGCGTGACCACGCCGTGGCCGTTGGCGAAGGGGGCCTTGTCCTGGGTGAAGAACAGCAGGCGGTCGAGGAAGTTGCTCATG
>CALGJV010000042.1 GCA_937928595.1 uncultured Phycisphaerae bacterium | reverse complement strand
CGATCAATGACGGCGATACGAGGAACAACGACATCCGCGCGCTGTACACGTACCTGGCCGTGCTCGGCGGCGACGCGCTGAGTCAGGTGCCGCCGGCCGCGATCGCGAAGCTTCCGGCCGGCAGCCCGGAGATGGTGAACCCCCGCGGGCGCCCGCCGGAACCGGGAGAGGACGGCGCCGTCGACGTGCTCGGCTTTTACGACGTCTGGGGCGTCCCGCTGGACTACCTCCTCTACGTGAAGCTGGAGTACAAGCTCGATTTCAACGGTGTCCCGGGCTGGCGCGTGACCGACCGGCTGCCCGCGCTGCGGTCGCGCGGCGTACCGAAGGAAGTGGCCGACGCCGGCGGCGACACGCGCGACGACTGGATCTTCAGCATTCCGCTGCCGTCGCCGGTCGCGGCCGCGGTGAACCGCGCCAGTGGGGCGATCGTCGGTCAGGCGGCGCGGGATGGCGGCTGGGTTCGGGCGGTCGGCGAGGGCGACCTGAACCCGGCTGATCCCGAGACGCGTCTGTTCGGATTCGTGCCGTAACCGCTGCCCGCTGGGGCGCGGGATTGGACAGTCGGCACCTCTTTAGAATGAAAGCGCTGGGCAACCTGACCTGGAGAATGGGCTTGCAGCGCATCGCGGTTCAGTCCGGAAACACGCACACGACGGGCCGGTCGGCCGGTCGGCGGGCCGCGTTCACGATCGTCGAACTGATCGTCGTGATCTCGCTCGTGGTAATCGTGCTGGCGCTGGCGATCCCGGGGCTGAGCGTGATGAACGCCCAGGCCCGCCTCAGCGGCGCTTCGCAGACGCTCAACGTGGCGCTGACGCGGGCGTACTACACGGCTGTCGCGGACGTGAACATGGCGGCGCTGCGGCTGCTGCCCGGCGACTGGGACATCAGCGAGAAGACCGGGCTGGCGGGGGCCCCGGGCCGGCAGCACGCCGTCGTGTACTCGTACACGGGCGTGGCGTACGACCCGGACAACCCCCAACCGAATGTCGTGAGGTTCAAGGAGTACTTCTCCCGGCGGGAGGGGGTCGATGCGGTGGTGTTGCCGGAGGACGTCTGGGCCGCGCCGGTCGAGGCGCTGTCGAACGAGCGGGCCGTCATCGGCCAGATTACCTACAACCGGTTGGGGACGGGGCTGGTTCTGAACGGGCGCATCGGGCAGTTTCGTTACAATGCAGAGCAGGTCGTCGGGAGCGACGGGTATAGCGGCGATCTGCTGAACGCGGACGATTTCCTGCTGGTCGTCGATCCGAAGACCGGCCTGGGCACGGCCCGGCCGCGGCCCTACCCGCTGCGGGCGTACTCGCCCGCGGCCGGTTACGAGGTGTACCGCGATCCGTCCGCTCCGAACAACCCGGCGCGGGACTACCAGCGTTTCGGTTTTTCGGGGCTGGTGCTGTACCGGCGCGAGCCGTTCGTCGCGCTGGGGCCCTATGGAGGAACGAACGGAGTGGCTGAGGCCCGCCAGGACTTCTTGCGCGAGAAGGGGCGGGCGTATCTGGCTCAGCGGTACGGCGGCGGGCTGTCCGCCGCGCGACCGCGGCCGCAGTGAGGTTTTCGCATGCTGCCGCAAGCTGGGCTTGGGATGAACGTGCGGGTGGCTGCGCAACCGCGACGCGGGCCCTGGGAACCCGCGTGGCCGAGGGCGGCGGGACCGCCGCCGCGGCGTCGCCGGGCGTTCAGCCTGGCGGAACTGATGATCGCACTGGCCCTGCTGGGCATGGGGCTGCTGGTCATCGGCGGAGCGCTGCCGATCGGGGCCCGTTACCTGGAGGAATCGGCCAACCTCGCGACCGGCGAGGCGGCGGTGCAGTACGGCCTGGACCTGATGGAACAGTCGCTGGTGCTGCGGGGTTCCGTGCTGGATCCGGACCGTCCGGGCGACTGGAATCGCCCGATGCGGGAAACGGGCCTGTTCGTGCCGCGTGACGAGGCGACGGGGCAGTTCAACCGCGTCTGGGAGCCGATCATCAAGGTCCGCCCGCTGCCGGTCGACTACGCGCTGTTCCCGGGGCCCAACCCGCCGGACCAGTGGCAGAACTGGCCCGAGTCGCAGGTCAGCGGCTGGTTCGGGACGCTCAGCGACGACCTGCGCTGCAGGGAGACGTGCCCCGCCACCGGCGATGCGGCATTCGTGCGTCCGCCGCTGCCGCTGTCGGCGATGGTGTACCCGCCGCTGGCGGGCGACGGCGGCTGGGCCCGTCCGCGTGACTTCGTTCAGAGCCCCTATGCCGTCCCCCAAGGCTGCGATCGGACGGTCTGGGCCCGGAAGCTCGATACGCGGCGCGTGAGCTGGGTCGGGTTCTACCGCCGTGTCGGCTATGGTTCCGGCTCGGACCCGCGGTTGTACGAGATGATCGTCTTCGCGGTGCGGCGGCCGTCCGATGCACATCGGTTCCCTGGCCAGACGGTCGGCGGTGGGCTGTTCATCGTGACCGGCAGCAGCGGCGAGAAAGCGGGCGACAGCGCGTGGACCGGCGGGATCGACGCGGATACCGGCGCCGCCGGTGAGGTGATCGCCCGGGACTCGGTCGGCGCGACCGGCAGCGGCGGCGCGACGATCGGCACGGGCGATGACGGCGTCGGGGCGGAAAAAGGCGGTACGCACACCGATTCGGGCACGATGGGCGGCGGCACGACCCTCGCGGGCAGCTACAGCAACGTGGATGTCGTCGTGCCGGTGCCCTGGCTGGTGACGTTTACGGCGTTACCGGAGCCCTTCGGCGGTTTCGACCCGGACGGCTATCCGCGGGCCAACTCGCCCACGCTCACCTTCGGCATCCAACGGAGCATCACCGGGCTGTTCCCGGTCGGCACGTACTTCATCCCGGCCCGCAACGACGACGCCCCCGACCTGCTGCAAGGCGGAACGCAGACCGGCGTAGCCGTCGGGTTCGGCCCGCCCGCGCCGACG
>CALGJV010000041.1 GCA_937928595.1 uncultured Phycisphaerae bacterium | reverse complement strand
CTCAATCGTACGCGGCTGCGGATCGACCTGGAGACGCACCAGGCGGTGTTCGACTGGGTGCTGAAGCGGCTGGTCGAGCACGAGTTACTCAAGGGGCGCGTGTTGGGCGTGGATGCCTCGACGCTGGAAGCGAATGCGGCGATGCGGTCGATTGTGCGGCGGGAGACGGGGCAGAGCTATCGGGAGTTCCTGACGGACCTGGCCAAGGCGTCGGGCATGGAGACCCCGACGGCGGAGGATTTGGCGAAGTTTGACCGGCAGCGCAAAGGCAGGAAGTGCAGCAACGAGGACTGGTTCAATCCGCACGATCCGGACGCGAAGGTGGCGAAGCTGAAGGACGGCACGACGCATCTGGCGTACAAGAACGAGCATGCCGTGGACCTGGAAACAGGGGCGATCGTGGCCCCGGCGGTGCACCCGGCCGATGAGGGCGATACGACCACGATGTGGGGGACGCTGGAGCAGGCTTGCACGTCGCTGCAGGAAGTGCGGGAAGCCGAGACGGTGCCGGCCGACACGGGTGAGCTGCATGTCCAGGACGTGGTGACGGACAAGGGCTATCACAGTGCCCAGACGCTGGTGAACCTGGAAGAAGTGGAGCTGCGGGGCTACGTCAGTGAACCCGATCGCGGGCGGCAGACGTGGACGGCGCGTGACCCGCAGGAGCAGGCCTTCAAGCGTCAGGCGCAGCGGGCGGTGTATCGCAACCGGCGGCGGCGGCGTGGCCGGCGCTGGAAAGCGCTGCAGCGCAAACGTGGCGAGCTGGTGGAGCGCAGCTTCGAGCACGTGCTGGATGACGGCGGGATGCGGCGGGTGTACCTACGCGGTCGGGAGAACATCGCCAAGCGCTACCTGATTCACACCGCGGCGTTCAACCTGGGGCTGATCATGCGCAAGCTGACCGGGTTTGGGACGCCGCGGGGCTGGGCGGACGCCCGACGGGCCGTTGCGCGGGGCCTTTGCGCGCTTCGCCGCGGCCTGGTCGCGCATCTGGGGCGTTGGAGGCGCTTCTGGGCAGCGCACTGCCGCCCAACGCTCACGAATCGCTTCGGTCACGTAGCCGCGTGAAACCCGCCCGAAATCGACTTCTGCGGCGGAGTGATAACCAGACCCGTAACGCTGCCGCGGCGCTGGGACTCCGTGCGTGACCTTGTTCCTGTGGCAGCGAGGCGGGCCTGTGGGGAAAGGAAGCCGCCATGCTCCGTCGGTGTCGCGCGCATTTCGTCCTGCCGCTGCTGGTCGGAGGTCTGACGTCCGCCGCGCAGGCGTTCTGCTTCGGGGATGAAACCGCCAAGCTCGTCGCCGGCGACGCGACGGCCAACGCGCGGCTCGGCATCGCGGTCGCGATCGACGGCGACTATGTCGTGGCCGGCGCGCCGGGCGAACTTGGCGGGCCGACGGCCGGCGCAGCGTACGTCTTCCGTTGGCGAAGCGGCTGGACGCAGATGGCGCGGCTGATTCCGCCCGACGGCGCAGCGGGCGATCTGTTCGGTTTCGCGGTGGACATCTCCCGCGACGTGGCCGTGATCGGCGCGTTCGGGACCGACCAGTCCGGCAGCAGCTCGGGCTCGGTCTATGTGTACCGCAACAACGGCACGTCTTGGGTGTTCGAGACGCGACTGGTGGCGCCGGACGGTGCCGCGAACGACTTCTTCGGCTACTCCGTCGCCGTCTCGGGCAACGTCGTGCTGGTGGGCGCGTACGGCGTGGACGACAGCGGCACCGAGTCGGGCGCCGCGTACGCCTTCCGCTTCAACGGCACGAACTGGGCCTTCGAGCGCAAGATCCGAGCGCTCGACGGCCAGCCGGGCGACCAGTTCGGCTACAGCGTGGACCTGTCCGGCAACACCGCCGTGATCGGCGCGTACGCCGACGACGATCTCGGTCCGGACGCGGGCGCCGCGTACGTGTTCCGCTACGACGGCGCCCAGTGGTTGCAGGATGCGAAGCTGCGCGCCGGCGACGGGGGGCCCGGGCAGGAGTTCGGCGCGGCCGTCAGCGTGAGCGGCAATCTGGTCGTAATCGGCGCGCGGTCGGACGACGATGCCGGGCTGCTGTCCGGTTCGGCGTACGTGTTCGCCCTCGGCGGCAATGGTTGGACGCAGACCGCCAAGCTGCTCGCCGGCGACGGCGCAGCCGGTGACGCATTCGGTACCGCCGTGGCCGTCGCGGGGGCCACGATCGTCGTCGGTGCCCCCGGCGACGACGACAAGGGCAGCAATTCCGGCTCGGCCTACGTGTACCGGTTCAACGGCGCGGCGTGGGTGCGCGATGCCAAGATCCGCGCCTCCGACGGCGCGGCGGGCGACGCACTCGCGACGGCCGTGGGCCTGTCCGAGGACCAGGCCGTTCTGGGCGCCTTCGCGGACGACGACGCCGGCAACAGCTCCGGCTCGGCCTACATCGTGCCCGGCCTGGGCGACTGCAACGGCAACAACGTGCTGGACCTCTGCGACATCGCGGCCGGCACCAGCCTCGACACCAACAACGACGGGTTCCCCGACGAGTGCGTCCCCGCCCCCTGCACGGCCGTCGAGGCGGACATGCTGCGTGCGAGCGACGGCGCGGCCGGGGACTGGTACGGCGCCTCCGTTGCGCTCTCCGGCCGGCGGGGGATCATCGGGGCCTGGCTCGACGACGACTTCGACATCGCCACGGGGTCCGCCTACATCGTGGACATCGGGCGCCCGCGCGCGGTGCAGCGCGCGAAGTTGACGGCCGCGGACCCGGTCTCGGCCGACTGGTTCGGCTTCGCGGTGGCCGTCGACGGCGATGTGGCCGTGGTCGGGGCGTACGGCAACGACGACCGCGGTTCGCAGGCCGGCGCCGCGTACGTCTTCCGCTTCAACGGGGCCACGTGGATGCAGGAGGCGAAACTGCTGGCCGCGGACGCGCAGGCGGGCGACTCCTTCGGTTTCGCGGTCGCCGTGTCGGGCGACGTGGTGGTGGTCGGCGCGTACGGCGACGACGACCGCGGGAGCAATGCGGGCTCTGCGTACGTGTTCCGCTACACCGGGGGCGTGTGGTCGCAGGAAACCAAGCTGCTGGCGTCCGACGGGCTGGTGGGCGACGAGTACGGCGCCGCCGTGGCGGTCAGCGGGCCGATCATCCTGATCGGAGCCCGCGAGGACGACAACAACGGCTCGTCGTCGGGAACGGTGTACGCGTATCGCTACAACGGCCTGAGCTGGGCCGACGAGCGGCGGATCCTGGCCTCGGACGGCGCGGCGGGCGACCGCTTCGGCTGGTCGCTGGCGCTGGACGGGACGCGCGCGATCATCGGGGCGCTGGGCGACGACGACCTGGGGAACAACGCGGGCGCCGCGTACATCGTCGAGTGGACCGGGACGGCCTGGCTGGAGCGGACCAAGCTGCGGGCGCTGGACGGCGCCGCGGGCGACGAGTTCGGGCGGGCCGTGGCGGTGGCGGGCGACTTCGCGCTGGTGGGCAGCCGCGGCGACGACGACGCCGGCACCGACAGCGGCTCCGCGTACCTGTTCGTGCGCGACGGCACGGCCTGGCGCCCCGCCGCCAAACTCGTGGCGTCGGACGGCGGCGCTTTCGACGAGTTCGGCCGCGCCGTGGCTCTGTCGGCTGAGGGTATTCTGATCGGGGCGCGCGGCGACGACGATCTGGGCAGCGATGCGGGGGCGGCGTACGTGTTCCGCGGGCTGGGCGACTGCAACCAGAACGATGCGCTCGACCTGTGCGACGTAACGGACGGCGGCAGTCTCGATTTCAACACCAACGGCGTCCCGGACGAGTGCGAAACCGGCGACGCCAACTGCGACGGGGTCGTAAGCTTCGACGACATCGATGCGTTCGTCCTGGCGCTGTCGGGCGCGACGCCCTATGCGCTCCGCCACCCCGACTGCAACTGGCTCAACGCCGACTGCAACCGCGACGGGCAGGTGAACTTCAACGACATCGATGCTTTCGTCGCGCTCATCGGCGGGGGATTCTGAGCCGCACCCGCGGGGGGCGGCCACCGGTCGCCCTTTCGCCGCCCGCCCCCCGCCCCGGGCCGTGGGCCGCCCCCGGACCCTCGTGGTCGGACGGGCCCCGCTTTTCCGCCCGGGGGCCGGCCGCAGGCCGTTGACGCCCGCCCCGGAATCCGTATACTGCGGGATTCCACAAGAGGGCCGCCGACGCAGGTCTGCGGCGGCGGTGAGAGTGCCTATGAAGACCGCGAACAAGTGTTATCAGGCGAGCCCGGCCACGCTGGACCGCCGCTGGTACGTCGTGGACGCCCGGGACCAGGTCCTCGGCCGGCTGGCCGTACGGATTGCGACCGTCCTGATGGGCAAGCACAAGCCGACGTATACGCCGCACGTGGACACGGGCGACTTCGTCGTCGTGCTGAACGCCGGCAAGGTCAAGGTCACCGGGACCCGCAAGAAGCAGCAGGTCGTGTACCAGCGCTACTCCGGGTATCCGAGCGGACTGCGCGAGATCACGATGGAGACCATGCTCCAGCGGCACCCCGAGCGCGTGCTGGAGTACGCCGTCCGCCGCATGCTGCCCAAGAACGCCTTGGCCAGGAAGATGCTGAGCAAGCTCAAGCTCTACGCCGGGGACCAGCACCCGCACCAGGCCCAGCAGCCCGAGCCGCTGCCGAACTGATGTTTCTCCCAGGAGCTTCCGCCGTGTCGGACACCCCCCTCACTCCCGCAACCTTCGTGACGGCACCGCCCGCCCCGGCCCCGGAGGCCCCGCGCGTCCGCCGCGGCGTACCCGCCGGCACGTTCATCGGCACCGGGCGACGGAAGTCGTCTGTGGCCCGCGTTCGAATCACGCTGGGCGACGGCCAGTTCATCATCAACAACCGCCCGGTCGAGCAGTACTTCACCGAACTCCAGGATCGCAACGACGCCACGGCCCCGCTCCAGATCACCGGCACGCTCGGCCGCTGGAACGTGCGGGCCATCGTGCGCGGCGGCGGACACACGGGGCAGGCCGGCGCGGTGCGGCTGGGTGTGGCCCGTGCCCTGGTCGAGGCGGACCGGCAGCACGAGCCGGCCCTGCGCGACGCCGGCTACCTGACGCGGGACTCGCGGCGCGTCGAGCGCAAGAAGTACGGTCAGCGGAAGGCGCGGCGCCGGTTCCAGTTCTCGAAGCGCTGATTCGGCGTCTTCGCACCTGCCAGGATCATCCCTGGGCCGCGGCGCGACGCTCCGCGGCCCGTTGGTTTTTCCGGCCGAGCACCGCATACTGCCGCGTGTGACCGACCGTCCCCCCTTTGATCCCGCGCGCATCCGCCGGCCGCCGCCCGGCGCTACGGCCGGCCCGGCTCTGCTGACCGTCCGCCAGGTCAACGACCTGGTCGCGGGGGCGCTGCGCAGCCACCTGCCGCCGACGCTGCACGTGCTCGGTGAAATCAGCAACCTCTCCCAACCCGGCAGCGGGCACGTCTATTTCACGCTCAAGGACGCCCAGAGCGAACTCCGCTGCGTCATGTGGCGCAGCGTGGCCGGCGCCCTGCGGTTCGCGCCCGAGGACGGACTTCAGGTCGTCGCGACCGGCACGATCGAAGTCTACGCCCCCCGCGGCACGTACCAGCTCATCGTCCGGCGGCTCGAGCCCCGCGGCGCCGGCGCCCTCGAGATTGCGTTCCGTCAGCTCCGCGAGCGCCTGGAGCGCGAGGGGCTTTTCGACCCGGCCCGCAAGCGGCCGCTGCCGCGCATCCCGCGGCGCGTCGCGATCGTCACCAGCCCGACCGGGGCTGCCCTGCGCGACATCCTGACCGTGCTGCGGCGGCGGTTTCCCGCGCTGGACGTGCTGCTGTTCCCGGTCCGCGTGCAGGGCGAGGGCGCGGCCGCGGAAATCGCCGCCGCCGTGCGGCTGCTGAGCGAGCGGGCCGCGGAACTCGGCGGCCTCGACGTCGCGATCGTCGGACGGGGGGGCGGTTCGGCCGAGGACCTGTGGGCGTTCAATGACGAGGCGCTGGCCCGCGCCATCGCGGCCAGTCGTGTGCCGATCGTCAGCGCGGTCGGCCACGAGGTGGACTGGACCATCGCGGACTACGTCGCCGACCTGCGCGCCCCGACGCCGACCGCGGCGGCCGAACTGATTACGCCGGATCTGCGCGACCTGACCGCCGCCGTGGTCCGCGCCGCCGCGCAGGCGGGGCGCGCGGCTGGGCACGGGCTGGCCGTCGCGCGGGCCGGGCTGAGCGCGCTGCTCGCGGCCGAAAGCCTTGCTCGGCCGCTGGCGCGCGTGCGCGAACTGGCCCAGCGTGTCGACGAGACGCAGCAGCGGGCCGCGGGGGTCCTGGCGGCGCGCGCGCGGCGCGCGCGGGCGGCGCTGCTGCACCTCGAAGCGACCTTGCTCCGCTGGCGCAGCGGCGCCCCGTTCGCCGTGCGTCGACAGCGGCTCGTGCACCGGCTGTACGACCTGGCCCGGGGGCTCCACCGGCGCAGCCTCGCGCTGGAGCGGCACTGGGCACTGCTCCGCACGCGGCTGGAATACGAGGCTCCGGGGGCAGTCGTGGCGGCGCGGCGCGCCCGGACTTCGCACCTGGTGGAGCGCGGCGCCGCGGCCCTGCGCCGCCGTCTCGACGCGCACCACGCCCGGCTCGCGGCGCTCCAGCGCGCCGCGGACCTCTGCCACCCGAAGCACGTGCTCCAGCGGGGCTTCAGCCTGACGCGCGACGCGCGCTCGGGCGCCCTCATCCGCCGCGTCCACGAAGTCCGTGAGGGTCAGATCCTGCGGACCGAGCTGGCCGACGGCGAGGTCTGCTCGACCGCCCACGACCCGCGCCAACCCGGCCTGTTCGACTGAGGTCGCCGGACCGGCCAAGGCCGGCAAGCGCGGAATCCAACGAATCCCAGGGTTGAAGTCCTCCGCGGCAGGATGATATACTGCGACCAAGAGAGGCATGTCGCCGCTGGGGGCGGAAGAAGCCTGTGCGGAGTCTGCGCGTTGCTGGAAAAGATCCTGGTAGCCGACGACGACCCGGCCGCGCGCGAATGTCTCTGCCGCAGCCTCGCACAAGCCGGGTACAAGGTGACGGCGGCCGCCAATGGCCGCCAGGCCCTGGAACTCTTCAGCTGCCAGCCGTTCGACCTCGTGATCACCGATATCTTGATGCCCGACTGCGACGGGCTGGAGGTCCTGCGCCACATCCGCCAGGTCCGACCGCAGGTCCCGGTCGTCGCGATCAGCGGGGCCGACGACGAGCTGTTCCGGCAGGATGCGGCCGGCCTCGGCGCGACATTTGTGCTGCCGAAACCGTTTACCGCAGCGGAGCTGCACGCCGCCGTCCGCCGCGCGCTGCCCCCGCCGGGCAACGGATAGGTGCACTGCGTCAGTCGGCGAGGCGGGGCAGGGAGAAGACCACCCCCTCGTCCGGCGCTTGAATCTCCTCGACCGCCTCGCAGCCGCGCGCGCGGAGATACGCCAACACGCCCTGCACAATATCCTCGGGGGCGCTGGCTCCGGACGTCACGCCGACGCGCGTCGCACCCGCCAGCCACGCCGGGTCGATCTCGTCGGGCCCGTCGATCAGTTGCGCCCGCACGCCGCGGGCTCGCGCCACCTCCGTGAGCCGCCGCGAGTTCGACGAGTTCTGCGAGCCGACGACCAGCAGCACGTCGATTCGCCCAGCCAGGTCCTTCACGGCGTTCTGGCGGTTCTGGGTCGCGTAGCAGATGTCGTCCGACGGCGGCAGCCGGAGGTGCGGAAAGCGGGCCCGCAGCGCCGCGACGATCTCGGCCGTGTCATCCTGGCTGAGCGTGGTCTGCGTAAGGATCACGCCCGGGCAGTCCGCGGGCAGCGTCAGCCGGGCGACGTCGGCCAGCGTCTCGACGAGCACGGTCACCGCGGGAGCCTGCCCCATCGTGCCGATGACCTCATCGTGCCCGGCGTGGCCGATCAGCACGATGCGGTAGCCGCGCTTCACGTAGCGCCGCACCTCGGCATGCACCTTGTGCACGAGCGGGCAGGTCGCGTCGATGAGTCGCAGTCCGCGCCGCTCGGCCTCGGCGTAGACTTCCGGCGGGGAGCCGTGGGCCGAAAGCACGACGACGGCCCGCTCCGGGACCTCGTCCAGCTCCTCGACGAACACCGCGCCGCGCTCCCGCAGCCGCTGGACCACGTGCAGGTTGTGCACGATCTCCTTCCGCACGTACACCGGCGCGCCGTGCCGCTCCAGCGCGAGCTCGACGGCCCGGATCGCGCGCTCGACGCCCGCACAGAACCCCCGCGGCTTCGCCACCGTCACCTGCATGTGCGCTCCCGCTTGCCCGGCGCGCTCCGCGCACCGCCGGACGGATTGTAGTCCCCCGCGGACGGGCGGCGGGCCCGATCCGGCTGCGTCACTCCACCGACACGAACTTCCGAATGGCGGGTTCGAGCTCCTCGGCCGTCCACCGCCGCGAAAGATCGATCGGCAGGAAGACGCCGTGCGCGTGGTCGCTGGCGAGGATGAGCATGCGCCCCACCCGGTCGTAGCCGGTTTCCTGCGGCGTGTGCCCGACGATGAACACCTCCACGCCAAGCCGCCGGGCGTAGTGCTCGACCACCTCGGGCGTGTGAAAGCGGCCCCAGACCAGAGCGTAGGCCATGCCGCCGAGCGCCTGGTCGGCTGCCGCGGGCTCGCGTTCGAGCACCGCCGGGTCGAACGTGTCCAGCAGGAGCGCATCCGGCAGGCTGTGGGAGACGAACACGCCGTGGGTGGTCCGGGCGGCCAGGGGCAACGCCCGGAGGTAGTCCGCCACCGCCGCCAGGACGTCATCGGCCAGGGCCCCGTACCGGAACGCCACGCCGCGCTCGAAGTCCGCCAGCACCGAGCGCCCGCCCTTGGTGATCTCGTGTCCGCAGAGCTGCGACAGCTCGTGGTTGCTCTGGAGAAAAAACACGTTGTCCGGGAACGCGCACTTCCAGGCCGCGGCCCGCACCAGCAGGTCGATCGAGAGGTCCAGCCCGACGCCCGGCTCGGGCTCGGCGTGGATCAGCTCGTGCATCAGCACCGACCGTCCGGGGCTGCGCTCCAGGGCGCAGAACCGCTGGAGCTTCTCGAAGTTCCGCAGGTGGCCGTGCATGTCCCCCGTGACGACCAGCTGGCCCGCCGCCCCGAACGTCAGCAGGCTGCCGCGGCGATTCGGATCCTCGCGCAGCAGTTGAGCCGCCTCGTGCAGGACTTCGCAGGCCGCTTTGGGATCGCCCAGATTCGTCACCCGTTCCTCGCCGCACGTCGCCGTGCCGGGATCGCCCGCACCTCAGCCGTCGCCCCGGCGACCCAGCAGGTGCTCCACGACCTCCAGGCGCGAGAGCACCTCGCCCATGTCCCGCGGCCGCGCCTCCCGGGCGGCTTCGCAGCATTCCATGATGAGCTTCGACAGGGCCAGCGGCACGCGCGGCTCGAGTTCGTGCGGCGGCTCGTTGCCGCGCTTGGATTCCAGCGCGATCCGCGTCGTCCCCGGCGCGGCCGCCCCGATCATCGTCTTGAACCACTTGCCGGTGACGACCCAGTACATCGTCGCCCCGAGATTGTAGACGTCCGTGCGCTGGTCGATCTCCCGTCGCAGGACCTGCTCCGGGGCGATGTAGTCGGCCGTGCCCTGGATGTTCTTCTTCACATACCCCAGCGGGCAGCTCT
The DNA here is from genome assembly GCA_937928595.1 of uncultured Phycisphaerae bacterium. Classification (GTDB taxonomy): domain Bacteria; phylum Planctomycetota; class Phycisphaerae; order UBA1845; family Fen-1342; genus CALGJV01. The sequence goes on along the minus strand of CALGJV010000041.1, from coordinate 19,673 downwards.
GCCCGTAGTCGATGATCTTCAGCCCGCCGTTGGCCGCCAGCAGCACGTTGTGCGGCTTGATGTCCGCGTGCGCGAAGCCCGCCTGGTGCAGGGCGTGCAGCCCCTCCGCGATCTGGCGGAACACGGCCGTCACCGCGGCCATGTCCTCCGGCCGGCGGTCCTCCAGCCGCTCGCCGTCGACGTACTCCATGACCAGAAACAGCTCCCGCGTCTTGAGCCACCGCCGCACACGCGCGATGTCGTAACACCGCCGCAGGTACGGATGATTCAGCCCCCGCCCGACCTCCCACTCGTTCTCCGCCTGCGCCACGTAGCGGTCGTCGGCGGGTACGCGCCGCACCACGTGCTTGATGGCGACCGGCCGGCCCGTAGCCCGCTCCGTGGCCAGACTGATGACCGCACCGGCCCCCCGGCCGAGGCGGCTGACCACGTCATAGCCCGCTAGGAGCGGAATCGCCCGCGTCGGCATTGCTGCTCACGCTGCTCGAAAATCGCACCCCACGCGTCTGACGCGCACCGGCACCGTGGGACGCATCTGGCTCGCCGGCCGCGCGGTCCGGCTCCGGCCGTCAAAAACGTGGTAGTCTACTCGACGATGCCTTTGCGGACCAGCAACCGGCACAAATCGTCGGCCTGCGGCGAGCGAGCGCCGTCCCGCCCGGGCCGCAGTCCCGGTGCCAGGCGCACGTTCACCAGCTCCACTCCGCTGGCCTGGCTCAGGCTGCCGATTGTCGCCAGCACGGCGCGCTTCTGCGCATCCGACAGCACCGTGCCGTCGCTTCCGAGCACGATGAGCTGCACCCGCGGACCGGCCGGACGCCACTCCACGGTGCCATCCACATTCACCCAGCAAATGCTGTCCCGCAGGTCGAAGTCGAGCGCCTCGACCTCGCCTGGTGTGCCGGCGTACGAGATCTCAATCTCCTGCACCGGCAACGCCCGCTCGGCCGTCAATGCCACCGGACCTTCCCACCGCGGCCGATACGGCTCGAGCCATGTGAGAACCCGGGCACCCAGAGTCATGGAGAGGATCAGGGCGGCGACGACCAGAGTGTTGCGACGGTCGGCGGTCATGAGCTTTCCCTCGCTCGACGGTCAGCTTCCATGCCGAGCGAGCGTTTTATCACACCGGACGGCGGAACGCAATGCGGCCAGCCCGCGCGAGCGCCGGTTTTCCCGCTTCCCGCCCGTCGTATACTGCTTCGTCATGCGTCGTCCGGTTCTGCACTTGGCACTGGGCGTTCTGCTCACCCTCTCAGTACCGGCGCGCCCCGACACTGTGAAGCTTACGGCGCGCCCGGCGTTCGACAATGTAATTGTTTCGGATTTTTCGCGCGGCCGGCTGGTTTTTCGCGGCATTTCCGGCCAGATTCTTCGCAAGCCGCTTGCCCAGATCGAGTTCGTCCGCATCCCCGGACACCCCGACCTTTTCGACGCCGAGCTGGCCGCCGTGGCCGGTAACTGGCCACTAGCGCTCGAGCGATACGCCGCGGCGCGAGCGACCGACCCACCGGCCTGGCTGCGCCGGTATATTCTCGCCCGGGAGGTGCGGGCTGCGGACGCCGCCGGTGCGTTCGATCGCGCGATCGAGGTCTACCTCGCGCTGGGCGTAGCCGGCGCTGCGGACGCGGGCGTCTCGCCCCCCGCTCGCCCCGGACCGCCCGGTTCACCCGCTAACCGGCGGGCTCTCGCGCTGCTGCAAGACGCCGGGTCAGATCCCGCGATACGAACACTCCTTCTTCAACTGCTTATCCTGGAGAATGTTACAATCGATCGCCGGCAGTGGCCGCCCATCCAGCCCGCCGAACCGGCCACCACCGCGCCCGCCGAGCCACAACGGCGGCCTCCGTCGGCGGACCGTCCGGTCGGACTTCTGCCGCCGCTGACTCCCGCATCCGCGCCCGCCCCGGCGGCGACAAGCGCACCGGTCCGGATACCGGCGGACTCGTTCCTTCTGTCCGTCGCAGCGGAGTGGGCCGAGCATGCTCCCGCCCGCGGGCAGCGGCTGGTCGAAGCCGCCCTCCCGTACGTGCCCCTGCAAGAGCGTGCGCCGTGGCGGATCGTGCTCGCCCGATGTCGCCTCGCCACCGGCGGGGCGGACGTCGCGGCCTCCGACCTGCTCGCCCTGGCCGCCTCCGAGTCGGACCCGGCCGTCGCCGCAGCGGCGCTATACTATGCGGGTCTGGCCCATGAGCGTCTGGGCCGCAACGACGTCGCCCGGACCCTCTACGCCGAAGCCGCGGAGCGGCCCGCGGCCCCCGCCGAGCTCCGGGAGCAGGCCCGGGCCGCCATGCAGCGGCTGGAGGCGGCGCAGTAGTTCCAGTCCTCGTGCTCCACAGCGGTGAAACGGTGTCCGGTCCGACGACCTACTTCCTGGAGACGTTCGGCTGCCAGATGAACGTGCTGGACAGCCAGCTGGTCGAGGGCCAGCTTCACGCTCTGGGACTCCGGCCGGTCGGGTCTGCCCGGGAAGCCGACGTTGTGCTGTTCAACACGTGCAGTGTGCGGCAGCATGCGGAGGACAAGGTGCTGTCGCGCCTGGGGCACCTGAAGGCTTACAAGCGTCGGCGGCCCGAAGCGGTCATCGGGGTCATCGGGTGCATGGCGGAGCGCGAGAAGGAAGGACTGTTCGCCAAGGCGCCGCACGTCGACCTGCTGTGCGGCCCGGGGGAACTGGACCGGCTGCCCGCGCTGCTCCGGGAGGTCTGGGAGCGCCACGCCCAGGTGGCGGCCCTGGCCGGGTCAGCGTCGCGCCGGACGGAAGTGCTTCAACGGGCGCTCGAGTACGACAGCCTCGAAGCGCTCGACCTCTCGCGGCGGCCTCCGGCCGACGGCACGGTGCTTCAGTCCTATATCCGGGTGCAGCGCGGGTGTGACAAATTCTGCACCTACTGCGTTGTGCCGTTCACGCGCGGGCCCGAGCGCAGCCGCCCGCCCGCGCACATCGTGGAGGAAGCCCGCGCGCTGGCCGCCGCCGGCTGTCGCGAGGTCACGCTTCTCGGCCAAACGGTCAACTCGTACGTCCATAACGAGGATGGCCGCGCGGTCCGGTTCGCCGAGCTGCTCGAGCGCGTGCATGCGGTGGAAGGCCTCGATCGCATTCGGTTCGTGACCAGCTTCCCGGCCGACTGGGACGAGGACATCTTCCGCGTCATGCGGGACTACCCGCGCGTCTGCCCGTACCTGCACATCCCGGCGCAAAGCGGGTCAGACCGCATTCTGCGCGCCATGAAACGCGGCTACACCGTCGCCGAGTATCGCCGCCTGATGGACACGGCGCGGCGGTATGTGCCGCACATCGCGCTGGCGGGCGATTTCATCGTCGGGTTCTGTGGCGAGACGCAGGACGACTTCGCCGCGACGGTCGCGCTCGTCCGCGCCGTCGAATACAAGAGCCTCTTCGTGTTCAAGTACTCCCCGCGGCCGGGGACCGCCGCCGATCGGCTGAAGGATGACGACGTGCCCGCTGAGGTGAAGGCCCGTCGCAACAACGAATTGCTCGCCGTGCAGGCGGAAATCAGCCGGCGACAGAAACAAACGCTGGTCGGGCAGTGCGTCGAGGTGCTGGTGGAGGGGTACAGCAAGCTCGAACGCCGTCGCCCGGGGGCGACCGCGGACGGTGACGCCGACTTCCCGCTGGCCTCGGAGCAGGACCGCGGGGCAGAAGCCGAGCGCGTGGGGCCTGCGGAGCGGGGCGCGGGGCGTGCCGCCGCCCGGCGTCAGATGGTCGGCCGCACACCGCACGACCTGATCACCGTCTTCGACGGCACCGCGGAGATGACCGGCGCGCTGGTCCGCGTCCGCGTGGAGTCTGCGTCGGCGCTCACCCTCTTCGGGCGCGTGGAGGACGTGGTCTCGCCCCCGCGCCACCCGGCGGTCCCCGGTGCGAGCGGTCTCCCGGTCCTACCGCGGGCATAGCGGCCGGCAGCTGCCGCGCGACCCTCACCGAGCGCTCGACGGCCGGGCGCCCCAACGAAGCGCGGCAGCGGAAGAGAATGGCGTACGATGCCGGATCGGCCCCCCACCGACTGCCCGATGTGCGGCGCGGCGCTCCTGGCGAGCGCGAAGCCGACCGCGTGCGCCGGGTGCGGGTTTCCGTACGACGCCGAGACACGCATCTGGCGGGCGTCGGACACGGCGACCGGCCTCGGCGTGCGCTACGCCGTCGTGGGCGGACTCGTGGGTGTGGCGGTCGCCCTGGTCTACCCCCCGCCCATCCGGGCCGATCGCTACGCGACGGTGCCGCTGCTCGGCGCGCTGGTCGCCGTCGCCCTCGGGCTCGCCGTCCGCCGGCTCGCCTGGGGCCGCATCGCCGGCCGCTTCGCCGCCGTCACGCCCAGCGGCCTGATTTTCGCCACGCGCGGGCGCCCGGCGCGGGTCCCCTGGGAAAACCTGGAGGCTTTGGAGGAGCGGCGCGGCGTTGTGCGCGTTCGTGTCCGCGGTCGGGCGGCGACGGTACCGCTGGCCGACGTTTTCTCCAACCAGTTGGAGCAGCGTGAGTTCTGCGCGGTCGTCCGGGCCGCGGCGGCGGCGCGAGAGGCCGCCGCACGGCGCGCGGAACTCGGCGGCACTGGACCCGGGACCGAATAAAGGCGGCACCGCCGCGTTGTCCCTCGTACGAAGCCCAAGCTGTGACGGGACAGACTGGGCTGTTCGCAACCACGGAGGCAGAGACGATGTCGCGCACTCGCTTGCTGAACGCCGGCTTGGGGGTCCTATTGGTCGCGGTAAGCGCCGCTTGGGCACAATCGGAACTGATCCTCGACGAACCGTCGGACTTCGGTCTCAAGAGCGGTCCGGGAGGTGGTGAAGGCGCCGAGCGGCCGGTCTGCCAGCCCATCACGCTCCTGAAGGGGCCGATGAGTGGATTCGGCTATCAAGATCCCGAGTTCACCGGCGCCGACCTGGTGATTCTGAACGCCGAGGAGTGGCAGGCCTTCTGGAATGAGCACGTCGCGCTGCATGATCCCCCGCCGCCCGCGCCCGCCATCGACTTCGAGCGTCACGCCGTCATCGCGGTCGTGCAGGGGCGGCAGACCTCGGGCGGCGGCCCGAACATCGCCATCCTGCACCTGCTGCCGCCCGGCGATCGCGTCGTGGTGTTCGATGACGAGCGCCCCGGTCCGCTGGATGTCATCACGAACCCCTTCCATATCGTGCTGGTGGACCGCCGCTGCCTGCGGCCCGACCCGCAGTTCGAGCACATCGCGCCGCGACCGGGGTCGGCGGTGCTGATGGGCCGCGTCGCGGGCAGACTTCCGGGACAGGACCCGCGGCCGCTGCCGGGCGCGCGCGTTTCGCTCCGCTCACCGGACGCCGGCCGCCCGCCGCGCCTCGCGTACACCGGCCTCGATGGCAGCTACTTTTTCGTGAATGTGCCACCGGGTGCGTACGGCGTGAAGGCCGAGAAGCCGGGCTTCGTACCCGTGCTCGAGCCGGTGCTGCTGCCGGAGAACGGGCACGTTATCAAGGATTTCATGCTGATCCTGCCTCCGCCGCCGACTCCCGGGCGGATCTTCGGGCACGTCGCGCGGCCGGCCGAGGGCGGCCCGCAGCCGTTGCCTGGGGCGACGGTCACGCTCACCCGCCCGAACAAGCCGATCGCGGCAACGCAGTCGGGTCCGGACGGCGCGTACGAGTTCCCGGAGGTGGCGCCGGGTGAGTACGTACTCCGCGTGACGAAGGAAGGCTTCCAGCCCGCGATGGTGCCGGTCGCCGTGCCTCCAGGGGGCGAGGTTCAGAGGGACTTCCTGCTTCAGCCCGTCGCGCCGCCCCAAGGCGGCGTGCTGGACGGCGTGGTGCGGGCCCCGACGCCGAGCGGTGAGCTGCTGCCGCTGCCGGACGCCGTCGTCCGCGTCCGCCTGCCCAACGGAACCGTCCGCGCGGCCATGACGAACGCGCAGGGGCATTATGCGATGCCGAACCTGCCCCCGGGGACCTCCAATGCGGTCGCGACCAAGGCAGGATTCCAGCCGGCGGAGGCGACGGTCACGATCGTCGCGGGCCAGGTCACGCACTGCGATTTCCTGCTCCAGCCGGTTCTGCCCCCGCTGGCAGGTCGCCTGGTCGGCTTCGTCCAAGCGTCGGGCCCCAACAGCGAGCTCGTCCCCGTGCCCGGCGCGCGCGTGCGCGTCACTCTCCCGGACGGCCAGTTCCGCGAGAGCCTGACGACCCCGCAGGGCCGGTATGTGATCGAGGGTCTGCCCCCCGGCACCTTCGTTGCGCGGGCCGGCAAGCTCGGCTACCTGGCGGCCGAAGCCGAGGTCACGATCGTCGCCGGGCAGACCACGACGCAGGACTTCGTGCTCACGGCGGCGCCGGGACTCGTCGCGAAGTCGGGTGGCGCGGATGACGGGACCATGCTGAACGCCCCCGCGACGTTGCGGTAGGAAGACACGGTCAGTCCGACGCCAGATGAGTCCCGCCCGGGCAGCCGATCCCCTCCTGAGCCCGCGGTGGGACTTGTCGCGCGCCGGATTCTGCGCCTCGTCGCATGCCTCGTCGGCACCGTCGCCGCCCCGCCGATGGGCTCCGCGGCCCGGCCCTCGCGCGGCGCCCGCAGTCCCCTACACCTCGAGGATTTCCTTCGACTTGTCCTCGACGAGCTTGTCGATCTTCTTGCAGTACTCGTCGGTCGCCTTCTGGATTTCTTCTTCACCCCGCTCGGCGTCGTCCTCAGCGATGGTCTTGGCCTTCTTCTCCGCCTCGAGAGCCTTGTTGCCGTCGCGGCGGGCGTTCCGGATCGAGACCTTCTGCGCCTCCGCGAGCTGGCGGACGCGCAGTACAAGCTGATTGCGACGCTCCGTCGACAACGGCGGTACGGGCAGTCGGATCATCTTGCCGTCGTTCTGCGGGTTGATCCCCAGCTCACTCTTCTCGATCGCCCGCGCGATGTCTTTCAGGGTGCCCGGATCGAACGGCTTGATAACGATGACGTTGCCCTCCGCCACGGCGATGCTGGCCAGCTCCCGCAGGGACATCGTCGAACCGTACGACTCCACCTCCACGCGCAGCGAATCCACCAGCCCCGGCGAAGCCCGCCCCGTCCGGATGCCGCGCAGTTCAGACTTCAAGAACTCGACGGCCTTTTCCATCTGCGATTCCGCTTCGAGCACGATGTCATCCACGGCCATGGCTCGGCTCCTCGGTCGGGCGCGCCCCGCCGCCCGGCTTCGATCCTGGCGATCCTGTTCCGGTCCGGGACCCGTACGGCTCGAACCGGCGCAGCCTGAAGACCGGTGAGAATAGCCGGGCCCCCGTGCCCTCTCAACAGCCCTCAGACGCGCACGCGCAACACCCGTCGCCGATAATTTCGCCCGCGCGTAGAACCGGTGCCGGGCGCGCGTCCGATAGGGGAATACGGTAGCGGCGAGCAACTGCTGCGGTTGCCCGTCGCCGCATGGACGCGGATCGATTGTGGAGGACGGGCAGTGCAAGCACTGTTCGTGACCGGCGCCGAAGGCGCCGTCGGCCAACGACTCGTCCGACGGCTCAAAGCGTCTGGACATGACGTCACGTGCGGCGTCCGCAATCGCGCACGAAAACTGGCGTATGAACGCGAGCAGTTCAAGGCGCTCGTGTGCGATGTGGCGGACTCGATCAATGTGGCCCGCGCCGTGGCGGTCGTGCGACCCGACGGGGTGGTTCACCTGGCCGGCCCGTCCGACCCGGCGGTGGCGAAAGATGATCCGCTGCTGGCCTACCAGACGATTGTCAGTGCCTGGGCTAACGTCCTCGATGCGGTCCGGCGCACAGTCCCCCGCGCGCGCGTCGTTCTCGTGAGTGCGGCCGACGTGTACGGGACGGCCAAGCCGGGGTCACCCCCGTTCGTCGAGTCCGCGCCACCCCGGCCGACGAGCGCCTTTGGTGAGTTGAAGGCGGCCGCCGAGAGCATCGCGCAGACGTACCACCGCGAGTACCACCTGAACATCTCCATCGCTCGGCCATTCCGATACCTGGGGGCCGGCGTGCCGGCTCGCGGCGAGGTGCCGCGCTGGCTGGGGCAGCTACACCGCTGGGACACGACGCTCAACGGACCGAGCCTGCGGGTGGAAGACGGCGAGGACGTCTACGACTGGCTGCATGTCGATGATGTCGTGACCGCTTACGAAGCGATACTGCACCGGGGCCAACCCAACGCGACCTACAACGTCTGTGGCGGGATCGGCCGCACGCGGTGCGAGCTGGTGCGGCGGCTGGCGGCGACCGCAGGCGTGAAGATCGACGTAGTTGCTGCGGGCGAAACCGGGCCGCGAAGCCTTGTGGGCAACAACGAGCGCCTGCGGCACGAGCTCGGATGGGCGCCAACGCACACGTCCGAGCAGGCTCTGGCCGAACTCTGGCAGCGTTATCAGACGCAGGCGGCCACCGCGGCGACCGCCGCCGTCTGACGCCGCGTTGGCACCCCTTGCGCCACCCGGCGGCGCTGCCGGGACGCGCGTGGGGCGAAAAGCAGCGCCGGCTGCCCCCTTGGCAGCTTCAGCATTTGCTCATATACTACGGGGCTCCGTGTCGCCCTTGGGAGCGGCGCGGGTCGCTGTCCGGCCGGAACTGCCGAGGCGGCGGTGCGTTAGAGCGGAGGGCCGCATGGCGGTCAAACTACGGCTGAAGCGTCTGGGACGTCGGCACGTGTCGGTCTACCGGCTGAGCGCCACGGAATCCCGCTGTCCGCGCGACGGGCGGGTGCTCGAGGAACTCGGCACGTACGACCCGGCGAACAAGGACGCCGCGCAGCAGGTCAGGATCGACGCGGAACGCGTCAAGTACTGGTTGAGCGTGGGTGCCGTACCGTCGGACACGGTGGCCCAGCTGCTCAAGAAGCACGGAATCACGGCGCGGTGACGCGGGTGCTCGCACAGCACGGCTGGAATCATGCGTATCGATGTCATCACACTCTTCCCGGAAGTCATGCAGCCGTACCTGGCGGCGAGCATCCCGGGCCGCGCGCAAGCCGCGGGCGTGGTGACGATCGCGCTGCACCAGCTCCGCGACTACTCGACCGACCCGCACCGCAAGGTGGATGATCGCCCGTTCGGCGGCGGCCCCGGCATGGTGCTCACGTGTCAGCCGGTCATCGACGCCGTTCGCGCCATCGAGGCCCTGGACGCCCGCCCGGCCCTGCGGATTCTCCTGACGCCGCAGGGCACGCCGTTTAATCAGCACATGGCCCAGCGCCTGGCCGCGCAGCCCCGTTTGCTTCTGCTGTGCGGCCATTACGAAGGTTTCGACGAGCGCATCGCCGAGCTGCTCCGCCCCGAAGAAGTCAGTCTCGGCGATTTCGTTCTAAGCGGGGGCGAGCTGGCGGCCCTGGCCGTCATCGACGCCGTCGTCCGGCTGCTGCCCGGCGCCCTGGGCGACGCGCAGTCGGCCGCGGACGAGTCGTTTGCCGGCCGCGGCCTCGAGTATCCGCAATACACGCGCCCGCGCGACTTCGCCGGGCGAACCGTGCCCGACGTGCTGCTGTCGGGCAACCACGCTGCAATCGCGGCGTGGCGGCGTGCGCAGGCGGAAGAGCGGACGCGCCAGCGGCGGCCGGACCTGCTCGAGGACCGTGCCGCCGCCGGCGTTTCCTGGGACCAAGACCCATCCCGCGGCGGCGGGCCGCGTCCGGCCGCCGGGGCCCTGGTGCGAATCTAGAAAGCGAGGCCGTCATGAAGAACCCCCTGGTGGACGCCGTTGAGAAGAAATACCGCCGTTCCAACGACCTCGATTTCGAGATTGGCGACACGGTCGTGGTGACTCTCCGGATTGTCGAAGGCAACCGCGAGCGATTGCAGGACTTCGAGGGCACGGTCATCGCGCGCCACGGCCGGGGGCTGGACGAGATGTTCACCGTCCGGCGTATCGTGGCGAACGAAGGCGTGGAGCGGACCTTCCCGCTGCACTCCCCCCGCATCGCGACGATCCGCACGGTGCGCAGCGGCAAGGTCCGCCGCGGCAAGCTCTACTTCCTGCGCGAGCGCGTCGGCAAGGCGCGGCGGCTGCGCGAGCGGCGCATATCGGCCGAGGCCCGCAAGGCCGCAGCCGACGCTCGGGCCGCCAAGACCCGCGCGTTGCAGGAGGCGCAGGAAGCGGTGGCCGCCTCCAAGAGCGAGATGGCCGGCACGCCGAGCTGAGCCCCGCCGGCCGGGATCCGCGGGACACCGGGGCGCGCACGGCACTGGACGGCGACCCGGCGTCCCGTTTTTATGCGCCCGTCATGGTGCCGTCCATCCCGCCACACGACGAAGACCCGCGCCACGAGCTCGGCCTGGACGGAGAGGCGCTGGCCGAGAGCCACCTGAAGCGTCTCGGGCTGCGACCGGTCGCGCGGCGGTTCGCGACGCCGGTCGGCGAGCTGGACCTGGTGATGCGGGACGGGGCGACGCTCGTGTTCGTCGAGGTCAAGACGCGGCGCGACCGCCGCTTCGCGGCCCCCCACGACGCCGTCTCGCCGGAGAAGCAGCGGCGGCTGACGCGGGCCGCCCGCTGGTTCGTTCACGACCGGCGACAGCACGACGTTCCGCTGCGCTTCGACGTCATCGGCATCGTCGTCACACCCGACGCGCCACCCGAGATCGAGCACTTCCGCGACGCCTTCCCCCCGGCGGACGAATAATCCGCAACCGCCGGTGGAATAACCGTTCCGTGCACGGCGGCCGAGGCCCCGCGCGCGCCGCGGGGCCGCCTGGTCGGTGCGCGGTTTTTCGGGGCCGCATGCTAGAATGGGGGCGTGTCTGGGCGAGCATTCTGAGGGAGGTACGATGTCGCTTCCGCCCCGAATCACTGCCGTCTCGATGCGCGGGCTTGTCGCGGGGCTCGCGCTCGCCGTTGCGTTGCCGACGGCCGCGCAGGACTTGTCCCAGCCCGGCCCGTTCCTGGCCGGTTGGCGCGATGTCACCGTGACGCGCCCGGGCGGCTCGACGTTCACGGCGGCGCTGTATTACCCCGCGATTACGGCGGGGGCCGGCGGCGCACTGGACCCCTCCGGCGGCCCCTATCCCGCGGTGTCGTTCGGCCACGGTTTCCTGCAATCGGTCGAGCAGTACCGGTCCACGCTGGCGCACCTGGCGACGTGGGGTTTCCTCGTCATCGCCAGCCGCAGCGAGGGCGGGCTGTTCCCGAACCACGCGAACTTCGCCGCGGATTTGCGGCACTGCCTCTCGTACCTGGAAACCGCGCATGGCAACCCGGCCTCGTGGCTGTACGGTCAGGTGCGCACCGATCGGTTCGGCCTGTCGGGGCACTCGATGGGCGGCGGAGCGAGCATTCTGGCGGCCGCGGCTGACGCGCGCGTGCGAGCTGTGGCGAACCTCGCGGCGGCGGAGACGAACCCCTCGGCGGTCGGAGCGATGAGCAGCGTGACGGTGCCGATCAGCCTCATCGCCGGCGACGACGACACGATCGTGCCGGTCGGTAATCACGGGCAACTCATGTACAACGCCGGCCGCGCGCCGAAGCAGCTCCCCGTCATCCGCGGCGGGTTTCACTGCGGTTTCGTGGACGCGAACTTCCTGTTCTGCGACAGCGGCGCCCTGACGCGGCCCGCTCAGCTCGCGATCACGCGGCGTCTGCTGACGGCGTTCTTCCGGCTGTACCTGGCCGATGACGCGACGGCGTGGCGCGCGGTGTGGGGACCCGAGTTTCTCACCGACCCGGCGGTGGACACCACGCAGATCGCGGCGGGTGTCGCACTTTCGCCCGGCACGGCGACGCTGTCCGGACCCGCCGGGTTTGACTTGACCGGAGCTCTGACCGTGACGAACGCCGCGCCGACCGCGCGGAGCTACACGCTCATGGCCGAGGGTGCGCCGTGGGCGGTGAGTTTCGAGCCGCCGCAGACCCCGTCGCTCGCCCCCGGTGGTGCGGTCTTGGTTCAGGTACGCGTTGCCCTGCCCGCGGGCGGCAGCGGCGACAGCGTCACAGCGCTCCTGAGCGCCCGGTCGGATCTCGACGGCGGCACCCGCGGCTTCGCGACGTGGACCCTGACGCGTACGCCGGGGCGCGGCGACCTGGACTGCGACGGCGACGTCGATTTCGACGACATTGATCCGTTCGTGACGGCCCTGAGCGGCGAAGCCGGCTACAACGCCGCGTACCCAGGGTGCCGCTGGCTCAACGCGGACTGCAACGTGGATGGCGTTGTCGATTTTGACGACATAGATCCCTTCGTGGCCCTGCTGGCGGGATAGCGAGCCGGCGCCCGCGTCCGGCGGTGCGGCGGCGCGGCTCCACGAAGATGAGAGGAAGGAAGCGAACGATGCGGGCGGCCCGCGCCGGTTCACCGGACACGCGCACGGGGGTGGCCGTTGCGGCTCTCGCGCTGGCCGTGCTGCTCGCGCCGGCGCGCGCCGATTCGCCACGCAGCTGGGTGTTCCTGTCCGACCGTGCGAACTTGGCGGCCGACCCCCAGGCGCTTTCCCGGGCCGCCGCGCGTCTGGACCCTCGGGCGCTCGCGCGGCGGGCGGCCCGGGGCACAGCGGGCCACCCGCTCGTCGGCGAGCACGACCTCGACGTGGCGGGCGAGTACGTCGCGGCCATCGAAGCCACCGGCGCACGGGTTCGGCGCCGGAGCCGGTGGCTCAACGCCGTCAGCGTCGTCGCGACGCCGGCCCAGCTCAGACAGATCCAGGCGCTGCCGTTCGTCACCGACACGATTCCGGTGTCCCGCGCGGCGCAGAGCGGGACGACGCCCGAGGCGTGGATTACAGCCGTCGCGTCCGAGCTGCCGCGGGGCAGCGGCTTCTACGGCCGCACCGCCGCCCAGCTCGCCCAGATCGACCTGCCGGCGCTGCACGCGGCGGGATTCACGGGCGCCGGGGTTGTCATCGGGGTGCTGGACACGGGCTTTGCGCGCACGCACCTCGCGTTCAACGCGCCGTGGCACACGCTGTGTGTGCGGGCCGAGTACGACTTCGTGGCGGACGATCCGATTGCCGGTCCCCAGCCGGGCGATCCCCTGGGAGCGACCGCGCACGGAACCCGGGTGCTGAGCGTTCTGGCGGGCTACGTACCGAACGACTTCATCGGGGCGGCGTACGACGCCGAGTTCATCCTCTGCCGCACCGAGGATCCGTACGCCGAGTATCCGGGCGAAGAGGACAACTACGTGGCGGCGCTGGAGTTCGTCGAGGCCCACGGCGGCGACGTCGTATCGTCGTCGCTGGGATACATCGACTGGTACACGCAACACCAGCTCGACGGCCGGACCGCCGTGACCACGCGGGCGGTGAACTTCGCGACGGCACTGGGCCTGCACGTTTGCACGGCCGCCGGCAACGGCGGGCACGACACGAATCCGGCGGTTTCGCACTTGGTCGCGCCCGGGGACGCCTTCCACGCGGTGACGTGCGGGGCGGTGACCGCGTCCGGGACCACGGCGGCGTTCAGCTCGGACGGCCCGACCGCGGACGGGCGGATGAAACCGGAGGTGCTGGCGCGCGGGGACCACGTGTTGACCGTGTCGCCGTCGGACGACTTCGGCTACAACGCCGCCTCCGGGACGTCGTTCGCGACCCCGCTGGTCGCCGGCGCAGTCGCGTGCATCGTCCAGGCCCACCCGGACTGGACACCCGCCCGGCTGCGCGCCGCCCTGCTGCTGTCGGCGGGCGACTGGCTGACGACCGGGCACCCCGACCCGCTCCACGTTCGCGGGTACGGCGTCGTCGCCGCCCGCGCCGCGGCGACCGACTGCAACGGGAACGGCCTGCCCGACGTGTATGAGGTCCGTACGGGGTTCGCCACCGACGGCAACGGCAACGGCCGGCCGGACGAATGCGAGCAGGGACTGGGCGACCTCGATTGCAACGGGGTGGTCGATTTCGACGATGTTGACGCGTTCGTGCTCGCGCTCACCAGCCTGTCGGCTTACCGAAGCGCCCACCCCGACTGCAACCCGGCCCGCGCCGACTGCAACGGCGACGGCGCGGTGAGCTTCGACGACATCGACGCGTTCGTGGCCCGGCTGGCCGGCTGAGGGGCCGAAGACCGGCCGCCGGTCCGCCGGCGGCGCGGCCCCTTGGGCGGGGATCGTCGCCGGCGAGTTACGGCGGCGGGCGCATGGCCCTGCGTCGCAGTTGGAACACCCCACAATGACAGCAACGTCCCCGCCCGGTATACTGCGGGTTCGCGTTGGACTCGCCGTCCCGCCCGCTGTCCCGGGGGCGGGTGCGGAGGGCGGCGGGCGTTGTGGAGGATGTGCGTCGATGGCTGAAACGCCGGTCGAGACCCCGCTCGAGGAAGAGGGCTCCCGCGACGACAAGCGCCGCGAGCCCGCCCTGAACAAGTATTTCAAGGCGACGATTCGCCTGAAGGTGTCGGACCTGCACCTCAAGGCCGGCCTGCCGGCCATGATCCGGATGAAGGGTGACCTGCGGCCGCTCCAGGGGGGGCCGCTGACAGCCGAGCAGATTCGGGACGGGATCTTCGAGATCCTGACGGAGAAGCAACGGACGCAGTTCGAGGAGCGGGGTGCGGTCGACTTCGCGTACGACGTGGGGACGCAGGGCGACGCCGACCGGTTCCGCGTGAACGCCTTTCAGCAGCGTGGGAAGATGTCGGTGGCGGCGCGGCGTGTGTCGCGGGACATCCGCAACTTCGAGCAGCTCTACCTGCCGGAGTCGATCGAGAAGGTCACGCACTTCCACCAGGGGCTGGTGCTGCTCGCGGGCATCACGGGCTCGGGCAAGAGCACGACGATCGCCGCGATGATCGACCACATCAACAAGCGCGACCCGGTCCACATCGTGACGATCGAGGACCCGATCGAGTACCTGTTCACGGACCGCAAGGCCGTCATCAACCAGCGCGAGGTCGGCATCGACGTCATCGACTTCCACGAGGCCCTCAAGTACCTGATGCGCGAGGACCCGGACGTCGTGCTGATCGGCGAGATGCGTGACATCGAGACGTTCTCGGCCGCCGTGCACGCGGCCGAGACGGGCCACCTCGTGTTCGGCACGATCCACGCGTCGAGCTCGGCCCAGACGATCTCGCGCATCCTCGACCTGTTCCCGGCGGACGAGCGCCGCTCGGTGCGCCAGGCGCTGGAGTTCAACCTGAAGGCGATCATCTGCCAGAAGCTGATTCCGAGCGTCAAGGAGGAGGTGCCGGTCGTGCCGACGGTCGAGATCATGTTCACGAACGCCTCCATCCGGAAGCTGATCCGCGAGGAGCGCGACAACGAAATCATCGACGTGATCCGGGCGTCGTACGCCGACGGCATGGTGGATTTCACCGAGCACCTGCGGCGGCTGGTCGTCGAGGGCACGATCGACCACAAGACGGCCTACGAGGCCGCGCCCAACCCGGACGAGCTCCGCATGGCGCTCAAAGGCATCAAGTCGGCCTCGGCCGGCATTCTCGGATAAGGATCGGCCTGCCCGCCGCCGCGGCCGCGCGGGGCCGCGGCCGGCGCCCGAGGAGTGTGCACGTGATCGAACCCGTCGGGCTCCTGGCCCAGCTCCCATCCAGCACGGTCTACATCCAGCCGTTCAAGCTCCTGGCGATCCTGCTGGTCTTCACGCTCTGGGCCGTCTTCGCCCAGTGGGTGGACAAGGACACGGTTGCGGTCAACACGTTCCGCACGCTGTGGAACCTGATCACGATGGCCGTCGGGGCCGTGGGGATCCTCGCGGCGCTGCTCGTGCCGTTGTTCGTCGTCGGCCTGCTGGTGTTCCTGGTCGCGCAGATCGCGCTGATGGTCGTCTACATCGTGCACCGCAACGGGCTGGTGCCCGAGGCCGACCGGGTGTTCACCGCCACGCACTTCCGCCGGCTGCGGGAAGAAGGCTTTCGCGGCAAGAAGAAGGTCAAGGAAGTCAAGGAGCGCGTGCGGCTCACCGCGGCCAACCGCAAGGTCGTTCCGATCCCCGAGGAAGACGAGGCCCGCGAGCAGTACCGCCTCACGCAGGACCTGTTTTTCGACGCCCTCTGGCGCCGCGCCACCAACGTCGAGGTCGTCCCGGCCGGTCAGGTCGCCAAGATCACGTACCTCATTGACGGCGTCCCGGCCGAGCGCGAGCCGCTCACGCGCGCCGAGGGCGAGGCCGTCGTCCTGTTCCTCAAGACCATCGCCGGGCTCAACCTCGAGGAGCGCCGCAAGCCGCAGCGGGGCCAGATCACGGCGGCCGTCGGCGACAACAAGCACAAGGTGTTCGTGCGGACGGACGGCTCGACCGCGGGCGAGAAGCTCAGCCTGCGCGTCCTGTACAACGAGGAGTCGCTCAAGGCGCCCGACCTGGGGTTCAATCCGAAGCAGCTCGAGCAGGTGCAGGCCGTCAAGGAGCAGACACACGGGCTGGTGCTGGTCTCTGCTCCGTCGGGCGCCGGCCTGACCACCACCGTCTACAGCCTGACGCGCACGCACGACCGGTTCCTGATGAACGTTCAGACGATCGAGTACGAAAAGGAACTGGACCTCGACAATGTGACCCAGAAGATTTTCACGCCGGCGCCGGGCAAGACGTTCGCCGAGGAGCTCCAGCGCCTCGTGCGGGCCGACCCGGACGTCATCGTGCTGCCTGAGCTGCGCGAGCCGCAGGCCGGCGTCATCGCCTGCCAGGCCGCGGCCAACAAGCAGAAGGTGTACGTCGGGCTGGTGGCCCTGGACGTGTTCGACGCGCTCCAGAAGTGGCTCCAGTTCGTCGGCGACAAGGCGCTCGTCGCCCGGAGCCTTGCGGCCGTCAGCAACCAGCGCCTGGTGCGCGTGTTGTGCCGCGAGTGCAAGCAGGCGTACAAGCCCGACCCCCAGATGATGCGCAAGCTCAACCTGCCGGCGGACAAGACGCTCTACCGGCCCCCGGAGCCGACCTACGACAAGCACGGCAACCCGATCGTTTGCCAGGCCTGCCAGGGCACGGGCTACGTCGGGCGCACCGCCGTGTTCGACTGGCTGGTGGTCGACGAACCGCTGCGGGAGGTCATCCGCCGCAGCAGCTCCATCGCGGACATCCAGAACCACGTCCTGAAGTCGGGTGCCGCGGGCCTGCAGGCCCAGGCACTCCAAAAGGTCCTCGACGGCACGACGAGCATCCAGGAAGTCGTGCGCGCCTTGCGCGGCGGCCCGGCCGCCGGCACCCCGCGCGCCGCGGCGAAACCGACCCCCGCGCCCCGGCCGAAACCCCGCCCGGCCAGCGGCGCTCCCGGCGCGACGGAGGGGAGATAAACCATGGTCATCAACCTGGCCGCGTTCATCTTCGTCCTCGGCATCACGTTCATCAACTCGCTGTTCGGGCTGTACAGCGGGTTGCTCAACGTGACCTGCGCGATCGCCGCCCTGGCGGTCGCCTTCGGCTACTGGGAAGCGCTCAACAACGTCCTCACCGCCCAGTTCAACCTGCACCCGTCGTACACCGAGCCCATGGCGCTCGTGCTGCTCTTCGTGGTCACGCTGCTCGTGCTGCGCCTGCTCAGCGATCTGCTCCTGCGCGGGAATGTACGCGTACCCCCGTACGCCGATTGGGTCGGAGGCGGCATCTGCGGCTTCGTCATCGGGCAGATCTGCGTCGGCGTCATGGTCCTGGGATTCCTGATGCTGCCGTTCGGCGGCGAACCGTCGCATTCGTTCGTGCGCCTGGCGCGCCACCCCGACAACGAGATCAATCCCGACACACAGCGCGTGATCTTCGTCGAGCGCGGTCTGTGGCTGCGGTCGGACGCCTTCGCCGTCGGCCTCTTCAACCTGCTGAGCAACGGCAGCCTGCGCGGCGAAACGACGTTCGCCACCGTGTATCCCGACTTCCCCGAGTGGGTGTCCTGGACCGGCAACACCGTGCAGCCCGAGTCGCTCACCGCCCCCATCCGCGACGACAAGGGCGACGGCTTCGCCAACGGACTGAAGGTCGAGGCCGCCTGGCGGCAGTTGACCGACCTGCCGCCGGAGATCACCCGCTATCGCGCGGCCTACCCGACGAAGGACAACAAAGAGCCCAAGTACGAGCCGCTCGCCTTCCGCGTCCGCAAGCAGGACGGCAAGGAACTGATCGGCGCCCGCCTCGTACTGCTGACCGCCTCGGCCGACCGTGACGCCAAGGGCACCGCGTACCACCGGTTCCGCCCCACCATGCTGCGGCTGGTCGGCGACGTCAACGGCGAACCGCGGCAGTACACCGCCCAGGTCATCGGCGGCGCCGATCCGCGCATCGGCGACAACTACCGCATCGCCGACCCCGACGCGAACTTCGCGCTGCCCGCCTCCGGCGAGGTGCGCATCGACGCATTCTTCGAGGTCGACGGCGGATTCGTGCCGCGCTTCGTCGAGTACCGTCGGCATGCCCGCGCCCCCCTCACCGCCGCCGATCTCGACAAGACCAAGACGCCCCCCGCCACGCGCCTGGCCGCCGGCGGCGGACCGTCGTCCGGCGGCGGCCGCGACCGCGCCAGCGGCGCCGCGCGTTTCATCAACACGGTGGTCCGGGAGAAGTCCGGCGACCTCGACCGCCTCCCGTTCGCGGTCTCCGCGACCGCCGCCAGCGGCGATGTCGAGTTCGAAGGCAGCGCACTCGTGTCCGGCCGCTTCAGCGGCGACCGCGAGCGGCTCAGCGGCACGCCGACCGAGGCCCGCGTGGAGCGCTTCAAGGTGCCGGAAGGCCGCAAAATGCTCCAGATCCAGACGAAGGTCCGCCAGGCCGAATCGCTGCCGGGTCAGGTCATGAACTTCACCGGCGGAATCGTCAACCAGTACAAGGCCGTCGGAAAGACGGGCGACGTCTACGACCTGGCCGGGTACTACGCGATCGTGCAGCGCGACGGGCGGGAGTTCATCGAGCTGTTCTACACGCCCGACCCGGCCGGCAGCGGCTGGAACGGCATGCTCGACTTCAAGGTGGACGGGATGCGGAGGGATCTCCAGAACCAGGACGACGCGGTCCTGGGGCTGATCTTCCTCGTGCCCCCCGGCGCGTGCGTCACGGGCATCCAGAGCTCCGGCGGGAAGGTCGAGTTCGGCGAGGAGATGTGCGTCGGCGCGTGAGAACCGCTGCTGCCGGTGCGGTCGGCGCCGCGCTCCGAAGCACATCGTCCGTTCGTGTTTTTGCCTCGCCCCGGGGCCTGCGATATGCGCTGCGGCGGCAACCACGGCGGACGCAACGCGGTGCGTTTTGCCATGACCGCGGCCGGTGACCTGCGACGCACAGCGTGGGATTCCGATCCGCCAGTCGGCGGGGCCTACGCCTTCATTGCATCGCGCCGCCGGAAAGCAATCGGCACCGCTCGAGGGTGCAAAGGCCCGGAGTGATCGCTGATCCGATAACCGCGGCACTCACGCGCCTGGGAGCGTTCCCGAAGCAAAGACGGCCGCGATCGGCCGCCGTCTTGCCGTCTGCCGCTGCCGCGGGGTTACCCGAGGGGGGCCCGCTTCGTGTCCTGATCGCCCAACACGCCTGCCGCCGTCCCGCCAACCCCCCGGACGACAAGCCGCGTTGACACGGCCGGTTGATTTGGTAGGCTGTAAGGACTCAGGCTGATCCCGCCGATGGAGCGGGTGCGGTCCCCGATAGCTCAATGGTAGAGCACCCGGCTGTTAACCGGGTTGTTGTAGGTTCGAGTCCTACTCGGGGAGCTTCAATCCCGGTCGCGAACCCCGTGACCGACGAGTTTACAGACGACCCCGGGCGCGAGAGTGCTCGGGGTCGTTTGTCTTAACGCGAGTTATGGCAGGCACTTGCAGCGGGCGATCTGTCGCCGAGAGCGGCTGG
>CALGJV010000040.1 GCA_937928595.1 uncultured Phycisphaerae bacterium | reverse complement strand
TGGCCGTGTCGAGGGCGATCTCCGGGCTCAGCGGCTCCTCGTACGGCGCGGAGACGCCGGTGAACTCCTTGATCTCGCCGGCCTTGGCTCTCTTGTAGAGGCCCTTCGGGTCGCGGGTCTCGCACAGGTCGACGGACGCCTGCACGTACACCTCGATGAAGGGCAGGCCGGCGTCGGCGTGGATCTTCCGCGCCTGGTCGCGGTCCGCCCGGTACGGGCTGATGAAGCTCGTGCAGGTGATCAGGCCGGCGTCGGCGAACAGCTTCGCAACCTCGCCGATGCGGCGGATGTTCTCGGCGCGGTCCTCCGGCGAGAACCCGAGGTTCTTGTTGAGCCCGTGGCGGATATTGTCGCCGTCGAGCACATACGCGAGGTGGCCGCGCTCGATGAGCAGGTGCTCGAGCGTGAACGCGATGGTGCTCTTGCCGGAGGCGGACAGGCCGGTGAACCAGATGGTCGCGCCCTGCTGACGGAGGAGTGCGTTGCGGCGGGCGCGCTCGACGTGCCCGTGGTGCCAGGTGATGTTCGTGGCGACCTGTTTGGCCATGCGGTGCCTCGCTTGCGTTGCGCCGGCCGGCGCGGCCGGCGAACGGCGCAGGATAGCGTCGGCGGCGGGCGGATGCGAAGGGGGCAGCGCGGGGGCGCGTGCGCAGAGGGCCGGGTGCGCTGCGCGCGGTGTCTCGCCGTCACCGGGGGGCCGTTGCCCCGGCGCGCCGGCGCGCGTCCATGTCGGGCCGGACGGCCGCCCGGTTGCGCGGCCCGCCGGGTCCGGCGTGTAGCTACTCCACCCGCAGCAGCCGACGGGCGGTGTACGTCTGTCCGAACAGGTCCGTGGTCGTGACGGTGAGCACGTGCGGGCCGGGGGGCAAATCGGCCGGTAGTTTGCCGCGCCACAGATGCGACGTGCTGACCGGGCGGGGGAGCTTGCGGCCGGGCGGGGGCGGCTCGCCCTTTTCGAGTTCCTTCAGGGCGACGTACGCCGGGTCCTGGCCGGTGAAGCGCTCCAGCGTCAGCGGCGCGGCGTCGTCCACGGTCAACGTGACGGTCGAGCGCGCGGAGCCCGCGAAGACGTTGACGATGATCTCGGTCTCGGCCGTCTGGGCCGCGGGCACGACGTTGGGGGCGTACACGTTCATCTGGTATTCCGCGGGGCGCCGCGCGGGGCGGAATGTGAGCGTGTATTTCGGGCCCTCGAACGTCGCGACGAACCAGCCGTTTGGCGCGCCGTCGGCCAGGGTGGTGTGCGGGATACCGAGCTCGTCCGGGGCGCCGGTCCACCAGCTGCCGCAGGTCGTGCCCGCGATCAGGTGGTGGTGGGGCTCCGGCCGCGGCCAGCCGTCCTTCTCGCCGAAAAAGAGGTGGTCGATGGTGTGGGTGTGCCCGGAGATGGACACGGTGTGGGGGTGTTCGCCAATTAGCTTGAGTACCTCGGCCTTCTGCTCGAGCTCGTTGAGCGGGATGTGCATGAGGAGGACGACCAGGCGGTCCTTCGGGACGGTCGCGAGGTCGTTCCGCAGGAACTCCAGCTGGGCCGCGTCAAGCCCGGAGGTGTAGTGGGCCTTCTTATCGCCCTCGGCCGGCCGCCAGTGGATGTTCTCGAGAACCACGAAGTGCACGGGGCCGTAGTTGAAGGCGTAGTACGGCGGTCCGTACTGCCGCAGAAAGGATTCGTTGGCGGCCTCGTCCGTGGGCGCGTCGTAGTTGAGGTCGTGGTTGCCGGCCACGTAATGCATCGGGCAGCCGATGCGGCCGAGCAGGGCCGTGAGCTCGGGTGCGAGGTGGTGCTGGTCGAACGTGTTGTCGCCGAGCGCGACGGCGAGTGCCGCGTCCGTGCCGACCAGGTCCGCCACGATGTCGTGCGCGACGTACCAGACCTCGCGGGAGTCGCGGGGCTGGGGGTCGCCCAGCAGCAGCACCTGGAAACGCTCGGGCTCGGGGCTGCGGCCCAGCGCGAAATCAACCGAGTCGGGCAGCGGGCCGGTTGGCTCGACGCCGGGAAACTTGTACGCCGGCGTACCGTTCGGGCGGTGGACGTAATGAAACTTCCAGCGGTTCCGGTCGTCGCGCGGCGGGCTCCAGTCCCGCGGCTTGATGACGAAGATGACCGCGTCGCCGTCGATCTCGAGCGCGTAGGCACCCTGCGCGTTGGTGGTCACGATCGCCCGGCCGTTCGACACCCCAACGCCGGGGATGCCGGCCTCACCCTCGTCCCGCCGGCCGTTGCCGTTGGCGTCTTCGAAGACGAATCCGCGGACGGTCGTCGCCGCAACCGCTCCCACTAGCAGCAACAGTCCGAAAACCGTGAGGATCGCGTACCGGATCTTCATGCGCACTCCTTGTGGGTTCGAAGGCGAAGAATGTAACGGGCGCGGCGGAGACTTCCAGCGGGCCGCGGGGGCTCGCGCGGAATTTGCGCTCTTCTAACGGACCGGGCGCGGTACAATACGTTCGGCTGAGACGGCCCGCCCGATTTCCGAAAACTCACACCCCGGGAGTGCCGACGCATGTCGCGCCTGACGCTGGTCCTGTTGTCGCTTTCGCTCACGCTGGTCGCCGCCGCGCAGAGCCGTCCGCTCGTGTCGGACGAGGTTCTGGCGCAGATCAGGGACGAGCATCCGGACCCGCTGCCGGCCTACCTGACGCCGGGGGAACGGCTGCAGCCGCTGCCGCAGCCGCGGCGGAGCGGACCGCCGACGGGGGTGGTGGATACGCCGGCCGAGTACGAGCCGTGCGACGGTCTGATCATCAGTTGGCAGGGGTACGCGACGATCCAGACGCAGCTCGTGGTGGGCGTCACGACCGGCGACCCCGCGGCGCGCGTGTGGATCGTGGTCGATTCGAGCAGCGAGCAGGCGAGCGTGACGTCGACGCTGACGGCGGCCGGCGCGAACATGAGCCGGGTCGTGTTCCTGATCCAGGCGACGAACTCGGTCTGGATGCGCGATTACGGCCCGCGGTTCATTTTCGAGGACGGCGTGCGGGCGATCGTGGACCACACGTACAACCGGCCGCGTCCGCTGGACGACGCGTTTCCGCAGTATCTCGGGCCGCTGTGGGGCGAGACGGTCTACAACCTGCCGCTGCGGCACGGGGGTGGGAACTTCCATCTGTTCCGGAACAACGACGCGTTCATGACGGCGCTGATTCAGACGGAGAACCCGGGTCTGACGGCCCAGCAGATCCGGGACTACTTTCTTCAGTACCAGGGGCTGAACGTCACGATCTATCCCGCGTTTCCGGCGAGTTTCGACAGCACGCAGCACATCGACATGTGGATGATGCCGCTCGGCGACTACAAGGTCATCATCGGTCAGTATGCGCCGTCGACGGGCGCGCCGTACACGATCACCGAGAGCGCGGTCACGGACCTCATTTCGCGCGGCTACACGGTGTACCGCACGCCGGGCTGGAACAGCGGCGGCACGCACTATACGTATACGAACGCGGTGATCGTCAACCAGCAGGTGTTCATCTCGAGGTTCGGCGGCCCCTACACGACCCAGGATGCCCAGGCGCTGGCGGTGTACCAGACCGCACTGCCGGGTTACACGATCCGCCAGATCGACAACGCGAGCATCATCACCGCGGCCGGGGCGATGCACTGCATCGTGATGCACGTGCCGACGGTGAACGTCGGGCCGACGCCGACGGTGCGGGTAACCGAGCCGAACGGTGGGGGCGTGTGGACGATCGGCACGCCGTGCGAGGTGCGCTGGACCGCGACGGACGACGTCGGCGTGCAGAGCATCGACGTGTACCTGTCCGTGGACGGCGGCGTAACCTGGCCGGTGACCGTGGCGACGGGCGAGGCCAATGACGGCCTGCTGACGTGGACGGTGCCGGCGTTGCCGACGACCCACGCCCGCATCAAGGTCGTCGCGACGGACACGGACGGCAACGAGGGATCGGACGTGTCCGACGCCGATTTCACGATCACGGCCAACGGGCCGCGCGTGATCCATTCGTTCCCGCTCGATACGAATCCGGGCTGGACGACGCAGGGGCAGTGGGCGTGGGGGCGGCCGACGGGCGGCGGCGGGCAGTACGGTTCGCCGGATCCGACCAGCGGGCACACGGGACTGAACGTCTACGGCTACAACCTGAACGGCGACTATGCCGCGAGCATCCCGGAATACCACCTGACGAGCCTGCCGCTCGACTGCCGGAACCACACGCAAGTGAAGCTGCGATTCTGGCGGTGGTTGGGCGTGGAGAGTCCGACGTACGACCATGCGTACGTGCGCGTGAGCAACAACGGCACGGCCTGGACCACGGTGTGGCAGAACACCGCGCAGGTCACGGACAACGCGTGGACGCCGATGGAGCTCGACATCTCGGCCGTGGCCAACAACCAGGCGACCGTGTACCTGCGCTGGACGATGGGCACGACGGACTCGAGCTGGCAGTTCTGCGGCTGGAACATCGACGACATCGAGATCGTCGCGGTGCCGACGCTCACGCCGGGCGACATGAACTGCAGCGGCGTGGTGGACTTCGACGACATCGACCCGTTCGTGCTGGCGCTCACCGGGCCGGAGGCCTACGCGGCGCAATACCCGAACTGCCCGTGGCTCAACGGTGACTGCGACGGCAACGGGACCGTGGACTTCGACGACATCGATCCGTTCGTGGCCCTGCTGGGTGGTTGACGAACGGGGTTCAACGGAACCCGCACGCGGCGCGCCGCCCGAGGTCGAGCCGGGCCGGGCCGCGCGGTCAGCTCGTGGCCGCCGCCGGTTCGAGCCGGAACCAATCGCCGTCCGGGCGTACCGCGACCATGGGCGTGTCGAGCTCGTGATCGAGCGCCAGCAGGCCGTCGCATCCGGCGAGCCACGCGAGGAGCTTCTGTTTCGACGCGCGGTTCTCGAGCGGGTACAGGTCGTAGCTCATGTTGTACGCGGCGCCGACGTGGTGGCGGGTCGGCAGCAGGTCGCCGCCGTACACGAGGGTGCGGTCGCGCCCCGTGACGACGATCGAGTGGTGGCCGCGGGTGTGTCCGGGCGTCAACCGCGGGCGAACTCCCGGCGCGATCTCGGTTTCGCCGTCCAGTGGACGCCACGCGTCGGCGGCATCGAGCGGTTGGAAGTTCTCCTCGCGGTACGTCGCGGTCATCACGCCGAAGTTGCGCCGCGCGTCGGCGAGCTCGTGGCACTGCACGTGCACGCGGGCCCGTGGAAACGTCGGCCGCACCCGGTCATCGACGGGGTGCGTCAGGCCGCCGGCGTGATCGAAATGCAGGTGGGTCACGACGACATCGGTGATTGTCGTCGGGTCGATCCCGGCGGCCTGGAGCCGCGGGAGGACCCAATCCTGCGGGTCGAGCGCGAAGATGCGCTGCTCCTTCTCGGCGTACTTCGGCCCGTGGCCGGTCTCGATCAGCACGCGTCGGTCGCTTCCGCCGGGCCACTCGACCAGCAGGCAGTTGCAGGCCAGCGCGATGCGGTTGTGCTCGTCGGCCGGGCAGGTCCGGGCCCAGAGCGCCTTGGGGACGAGCCCGAACATCGCGCCGCCGTCGAGCTTGAGCCGTCCGCCGTTGATGAGGGTGACGGTGCAGCCGCCGAGGTCGTAGCGCGGCGGGGAGTGGACGTTCACGCGGGCACCTCGCTTCCGATCGGGGCACTGCCGACGCGAACAGCGTAGCGCCGCCCGGCCGGAATGCCAATGGCGGGTCGCTTCACGGGCCGGACGGGCCGGTCGGGTCGGCGCCGGCGCGCTGCCGCGTGAGCGCCGCCAGCGCCGCCGCGTACCGCGGCTCGTCGGGGGCGTGTTCGGCGGCCCAGCGCACATGCGTTTCAGCGGTGCTCAGGTCGCCCAGGGCTGCCAGCGCGGCCCCCAGGAGGTAGCGCACCACCGGCTCATTCGGCCAACGAGTCAGCGCCGCGGCGCTAAGGTTGTACACCTCCCGGTGCTCGCCGGCGGCGAAGTACACGCGGCACAGATCCTCATGGGCGGCGAGCAGTGTGGGGCGCACGACGAGCGCCGCGCGGTAGAGCTGAATCGCCCGCTCGATGTCGCCGGCTTCTTCGAGGGTTCGGGCGTAGGCGTAATACAACCACGCGCCGCCGGCCCGAGACCTATCCCGCGCGGTTTGTTCGACAACGGCCCACCACTTCAAGCTGTCCGCCCGCAGCGCGATTTCGTGCCGAGCTTCGCTGGCCAACACGACCGCGGCGGCCAGCAGTGCCGCCCCGGCGCTCCAGCGCGCGAGGCGGCGCCAGAGCGCCGCAGGCGGCGCGATGCGGGCGATCAGTACGCCGAGTGCCACGGCCGCCGCGGCCGCCGGCAGGGCACCGTCGAACGGCGACGCCGCGGTGCGACCCGGGCGCCAGAGCATCAGCGGCGGGGCGGCGGTCAAGAGGACCATCGCCAGGGCGACGGCGATCGCGGGCAGGCGGCGCGCCAGGGCGGCGATCAGCCCGAACACACCCAGCAGGCCGAGCAGCGGGCCACCGTACACCAACGTCAAGGCGGAGACCGGCTGTACGGCGTCGCTGCTCACGGGCAGGAGCGCCGGCCAAACGGCGGCGAGGGCGTGTTGAGCCAGGCCGCGCGTCCCGACGATGAGGCGGGCGGGTATCGTCAGAGGCGGGGCGGTGTCGCGCAGGTCGTCGGGTCGCTCCAGCGGCTCGGGCGGGCCGTGCAGCAGGGCCAGCCCCAGCAACAGCCCGCCGAACGTGGCGGCCAGCGGCACGGCACCGCGGCGCAAGGCGCGGATCAAGGACCGCTGCCGCAGGGCGTCCAGCCCGACCACCGCGACCGGTACCGCGACCGCGGCCGCGCCAGTGAGCAGCGAGACGATCATCAGGGCGGCTGCGCCGCAGCGCGCGGGCCACGGCCGCCGCGCGGACCCGGACGCGACCTGAAGAACGGCGGCCAGCAGGGCGGCGGTCGTCGCGAGCGGCACACCGTGGCCCAGGAGGCTCGCCGGCGCCGCGGCGCGCAGCGGGTGCAACGCGTAGAGCAGCGCCGCAAGGGCGGCGACGGAGGCGAGGCCGAGCGGCGGGAGCGGCGTCGCCGGCCGGAAGATTGTGGCAAGTTGAGCGACGAGCACCACGACCAGGAGGGCGGACACGGCATGAAGCGCGAGCGCCACGGTGCGCATCGCGGGCAGGCCCGTCGGCCAGATGCGGTTCTCCGCGGCCAGGAGCGCGCGGGTCAGCGGTCCACGGCTGTCGCGCAGCCAGCCGGCACGCTCGGCGGCGGGCCACCGGCCGGCGTCGGCTGAGGCCGCGGCCAGGACGGCGCGATCCGGGGGCTGGATGTCCGTGCTGCGCAGCGGCCACCAGATCACGACAGCGAGCGCCGCCGTCAGCAGCGCCGCGAGCGCAGGGAGCGTGCGGCCGGCGAGCACCGGGACGGGTGGGGCGGCTGGAACGGTCGGAATGTCTTTCACGGGTGGGCATTGTACGTCGGGTCGCGTGATGCGTCGCGGGCGGTCTGTGAACCGGGCGTCGGGTAAGATGCCCGCATGCAACTGCGCGTAGCGCGACTGCGACGGCTTTCTCGGGACGCCGGCCGGATCGGGCCGGCGGCGGCGTTATGACGGCGTCACGGGGCGGATCGCCGGAGTCGGCGGGGCCGGGGATGCGGCATCGGCCGCTGTGTGCCGACGACCTGCGGGCCGCGGGGCCGTTGCGGCGGGTCGGACGGCAAGTGCTGTGCTTCGACGTCCTGGACAGCACCAACGCATACCTGCTGGAGCACGCCGAGGAGCTCGGCGATGGGGTCGTGGTCGTGGCGGAGCAGCAGACGGCGGGTCGGGGGCGCCTGGGGCGGCGGTGGCACGCGCCGCGTGGGGCCGGAATCCTGTTGAGCGTGCTTCTCCGGGAACCGGCCGAGTCACCGCTGCCGGCGTGGGCGGGGCTGCTGGCGGCCGTGGCGGCGGCCGAGGCGATCGAGACGACGACCGACTGTGTGCCGACGATCCGTTGGCCGAACGATCTGCTGCTGGCCGGCCGGAAGGTCGGTGGGGTGCTCGTGGAGACCTGTCCGCTGGCGGCCGGTCGGCGCGGGGTGGTGCTCGGGATTGGAGTGAATTGTCTCCAACAGGCCGGGCATTTTGCGGGGGAACTGGCGGACAAGGCGACGTCGCTCGAGCTGGCGTCGCGACAGCCCATTCATCGGCCGGCCGTGGCGGCCGCACTCGTGCAGCGACTCGACGCCTGGCTCGTCGGGACGGGCCAGCGGGAGGGTGAACGGCGGCTGCTGGCGGCGTGGCGGGCGCGGTGCGAGGACGTCGGCCGGCGCGTCGTGCTGGAGCAGGACGGGCGGGGCTACGCGGGGACGGCGGTCGACATCGACGAACGTGGCGACCTGATTGTGCAGCTTGAGGAGGGTGGCAGGAGGCACTTTGTCGCGGCAACGACCACGCGCCCGTGGTGAGCGACCGGTCCGCGTGCCGCCGCCGGCCGCCGCGCGGGGCGGGCGGGCGCCGGAGGCGATGCCGCGCGGGCTGCATGTCCAGATCTGCGGCTGTGCGGCGTTGTGCGCAGCCGGAGCAACGATGGGGAGCGTGCGGGCGTTGGACGAACTGGCGCTGCATCTGCCCGGGGGGCGGGCGGCGATGACGCTGGCTGCGGCGGCGGGCGGAGCCGGCGTGCTGCTCGGGTTCTGGCTGCCACGGCGGATGCTGCGGAGTTGGCAGGCGTGGACCGCGACGACGGCGCCGCCGGAAACGGTGCAGCCGCCCGGTTCGCGCGACCCGGTGGAGCTGGAGTTTGCGTCCGGCGTGGTGGGGAGTCTGGCGGTCGCGGTGGCGGTCCTGTGGATGCTGGTCTGCCTCGGTGCGGAGTTCGCGGAAGAATGGCGGTCATGGCTGGCCGACCGGTTGCTCCTGCCGACCGGGCTGAAGCGGGTCCTGGTGCTCGGGCCGGCGGTATGCCTGGGCGTCGCGCTGACGCTGGGGGGCGCGTTGCTGCTGGTTGGCCTGCACGGCTGGCAGCGCCTGGCGACGGTGCGGGCAGATCAAAGCCTGAGGTTCTGGCGGGCGATCGCCCTCGGGGCGGGCGTTGGCGGCTTCGCTGCAGCAGGCGGGTTGCCGGCTGGGGTGCTTGGTGTGACGGCGATTGTGCTGACGCTCGCGGGCGGGGTGCTCGCGGTGGGGCGGCGACTGCGGGGAATCGGGACACCGGAGCCCGCTGCGGAGCGCCTCGCGCTGAGCGCGGCACTGGCCGGGATGCTGGCGGCTCCGGTCGCCGCGGCGGCGGGGTTGGGCGTGGTGCTTTCAGGCGTGTGTTCGGCGGCAACGCCGGATGCGGGACCGGTGGGGACTGCGCTGGGGTGGCTTGCGGTCGGCAGCTTGGCG
Organism: uncultured Phycisphaerae bacterium; assembly: GCA_937928595.1. Lineage (GTDB taxonomy): Bacteria > Planctomycetota > Phycisphaerae > UBA1845 > Fen-1342 > CALGJV01. The sequence goes on along the minus strand of CALGJV010000040.1, from coordinate 82,213 downwards.
GGACTCGCACTTGTTGCACGGCCGCGCCTCCGCGGAATGGCGGCCTCGGTGCCGCTTCTGGCGGCGGCCGTCTTCGCCGCGAGCGGCTTCTGGCGGGGGCCGGCGGCGGATGCACTGCGGGCGATCGCGGGCGGAGCAGTGTTCGCGATCGTGGTCCGCCGCGCCGCGGAGCGCACTCTGGCAGAGGTTCGGCGATCGCAGGCCGCGCTGGCGGTGATGGTCTCGGTGACGGTAGCGGGGGTGGTGGTCGGGCTGCTCGTGGCGCCGCCGACACCCCCGCGTGCGCTCGCAGCAGCCGGGACGTTGCTGGTTGGAGCGGTGTGGCTGCATCAGCGGTTGGAAGTGAGTGGGCGTTCGGCCGGGTGGCGCGTGCGCCTGGCGCTGGCCGTGGTCGCGGTCGCGCTGCTCGCGCCGGAGTTGATGCGATCGGCTACGACCACGGGTGTACCGAGCGGGTCGGCGGGGGTCATGGGGCGACTCGTGGCGGCCGCGGGCGGCGACCGGTTGGTGCTCGTGCTCGCGTCCCCGGAGACCTTGCGGGACGCGGACCTGGGCGGACCGCGCGCCGACGTGGTGATCGCAGACATGAGCGGGATCGGTGCGACCGCGCGCAGCGCCGTCTCCCGTCTCATGCGGCGGCTGTCGGCAGCTTTGCGGCCGGGCGGCGTGCTCGTTCTGGTCGGCCGACCGGCGGAGTTGCCGGGGCTGCCCGCGGCGGGAGATCCGGCGTCGCCGATGGCGCGGATTCGGTTGTATCAGACGGGCGCGGGCGAGGAGGTTCTCGTCGCAGGGGCGGCGTTGCCGGCCCGGCTCGCGGCCGTGCTGGAGGGGGAGGCGCGCGACTGAGCGGCGCGGGCCGACGCGGAGCTGCGTCGGTCTCGTTGGCGAATCGAGCGCGGGGCGGTAGTCTGAGCGCCGCGGCCGGGGTGTACCGGCTTGCGACCGGCTGCGGTGCGGGAGACGGTATGTCGCTACTGGTGACGGGCTCGATCGGGCTCGACACGATCCAGACCCCGGCGGGCACGCACGCGGACATTCTGGGCGGGTCGGCGGTGTATTTCTCGCTGGCGGGCGCGCTGTTCACGGACGTGCGGATGGTGGGGGTCGTCGGCGAGGACTTCGACCTGCGGCGGTTCGACCCGCTGCGCGGCAAGCGGATCGATCTGCGCGGCGTCGAAGTTCGCAAGGGCAGCCGGACGTTTCGCTGGCACGGCAAGTACGTGGGCGCGATGAACGAGGCCGAGACCGTGGGCGTGCAGCTCAACGTGCTGGCGGAGCGCGGTGCGCCGCTGCCGCCGGAGTTCCTGGACAGCCGGTTCGTGTTCCTGGCGAACACGCACCCGGCGCTCCAGCAGGAGTTCGCGCGGCAGCTCACGCGGGCCGAACTGCTGGTGTGCGACACGATGAACCTGTGGATCGAGAAGGAGCCGGTCGAGCTGCGCAAGACGCTGGCGTGCGTGCACGGGCTGGTGCTGAACGAGGGCGAGGCCCGGCTGCTGACGGGGCATACGAATCTCGTGACGGCCGGGCGGGACATCCTGAAGCTTGGCCCCCGATTCGTGATCATCAAGAAGGGGGAGCACGGCAGCCTGCTCGTGTCGACGGACGATCTCGCGGTGATTCCGCCGTACCCGACCGAGCGGGTCGTGGATCCGACCGGCTGCGGCGACAGCTTCGCCGGCGGCACGCTGGGGTACATCGCCGCCCAGGGGCGGCTGACACCGCCGATTCTGCGCGCGGCGATGGCCCGCGGCTCCGTGGTGGCCTCGTTCGTGATCGAGTCCTTCTCGGTCGATGCGCTGGCCGCCGTGACGCCGGCGCAGGTCGAGCAGCGTCTGGCCGAGCTGCGCGCGCTGGTCCGGTTCGAGTAATCCGATGCCGCGCACGTTCATCGCCATTGAGCTGGCTCCGGAGGTCCGCCGGCCGATCGTGCAGCTACTGCGGAGCCTGCCCCGGCTGCCCGATGTGCGCTGGTGCCTCGAGCCGCAGCTCCACATCACGCTGAAGTTCCTGGGTGACGTACGCGACGCGGAGCTGCCCGATGTGTTGGCCGTGGCCCACGCCGCCAGCGCCGCGGTCGCGCCGTTCGAGATCCGCGTGGGGGGGCTGGGGTGTTTTCCCGGGGCGGCCAATCCGCGCGTGTTGTGGTGTGGGGTGGCGGATGAGACGGCGGGCTGCCGGCGCTGGGTGACGGCGGCGGATCCCGGACTCGCGGCGTTGAACTTCAAGCCGGAAACGCGGGCGTTCACGCCGCACATCACGTTGGGACGCAGCCGGTCGACGGCCGGGGCGCGCGGCTTGCGGCAAGTTCTGGACAGCCGCGAATTGCCGCTGACGAGTGAGATGTCGGTCGAGGAGATCGTCGTTTTCGAGAGCCGGCTGCTGCCGGGAGGCGCGGAGTACCGCCCGCTGGCGAGGGTTTCGCTCGGCCAACCGGGTCGCGCGGCGGCCTGCGGGGGGACGGTGCCGCTAACATAGCGGCCGCTGCGAGGAGACGGACGGGCATGAACAAGCTCGGCGTGAACATCGACCACGTGGCCACCGTGCGGCAGGCGCGGCGGGCGGACGAGCCCGACCCGGTCTGGGCGGCGGTGGAGGCGGAGCTGGGCGGGGCGGACGGGATCACGTTTCACCTGCGCGAGGACCGCCGGCACATTACCGACCGGGACGCGGAGCTCCTGAAGCGGACCGTGGCGACCAAGCTCAACATGGAGATGGCGCTCGACCCGGCGATCGTGAAGATGGCGCTGCGCCTGCGCCCCACGCAGTGTACGCTGGTGCCGGAGCGACGGCAGGAGCTCACGACCGAGGGCGGGCTGGACGTGGTGAAGTGGCGCCGGAAGGTTGCGCCCGTCGTGAAGCGGCTGAAGGGGGCCGGGATCGTCGTCAGCGCGTTCATCGAGCCGGACTCGGACCAGCTTGATGCGGCCGCCGAAAGCGGCTGCGACGCGGTGGAGTTGTGGACCGGACAGTACGCGCACGCGCGGAGTGAGAAACAGCGGACGGTGGCGCTGGAGCGGCTCGTGACCGCGCTGGAGCGCGGCTGGGATAACGGCCTGGAGGTCCATGCCGGGCACGGTCTGACCTACCGCAACATCGAGCCGATCGCGTCGCTTGGCGCTTTCGCGGAGTTCAACATCGGGCACAGCATCGTGGCCCGGGCGATGTTCGTCGGCCTGCGGGCGGCGGTGGCCGAGATGAAGCGCTGCCTTGATCAGGCGTTTCTGCGGGCGGCGGCGGAGTGCGAGGCGGGCCGCAACCGGGCTGAGCCCACGCCCGGTGGGCGGCGTGGCGACAGCGCCGCGGGCGTGAGGTAGAATGGCGGAGCGGCGCGGCGTGCGGGGGCAGCGCTGGAGCGGCACACGGGAACCGGGCATGGCGATTCATCCGACGGCCATCGTCGACCGGACCGCCGAGATCGACCCCACGGCGGAGGTCGGCGCTTACGCGATCGTGGAACGAGACGTGCGGATCGGGCCGCGCGTGCGCCTGTATCCGCATGCGTACGTGGGCGAGGGCACCACGCTGGGCGCGGATTGCGAAGTCCACCCGTTCGCGGTGGTGGGCCACTTGCCGCAGGATCTCAAGTTCAAGGGCGAGCCGACGTTCACGGTCGTGGGCGGGGGGACGATCATTCGAGAGCATGCCACGATACACCGCGGCACGATGCCCGGCAGCACGACCGTGGTCGGGGCGCGGTGCTTCATCATGTCGACGGGACACATCGGTCACAACTGCACGGTTGGCGACGACGTCGTAATCGCCAATGGCGGGCTACTGGCCGGGCATGTGTCGGTCGGCCACCGCGCCTTCATCAGCGGCAACGTGTCCGTGCATCAGTTCAGCCGGTTGGGTGAGCTGGTGATGGTGGCGGGCGGGACGCGGGTTCCGCAGGACGTGCCGCCGTACATGCTCTACGGGCCGCGCGGCGTGCATGCACCCAACGTGGTTGGGCTGCGGCGCGCGGGTCTGGACAGCACCGAGCGGCACGAGCTTCGGCAGTGTCACCGGCTGCTTTACCGCTCCGGGCTGCGGCTGCCGGACGCGATCGAGCGCATCGCGGCACTCGTGCAGACCGAGCCCGGTCGCAAACTCCTCGCCTTTCTGCGGGAACCGTCCAAGCGGGGTCTGGCCGCGCTGCGACGCCCCCAGGCGGTCATGGCCGTGGACACCGACGAGTGAGAGTCCTCATCGCACCGGACAAGTTCAAGGAAGCGCTGTCCGCGCCGGCGGCGGCGGCGGCGCTGGCGGACGGCGTCCGGCAAGCTCGGCCGGACGCGGAGGTGATCGTTTCGCCGGTGGGTGACGGCGGTGAGGGCACGGGGGCGATCCTCGCGGCGGCGCGCGGTGCCCGCGAGCACGTCGTGACTGTCCGCGATCCGCTGGGCCGGCCGCGGGCCGCCCGCTGGTGGCTGGCCGACGACGAGAACCGCACAGGCATCGTCGAGATGGCCGAGGCGTCGGGACTGGCATTGCTCGCACCGGCCGAACGCGATCCGCTGCGCACGTCGACGTACGGCACGGGGGAGCTGCTCCGCGCGGCGGCTGCGGCCGGGGCGGGTGCGCTCGCGCTGTGCGTCGGGGGCTCGGCGACGGTGGACGGCGGCGCGGGTTGCCTTCAGGCGCTCGGCTGGGACCTGCTCGACGAGACGCACCGGCCGCTGCCCGCGCCGTTGCCCGGAGGACGGCTGCCCGAGATTCATGCCGTGCGCGCGGCGGCCGGCGGGACCGTGCGTCTGCCCGCCGTTCGCATCCTGCGAGATGTGGACAACCCGCTGCTGGGGCCGAACGGAGCGGCGGCGGTCTTCGGGCCGCAGAAAGGGGCGACGCCGGAGGCGGTCGCGCTACTGGAGGCGGGATTGCGGCACTGGGCCGGGCTGCTCCGCCGCACGTTCGGGCGGGACGTGACGCGGCCGGCGGGCGGTGGGGCGGCCGGCGGGTTGCCGGCCGGTCTGGCGGGGGCGTACGAGGTGCGGCTGGTGCCGGGGTTCGCCGAGGTGGCGGCCACGATCGGGCTCGCGGACAAGCTGGCCGGCGCGGATCTGTGCCTGACCGGCGAGGGGCGAATGGATGGGCAGTCGGTGCGTGGCAAGGCGGCTGCCAGCGTGGCGCGGCTGGCGCGAGCGTTCGGCGTGCCGACGGTCGCAGTGGTCGGTGCGGCGGCGCCGGACGCGGGGCAGACGCTGGCGGACCTGGCGCGGGCCGTGGGGGTCGAACGGATCGTGGTGATCTCGCCGGAGGGGGTGCCGCACGAGCAAGCGCTGGCAGCGACGGCGGAGAACCTGGCCCGCGCGGCGGCAGAGGTGATGCGCGGCTGGGCAGCGGGGCGATGAGCAGAGGCGCGGGCCTTCACGAGCGCCCTTGCCACCGCCGGGAGAGCTGGCGGAAAGAGCAACACCCCTGCTCAGGAGCCGTGGCACGAGAGGTGGCATTGATCGCGGTGGCAAACGTGGGCGGGGCTTTGAAGCGGCGCGTCCTTGCCGGCTTAGGGTGCGTGCTTCTGGCGGTGCTGTCCACCGCACGCGGGGCGGATGATCCGGCGGAGCTGGATGCCGCGTGGACGTGGGCGGCACCGGGGCCGATCGAGTGGACGGCGGCCGTCGGGGATGGCGATTCGGCAAGCATCCTTGTCGCCACAACCGGTGGCGAGCTTCATCTGTTGGACGCGCGCCGCGGCACCGCGCGCTGGCGGGAGCCGGTCCGCGCGGCGCCGGGGGCTCGGCCGGCCGGGGTCGTGCCAAGCGGTCCGCGGCAGAACGCGAACGACGGCGCACCAACCGGTGACGTGTGCGTGTTCGACCGGCACGCGGTGTACGCGCTCGCGCTGGATCGCGACGACGGCTTGCGCTGGCGGCAGGGCCGGCCGCCGGCGTCGGGCGAGAGCTACCCCGACGATCCGGAGCATCTCGGCGGCTGGCTTGGGGCCCACGCCACGGACAAGGGGGTGCTCGCGGTGCGGCGCGTCGGGTCCGACACGCGACTGCTCCTGCTCGCGGCGGACGACGGCCGGCCGCTGTGGGACGTGCCGACGGCGCCCGTGACCGAACCCCGGCTGCACGTCGCGGGCAAGCGTGCGGCGGTGCTCTGGCCGCAGGGGCGCGATTCGTGGCTGCTGGTGACCACGCTGGGGCGCGAACGGCCGCAACCGCATGTGCGGCGGCTGCCGCGCTGGCCCGCATGGAGCGCGGCGCTGGAGCGCGGGATCGTAACGGTCTTTGAAGCGGAGGCGACGTTCTGGCCCTGGGCCGCGCCGCCGCAGGCCGTGCGGCTGGACGGTGCGGCCCGCGCGGGACGGGTGGCACTGTGGCACAGGGCGATGTTGCCGGCCGACGTGGCGTCGCGGCCCGCATCGCGGCCGGCGGCGGAGTCGCGCCCGCCGGTGGGCGAGGCGGACCTGCTGATCGTTGGGTTGGAAGATGCGCTGGTCGCGTACGACCTGGCGACCGGTGGCGTCGTGTGGCGGCAGGTGCGGGGGGGTGAGGACGGCCCGCTCGAGCGGATCGACGTACTCGGCGCGAGCGTCGTGGCCGCTCGGGGCGGCGCGGTGGTCGCGTACTGCGCGGCGACCGGCGAGGTCGTCGGGCGCGCCGCGCTCGAGGGGGCGGTGGCGCGTGGCGCGACGGTTCGCGACGGCGTGCTGCATGTCGTGTGGGTCCGCTCGGGTCGCGCGTACTTTTCGGCGACGCCTATGGTGTGCAGAGAGGATCGCCCCTCGGAATCCGCGCCGGAGGCGCTCGGCAACGCATGGGAACTGCGTGGCGCGACTGAGCCGCGCGACGTCCGCTGGGTTTCCGGTGGCGTGGTGCTGGAAACGCGCGACGGGCTGCGGGCGTACGTCATGCCGCGGCGCTGACGCACCCGCCGGACCGGCGTGAACCGGCGGAATCAAGCGCTTTCGGCTTGACTTTTCGCCGGTCGGACGAAATACTAGCGGAGAATGACGTGGTTGTTCGTCCATCACGGCCATCCTCATCACGCCCGTACGCGGGCCGGGTGATGGCTTTGTGAGGTAAGTCTCAGCAAGACCATCGGCGCCGGCCCCAGGGTCGGCGCCGCTCGTTTAAGCGGTACGCCGGCCCGGGCCGCCGAGGTTCGAGGAGTCGAGCGTATGTCCCGTGTCGCGTCCGCACCGCCGCTGCGGCTGGCACTGCCGAAGGGTCGCATGGCCGAGGGCGTCACACGCCTGCTGGCCGATGCCGGAATTCAGCTTCGCTACGGCGCGCGCCAGTACCGGCCGGCGATTTCGTTGCCGGGGGTCGAGGCGAAGATCCTCAAGCCGCAGAACATCATCGAGATGCTGCACGTCGGCTCGCGCGACGTCGGTTTCGCCGGCGCCGACTGGGTAGCGGAGCTCGGCGTGGAGCTGGTCGAGCTGCTCGACACGGGGCTGGACCCGGTGCGGCTGGTGGCGGCCGCGCCGCGCGAGCTGCTGGTGGAAGGAGGTCTGCCGCAGCGGCCGCTGGTCGTGGCGTCGGAATACGAACGTTTGACCACGGCGTGGATTCGGGCCCGCGGGCTGGCGGCGACCTTCGTCCGCTCGTACGGCGCGACGGAGGTGCATCCGCCCGAAGACGCGGATTGCATCGTGGACATCACGGCGACGGGGGCGACACTTGAGGCCAACGGGCTCGAGATTGTGGAGGAAATCATGACGTCCTCTACGCGGCTTTACGCGCACCCGGGGGTGCTCGCGGACCCGCCGCGCCGGGCGGCCGTCGACCGCTTCGTGCTGCTGCTGCGGTCGGTGCTCGAGGCGCGGCAGCGCGTCATGGTCGAAGTGAACGTGACGGCCGCGCGGCTGGAAGAGGTCATCGCGATACTCCCGTGCATGCGCGAGCCGACGATCGCGGCGCTGCACGGCGACGCGGGCTATGCGGTGAAGGTGGCGGTGCCGCGGCGGCAACTGCCCGAACTGATTCCCGAGATCAAGGCCCGCGGCGGCACGGACATTGTCGTCAGCAGCCTTTCGCAGATCGTCCCATGAGCCCGGAGCGCAACGCGATGAACCCCGCCGCCGGCACGGACCCGCCCGGCCCGACGCCCGCGCCGCGTCTGGCCGGCTGCCCGGCGTACGCGCCGCCGCGGCCGACCGGGCCGATCGATTTGCGGCTCGACGGCAACGAAGGGGCCGGGCCGCCGGCGGGCCTGCTGGATGTGCTGGCGGCGGCCGGCCCGGAGCTGCTCCGCCGCTATCCGAGCGTGGCGAGCCTGGAAACGGCGCTGGCCGCGCGCTTCGCCCGTCCGCCCGGCGGCGTGCTCGTGACGGCCGGGGCGGACGACGCGCTGTATCGCGCGTGCCTGGCGGCGCTGGCGCCCGAGCGCGAAGTCGTGCTGCCGCTGCCGACGTTCGAGATGCTGCCGCGCTACGTGCAACTGGCCGGCGGGACGCTCCGCGCCGTGCCGTGGCCGGCCGGGGCCTACCCGACCGACGCCGTGCTCGCGACCGTGACGCCGCGGACGGCGATGATCGTGGTGGTGTCGCCGAACAACCCGACCGGGTGCGTGGCGACGGCCGTGGACCTGCGACGGCTGTCCGAAGCTGCGCCGCACGCGGTGCTGCTGGTGGACCTGGCGTACGTCGAGTTTGCGGATGAGGATCTGACGTCGGCGGCGCTGAGTCTGCCGAACGCGATCGTGACGCGGACGTTCTCGAAGGCGTGGGGGCTGGCGGGCCTGCGTGTGGGTTACGCGCTCGGGCCGCCAACGCTGATCGACTGGCTGCGGGCGGCCGGGAATCCGTATGCGGTGACGGGCCCGTCGGCCGCGCTCGCGGCCGCGTGGCTGGAGCGGGGCGCATCCGCCGTCGCGGCATTCGTGGCGGCGGTCCGGCAGGAGCGAACGCGGTTGGCCGAACTCCTTCGGAAGCGCGGGCTGCACGTCGCGGATTCGCAGGGGAACTTCGTCTTTGCTCGCACGCCGCGGGCTCTGGCGGTGCGTGACGCACTGGCAACGCGCGGCATCGGGGTGCGGGCGTTTCCGGATCGGCCGGACCTGGTCGACGCGTTGCGGATTACCTGCCCCGGTGACGCGGCGGCGTTGGCCCGGTTGCTGGCGGCACTCGAGGAGGTGCTCTGAGATGGAGCCGCGGACGGCGAAACTGGAGCGGAAGACAGGCGAGACCGATCTTGCGCTCGAGCTCTCCCTCGATGGCGAGGGGACCGCCGATGTCGCGACGGGCATCGGCTTCCTTGACCACCTGCTGACGGCGTTGGCGCGGCACGCCCGGTTCGATCTGCGGTTGCGGTGTACGGGCGACCTGCACGTGGATGACCACCACACGGCCGAGGACTGCGCGCTGGCGCTGGGCGCGGCGCTGGACCGCGCGCTGGGGGAGCGGCGCGGGATTGCGCGCTTCGGCTGGGCCTATGCTCCGCTGGACGAGGCCCTTGCGCGGGCGGTCGTGGATCTCTCGGGCCGTCCTTACGCGCGCGTCGAGCTGGGGTTGACGCGCGACCGGCTCGGCACGCTGGCGTGCGAGAACGTTGCCCACGTCCTGCAATCGCTCGCGCTGGCCGGGCGGCTGACGCTGCACGTGGAAGTGCCGGCCGGGGCGAACGACCACCATCGGGCGGAGGCGGTGTTCAAAGCGGTGGCGCTGGCGCTGCGCGCCGCGGTGGCGCGCGACGGCTCCGATACGGTGCCCAGCACCAAAGGGGTGCTCGTATGAGCGCGGCCGCGCGTGTCGTGGTGGTACGCACCGGGACGGCGAACCTGGCGTCGGTTCTGGCCGGGCTGCGGCGCGCCGGCGCGGTTCCGGAAGTGTCCGATGCGCGGGCCGCGATTGTGGCGGCCGACCGGCTGGTATTGCCGGGCGTGGGAGCGTTCGGCGCCGCCATGGAGCGGCTGATCGCGTGCGAGCTGGTCGATGTGCTGGCGGATCGCGTGCGGGCTGGGCGGCCGACGCTGGCCGTGTGCCTCGGACTGCAACTCCTTGGAACGGGCAGCGCGGAATCGCCCGGCGTGGCCGGCCTGGGCGTGCTGGCGGCGGGCGCGACGCGGTTCGGCGCGGGCGTCCGCGTGCCGCAGCTCGGGTGGAACCGCGTAACACCGGAGCCCGGCTGCCGGCTTCTCACCGAAGGCTACGCTTACTTCGCCAACTCGTACCGGCTGACGGCCGCTCCGCCCGGCTGGTCGGCGGCATGGGCGGAGTACGACGGGCGGTTCGTGGCCGCGCTCGAACGCGGGCCGGTGCTGGCCTGCCAGTTTCACCCGGAGCTGTCGGGCGCGTGGGGGCTCGCGTTGCTGCGGCGCTGGCTGGCGGCGGCCGACGTCGGCGGAGGCCGGCGCGCGACGGGGGCCGACGCGGGGAGGGTGGCACCATGTTGACGCGTCGGATCATTCCGTGTCTCGACTGCCGCGACGGGCGCGTCGTGAAAGGCGTTCGTTTCCAGGGCCTGCGGGACGCGGGCTCGCCGGCCGAGCTGGCGGCCGCGTACGAGGCGCAGGGAGCCGACGAGCTGGTCCTGCTGGATGTGTCGGCCACGCCGGAGGGCCGCGGCACACAGGTTGAGACGGTCCGGCAGGTGCGGGCGGTGCTCTCGATTCCGCTTACGGTGGGCGGCGGCGTGCGGGATGCCGACAGTGCGCGGGCGTTGCTCGAAGCGGGGGCCGACAAGGTGGCTGTGAACACGGCGGCGGTGCGCGAGCCGGAGCTACTGACGCGCCTCGCGCGCGAGTTCGGCTGCCAATGCACCGTGCTGGCGGTGGACGCGGCCCGGCGGGCGGGCGGCGGCTGGGAGGTGGTGGTCACGTCGGGCCGGGAGCGAACGGGCCTGGACGCGGGGGAGTGGTGCTCCCGGGGTGTTGCGTGTGGAGCGGGCGAGATCCTGCTGACGAGCTGGGATCGCGACGGCACGCGCGCCGGCTACGACCTCGACCTTCTGCGGGCGGTGACGCGGGCGGTGTCCGTGCCGGTCATCGCATCGGGCGGGGCCGCGTCGCCCGAGCACCTGTGCGATGCGCTGGAGGCCGGGGCGGATGCCGTGCTCGCGGCGAGCATCTTCCACGATGCCGAGTACACGGTCGGGGATATCAAGCGGGCGCTCGTGGCCCGGGGAGTGGCGGTGCGGACATGATCGTTCCCTCGATCGACCTGATGGGCGGGCACGCCGTGCAGCTCGTCGGCGGTAAGACGCTGGAACTGGACGCGGGCGACCCGCGGCCGATCGCCGAGCGCTTCGCCGTCGCGGGTGAGGTGGCGGTGGTTGATCTGGATGCGGCACTGGGGCGGGGGTCGAACGAGGACGTGATCCGCGACCTGCTCCGCCGGGCGCCGTGTCGCGTCGGCGGCGGGATCCGCACGGTCGAGCAGGCCCGGGCGTGGCTGGACGCCGGGGCGACGAAGGTCGTCCTCGGGACGGCCGCACAGCCGGAGATTCTGCGGGCGCTGCCGCGTGACCGCGTGATCGCCGCGCTGGACGCCGTGGACGGCGAGGTGGTCGTGCGCGGCTGGCAGGAACGGACCGGTCGCGGCATCGCGGAGCGGATGGCCGAGCTGCGCGACCTGGTGGGCGGGCTCCTCGTGACCTTCGTGGAACGTGAGGGGCGCCTGGGCGGCACGCGGCTCGATGCGGCGGCGGAGCTGGTGCGGCTGGCGGGGGCGGCGCGGGTGACGTTCGCGGGCGGGATCACGACGGCCGACGAGGTGGCGGCGCTGGATCGCCTCGGCGCGGATGCGCAGGTGGGCATGGCGCTGTACAAGGGGGTGCTGGACCTCGGCGATGCGCTGGCCGCCCCGCTGACATCCGACCGTCCGGACGGCCTGTTTCCGACGATCGTCGTGGACGAGTTCGGCGCGGCGCTTGGGCTGGCGTACTCATCGCGCGCGAGCGTGCGCGAGGCGGTGCGGCGACGGCAAGGGGTGTATCACTCCCGCGAGCGGGGCCTGTGGATCAAGGGGGCGACGTCCGGCGCGACGCAGGAACTCCTGCGGGTCGCGCTCGACTGCGACCGGGACGCGCTTCGCTTCACCGTGCGGCAGAGCGGGGCGGGATTCTGTCACGGCGGGACGTGGACGTGTTGGGGACCGGATGGCGGGCTGCCGGCCCTTGCGCGGCGGATCGAACAGCGCGTGCGGGCCGCGCCGGAGGGGTCGTACACGCGGCGGCTGCTGGCCGACCCCGGCCTGCTGCGGGCGAAGCTGCTGGAGGAGGCGGGCGAGCTGGCGGAGGCCACCGGCCGCGAGGAGGCGGTGTGGGAGGCTGCGGATCTGGTGTATTTCGCGCTGGTCACGCTGGCGCGCGCGGGGGGCACACTGGCCGAGGTCGCCGAGGAGCTGGACCGCCGGGATCGGACCCTGACGCGGAGGGCGGGGAATGCGAAGTGAGTCGGGCAGGTGGTCACGCGGACCACGCGGGCGGCTTGGAGCGTCCGCACCGGCCATTGGCCGGCGCCACACCGGGCGGTCGGAGCAAGTTGAGGTTCCAACGCCGGTCGTTGGCAGGGGCAACACCGGGATTCCGGGCCGCGTTGTGAAGGTGTGACGCACAGAAGGAGGCGCGGGTGAACGCGAAAACGCTGCTGCGTCGGGTTGCGGCCGCCGAGGTGCCGGCGCTGCGACGCGAACCGGTTGACGCGGCCACGCTGGCCGAGGCGGCCGTGATCGTGACCGCCGTTCGCGAGCGGGGCGCGGCCGCGCTGCGCGAGTACGCGGAGCGGTTGGACGGACTGGCGCCCGCGGCGCCCCTGGTGATCGAACGCGGTGCGCTGCGGGCCGCAGCCGCGGCGTTGCCGACCGAAGAGCGGGCGTTGCTGGAGCGGGTGGCCGAGCGCCTTCGCCGGTTCGCCGTAGCACAGCGTGCCGCGCTGCGGCCGGTGGAGGCGCCGGTGCCCGGCGGCGTGGCGGGTCACAGGCTTTCGCCGCACGAGCGGGCCGGCTGCTACGCCCCCGGCGGCCGGTATCCGTTGCCGTCCTCCGTGCTGATGACGGTGGTAACGGCTCGCGTCGCCGGCGTGAGCGACGTGTGGGTGGCGTCGCCGCGACCGACGCCCGTGACGCTGGCGGCTGCCGGCCTCGCCGGCGCGGATGCGCTGCTGGCCGCGGGCGGGGCGCACGCGGTCGCAGCGCTCGCATACGGCGCCGGACCGGTGCCGGCCTGCGACGTGATCGTGGGGCCGGGCAATCGCTGGGTGACGGCCGCGAAGCAACTCGTGGCCGGGCGCGTCGCCATCGACATGCTGGCCGGGCCGTCGGAGCTGGTCGTGCTGGCGGATGCGACGGCCGATGCGGGGACGGTGGCGGCCGATCTGCTGGCGCAGGCGGAGCACGACCCGGAGGCCATGCCCGTGCTCGTGACGACGGACGAGTCGCTCGGAGAGGCGGTGGATCGCGAACTGGCGCGGCAACTGGCGGATCTGCCGACGGCGGGGACCGCGCGCGCCGCGCTGGCCGGCGGACTGTGCGTGGTGTGCCGCGATCTGGCGGAGGCGATCGAGGTGTGCGACCGGCTGGCGCCGGAGCACCTCGAGCTGCACGTGGCGGAGGCGGCGGTGGTGGCGGGCCGGGTGCGACACTACGGCGGATTGTTCGTTGGTGCGGGCAGCGCGGAAGTGTTCGGGGACTACGGGGCGGGGCCGAATCACGTGCTGCCGACCGGGGGGACGGCCCGGTCGGTGGGGGGGCTGTCGGTGTTTACGTTTCTGCGGGTGCGGACTTGGCTGCGGATGGATCGGCCCGATGCCGGGTTGGTGGCGGATGCGGCGGCGCTGGCGCGGCTGGAGGGGCTGGAAGCGCACGCGCGCAGTGCGGAGCGGCGACAGGCGTGACGGGCCGCTCAGAAGCGGACCGTCTCCAGCCTGCGCGAGCGGGAGGACAATCCGTGCGTTGCGTGACGGGCCGCTCAGAAGCGGACCGTCTCCAGCGTGGCGCGGACGACGCGGGCCGGGTCCGGCAGGTACGTGAGCTCGTTCTGGAAGTACGGGATGATCGCGTCGTAGCCGGTGACGCGCTTCACGGGGGCTTCGAGGTAAACGAGGCTGTCCTCGACGATGCGCGCGACGATCTCCGCGCCCACGCCGCAGTGGCGCGGGGCCTCGTGGACGACGACCGCTCGACCGGTCCGCCGCACCGACGCGTTGATGAGTTCGCCGTCCAGCGGCGCGACCGAGAGCAGATCGAGCACTTCGGCGTCGATGCCGTGCCCGTCCTTCAGTTCCTCGGCGGCCTCGAGCGTGACGCGCAACATGGCGCCGTAGGTGATGAGCGTGACGTCGCGGCCGGGTCGGGCGACGACCCCCTTGCCGATCGGCAGGGTTTCCGGCTCGTCGGGGACTTCCTCGCGGAACGAGCGATACACGGCTTTGGGCTCGAAGAAGATCACCGGGTCGGGGTCGTAGATCGCCGCCCGCAGCAACGCCCGGGCGTTGCGCGGGCCGGAGGGGATGACGACCTTCAGGCCGGCCAGGTGGGCATAGGTCGCCTCGGGGGCCTCGCTGTGGTGTTCGATCGCCCGGATGCCGCCGCCGTACGGCATGCGGATGACGAGCGGGCACGTGTAGCGGCCGCGCGTGCGGCTGCGGAACCGGCGGACGTGGTTCTCGGTCTGATGGAAAGCCTGAAACGAGAAGCCGTCGAACTGGAGTTCGCAGACCGGGCGGAAGCCGGTGAAGCCCAAACCAATGCCGGCGCCGAGGATCGCGGCCTCGGCCAACGGCGTGTCGATGCAGCGGTTGGGGCCGAACTCCTGGAGCAGCCCCTCGGTGACGCGGAACACGCCCTCATCCTGGCCGACGTCCTGGCCCAGGACGAGCACGTTCGGGTCGGCGCGCATGGCCTCGGCCAGCGCCAGGTTCAGGGCCTTCACCATCGTCAGCAGTGCCATGCGGGTGGTCTCCGGGGAGCGGACGGTGACGTCGATCGGCGGACTCAGGACACGGGCGCGGGCGGCCGGGCCGGGCGGCGCGCGGCCAGGTGGGCCTCGAGCTCGGCCAGCTGAGCGCGGAGCTCGGGCGTAGGCTCGGCGAACACGTGCCGCAGAAACTCGGTGGCGTCGACCGTTTGCTGCTCGTACTGGCGGACGGCGGCCTCGAGCTCGGCGGTGATCTCCTCCTCGATGACCTGCTCGATCTTGGCGTCGAGGAGCTTCTTCTTCTGGAGATAGGCGCGGAAACGCGGTAGGGGGTCGCGCGGCTCCCACTCCCGGACCTCCGCATCCGTGCGGTACTTTTTCGGGTCGTCGGCGGTCGTGTGCATGCTGAGCCGATAGGTGACGGCCTCGATGAGAGTCGGACCGCCGCCAGTGCGGGCCTTGTCGACGGCTTCGCGCGTGGCGGCAATGACGGCCAGCAGGTCATTGCCGTCGACCTGAAGCCCGTCGATGCCGTAGGCGACGGCTTTCTGCGCGATGGTGGCGGCGCGGGTCTGGCAGCTCCGCGGGATCGAGATGGCCCAGTGGTTGTTCTGCACGACCATGACCAGCGGGAGGTTGTAGACGCCGGCGAAGTTGAGCGCCTCGTGGAAGTCGCCCTCGGACGTGCCGCCGTCGCCGCAGAAAGCGACGCACACGCGCCCGCCGCCGCGCAGCTTGCAGCCCCAGGCGATGCCCATGCCGTACTGGCACTGCGACGCGATCGGGACGCAGATCGGCAGGTCGTTCAGGCCGGGCGGCACGGCGTTGCCGGCCTCGTGACCGCCCCAGTACAGCATCCAGGTGTGCATGGGCCAGCCGCGCCACAGCAGGCCCGCCAGCTCGCGAAACGTCGGCACGAACCAGTCGTCGCGTTCGAGCGCGTAGGCGACGCCGAGCGAGGCGGCCTCCTGCCCTTTGCTGGGTCCGTAAGTACCCATGCGACCCTGCCGCTGGAGCATCAGGCAACGCTCGTCGAGGCGGCGCGCGGCGAGCATCGTCTTGTAGAGGCGGCGAAGGTCGGCGTGCGGGACCGCGGGCTCGAGGGCCCGGTCGAGCTGACCGTCGGCCGTCAGGACGGAAAGGGTCTCGAGACGCGTCGAAATCGGGAGCGGCTCACGCGGCACGGTGATCCTCGCGAAAGCAATGGCGGTGGTCGGGGCCCGGGGCCGACCGGCAGCGTCGCGAGATTCTAGCCGCGCCTCCCGGAGGTGCCAACGCGGCCGGGGGGGCCTAGAACGGCGCGACGTCAGCCCCGCGCGGCGGCGGGTAGTCGTACCGCTCGGTGGCCGGGGCGTAGTTCGCGAAGCGGGTGAAGCGGCGGTCGAAGTAGAGCTTGATGTCGCCGGTCGGGCCGTTGCGCTGCTTGGCGAGGATGACCTCGGCGACGTTCTCCTCACCGGACGCGTCCGGGTCGCCGGCCGGGGCCTCGCCCCGGTAGTACGACTCGCGGTGCAGGAGCATGATCACGTCGGCGTCCTGCTCGATCGCTCCGGACTCGCGCAGGTCGGACATCCGCGGGCGGTTGCCGCGGCGGGACTTGTCCTCGGTGGCGCGGTTGAGCTGGGCCATCGCCACGACGGGCACGCCGAGGTCTTTGGCCATGGCCTTGAGCCCGCGCGAGATGGTGGAGACCTCGACCTGGCGGTTTTCGGAGCGCGGCACGCGCATCAGCTGGAGATAGTCGACGAACACCGCAGCCAGGTTCTTGAGCCGGCGCGCGGCCATGCGGGCGCGGGCCCGCAACTCCATGATCGTCAGGTCGGCGGTGTCGTCGATGAGCAGGGGGGCATGCGAGAGCCGCTCCCCCGCCTCGTGCAGGCGGGCGAGGTCGGCGCGCGAGTGCCGGCCGCGCCGCAGGGCATGCGAGTCGACGCGGGCGTCGCTGCACAGCAGGCGTTGCGTAAGCTGCTGGCGGCTCATTTCGAGCGAGAAGAACACGACCTCCCGCCCATCGGTCACGGCCATGTTCTGAGCGATGTTGAGGCCGAACGCCGTCTTGCCCATCGAGGGGCGGCCGGCGACAATGATCAGTTCCCCGCGCTGGAGCCCGCAGGTCAGCTCGTCCAGCTCGTCGAAGCCGGTGCGGACGCCGGTCAGCGCCTCGCGTCCGCGGGCCTCGATGGAGCGGAACGCCTCGTGCACGAGCTCCGGGAGAAGCTGGGCTTCGGTCGCCACGCGGCGCTCGGTGACGGCGAAAATCGTGCGCTCGGCGAACTCCAGCACCTCGCTCGCGGGCTGCGCCGTGTCGAGCGCGGTCTCGGTCACCTGGTGCGTGGCTTCGATGAGCTGCCGGAGCAGGTACTTGTCGTAGACGATTTCGGCGTAGTGGCGGGCGCGCAGCGCCGAGGGCACGGCCGACACGAAGCGGCCGAGGAACTCGTACCCGCCGAGCGAGTCCCAGAGGCCCTGCTGCACGAGGGCCTCCTTGATCAGAACGCCGTCGATCGGCTGATTGGCGAGGTAGAGCCGGACCAGCACGTCGAACAGCTTCTGGTGCGACTCGCGCGCGAACGCGGCGGACCCCGCATCGCGCAGAACGCTGATGACCTCGCCGATCGCGTCTTTCTCGAGCAGCATGGACCCGAGCACGGCGCGCTCGGCCTCCAGGTCCTGCGGCAGGAGGCGTTCGAGCGCGGGGCTCGGGCTACTCGTCGGCCGCGTCGGTGTCGACGTCGTCGTCGGCCGGGGCGGACTCGTCGGACTGCTCGGCGCTGAGGCCATCCTGGGTCGCTCCTTCCCGCACGATCCAGACCTTCACCTGGGTGGTGATCTCGTCCGCGAATTCTAACGTGACGGGACGGTTGTCGAGCGTGCGAATGGGGGCGTCGAGCAGAATGTGTTCGGGCAGCACCGGGAACCCTTGCGCGTTCAGCGCCGCGGCGATGTCGCGGGCGTGCACCGCGCCGTACAGGGTGCCCTCGGGGTTGGCGGCGGCCTCGATCGTGACGGACACGTCCTGCATCTGGGCGACCAGGTCCTTGTACTGCTTGAGGCGGGCGGCCCGCTCTGCGGCCGCGGCCCGCTTGCGGTCCTCGATCGCCTTGATGTTCTCCTCGGTGGGCGCCGTCGCGAGGCGCTGCGGCAGCAGGTAGTTGCGGGCGTAGCCCGGCGACACCTCGACCACGTCGCCCACGTGGCCGAGCTTGCGAACGTCTTCGAGCAACAGCAATTGCATGCGAATCATCTCCACAACAAGGGGCCGGTGCGGTCGCCGGGGGCGGAGCGCCTCCGGAGCGGCTGCAAGCCGCGGCAGCCGTCGGCCGCCGCGCTCGGACACCGGGTCCCGGATCAGGTCACGAACGGCATCAGCGCGAGGAAACGCGCCCGCTTCAGCGCCAGCGCGAGCTTGCGCTGGCCTTCGGCGTCCATACCGGTGCGCTTGCGCGAGAACAGCTTGCCCTGGGCGCTGGTCATGCGCTGGAGCAGCGGGATGTCCTTGTAGTCGATGTCGGCGGCCTTGATCCGCGGGCCGCGCACGCGGCTTTGCTCGGCGGCCCGCCGGGCCTTCTTGCGTCGTTTCTGGAGCAGCTTGGAACTCATGAATCGTCCTCGCGAACGGGTGCGTCAAAACGGAATACTTTCATCCGAGGGCGGCGGAACGTCGTCCGTTTCGGGCGGCAGTGCACTTGCGGCCGGCGCCCCGGCCGCGGCCGCACGCTCGCCGCCGCCCGGACCCGCCGGGCCCTCGCCGCGCGGCCCGACGAACTGGAAGTTCTCGGCCACGACGGTCAGCCGGGAGCGCTTCTGGCCGTCCTGTCCGGTCCATTGGTCGAACTTCAGCCGCCCCTCGATCAGGATCGGCTTGCCCTTGGTCATGTACTGGTTGATGGTCTCCGCCTGGCGGCCCCAAGCCGAGATGTCGACGAAACAGACTTCTTCCTTCTGGTTGCCGTCCTTGTCGCGGAACCGTCGGCTGGCCGCGAGGCCGAACTCGCAGACGGCCATGCCGCTGGGCAGGTAGCGGAGCTGCGGATCGCGGGTCAGGTTGCCCATCAGGATCACGCGGTTGTAGCTGGCCATGCGTCGTCCTTTCCCGGGGGCGCGGCTCGGGAGACCGAAGCGGCGCCGCGTCGTCGGCGGAGCAGCCTAGCGCTCCGCGGTTTCCACCATCGCGTCCGCGTCCGAACCCGCGGGCGGGGCCTCGCGGTCACGGCGGTAATCGTCGCGGCCGCGGCGTCCGCCGCGGTCGCCCTCGTGGTGTTCGTCGTCATGGCGGCGACCCTCGCCGGCCTGGGGCGCGAGCGGCACATCGGCCGGGTGCGCGCGGAGCTCGGCGAGGCGCTCCTCGGTCAGGTTCTCGGCCCGCAGCACGAGCAGCCGCAGGACCGTCTCCGAGAGCCGGGCGTCGCGCTCCAGGTCCACGATCTTTTCCGGCGCCGCCTCGAAGTAGCTCAGCACGTACGTACCGCGCTTGCGGCGCCGGATCTCGTAGGCGAGCTTCCGCTCGTCGAACTTGACGGCCACCAGGAGCTGGGCCCCGATGCGCTCGAGCAGCCGCCGCAACTCCTGCTCGATGCTGGGCCAGTCGCGGAGCACCGCGGTGTCGAACAGGAACATCCCTTCGTAGCGTTTCAAGAGGCGTCTCCTTCCTTCGCGGGCGGGGCCGGGTCGTCACCGGAGCCGCCGCCGGCGCGCTGCTTACGGTTGAACTCGTTCATGGCAGCCGCGATCCCGCGGGCCAGCCAGCATTCTGCCGCATCGGCCGCGGTGGTCACGGCCGTGTCGATGAGCGGCTGCTCGTCCGGCGCGAAACGGCCGAGGACGTGCCCGACGGTCGCGTCGCGGTGGACCTTGCCGATGCCGATCCGAATGCGGGCCACGTCGTCGCCGCCCAGGTTCCGCAACACGTCCTCCATGCCGTTGTGGCCGCCGGAGGACCCGCGCGCCCGCAGCCGCAACTGGCCGACCGGCAGGTCGAGGTCGTCGTAGACCACCAGCAGGTCGGCGCGGTCGAGCTTGTAGAAGCGCGCCAGCGCGCCGACGCTGCGGCCGCTGAGGTTCATGAAGGTGGTCGGCTTGAGCAGCAGCACCGTGGTGCCGCTCCGCGGCGCCTGTCCCAGCAGGCCCTCGAACCGGGCCTCGTAGCGGGACACGTCGGCGCGCCAGCGCCGCGCCAGCTCGTCCACGACCCAGAAGCCGATGTTGTGGCGCGAGTCGGCGTAGCGCGGGCCCGGGTTGCCCAGGCCGGCGATCAGCTTCACGATTACTCTCCACCTTCCTCACCTTCTTTCTCTTCCTTGCCCTTGGCGATGACCTCGGGCTCGGCCGGGCCTTCGGCGGCCTCGCTGGGCGCCAGCTCCTCCGCGGTCGTGCCGCGCGGCGGATGCACGATGGCGACGATGTCGTCGGCCCGGTGCAAGGTCTGGACGCCGGCCGGCAGGGCGATGTCGCGGACGTGGACGGACTCGTTCATGCCGAGATGGTCCACGGCGACGCGCAGCCGCTCGGGAATCTGCGTGACGAGGCACTCGACCTCGAGGTCCGTGAGGATGTGCACCAGGGTGCCGCCTTCCTGGGAGCCCTTGGGCGTGCCGCGCAGCTCGATGGGCACCTTGACCTGAACGCGCTCGTTCGCATCGAACCGCATCAGGTCGACGTGGATCGGCGTCTTGTGCAGATGGTCGTACTGCACGTCCTTGACGAGATACTGTGTCTCCCGGCCGCCGGCCCGCAGGGCCACGACGTGGGCCGTATGAGACAGGGCCAGCTCCAAGTCGTGCCGGGACAGCGCCACGGTCTCCGGCGGCTGGCCGTGCCCGTAGATCACGGCGGGCACCAGGCCCCGCGCGCGCAGGCGCTCGTTCGCGTGCCGGTTGCCCGGCGTCCGCTGCTCACCCTCGATTCTCGTGATTTCCATACGCGTTTGCTCCCAGACCGCTGCGCTGCCGACCCGCCCCAGGGGCGGAGGGCGGCCGCTACTCCTTCATGAACAGACTGCTGACCGATTCATGCCGGTGAATCCGCCGGATGGCCTCGCCGAGCAACTCGCCGACCGACAGGACCGTGAGGTTCGGCAGCCGGCGGCGGACTTCGGCCGAGACGGGGATCGTGTCGGTGACCGCCAGGTGATCGATGGGCGCGGCCGCGAGGCGCTCGACCGCGGGGCCGCACAGCACGCCGTGCGTGGCGGCCACGATCACCCGTTTCGCGCCGTAGCGGCGCACCAGCTCGGACGCCTGCGCGACGGTCCCGCCCGTCGCGATCATGTCGTCCACCATCAGCACGGTCTTGTCCTTCACGTCGCCGATGATGGCCATGGTCTTGATCTCGGAACCGCTGACGCGGCGCTTGTCGATGATCGCCAGTTCGCCGCCGAGGCGGTTGGCATACACGCGGGCGCGTTTGACGTTGCCGACGTCCGGACTCACCAGCGTCACGGGGCCGATGTCGAGCGAAGCGATGTAGGCCGAGAACACCGGCTCGGCGGACAGGTTGTCGACGGGAATGTCGAAGAAGCCCTGGATCTGCGCGGCGTGCAGATCGAGCGTCAGCACGCGGTTCGTGCCGGCGGTCGTCAGCAGGTTCGCGACGAGCTTGGCGGTGATGGGCACGCGGCCCTCGTCCTTGCGGTCCTGCCGGGCGTAGCCGAAGTAGGGGATCACCGCAGTGATGCGCTTGGCCGAGGCCCGCCGCATGCAGTCGATGCAGATCAGCAGTTCGACCAGGTTCTCGTTGCCCGGGGGGCAGGTCGGCTGGATGAAGAACGCGTCGCGCCCGCGGACGTCGTCCAGCAGCTTCACCGAGATCTCGCCGTCGGGGAAGTTCTCGATCTGCACGCGCCCGAGCGGGTTGCCCAGGTACTCCGCGATTTCCTGGGAAAGCGCCCGGTTGCCGCGACCGGAATAGATGCGGAGATCCGTCATACGCGGCCTCCGGTGAACGGCGGCACTGTCGCGTGGTGCGCGACGACGGCCCCGCCCGCGAGGTGGACGAACGGACCGATCCGGCAGTGCTCGCCGATCCGCACCGGGCCGGAGATCGTGACGAAGGGCTGAATGATCGTGTCGCGCCCGATGGTGGCCCGCGCATCGATCCACGTGGACGCCGGATCGACGATCGTCACGCCCGCGGTCATGTGGCGGTCGAGCACACGATCCCGCATCACCCGGTTGACCAGCGCCAGCTCCTGGCGCGAGTTGATGCTGTAGATGTCCTCGGGGCGGACCGACGTGATCGCCTCCACCGGGCGACCGGCGGCGATCAGCAGCGCCAGCGCGTCGGTGATGTAATACTCGTTCTTGGCGTTGTTCGGCTGCAGCCGGTCCAGCAGCGGCAGGAACTCCGCCGTGCGGAAGCAGTAGTAGCTCGGGTTGACCTCGCGGATCTGGCGCTGCTCCGGCGTCGCGTCGGCGTGCTCGACGATAGCCCGCAGTCGCCCGTCGGCATCTCGCCAGATGCGACCGTAGCCGGTCGGATCATCCAGCACGGCGGTGGCCAAGGTCGCGGCCAGGCCGCCGGTGATGTGCCGGTCGAGCAGCGCGCGGATCGTTTCCTCGCGGATGAGCGGCCCGTCGCCGCACAGCACCAGCAGGTGCTCGTATTTCGGCAGATGCTCGCGGCACACCATGACCGCGTGGCCGGTGCCGCGCTGCGGGTTCTGCTCGACCCACGTGATGGCCGGGTCGTCCGCGAAGGCCGCGATGACCTCGTCCTTGCCGTGCCCGACCACGACGATCGCGTCCGCGACTCCCGCGGCCCGGCAGGCATCGAGCACGTACGCGAGCATGGGCCGGCCGCAGATTTCGTGCAGGACCTTGGGCCGGTCGCTCTTGAGGCGTGTGCCCTTTCCCGCGGCGAGGATCACGGCGGCGATACGCGGCTGGCTCATCCGTGTTGTCGTCCTGCGGCCGCCGAAGAGCCGGCGGCCCCGTCAGAGGCCCAGGCGGTCCGTCCGGCAGCCCGCGTACCGGGCGGTCGACCGGGCCGGGAAACTACCCGGCCTGGACTCGAACCAGGAATGCCAGGACCAAAACCTGGTGTGTTGCCAATTACACCACCGGGTAACGGGGCGCTCGCGAGCGGTCCCGAAGCCCACGGCCGCTACGGTCTTGTGCGTGCACGGTCGCGGACCCGTTCGGAGGCCTGAACCGCCAGCCGTGTATCAGGCGGCCCACTGTGGCCATTGGCCACATGCCCCGTGCGAACGGGCACAGGCACCGGCTGCGGCCCAGCCGGAATACGGGAGTCTAGTGGGTCGGTCGGGCGGGTGTCAACCGCCGAAAGTTCCCGGGGAGCGGCCCGCAGCGAGCGGTCCGACTACGCCTCCGGCGCTTCGCACGCGCAGCGGGCGAACTCCGGGTTCGCGGGCGCCCGCCGCTGCATGCAGTTCGGATGGGTGCACGCCTCGCAGGGGTAGCCGCCGGGGGCGACCTTGTCGGCCGGTCCGATTCCAATCAGCCCGGAAGTCGATTTGACCGGCAGCATGAGGCAGCTGGGTGTAATCCGGACGTTGATCCGATCAGCTGCGACGGTGGCGAAGAGCGGGACCTGCTGCCGCACGGTCATGCCGCAGTAGCCCGGGCTGTAGCGCGGCGTGATGTCGCAGCCGCGCGCGCGGGCCCAGGCTCGCACCTCGTCCTGCACGGCCTGGGCGACGGCCTCGGCTGACTCCGACGCGATGGCGTCCGTGATGGCTCCCTGCATGACCTTGCCGGCCTTCAGCCACGCGCGACTGAGTCGCTCGACGGCGGAGCCGATGGTGGCGACGTAGGTCGCCATCATGGTCGAGTGCTTCAGGAACTGCCCGATGGCGCCGTCAAACGTGGCTCCGGACGTCAGCACGACGCGCCGCGCCTCCAGGGCCACGACGCCGTCGATCCGAAACACCGCCCGCGGACGCATGATGCGCCGCAGGTCCGCCAGCAACGTCTCGACCAGCTCGATCCAGCGGCGGTGGGCCGGCCGCTCCGGCGACACGCCGACCAGCTTGTAGATCGCGACGCGGTCCGGGTCGACCCGCGGCAGGCGCAGCACGCGCGGGCCGAACAGGGGGGCGACCTCTGCATGCGGCTGCGCTGCGTTCGGTCGAACCGACATGGCTACTCCGTCCGGCGAACCGTCCCCGGCGTATGCCGGGGTCTACAGATCATACTCGCGCGGATTGAACAGCTCGCCGTACCGCGGCTGAATCTGCGCGTGCAGCGCGGCCGCATCGGCCGGCAGGTTGTCCAGCGCCACTCGCAGCTTGTCGAACCACTTGCGTTCGCGCGCCGGGACGGCATAGACACCGTCGCGCTCGGCCTGCTCCAGCAGCGCCATCGCGCTGCGGCCGGCCGCCAGCGTGCGCGTGTAGGGGTCGGACACCTCCGTGATGGCGCGCGCGAGGGCGACGGTGGCCGCGGGCGAGAGCAGCACCGCCTGCGCGCTGTACGGCACGTCGCCGGCGACGTGCAGATCGCGCAGCTCGCGCTCCGAGCCGCGGGCCAGGGCGGCGTTCATCAGGCGGCAGTCGTAGGCCAGCGACTCGAGCGATGCGATCGGCGCCGGCCCGGAGAGCAGCCGCACATCCGGCACCGACTCGTTGCTCCACAGGTCGGCCATGGCCGCGGCCACGTTGCCGATCGGCGAGAGGTGGGCGCAGGTGGCCGAGCGACCTTCCATCGCGATCGGCACGCCGGCAATGGCCTTCAGCACCGGGCCTTCGTAGGCGCAGTCCTTGGAAGGGCCGACGGCGCCGCGCTCGAAGGCCACGAGGCTGCGCACGCTCGACATCGCGCGGACCAGCGCGGCCAGCACGTCGGGCAGCATCTTCTGGCCCGCGAGCTGCATGGCGGTGTTCTCGAAACCGCAGGCCGAGTCGCCACCGGCGATGATGCCGTGGGCCGTCGCGACCTCGACGAAGCGGTCCCAGAGCCAGGCCATGTCGCGGGGCGCCAGCACGCCGAGCGCGAACACGATGCCGGGCAGATCCGCGCGCGTCAGGGCGGCGTCGTGCACTTCCTTGCCGCCGGTCGACTCGATCGACAGGATGTCGGCGCCGGCCGCGGCGCTGCGCTCGAGCGACTGCTGCATCGCGGTCCAGGCCGCGCCGCCGCGCCGGGGCGGCGGCTTGAGCTCCTCGCGCAGGTCGACGATGGTCACGCGCAGCGCCGCCTTCAGCCCGAAATCCGCGTGCGCCTGCGCCAGCCGCTCCTTCAGCAGCTTCGTCAGTTCGGCCCCCAGGGCCGGTTCGGCCGTCATCGGCGGCAACTGCTCGAACTCGACCACCAGCCCCGGCAGTGCCAGGTCCCGGGCCCGCCGTACCGCGCCGTCGATGACTTCGGCGTAGATGTCGCGGACCCGAGGCCAGGTCGAGGCTTCGATGAGCATCGGCGGCAGAGTAAAATTGAGCTCGGGATAGACCTGCCCGCCGCCCAGGACCAGCCCGCCCAGCCCGCAGCGCACGGGCCGCGGCGCCCGTCCGAAAACCAGGGCGGCCGGGTCCGTGACGACCGGCTGCCCGAACGTGCGGGCTTTCAAGGTGCTCGAGATCGGCTCCGTCGCCATGACGACTCCCGTCGTTTTCTTGACATTCAGACCCCGACGTGCCACGATGCCGCGTCGGGGGTGGACCGCCAAGGCGGTCTGCGGAGTGCCGCCCGTATCGTAGCGCCGGCGGCCTCCGGGTGGTTTCCCCGTATGACGGAGCCCCGAAGGCCGTGAACCGGAGCGATTACCTCGAACTCGCCGCCCGCGGACTGCGCATGCCGGTCGGCGCGCATCTCGTTCTTCATGAGCAACCCGATCCGGAGGCCATCGAGCGGGACGGCCGCCGCCTGGGCGAGGTGGTGGCCGCCGCGGCGGAGCGCTACCGCACGCCGCTGGCCGTGCCGCTCATGGACCTGACGATCGAGAAGGCCGCGTTGCTGGAAATGCTGGACGTGCCGGACGACGCGGTCGCCACACACCATTTCGCGACCTGGCCGGGCGACGACATTTTCGAGCGCGTCGCGGCGCGCATGCCGACGCACCGCAACGTACGACTTGAGGCCACCTGCGAGGCGATCCGGTACGTCGCGGGCCACACGGCACTCGAGCCGATCGGCATGGTCATCGGGCCGCTGTCGCTTCTGGTGAAGCTCATCGCCGACCCGATTACGGCGCTCTTCATGGTCGGCCGCGGCCGGAGCGCGGCGGAAAGCCCGCCGGTCCGGCTCGTGGAAGGGATGCTGGAACTGGCGACGCGTGTGATCCTGTGGTCGGTCGAAAAGCAGATCGCGGCCGGGGCCCGTGCCATCTTCGTGTGCGAACCGGCGGCGAGCACGGCGTACCTCTCGCCGCGACAGATTGCCGGCGGTGCCGATCTGCTGGAGCGCCTCGTGCTCGCATACCACCGGCGGCTGCGGGCCCGACTGCGCGACGCGCACGTCGAGCTGGTTTTCCACTGCTGCGGCGAGCTGACGCCCGAGTTCGTACGGGCCTTCGCCACGCTCGAGCCGGTGATCCTCAGTCTCGGCAGCTCGCGCAAGCTGTGGGAAGACGCGGCGCTGGTCCCGCGCGACGTCGTGCTGTACGGCAACCTGCCGACCAAGAACTTCTACTCGGACGAAGTGTGTCCCCTCGCGGTCGTCGAGGCGCAGACGCGCGAACTGATCACCCGCATGCGGGCGACCGGGCACCCGTTCATCCTGGGGTCCGAGTGCGACGTCCTCAGCGTATCCGGGTCGCACGAGATCATCCGCCGGAAGGTCGAGGCGTTCATGAACGTGCGGGTGCCGTGAGGCACACCGGCCCCTCGTGGCGGAGGCCGGGCTGAAACATTCCATCCCAATGAGTCTAGCAGCTTTGTCAGCCCAAAGGTATAGTGCTCGGAATAGTCAGGCCGCGGCCGGATAGCCCCGTGGCCGTTCAGCGGAGCAGGACATGTCGGTGCTAGAGCAGATCGCGCAGGCGGTGATCGACGGCGACGAAGTAAGCACTCCCAAGCTGGTGGAACAGGCACTGGTCGCGGGCACATCCGCGAAGGCCGTGCTTCAGGACGGACTCCTGAAGGGGATGACCGAGGTGGGGCGCCGGTTTCGGGAAGGCGAGTACTTTGTGCCGGAGGTGCTGATCGCGGCGGAGGCGATGAAGGCGGGGACCAATCTGCTGAAGCCGCACCTGGCGAAGGCCGGGGTGAAGCCGGAGGCCACGGCGATTATCGGCACCGTGCGCGGCGACCTGCACGACATCGGGAAGAACCTGGTCGCGACGATGCTGGAGGGGGCGGGGTTCGAGGTGATCGACCTGGGGGTGGACGTGCCGCCGGAAAAGTTCGTCGAGGTCTGTCTGAGCCGGAAGGTGGACGTCGTCGCGATGAGCGCGTTGCTGACGACGACCATGCCGATGATGGAGCAGTCCGTCAAGAAGCTCAAGGCCGAGGTTCAGCCCACGCCGACCATCATCGTCGGCGGCGCCCCGGTTACGCAGGAATATGCGGACAAGATCGGCGCCAACGGCTACGGCCGCGACGCCGCGACCGGGGCGGAGTTGGCGAAGTCCCTCGTGATCAACAAGCGCTGAGCGGTCGTTCGCCGCCGGGGGCCGTGGTCGCCGAATGCGGGCGGCCGTCGCGGCTCGGCCGGTACAGGTGTGAGATGCCGCTGACGTCGAAGGAACGTGTCGCCCGCTGCCTGGCCCGCCGGCCGGCGGACCGCGTGGCGATGTACGACTGGTTCTGGGCCGAGACCGAGGCGGAGTATGTCCGCCGGATCGGCGACCCGGACCTGTGGTGCGGGATGCACGGTGCGCAGGCGGGCACGCACGAAAAACGCACGCTGTGGGAGTATTTCGACTTTGACCTGATGCAGGTGGCCTGGCCGGACCAGCGCTTGCGGATGGTCGCGCCGACCGTCCTGGACGAGACCGACGAGTGGGTGCTGCTGCGGGACGGCAACGACGCCGAGCTGCGCTGGTGGAGGCACAAGATGGGCACGCCGGAGCATGTGCGCTTCGGCATCGACACGCCCGAGAAGTGGGCGCGCGTCAAGCCGCTGCTTCAGGCGAGCCGCGACCGCATTCGCTGGGTGGAGTTTTGGCCGCGCTATCGCCGCGCCCGCGAGCGCGACATGTTCGTGTGCTTCGCGGGCGTAGAGGTCATCGAGTCAGTCAAGGATGTGCTCGGCCACGAACAGCTGTGCAAGGCGATGCTCAAGCAGCCGGACTGGATCCGCGACGTATTCGCGACGTACACGCAGTTCGAGATCGACATGTTCCGGCTGTGCGAGGCCGAGGGCATGACCTGCGACGGGGCGTTCATCTACGGCGACATCGCCTACAAGAACGGCCCCTTTATGAGCCCGAAGCACTACCGCGAGTTCGTGTACCCCTGCCACAAGCGGCTGTTCGACGAGTTCCACGCCCGCGGGATGCCGGTGATCCTGCACTCCGACGGGGACATCCGCAAGCTGATTCCGCACTTCATCGACGCCGGCGTCGACATGATCAACCCGATGGAGAGCCGCGCCGGCATGGACGTGCGCGAGCTGGCGCCGCAGTACGGCGATCGGCTCGGTTTCTGCGGCAACATCGACGTCATGGTGCTGGCGACCAACGACCGCGACCGGATCCAGGCCGAACTGCACTCGAAGATGGCCGCGGCGATGAAGTACCGCGGGTACATGTACCACTCAGACCACTCGATCCCGCCGGGCGTGACGCTCGAGACGTACCGCTGGCTGCTGGACGAGGTGCGGCGGTTCGGTCGCTACGAGTAGGCGGGCGGCGCGGCTACTTCGGCGGGGACTCGGCCCCGGTGACCCGCTGCACCGCCCGTGTCGCGATCTGCCCGATCACGAGCACGGCCACAAGCGTCGCGGCCATCGTCGCGATCCACAACCAGCGCTGGTAGGGGCTTTCCGACGTGACTTCCTGGAGACCGACCGCGATGAACACGGCCGCGGCGGTGCGCGGCCCGAGCCCCAGCAGCGTGCCCAGCACGTATGCGACCGGATGGACGCGCGTGGCGGCCATGACGTAGTTCGTCAGCGAGAACGGCGAGTTGAGGCGCACGAGCGTCACGATCAGCAGCGTCCGCCAGAAGCCGCTGCCCACGAGGGCGGTGTACACGGCGTGCCACTTGGGGTGCTCGCGAAGCAGACGGAGCACGCGGTCGCCGGTCGCGTAGCGGCCGACCGCATATCCCAGCGACGCCGCTCCCAGGAATCCGGCCAGCGCCGCCGGGTAGCCGACGGCGAAGCCGAAGGCCCAACCGCCCAGGACAGACTGGGCGTATGTGGGGAGGAGCGCGAAGCCCGCCAGGAGCGAGAAGGCGGCGACGTAGATCGCGACGCCGGCCTCCTGGTGTGCGCGGAGCCACGGCGCGACGACGTTCAGGGATCCGAGCAGGACGAAGCCGCCGATACCGGGCAAGAACATCGCGACCAGCGCGAGCGGTCCCGCCGGGCCGAGGCGGCGGAAGACGCCGCTCACGGTCGTCGCAGGCACAGGGGCGACCGGCGCGGCCGCGGGCTGGGTCGGCTCGTTCATGCGGCCTCGCGGGGGCGGGCCCGACCGCCCCTTGAAGCGCCGACATCGGCGCCGCGGGGCGGAAACTGTTGCCGGGATTATAGGGGGATTCGCCCCCGGGCGGCGGGTTCACAGCGGCGGGGCGTCCTGCGGCGGCCGCAGCTCGGCGGCCTGCGGCAGCTCGCAGGAGAACTCGGCCCACAGGCCGGGTTCGGAGGCGGCGTCGACGCGCCCGCCATGCGCCTGCACGATGCGGAGCACGGTGTACAGGCCGATGCCGGAGCCGCGGGCGTGCCGCAGCTCGGGCGCGCGGAGCTGGGAAAAGCGTTGAAACAGGCGGGCCCGTTCCTGCGGCGGGAAACCCGGGCCCTCGTTGCGGACGGCGATGCGCAGCCGGCCGTCCGCCAGCGCCGCGGTCACGTCCACGCGTCCGCCGTCGCGGCCGTACTTCGCGGCGTTGGACAGCAGGTTCACGAGCACGATGCGCAGGAGCTGGGGGTCGAGCAGGACGGGGGCCGGGCCGCTGGGCGGGTCGGCGTGAACCGTCATGCCGCGGGCGTCGAGCGCGGACCGCACGAGGTCGAGGGCGGGGTCGCGCACGTCGGCGGCGAAGTCGCAGGCGCGGATGTCCGGCCGCAGTTCGCCGCCCTCCACGCGGGCGAGGTTGAGATAATCGCTGATCACGCCGAGCAGGTGCTGTCCCTTGGCGATGAGCTTCTCAATCCGGGTGAGCTGCTCGGGCGTGAGGGGCCCGGCGTAGCCCTCGCGCAGGAGGTTCGCCTCGATGAGCATCGACGCCAGCGGGCTCTTCAGCTCGTGGGTGACGAAGGCCAGCAGCTCGAAGTAGGCGCGGTTGGCCTCGGCGAGCTGGCCGATCCGCAGGGTCTTCTCGACCGCCTGACTGAGCCGCTCGGCGACGGCCTGCAACAGCCGCACCTGGTGCTCGTCGTAGACGCCGAGCCGGCGTGCGCTGCGAAACAGCAGGCCCACCACCCGGTCGTCGACCCGCAGGGCGCAGGTGAGGCTGGCCCGCACGCCTTCGCGCAGCAGCAGGCGCGTCGCCGGGCTGGGGCGGCGCGCGGCCGCGTACGCCTCGAGGTCGTTGATGATCCGCGCGGCACCGACCCTCAGCACTTCGCTCAGCGAGCTGTCCACGAGGTCGTCGGCGTAGCCCGGGCCCAGGAGTACCGGTGCGTACGTGGCGCGCGTGTAGTGCGAGACGAGCCGGCCGCCCGGCTCCTGGATGAACGCAACGCTGATCCGGTCACACGGGCTGATCGGCGCCGTGGCGTCGGCGACGAAGTCGATCACGCTCGCGAGCGACTCGCGCGCGCCGACTTTGCGGTTGATCGTGCCGAGGATCTCCCGCTCGGTGGGCGTGAACGGCCACGCCTCGAGTGCGGCGGGATCAAACTCGACGTATCTCAGCGACGGCAACTCGCCGGGAGACATGCGCCGCGTAGCATACCGCGGCGGCTGGGCCGCGGCCACAGGCGCTTACACGCTGCCGGCGGAGGATCGCGGTTCGTCCGACGGAGGCGGCGGGGCGTCGCCGGCCGCCACAACGAAACCGGTTGCGGCCGACGGTTCAGTCGTGCCGGAGACCAGCGTGTCGACGGTGCGGTGCGACGGGGGCACCTGCCAGTCGGCGGGGATGAAGCTTGTGCCGGTCGCCGTTGCATCGGCGGCACCGGCTGCGACACTCTCGCCGGGGGTGGCGCCCTCGGACACGGGGGACGGCTCCGGTGTGAGCGTTTCACCGCGGGCCTCGGCCTCGCGTTGGGCTTTCTCCTGTGCCTCGCGCTCCTCTTCCTGCCGGATGGCTTCCTCGCCGGCGGCTTCGCAGATGCGCTCGGCCAGCGCGGGGTCGAGCTCCAGCTCCTTGACGAGCGGCTCGGGACCGATGGCGTCGATGTCGTTGACCGAGATGCAGCCGATGGCGACGAGTTTGTCGATCAGCACGTCGTCGACGCCCTCGACGGCCTTCAGCGTGCGCTCCAGCGCCTCGAGATGCTGGTTGTACTCGGTCGGCGTGAGGATATCGATATCCCAGCCCGTGAGCCGGGCGGCGAGCCGCACGTTCTGCCCGCGTTTGCCGATGGCCAGCGAGAGCTGGTCCTCGGCCACGACGACGGTGGCCTTGCCGAGTTCGAAGCACAAGGCGATTTCCTGCACCTCGGCGGGCTTGAGCGCGTTCTGAATCAGGATCTGGCTGGACTCGTTCCAGCGGACGATGTCGATCTTCTCGCCGCCGAGTTCCTCGACGATGTTCTTGATGCGGCTGCCGCGGACGCCCACGCACGCGCCGACCGCGTCGACCTTGGTGTCTATGCTGCTGACCGCGACCTTGGTGCGATAGCCGGCCTCGCGCGCCAAGGCCTTGATCTCGATGACCTGCTCGGCGACCTCGGGTACCTCGAGCTCGAACAGCCGCTCGATGAACTCGGGCGCGGAGCGCGACAGAATGATTTTCACCTGGTTCGGCTGCTCACGCACCTCGAGGATCAGGACGCGGATGCGCTCGCCCGGCTGGTGCGTCTCGCCGGGGATCTGCTCGCTGCGCGGCAGAAAGCCCTCGGTCCGGCCGATGTTGACCAGCAGGTTGCCGCCCTCTGAGCGGATCACGCTGCCCGTCACGATCGTCCCGCGCTTCTGCGTGAACTCGTCGAAAATGCTCACGCGCTCGCGCTCGCGCGTCTTCTGGATGATCATCTGCTTGGCGGTCTGGGCGGCGATCCGACCGAGAATCTGCATGTCCAGAAGCTGGCCGTCCATGACCGCCCGCAGCGTGCCGTGGACCGGGTCCATCTTGACATCGACCTCGGCCCCTTCGTTGTAATGCCGACGGACGGCCCCCGCGATCGCCTGCTCAATGTCCGCGATGAACGTGTCGCGGTCGATGTTCTTGTCGCGGCAGATACTGTCGATGATGCGGAGCAGTTCCTGATTCATGGCGTCACCTGCCGTCTCGGCCAACAAAAAAAGGTCGCATCTGCGACCCGTCCGTGTCCCTGCGGACCCGCACCGTCGTTTGTGGTCGCATCGCCGGCCGTACACCCGGGGTCGACGGCGGCTCGCCGACGGCGGCTGTGCGTAGCGGCAATCGACCGAACCGCAGTTTGAGTGTAGCGGGGCGCAGGTCCGGCGACTAGTCGCAGGGCGGCGGATTGCTGAAAGCGCTTGCAGTCCGAGCGCCCGGGGCCTGGCGCTCCGGCATCGCGGGCGGCGGCGGGCGGCGCTACACTACACGCGGTTCGCGGGTGCGGGAGCGGCGCGGTGCTTCCGCCGGGACGGACCGGGGTTGGCCGCCCGCCGGGTGCGGTGGTAACGAGTGCACGCGATGGCGGTGTCACGACAGCCGGGCGATGCGACCGATGCTCCGCCGGGGGCGGAGTCGCCTTGGGTGCAGCTGCGGTCGGCATCCAATCATCCGTTCGTGTACCGGAAGATGGTCCGCGGGGTGGACCCGGCGGTGCGCCCGGGCGACGTCGTGCAGCTCTATGACAAGACCGGGCGGTTCTTCGGGCGCGGACTCTACAACCCGCGCTCGCAGATCGTGGTCCGGGTTCTGACGCACGACGCAACGCCCGTGGACGAGGCGTTCTGGCGCGGGCGGCTGGAGCAGGCGGTCGTGCTTCGGCGGCAACTCGGCCTGGACGCCGTGACGGATGCGTATCGGCTGGTGCACGCCGAGGGCGACGAGCTCAGCGGGTTGATCGTCGAGCGCTACGCGGACTGCCTCGTGTTCGAGGTCTTCTCGCTGGGGATGTTCCAGCGCTACGAGCTGCTGGCGCGTCTGCTGGCCGAGCTTCTCGGCCCGCCGACGGCGCTGGACCGGCCGGAGCGGGTCGGGCCGACCTGGCGCTGCGTGCTGAGGGCCGACGCGCGCATCGAGGACATCGAGGGGTTCCGAGTCCGGACGGGGGCCCGCCCGCGGCCGTTGGGCACGCGGCCCTCGAGGGACGCTCCGGCCGGAGAGCCGCGGGGCGAGCCGGCGTCGCGGATCACGATCCGCGAGCATGGCGTGCGCTACCGGGTGGACGTGGTCGAGGGGCACAAGACGGGCTTCTTCTGCGACCAGCGTGACAATCGGCTGCGCCTGGCGCGCCTGGCGCGGGATGCGACGGTCCTGGATCTCTGCTGCTACACCGGTGGGTTCGCCCTGTGCGCGGCGAAGCTGGGCGGTGCCCGGGAGGTCTGCGGCGTCGATCTGGACGAGGCGGCGGTGGCCGTGGCGCGCGAGAACGCCAACCTCAACCAGGTGCGCATCGATTTCGTGTTCGCCGATGCGTTCACCTACATGCGACAAATGCTGGTGAACCGCCGGCAGTTCGACGTCGCGGTCCTCGATCCGCCGAAGCTCGCGGCCAGTCGGCTTGAGTACGACGAGGCTCTGCGTAAATACTTCGACCTGAACCAGCTCGCGGTGCAGATGGTTCGGCCGGGCGGCGTATTGCTGACGTGCAGTTGCAGCGGCCTGGTGTCGCGCGAGGTGTTCACGGACACGGTGCACCGCGCGGCCCGACAGGCCGGCCGCCGGCTCCAGATGTTCGACTTCACGGGGCCGGGCCCGGACCACCCCGTCGCGTTGGCATGCCCGGAATCCGCGTACCTGAAGGCGCTGTGGGCGCGGGTGATGTAGGGTGCGGCAGCCCGTCGCGATCATCGCGACGGACCCCGGCGTCAGCCGGAGCCGAGTAGCGCGGCCACGTCCGCGTACAGCTTGGCGAAGCGGGCGGTCCAGTCGGCCAGCGCGGCCTCCTCGGCATCCGGCGCGGCCTCGACCTGCTCAGCCAGCGCGGCAAGGGCGGGTTCGTCGAGCGGCGGAGCCGTGAGCATGGCCACGGCCGCCGCGGGCAGGCCGGCGTCGATGAGTCGCTTCCAGAGCTGCTGGAGGCGTAATCCGTTGTCACCCGCGGCGGCGGCCGGAACGAGCACGCGCAGCGCCGCGGCCTGGCGGGCCGCGCGGGGCAGGTCGAGCTTGACGCCGAAGTCCTCGGTGAGCGGGTTGCGAGCCACCGCGAGACGGCCGGCGTGCGTCTCGTAGAGGGCCGGCACGATCGGGTAGTGATACAGGGTCGCGCCGAGGGCCGTGCGTTGCTCGCGCGGCACGCCCCACAGGCTCTGGCCCTCGTCGCTCAGCACGTAACGGACGAAATCGGCGGCCAGCTCGGGGTCGCTCGCGGTCTTGAGGACGCTGATCACGTCGGGCGTCACGGCCGTCGCGCTCGGTGGATCGATGTAGCGCAGGGCGCCGCCGCTGTCAGCCGCGAGGGCCTGCCCGTCAAAGTTGACGGCGTAGGTGACGAGCGAAACGCCGCTGTCCACCTGGCGGAGGGCCTCACCGCTGCGGTTGTTGAGCGCACGCGTGTTGGCCAGCGTGCGAACAATGAGGCTCCAGCCCTCCGGCCAGCCGTGGCGCTGGAGGATGATCGTGAGGCACTCGCGGTGGCTGCCGCTGCTCCGCGGGTCGGCGATCGCGACCCAGCCGTAAAAACGCGGGTCGGCCAGATCGGCCCAGGTGGTCGGCGGCGCGATCCCCCGGGCCGCGGCCGCCCGCTCGTTGACCACCAGGCCGAAACTCGAGAGTCCCGTCGCGTGCCAGCGATGCTGCTCGTCGCGCGTGGGCAGGCCGTGGATCTCAGGCGGGATACGGGCGTCGTCCGGCAGAGGCAGCGGGCGGGACCAACCGCCAGCCGCCAACGCCGCGTGATCGGAGATGCCGCCGCCGAACATGAGGTCGGGCGTTGGTGCCGGGGCGCCCTGCGCGCGGGCGGCCGGCAGCTCGCGGACGTACTGCACACACTGCGGTGTGCCGCGGTAGATCCACTCGATGTACACGGGGGCCGACCGGTTGCTGAGGTACCAGCGGGCGAAGCCGGCGGCGAACGTCGTGCGTATGTCTTCGCTGTGCGGCGTGAGGATCACGAGGCGCTTCTGGGGGCCGACCGGCTGGGTCGTCGCGGCTGTGGGGTCACGCTGGCAGGCGAGCGGGCCGAACAGGGCTCCTGCCGCGAGAAGCAGTCCGAAAAACCGTAGAGCGATCCGCATTCACAGGCTCCTGCGGGACCGGCCGCGAGATTCGCGGAGTGGCCGCGCCGCCGACGCGACCGTCATGCCGCCAACATAGCCTCAGTCTGGACGACGGCCAATGTAAGAAATCCGTGAGCGCAGGCCGGGATTCTTTGAGGGCGCGGGATTCGGGTCCTGTGACGCGGTTGATTAGCGGCCCCGGTCGATTGGGAGGTGGGCGATTCGCAGAATAGCTTGATTCTGTCACCCCGTTGGCCTAGGATACGGGAGCGGTCACGGGACCGGTTACGGGCCACAGCTTCAGATTGGTCAGACGGTGACGCTTCGGAGCCGCGACGCGGCGCGTCGAGGCGTCTTTACACTGCGTGGAGCGTTGGTCTTTGTAGTCCTAGGAGGAGTGCGAGATGACTAAGTTTTGGGTGACGAGCATTGTTGGTTTGGCGCTGGCCGCGAGCGTCGCGACGGCGGGCCCGATCGTGACGTTTGGGTTCACGGACCTCGAGGCCAGCTTTTCGCCGAGCGGGCCCCTGATGGGGAACTTCCTCGCGGAGGCGGGCACGCGGACGGATGGTGACGTGACGCGGGTGCTGCCGGTGACGGAGACCGCGCAGTTCGCGCACAACTTCAAGTCGACGGCCGCAGACTACACGTTGTCTCTGAGCATCACGAGCATCACGCCGCTGAGCGCGCTGGCGAGCGGCACGTTCCTGATCAGCGACATCAACGGCGACACGATTACGGGCGACGTTTCGGGGACCTGGACGTGGAGCGCGCCGTTCGCGTTCTTCAACGGCGTGCTGAGCAACGTCCTGTTCAACGGCTCGGGCAACGGGCTGTTCGAAGGTCCGACGGGCGGCGATTTCGGGATGGATTTCAGCGCTTACGGACCGGCGCCGTACGAAGGCGCGATCATGACGCTCCAGACGGGGTCATGGTTCACGAGCGCCTATCAGGGCCGCAACGCCCTGGTGCAGGGCGCGATCGTGCCGGAGCCGGCCAGCGCGGCGTTGGCGCTGGGCGGGTTGCTGCTCGCGCGGCGGAAGTGGTAAAGCCGGGTGGACACCGCGCGCTCGGGAGACAAACAGCAGCGCCCTGGCGGGAGGCAACTCCGGCCGGGGCGCCGCGCCTTTGGGGGGCGACGCGACCGGGGTCAGCGGAGACGCTCGAGGAGCCGCTTGCAGGCGAGGACGCCGGCCTTCTCGTCCAGGCGCAACCCCTCGTACTCGATGCCGACGAAGCCCTGGTAGCCGGCCTCGAGCACGATGCGCAGCATGCGGGGGTAGTCGATCCTGGTTTCGTTGCCTTGTTCGTCGAAGTCGTAGCATTTGGCGCTGACGGCCTTCGCGAAGGGCATCATGCGGCGGACGGCATCGTAACGGTCGGTTTCGGGGGGAAAGTTGCCGAAATCCGGGAGGGTGCCGAGCCGGGGGTCGTTCACGCGACGGATGACCGCGAGCAGCGAGTCCGGGTCGGACGAGAGCCCCCCGTGGTTTTCGATGAGCACGCTGAGCTTGTCGGGACGGGCGTACTCGCACAGCGCCACGAAGCTCTCGGCACAGCGGGCGATCGCGTCGGCGTCGCCGGCGCGGCCTTCGCCGCTGTTGCAGCGGATCGCATGGCAGCCCAGGACCGCGGCCACGTCGAGCCACTTGCGGTGGTTGCGCACGGCCTGCTGCCGCTCGGTCTTGTCAGCGGCGGCGAGGTCGCCCTCGCCGTCGCACATGATGAGCAGGATCTTCACGCCGTGGTCCTGCGCCCGCCGCGCGAGGTCCCGGCAATAGGTGTACTGCGGGCTTGGAAAAAACGAGTTGACGAGCTCGAGGCCGCCGAGGTCGAACTCCTTGCGGCACAACTCGGGCATGTCGATCTGCTTGAGCCGGCCGGCGTAGAACAGCTTGTGGACCGACCACGCCGCGAGCGAGATTTCGAACTTCTGCATGGGGGCCTCCTGGGCCGAGGTGCCGGGCCACGGCCCGACCGCGACGAGGGCCATCCCGCCGGAAGTCGCCAGGCCCCGCCGCAGGAAGGCGCGTCGCGAAAGCCGCGTCGTGCGCATCGTGGAGCTCCGTCGCGGTGTCGGGGCGCCGGCTAATTGCGGCGCTTGCCTTCCTTCTCGACCTCCGGCAGGCGCATGGTGACGCGCACCACGTCGCCCTCCGTCTCCGTTTCGACCACGAAGCCGGACCGGTGGAAGATCTTGAGCATGCCCGCGTTCTCGACCAGGACGTAGGCGTGGAACTCCTTGATGCCGCGCTCGACGCCGATCTTCACGAGCTTCTCGAAGAAGTAAGTACCGAGCCCCTTGCGCTGCCAGTCGTCCTGCACGGTGAAGGCGACCTCGGCCGAGCGCTTCTCGGCGTCGGTCATGTAGCGGGACACGGCGATGATCTGCTCGGCGCCGGGCGGGCCGACCAGGCCGATGAGGGCCATCTCGGTGTCGTAGTCGACCGTGCAGAAGATCTGCATCTTGTTGTGCGGCATGGCCTTCAGGGCCGCGTGGTAGCGGAGGTACTTGGTCTGCTCGCTGAACTCGTAAAACATCTCCCGCATCATGGGCTCGTCGTCCGGGCGGATCGGCCGGACGAAGACCTTTTCGCCGGTGCGAAGGGTGATGGTCTCCTCGTACTGGGCCGGGTAGGGGGCCTGGGCGGGCGGCATGATCTGGTTGGGGTAGACGATCCGGCGGCGCTTGGCGGCGTGCAGCAGCTCAGACCGGAAGTCCGGGTGGGCGATGCTGATGAGCGACATGGCCCGCTCACGCATGGTCTTGCCGTGCAGGAACGCCACGCCGTACTCGGTCACGACGTAATGCGTGTCGCCGCGGGTGGTAATGACGCCCGCGCCCTCCTGGAGCGTCGCGACGATCCGGGAGCGGACGCCGTCGGGCGTGTCGGCCGTGCTGGGCATCGCGATGATGGGCTTGCCGTTCTTGGCCAGCGCAGCGCCGCGGATGAAGTCGGCGTGCCCGCCGATGCCGCTGTACAGCGTCTGGCCGAGCGAGTCCGCCACGACCTGGCCGGTGAGGTCGATCTCGAGGGCCGCATTGATCGCGACCATGTTGTCGTGCCCGGCGATCACGAACGGGCTGTTCGTGTACTCGGACGGGTGCATCTCGATCTGCGGGTTGTCGTCCATGAACTCGAACAGCTCGCGCGAGCCGGCGGCGAAACTGCCGACGATCTTGCCGGGGTTGAGGGTCTTGGCGCGGCCGGTGATGACGCCCTGGCGGGCGAGCTTGAGCACGCCGTCGGAGAACATCTCGGTGTGGATGCCGAGGTCGTTCTTGTCGGTGAGCGTCGAGAGGACGGCGTCGGGGATGCGGCCGATGCCGAGCTGGAGCGTCGAGCCGTCGGGGATCAGGCGGTTGAGGTGCTGGGCGATGCGGCGCGTGACCTCGTCGGCCTCGCGCGCCACGGGCCACTCGAGCAGCGGCTCGTCGTGGGGGACGAGGAAGTGGATCTGGCGGACGTTGAGGAAGCAGTTGCCGTGGGCGCGCGGCATGTGCCGGTTGACCTGGGCGATGACGAGCTTGGCGGTCTCGACGGCGGCCTTGGTGATGTCCACCGAGACGCCGAGGCTGCAGTTGCCGTAGTCGTCCGGCGGGCTGACCATGACGAGGGCCACGTCGATGCCCAGGCGACGGGAGCGGAAGAGCTGCGGCACCTGCGACAGGAATACCGGCGTGTAGTCGGCCCGGGCGTTGTTGACCGCGTCACGGACGCTGTTGCCGATGAAGAACGCGTTGGGCCGGAAGCTGTGGGCGTACTTCGCCTGCGTGTAGGGCGCGACGCCGAGGGTCAGGACGTGGATCAGCTCCATGTCGGCCAGGTGATCGCCGTGCTCGACGAGGGCCCGGACGAGCTCCTGCGGCTCGCCGCAGGCCGACCCGATGAACACCCGGTCGCCGGGGCGGATCTTCTGCGTTGCTTCGGCTGCGGACACGATCTTGTCCGCGTGCAGGTTGCGCCACTTGTTCGACATCGCTCGATTCTCCACGGGCCGGTCCGCGGCGCGGCCGGTCACCGATCGCCCAGAATGACGCGCGCGTCCGCGACCATGCAGCCCTGGCCGGCCGCGTAGACGAGCAGCGGGTTGATGTCCAGTTCGCGGATGCGGGGGTGCGACGAGACGAGCTGAGAGAGCCGCAGCAGGCAGTCGCCGATGGCTTCGAGGTCCGAGGGGGCTTCGCCGCGGAAGCCGCGCAGCAGCTTGTGCGAGCGGATGCCCATGATCATCTCGAGCGCCTCGTTCTCGCGGATGGGCGCGAGGCGGAAGGCGACGTCCTTGAGGGCCTCGGTGTAGATGCCGCCCAGACCGAACATGAGGAGCGGCCCCATGCGCGGGTCGCGTGACATGCCGAGGATGACCTCCTTGCCCCGGGGCAGCATCTTCTGCACCAGGACGCCCCAGATCTCGGTGTCGGCGCCCATCTTGCCGCGGACGCCGGCGATCATCTCGTCGTACGCGGTCCGGACGCCGGCCTCGTCGGTCAGGTTGAGCCGCACGCCGCCCACATCCGTCTTGTGCACGATCTTCGGGCCCGAGATCTTCATGACGACCGGGAAGCCGATCTGCGCGGCGGCCTGGGCGGCTTCGATCGCGCTGGTCGCCAGGGCGTAGGGAACGATCGGGAAGCCGTACGCGCGGAAGACCTCGAGCGCCTTGAGCTCGACCAGCGCGGTCCGGCCGGCCTTGAGTTCCTCGTCGAAGATCGCTTCGACGCGGGCCGCGTCGACCGGGAACTGGCGGTACCCCAGCAGCGGCCGCCGGGTCCATTCGGCGAAGCGGCACTTGGCCGCGACGGCCCGCATCGCGTCCTCGGGGAAGGCGTACGTGGGCACGCCGCTCTTGCGCAGGAGCTGCACACCGGCGGAGACGTCGACGAGCCCCATCAGGCAGCCGACGATGGGCTTGCCGCAGAAGCCTTTGGTCTCGCGAATCACGTCCGCGATCTCGGTGACGTCGGTCATGGTCTGGGGGGTGACGATGACGACGAGCTGATCGACGCCCTCGTCGGCCGACACCGCGTCCAGCGCGGCCCGATAGCGGTCGTGCTTCGCGTCACCAATCACGTCCACGGGGTTCTTGAGGCTGCTGGTCGGCGGCAGCTGGTAGCGCAGCGACTTGAGCGTGTACTCCTGGAACTTCGAGAGCGTCATCTCGGACCGGATGCACGCGTCGGTGGCCATGATGCCGGGGCCGCCCGCATTGGTCACGATGGCGGTACGGCGGCCGTGCGGCAGGGCCGGGTCGACGAACACCTCGGCGCAGTCGAACAGATCCTTCACCGACTCGACCCGCAGCACGCCCGCCTGCGCCAGGACCGCGTCGTAGACCTCGTCGCTGCCGGCCAGCGAGCCGGTGTGCGAGGCCGCGGCCGCGGCCCCTTCCTGCGTGCGGCCGGTCTTGATCGCGATGATCGGCTTGGGGTTCGGGCCGTGGGTGATGCGCTGGCAGGTTTCGATGAACTGCTGGCCGTGCGAGAGCTCCTCCACGTACATGAGGATGGCCTTCGTGAGCGGATCGGCGGCCAGGGCCAGGAGCAGGTCGGTCTCGGTGACGGCGGCCTTGTTGCCGAAGCTGACGAAGCGCGAGAAACCGATGCCGACGCCCTTGGCGTAGTCGAGCAGGGCGGTGCAGAGCGCGCCGCTCTGGGAGATCAGGCCGAAGGGGCCGGCGACCGGCATGTCGCGGGCGAACGTGGCGTTCATCCGGACGGTCGGCGCGGTGTTGATGATGCCGAGGCAGTTGGGGCCGACGATGGTGAGGCCCCGCTCCTGCGCCAGCGCCTTGAGGTTCGCCTCGCGCTGGACGCCCTCGCCGCCGATCTCCTTGAAGCCGGCCGAGATGACGACGAAGTGCTTTGTGCCGCGGTCGGCGCAGGCCTGCACGACGCCCTGGACATGCGGCGCCGGGATGACGAGGACGGCGAGGTCGACGTGGTCGTCGATGGCCTCGACGCTCGTGACGCAGCGGTTGCCGAGGATGCTCTTGGTTTTGGGATTGACCGGGTAGATGACGCCGGTGTACCCGCCCAGCACGAGGTTCGAGATGATCGCGTTGCCGACCGAGCCGGGCGTGCGCGACGCGCCGACCACGGCGATGACGTGGGGCGCGAAAAGCGGTTCGAGCTTGCCGGCGGTCTCGGTTTGCGGTCGTTCGTCCACCACGGGCGTTCGCGTCATGGTCTCCGACTCCTGCGGGAAGACGTTCGCTCGCGCTGCGGCGCCGGTCGCCCCGGGGGCGCTCCGACCGGCGCGGGGGCCCGGGCCGGAACGCGGAGGCTCCGCCGGCGGGCATGGCCGCGCGAGAAGCGGGCATCATACCGCGCCGGCCGGCGCTGCCTACCCCCGACCGTTGGCATCCGGTGAATCAGGTCTCGAGCCCGCTGTGAAAAACTGTCATGCGTGCGCCGGCACGGTCGCCGCGGCCGCGGGCGGCGCCGGGGCGACTCGGCGGTGGCTCCACAGCAGCAACATGACGGCCCACGCCAGCAGCGCTGCGCCCACGACCTGGTGGCCGGTCGTGATCGCGACATCGAGCAGGCCGGGCTTGTTCGCGGGCGAATCGTCGCCGGTGACCGCCAGCGCCGCGATGCCCAGCCCGATCTGGAGGCCGACGAGGCCGAGCAGGCCGCTGCCGAGCCGCGCCAAGACCGTGACGTTTTGATAAAGACCCCACGCGCGTACACCCACGGCGACCGCGACCAGCGAAGCGAGCACGGCGATCGTGATGTGCAGCGTGAGCGCCCACTGCCCGACGGCCTGCAACTGCTCCGGACGGGCCGCCAAGCCGTAGGGCAGTACTTGGAGGGCCCAGGAGAAGTGCCGCACGAGCGCGCCCAGCACGAGCTGGACCAGGAGCAAGAGCACCAGCGCCCGGTTGAACGCCCGATCGGTGCCGGCACCGGGCGCGGCGATCGGCGGCCCGGCGGCGGCCCAGGCGTGGGAGCGCAGTACGGCCAGCGCCACGAGGACACCGAACACGCATTGTCCGAACACGCCGTGCACAATGGCCAGCAGCACGCTGGGCGTGGTGTCTTCCGGCTGTGCGCTGAGCGTGAAGTGGCCGGTGACGCGCAGGCCGCCCAGGATGCCTTGGGCAATGACCACCAGCAGTGCGAGCCACGCCAGCGCGCGGACGCCGCCGCGCCGTTCGGTGAACTGGGTTTGCAGCGCGAGGACCAGTGTCGCCAGGCCGACCAGTGATCCGAAGAGGCGGTGCGCATGCTCGAGAAACACGCCGCCCGTCATGCGTTCGAGCGGGTAGAGGAACATGTTGTAGGTCTCGGTGTTCGGCCAGTCGACCACCGCGAGTCCTTCGTCATAGCCGGTGACGAAGCCGCCGACGCCGAGCAAAAGGAACGTCGCCACGGCCGTGACGGCGGCCAGCCCGCCGGCCCAGGGCGGTGTCGGCCGGTCGGGACGGTAGTGCCGCCGGCCGAGGAGTCCGCCGAGCACGCCCAGGGCGACGGCGGCCAACACGGAGCCGGGAATGAACGCGATGGCGATGGGGCGGATCTCGTTGGGCCGTTCGCCGCCGAACGCGCCCGCCACCGCGAGCAGGTTGACGAGGCCGGTCACGAGGCCGGCGGCGGCGGCGGTCCGCAGCCCGCGGGCCGTGCAGCGGCCGGCGAGGTACCCGCCGGCGACATGGCAGGCGATGAGCAGGATCGCGGCCGTAAACAGCAGCACGAGCACCCCCGCGCGGCTGTTGACGCTCTGTTCGAACAGGCGGGAGAAGTACGCGATGCCCCACATGGCGACGGTGGTTCCGAAGCCGATGGCGAGCACGGCTCCGCGGTCGGCAGACGGTGTGGCGGACGCGTGGTTCATGCCTTGTATCCGTTGCGGCTTCGCCCTCCTCAGGATTGGAGCATAGCGGCGGCGAATCGCGGCCGCCACGCCCCGGCGTGCTGGGCGCGGGGCTGCGGGCCGCTACAATCGGCTGATGTCTGGGAGAGCCGGTGTGAGGGACGTTTCCGCCGCGAACGCCATGCTGCTTGACGCGTCGAACCGGGCCCGCGACGTGCGGCGCGTTGTCGGCTGGTATCTCGAGCTCGGGAAGGCCCGCCTCAGCGCGCTCGTTCTGGTGACCACGGCGGTGGGGTTCGTGTTGGCGGACCGGGATTCGATCGACTGGGGCCGGTTTGCGCTGACGGTGGTCGGGACGGGACTCGCCGCCTTGGGCGCGAACGCGCTCAACGAATGGTGGGAGCGCGAACGAGACGCCCGGATGCACCGGACCGCGGGCCGGCCGCTGCCCACGCGGCGGTTGACGCCGCGTGCGGCCCTGTTGTTCGGCCTCGTCTGCGGGGTCGCGGGCCCCACGCTTCTCCTGTTGGGGACGACGCCGCTCGCGGCCGCGCTGGCACTGGCCGCTCTGCTCACGTACGTGCTGCTTTACACACCGCTGAAGGTCCGCACGACGGGCAACACGCTCGTCGGCGCCGTCGTCGGCGCGCTGCCGCCGCTGGTCGGCTGGACGGCTGCGACGGGCGGCATCGCACCCGCCGGGCTCGCGCTCGCGGCGACGCTGTTCTGCTGGCAGGTGCCGCACTTTCTCGCCTTGGCGTGGCTTTATCGTGAGGACTATCGACGAGGCGGCTTCCGAATGCTGCCCGCGGTCGATCCCGGAGGGCATCTGACGGCGTGCATCGTGGTCGTTTACGCACTGCTGCTGCTGCCGGTCACGCTGGCGCTGACGATTCTCGGGGCGGCGGGCGGGGTGTACGCGGCTG
Source organism: uncultured Phycisphaerae bacterium (assembly GCA_937928595.1). GTDB lineage: Bacteria > Planctomycetota > Phycisphaerae > UBA1845 > Fen-1342 > CALGJV01. Next base: position 38,170 of record CALGJV010000040.1, on the reverse strand, counting down.
GTGCGTGCGTGCTGGGCGCGGCCTTTGTCGCGGCCGCGGTGGTGCTGGAGCGGCGGCGTACGGCGGCGGCCGCGCGGGGCGTGTTCCTGGCGAGCGTGATCTACCTGCCGTTGCTCATGGGACTGCTCGTGCTGGATCGGACGGCCCCGAGCGCAGGGCGGCCCCCGGCGGCGGTGGCGGCGCCGGTCGAGAGGCCCGGCGATGTCGCCGCCTGAGGGAAGGGGGAGCCGGCCGGAGCGGCTGCTGACGCTGCGCAGCGGCGGGTGGGTGCTCGTGCTCGCGGGGGCGCTCGCGGTGGCTGTGCTGGGATGGGGGCTGGCGGCGGGGGTTCGCGGCCCGCGTGCGCAGGGGGACGGGCGACACGTCGGCTCGTACGGCTTCGATCTCACGACCTGCCTTGTGCCGCGCGAACGCCTGGTCGCGTCGGGGGCGGCGCGCGACGCGGTGCCGGCCCTGACCGACCCGGAGGTGCTGACCACGGACGGGCTGGCGGAGCTGGCGCGCGAGCTGGCCCGTGCACACGCGGGCAGACTGCTGGTTACGACGGACCGCGTGGTCGGCGTGGCGCTCAACGGCGCGGCCCGGGCGTACCCGCTGCGTTTCCTCGCGTGGCACGGCATCGTCAACGACACGGTGGGCGGCCGGGCGATCGCCGTGACGTACGATCCGCTGTGCGACGGCACGGTGGTTTTCGAGCGGGAGACCGCGGACGGGCTGCTGGAGTTCGGCGTGAGCGGGCTGCTCTGCGAGTCGAACCTGCTGATGTACGACCGGCGGCCCGACGGACGCGCGAGCTTGTGGAGCCAGCTCCAGATGCGGGCGGTGGCGGGGCCGGCGGCGGCCCGCGGCGCCACGCTGGCGGTCTGTCCGGCGGTGGTCGTGCACTGGTCGGATTGGGTGGCGCGGCACCCGGACACGACGGTACTGAAACCGGACCTCGGTCGGCTCAAGCTCTACAAGCGTACGTACGACCTGTACTTCGCCAGCGATACGCCGCGGTTCCCACTGAGCACGCAACCCGCGGACGGCCGGCCGCGGATGATGCCGCTGGTGATCGTGCGGACGACCGGCGACTGGCACGCGTGGCCGCTCGCGGAGGTGCTGGAGCGGGCCGGGCTGCCTGGTGTGCCGCTCTCGGCAGCCACGCCGGAGCCGGTCGCGCGAGCGCACGAGGCGGGCACATGGCGGACCGTGGTCGACGGCGTTCCGTTGCGGCTGGAGTGCCGCCCGTCGCCGGCGTCGGTCTGGGTGCTGAACGAGGCCGGCGAGCCGGTGGATGCGGTCTACGCGTTTCATTTCGCGTGGCACGCGGCCCGGCACGCGCTGGGGCAGACACCGAACTGACGAGGGCGGCGGCGCGGGGGGCGGCGCTGGTCGGCTGCGCGGCGAGTCACCGCGTCATGTGCAGCGCGGCGAACATCACGAGCCAGACGACGTCGACGAAGTGCCAGTAGAGCGCACAGTAGCGCAGTCCGGCGTGGTTGCCGGCCGTGTAGCGGCCCCGCGCCGCACGGGCCGCCACGCAGCCGAGCGGGATGAGCCCGCCGACGATGTGCAGGGCGTGCAGGCCGGTGAGCAGGTAGAACGTAATCGCGTACATGTTGAGCTGCGGCGGCATCTGCCGCGCGTACGCGGTGAACCAGACCGCGGCCTGGCTGAACAGGAAGGCGAGCGCGAGAGCGAACGCGGCGCGCGTCAGGCGGCGTACGGTGACGAGCCGGTCGCGGCGCGCGGCCCGCAGAGCCGCGTGCAGGACGGCGCTGGCGGCCAGCAGCAGCCCCGTGCTGAGCCACAGGCCCGCGGGGAGTGGGGGGGTGCCGGGGGGCGGCCACTGCGGCAACCGGGCCCGCATGGCGAAGTAGAACACGAGCGCGGCGCCGAGCCCCATCGCGAGCGAGGCGAGGAGCAGAGCCATCAGTAGCGGCCCGGCTGCCGCTCCCGGGGAGGGTGCGTGCGGCCGGCCGGGCCCGGGGTCGGAAATGAGGGTTTGGAAGAGCACGCGCGTCTCGGGGCGATCAAGTCCCGCCGTCGGTTGGGGGCGCCGACGGCGGCGTGGCCGGGGGCGCTGGAGCGGGGCGCTCGCCGGGCATCTCGGGCGGACTGTAGCCCGGCGGGGGGCTGTCGCGGAAATCGGCCAGGTAGGTCTGGTACTCCACGGCGTCCATGAGCGTCAGGCCGATGAAGAGCGCGACGAAGGCGAGGGAGCCGACCAGGATGAGGCCCACGATTGGCTTGTCGTAGCGCACGTGCATGAAATACAGCGCGACGAGGGTCGCTTTCACGGTGGCGATGATCATGGCGATCCACAGATTGACGGCGCGGCCGAAATTCCAGGCTGTAACCGAAACGGTCAACACCGTCAGGGCCAGCAATGCCGCGAGCGTGGCGGCCAGCACCCACAGCGGCACGCGATGACCGACGTGCTCGTCACTGGCGGAGTGGGCGTGGGTAGAAGCGTGCTCGGCCATGACCGCTCCTAGTGAATCAGGTACAGCAGGGGGAACAGGTAGATCCAGATCAGGTCGACGAGGTGCCAGTACAGGCCGCCGACCTCGACCGGGGTGAAGTAGCCGCCGGAGTAGCGTCCCGCCACAGCGCCGACCAGTAACCACCCGATGACGATCAGTCCGGCGATCACGTGCAGTCCGTGCAGGCCGGTCATGCAGAAATAGATGCCGAAAAAGATGTGGACGTTGCGGACCGGCTGCGGCTCGGAAGCGACTGGCGGCGCGCTTCCCGGCAGCAACAGGCCGCGAGGACCGCTATCGAACGCGTGCAGATTCCAGGACGGATCGGCCGCGTCGGCCGAGACGGCGGCCGGCGGCGGTGTTTCCGCCGGAACCGCGGGCGGGGCGGGCGGCGGCGGGGCGGGCGCGGGTGAGGCCGGCGTGTGCGGCGTTGCGTCTTCGCCGTGATGGCCCGGAGGGTAGAGCGGCTGGTAGTGGCGGCCCCACAACAGCCCGGCCTCCCACTTGTGCTTGTACTCGACGTACTTGATGCCGAGGAAGCCGAGGCCGCCGAGCAGCGTGAGAGCGAGCATCACCGAAAGCATGACGCGGCGGCCGCGCTGCGCGGCCCAGACGCCGGCGGCCATCGTAAAGCTGCTGCACAGGAGGATGACGGTGTTGACGGCGCCCCAGAACGTATCGAGGTACTTGTGGGCGTACTCGAAGATCTCGGGATGGTTGGCCCGATACACGGCGTAAGCGCAGAACAGGCCGCCGAACAGCAGGATTTCGGTCGCGAGGAAGAGCCACATACCCTGGACGACCGACTCGAACTGCTGCGCGGGCGTGTCGAACTGGTGGGCCAGGCGCGGCGGGTGTCCGGCGTGCGGCTCGGCGGCGGTGGTGGATGAAGAGGCCATCGGGATCGGCTCGCTCCGGGGGTCAGTGCACGGCTGCGGGTGCGGCCGGCGCGGGCCGCGGTACGTGGACGTAGCCGCCGGTCTGGGGATCGTATTCGATGTCGGAGTAGTCGTACGGGTCGCCGGCGACAGGGGGGTGCTCGAAGTTCTCGGTCGGCGGCGGAGAGGCACAGCGCCATTCGAGCGTGGCCCCGCCCCAGGGGTTGGCCGGCGCGCGGGCCCCGCGGAACAGGGCGTGCAGCAGGTACGCTGCGGTCAAGAAGAAGCCGACGGCCATGAGGTACGCACCGACGGTGGAAAGCTGGTGCAGCAGTGCGAATTCGGGCGGGTAGTTGTAGTAGCGCCGCGGCATGCCGTGCGCGCCCATGATGAATTGGGGGAAGAACGTCAGGTTGAACCCGACGAAGACCAGCGCCCAGGCGATCACGCCGGCCCTCTCGCTGTACATGCGGCCGGTCATCTTCGGCCACCAGTAGTGCAGGCCGCCGATCATGGCGATGAGCGTGCTGCCCATCATCACGTAGTGGAAGTGGGCGACGACGAAGTAGGTGTCGGTCAGGTGCACGTCGGTGGCCAGGGCGCCGAGAAAAAGGCCGGTGAGGCCGCCGATACCGAACAGGAAGATGAAGGCGAGCGCATAGAGCATCGGCGTCTTGAGCGCGATCGACCCGCGGTACATGGTGGCGAGCCAGTTGAAGACCTTCACCGCCGAGGGAATCGAGACGCTGTACGTCAGAAGGCTGAAGATGGTCGTCAGCATCGTCGACTGGCCGCTGACGAACATGTGGTGGCCCCAGACGAAGAAGCCGAAGACCGCGATGGCGATGCTGCTGAAGGCGATGAAGGTGTAGCCGAAGATGTGCTTGCGGCTGAAGACCGAGATGAGTTCGCTGACGATGCCCATGGCGGGCAGGATCATGATGTAGACGGCGGGGTGGGAGTAGAACCAGAAGAAGTGCTGGTACAGGACCGGGTCGCCGCCGAGCGCCGGCAGGAAGATGCCGAGCTTGAAGACGCGCTCGATGATGAGCAGGACCAGCGTGATGCCCAGCACGGGGGTCGCGAGAATCTGGATGATGGCGGTGGCGTAGAGCGCCCACAGGAAGAGCGGCAGACGGAACCAGGTCATGCCGGGCGGCCGCATCTTGTGGATCGTGACGATGAAGTTGAGGCCGGTGAAGATCGAGCTGAAGCCGAGGACGAACGCGCCCAGGAGCACGGGGATGACCCCGCCCATAGTCGTCTCGGTGGCGTAGGGGACGTAGAACGTCCAACCGGTATCGACGCTGCCGAGGACGATGGCGAGGACGGCCAGGACCGCCCCCAGGACCCACAGATAGAAGCTGGCGAGATTGATGCGGGGGAAGGCCAGGTCGCGGGCCCCCAGCATGATCGGCAGCACGAAATTGCCGAGGGCCGCGGGGATGCCGGGGATGATGACCAGGAAGGTCATGATCGCGCCGTGCAGCGTGAAGAATTGGTTGTAGCGATCGGCGCTCATCACGGTGCGGGCCGGAGTGAGCAGCTCGGTGCGGATCAGCAGGGCGAAGATCCCGCCCAGCAGGAACGCGCCGAGAATCCCGACGAGGTACATGACGCCGATGCGTTTGTGATCGAGCGTGAAGAGCCACGACGCGAGCCCGGCGCGGACGCGCAGGTAATCCGTGCGCGGGCCGGCGGGCCGGTCGAGGGCGACTCCGGGACTGAATGCGGTCATGGGAACATCCTCGGAAGCGTTACTTCTCCAGTTCCTTGATGTACTCGATCAGCGCGAGGATTTCGCGATCCTTGAGCTGGCCCTGGAACGTCGGCATCACGGGGTCGTACCCCTTCACGATCTGCTTTTGGGGGTACAGGATCGACTCCCGGATGTAGTTCTCGTCCACGAGCACCGACGTGCCGTCGCGCAGCGCGACCTGGTGGTTCCAGATGCCCTTGAACGTCGGGCCGATGTTGGCCGAGCCATCCACGGAGTGGCACCCGGCGCAGCGCTTCTGGTGGATCAGCCGGCCGACTTCGGCGTAGGAGCGCGTGCGGAACGGGTCGGACGCCTCCGACAGCCACGATTCGTAGCCGCCCGGCTCGTGCACGACGACCCGCGCCAGCATGTCCGAGTGCTGCGTGCCGCAGTACTCGGCGCAGAGCGCGAGGTACTCCCCCGGCTTGGTCGCCTCGAACCAGATCTTGTTGTAGCGCCCGGGCACGGCGTCCCGTTTGATCCGGAACGCCGGGACGTAGAAGCTGTGAATCACGTCGGAGGACCACAACGTGAGCTGGACCGGCCGGTCGACCGGTACGTGCAGCTCGGTGTCCGAGTGGCCGTTGGGGTAGGTGAAGCTCCAGACCCACTTCTGCCCGGTCACCAGGATCGGCAGGGCGTCGGCGGGCGGGTTGACCATGTCCAGAAACCCGCGGTAGCCCAGGTAGAACATCACGATCACCAGCGCAAGCGGGATCGCGCTCCAGGTGATTTCGAGCGCGGTGTTGTGCGTGGCCGCGCCCGGGGCGCGCTCGTGGGCCGCCCGGCGGCGGTAGCGGATGGCGAAGTACGCCATCAGGGCCACGATGAGCACGAAAAAGAACACCGCGACCCAGTAGATGAAGTAGAAGACGAAGTCCGCGTGGTGCGCGGCGGTGGATGCGGCGGGCGGCATCCAGGCGGTGCCGCCGCCGGGCGATACCGTGGGCCACGTCGTCGGCGACGCCGCCTGGGCCAGGAGCGGGAGCGGGGCGATCGGGTTCATGTCCGTCCGGTCTGAGCCTTCCTGCGGCGCTCGCCGCGCCAGAAGTAAAGCAGCAATCCCACGACCACGATGAGCGTCAGGCCCCCCATCAGCCGCGCGACGTTGAACGCGGCGAGCTGATAACCCCCCGCGCCGTCGTAGTGAAAACAGAACAGCAGGAAACGGTCCACCGTGCTGCCGATCTTCCCCTCCGACGCTTCCACCAGCGACAGCCGCAACGTCCGCGGCTCGTAACGCACGTCCTTCAGATAGCGCGACACCCGGCCGTCGGGAGTGCAGAGGATCAGCGCTGCTGCGTGCATCCACTCGTTGGTCTTGGGATTGAACTTGACCCTGAAGCCGGTCGCGTCCAGCAGCGCGTCGATGCTGCGCTGGCGGCCGGTCAGAAAGTGCCAGCCGCCGGCGGCCTGGGGGCGGCCGTACTCCTTCAGGTAGTTCGTCCGCTTGATCTGCGCGAGGCTGGCGGTTTCGAGCGGATCGAAGCTGACGGTGAGCAGCTGGAAGTTCTCGCCGGCGGTCCAGTCCAGCTCCCGCAGGGCGTCGAGCAGACCGTTGAGCTGGAGGCCGCACAACATCGGGCAGCGGTAATAGTTGAGCGTCAGGATGACCGGGCGGCGGCCGTCGAAGTACTTGCGGAGCGGCACGACGGCGCCGGTGTGGTCCGTGAACTCGACGTCGAGCGGGAGCGAATTTCCGAGACGCTCGTCGATGCCGACGCCCTCGAGCTCGGGGGGTAGCGGCGCGCCCGAATCGCCCTCGTCCACGAACGGTTGGTCCGCCGGCGCGGTCGCCGCGGCGGGGGCGGGGTCGAGCGGGGGCTGCTGAGCGCGCGTCAGGATGGCGGACCCGAGACCGAGCCCAAGCAGCATCGAGCACGCGTGAAGGCAGCCCATCCTCATGGTGTCTGTGCCGGTGGCACCGCGGGCGGCGTCGCCGCCGGCTGTGGGATGGTAGTCGGCGGCGGCGCGGATTTCAGTTCGCTGACGACGAGCTCCATGGCGCGGTCGATCGGGATCGCGTAGGGGCCGTCGGGCGCGGCGGGGCGGCGGTAGGTGGTGATCTGGGCGAGCTGCTCGGATTGCAGCTGGGTCAGCTCGGCCGGCGGCGGGGCGTAGCGTTTGCGGGCGTCTTCGAAGCGCTGGCCGCTGTAGAACAGCACCTGCGCGAAGACGATGATCGCCAGGAGGAGGATGCCGCCCACGATGCTGACGACGACGGTCGTGGATGCTTTCGGATCGTCCTGGGCACTCATGGTCAGGTCCTGGCCGCCCCGTCCGGGGCGGGCGTCAGATGTTCTCGAATGTCAGGGCCTCGCCCAGTCGCGGGTCGCGCTCCGGCAGGAGCGCGTGGCGTCCCATCGGCCGTACCACGGCGGCCAGGAAGAGGCCGCCCAGCCCGACGAACAGCGCGAGGTCGGTCCAGTGCAGGGGAGCGGCGGGCACATACGAAGCGCCGAGCGGGCGGGGCGTCACGAGGTAGTAGAGGTCCAGCCAGTGCATGGCCAGCAGCCAAAGCGCCGCGGGCACGAGCAGGCCGGGGCGACGCTTGGGAAAACGCGAAATCAGCGCGAGGAACGGCGCGACGAAATGCCCCAGCAGGAGCAGGAGGCTGACGCCGCGCCACCACGGGTCGTTCTGCCGGGCGAAGTACCAGGCGGTTTCCTCGGGCAGGTTCGCATACCACTGGAGCATGTACTGGGAGAACGCGATGTAGGCCCAGAACACGACGAAGCCGAACATGAGCTTGCCGAGGTCGTGGTAGTGCTCGACGGTCACGGAGGCGGTCAAGGCGCCGGCCCGCTGTACGCCCGTGACCAGCAGAGCCAGCAGCGCGAAGAACCCCACCACGGCGCCCGAGAAGAAGTAGACGCCGAAGATCGTGCTGTACCAGTGCGGGTTCAACGACATCAGCGCGTCGAACGAGAAGAACGTGACCGTCAGCGCGAAGAGCAGCATGCCCGGCGCGCTCCACCACTCCAGACGCCGCGTGTGCCCGACGTCGCCGGTGGCGTCCTGGCGCACTGAATCCCGCACGAAGACGACGGCCAGCAGCGACCACACGACGAAGTACACGACGCAGCGAACCGTGAAGAACGCCGGGTTGAGCCACGCCGCCTTGGCTTGAAGCAGCGGGTCGCCGGCGACGACGTCTGGGCTGGACCACTTGTAGACGCCGGGGCGGCCCTGGAGCACGGGGATCAGCAGGGGCAGGAACAGCAGGGCCAGCCAAGGCAGCGCCCCCGCCACGAACTCCGCCACGCGCCGCAGGGCGACGCTCCAGCCGGCCCGCGTCAAGTGCTGAAGCATGACGAAAAACAGCGCCCCCAGCGCCAGACTCAGCACAAAACAGTAGTTCAGCAGGTACGAGCGGAAGAACACATCCCAGCCGACGTTCGGCCCGACCGCCACGCCGGCCGCCAGTCCGGCGAGGCCGACCACGGCAGCGCCGGCGGCCAGGCGGTCCGGGCCGCGCTCGAAGCGCCGGCGTTCGGTGGCGTGCTGTGCTGTCCCGGCCATCGCCCGTTCTCCGCGGGGTTAGCGCAAGTCGGCCCGCACCTCCGGGGGCACGTCGTCCAGGCGCGCGTTCTGGCTGCGCTGGAGGGCCCGGATGTAGGCGACGATCGCCCACCGATCCTCGGGGCGGATCTGGTCGCCGTAGGGCGGCATGCTGCGTATGCCGTTCGTGATCGTGTTGAAGATGTGCCCGACCGGCCGGTCGCGGACGGTCGCGTCGAGCATGGACGTCGGCTGCACCCAGCCCTCGGTGTTCAGGCGGAGCGCCCGCTGGGCAACAATGCCGTCGCCCGCGCCGCCGTAGCCGTGGCATGGGGCGCAATACACGCCGAACCGCTCGCGGCCGCGATGGAGCAGCCGCAGGTCGATTTCGAGAGTGGGGGGGAATGCGGCGGCCCAGTCGTCACCGACGCGGCCGGTCAGCAGGTGGGCGTCGCCGGCGAGGTCGCCCCGGGCGACGGTTCCGGCGATCGTCGGACGCGACGCGCGGCGATCGGCGAAGGGGCCGGCCTGCTGAGCCTTGAAGCGTTCCTGGTTGTCCATGTCCTGAATGATCTGGATGCGCGGCTCGGTGCTCTTGGACAGCCGGGCGCGGGCCACCAGCAGGGGCGGCAGCAGTGCCAGCGCGACGAGAATCAGGATGGCGATGACCACGCCCCGCGGCAGCGCGGTGGGCGAGCGGTCCTCGGGCACGGTCTCGACCGCGACCGCGGCCGGGAGCTGGCCGAGAAAGTCGCGGGTCCGGGCGGGGTCAAACTGCGGGTCGTCGGCGTCGATCACCAGGAAGAAGCGATCGGACGTCACCCGGCGGAAACGCGGGTGGGCCAGCAGCGGGTGCGCGTGGCGCGGCAGGTTGTTCATCGCGAGCATGCCGATGACCGTGGCCAGCGCGGAGAACAGGATGGTCAGCTCGAAGATGACCGGGATGAAGGCCGGCAGGCTGAGGGCGGGCTTCTCGCTGATGACGTAGTTGTAGCCCTGGAAGATGGTCCATAGGCCCGGGGGGGCGTCGGCGGCGCTGGTGGCGTTCGTGAGCCATTGCAGCGCCAGGCCGGCGGTGCAGCCGACGACACCGGCGACGAACACGATCCACGGGAGGCGCGTGCGGCGGATGCCCATGGCCTGGTCGATGCCGTGGACGGGGAAGGGTGAGTGGGTGTCCCAGCGGCGGAAGCCGGCGTCGCGCACCTGCTCGGCGGCCGTCAGCAGCGCGCCGGGCGAGTCGAACTCGACCAGCAGCGCGGCCGGGCGGGGCGGCGCGGTGGCGGCGTGCGGCGCGGCGGCGGTGTGGGCGGCGTGGCTCACGGGGCTTCCTCGCGGGAGAACGCGGTCATGCCGGCTGCTCCTGGTCGAACTCGTCGGGGTTGTAGTCGAAGCGACGCGTCGCCGGCACGTGCGCGTGCGGGTGCGCGTGCGGATCGGCGTGCGGCATGACGGTCTTGACTTCCGCCATCGCGACCATCGGGAGGAAGCGGCAGAAGAGCAGGAACAGCGTGAAGAACAGACCGAAGCTGCCGGCCAGCGTGAGGATCTCGACCGCGGTGGGCCGGTAGTAGTCCCAGCTCGACGGGAGGAAGTCCTGTGAGAGGGACGAGACGATGATGACGAAGCGCTCGAACCACATGCCGACGTTGACGGCCATCACGACCAGGAACATGGCGAGCTGATGGGTGCGGATCCTCTTGAACCAGAAGAGCTGCGGCGCGAGGACGTTGCAGGCGATCATCGTCCAGTAGGCCCACGAGTAGGGCCCCAGCGCCCGGCTGCGGAAGATGAAGCTCTCGAAGGGGTTGCCGCTGTACCAGGCGATGAAGAATTCCATGCCGTAGGCGTAGCCGACGATCATCCCGGTGAGCAGGATGATCTTGCACATGTTCTCCAGATGGCGCAGGGTGATGATGTTCTTGAGCCCGAAGAGGGCCCGGGCCGGGACGGCCAGCGTCACCACCATCGCGAAGCCGCCGAAGATCGCGCCCGCGACGAAGTACGGCGGGAAGATCGTCGTGTGCCAGCCCGGGAGCTGCGAGACGGCGAAGTCGAAGCTCACGACCGAGTGTACGCTCAGCACCAGCGGCGTGGCCAGCGCGGCCAGGATCAGGTAGGCCCGCTCGAAGCGGTGCCAGTGCCGCGACGAGCCCGTCCAGCCCAGCGCCAGCAGACCGTAGATGATGCGCTTGAACTTGGTTGGCGCGCGGTCGCGGAACGTCGCCAGATCCGGAATCATGCCCACGTACCAGAACAGCAGTGAGACCGTCGCGTACGTCGAGACCGCGAACACGTCCCACAGCAGCGGGCTCTTGAACTGCGGCCACATGGCCATCTGGTTGGGGTAGGGGGCCAGCCAGTACGCCAGCCAGACGCGGCCGACATGGATTCCCGGGAACACGCCGGCGCACATGACGGCGAAGATGGTCATGGCTTCGGCGAAGCGGTTGATGCTGGTGCGCCACTTCTGGCGAAACAGGAACAGAATCGCCGAGATCAAGGTGCCGGCGTGGCCGATACCGACCCAGAACACGAAGTTGGTGATGTCGAAGCCCCAGCCCGTGGGGTTGTTCAGGCCCCACACGCCGACGCCGTTGAAGATCAGGTAGCCGATCATCGCGCCGAACACGGCCAGCAGCGCGACCGAGATGGCGAACGCGACGTACCAGGCCCGGGGCGGGCGCGGGGCCTCCCAGACGGCGCAGACGGTGTCCGTCAGCGACGCGAACGTGTGCCCGCCGGTGACCAGCGGGGCCCGCTCGCCGGGGCGTTCCCAGGTGTTGTCAACCTCGACCGGGTGTGCGGCCATAACAGCTCACGTGCGGGACCGGAGGCCCCGCGGGGATCAGGCTTCGGACTCCACTGGATTGCGCAACTTTGCCAAATACTGCGTACGCGGCTGCGTGTTCAGCTCGCCCAGGATGACGTACGCGCGGGGGTCGGCCTGCAGGCGGCTGACGCGGCTCTGCGGGTCGGCGAGGTCGCCGAATACGATCGCGTCGGTCGGGCAGGCCTGCGCGCAGGCCGGTACGATCTCGCCGTCGGCCGGCGCCCGGCCCTCGTTGCGGGCGCGAATCTTCACGGCGTTGATCCGCTGCGTGCAGAAGGTGCACTTCTCCATCACGCCGCGGCTGCGGACGCTGACCTGCGGGTTGTGCTGGAGCTTCTCCATGTCGGTCAGCAGCTCCTGCTTGAGTTTGCCCGGGGGCGGCCGGCTCGGCCCGCGGCGGGAGCGCGGGTGCGCCGGGCCGTGGTGATTCCAGAACCAGTTGAACCGCCGGACTTTGTAAGGGCAGTTGTTCGAGCAGTAGCGCGTGCCCACGCAGCGGTTGTAGACCATGACGTTGAGGCCCTCCTCGTCATGGACCGTGGCCGCGACCGGGCAGACGCTCTCGCACGGGGCGGTCTCGCAGTGCTGGCACGTCATGGGCTGATGGACCACGCGGATCACGGGCTCGAGCGGCGCAGGGGCCGGCGCCGCGTCGTGGCCGGGGCCGTGATGGACCGTCGTCGCGCGGACGTTCTTGAAGTAGCGGTCGATGCGGATCCAGTGCATCTCGCGGCCCCGCGCGACTTCGTCCTTGCCGACGACGGGGATGTTGTTCTCGGCCTGGCACGCGACGACGCAGGCGCCGCACCCGATGCACGCGGTCAGGTCGATGGCCATGCCCCAGCGGTGCCCCTGCCACTCCTTGTCCTTCCACAGCGGCGCGGCCGGCGGCAGGTGGACGGCATGCGCGGCGAAGTCCGGCCTGTCGCGGAACTCCGCCAGCGTGCCTTCGCGGATGAGGTGGGCCGCCCGCTGCTGTGTTTCGGCATCGCCGACGACCGAGGCGATCGCGTAGTGGTCCTGCGTCGTGGCCAGCAGCCGGTGTTCGCCCGTGGCGGCGACCCGGGCCCCGGCCGCGATGTGCGCGGCCGCCGGGGTCCGCAGCGGCCGGACGTCCACCCCCGCCTCCGCGGCCACGGTGCCGGCGAGCGGCCCGCGGCCGTAACCCAGCGGCAGCGTGATGGAACCGTCGGCGTGCCCGGGCAGGATGTACGCGGGGATGTCGACGCGGCGGCCGGCGAGCTCGATCCGGAGCATGTCGCCGTACTTGCGGAGGCCGAGCTTCCCGGCGTCGGCAGGGGATACGAGCGCCGCGTTGTCCCACGTCAGCTTGGTGATCGGATCGGGCAGTTCCTGGAGCCAGCCGTTGTTCGCGAAGCGGCCGTCGTAGAGCTTGTAGTCCGGCACGAAGACGAGCTCGAACGCGCCGTCGCGCGGGGGGCGCTGCGCGGCGACGGCCCGGAGGGCGTCCGCGCGCCGACTGTCGGCGGCGAGCGCCACGGGACGCCGGTCGCGCGGCCAGGCCGAGCCGGCGACGACGCCGTCGTGCAGGCTCTGCCGCCACGCCGCTTCCCAATCGCCGTCGGACCCGACCGCAGCCCGGAACGTGCGCCGCACCAGGTCGTACGCGGACGTGACCTCGTCGGCCGTCAGGCGAGCGACGACCTCGCTCGCGGTGCGGCCGCCGAACAGCGGCTCGATGAGCGGCTGCACGATCGAGACGGTACCGTCCGCCGCGCGGACGTCGCCCCAACTCTCCAGATAGTGGGCCAGCGGCGCCCACCAGCCGCAGAGCGCGGCCGTCTCGTCGGCGTGCGTTCCGAAATACAGGCTGGTCTTCGTCCGGGCGATCACCCCGGGCAGATCGACCTCGGCCGGCAGGTGCGCGACGGGGTTGCCGCCGAGGATCAGCAGCGTGTCCAGCCCGCCTTGAGCCGCGGCGGCCAGGTCGTCCAGCCGTCCGGCGGGGACCGGGTCGTCCGTGTAGGACACGGTCGCGCCCACGTTGCCCAGCGCCTCGTTCAGCACGGCCGCGAGGGCGTGGACGGCCGGCGGCTGGCGCAGCCCCACGGTGATCACGCTACGGCCGCGGTGACGAGCCAGATCGGCGGCGACGGCCCGGACGAACTGCGGATCGATGTCGGCGGCGTTGAAGTCGTCGAGCGCGGGCCGCAGGTCGGCGGCGGCCGGCGGCCATTCGACGCCCCGTTCGAGCAGGGCGCGGGCGAGCAGGCCGGCGAAGACGCCGACGTCCGCGCTGCGAAGCGGCAGGCGGTGATCGGCCGCGGCCCCGGTGACGGTCAGATTGCTCTCCACCACGTAGAGGCGGTTCATCGTGCCGTCGGCGGCGCGGCGCCGGGCGGCGAAGTCGCCCGCGCGGCGGACGCCCGTGCCGGGCTGCATGAGGAAGTCGTCATCGAGGCTGACGATGATATCCGCGGCGGTGAGGTCGAGCTGCGTCCGCGTGGGGCGGCCGAAGGCGGCCGCGAGGCCGGCGCGCGCGTTGTCGCGGGGCACGGTTTCGAACTCGATCCAGGTCGCCTGCGGCAGCACCCGCGCGAAGCGCGTCCGCAGGTCGGCCAGCGTCGGCGAGGACGAGTGCTCACTGAGGACGACGAGACCCGCGCCACCGCTTTTCCGCAGCGCGGCGAAGTAAGCGCCGGTGAACGCGTCGAAATCGAGCCAGGGAACGGTCTCGGCCGTGCCGCGGGGCGCGCCCGCCGTGCGCCGCCCCGGGAGCGCCAGCCGGTCCGGGTCGTACAGGTCGAGCACGGTCGCCTGCGCCAGCAGATCGGTCTTGCCCCGGCTGAAGGGGTGCAGCGGGTTGCCTTCGATCTTGAGCGGCCGCCCCTCGTAGCTGGTGACCAGCAGGCCGAGCGCGCCGCCGCCGCCGAGCTCCAGCGCGGTCGCGAACTGGACGGTCTCGCCGGGGATGCGATTCACCGGCTGCCGCGTGGCCGGCACAATGGTCTCCCGCGGCCAGCGGCAGGCGGCGAGGCCGGCGAGGGCGAGTGAAGCGCCCATGACTTTCAGGAACGTTCGGCGGGACGTGGGCGACCGCAGCTCGGGCAGGAGCGACGGGAACTCGTTCTCGATGAGGCGCCGGAACTCGGGGGTGCCGGCCAGTTCGTCCAGGCTGCGCCAATAGCCCCCGGCGGCGGGCCCGCGCGTGAGCAGCGGTAGCGGCAGCGACCCGGTGCTGGGGATCGCGTCGGGGCTGTCAGGCGTGTGACCGTCTCTCACGTTTGTCCTCTTGTCGTCCGGGCGCAACCGCCGGCCAACGCATCAGCGGTGGCAGAGCGAGCACATCTGCATGTAATCCAGCGGGCGAATGTTGTACTCAACCAGGAGTTTCTGCGCCAGCTCCTGCCCCTCGCGGCCGGGAGGCGGCTGCCAGGTCATGTTCGTGATCTGGTCGCGCGGGCGGAGGTTGGGGCCGGGGTTGCGGTGGCAGTGCAGGCACCAGCTCATGCTGAGCGGCTCGGCCTGGTACACGACCTCCATGCGGTCCACGCGGCCGTGGCAGGAGACGCACCCCACGCCGCGGTTCACGTGCGCGCTGTGATTGAAGTACACGTAGTCGGGTAGATCGTGCACGCGGACCCAGGGGATCGGCTGACCCGGCGGTGAGCGGTCGGTCCCGTAGAACGCCTGGTGCAAGGGCTGGAGCTTCGGGCTGGTGCGGCGGATGCCGAACTTGGTCCCGTGGCAGTTGATGCACGTTGCCGTCGGGGGGATGGCCGCGTGAGCCGAGAGCTCGACCGAGGCGTGGCAGTAGCGGCAGTCCATGCCGAGCTCGCCGGCGTGCAGCGCGTGGCTGTAGGGGATCGGTTGCACGGGCGCATAGCCGACGTCAGTGGTTTCGGGGGCCCCGCCGTATCCGAGCACGAGCACGCCGTAGCCGGGGACGCCGAGCGCCGCGACGGCCACGGCAACCCGCAGCTTGTTCGTCCACCGTGGGAAGACGAAGGTGTCGATGGTCCGTCTCCGTGAACTGGCTCGGCTGCTGCGGTCGTATAAGGAATCGGGCGCGGGACCGTCAAGGGAGCGCACCGCGCGCCCGCGGCTTTCGCAAAATATGAAAGCGCCGAACCGCGCCGTGGGGCCGCAGGCCGCCATGGACGATACCAACGCGCGGGGCGCTTTCGCAACCGCCGGGCGCCTCCGGGGCCCCCACTGCCAGTCGTTTGGGGTCGCACGGCGGGGTCGCCTACAATGCACCGGTTCTCCTCGGGAACCTGGCGATGCTCAACCGCTGGATCGGAATACTCGCGGCGGCCGGCATGCTGGTCGCCAACGGAGCGATCGTCCTGCGCGACGTCGTGCCGCTATGGCTGGCCGGCGACGCCCCGCCGAGTGCGACGCACACGCTCGCCCCGGGGGAGGAGGAACGTACCCAGGTGGGCATCTACCGGGACGGCGTGCTGCTGGGACGGAGCTGGACGGAGGCCCGCCGCCCGCTGCCGGGGGGCCTGGTGACGGTCGCGACCGTCACGGTGCTCGACCCCTTGTCGCTCCCCGGCGGCTTGTCCACGCCCCCGGTCCGCATCGAGACGGAGTTGACGTTCCGACACGGCAATCGCCTGACGGTGGACAGCCTGGAGTTCCGGATCGAGGGCCTGGGAATGCCGGTGGTGCTCAAGGGCGAGGCGATGCCGTCCGGCGAGTTTCCCTGCCAGTGGGAGGTCGGCCCGCAACGGGGGGGCTTCGCGCTCGACATGCGAGCGCCGGCGGCGCTGGGCGACGTGATCCGGCCCTTCCATCGCCTGCCGGGCTTGTACGTGGGCCGATCCTGGCGGCTGGATCTGGTCGATCCGTTGCAGCAGATCCTGCCCAATTTCTCGGCAGAGGGACTGGGTCTGGAGCCCGTCGTGATCCGGGTGACGGGCACCGCCCGCATCGAGCACCGCGGCAGTCTCGTGGACACGTTTGTCGTCGAAGGGGGCAAGGCCACGGCGTGGGTAACGGCGGACGGCCGTGTGCTTCGCCAGGTCGTCGATCTGCCGCTGCTCGGGGAGCTGGAACTGCTCGATGAGCCCTACGACGAGGCGGCGCGCGCCGCGCCGACGGTTGGTCCGCCGCGCCCGCGCCGTGGTGGGCGGTGACGGAACGCCCGGCCGATGCACACCACGCCCCAACCTGACCCTGGAACGCCCGCGGCGGCGGCGGCGCCCATCGCGGTTCGCTTGAGCGGCGTGAGCAAGTCGTTCGGGTCGAAGCCGGCGGTCGCGGAGCTTTCGCTAACGCTGCACGCCGGCGAGGTCTTCGCGTTTCTCGGGCCGAACGGCGCGGGCAAGACGACGACGCTGAAGATGACCACCGGGCTGCTGCGGCCGGACCGCGGGACCGTGGAAGTGTGCGGCGCGCGCCTGGACGCCGGCGACCCGGGGGCCAAACAGCCGATCGCGTACGTGCCGGACCAGCCGTTCGTCTACGAGAAGCTGACGGGCCAGGAGTTCATCGAGTTCACACGCACGATGTACGGCGTGCCGCGCGAGGTGGCGGCGGCACGCCTCGCCGAGCTCTCGCGGCGGCTCGACATGGAGGACTTCCTGGACCGGCTGTGCGAGACGTACAGCCACGGCATGAAGCAGAAGGTGGCGCTCGCGGCCGCCCTGGTTCATGCGCCCCGCGTGCTGGTCGTGGACGAGCCGATGGTGGGGCTGGATCCGCGGACGGCCCGCATCACGCGCGACATCTTCCGCGAGCTGGCCGAGGCGGGCGGGACGGTGTTCATGAGCACGCACACGCTCGACATCGCGGAGCTGCTGGCCGACCGCATCGGCATCATTCACCGCGGCCGCCTGGTCGCGCTGGGGACGCTGGCCGAGCTGCGGCGGCAGGCGGCCACGGACGGCCGACTGGAGGACGTCTTCCTGCGGCTGACCGAGGAAGCCGCGCCCGGATAAACGGGGGACGGGCGGGGCGCTGCGTCACGCCTACGTGCGTTTGCGGCGGGTCGGCGTGGCGCGTGTCGCCCGCAGGGTCGTCTGCCGCGCGGGGCGGGCGGCGGCGCGGCGCGGCGCGGGGCCGCCGTCGACGCGCACGGGCTCGATGCGCCAGATCCGCTGGGCGTACTCGTGCACCGCCCGGTCGCTGGAAAAATGCCCCATGCGGGCGACATTCAGGATGGCGGCGCGCGTCCAGGCGCGGGGGTCCTGCCAGAGCGCTTCGACCTTGCGCTGGGCGGCGGCGTACGACTCGATGTCCGCCAGGAGCATGTAAGGATCGCCGCCGAGCAGCCAGTCCCGGATGTGCGCGAACAGGCCGGGCGTCTCGGGGCAGAACTCGCCCCCGGCAATCGCATCCAGGGCGCGGCGCACGCCGTCGTGGCTGTGGTAGACGTCCGCGGGGCGGTAGCCCGGCCGGCGGGCCTGCACCTCGTCGGCGGTGAGGCCGAACAGGAAGAAATTCTCGGGTCCGACCGCGTCGCGGATCTCGATGTTGGCCCCGTCGAGCGTGCCGATCGTCAGCGCGCCGTTGAGGGCGAACTTCATGTTGCCGGTGCCGGAGGCCTCGAGCCCGGCGGTCGAAATCTGCTCGGACAGGTCGGCGGCCGGGATCATCAGCTCGGCCAGCGAGACGCGGTAGTTGGGCACGAACGCGACGCGCAGGCGGGCGCCCAGGCGTCGGTCGCCGTTGATCGTCCGCGCGACTTCGTGGATGAGCTTGATGATGAGCTTGGCCCGATGGTAGGCCGGGGCGGCCTTCGCGGCGAACAGCACGACGCGCGGCACGCGGGCCTGGGGGTCCTCGAGCAGCTCGTGGTACAGCATGACCACGTGGAGCACGTTGAGGAGCTGGCGCTTGTACTCGTGCAGCCGCTTCATCTGCGCGTCCCAGAGCGCGTCGGTGGGCAGGGCGAGGCCCATCGTGCGGCGCAGGCGCGCGGCGACGGCCTCCTTGTTGGCGTGCTTGATGGCCCGGAATTCCTCCTGGAATTCCGCATCGTCGGCAAACCGCTCCAGCCGCCGGAGCTGGTCCAGATCGGTGATCCAGCCGTCGCCGATGCGGCGCGTGATGGCCGCGGCGAGGGCCGGGTTGCACGCCCGCAGCCAGCGGCGCGGGGTGACGCCGTTCGTCACGTTGGTGAACTGGTCCGGGGCGAACTCGGCGAAATCCGGCACGAGATGGCTGCGGATCAGCCGGCTGTGCAGGTCGGCCACACCGTTCACGCGGCGACTGCCGACGATCGCCAGGTGCGCCATGCGCACGGCGCGCGGCTCTTCCTCGCGGATCAGCGACATGCGCCGCTGCCGTTCGCCGTCGCCGGGCCAGCGGGCCGCGACCTGCCGCAGGAAGCGCGCGTTGATCTCGTAAATGATGTCGAGGTGCCGCGGGAGCAGCGCCCCGAGCATCGCCACCGGCCACGTCTCGAGCGCTTCGGGCAACAGCGTGTGGTTGGTGTAGGCGAACACCGCCCGCGTCAAGTCCCAAGCCGGGTCCCAGTCGAGCCCGCGCTCGTCCACCAGGATGCGCATCAGCTCCGCGATCGCCAGCGCGGGGTGCGTGTCGTTGAGCTGAATGGCGACCTTGTCCGGCAGCGCGTCGAGCGTGTCGTGTGTGCGGTCGTAGCGGCGCAGAATGTCGGCCAGCGTGCACGCCACGAAGAAGTATTGCTGGATCAGCCGCAGTTCACGGCCGCGCTCGGTCTCGTCGGCCGGGTACAGCACCTTCGAGATGGTCTCGCTCAGCACCTTGTCGTGGACGGCCTGCTCGAAGCCCCCGCGGTTGAAGGACTCGAGGTCGAATGCGGCCGACGCGCGCGACGACCACAGCCGCAGCATGTTCACCGTCCGGCCGCCGTAGCCCACGATGGGGATGTCGTACGGCACGCCGATGACGGTGGCGCAGTCGACCCAGCGCGGCTGAAAACGGCCGTGGGCGTCGGAGCGGTGCTCCACCCGGCCGCGCAGGCGCACGATCGTGGCCGATTCGGGGCGGACGATCTCCCACGGGGAGCCGAATTGGAGCCAGTACTCGGGCGCCTCGACCTGCCAGCCGTTGACGATGCGCTGCTCGAAGATGCCGTGCTCGTAGCGGATGCCGTAGCCCTGAACCGGGTAGCCGAGCGTCGCGGCGGAATCGAGGTAGCAGGCGGCCAGTCGGCCGAGCCCGCCGTTGCCCAGCCCGGCGTCGGGCTCGATTTCGAGCAGCGCCTCCAGGTTCTCGCCGTAGCGGGCGCACAACGCGGCGCACTCGTCGTCCAAGCCCAGGTTAACGAGGTTGTTGCGCAGCAGCCGGCCGAGCAGGAACTCGAGCGACAGGTAGTAGGCCCGCTTGCAGTCCCGCTCCTCGTAGGCGCTTTGCGTCTCGATCATCCGGCCGACGGCCAGGTCGCGGACCGCCAGGCCCAGGGCGACGAACTTGTCGTGCTCCGTGGCCATGCCCCACGGCTTACCGAGCGTGAAGTACATGTGGCTCAGCGCGTGGTCGAGCAGCGGGGCCCGGCAGAGCGCCTCAAGGATCTGCGAATGCGGGGCCGCCGGCGTGGCGGAACCCGTCTGTTTGCGCGACATGGCGAACTCCTCGTCCTGATTATCGGCCGTCGGCCGCGCCCGCGCCCAATGGTCGGCGGCCCGGCGGCGCCTGTCAAACCGACTTGCGGGGCTCAGCGGGGGGCCGCCGCCGTGATGAGCGTGCGGCACAGCTCGAGCGGCAAGTTGCTCTCCGGGCCGCCGTTCACGAGCAGCGCGAACGCCAGCACGGTGCCGTCCGGCCGGGTCGCGTAGCCGGCCAGGGCCTGCACGTGGGCCAGCGTGCCGGTCTTGCCCCGGATCCGGCCGCGCAGGACGGGATCGTCATAGCGTTTACGCATCGAACCCGGCTCGCCGGGCTCCGCGAGGCTGTCCATGAAGACCGTGGCGTGGCGGTGGCGGTTCATCTGCACGAGCAAGCGGCCGATCTGGGAGGCGGA
Organism: uncultured Phycisphaerae bacterium; assembly: GCA_937928595.1. Lineage (GTDB taxonomy): Bacteria > Planctomycetota > Phycisphaerae > UBA1845 > Fen-1342 > CALGJV01. The sequence continues at coordinate 17,814 of CALGJV010000040.1, read as the reverse complement.
AACGCGGTTCCGGTGGCTCAGGCCGCTGCCGTCGCGCAGGACGGCGTTGCTGAGGTCGAGGCCCAGGCGTGCGAGGGTGCGGCGCACGGCGTCCGTGCCCGCGGACCAGGAACCGGGGGGGCCGGCGCGGCGGCCGTCCGGGGCGTAGGCGGCGAGCGCCTTGCAGAGACACTCGGCGAAGAGGTTCTGGCTGAACGTGTTGCACCGCCAGAGCACGTCGCGCAGCGGCGTGGTGTGGGTCGCGAGCAGGGCGGCGCCGCGCAGGTCGTCCGGGCCGAGCGGGCGGCTGAGCACCTCGCCCACGACGCGGACCCCGCGTTGTTCGAGGGCGTGGTACAGGGCGTGGCCGAAGAAGACGGGCGGGCGGCCGGCGGCGATCGACTCGAGTGCGCCGCCGCGCGCCACCGTGCCGGTCAGCTCGAAGACGTCGCTGCCGGGGGCCCGCTTGAGCACGACGCGGTGGGGCCTGCCCACCGTCAGGTTCTGACGAAGCAGGTCCGCCCCGACGTCGGGCTGGAGCTGCACCGCAAGGGCGCCGTCGCGCAGCGTGAGCGTCACGTCCAGGCAGTTGTCGTTGATATTCAGGCCGCCGACGGGGGCTTGGTACCAGCGGTCCTGCTGGGTGAGAGGCCAATCGGGGTGCGTGTACTGATCGTCGAAGACCGACGTGTCGAGCACGATGCGGCGGAGCTGCGTGACACCGCGGGCCCGCAGCGCGGCAGCCCACTCGTCCAGCGCGAAGTCCCGCTCGCGTCGCAGGCGGGCGGCGATCCGCTCATCGCCGAGGGCGGGGTCGCCGGCGCCGACCACCCACAGCTCGGGGGCCTCGGGCGGGCCGGCCAGGTACACGCGCGTCTCGAAGCGGAAGTCCGGCCCGAGGCGTTCGAGTGCGGCCGCGGACGTGAAGAGCTTGAGCACGCTGGCCGGCTTCAGCGCGGTTGCGGCGTTGTGTTCGAACCACACGGCTCCGCTCCGCGCGTCGGCGACGTAGAGCCCGATGTCGAGGCCCTTCGGCTGCGCCGTCACGAGCTCGGCGAGCCGTGTGTCGAGGCGGACCTCGCCGCGCGGCCGCGCGGCCGGAGAACGGTCGTTCCGAGCCGGAGGGCGTTTCGCTCCTTGGGCCGCGGCCTCCACAGGTCCAATGCCCAGGATGCCGAGCAGCACCGCCAGGAACAGTGCGCGCAACGGACTGCGGGCCCGGCGCGGGGCCGCCGCGCGGCGCGGCCTAGCGGGCACGCGTCGTCCTCGTGTTGCGCAGCAACGTCACCAGCGTGCGGAACGGCGGCGGAAACGGCGCTTCAAGCTCCATCGGGCGCTCCAGGATGGGATGGCGGAATTCGATTCGCCAGGCGTGCAGGGCCTGGTGCACGAACAAAGGCGTGACGGAGCCGCTCCCCGTGATGTCGAACTCGCTGATCGGCCGCCCGCCGTACATCGTGTCCCCGACGATCGGGTGGCCGATGTGCGACATGTGCACGCGCAGCTGGTGCGTGCGGCCGGTTTTGGGGAAGAGCTGGACGAGCGCGTAGTCGCCGTAGCGCTCGCCCACGACGTAGCGCGTGACCGCGCTGCGGGCGAGATCGATCTTGTTCTCGCGGACCATGACGGCGAACTTCTCGCGAACCACCGGGTGGACGCCGATGGGGGCGTCGATCGTGTCGGCGTCGAGGTGCGGGTTGCCGTGCACGACGGCCAGATAGGTCTTCTGGACGGTGCGGCGCTCGAACTGGAGCGACAGCCGCCAATGGGCCTCGTCGGTCTTGGCCACGAGCATGATGCCGGTCGTGTTCTTGTCGAGGCGGTGGACGATGCCGGGGCGGAACGGGTCCTCCCCGTGGCTGAGCGAGTTCGCGTAGTACACGAGCGCATTGGCCAGCGTACCGGTCTGGTCGCCGCGGGCGGGGTGGCAGATGATGCCGGCGGCCTTGTTCAGCGCGAGCAGGTAATCGTCTTCGTAAACGATTTCGATCGGGATGTTCTCGGGGATGACTTCGCGCGGCTCGGGCGGCGGGAGGATCACGTCCACGACATCCCCGCCCAGCAGCTCGTAGCTGGGCTTGCTGGGCTGGCCGTTGACGGTGATCGCGCCCTGCTTGATCAGGCGCTGGAGCGCCGTCCGCGACAGGCGCGGAAAGCGTCCGTGCAGGTACTTGTCGATGCGGCGTCCGGGCAGCGTCCGGCGGATGCGCAGTTGCACACGCTCCGCGGCGTCCTCATCGATGGGAATCGGGCGTTCGAGGATGTCGTCTTCGTTCGGGTTCACCACACTGCGGGCATCCTGCGAAATCCGCCTGTCACGCGGCGCCGTCCGTGGCGCAGCCCCCGACCGGAGCGCGGGTCACTCGGGTTGCGGCGCGGCGAGCTCGGGCGGCGCGGGCGCCGACGCGGCCGGAGGCGGCGGCAACGGCCGATCCGACACGAGGGCCGGATCGAGTCGCTCCCAGCCGGGCGGCGGTTGGGGGCCGGCCGTGGCCTCCGGGGCCGGCGGACCGCCCGGAGCGAAGACGATCGGCCGGGCGAGTTCATCGAGACCGCTCAAGCGCTGTTGGGCCGCGAAAACAAAGGGCGAGGCAGCAAACGCCCCGTCCTTCGCGGTCAGCATTTCGTAGGCGTGCCGCGCCTTGTCCCAGTCCTGCTGCCCTTCGTACGCCGTGCCGAGCGCGAACCAAGCCGCTGCCCGCACCAGCGGCGCGGCGCGGCTGCTGGTGACCTGCTCGAGCGCCTGCGTCGCTTCGCGGAGCAGCGCGTCGGCTTCCTCGGGTGTCTTCAGCGCCGCCTCGAGGCAGGCTCCGGCATAGCGCACCCAAGCGTGCCCGGCCAGCTCGCTGTTCGAGGTGCTCGCCGCCAACTTGCGCAGTTCGCCGCGCGCCGCGGCCGCCTTCGCGGCGTCCGGATCGCCAAGCTGCTCCTCGAGGGTGGCGAGCTGCTGCCAACCGGTCTCGAGCGCGTGGCCCTGGGCGTAGCCGTACAGTTTCCAGGCGCCGACCAGCACGATCAGCACGGCCAGACCGATCAGGATGTACCGCGTCGTCGGGTTGTCGAGGTTCCGCAGCTTGCTGAGGGCCTCGGCCAACTCGTTCTGTTTCAGAGCGTGTCGTGTGTCGGCATCCATTTACTCGTCTCCGTCGCCGCGCGGACTCACGGAGTCACCGGCGGGGACTGCTGGCTGCGCTCCGCGGCCCCCCTCGGGAGCGGGTTGACCTCGACGATCAGGATCGTGCTCCAGGTCCCGCGTTTCGTCCGTATCTTACATTCTTCCCGCTCGCTTTCGAAGTAAAGCACGGTCTCGCCGCGGTCGAGGGACCGCGATCGCAGGGTAAAGTGGGCCGCGGGCATGTAGTGCTGATAAAAACCGATGACGCGCTCCGGCGGCAGGTCTCCCCGGAGTTCGATCTCCGCCCAGCGGCTGCCGGCGCTGTGCTGGATCCGGCTGCGATTATCGTGGACGCGGAAGCCGCTCGGCACCGGCACGCCTTCCAGCATGGGATGCTGCGCCGGCGGACCCGGGGGCGCGTCGGACACACTGACGCTGCTCCCGCCGGAGTTGCAGCCCCACGCGGCGATCAGCAGCAGCACCGACGCGCAGGCCCACGGGCGGGCGGAGCCAACGTAATCTCGTCTGGCCGGCAGCATTGCGCGTCCTCCAGTCCGGGCGTTACGGCGGACATTCTGCCCGTCGACGGCGTGTACGTCAAACGCCGCGACCTGTAACCCCCGCAGCGACGGTACAATACGGACATGGAACCCTCCGGGTCGCAGGCGCGCGCGGCGGTGCAGCTCTCCGCACGGTGGGTCTTGGCGGCGCTGGATCGCTTCCGCCGCCGGGCCGCGTGGGGCGAGCTCCGGGCACGCCTGTTGGTTCTGGCCGCCGGCGCGACCGTGGCGCTGCTGCTGCTGGTCGCGCTGGACCACGCTTGGCCGGGGGGCCTGCCGCGGCCGGCGCGTCTGCTCGCGCTCGGCGTTCTCGGCTGTGCCGCCGCGGCGGGGGTCGTCGCCGGCGAATGGCAGAGAAGGCGACGCGCGCTCAGTCGCGTGTTCGTCGCGCAGCGGCTCGAGCGGACCGCCGCGATTCGGCACAACTCCTTGATCAACGCGCTCGCCGTACGGGAGACGGCAGCCGCGGCCTACGCGGAAGCGGCGGCGTTCCGGCAGGCGGCACGCGAGCTCGCGCGTGTCCCGCCGGTGGAGGCGCTTGTCGTCGGTGTGGGGCGCGGACCGCTGCTGCTCTGCGGCGTCGCGTTGGCGGCGTGGATCCTGTACGCGGTGCTCGCTGCAAAGCCGATCGCACCGGCGTTGCTGCGGGTGCTGGGCTGGGAGCAAGCGCCCGCCACCGCCACACAACTGCTGCTGGTGCGACCGGCAGCGGATGAGGCCATCCATGCGGGCGAGCCGGCGGTGCTGGAGTTCGCGGTGCGGGGCCGGCCCGTGCGACAGGCCGAGCTGACGCTTCGAACCGCCGCGGGGTTGGAGGCCGGGCGCTCGTACGCGGCGGCCGTGGAGCTCGATCCCGAGGCGGATGTGCGGCGCGCGCGCTTTGTGCTGGCGCCGCACGAAGTGGGAGACGCGATCCGTTTCCGCTGCACGGCGGGCGATGGGTTGCTGGAGGGCGTCATACCGGTGCAGCCGCTGCCCGCCGTCGCGCAACTGGACGTATGGCTGGAACCGCCGGCGTACAGCGGCCTGCCGCCGGGACCGGCGGAATCGCCCGACCTGACAGTCTGGAGCGGGACCGTTGCGCGGCTGATGCTGACCGCGAACGCGACCCTTCGTGACCCGATGGTCGTGTTCGTGACGGATCGGGAGACCCGGACTCGCATGCAGGTCGAGCCCGCAGCGCCCCGCAGCGCGACCGCCGCGCTGCTGCTCACCGAGTCCGGCACGTACCGGTTCGAGTTTGCGGACCCGTGGGGCTACCCGTACCGCGATCCGCCCAGTTACCGCGTGACCGTGCGGACCGACGGCGCGCCGAGGGTGCAAATTGTCGCGCCCGACGAGGCCGCAGCGCCGGATGGCGTCGTGGCGGCGGCCGGTGTGCCGGAGATCATCGCGCTGGCGGAGGATGACTTAGGGGTGGCCGAGTTCGCGATGTGCGTAGAACGGGGCACGGCGCTGGAGCGGCGGCCGCTGCCGGCCGACGCGCCGCGCGTGCAGGCGCGCGTTCCTACGCGGGAGATCGCCCCGCCGGGCGGTCCGGATGCCCGGGTGTGGTTTGAAGCCCGCGACGCGCGCGTGACCCTCGACGGACGCCCGGCACCGCAGGCCGCGCGCAGCCGGACGCTGACCGTTCTGGCGGAACGTGCGCCGCGCGTCGATCAGCCGCGTCCGGAGCGCGAGGGTGGGCGCGCGAACCCCGGCCCGGAGGCGACGCCGGGGCCGCAGCCGGGTCAAGACGACGCCGGCGGCGGGGCGGACGGCGACCGCCCGACGACGCGGCCGGTGGAACCCGCTGCGGGAGACAGCGCGGAGCCGCAGGCGGGGACGGGAGATGGCGAGTCGAGCGCCGACCCGCGCGGCGACGATCCTGGGGAGCCCGCGGCCGGATCGGACGGCGCCGGCGACGAATTTGCCAATCCGGGCGACGACGGCACGGGCGAGAGCGCCGGCGCCGAGCGTTCGGGTGAACCTTCCTCGGGCGAGCCCGCCCCGACCGCGGAGGCAGCCGAGCCCTCCGACACGGGTGAGGCGCAAGCGGGCGACGAGACGGCCCGAGACGACCCGGTGGGCGGCTTCGTCCGTGAGCACGGACGCGAGGCGGGCGAAGTCGTGCGGCGACTGCGGGAGAAGAACGGCGAAGGGCAGCCCGTCGGCCCAGCGTCACCGGGAGAGCCGGCGCCGGACTCCGGGACCCACTCGGTTGGGGACGGCGCGAACGCCCAGCCACCGGAGGAGTCTGGCGCGAAGGAAAGCGCAAACGACCCGCGCGGCGCGGAGGGTGCCGAGGGCAACGCTCCGCCCGCGGGCGATACGCCGCCCGGCGAGAGCGCCGGTTCGACGCCCGGCGCACCACCGGAGTCTCAGCCGGCCCGTGGCGGCGCGCTGGACCGACCGGCCGCCGAGCCACGTACGGCACTTGAGAGCGACGGCGCTCAGGATGTCCTCGACTTGCTCGAGATGCTGGAGCGCGGCGCGACCGTGTCGGAGGAGGAGTTGATCGAGCTCGGCTGGCCGGCCGAGAAGGCCGCCGCTTTTCTGAAGGCCTTGGAACGGACTCGGGCGGTCCTCGCCGATCTTCCGCCGGGCGCGGTCCGACGCATCGTGTTCGAGGCGCGCTTGGGCGCGGCCGGGGTTCAACGCGGCGTGGGGTTGGCCCCGGACGCGCGGACGGAGGCGGCCGCGGACGGCGGTTCGCGGGAGCGTCTGGGCCGCATCGCGCCGCCGCCGGAACAGCAGGTGCCGGAGAACTTGCGGGCGCTGCTGGCGGCGTACTACCGGGCCGTGGCGGAGCGCCGCGCGGCGGCGTCGGGGACGGAACGTGAGCCGTAGGGCGGGCTACGGCGGGGGGAGTTCGTTGCCGCTGACGCGACCCTGCTCGAACGCGGTGATGTTCGCGAGCGTCGTCGTCGCGATGGCCGTGAGGGCCTCGTGGGTGAAGAAGCCCTGGTGGCCGGTGATGATGACGTTGGGGAACGTCAGCAGGCGCGCCAGCGTGTCGTCCTCCATGACCTCGTTGGAGTGATCGCGAAAGAACACGCCCTCCTCTTCCTCGTAAACGTCAAGCCCGAGAGAGCCGATCCGGCGCGACTTGAGCCCGGCGATCACGGCGCGCGTGTCGACGAGCGCGCCTCGGCTCGTGTTGATCAGCATGGCGCCCGGCTTCATGCGCGCGATCGCGTCCGCGTTGATCAGGTGGTGCGTCTCCGGCAGCAACGGGCAATGGAGGCTGATGACGTCGCTCTCCGCGAGGAGCTGCGGCAATGGCACGTACTCTCCACCCGCCGCGGTGACCTCGGGGTGCGGCTGCGGATCGGCCGCCAGCCAACGGCAGCCGAACCCGCGCAGAATCCGGCCGACCAGCCGGCCGATCTGCCCGGTGCCGACGGTGCCGGCCGTCTTGCCGTGCAGGTCGAACCCGATCAACCCCTCGAGCGCGAAGTTGCCCTCGCGCACGCGGTTGTACGCGCGGTGGAGGTGCCGATTCAGCGCGAGGATCAGCGCCACGGTGTGCTCGGCGACCGCGTGCGGGGAGTAGGCCGGGACGCGGACCACGGTCAGGTTGTGCGCGGCGGCCGCGTGACGGTCGACGTTGTTGTACCCCGCGCACCGCAGGGCCAGGAGCCGCGTCCCGCCGCGCGCGAGCAGTGCGAGCGCGGCGGCGTCCAACCGGTCGTTTACGAACACACACACCGCCGGGAACCCGGCCGCCAGGGCGGCCGTCGCGGCCCCCAGCGACTCCTTGTAGAACGCAAGCTCGTGTCCTGCGGCCTTGTTGGCGGCTTCGAGGTACAGCCGGTCGTAGGCGCGGGTGCTGAAGACCGCGGTTCGCATGGCAGGGCTCCAAGCGATGAAACGGCGGCGTCACCGGGGTGGCGGCCCGGCTTCATCGTAGGCGCGTCCGCGGGGCGGAGTATCCGGGGACCGTCTTCCACGGCGTGGGACCGGTGCCGCCGAAGATTGTCCGGCCGAGGTGGCGGCGGGTTGGGGCCGCGCTTCAGGGATGCAACACGGCGGGACGCCGCGCGTAAGCACTTGCGCGGAAACACTTAGCGGCCGCGCTGGGGGCGGCGCTCACACAGGTTTAACCGTTTCTCGTCTTTTGGTCGCGAGCGTGGCGCGGTATGCTGTCCGCGCGGAGTGATACCGTTCGGTAGGATGTCGGCGTGGACGTTGAGCGGTCGCCACGTTGGGTGACGGACAGCCACCCCGCGCGGGGCAGATCGCTGATGGGTCACATCGTGAGGAGAGCGGCAGGCGTGGTTGTCGCGGAGGACCGCGGGCGCCTTGTGCCGCCAGCCAGGAGAAGCACCATGAGGATCGGCAGAGCGTGGGCCGGCATCGGGGCCGGCGCGTTGATGCTGTTGCTGGCGGCGATGCCGGCAGCGGCGCAGTATCCCTCGGCGCTGGTCGGGTTTAACGACCAGCCGATCGACAATCCGGCGACCGCACAGGATACCTTCCGGATACCGCAGTTCAGTTCCTCGACGGCCGCGTACGTCGTGCCGAACACCCCCGGCTCGTATGACTTCAACGCGGCATTTCGCGCGTCCGGTTCGCAGACCGAGGGCGTGGCTGCACTACGCGTGATCTTTAACTGGGCCACGCCGAGCAACCCGGACTCTTGGGTGCGACTGACGACCTTTGACGGCCCGGTGCGGCCCAACCCCGCGCTGCACCTGGGCGGCAAGGTGCGTTTCAAGGTGACCAACGTCAGCGAGTTCTTCGCGGGCGAGGTCGGGTTGTGCATCGGCATCCGCGAGACGGCGGCCGACGTCGCGCAGCTCGCCAACGGCGGCACGACGGGCCCGATCGAGTGGGTCGGCACGAGCTTGACACCCAACGCGATCACGGCCGGCCCTGACAACATCGTCAACACGACTGCGGTCGGCGACGACGTGCAAGTCTACCCGGTGGGGACAAACATCGGGACGTTGGGCCTGCCGGCGGGCACGGCCGTGATCGCGCCCGGCGCCAACGGCGTGCTCGACACGACGCCGGCGGGCGACGATCAGTTCCGCCGCGGGTATCGGCTCAGCGCCACGGGGTCGCGGCTGCCGATCCCGGCGATTACGCTGCCGCCCTCGCCGTCCGCCTATGAGCTCGAGTTCAATCTGGCGACGGGGCAGGTGACCGTCGATGGTACCCCGGTGGCGGCGGGCGTCGCGGGCTTCACGGGCGACGGCGTGCTGTCGGCCAGCCCGATGCGGGGCACGCTGGAGCACATCGCGATCACCAAGGTGGCGGCGGACTCGGCGATTCTGATCGACCTGAGCATCGATGAGCTGCAGTTCGAGGCCCCGGTGCCGGACCCGACGCCCGCCCCGACGATCCGGGCGCCGGTCGTGTCCTCGGATACGCAGGTGATCGCGGACTGCTTGCCGATTGCGACCGTGGCGCAGCTATTCCGCAACGGGAACCCGGCCGGCACGGTAACGCCGGTGGCGGGCGTGGCGACGTTCACCGGCCTCACGCTGAACATCGGCGACGTGCTGCGTGCGACGCAGACGGCGAACGGGGTGGAGAGCCCACTGTCGGCCCCGGTGGTGGTTTACGCTCCCGGCACCGCGCTGGCGGAGAATTTCGACAGCTACGCAAGTCAGTCGGCCCTGGAGGCGATCTGGACGCAGACGGAGCCGGCCAATCCGCGTCGCATCCTGCTGTCCACCGGCAGCGCGTCGAGCTGCGACAACTACGTGATGTCGCGCTACGCGCCGGGGACGACGGTGTCGCGGCTGTACTTCAACCTCGGGTCCGTCAACGGGACGGACGCCGCCCCGCTGCGGGTGACGTATCGTTACAAGCACGACATTAACAGCACCGATGCGCGGGATCGCTTCGAGCTGACCTCGTCGCTGAGCCGCGCGTACGGCGCGGTCGGCTTCGCGTTCACGAACGGGGTGGGTGGGGCGTTCGCGACGCAGTACACGTCACTAACCAACTCCCCTCTGCCGATCATCGACGGATACCGGTCCGACTATTTCAACTACGATTACGCCCTGACGGGCATCACGCGGGTTCCGGGCGTGTGGCACACGATGCAGATCGAGGTGCTGTCGGATGTGGTGAACTTCTACATCGACGGCGTGCTGGCCAACCCGATCGATCCCGACACGGGCGTGCCGCTGTGGCCGGGCGGCGTGCCGCGGGTGAACAACGACCCGTTCCGGTACATCGTCATCGGCAACGGCTACTCCACGAACGGCCCGGCGATGATGTACGACGACATTGCGGTCACGATCGGCAACACGCCGTACCCCTTCGGCCCGCCGAACCCGGTCGTGTCGCCCGCGATCACGAACGTGTTGTACCCGACCGGTACGAGCATCGCGGTGGGCTCGGTCGATGTGACGGCGACCGTCGTGAGTGTTTACGTGAACGACGTGTTGGCGGCGACGCAGGGCGGGCCGTTCCCGGCCGGCACTGCGACCGTGACGGTGCCGCCGCTGGCGAACGGCGCGAAAGTCACCGTGACGCAAACGGTGGGCGGAGTTGAGAGCTGCTACTCGCCGGCGGTGGTCGTGTCCGTGCCGCGTCCGCGGTTGCAGCCGTTCCTGGTGCCCGGCCAGACGCAGGTGAGCGTGCGCGACGTGGAAGAGGGCGTCGCCAGCCGCGTGGCGGTCTACCAGGACAACGGCGAGGCGAACTACGTGCTACTCGGCACGTTCGATAACCCGACCACCGACCCGGTGCTCGTACCGGTGCCGGCCCTGACCATGGGCCAGACGATCGTGGCGACGCAGACCATCGGCGGGGTCGAGAGCGCGCCTTCCGCCGCGGTGCGCGTGGATGATCCGCCGGCCATCGCCGAGTGGATCCCGACGAGCACGCTGCCCCTGGGCCTGACCGGTCTCGAGCTCGTGTACCTGAACGGCTACATCTACTCGATCGGCGGGCGCAGCGACGCCTCGCCGCAGGCCGTGAGCAACGTGTACGTGGCGCGCGTCAACAACGACGGCAGCCTCGGCGCGTGGACCGCGACGACGCCGCTGCCCGCACCGCGCGCGGTGGCCGGCGCGGCGGCGTACAACAACCGCATCTACGTCTGGGGTGGCTGGGACAACAACGGCTACACAACGCAGAACACGAGCTGGTACGCGCCGCAGAATCCGGATGGGACGCTGGGCGCTTGGGTCGTGTCGGCCCAGACGATTCCCAACAGCCCGGCCGGCAACTCGCAGATGGATGCGTTCGGCCGCGGCATCCTCAATTTCGAAGACACGCTGTACATCATCAACGGTGAGGACAACGGCGGCGTCAATCAGAACATCTGCTACTACAGCCGGCTGACGCCCACGGGCGACTACGGCCCGTGGACGCCGACCGCAACGACCCCGAACGCGTCGTGGTTCCACGGCGTTGCGCTGATCGAGGGCGCGCAGAACTGGCTGTATCGCGTGGCGGGCAACTACCGCGGCACCACCGAGCGCGACATTTACCGGGCCGTGATCAATCCGGACGGCAGCCTCGGTGCTTGGACGCAGGATCCATCCTCGCTCAGCGTCGGGCGTTACGAACACGCCTGCACGGTCGCGGACAACCAGTACATCTTCGTGATCTGCGGCTTGAGCGGCTCGTCGCCCCGGAACACCGTTTACTACGCCCGGGTGGACCCGGTCACGGGCTCCATCGGCGAATGGCGCACCGGCCCCGCGTACCCGCTGACCGTCAGCCGCAACGCGGCCGTCACGTACACCGCGGGCGGCAAGCTCTACGTGCTGGTGGCGGGAGGCGGGCCCTACAGCGGCGGTCCGCGGACCGGCGCCTGCTACTACGCCCAGGTGATCACGACCTACTACAGCCTGGCGGATTTCGCCAACTTCCAGCGCTGCTACAACCCGACGCTGCCCGCGGGCTCGGCCTGCGCGGACGCGTTCGACTTCAACAAGGACGGGTTCGTGAACTTCAAGGACTACAAGTGGTTCGAGCCGAAGCTGGCGGGGCCGTGAGCCGCGGGCAATAGTGCGGCTCCGGTCTTGAAGGCCGGCGCAGGCCGCCGCACGGGGTCCGATCGGGCCCGGTGCGGCGGCCGTGTTTTCGCGCCCGACCCGCAGCGGACGCGCGGGTGGGGCGGGCCGGCCGAACTCCCCGGGTGGGCGGCGGGTGGCGAAGCGGATGTCGTGGTGGCGGGTGGCGATGCCGGCAACGTGGATGCGGCCGGCGGACCACTGCTACCTGTTGCGGATGCCGGCGGAGACGGCCGGTGCAGGTGCAACGGGGTGCCCCCCACCAGAGGGTGCTTACCGCGTGGCGGCACGCTCGGGGGTGGGGGACGGATGCGGTCTTCACCGCGTCCCTACGGGACGCACCGCGGCGCCGCGTCGCTTGCCCGCCGACCCAACGCTATGGCCGCGTCCTCCCGGACCTGCTACCCCCACCACGACCCATATTCTAGCATCTCTAGGGGCCGCTGTCAAGGCGACTTCCGCGGCGGACTGGTAGGGCGGAAGGCAGAATGCAGAAGGCAGAAGTCGGTGAAGACCGGAAGCAGCGGCCGCGAGACTTGCTTGGGTGGCAGGATCGCGATAGCATCCGCAGCTTCGCAGGAGCCTGACAGCGCGCCGGCGACATTGGGCCGTGTCCGAGCGTTGCGGCGGTTTCGGGCGCCCAGCTCATGGCGGACCCGGCAAACCAGGTCCTCGGTCGTCTCGCTGCCGTGATTGCAGGACATGTTCGGATGAACCTCGCGCCACACGCTGCGTGCGATGCGCTGTTCGTTCGGGCTCCACGGCGTCAGGAAGGGCAGCATGATCCGTCCGTTCCGACTCGCCACGCACGCCCGCGGGGGCTGACTGCTGTGGATCAGGTAACGGTCGCGGCTCACATGAATCCGCCGTGCCGGGGCGGAGGTTCTCGACAGATTCTTCAGCAGCGCGAGGAACGGTTCGCGGGGTTTTTTCTCGCCCGTTACGTCGCTGGTCCGGTTCGTTGTCGCGTTCAGAGCGCCGGCCACGGATCGTTTCACGTTCCTGCGGGCTGTCAGAGCCAGCATCTGCTGACCCGGCAGCCTGTCGTCCGGACTGATCTGCAAATGCAGGTCGACGTCCATCTCATCCGCCCACGCCGCCGCCCCGTCCGGCGGCAGCGTCTCGATCGGTCGCCGAATCTGCCCGATGCGACGCGCGCGACGGGCCTGCGGCGCCGGCCATTGCACGACACGCCGCGGCCGTTCGCGACGAATCCCCCGCGAGTCCGGCAGCCGCCCCGTGGTCGTCGTGCTGATCTCGACGCGGGTGAGCTCCTTCCGGCAACCCGTCAGCAGCTTCAGAGTCCAACTCGCGCCTCGATAGCCGCGGTCCCGCGGCGGGAGTGGCCCCTGGTTGGGCGCGCGGTTCAGGCCTCTGTTCGAGACCAATCCCGGAAACGCGGCCGGCCGGCGGGCGCGACTAACCGCGATGTCCGCCGCACCGCAAGGGTAGCCCCGAGCGGCCGGCGCTCGTCCACCAAGAAGGAGCCGCGCGAGTGAGTCCTGGCCGGACGGGTAACCACTATCTGAACGAGACAAACAGGAGAGACGGGCGTGCGGGCAACGTGGCGCAGCCGATGGCGTTTTCTGGTGGCGGGCGGGGTGGTCGTGGCGCTGGCAGTCGCAGGGGCGAGCCTCGTGCAGCGCAAGAAGGCGGCGCTGAACGCGGCGCCGCGCTACGGTCTGGGCCCCATACCCGTCCGCGTGGCAACCGCGCGCCGCGGCGATCTGGAGCGGACACACGACTATTGGGCGGTCGTCGAGCCCCGGTACGTCGCCAAGCTGGCCGCACGGATCACAAGCACGGTTCAGGAGGTTCGCGTGTGGGAAGGGGACCTGGTCCGAGCGGGGGAGATCCTAATCATCCTGGATGGGGAGGAATTGCGGCAGTCGATTGGAGCAGTCGCGGCACAAGTGAAACAGGCGTCGGCGGAACGGGCCGCAAACGAGGCCACCGTCGAGGCCCTGCGCAGTAATCTGGCCTACTGGACACGCGAAGCGGAGCGCGTCCGGCGGCTCTTCGCCGAGGGGGCGGCCAATGCGGTGGAGGCGGACACTACTGAGGATCGCTTGAACGAAGCCCGCAGCAACCTGGAAGCGGCACAGCACAAGTCGCGGGCCATTGAACTCCAAATGGAAGCACTGGAGTCACGTCGGGCCGAGCTGCAAACCCAACTGGGATACTGCACGATCACCAGTCCGTACGACGGCATCGTATCGGCCCGGCACGTTGACCCGGGGGATCAGGCCGCCCCCGGCCAGCCGCTGCTGGTGATCGAGGACCGCGGCCAGATGAAGCTGGTTTTCGATGTGCCGCAACAGGACCTGTCGGAGGTCCATGCCGGCTTGAAGCTTCGATATCGCACCGGACGCGGCTGGCGCGACGCCGTGCTGACCAAGCTCTACCCTTCTCTGAACGACGCCCGCATGGTGCGGGCCGAGGCCATCTTGAGCGGCGAGCAAGCGGAGGGTCTGGCCACCGGTGCGTACCTTCAGGTGAGTGTGGAACTGGAACGATTGCGCGACGTGACCACGTTGCCTAAGGCGGCGATTGTCGAGTCGCCAACGGGCAAGACGCATGTGTTCGTCGTAGAGAGCGGACACCTCGTGACCACGCCGGTGCGCCTGCTTGCGACGCGTGGCGACGAGGTCGCGGTTGAGGGGCTGCCCCCGGACCAGCAGGTCGTTGTCAGCACGTTCCTGGGTTGGGCCCAGCTCTCCTCCGGTATCAAGGTGGAGGCGGTTGAGTGAACGTGACGGCCTTCTCAATGAAGAACCCCTATGCGATCATCGCGATGGTGCTGGTGGTCGCGGCGCTGGGCGGTTTCGCCTTTTTCAGGACGCCAACGGACCTCTTTCCCAACACGGTGCCCCCGCAGGTGGTCGTCGTTACGGTGCGTCCGGGGTCCGACGCGGCCGACATGGCGGACAAGGTTACCGAAGTGGTGGAGAAGGAGCTGAATACGCTCAGCGGACTGACCAAGGTGACCAGCGTCAGCCGTGACGAGGTGTCCTCCGTCAATGCCGAATTCGATTACAGCAAGCCGATCGGCGAGGCCGTACTGGATGTGCAGAACGCGCTCAATCGGATCCGGGCACAGTTGCCGGCGGACATCCAGGAGCCGCGCATCTATCGAATCACAGATGCGACCCGGCCTCTGCTGACGCTGGCCTTGTCTCCCGGGCCCGGCACCACCCGGACGCTTTCGGAGATCCGGCTGCTGGCCGACAACCAGATCAAAGACCAGCTTCTGACGCTGCCGGGGATCGCGGATGTAGACGTGTTCGGTGGACATCAGCCGGAGATCAAGGTTCTGGTCAAGCGGGACCATCTGGCCGCCAATCACCTGGCGATGGGCGAGGTGATTGCGGCCCTGGCGGGGCAAAACGTCTCGGCCCCTGCCGGGACCGTCTACACTCAACGCAGCGAGTACCTCGTCAAGGTCCTGGGCGAGTTCGCCGATCTGGACCAGATACGACAGCTTCCCATACGACGGTCGGGGCAGGGCTGGTTGCGTCTGGCAGACGTCGCCGATGTGCTGCTGAGCGAAGCGGAGCAACGCAGCATTTACCACGGCAACGGCCGGCCCGCCATCGCCATCAACGTGTTGCGTCCGGACAGTGGTCCGACGGTCAGCGCCATCCAGGCCGTAAAACGGTTCCTTCCGCAATTGCAGGCGCAGTACCCCGACATCGCCTTCGAGATCACGGATGACCAGCAACCAATCATTGACCTGAACGTCAATGGTATGCGAAGCTCACTGTGGCAGGCGGTCATTCTGACAGTTCTGGTGATCCTGGTTTTTCTGGCCGACCTGCGGGCCGCCGTGGTGGTTTCCGTGAGCATCCCGCTCGCGTTCCTGGCCAGCCTGGTCGTGCTGTGGTTCAGCCCGTACACCCTGAACATGGTGACTCTGTCGGGGCTGATCATTTCGGTCGGAATGGTGGTGGATGCGTCGATTGTCGTGCTGGAAAACGTCTACCGGCACTACCGCGAAATGGACCGTCCTGATGCCGTCCTGGCCGCTCAGCAGGGAACCCAGCAGGTTTCTCTAGCCGTCACGGCGGGGATGCTCACAACCGTCATCGTGCTGATTCCCGTCATGTTCACCGGCGGCTACACGCAGCAGACAATGCGCCCCCTGAACCTGATGATCTCCTCCACGCTGGTTGCCTCACTGCTGGTCTCGCTCACGGTCGTGCCGCTCATGGCGGCGCGCCTGCTTGCGCGGCCGCATGAGCACCGCAGGGCGGTGGAGCGTCTCTTCAGCCAGACTGATCGAGGCGTGGACCTGCTGGCTGGTATCTATCTGCGCATCCTGCGGGCGGCTCTTCGCTGGCGAATGGTCACCGTGTTGATTGCCGCGGCATTCTTCATCGTGACACTGAGGATCGTTAAGCCCCTGATCGGCGGCGAGCTCATGCCGCCGATGGACACGGGAATTGTTACGCTGGAGTTCGATGCCCCGTCGGACAGCTCACCTGCCGAGGTTGAACGGACGCTGAGCGAGGTCGAGAAGGTCATCTATGGGCAACCCGGCGTCGAAACGGTCTCGTCCGTGGTGGGATCGGAGGCGGGCGAGATCAGCTTCGGCAGCGGCGGCGCAACCGTCCAGTCTGGGAAACTCACGATCCACCTGGTGGATCGCAAACACCGGGACCAGACGATCTGGCAGATTCAGGACCGCTGGCGCGAGCAGTTGCGACAGGTGCCCGGGCTGCGCAGCCTGAGAGTTACCGAATATGGTGCCACGCCCCTTTCTACAACCCGCGCACCGCTGGATGTGATTATCAGCGGACCCGATTCGCAGATTGTCAGCCGACTGGCGGATCAGTGCCTGGGTGCGCTAAAGGGCGTCCTCGGATTGGTCGACGTTCGCCGCGGTTGGTATTTCGACAAGACCGAATACCATGTGAAGATTGATCCGGCCCTGGCGCAGCTCTATCAGACGACCTCAGCGAACGTGGCAGCCGAGCTCAAGGCCATCGTAAAAGGCATCTCCGCTTCACCCATGCGGCTGAAGGGATACCTCGATATCCCCATCACAGTGCAGTATTCTGCCGAAAACATGAACACCCCCGATGCGCTGGCTGAGGCGTACGTCACGACCCGTTTCGGCCCGCTGCCGCTGCGCGCCATGGCTCTCATCGACATCCGGCGCAACCAGCCGTTCATTACACGCGAAAATCTGCAGAATACGATCGACATCACCGGCGTGAATCGCACCTATACGATCGGGCAGGTGGCCGGTATGGTCGCGAAGCGGCTCGCAGGCATCGACGTGCCCCCGGGGTATAAGATAAGGGTCGCCGGCACCGTCGCTGATATGAAGGCCGGTGGCAGCGAGATGGGCAAGGCTTTGATTATTGGCTTTGTACTGCTTTACATTCTGCTGGTCGCCATGTTCAAGTCATTTGTGCACCCCGTGACGATCATGGCGGCCATTCCTCTCGCGATCGCCGGCGCTCTGTGGGGTCTTCTACTGTTCGACAAGCCCATGTGCAAGCCGGCGACCATGGGGATGATACTTCTGGGCGGTACGATCGTTAACAATAGCATTCTGCTGCTCGACTTCATTCTCACGGCTCGTCAGGATGGGGCGGCCAAAGACGACGCGATCCTTCGGTCGGTTCGGTTGCGAATCCGCCCCATTCTGATGACGACAGTCTCTACGATCGTCGGCCTCACGCCGCTTGTGCTGGAAAGAGCTGTCGGTCTCGAGCGCATGAGTCCGTTGGGAATCGTCGCGGCCAGCGGCTTGCTGGCGGGGACGTTCCTGACCATGGTCGTCGTGCCAGTCGTGTATTCGCTGCTCGATCCCGGGGTTGTTCTGCTGACGCGCGGACTCCCCCTGCGCCGCTCATTGTCCGGCGCATCTTGACTGCCATGTCGGCGGTTGGGCATACAAAGGCAGGGGGCGGAGCGCAAGACGCGGCGCGACTCACTGTAACCGTACGGCGAATCCCGTCTTCAATTCGGGGGCACGTTGAGGCAGCATGCCCCCCGAGAGGAGGCGTGGCGCATGGCGAAGGTTGCAGCGCGGGATTTGCGGAAGGCTGTCACGGGGCGCCCCAAAACCAGGCAGGTGTAGGCGCCTCAAACCCAGCCAGTGTGGATGCCTGTATACCTCACTTGGCGGTCTCTGAGCAAGTGCCGTCGTCCGCCTTCTTGGGATCACTGGCGCGGGGTGAATCGG
>CALGJV010000039.1 GCA_937928595.1 uncultured Phycisphaerae bacterium | reverse complement strand
GGACGGCACGATCCGAGCCGTGTTCCAGGCCGTCGACCCGCTCGGCGTGCGCGCCGTGTCCTATCGCGCCCCGACCGAGCCGGAAAAGGACCGCGACTTCCTCTGGCGGCACCACCGCGACGTGCCGGGCCGCGGCGAGATCGTCATCTTCAACCGCTCGCACTACGAGGCGGTGCTGATCGAATACGTCCGCGGCTGGATCGACGGCGCCGAGCGCAAGCGGCGCTTCGAGCACATCGTCGCCTTCGAGCGGCTGCTGGCCGACACCGGCACCACGATCGTCAAGTGCTTCCTGCACATCAGCAAGGACGAGCAGCGCAAGCGGCTGCAGGAGCGCATCGACGATCCCGACAAGCACTGGAAGTTCGATCCGCAGGACCTCGAGGAGCGCAAGCTTTGGGACAAGTATCAGGATGCCTACGAGGCGCTGCTGGGCGCCACCGGTAGCGCACATGCGCCGTGGTATGTCGTGCCGTCGGACAGCAAGACGCACCGCAACCTGATGGTCACCGAGCTCCTGCTGGCCACTCTGCGCAACCTGGCGCCGGCATTCCCGCCGGCGCGGGCCGAGCTGGCCGGACTGAAGGTGCCGTAGGCGCGAGGGCAAGGATCACGGCCGCGGCGACCGGACAGAGCGCAGCCGCTGTTCGATGACGAGGCTGCGGTCTTCGCTGGCACGCAGCCGCACCGGCAGGTGGCAAAGCGCCGGCGCCAACCAGACCTCGAGGGTGTCCTCCCCGTCGTGACGCTGCCGCGCGTACTTGACCGTCTCGAAGCGCCCGGCCGGAACCTCGACCGTCTCGGTGCCGGCCGCCGTGAACAGGTAGGACGAGACCCGGCGCTGCACCGCCACCGGCAGCTCGATCGTGGCCACATTGGCAGCGGCGCGGCTGCGCCAACCGAGCTGGAAGAGCACACTGAGGCGGTCCTGCATCTGCGGCTGCGTCGAGGCCGGCTCTCCGCTCGGGCTGAAGGTGACGCGACGCGCCGGCCAGTCGAACTCGACGCGCAGCGGCGGCCGACGCCCGGACCGCTGCGTGAACTCGCGCGGGATCAGCCCTTGCCGGCCGACCGTGCCGCTCGAAGACTGCCACGCCTCGATCAGCCCCAGCGCCTTCTGCGTCGAGCGCAGCGTGTAGCCATCGCCCTGGCGCTGGTAGACGACCACCGCGTCGCCGGCGATCGACAAGCCGCCGCGGCTGGCGGTGGCCGCATAGTCGAGCTGGACCGGAACGTCCAACGGCGACTGCGGGCCGCAGGTCAGCTCGACGGCAGCCGCGCCGCGCGTCGACGCCAACGCCACCAGGGCCAGCAGAAGGAGGATCGGCTTCACGAGGCCGGAAGTGCGTCGAGGACGGTTTCGGTGATGCGGCCGAGCCGGTCCGTGAAACGCAGGCGCACAGGCAACCAGTTGAACTTGGGCGCCAGCCAGACCTCGATCCGCGCCTCGGCATCGCTGGCCGTCACTCGCTCCAGGCGAACCGCCTCCACCGGTCCGACGCCCGTGCTCGTCTGCTCCGCCCCAGCCGAGCGGAAGAGATAAACGGCCATGTCGTCGCGGCCGGCCATCGACAGTTCGACCTGGCCGCCCTTGCGAAACAAATCAGGCCGCGCCTGGCCCACCAGCATCAACTGCACCTGAAAGGAAATGCGGTCCTGCACGCCTTCGGCGAGCGGTCGCTCGTGCGGGCGTCCGCTGAACGTCACGCGGCGGCCATCCCAATCGAAGGTCGCCGACTCCGGGCCGCGGCGGGCGCGCGTCTCCGTGTAACGATCGGGCGCCAGGCCGAACTCGCGCAGCGCGCCCTGCGAATGCAGGTCGATGACGGTCATGCCGAGCGCGGTCGTCGACAGGCGCAGCTCGTAGCGGCCGTCGGCGCCAAGCGACCAGTCGACGTATGTCGTGCCGCTGGCCAGCCGGATCTCGGAGTTCGTGGTCCGATACACCCAACGGGCGGCCGCGGGCAGCGCCGCGCGAAGGTCGCTGAGCGACCCCAGCGCCGAGCGCAGCGGCTCTCCGGCGAACGGAAACGGCTCCGGCTCCGCCGGCGGCGGCGCCTCGGGCTCGGCCGTCTGTGGTGGCATGGATACCGGCTCGGCGGCCTTGGCCTCGGTTTCGTCGGCGGCCTGGGTCTCGGCCTCGGCGGCAGCCGGGGGCGCGTCTATCGCCGGCGCAGCGGCGGGCATCTCGGCCTGCGCGATGACGGGCGGGGGCTCCGCGATCGCCGCGACCGGAGGCGGTGGCCGGGGCCGGCGCGGCTTCGGCGCCGGCACGGGAGCAGCGGGCTGCACGACCGCCGGCGGGGCAGGCGGCGGCAGCAGGCGCGCAGCGACGGTCGCTTCGTCCTCCGGCCAGGTGCCGGCAGCAGTGAGCGTGCGTTGCGCCCATTGCAGCAGGAACGCATGCCCAAGCAGCGTCAGCAGCAACACCCAGGCGGCGCGCGACCAAGGGGTGCCAGCGGTTCGGCGGGCGGGCAGGGCAGCGGACATCGCGCTTCGCATGATCCTCGAACGCGGCGGCAGCCGCTGGGGACGACATCGCGCGGCACGTGCGCGATGGCGCAGGAGCACCCGCCGCTAAGATACCCGCGACACATTGCTTCCCACGGCAAGATGAAGCTCGCCACCCTCCGCGACGGCTCCCGCGACGGCCAACTGATCGTGGTTTCACGCGACCTCGCGCAGGCGCACTTGGCCAGCGGCATCGCCGGCCGGATGCAGCACGTGCTGGACGACTGGAACTTCATCGCGCCGCAACTCGCCGACCTCTACCAGACGCTCAACGAGGGGCGCGCCCGCCACGCCTTCCCCTTCGACCCCCGGCAGTGCATGGCCCCCTTGCCGCGCGCGTACCAGTGGGCCGACGGCTCGGCTTACGTCAACCACGTGGAACTGGTGCGCAAGGCGCGGGGCGCCGAGATGCCGGAGTCGTTCTGGACCGACCCTTTGATGTACCAGGGAGGCTCCGACGACCTGCTCGGCCCCTGCGACGACATCGTCTGTCCCGACGAGGCCTGGGGCATCGACTTCGAGGCCGAGGTCGCGGTCGTGACGGACGACGTGCCGATGGGCACGCCCGCCGAAGAAGCCGGCGACCGGATCCGCCTGCTGATGCTGGCCAACGACGTGTCGCTGCGCAACCTGATCCCCGCCGAACTGGCCAAGGGCTTCGGCTTCCTGCAGAGCAAGCCGGCCACTGCCTTCTCGCCGGTGGCGGTCACGCCCGACGAGTTGGGCGCCGCCTGGGACGGGCACCGCGTGCACCGGCCGCTGCTGGTGCACTGCAACG
Organism: uncultured Phycisphaerae bacterium; assembly: GCA_937928595.1. GTDB lineage: Bacteria > Planctomycetota > Phycisphaerae > UBA1845 > Fen-1342 > CALGJV01. The sequence continues at coordinate 470 of CALGJV010000039.1, read as the reverse complement.
GCGTGCAGGTCGGATGCGCCGACGCGGGCGTCGACATGGTGTTCGGCTTCCCGCAGCTGATTGCGCACTTGTGCAAGACGCGCAATGCCCGCGCCGGGAGCATCGTCGGCTCCGGCACGGTGAGCAACAAGGACCCGGGCAAGGGCTACTCGTGCATCGCCGAGAAACGGGCGCGCGAGATGATCGCCGAAGGCCGGGCGGTCACGCCCTTCCTGAAGTACGGCGACACGGTGCGCATCGAGATGTTCGACGCCCAGGGCGCCTCGATCTTTGGCGCCATCGAGCAGAAGGTCGCACCGCCGCCGAAGCGCCGCGCCTAGGCACGGTGCGATACTGGCCACGACCGCGACAGCAGGAGATCGACCGATGGCCGCAAAGAGCAAGGCAGGCGCGCTGCCCTTCCTCGGTGTCAGCGAGGGGCTCGACCTCGTCAAGAAGGTCTGGGGCGTGACCGGCCTGCCGATGCTGCC
>CALGJV010000038.1 GCA_937928595.1 uncultured Phycisphaerae bacterium | reverse complement strand
CTGATGAGCGTCTACCGCACCCTCCAACTCCGCGGCCACGACCCGCTGCGGGCCATCTCCCAGGCGCTGCGAACCTACCTGCAAACCGGTCAACTCCCACCGCTACCCGCGCCAATCCCTGCAGACGGCTGAAATCTTACGATTCTGCTAATCCGGCGCTCGGCGCGCAGGACGGCTGATACCCGTTTCGTTGGCCGCGTCGGACCGGGGGACGACAAAATTGCGCCTAGCGCTTGACAGCTATTACAGTTGCTTGATATAACAATCGCTGGTCCGAACGCCGTCGGGGCTCACGGCAAGACGACCTTATCGGAAGCGATCCGCTCCCATGAGCACACGAACCACGGGACCCTGGCTCAAGCGCATCGGGCTGGCGGGATTCCTGTTTTTTCTCGGGAAAGGATTGCTCTGGCTGACCGTGCCGGCGTTGCTTGTCGTCTACCGAGGCTGCGGCGCCGAGTGAACCATCCGCAGGAGTCGACTGCATGAGCAACTTGGGAACTGCCGCGGGCATCATGACCCGCCTGCGCGACGAAACGACCGAACACCATCAGCGTGCAGAAAGCCGCCCGTTCGAGCGTGCGCTGCTGGGCGGCACATTGCCGCGGGCGTTGTACGTCGAAATGCTGGCGCAGCGCTACCTGGTTCACCGCGTGCTGGAGCGCGCGGCGCGCGACCTTCGCGACGCGCATCCGGTCCTCGTGGACATCCTCCGCGACGAGTTGTTCCAGGAGGCAAACCTCGTCGCCGACCTGGACCACTTCGGCATTGACCAGGACGCCATCGTAGCGGCACGCGCGACCCGCGCCCTGATCGAGGAGATCGAGCGGCTGGCCGATCAACGTCCGCTGGCCCTGCTCGGCGTGTACTACGTGTTCGAGGGCAGCAAGAACGGCGCCCGCTACGTAGCCCGGTCGGTCGCCAACGCCTACGCGATTGCGCCCGGGGCCGGGCTCCGTTACCTGGATCCCCACGGCGAGCAGCAGCGCGCCCTGTGGCTCGACTTCAAGCAGCGCATGGACGACTGCGCGTTCTCGACGGCCGACCAGGACGCGATGGTTGCCGCCGCCCGGCTCACGTTCGACCGCATTGGCGAGCTGGATGACGAACTCTGGGTGAAGGTGCCAGCCGCGTGCACTTCGGCGCCTAGGGCGTAGTTGGGACGAGCACGACTCCGGACAGGCCGCCGAGTTCGACACCCGAGGGCGAAACCGAGACCTGGCCTGTTTGCCAGTGTGCCTTCACGCCGGTCTCGATCGGCACCCGCGCGGGCTGATCGGACAGGTTCAGCAGCGCGAGCGCGACCTGCTCCCCGCTGCGGCGCTCGATGCGCAGGACACCGGGCACCGCGTCGACCGGTGCCGCCCGCGCGTCGCCCCGGCGCAGCGACTCCAGCTCCCGCCGCAGCGCCGACAGCTCCCGGTAGAGCTTGCGAAACTCGTGCGGGTCGCGCCCGTAATCGACTGGCGCGCGCTCGAACAGGTGCAGAACCTCGGGGGCAGCGACCTCCTGCCCGTTGTAGATCAGCGGCACGCCCGGCAAGACATAGGTCAGAAGCGCCGCCAGCCGCTTGCCCTGCACGCCGTATCGCTTGATCGCCGGCTCCACCCACGCGTTCTTGTCGTGGTTGTCGATGAAACGCATTCGCAGGCTGCCGCGCGGAAAGTCGAGCGACTCGAGAGCGAGCACATCCACCAGCGCGGCCGGCGACACCTTGCCGGCGGCCAGCGACTCGAGCGCGTCGTACGTTGCCCAGTCGTAGGTCAGGTCGAAGCTGGCCAGATGCTGGGCGGGGTTGTCGTCTTCGGCCAGCATGAGCACCGGCCGGGCCGCGTCCAGCTTGGGCCGCACCGTCTCCCAGAAGTCCAGCGGCACCATGCCGGCCACGTCGCAGCGAAAGCCGTCGACGCCCACGTCACGCACCCAGAACAGCAGCATGTCCGCCATCCAGCGGCGCAGCGCCGGCTGGCGAAAGTCCAGCTGGGCCACGTCGCTCCAGTCCGGCACGGGGCTGACCATCCGACCGGCGGCGTCGCGCGTATACCAGTCCGGGTGCGCGCGGACCAGCGGGTTGTCCCAGGCCGTGTGGTTGGCGACTAGGTCGATGATCACGCGCAAGTCGCGGGCATGTGCCGCCGCCAGGAGCGACTTGAAGTCGTCCAGCGTGCCGAACTCCGGATTGACGGCGTGGTAATCCCGCACCGAGTACGGGCTGCCCAGCGTGCCGTTGCGGTGCTTCTCGCCGACGGGGTGGATCGGCAGAAGCCAGACGATCGTGGCCCCGAGGTCGCGAATCTCGTCGAGGCGTGCCTCGAGCCCGCGCAGCGTTCCCTCGCGCGAAGCCGAACGCAGGTACGCGCAGTAGATGACCGCGTCGCGGACCCACTCCGGCGACGGGCGCGCCGCCTTGCCCGCGTGCTCGCCCGCGAGGATCTCGTCTAATTCGCTGACTGAGCCGACCCGCACGGGCCGCGTGATCCCGCCGGCCCCGCCCGAGTCCCGCACGCGCACACGCAGCGTGTTCGAGCCCGAGCGGACAACCTCGTCGATGAAGGCGGCGTAGCGCGGCCCGAGGCGTCGCCCCGCGGGTACTTCGGTGCCGTTGATCCACACGCTGGCCTCGTCGTCCACGCCCAGCAGAGCCAAGGCCCGCCGGCGGTCTGGATGCGGCGGCGGCGGGACGAACTCGCACGCATACCAGGCGACGCCGTCGTAGTCGCCGAAACCCTGGTCCTCCCAGTGGCCGGGCACTCGGATCGGCGTCCACTCGCCGTCGGTGGGCCGGGCGAACCACTTCTCGGCCACGCCGACGTCATCGCGATCGAGGCGGAAGACCCAGTTCGTCTCGAGCGGCTGTTTCATCGCTGGCACGACGGATTCCTGCGGCTTTGTGCTTTGCGCAGCGGCCAATCCAGCCAGGCAGATGCCCAGGAGATCAACGGGCTTTCTCGAACGAGAAGGCCCGTTTTCGTTAACGCCGCCGTCGAATCGCCGCCTTTCTGCCTGGCCGTCCTAACCCGTTGCCCGCAAAGGCTTACAGCGTTTCCCGCCCCGCCCGCGGCGCTCTCTGTTAGCACTCCGCCGCAGAAGTCGATTTCGGGCGGGTTTCACGCGGCTACGTGACCGAAGCGATTCGTGAGCGTTGGGCGGCAGTGCGCTGCTGTCACGGGGCGCCCCAAAACCAGGCAGGTGTAGGCGCCTCAAACCCAGCCAGTGTGGATGCCTGTATACCTCACTTGGCGGTCTCTGAGCAAGTGCCGTCGTCCGCCTTCTTGGGATCACTGGCGCGGGGTGAATCGG
>CALGJV010000037.1 GCA_937928595.1 uncultured Phycisphaerae bacterium | reverse complement strand
GCGGGGGCCGCGCGGTGCACCCAGCCCACGCCCGGCACGAACACGGTGTTCGGCCCCGGGGCGTTTGCGCCGGCCACCGCGTCGACCATCTTGTTCCACTTGCGGGCGGTCAGCTTCTCGCCCGGCTGCACGTGTTCTTTCGCCATGCGGCACCTCACGCGGGCAACAAGTTGGCCCAGTTCGCAGCGGTGTAGGGTTTGAACAGGGACGATGAGCCGCCGGGGCTCACGCGGTAGATGTCCTGCCACAGCGAATCCCACGTGCCCGCATAGGCCGCGGGCCGCGGGAACTTGTTCCACGACGGGCACTGTCTCCACACAAACCGCAGATCGACCTGCAAGGTCGTCGTGCCGTCGTCCATGACCGATCGCTCCACTACACAGCCGGAGTACAGCACCGTGTGTGCGGCCCACGTGCGACGGCTGCCGCCCGAGTACACCTGGCGCGACTGCAGCGGCACCGCGTTGATGGTGCCCACGAGCGCGTCCATGTCGGGGTGCAGCTGCGTGAGGCCGTATCGCCGCAGCGTATAGACGCAGCCGTGCAGCTGAACGCCCGGTGCCTCCGCGGCGCCAAGGGTGGCGCCTTCTGCCGGATCGCCGCCCAGGACGGCCCAGCGCAGGTTCGTGGCGTCCAGCGTCAGGAACTCCACCGTCGGCTCGAACGTCTCCGAAATCATCTGTTGCGGCGCGATGGGGTCCGGCTGCGGGTCGCTCAGCGCCGGCACGCTGTAGTACGCGATGAGTTCGGCCTTGTCGTAGTCGAGCAGCCCCGACGTTGCGCTGGGCCAGCCCCTGCCCAGCGGGTTCACCTGCACGGACTGGCACACACACCCCCAGCCCGGTCGGTACGGGTAGTAACGTTCCGCGCCGAGCAGGTTACGCAACTGCCCGCAGTAGTAGTAGCGATCGTTCCATGGCACCGTGAACGTGCGCGTCGCCGTCAGCCCGGCGCTGGTCCAGGTCTCGACCGGGCTGCCCACGTTCTCCAGCGTCTCCAGCGCGACCGGCATAGCAGCCTCCTGCTTCTGCTTCTATCCGAACACCGCCACGATTCCGCCCGTGGGCCCGAACGCCGCCTGCAGCACGGCGTTAATTTGCCCCAGCACCTCGTTGGCCTTGGTCGCGGCCTTCGCCTGCTCTCCTGTGTTGCGCGCGGTCTGTTGTGCGGCCTGCGTCGCCGGGTCGCGTTGTGCCGCGGCCGCCGTCGCGAACGACTTCCATGCGTCCTCGACCCCGACGAATTGCAACTGCCCGGCTGGCCGTTGCGGGTTCATGGCTGCCTCGGCCTCGCGAACAGCCTGTTCGGCTGCCGCCTGATACGCCCGGTCGGATAGGCCGCTGGCGCGCAGCTCCTCTAGATGGGCTATCGTGCGTTCCAGCTTCTCGGCCGGCCCTTCCGCCGCTCGCTCCAGCGCCTCGATCTCTCTCACGACCCGCGCCTGCCACGCGGCATGCTGGTCTGCCAGTTCCCTGATGGCGTCCGCTTGGGCCTCGATCAGCTTCTTTTCCGCCGCCAGCGCGGCGTTCCGCTTCTCGATGAGCGCCAGTTCGTCCAGCTTGGCCCGGGCCGCCTGCCGCTCCGCATCCGTCAGGTTGGCCCGCTCGATCTTCAGCTCACGCAACTGCTCCCGGGTGTAGATCAGGGCTTCCAGCTCGCTATTGAGCTGGTCGAGAATGGCCCTGCCGTCCGTGTCCTTGGCCTTCTCGGCCTCGGCCAGCTTGGCGTCGCGAACAGCGGCCGCGTACTCCCGCTGTTGGGCGACCTGCTTCGCGATCAGTTCTGGCGACGCCGTGCCCTCCTTCAGCGCCCTGCTTTCGGCCGCCGAAATCTGCTCTAGGGCAACCCTGTAGTCGTTTGCCGCCTGCACCCTGGCGCGCTCCTGTTCGTTCGTGGCCCGCGCCATGTCGGCTTGCGCCCGCAGTTGCCGCGTGAGGGCCGCTTGCGCCTCCATGCCTTCCGTCGCCACGTTGCCAACACCCGACAGGGCCGTCCAGATGCCCATCGCCGCCCGCTGCAGTTCGCCCAGCACCGGCAGTGAGCCGATGATCGCCCCCGGCAGGTCTTCGGCCGCGAGCGTTCCACGGCGCATCTGCTCGGCGAACTCGCCGGCCTTCTGCCCCACGTCCCCCATCATGCGGGCCGCCATTCCAATAGCCCCGACGGCCCCGGCCCCCATGAACAGCTTCATGAACATGCCTAGATCGGACTGCTCGCCCAGCGCGCCCTTCAGCGCCTTCAGCCCGCCGGGGGCGTTGGCCGCTTCGCCAGCGGCTCTCGACGTGCGCTCGACCTGCTTCTCGGTCTGCTGCAACGCCCGGTTCGCCGCCTCCACCGCCGGGGTGAACGCCTTCGTGTCGGCCTTGAAGTCGATCGAGACCGTGCCGGCAGCCATTACACCGCCTCCGGAAACAGCGCCGCCATTTCGTCTGGGTTCGACACTCGCCGCACCGGCCGCCCGGTCCGCGGATCGCGCCGCCCACCAGACAGAATGTACTCGAGATAGGCCGCCTGCTGCCTCGGCGTCAGGTTCGACACCACGTCGGGCCCCCAGCCGAACCGCTCAGCGAACAGCCCATAGATGACCGCGGCGTCTACTGCACGGCCGCCTTCGTCGCTTTTGGGTCGGCGGGCCCCCCCGCGGTCGTATTCGCCGCGTTGAACGCGTCGGCCGCCGCGGTGGCACCGCGGGCGTCGGCCCGCAGCATGTCGTCCAGCATTTCGAGCGTGAGTTCTGGGTGGCGATGACGAAGCCCCAGCCACAGTAGCCGAAGCGAACCAAGCGGCGTGTTGGCCATTGCCTGCACCTCTGGGCTGCCCGTCGTGAACAGCACAGCCCGCCCGACTGCAGCATCGACGGCCGCCGCGGCCACCGCGGTCTCGTCGCCCGTGTGTGCCCGGCGGTGCGCCGCCACGTACTCGTCGCCGACCCATGCTATGAAGTCCGCCCAGTCCCGGGCTCGAAGCGGCTCCGCGTAGTACTCGACACCATTCAGCCGCACCACGTGGGCCGCCGCGGCCATGACCTGTAAAGTCGCCATACGTGCCTCGGTTACTGGCTGCCGTCCCAATACGCGGTGCCGTCGGGGTCCTTCACCCATCCGCCCGCGTAGCCGGCCCCGGGATTCTCCACGCCCGACAGCGCCGCGGCAAGGGTGCAGCCCACCGGCTTGCCCGTCTCGATGTCCACGTCGTAGCCGTTCACGCCGCTG
>CALGJV010000036.1 GCA_937928595.1 uncultured Phycisphaerae bacterium | reverse complement strand
CTTCGACACCGGCGGCGGGACGCAGCACATCACGCACAGCCTGGCGACCGTGGCCCGCTATGCCCCACCCGGCAAGACCGCCCCGGACTGCAAGGGCGCGATCGGCGTCACCGCCGACAGCGTCGAGGGCGTCGATATCACCGTCCCGGTCTACCACTTCTCGGAGACGCACTACCTGCCCGACGCGGTGGTCACGCCGACATACAAGGCGACGCTCTTCGGGCTCACGGGGAAGGTCAACAGCGACACCTTCAAGGGCTTCGCCGCCGGCGAGGTGCTGTTCCTGGGCGCGGCCGGCAGCAAGCGCGGCGGCGGCGATTGGGAAATCACGTTTCGCTTTGCCGCCAGCCCGAACGTGACCGGCCTGACCATCGGCGACATCACCGGCATCAACAAGAAGGGCTGGGAGTACCTCTGGGTGCGCTACGCCGACAGCGAGGACGCCGTCGCCAAGGCGCTCGTGAAGAAACCCGTCGCGGTCTACATCGAGCAGGTCTACCCGTACGGCGACCTGGGGCTGCTGGGGATTTAGCGCATGGCCGCGAGCCTCAAGAAAGTCCGCCCCGGCGACCCGCTGGTCATTCCCGCGGCGACGTTCAACGCGTTCATCGACGCCACGCAGGACTTCCAGCAGCGGCAGCGCAGTGCCGGGCAGGACCGCTACCGCGAGCTGCGGCAGACGGGCATCGTCCTGATCCGCAACGAGAGCGGGTCCGACCGCGAGCGGTTCGACGTGCTGGGCGTCGCCGGCACGATCGTCAAACCCAGCGACAACGCCGACGCCTTCAAGGAGCGCGTCGCGCTGAAGGGCACAACGCCCGGCACGGAGCACGCCGGCCGGTTCGCGGTCCTCCTGGAGCCGCTGGTTGCGAACGAGGTCGGCCGGGCGTGCGTGGCGGGCGTGTGCGTCGTCAAGGTCAAGATGAACGACGAAGGGCATACGTTCGCCGAGGCGAAAGCCGGTCAGGCGACGATGCTCGAGAGCGCGGCGTCCGGTACCGCCTGCCTGCTATGGGTCCAGCCGCCGGGCGAGCGTGAGAACCCGCAGATCGCCTGGACCGTGGCCCGGCTCGGCGGCGGAGGCGGCGGGAGCGTCACAGCCGCGTTCGCGATGATCACGTCGAAGGCCGGCAGCGCACCACCCTATCGTTACGCCGCCGTGCAGGCCACGATGGATGAAGACGGAGCCTGGACGCAGGTCGGCGGCGGCGCGGCATACAACAACGTCTTCAACCTGGAGGAACAGGGCGCCGGCGGGCAATGGGTTAACCCGCTGGTCGTGGGCGACGTGGTGCTGATCTTCGCAGCGCCCGATCCGGGCGTCGATGCGTACGTCTGCTCGCGGTCGCACTATCGGGGGACGTACTGAGCAGGAAGCCACGCAGGCACGCAGGCACGGAGGCACGAAGGGCAGGAGATGGGCGCGTTTCTGGTGCGACATGTTGATCTGGACGCGGGTGTCGAGCTGGCCCGGTTCGCCGTGCCGAACGTGCTGGCGAACGAGGGGGTCGAGTACGTGTACCGCCAGGTGTTCCCACCGTACCAGGCGGCGATGACGTTCCAGATGGGCGTGGCCGGCCCGACGCTGGGATACCCGGACAATCGCCCGAATCCCGGCGGCGGGGTGGCGTTCGGCCCGACGCTCACGTTCACCCAGTGCACGAATGCGCAGGCCAACGAGGGCGGGTGCTACACCAGTCCGATGCGAACCTCGTTCGGGTACACCCGGCAGGCGCTGAACTTCACGGCGTCGATGGAGGCCGACGGCGGCGGCTTCGTGTCACAGGAAGTGACGTTCCCGAACAACCACGCCTGGACGCCGCAGGCTGCAGCGGACTGGGACTTCCCGTGGACGCCGGAGGAGATCGAGCAGCCGCCGCCGGAGTGGACGCCGAAGGAGTCGTGGGAGCCGGAAGTCGGCTATCCCTGGCAGCGGCCGCGCAAGCGCTGCGGCACCAACTGCGATCCGAACGACCCGAACAACTGCCTGCGGCCGTACATGTACCAGTGGGACCCGTCCGGCGCGCTCGACTGGCTGTGCGACTTCCGCAAGATCGGCGGCTTCCCGATCACGTTGGCGTTCGTCGCAGACACGTCGCGCAGCAAGCTCATCGCCGCGGCGGCTTTCAGAGCGCCGGTGTTGCTGCGCCCGGGCACATCGCTGCACATCCGGTATCAGGCCCGCATCTTCGGCGCGATCTCGCGCGACTTCGCCTACCGCTTCGCCCGCTACGCCTTCGAAAAAACTGGCAGCCGCTACGACGCGCTCTACTGCCGGCCGGTGCTGGCCGCCCTGCTCAAGCCGACGCGCCGGACCACCTGGGCCGACGTGTCGCCGCACTTCCACGCCCACTTCGCGCCGGTGGCGCTGTCGTCGTGGACGTACGTCGCCGGCCCGCCGCCGCGCGTGGAATCCAGCAACACGCCGCAGTGGACCAACACGAGCGGCGCGGCCATCGGCCCGCTGGCCTGGCTGGCCGTGTACGGCAGCGTCGGCGGTAGCAACGAGCTGATGTGGCTCACACCGATCGACCCGCCGGTGAGCGTGCCCAACGGTGACACGCTGCGCGTGCCCGGCAAGGTGCGCTTCCAGTTGGAGGGGGTCTGATGCCGTACGTGGACATCACCAGCGACCAGCGCGCGACCTACGGCACGCACTCGCACGGCGAGGAGGGCTTCGCCGCGCCCGGCGGGCAGTACCCGGCGCAGCTCAAGTGGTCGGACCTGCACCCGCCGGGTGTTAAGGTGCTGCCCAAGGGCTCGCCGCCGTCCGGACCCGGCGAAATCAACTGGGAGGACACGCTCGGCGGGAAATTCGCCTTGGCGCTGGAGAAGCTTGAAGGGCTCCTCTACGCCGTTTTCGGCTCGCGGCCCAACGGCAACCCGAAGCGCCAGTGGTACGACCGCCAGCACCCCCGCTGCCTGTGGGGGCCGGAGATGTGGGAGCGGCGGCTGATTCTGGGGCCGACCGGCTGCAACGAGACCGGCACGTGCTGGGACTATTCGCCGTCCGGCAAGGAATACGCGGCGCTCGGCGAGAACCCGCCCTGCTGCCCGATGCCCAAGCCGAGCGTGCCAATCTGCACGCGCTCGGGCGACCCGGCTGGGCAGTTCGCTGCGGGCACGCACGACCGGACGTACTTCCCGCTCGGCAGCGTGTCGCGCGACTTCGCCAGCGCCCCGTTCGATCCGGAAGGTTCCGGCTGGTTTGGCGCCACGCAGCCCGGAAGGCAGGACGGCGTCGGCTACGTCCAGAAGACGGGCCAGGTCGTCACGTTCACCTACACGAAGCCCGCCGGCGTGCCGACGCCGACGAACGTGCGGCTGTACTACCAGACGAAAGCGCCGGGCGGCGGCTGGTCGGCTTGGTCGTTCGTCGCGATGACCGGCGGGCCGACGACGTACACGGCGCAGCGTGGCCCGTACGCCCACGGGACGGAGATGCGCTGGTATGTCCGCTTCTTCTGGGATGATCCGAACCCGCAGAATCCCGACATAACCAAGTACGACCCCGGTGGCGAAGCCGCGCCGGATGACGACGACGCCTACTACCTCCAGTGGTTCGCGCATTTCAACCCCTACGCCCACGGCCTGCCCGAGATGCTGGAGGACTACGGCGGCGTCAACATCCGCCACGGGACGGACTTCTACCAGTTCGACGGCTCGGAGACGATCCAGCCGGCGCTCATCAACATGTGCCGGTGGATTCTGTCGTGGCTGGGCGGCGACTGCTGTACCGGCGAGTACGACACCTGCGCCGAGACCGACGACCGCTGCGACGCCTTCCACCACAACCCGCGCTTCCGCGGCGGCGACGACGGCCTGTGCTGCGTGCCGATGCCG
>CALGJV010000035.1 GCA_937928595.1 uncultured Phycisphaerae bacterium | reverse complement strand
CTTGGGCCATGGAATGAGGGGCCGGTGTCCGGTGGGCCGCCGGCGCGGGTCAGCGGCGGGGAAGTGGAGCGGGCGAAGGGAGTCGAACCCTCGTCATCAGCTTGGGAAGCTGAGGTAATAGCCGTTATACGACGCCCGCTTCGTCGCGGAATTTTAGCCGTCCCGAGCGGTCGATCGGCAAGTGCGCCGCTAACATCCGGCGGCGTTTTCTTTCCTCGCTCCCGAAGAACAAACGCCATGATGCTTTCCGACACCGGACTCGATCTCATCTTCCGCAACGCGCGCACGCACAACGGCTGGCTCGAAAAGCCGGTCGACGACGACACCCTGCGGGCGCTGTATGACCTGCTCAAATGGGGGCCGACCAGCGCCAACGCCTCGCCGGCCCGCTTCGTCTTCCTGCGCTCGCGGCAGGCCAAGGAGCGGCTGCGGCCGGCGCTGTCGCCCGGCAACCTTGAAAAGACGATGGCCGCGCCGGTGACCGTGATCGTCGGCCACGACCTGCGCTTCTACGAGCACCTGCCGCGGCTGTTCCCGCATGCCGATGCGCGCAGCTGGTTCGTCGGCAACGACGAATTGATCCGCACCACGGCCTTTCGCAACGGCAGCCTGCAGGGCGCCTACCTGATCATCGCCGCCCGCGCGTTGGGGCTGGACTGCGGCCCGATGTCGGGGTTCGACAACGCCAAGGTCGACGCCGAGTTCTTCTCCGACGGCACGGTGAAGTCGAACTTCCTGTGCAACCTCGGCTACGGCGACCCGGCCAAGCTCTTTCCCCGCAGCCCGCGGCTGGCGTTCGAGGAGGCCTGCCAACTGCTTTGACGCAGCACGGCGGTCGCGGCTGGGGCTTCGCGGGCCCTCACAAGCAGCGGCGGCGTGGCGCGGTGACACCGCGTGGGGCAGCGGCGATCGGGCGACGAAATCAGGCGCGGCGGTCAAACGACCAAGCGGGGCAGCAAGCTTCAGCCGGGATTGTGCGCAGCGCGGCAGCGCGTGGCGACACGACGCTCTCGCGACGGGCAGGTATCGGCGTTCGTCCGGGTAGCGCTCTGCAGTAGGGCGCTGCGCGCTCCCGTCATGCCCGCAGCGGCGCGCCGGTGGCTGGCGCCGTGCTAGTCACCGGGGCCCTAATCCGGGCCAGAACGTCTACGCTTATCCTGGCGTACGGCGGGCCGCCGCGCAAGTCACCGGGCGGCGCTCGAAGGCGGGAGCCTTGTGCCGGGGCCGACGCGGCGATGCACCCTGGTTGAGGGCCTGCACGACGTGCTGAACATTCGTCGAGGCAACGTGATCGTGCCGGCCTTCGCCCTTGGCCGCCGCGGTTCGCGCCCCGCGCGTCGCGTTGCGGCCGCCTCGACCGGCTGGCCCGGACATTTCACGAGGGGCGCGGGAATTGCGCGCGCGGATGCGTGCAGCAGGTTGCGCGAGAGGGGCGCAAAGGCCGGCGAGCCTTGGCGAGCACTTGAGCGCAAGATAACCGCGGAGCCGCCGCGCAAACCCGCGTCGCCCCGACGATCCAAAGTGGCCGAGCGTTCATCCGCCGTAAGCCCTTGCCCAAGCTGACGAAGTTGCTCATTCGGGGGGCGCCCTCGTGAAATGTCCGGGCCAGCGCTTCAGGCCACGAAGCCGGTCTTCTTGTGCGTGCCGTCGCAAAACGGCTTGTTGCCGCTGGCGCCGCAGCGGCACAGCCACGTCTTCTCACCGCAGACGAACCTCTGGCCGTCGGTGGTGGCCAGCTCGAAGCGGCCGTCGACGCGCAGCGGTCCGTTGGGGATCGGGTGCAGCACGAGGTCGCCCTCGGCCGCACCCTGCGGCGGCTCGGGCGGTCTGGCGCAGTGGCCGGCGTCGGCGAAGCCGACCTTCGCGTGGCTGCCGTCGCAGAACGGCTTGTTGCCGCTGGCACCGCAGCGGCACAGCGCCACCTGCGTGTACTCGGCCGCCGGCGCACCTTCCCGCGGCACGTGGCGGATGCGGCCGTGCAGGATCAGCGGCCCGTTTGCCGTCAGCCGCCCGGCGTTGGGCGGTGAGTCAGCTTGTTCGTTCATCGCCTTGCGCTCCACGATGCCGGGCTCACAAGCCCAGGCAGACGTACTTGATGACCAGGTATTCCTCGATGCCGTACTTCGAGCCTTCGCGGCCGATGCCGGACTGCTTCACGCCGCCGAAAGGTGCGACCTCATTGGAGATGATGCCGGTGTTCACCCCGACCATGCCGTACTCCAGGCTCTCGGCCACCCGCATCACGCGGCCGACGTCGCGCGAGTAGAAGTACGCGGCCAGTCCGTACTCGACGCTGTTGGCGGCGGCAATGGCCTCCTCGTCGGTGTGGAACTTGAAGACCGGCGCGACCGGGCCGAAGGTCTCCTCGCGGGCAACGATCATCTCCGGCGTGACGTTGGCGAGCACCGTCGGCGTGTAGAAGGTGCCGCCGCGCTCGTGCCGCCGGCCGCCGGTGACCACGCGCGCGCCCTTGGCCACGGCGTCGGCCACGTGCGCCTCCACCTTTGCGAGCGCG
>CALGJV010000034.1 GCA_937928595.1 uncultured Phycisphaerae bacterium | reverse complement strand
AGCATCGACGGCCGCCGCGGCCACCGCGGTCTCGTCGCCCGTGTGTGCCCGGCGGTGCGCCGCCACGTACTCGTCCCCGACCCATGCTATGAAGTCCGCCCAGTCCCGGGCCCGAAGCGGCTCCGCGTAGTACTCGACCCCCTTCAGCCGCACCACGTGGGCCGCCGCGGCCATCACTTGCAATGTCGCCATACGTGCCTCGGTTACTGGCTGCCATCCCAGTACGCGGTGCCGTCGGGGTCCTTCACCCATCCGCCCGCGTAGCCGGCCCCGGGATTCTCCACGCCCGACAGCCCCGCGGCAAGGGTGCAGCCCACCGGCTTGCCCGTCTCGATGTCCACGTCGTAGCCGTTCACGCCGCTGAACCGAGCCCACTTGATGTCCCAGTACTTCGCCGCCTCTGTGTACAGGCGCACATGCTTAACTTCGTTGGGCAGCGGCACCATCGTTGTCAGGTTGTCAGCGAAGATGCCGATGGTGAGGGACGCGTCGAACGGACCAACCACCCGCTTGCGATAGAGTGCCGTGGAGCTGCTCGCATAGGCTTGCAGCGCCACCTGCAGCGAAAGCGTCCAGTTCCGCACGTCCCCCAGCTCAGCGAACGTCGGCACCGCCGCTGGGGCCGCGGTTTCAACCTTACCGAGGCGGGCCGGGTAGGGGGTCGGGTAGGTGGTAGCGTTGGTCCACGAGCTCGTCGACGTGCGGGACAGCGCCCCGTTTCCGGCGAACGTCACCGTGTGTTCGATGATGCCGCCGTTCTCAATGTCGCACGTGATCTCCACCCGTTCCACGATGGCCGAACCTTCCACACCTTTCACGTTTGGCGAGGTGCCAGTTATGGCCCCGCGGAACGTGATGGCGTCGCCCGGCTTGGCGGCTGGGTAGGGTCCATACGACTTCCACGTGCCCACCCAATCGAAGATGCTTTGGATGCGGAACGGAGCCCCGCGGCTCACGTTGCACACCGCCGCCTTCAGGTCCGCGGTATAGCTGATCTGCCAATCGCGGATGCACGCCAGCGCCGCCGCACCGTTCATGACCCAGCCGCTCTTCCCGCTGACGACTGCCATAGCCGGGCTCCTCTCACAATGCCGCTGTGCTGTACTGCACCAGCACGTCGGCTGCCCACACCGCGGACCAGCCGCGGATGCTCCTATTCACTGTAGCCTGATCGATCGCCGCTTGCGTGGCCCGGGGGGTTAACTCCACCACGAACGGCTCGCCCTCCCACTCGCAGCCGCGCAACGCCGTGAAGGCGTCGGACATAGCCCGCCACACCGCCCACCTCAGCGGCAGGAGCCATTTATGCTGACGCTGGTCGCCCGTTGCCACCTCCACAGTCAGCGTCACCACCTCGGTCGAGCTCGTGCTCGTGTGCCGCAGATGAGAATCGACGCTCGCCACGTGAACGCGCAGCTCTGGATAGTCGGCCGTGATGGCCGCGTCCTTTACGGGAACTCGTGCCGTGCCAGCCCAATCCACCCGGTTGCCCGGCGGCACCAGTTCTGCCACCCACGGGCTGGCGATCAGCACGTCCCACACAGCATTGATCAGCGTTGTGTAGGGGTCGGTGCCGGCACCCAGCGCGTCGAACGCGAGTTCCAGCGTGGCCGCGCTGCGCGGCGCCGTGCCGAAGCCTGCCAGCACCCGCGGTTCGGTGTCACTGGACACCTTCAGCGTGCAGAGGCCGTTCCGCCGGTAGTTCCCGGCCGCGAGGATCGCCTGCATTACCGACAGCACGTCGTAAGACGCCCACGCGCCGGCCGTCCACGCCCCGATCGTGCCGGTTGTTTGGGCCAGAACCGGCGCCGAGTGCACGTCGGTCACGCTGGCCGCGTTCCAGTAGTCCAGCCCCATGACGCTGAATGCGTGACTACTATCCGCGTCGGTCGTGCCAGCCAGCAGCCTGAGCGTCGCCGCCGTCAGAGTGGCCGTCGCCGGCAGCACGCTGGGGAACTGCAGGACCGGGAAGTAGTGGTAGCTGGCCGCAGCGTCTAGGCCCAGCGTCAGCCCGTCGCCGGTGTCGGGCAGTAGAAGCCACGAATCCGTCGGGAAGAAGCGCAGCGTACTGTTCAGGGACCGGGCCCGGGGCCGCAGCGTGATCGTCGCGCTCATCGCCCACCCCACCGCCGGCTATGCGGGGGCCGGTACTTGCCGCCGTCCGGGGTCGTCATGTCCATCGGAAACACCTGACACGCGAAACCGCCAGTCAGGGTGAACCGGTCACCCGTGGCTCCACTATAGCTGGCAGTATCGAACGCCGGGGCGTACAGCTTGCAGTCGCCGACTCCGGTCGCCACGCGGCGCATGCACATCATGCGAGTGCTCGTGGCTGCCACGCCCGCCAATGGCCTGAACGAAACAGCCGCGTCTCCGAACGTGCCGCCGAACGCTATCAGTTCGTCACCGTACCACGTCCCCACCTTCGTATCGTCCGAGGGGTTGGGCGGCACCGCCACCGGGTCGCCCTGCCCGGGTGCCCAGAGAAAGCCCGGAGAGGGGGCCAGCGGCAGCATGGCGAGATAGCATCCCTGTTTCAGCGTGATCGTGTCGTCCTTGAGCACCACCTCAGCCTTCACGCGGTAGCCTTGCGCCGTGATGCGGTGACTTTCGCGGTAGATGCCGCGGTCGATCGACTGGCAGCTGAACGTCCCCTCTACCACGATGCCCAGCCCGCGCGTCGTGGTGCGCGACCCCACCGCCGGGGCGAACGCGACGCCCTGGGGGTAGTCGTCGCTGTACTGCACAATTGTGACTTGTGGCGCGCCCGTTAGCGGCGTCGTGCCGAACAGTTCCCGGCCAGGTGCGCTGTGTTGCGGCGTGAAGATGTAGCCGGAATAGCCCGTCACGGCTACGTTCGGCGCCCACGTGACGCCAGTGCTCGCGTGCGACGCCAGTAGCTGCACCTGCATGGATGTAGGGATGCTGAACGGCTCGGCGGTCGGAAAGTTCGTGTCCGGCACCCGCATGAACCGCGGCCACGGCATGAACGAATCGGCCGCGTGCGGTGCGGCCCCGCCCTGCATGCGCACCGCGCACAGCGGCGCAAGGCGCGAATCCTTCGACTGCTCGCCGGTGAACCGCACTGTGTCGCCGGCCTTGATGTTCGTGGCGATGACCACGAACCTGCGGTCGAACACGTTCCACATGGACGGGTGCTGCCAGATGTTCGGGTTCGAGTGCTCATCCATCGTGCTGCGGACGACCGTTGCGGCCCCGGTCGCAGTGATCGTGATGTCTCCTAGCGTGGCCCATCCGTCGCCGGAGGCCAGCAGGTAGTCGTAATCCGCGTCCGATGTCCAGATCAGCGTTCGCGCCGGGTTGTAGCTGGCGTGCCGAAAGAACTTCACGCCCGCGACCGTGATGTTCGTCCATGTTCCGCCGCTGTACGTGATGGCCGCGCTGCCGAACTCGAACCACTTCGCCACCAGCGGCACGCCCACAGCCAGGCCCTGGAGCTGCCACGTCTTCCAGTAGCCCTGCGTGTTCGTCAGCGTCCAGCACACGACGCGGGCGCCGTCGTATGGCGTGAACACCTGAATCGTGTTGGAACCCTGCCCCCACACTTCGCAAGCGTCCTTGCCGCGGACCACCACGATTTCGTTCGCGTTCACCAGCGGCCTCCTATCCGGCGGCGGCCTCGCCGCCCATGGCCTCCATCAGCTTATCGCGCAGCACGGCCGCCATGCGCTGCACGGTCCTGTCGTCGGGCGGCACGATGATGGAACGCTTGGGGGGCCGCCCGTTGGGCCCGCCCTGGTCGTGAAACATCGCCACGTCCGCGACCGTTACGCCCTTGCCCTCGGGGTGAGCGTGCGGGCCGCCGTAGCCCACCCGGATTCCGAACGGAATCTCCTGTTGCAGCTGGCCGGGCAGCCCGTGGAACTCGGGATCTAGGGCGCTCCGCAGCGTTCCCGTGTCAATGAGGATGGCCACTTTGTACTTGCCGGCCGCGAACGCCTTCTCGGTCTTGCGGGCCTTGGCCCGCGCCGCCCTAAGCCGCTTGGCCTGCCGCGCCGGGTCCGTCTCGAAACCGTCGCGCTCGAACCGCCTGGCGCGTGCCACTGGGGCATAGAACCGCCGCTTGAGTGTCGACTTGGCCAGCGGCTTCCACGTGCCGTCGCCCCGGGCCGCCGCGCTGAACCGACGCTGCGCGAAGGAGCGGTACAGGCGCGCCACGTGCCGCCAGCCCACCCGCACCGGATGGTTGGCGTCGCCCTGCCCCTGTAGCGCACGCAGCGCCTGGTCCGCTGCGGCCCTGAGCTGGGCCAGATCGAGTTTAGCGTGTATTTCCAGCACATGTGCTCCTTCCGGAGTGCTACAGGTGCACGCCGGCGTCCGCCGCGCCCGTGCGGGCCTTTCCGGGGACCACCTCGGGCGTGCCGGTGGCGATGGGCGTAATGTCCACCTGCAGCGTGCCCGACCTGATGGCGAACAGCGTCGCCTCGGCGTCGCGCTTCGACCATCGCAGCCGGTGCCCGGGGGCCCCGCTCGCAGGGTCGAAGTCCTCCACGCCCCGGCCCTCATACAGCCACACGCCGGCCAGTGTGGCCACCGCATTCTTCATGATGGCCGGCAGCGGCTCGGCGAACGGCACGTTGTACCGGCTGCCTCGGAAGTAGCTGTTCACAAAATCGGTGACGTGCGTGATGGCCGCGGCAATGCGGGCCGCGATGGCCACTGGGTCCGCCGTCTCGTCGCGGTCGGCCCACGTGGCCACGTTGGCCGCGCCGAACACGGTTTCGATGTCGGCCCGCGTGCAGTATGCCACCGGTCACTCCGTTGCGCGGGGGTGCCGCTCGTCCATGACAGCCCGCAGCGTGCGAATCTCGGACTCGACCTCCGCCACGCGCGAGATGATGCTTTCGAGTGTGCCGTTCGTGAGCCGCCTGAGCTGGTCGGTGATGGGACGCAGCACGTCCTGGATGTGCTGCGCCAGCGACGCGTGCTGCAGCGCGCAGAAGTCGCTAGTCGTGGCGGCGTCGAGCCGCTTCTCGATGTGGGCCACCCGGCTGTCGAGCGAGCGCTGACGCGTCATCAGCAGCGACCACCCGAGGCCGGCCGCCAATGCCAGAAGACTGCCGATAGCCGGCACGAGCACCCGCCACAGCACGTCGGTTTCGTACAGCGGCGACAGAACGGCCGCGTCGGACAGCAGCATCGAACGCCCTCCGCAACTGCACCACAGGGCGGGTGCCGCGTCAGTTCGACGTATAGCCCTTGATCAGAACCGCCGGCCGCGTGCAGAGCGGAAGCGGGTTGCTCTGCGTGTGGATCTTGATTCCGGTGTCGAACTCGAGGCTCTCCTGTTTCGCGTAGAACGGCAGCCCGATGGTGCCGGCCGCCTCCACGAACGTCGCCGGCGCGTACGCCGTAACGAACAGGTCGGGCACGCCCACCGGGAAGAAGCGCGCCACGTCCGGCGGAATGAACGGCCGGCCGCCAACGCTGGCCCGGTACTGCTCGAAAGTGATGCCGCCGAACTCGAACCCAGCCCGGGGGTCGTTCCGCAACATCTCGCTTTCGCGGTAGTAGGCGTAGGCGTACTTCACCTCAGCATGGCCAATGAAGCGGCGGAAGAACTGCGAGCCGCACAGACAGTGAACGCGGTCATACGTGGCCGCCCCCAGCGCGTCCTCGATCAGTTCCTTGACCGCCAGGCACTGCCCGCGAATGTCGGTCGTGCTCGTGCCCAGCGCGAAATCGACCGTTGTTTCGCCGAGGCCGAACTCGGTGAACAGGTTGTACAGCGCCGTGCTCCCGTCGCCGTCGACGACGACGCCCTGCAACGCCCCGGCCCGCAGCCACTCGAGCGTCACCTCGTGGGCTTGCCGCAGCTTGGTGAGCTTGCGCGTCACCACGGCCGCCGCGGTTTCCTCCTGATCCTCGCTGCCAAACTTGCGCACGCCGATCACCTCGTCGGCCATGACCTTGTCTTCGAGCGGCAGGTGCGGCACGACGAACGACCTGGCCTTGCGCTTTTCGGGCGAGGCCGAGTTCGCCGGGCCGCCACGCGGCCTCGACGGGATGAGCCCCAGCACGCCGGCCGCCTCCTCCACCACGGCCGTCGTCGTGTCGATGCCGTTGTCGCTGAACAGCCCGAGCTCGGCGATTCGTGCGGGCTTGAACGGAACTCGATTGATCGACGCAGTGAGCGAGGCCATAGTGAAGGCGTCGCCCGCGAACACGTTCAGCATTTCATGCTCCTTGCCGGCCGTTGCCGGGGTTTCGGGCCTGCGTTGTTACGCGGCCGGCCCTGGGGCGTGCGGTGCTCACAGCCGCGACCGCAGCGCGCCCTCGTTCACCACGATGATGCCCAGCCGTTCCAGCACGGCGGTCGTGAAGGCAGGATCGAACCCGTTCCAGATCAGCGCGTCGCCGTCCACCACCGCGTCTCGGACGAGGAACTGACACCCGGCGAGATCGCCCGAAGAGGCGTCGTAGTCGGCCAGCGCGATGCCCTCGGCGTAGGGCGACCTGCGGGTGCTGACCGTTCCGGTGCCGGTGCTCGTGATCGACCCAACGCCGACCTGCGTCAGCGGTCCGCCCACCGGGATGCCGGCACAACCGCTGCCGCTGTACGTGATCGTGAACGTCCTCGCGTCCGAGCTCGCAGTCACGGCACCGGTCGACGCGGCGCCGTACCAGATGGCCGCCGCCGTGGACATGGCCGCGTTGATCGCGGTGATCGTCGTGGCGATGTTGGTTTCCCACGCCACTTTCAGCGTGATTCGCGAACCGTCCCACAGCGGATAGTCGGCCACCCACGTGCCCGCCGTCATGGCGCCGGGCAACAGTATGGTGTGGACCTCGTTCGGGTAGCCCGCCGACATGCTACGTGTCACCGCGCACGCGGTGACGCCCGTCATTGCCGCCCACGCGCACGAGCCCAGCGGCCACACCGTCGCCGCGTAGCCGGTGCCGCTGAACTCGATGCCGACGGCCGTAATGGCGGATCCGCCGCCGCCAACAATCGTGGCAGTCACCGAGGCCGACCCCAGCACCGCCTCGATCGCCGCATCGACGTTCGCCTGCGTCTCATTCCACGCGATCGGCGCCGTCGTCACCCAATAGCCGCTCTTGTGCCAGAGCGTGAGCGTGAAGTAGCCCGCGGTCGCCGTGCCGGTGAACGTGTATGTATGGACGTCGTTGGCCCGGCCGGTGGCCACCCTCCACTTCCCATCCTGACCGCGGTAGCACACGGTGCCACACTTCACGTTCTGCCCGGACAGCAGCGTGCCCACCTTGCGGCTGCGCCTGCTCGCGGCTTCGTCGAGCAGCCAATCGCCGGTGTAATTCGCCTCAGTCTTGGTCGCCATTTTCGCTCCTTGCGGCTTGCTGCCGCACGTTTTGGCCGCTTACGCGCGGCCAGGGCCTTCAGTCCTTGCAGCCGGCCGCCCTGCGGGCCGCATCCACAGCACGCATCATGGCGTTCCCCCCGGTGCCAGGCTTTGCCGGGTCCGGCAGGGGCTGCAACTGCGGCCCCGTCTTGGTGCCCGTGGCCAGCGCCACGGGGCCGTTCGCTTCGAAGGCTTCCATCACGGCGTCGAAGTCGTCGCCGGCATCGCCCCGGCTCATGGCCAGCGCGACGGCCGCGTTTCCCTCGCCGATGTATCGCTCGATCAGCCGCTGGGCCGCGGGCCTGCGGAGGATGCCTTTCTCCACCGCCCGGTCGATGCGCATGCGCCGGTTGTCGGCCAGCACCCGCACGACCATGGCGTTTGGCCCGGCCGCCGATCGGCTCGCGGCCAGATTGTCGGTGATGGTGCGGTCGGTCACGGTACTGGCCGTTCCGCCCGTCGCCACGCCGCTGCCCTCCGCCTGCGCACCCGGCGCAGCCGTGCCCGGGGCCGGTTGCGCGCCGCCCTCCGCCTTGGCTCGGGCGATCAGCGCATTGAGTACCGGCACGAGCAGCTGCTCGGCGTTTTCCTCGGTCACCTCCTCGCTGATGCCCAGCGCCGCCGCGATCTTCTGGATCAGTTCCAGCATCTTCTGGCTCCTTTGTAGCCGCAGCGATGCGGCCAGCGGTATGAACGCGCCCAGCCCCGGCACGACTGGGTCGGGGCACAGCGCCACGTGCATGATCGGACGCTTGTAGCGGTTACCTGCCCCGTCGATGAACTCGTGGGGCGAGAAAATCGACACGTCGTTGCGGGCCGCGGCCACAATCGCGTCGTCGCCGACCAGCGTGCAGCTCATGTAGAGGCTGTCGCCCTGGACGAACATGTCGTCCACCCAGCCCCGCGTCGCGTCCGGATCGTCGGCCCCATCGTGCGAGGCCGGGATGGGCACCCGAACGCCCGCCTTTCGCATGGCCCGGAACTGGGTCACCCAGTTATCTAGCGTGGCCGGGGTGACCGTGAACTCCAGGTCTTCGGATGCTTTCACGTACTGGCCGACCCGGATCAGTTCCTTCAGGTAGCGTCTCCGCGGCACGCCGTCTATGGCCTCGGGCGCGCCCGCCGCAACGAACGGCGCCGCCCCTGCACAGACCAGCGTCAGCGGGCTCTTTCGGATCGGCGTTGTTGCACGCGCTGTCATGCCCCCATCAAAGTTTCGCCAGCGACCCGTGTCAAGTTTCGTCGGTCAGCAGCGGGTATCCGGTCTGGGGGTCCAGCTCCTGCAACCCGGCAGCCGGGCCCGTCTCGGGCAGCGGCTCGCCCTGCCGCACGACGATCATGCCCGTGGCGTCGCCCACGTGCGACATGCGCGGGTCGTACCTGATCCGTGGTCCGTCTTGCCCGGGCGGAACCTGCCGCCACGGGCCCGCCAGCCTGTACTTCGGCTTAAGCATCCTGCCCACGATGTGCACCTTCTTCCGCGCCGCGATCTGCTCGCGCGTCGTCAGTAGTTCCCCCGTTTCCCGGTCGAACACGCCCACGACCTTCCAGCGGTAGCCCGGCGGCACGATGCTTTCGTTCTCGGAGTGCAGCCCGCCGCCGTTTCGAATCCACAGCCCCTCGGTGTTGCCGCGGATCTCCATCGTCAGCAACCCGAATTTCTGGGCTATATGTACGTGCGAAGTGTAGCTCGTCCAGCCGGCCTCACGGATCTCGGACCCAGGCGTAGTCAGCGC
This sequence comes from uncultured Phycisphaerae bacterium, assembly GCA_937928595.1. Taxonomy (GTDB): domain Bacteria; phylum Planctomycetota; class Phycisphaerae; order UBA1845; family Fen-1342; genus CALGJV01. The sequence continues at coordinate 2,161 of CALGJV010000034.1, read as the reverse complement.
GGTGTACAGTTTCTCCGGCAGTCGCTCCACGCCACGAAATAGCGTGTGCTTCGAAAGCTGCCCCTGCGCCGCCGCCTTCCTGTAGACGGACGCCAGGTTCGCTGCGTCGCGTTTCGCGTTCGCCCGTTCAGTGGCGTCGTCCGGCGTCAGGCCGCACTGTCCGCGGCTCGATACCCACCGAATGCTGGCGTAGCCTGAGCCGGCCCAGCTCTTGATTGACGCCATTTCCGCGGGCGAAGCCATGTTTTGGTCGTCACGGCCGCCGTGATAGAAGTGATACATGCGCTCGTCTTCTTCGTCGGCCATGGCCTGTTGCCGCGCCGGAACTGCGGGCGAGTCGACCACGACGTCCGTGCTGCCGTTGTCCAGCCGCCGCACCTGAACCGTGAACGTGTCGGTTTTGAAAACCCGGCCGCCGGTCTTCATGGAGGGCGGCACCGTGGCCGGCGCCGCGACAGACTTGGGAACCACAACGTAACCGGCCGCCTGCTCTGCGAGCTTGCCCTGCTCGTGCGTGGCCAGCACCTTGAGCTTGGCGTTCTTCGCCAGCGTGAACTTTGAGACGTTTCCGGCGTCGTCTACCGTCGTGATCCAATATTGCCCGACCACCTCGGCCGGGGCGATGTCGAGCACCTTCTGCGCACCGCCTTGGCCCACCGCCACGATGGCGCCGGGCTGCACGTCGGGGGCAGCCATTTTGGTCACGTACTTGGCGGGAATGGGCCCCGACTTCGCTGCCGCGGGCTTCAGCGCGGGCATGAGCGGGAACGTGCCGGGGCCACTGTCGGGATGCCAGCGCGCCACGTGTTGGCCACCCTGCACGTCGCGGCCCTTCATGATCCACATCGCCCCCGACTTCTGCACGTCCAGCAACTGCCACTCTGACCCGTTGTGTTCTACCCATCGGCCGACGTACAGCCACGCCGGCAGTTCGTGCTTCGTGTCGCTGGCGAACACGGGCTTCGCCCCGCCCGGATCCGGAAGCTTGCCCGGCTGGGGCACAACCGGCAGGATCACGCCGTCATCGACCCTGCGGTAGGTTTCTTTGCCGTCCTGTTTCAGTAGGCGCAACTCCCACTGCGCGGGCTTGCCAGCCTTCGCCGGCAGCAGCTTCAGCCCCTTGACCTGGTAGACGTGCCCATCTGCCATCTGCACCCACGCGCCCTTCGCAGCCGGGGGAAGCCCATGCTTTGCGGCCGCTTCGGGCACCGGCTTGGGTGTGAGTTCCTGCTGTGGCGCCACCACCGGTGGTGGCTGCTCTGGCACCGCCGGCGTTGGTGGCACCCACTTGGCCGCCACCTGCGCGGGGGCCTCGAGCACGGGGTAGGACTTCGTCAGGTCGATATTGGGGGCTGTGAACAGCTCGGCCGGGTTGAACGCGAACCCGCGGTCGGCCTCCACCAGCACCGGCTCGCCGTCGATCGGAATTGCCCGCGGTGGCCGTACTACCGGCTGCTCCTCGTACAGCCGAATGGCCTTGCAGCGGCAGGAGTAGCCGTTGGGGGGCATGTTCTCTCGCCAGAACGGGTCGTCCTTAGGCAATGTCGTGCCGTCCATGGCCGCGTGAGTCGCCCGCACTCGGCTGTCGCCGACGGTGACGTACTTGTACCCCCAGAGGAGCTCTTGTGCCTCTGGGGCCGCGTCCACGTCGGCCTCGCCGGCAGCGAAAGCCAGCTGAATCTGTGTGCGGTACACGTTCTCGATCGTGTAGCTATTGGTGGGCGCCACGCCGGCCGCCCTGAAGGCGTCAGTCAGCACTGCCACGCCCTTCGACGTGGGCAGCCCCCTGTCTACGATCTCGGTCATGGCCGCTTGGAGCTTTTCCTCGGCCATGGCCGTGGCCTTGCGCAGCACAGTGGCCGCCGGGCGTTTCGCCTCCTCGGCGAACTGTTGAAGCACCGATGCCGGCACCTGCATGCGGCGCTTCATCACGTCCACGGCCGCCGCGTGCTTTTGCAGTAGACCGGACGCCAGCGCGAGCTTGGGCCGCGGAACGTGCTTCGCCGCGTGCGCCAGCCCTTTCAGCCGGGCCAGCGTCATGCTTTCGGGCAGCGCCACACCCAGCGCATCGGGCATCAGCTTTCGCAGCAGCGCCACGGGGTCGTCGCCGCGCATGTGCGCCCGGATGCAGCGGCTAATCACCCGCGCCATGGCCTGCACC
>CALGJV010000033.1 GCA_937928595.1 uncultured Phycisphaerae bacterium | reverse complement strand
GCGCACACCTCGCCCGGCTGGGGCGGCGGGCAGACGTACGTGTCGCAGCTTTCGCCCGCGAACCAGACGCCGGCCTGGGCCGTGCACTGCTGCTCGGTGAACGTGCCGAGGCACTCGCCGCTCAGGCAGCACGCCCCGCGCGGCAGCGGACCGCACGGCGCGGTCGTCACCGTCAGGACGTAGTCCGCCGGGCAGTTCACGTTGTCCGCGAACTGCGGCGCGATGAACACGTAGTACGTGCCGGCCGGGTAGCAGTCGGTCGACATGTCGGCCAGCTCGCACGGCTCGACCAGCGCGTACGGCGCCAGGTAGCCGGTGACATTGCCGCAGCCCGGGACGCCCAGGACAGCCTGCTCCAGCAGGCCCACGAGGGCCGGGAACTCGGCCTTGGCCTGGATCGTGATGATCGAGTCCTGCGTCAACACCAGCTCGTACCAGTCGGTGTCACGCGTGCTGCCGTTGAACCAGCCCGTCCCGCACTTGGTCTGGCCGCTGGCGATCGGCTCGAACGCCGGCGGGTTCGAATTGCAGCCGCCGTTCGTGTCCGCGCCGCACGCCTCCGCCTCCGGCGTGCTGCCCGCCGGGCAGATGACAATGCACGGACACTGGTCGCAGGTCGTGTTCGGCCCGAGCCACTGCCGCTGGACATACACCGTGCCGATCAGCCCGACGAACGGATCGATGTCGTCAAACGTGACGTTGCCGTCACCGTTGCAGTCGCCGTTGATCCACGGGCACGCAGACGGCCAGCCGGCGCCGCCCGGATACCCCAGCGCCTCGACGAACAGGTCGATGTCGTCGAAGTCCACGATGCCGTCGCAGTTCATGTCGCCCGGCGTGGCCTGGCACTCAATCCGCGTCAGGATCTGACAGGTGCCGTCCGCAAAGCAGCACGCCCCGGGAAGCAGACCGCAGGCCGGCGTGATCTCCGCGCACAACGCATTCGGCGTGAAGCGCAGGCCCGCGCCGCGGCAGTCCTGGAGCTCCACGTTGTCCGTGCACGCGCCTGTAAAGTCGTTGCAGCACGCCCCGTACGTCGGCGTGTAGACGCCCGTCAGGCACAGGCCCAGGTCATACGCCTGCGCGCTGTACGACGTCCCGTCGTACTGGAGGCAGTTCGTGTTGCCGCCGGTGCCGCTCATCCACAGGAACCAGCAGTTGTCGCCGGTCCCCTGGATCGACACCCAACCCACCGTGGCGGCGTCCACGCACGGGCTCAGCACCGCGTTGTACTCGTACAGCGGGAAGCCCGCGAACGTCTGGCCCGTGTTCACGCCGCTGATCGTCACGGTGTACGTGGCAACCAGCGCGCCCGGCAACGCGCCGGGGCCCCAGAACTCGATCGTGAACGTCACCGGGTCCTCGGTGCACTGGCTCCAGCCCGTGCCGGGGTTGTAGGCCTTCAGGCCCCAGAAGTGGATGTCGCAGTACTGCCCCGCCGTCACGGGGAAGTCCTCGTACACCTTGTAGCCCGGCTGAACCTCGCTGGTGAACGCGCTCCAGTTCGCCGTCGGCTCATGCACGGGCTGTCCGTACACCGTGTTGGCCGGGCACGGCAGCCGGGTGCCCAGCACCACCGGCGCCTTGGAGTCCGTCGTCGGTACGGCCGTCAGCTTGTCCAGCCCGGCCGCCTGGGCGACCAGCGTCGCGCCCAGGAGCCAGATACACAGCACTGTCTTCCTCATGATCGTCGAGCCTCCTACACCCAAAGACCACCGGCCATCCGCACCGCAGCCGACGCGACACGAACCGACCGTGCCGCAGCTCCGCCGGCCCGGCGGAAAGAACCGAGGTGCAACTTGCTCTCAACTACGGCGGCGTCCGAGCACAACGCCGCCGCTATGTCTCTTCATCGGAAGGAGACCCCGAACGCGCCACAGCCCGCCGGACGGGAACAGCGGGCGCACCAAGGGCGAAGCCCCGCGCCGCGCCTCGATCCCCTTCCACGCACAACCCTCGGACCGCTCGACCGGAACCGTACCCGACCAAGCCGCAGTCGCGAAGCGCCTCGACCCCAACCGTCGAGGCCGTGCCCTGAACGGTAGCGGCACCCAAGCCGTCAACCGGCGGAAGCCGCCCGTTCGCTTTCGCGCTTGTATCGGTTCCACGAAACGCTGTCAACCCGGTAGTCATCCCCCCGGGATCCCATAACTGAAACCGCCGGTCTTCCCGCCGCTGGCGGGCGGGTATCATGGCCCCCTGACCCTGCGAGGGCCGCTGCATGTCCGCACCCGCACCGAACCCGATGCCCCTGCCCCGCGATCCGGCTTCCGGCGGGCACGACTGGCGGCTGGGCCGCTTCCCCAACCTGATGCCGCATCGCATCCAGGAGGTTCTGCTCGTCTCCAGCCCGTACGACTCGTTCATTCTCGAAGAGGACGGGCTACTGACGGAGATGATCTACAGCGAGTTCATGGACCTGGGCCTTACCCAGTCCCCGAACATCACGCGCGTCTCCACCGGCGAGGAGGCGCTGGGCACCATCCGGTCGGGAGCGTTCGACCTCGTGATCACCATGCTGCGTCTGGGCGACATGGACGTGACCCGCTTCAGCCGGACGGTCCGTCAGCTCAATCCCGACCTGCCCGTGGTGCTGCTGGTCGCCAACGAGTGGGAGCTGGCCCGCCTCGAGCACGCCCGCCACCAGCTCGAAGTCGACGGGATCTACGTCTGGCACGGCGACACGAAGATCTTCCTGGCCATCATGAAGGTCCTCGAGGACCGCCGCAACGCCGACCACGACACGCGCGTCGGCGACGTCGGCGTGATCATCCTCATCGAGGACTCCGTCCGCTTCCGGTCCTCCCTGCTGCCGATCATCTACAGCCAGCTCGTCCAGCAGACCCGCGCCGTGATGGCCGACGGCCTCAACCACATGCAGAAGCTGCTGCGGATGCGGGCCCGCCCCAAGGTGCTCGTGGCCGAGACGTACGAGCAGGGCATGGACCTGTACCGCCGCTACCGGCGCCACATCTTCGGCGTGATCACGGACGTGGCGTTCGAGCGCGGGGGCCGGATCGACCCGCGGGCAGGGCTGGACTTCATCACGGCCGTCAAGGTCGAGCTGCCCGACGTGCCCGCCCTGCTCCAGTCGTCGGACGCCGGCAACGCCGAGCTGGCCGAGCAGATCGGGGCCCGCTTCCTGCACAAGCGCTCGCCCACGCTGCTGCGTGACGTCAGCAACTTCATGCGCGACAACTTCGGCTTCGGCGACTTCGTCTTCCGCCGGCCCGACGGCACTGAGGTGGCCCGGGCCGGCGACCTGCGGAGCATGCTGCGGGTCCTGCGGGACGTGCCGGCCGAGTCGATCGAGTACCACGCCCGCCGCAACCACTTCAGCAACTGGTTCCGGGCCCGCACCGAGTTCGCCCTGGCCCGCCGCATGCGCCCGCGGCGCGTCTCCGAGTTCGGCGACCTCGAAACACTCCGCCGCTACCTGATCCGCGGTCTCCAGGACACGCTTCGCCAGAGCCGCCGCGGCATCGTCGAGGACTTCAGCCGTGAGCGGTTCGACGCCGGCTGCGCCTTCGCGCGCATCGGCGGCGGCGCGTTGGGCGGCAAGGCCCGCGGCCTGGCGTTCGTCGACGCGCTGCTCGCCGCGGCGAACTTCGAGGCCCAGTTCCCCGGCGTGCGCGTCCACGTGCCGCGCTCGGTCGTCATCGGCACGGACGTGTTCGACGAGTTCCTCGACGCCAATCGCCTCCGCCTCAGCACGCTCTGCACCCTGGACGACGCGGAGCTGCGGGCCGCGTTCGCCGCCGGCCGCTTCCCGGACGACGTCGTCGCCGATCTCCGGGCCCTGCTCGATACCGTCCGCGACCCGCTGGCCGTCCGCTCGTCCAGCCTGCTCGAGGACTCGCAACATCACCCGTTCGCCGGCGTGTACGCCACGTACATGCTGCCGAACAACGCCCCGGACCCCCGCACGCGCCTGGCCCAGCTTCTCGACGCCATCCGCCGCGTCTACGCCTCGACGTTCGCGACCGCCGCCCGCCGCTACCTCGAGGCCACCCCCAACCGCATCGAGGAGGAGAAGATGGCCGTCGTGCTCCAGCCGGTCGTCGGCGCGCGGCACGACCGCTACTTCTACCCGAACTTCTCCGGCGTGGCCCGCTCGTACAACTACTACCCCTTCGAGCCGATGCGGCCGGAGGACGGCGTGGCGTCGCTGGCGCTCGGGCTCGGCAAGACGGTCGTGGACGGCGGCCACGCACTGCGGATCTGTCCGGCCCACCCGCAGGCCCTCCCGCAGATGGCCGACGTCGAGGAGTTCCTCAACCAGTCGCAGCGCACGTTCTACGCGGTGGACCTGGCGGCGGAGTCGGACCCGGTCGACGACGACGGCTGCGTGGTGCGGCTGGATCTCGACGAGGCCGAGCGGCACGGCACGCTGCACTTGTTGGGCTCGGTCTGGTCGGCGGCCGACCGGGCGTTCTACGACGGCGTCACGCGACCGGGCGTCCGCGCGGTCACGTTCGCGCACGTGCTCAAGTCGCAGGTCTTCCCGCTCGCGCCGCTGCTGACGCGTCTGCTGGAGATCGGCCGCAGCGGGCTCAACAGCCCGGTCGAGCTCGAGTTCGCCGTGAACCTGGAGGCCAGCCCCCGCGAATTCGCCGTGCTCCAGATCCGCCCCTGCGCTGAAGGACGCGACGGCGAGGGCGTGGAGGTCGGCGAGTTCGAGCGGTCCGCCCTGCTGTGCTACAGCCCGCACGCGCTCGGTCACGGCGTGATCGGCGGCCTGCACGACGTCATCTACGTGCGCCCGGAGCATTTCGACCCGGTGCGGACGCCCGCGATGGCCCGCGAAATCGGGGCGCTCAACCAGCGGCTCATGTCCGAGAACCGGCCATGCGTGCTGATCGGCCCCGGCCGCTGGGGCAGCTCGCACAGCACGCTCGGTATCCCGGTGAACTGGAGCCAGATCTGCGCCGCGCGCGTGATCGTGGAGACGACCCCCGAGGATTTCGTGATCCCCCCGTCGCAGGGCAGCCACTTCTTCCAGAACCTGACGTCGTTCGGGATCGCCTATCTGGCCGTGAACCCCCATTCCGAGCAGGGCTTCGTCGACTGGGGCTGGCTGGACGCCCAGCCGGCTGCGTACGAGAGCCCCCACGTGCGGCACGTGCGCCTGCGCACGCCGCTCGAAGCCCGCCTGAGCGGACCCACGTCGCAGGCCGCGGTGCTCAAGCCGCCGGCCTAGCGCCCGCCCCCGCCGCGCACCAGCTCCCGCAGCGCATCGTCGATCTTGTACAGCGGCCGCACCGTCACACGCGGCGCCGCCCGCGGACCCTCCACCTGGTACTGCACCAGCTCCTGCCGCGCCGACTCCAGCAGCTCGCTCAGTCCCGGCAGATGCCGCGCGCCCGGACGCTGCGCGCCCACCAGCCGCAGCGCCAGTGTGTCGTCCGTCAGGTTCCACGTCCCTTCGCCGACCACCCGCAGCTCCGCGCTTTGCAGGTCGAGCCGCAGAAACCGCAGGACGTCGCCTTCCCACAGGAACCGCGCCGCGAGCTGATCGATCGCCTCGTCGATCCGCTCGTCCGGCGGGCGCCCCGCCCGCACCACGCTCCGCAGCACCGGCGCCTGAAGAAACGACGCGCCGCGGAGCCGCAGGTCCCCGTTGCCGCGCCGGCTGCCGTCGTCCCCTGCGCGGCCGCTCAGGTTCACGCGCCCCTCCAGCCGTCCGCGCGGACGGTCCCCCTCGCCCTCGCCCGGCAGCAGCTCGGCCAGCGCCACGTCCTCCAGCACCAGCGACAGCTCGTACTCGCCTGTGGCCGGGTCCAGCCGCACCGCGCCCAGCACCGGCCCCCCGCACAGCCGCCCGCGCACGTCCTCCAGCCGCACCCACCGATCGCCCGGCTCCGCACTCAGCCGCGCCTGCCAGTCCGTGATCGGCCAGCGCCCAAGTCGGCCCGAGCGCAGGTTCACCTCCGCGGCCAGCCGTACCGTGTCCGCCGGCCCCAGCGTGCACGTCCCCGTCAGCACGCCGGTCAGCTCGTGGAGCTCGAAGCCGGCTGTCAGGGCGGCCGCCCGCAGCGGCAGCCGCCCCGCCAGCTCGACGACGCGCGCTTCGGGCGGCCCGGACGCGCGAATCTCCTCCAGTGTCAGGTCGAACTCGCCGGACGCCGCCAGCCGCTCCAGCAGGCGCCGCACGGGCGGCGGCGCGGCCGCGGTCAGCTCCGGCCCGAAGCGCAGCTGGCGGGCGTCGAGCGTGCCCCGCGCCTCGAGCCGGCCGTCCTGCCAGGTCCCCGCGCCACGCGCGACAATTCGACCGGACTCACCCCAGCGCGCCGTGGCCGAGCGCAGCTCGAACCGGTCGGCCGCCAGATCGAGCTCGAGCACCGTGTCGGACAGCCTCAGCGGCGCCGGGCGCGGCACGAGCGTCGCGGCGCGGACCGTGAGTTCCGCTCGCGGCCCGGCGGGCGGCGCCGCCCCCCGCCAACGAAGTTCGACCAGACCGGGCCCGTCCGGCCCGAGCTGGGCCGCGGCGTCGCGCCAGGCACGCGGTACAAACTGGTCCAGCAGGTCGCCCAGCACCGGTGCCGCGCCCCGCAGATCCAGTTCGGCGGGAGTGTCCGGGCGTCCCTGGATCGGCAGCGTGCCCGCCCCGCTGAGACGCGCCGCGTTTTGGGTCGCCGTGAAGTCCGTGACGTTCTGCCGGTCGCCCTGCACCACGACCCACCCGCCGGACACATCCCACGGCCGCGCCGGGTCATACCCGATCAGCGTGCCGCTCTTGAGCCGCACGGCGTAGTGGCTCTCGTGCCGGTCGTCCGTGCCCCAGACGCGGCCCCACACGTCGGCCCGACCCTGGAACCGGATCGCTTCGTGCGTTTCCTCGTCGCCGCCGCCCAGGGATGTCTCGTAGCTCACGGGGGCGTCGGCCGCGGCCACGCGCAGGTTCGTGCGGACCGGCCCCCCCGCACTGAGGAAGCCGCTCAGTTCGAGCTCCGCCCCGTCCGCCGTGCCGTGCAGATCTAACAACTGAATCGTGCCATCGCGCACCGCGATCGGTCCGCTGGCGTTCGTCAGCCGACGGCCGTCGCCGAGGGCCAGGCTCCCGCGCAGCAGACGCGCGTCCACCTGGACGCTCGCGACCGTCGGGCCGCTCTCCGGCGTGCCGTCCGCGCGGTGCAGCCGCGTCAGCACGTCGCACGCCCCGAGCGGAGCCGCCCGCTGCCACGCCTCCTGGTACTGCGGCGGCAGCGCCTCGTACAAGTCCGCGTCGAGCGCGACGTTCCGCCCGGCGACCGTCAGCTCGAACCCGGCCCACGAGTTTGTGCTGTTGATCAGCCCGTTGGCCGACACCGACGCCGCTTCGTGGCGCGCGCGCAGGTTCTCCAGGTGCAGCTGCCCGGCCCGCAGGTGGACCCGCCCGTACACGTCGTTGAACTCGTAGGGAAACTGCCAGTAGCGGCACGTCGCGCCGAGTCCCTCCACCGCGAGATCCACGCGGTGCGGGCTCCCCGCCTCCAGGCTCTCCGTCGGGGGCAGCACGCGGGCGACCACGCGCACGCGGCCGCGGGCGTCGTAATCCTCGAGCGCCGCCACGAGCGGGTGCGGCAAATACGGGGATTGCAGGAAACGGGGGGCCGTGCGGCGCGTCGGCAAGTCCAGTTCGTCGAGCGTGCCTTCCGCATGCACGACCTCCGCCAGCGAAAGAAGCGGTGCGTGCGCCGCGCCCGGCGGCGCCGCGATTCGCCGCAGCACCCGCGGCAGGACGCCGGCCGTGGTCGTCAGCGAGAGCGCCGCCGCGCCGCCGTTGACGCGCCCCTCCGCGCGCAGCCGCAGCCGCCCCGGTGCGGTCGGTTCGTCGGCCTGGTAGGTCAGCACGGCCGCGCCGTCAGCGAATTGCAGGAACGCGTCGCGGGGAGAACGAACCTCCCCGGCCCGGACGGCCTCGAGCGGAATGGCGGACCGCAGGTTCCGCAGTTGAAGCTCAGCCGCCGCCAGGCTCAAGTCCGGTTTGACGGTGGGCGCTTCCGCCGTGGGCAGCTCCACCCGCAGCAGCAGCCGCTCCACGCGGACCTGCCCCTCGAGACCGGTCTCCCCCAGGAATGTCCGCAACCGACCCGGCAGCAGCCGCTCGGAGCTGGCCAGGTCCAGCCAGTCCACCGCCAGCTCGAGCTCCGCCGAGAACCGGCGCCAGCGCACGCGCGCGACCGGCTGCGGACCGGCCGGCAGCCGTTCCACCCGCAACGTGTACTGGGCCGCGTCCCCGCCGCCCGTCGCCTGCAACACGAGGCGCTCGAACAGGTGCGGCCGGCCGCGATCCGGCAACATGATCTGCACGTCCAGCCGCCCGACGCGGAGCACCGGCCACGCCGCGTGCAGCGCCTCGGCCAGGGCACGCCACTGCGCGCGGTCGAGCTCTGTGGCGTGAACCGGCCAGTCCGACTCCGGGCGCAGCGGGTCCAGCACGAACGTCACCGCGGCACCGTCGAGCTCGATGGCGGTCGGTCGGAGCCGGCCGAAGAGCAGGCTCGCCGGGCTGCACGCCACGCGGGCCTGCGTCACGTGCAGCAGCGGGGGGGCGTCGCCGACGGTCGCGTACCACGGCGCGGGGGAGCGCGGCCGGATTTCCAGGCCAGTGAGCTGTAGCCCGCCCCAGGGCGAGTAGGTGACATGCGCGACGTCGGCGCCCTCGAGCGGCAACTCCCGCAGAAGTGCCAACGCCCGCGCCCGCAGGCGCGCAGGGTCGGTCAGGTGGGTATACCCGGCCGCCAGGAGCAGAACGACGGCCAGCCCGACCCACACGATGCGGCGACGGCGGTGAGGGACAGACGGCACGGCGGCATTCTCGCCTGCCGGCCGCGCGGGCGAAAGTCAGCCGCGCGCGGCCGCGGGCGGACCGCTTTCAGCAGTCCGCCCGCGGCACGCCAGATACGAGAGGGCGAAGCCGTCGCGACCGGCCCGGCGACCGGCGAACCGACTAGCGGCGCCGCAGCATCGCGCCCAGCGCCAGCAGCACGAGGCTGGCCGGCTCCGGAATGCCCGTCACTTTGAAGTTGTCGAGGTAGCACGTGTAACCGGCCGGCGACGACCACCAGTCCTTCACCAGCGCAAAGCTGAAGTTCGTGAAGTTCGGCCCGCCGGTCAGGCTGGCGAGGGTGCCGCCCAGATTCGTGTCAATCTGCGTCGAGCCGAAGTACGTGTTCACCGTGCCCGCCACGATGTCGAACACCCACTTCATCGTCACGATCGTCTCGACCGGCTGCGTCGCGCCGATGTTGATCTCGCCGCGGCCCGGGAACGCGATCATCTTGGTGGCGCCGCCGTCGTTGATCGTCTGGTCAACGTAGCGGTTCGGCGTGTTGTCGAAGTCGTAGTAAATGTTGTGCCGCTTCAGCGTCCCGCCACCCACGTCCCCGCCGACCGGCAGCGTCAGGTCGTACTGAATCGTGATCTCCGTCCAGTCCGCAATCACGATCGGCGTCGGGAACGTCACGACCGCCCGCGACTCCTTGCGACCGGTGTTGTCGGTGCCGACGTAGAACTTTACCTGATCGCTGCCGTTGTACTCATCGACCACGGGCGTTGTGCCCCCACTGAACGACGAGAACGTCCACTCCGGACCCGCCCCGCCCGTGAACTGCGTCTCGTACAGCACGGTCGCGGACGCCGCCGCTACGCACATCAGGGCCACGAACAGTGCCATGCTCTTCATCTGACGAACCTCCTTTACTCTTCCGAGAGACGAGATCACGACCGTTACCGTGCTGCGCCCCCCGGCGGGGCGTAAAATCGAACGGCATTCGAGATGAGTCGTGCGTCTCTCCGACCTCCACACAACGAAATGTACCCCGTATTCTCAGAATAAACCGCTTCACTCTCCGGTTGTACTCGAACGCGCCCAAAATGTCAATGCGAATGCAAAGCAGCCCACGATTCGTTCCTTTTCCGCAAAAATCGGCATTTTTATCAGACTATCGCCCGCATTTTCCGGACTCCGCCCTTGAAGACACTGAAGTACGCTGTAGCATACCCTCCCAATCGGCTCACCAAGCCGTGAGCAACGGCGCTGCGTTGCTCCAGGTGAGCAGCCGGTCGGTAGCGGCTGCCCGCCCCATTTCCTCATGAGAGAGCGCGAGTGTCGGCTGGTCGTGCGTGGCCCGGGGGCCGCGCTTCGGGAGTTGTGCGAATGCTCGGTGCGATGAAGCTTTCCCTGTCCGCGGGAACAAAAGTCAAGGTTCGCCAGCCCGGCGGCGTGCCGGCGTGGTCGCAGTGGGACGATGACCACCAGCGCACGTCCACGTCGGTGAAGAAGCGGCTTCAGCAACTGTTCTTCCGCGGCGACAAGCGGGTGCTGGCCCAGATCGTGTACATCGGCAGCGACTCGCTGCGCGCGCAGCTCAAGGCCAAGGGGCTCGTCAAAGTCGAGATCCGCGACCCCGCGGGCGCGTCGATCGTCGTGCTCGCCGAAGCCGCCAACCTGGTCGCCTGCGCCTGAGCACCACGCAAGCGGCCCGTGGCGAGCGGCCCTCCGGCGGGCAATGCTCGGTCGGCGACTGCAACCCCGGCCGGGCTACGCCCATCGTCGGTTAGCGGCGCAGGCCGCCGAGAGGGATCTCCGGCCCCGTGCGGAGGTCGGCAGCCGCTGTGCGCCCTCGGCCGGCCGTATCTAATTCCTGCCGAGAGGCGTCGCTGGCCGCCGGGCCGGCGTGCGCCGGCTTTCCTCTCACGGCACCCAGCCCGTCGGAGCTACATCAGGCCGGCATGGGCGGCGGCAACAGCTCGATGCCGAGCTTCGCGCCGCAACGGCAGTACGGGTCCCCTCCCCTGCATCCGCAATCGGCTTGTTTGCCGATGCAGGTGACCGAGCAGTGACCATTGTTGCACTGCGTGCTGCATGAGGTGGTCTGGTCTTGCACTTGCCCCGGGCTGATCGCGTCGGGAACCATCCAGAAGCGCGCCCGTAGGACTTTGCCGGTCTTGGCGTCCGTCGCCCGAAGATCCAAGACCCCGTCGTCCGCCTGACGCACATCGACGCGTCCCGACCAGGACGCGAACACGGTGTGCGCGGCACCCGGCGGCTGCGACGGAACGAAGCGCACCGCGGCTCCCGCACCCACCGCCGCTGCGAGATCCGCACCTTCGGCGGGCGTTGCCACCCAAGTCCCGGACGGAGTGTCGACCAGCACGATGTCGCCCGGCCCCGGCGTCAGCAGAAACCACGTCGCGGCGTTCTCATCCTCTGCCGCCGCCCCCAGACCGACGCACACGACACCCCCGTCCACGACCTCCACCTGGCCCGCGCCGCGGAACGATTCGAGCCGCGGCGGCGTGATTTGCGCGTTCGGCCGGTGGCACGAGCTCAGGAGGAGACTCGGCAGGCACGCCACCAGCAGGGGGCCGCCGCGCGCACTTCCGCTCCATGCCACGAGACCCGCAGTCGCCATGAGAAACGCCCTGCGTGCCATGGGAAACCTCCTCTTGGCACTGGTGAGTTGAACTCCGCCCCGTGCGGAGCCGGCCCGACGAAGGCGCCGCCCTCGCCGCCTTCTGCGCGCAGCCTAGCGCCCGCCCCCCCGCCACGTCAAGCCGATTTTCGAGGCCGGTCGGCGTTCGTGAGTTCGTGCGCACCTACCCCGCATTCGGGTGGCTCCAGGCTCGACACGCGGGCAGCGGCTGGGGCCGCGCCCCTGGCCGTCACGGGACCGTCGCACCTGGGGCCCGCCCACCGCCTCGGGGCAGCAACACACGCGCCGTCGTGCCCTCCCCCGGCCGGCTCTCCAGCCAGATTTTGCCGCCGTGCGCTTCAGCGATCCGCAGGGCCCGCGCCAGGCCGAGGCCGCGGCCGCGGCCGGCGCGCCGGTGTGAGAAGAACGGATCGAAGGCCCGTTGGAGGGTCGCCGGCGACATCCCGCAGCCGTTGTCGGCCACGACCAGCTCCACGGCGTCGTCGACCGCCGCCGGGCCGCAGCGCAGCGTGATCGTGCCCCCTTCGGCCGGCAGGGCGTCGACGGCGTTGCTGATAAGCTCGTGCAGCACGCTCGCCAGTTGCGCCCGATCAGCCCGCACCACGGCCGGTGGCGCCCCCGGTCCGGGCGTCTCCACCCGTAACTGCGACGCCGGCATCCGATGCTGTTGCAGCTCCGCCACGCGCACCTCGGCCAGCAACGCGGCCGCGTCCACGTCGGCCAGTTGCGGCGGCCGCGGCCGGGCGAAATCCATCAGCTCCGACACGATGCCGCTGCACTCGTGCGCCTTGTCGATGATGACCTGAAGACTGCGGCGGACCTCCGGATCCTCGGCCCGGCCCAGCATCATCTGGGCCCGCCCGGAGATCACCGTCAGCGGGCTGTTGAGCTCGTGGCCGGCGCCCGCGGCCATCTCCGCGATCGTGGCCAGCAGCCGCGAGCGCGCCAGCTCGTGCTGCACGTGCTGGAGCCGCCGGTTGCTCTCGGCCAGCTCGTCGGCCAGGCGTCGGGCCGCGCTGGCCGTGTTGGCGCGGCCGAAGGCGAACCCGACGCTGGTCAGCAGGGCGCGCAGCTCGTCCAGCTCGCCGGCCAGCCGCTGCGGCTCGTCGGCTTCCGACTCGTACAGCACGCCGCCGACGACCTGCCGGTCGTGCGTCACGCACAACAGCCAGACCGGAGCGGCGGGCGCCGCGCCGGTCGCGGCGATGTACAGATCCAGCAGCGGCGCGGGCGGCGCCTCGACGAGCCGCTCGCGGGCCGCGCCCGCGGTCGTCAGCCATTCGAGCAGTTCGACGGGCACCGGATGGGCGGGCGGCAAGCCGCCCGTTTCGGCGGGCCCGGCGCAGACATCCAACGCCGCGAAGTTCGGCCGCAGCCCGAACGCCACCACGCGGGGACGTTGCAGCGCCAGCGGCGCGGCCGCGGCCAGCGCCGCCGCGACGGCGGCGGGCGCGGTCCACTCGGTCAGCGACCGTTCGAACTCGACCAGAGCCTGGAAGTATCGTGCCCCGGCGGCCAGCCGCTGCTGCCCGGCCAGCAGCTCGACGTTCAGGCGGCCGAGCTCGTCGTTGGCCCGCGCGAGCGCCTGGCCGTAGACGTCCGCGGACGTCACGCCGTCGAGGCCCAGCAGGGCGGCGTGGCGGGCCACGTCCTCGGGCAGGGCCGTCACGACGCGCTGGACCGCCTCCGGCGCGAGCCGCAGGCGCTCGGCCTGCCGGCCGGAGTCGGCGTAGAACACGTGATTGCCCGAGTAGCCGATGTGTTGCTCGCGCGCCAGCGTGTCGGCTAGGTCGACCAGCCCGATGAGGGCCGGCGCCGCAGCCGACGAGGGCAGCGCCTCCGGAGCCAGATGGTGCAGCCAGATCGCCTCCTGGAGCGGAACCGGCAGCCGCCACCGCTCGGCCAGGCGGCGCCCGGCCACGGTGTGATCGACTCCGAGCACGCCGCGCTCGCAGTCGGCAATGTCGCCACGCTGCGCATTGGCCCGCGCCGCCGCCCGCTCGTACGCCTTCGGGAACA
This sequence comes from uncultured Phycisphaerae bacterium, assembly GCA_937928595.1. Taxonomy (GTDB): domain Bacteria; phylum Planctomycetota; class Phycisphaerae; order UBA1845; family Fen-1342; genus CALGJV01. The sequence continues at coordinate 72,887 of CALGJV010000033.1, read as the reverse complement.
CGGCCGAGAGCGCCACCTTGCCCAGGTCGTGCAGCAACCCGGCGACGAAGGCCTCCTCGGCATCGACCCGCAGATCGGGCGCGGCCGCCGCCAGCCCCCGCGCGGCGCACGCCACCGCCAGGGCGTGCCGCCAGAACGCCGCCCGGTCGAAGGCCGCCGCCGTCCCTTCGTGCGGGCAGGGGAAGATGTCGAGCGTGGCCGTCGCGAGAACGATGCCGCGCAGCGCCTGGAAACCGATCAGCGGCACGGCGCGTTCAACGGTCGTCACCGGGGTCCGCAGGCCGGCGGCGGCCGAGTTCACCACCGCCAGCAAGCGCGCGGTCAGGGCCGGATCCGCCCGCAGGAGAGCGACGACTTCGGCGGCGCCGCGCGTGGCGTCGCCCGTCACCTGAAGCAGCCGCAGGGCAACCGGCGGCAGCGTCGGCAGCCGGTCCAGGTGCGCCAGCACGAGCTCGGGCGATGTGACGGACTCGGCCACGGTGCGTGCCTCGCGCGGCTAGGACTGAACGAGCTCCGTGATGCGGCGCACGAGCTGCTCGATGCTGAAGGGCTTCTGGATGAAGTCGTCCGCGCCGTCCTGGAGGAGCTTCTCCACCTGGTCGCGCTCGATCACGCCCGACACGATGATGATCTTCACGTCCTGGAGCGATTCGTCGCGACGAATGCTCTGGCACACCGCGTTGCCGTTGATGTCCGGCAGCATGTAGTCCAACACGATGACGTTCGGCCGAAACTCGCGCGTCTTCAGCCCGGCGTCGAAGCCGGTCGCGGCGGTCGCAACCTCGAAGCGCCCGTCGCGCTCCAGCAGCTCGACCAGCATCTCCACGATCGCCGGGTCGTCATCCACGACCAGCACCCGCATCTTGCCCATGTCGAGCTGGTCGAGCGGAATGTTGTGCTCTTTCATGAACTGGATGAGCGCGTCGCGCGGGATGCGGCGGAACTTCGACCCCGGCACCCGGTAGCCCTTGAGGCGCCCGTTGTCGAAGCAGCGAATGACCGTCTGCTGGCTGAGCTTGCAGATCTCGGCCACCTCCCCAGTCGTGTAGACGCTCTTCAGAATCGCCGGCCCGTCGCGCTCAGTTCTCGCCATAGAACACCGCGAAGATTATCCAGTTTTCCCGCATTAACCAATATACCGCAAATAGGGTGTCCTGGAAGTTTATCGGTTTCAATCTACGAAGAATAGGAAGGGTTTCAGACGCCCTGCGGCTCCTGCGCCGCGAGGTACACCAGCAGCGTCGTCACGTCGCTGGGGTTGATGCCGCTGACCCGGGCGGCTTGCCCGATGCTGCGGGGGCGGACCGCCGACCACCGCTCCCGGGCCTCGTGGCGCAAGTGGGGGACGCGGTCGTAGGCGAGGTGTTCGGGTATGAGCCGGTCTTCAAACTCCCGGAAGCGCTCGATGGACCGCCGCTGCTTCTCGATGTACCCCTCGTACTTCACGACCACCAGGGCCCGGGCCCAGACGTCACGTTCGGCGTGGAACGGGGCCAACTCCGGGTAATCTTTCAGCAGCCCGGCGTCGTCTTCCTCCGGACGCCGAAGCCGTTCCCGCAGCGGCCGGCCCTCGTGTCGGAGGCGGTCGAAGCAGGCCAGCAGCTCGCGCACTCGCGCAGCTTTTGCGCAGTACCGTTCCCAGCGCGCAGCGTCGACCAGGCCGAGCTCCCGACCGAGCGGCGTGAGGCGCTCGTCGGCGTTGTCGTACCGCAGGTGCATGCGGTGCTCGGCCCGTGAGGTGAACATGCGGTATGGCTCGGTCACGCCGCGCGTCGCCAGGTCGTCGATCAGGACGCCGATGTACGCCTGGTCACGTCCGAGGATGAGGGGCGACCGCCCGGCCAGCCAGCGCGCGGCGTTGACCCCCGCGACCAGGCCCTGGCCCGCGGCCTCCTCGTAGCCGCTCGTGCCGTTGATCTGCCCGGCCAGGAACAGCCCGGCGACAGACTTGCACATGAGCGTCACGTGGGTTTGCTCCGGCGGGACGAAGTCGTACTCCACGGCGTAGCCCCACTGCACGATGCGGGCGTGCTCGAGACCGGGAATCCGGGCCACCATCTGCGCCTGCACATCGCGCGGCAGCGACGTGCTGACGCCGTTCAGGTAGATGCGGTCGCTGTCGCGGCCCTCCGGCTCCAGGAACACGAGGTGCCGGTCCTTGTCGGGGAAGCGCAGGACCTTGGTCTCGATACTGGGGCAATACCGCGGCCCGGTCGAGGCGATCTGCCCGGTGTAAAGCGGCGCACGGTCGAGGTTCGCCCGAATCAGGTCGTGAATTTCCGCGGTTGTGGACGTGAGCCAGCAGCTCACCTGCGGTTGGGTGATCCGTTCCGTGAGGAATGAGAACGGCGGCGGGTCGGCGTCCCCCGGCTGCTCCACGAGGCGGGTGAAATCCACCGTCGCGCGGGCTACGCGCGGCGGCGTACCGGTTTTGAGCCGGCCGAGCGTGAGGCCGAGGGCCCGCAGGGCGTCGCTCAGGCCGCCGGCGGCCGCCTCGCCGATGCGCCCGCCGGGCGTCCGGTCGGTCCCCGTGTGCATCAGGCCGCGGAGGAAGGTGCCGGTGGCGACCACGACGGCCGGCGCTGCGACCCGGTGCCCGTCCCCGAGCACCACCCCGGTGATCCGCCGTCGCGCGCCGTCCCGCGCGGCAGGCTCGCTCAGCAGGCTTTCGACGCCGGCCACGAGAATGTCCAGATTCGGGCACGCCTCCAGCCGCCGGAGCAGCGCGGCGGAGTAGAGGCGGCTGTCGGCCTGGGCCCGTGGCGCCCAGACGGCCGGTCCTTTGCCGCGGTTCAGCATGCGGAACTGGATGCCGGTCTCGTCAGTCACCAGCCCCATGAGCCCGCCGAGTGCGTCAACCTCGCGGACCATCTGGCCCTTGCCGAGGCCGCCGACGGCGGGGTTGCAGGACATGCGGCCGACGGCGGCGCGGTCGAACGTGACCAGCGCGGTGCGCGCGCCGAGCCGGGCCGCAGCCCAGGCCGCCTCGGCGCCGGCATGTCCGCCGCCGATGACCAGCACGTCGTAGGATGGATCCGCCATGCGATCCTCATTCTACGCCGCCGGCGGCGGGACCGATTGGCCCGGCGGCGCGGCCCCGTCGGCGGAACGCTGACGCCCTCGGCGCGGCGCGGTAGCATCGCGGCCGTGCGTTTGAGCAAGCCGGGTCGACCGCCGCACCGGGCGCCGTCGGTGCGACTGCGGTGACAGGAGAGCTGCGCGATGCCAACGGACTCGCCGCAACCCGACGTGGCCGCGGCGGTGAAGGCCCACACCTTCACCGACGCGATCGTGCGGGTGTTCCTGAACTCCAACCTCTCGCTGATCCTGGTGCTGCTGGCGGCCGCCCTGGGCGGTGCGGCGCTGTGGCTCACGCCGCGCGAGGAAGATCCGCAGATCGTCGTGCCGCTGGCCGACGTGTACGTGAGCTTCCCCGGCCACTCGGCGGCCGAGGTCGAGCAGCTCGTCGCGACGCCGCTGGAGAAGCTGCTCTACCAGATCGACGGCGTCGAGTACGTGTACTCCATGTCCCGGCCCGACCAGGCGATCATCACCGTCCGGTTCTACGTCGGCGAGGACCGCGAGCGCAGCTTGGTCAAGATCTTCAAGCGTATCGACGAGCACGTGGACGTCGTGCCGCCGGGCGTGGCCGGCTGGGTCATCAAGCCGGTCGAGATCGATGACGTGCCGATCGTCACGCTCGCGCTGACCAGCGCCACGGCCGACGAATACGCCCTGCGCCGGATCGGGGAGGAGTTAAGCGAGCGGCTCGCGGCCGTGCCGAACGTGTCGCGCGCGTATGTCGTCGGCGGGCAGGCGCGCACGGCGCGGGTGGATCTCGACCCCGCGCGGCTCGCGGCGTTCAGCGTTTCGCCGCTCGAGGTGCAGCGGGCCATCGCGGTGTCGAACGTGACGCGGACCGCCGGCGACTTCTCCCGCGGCGACGAAGTCGTCCGGGTCGAGGCGGGCGTCGCGCTGGGGCGGCCCGCGGAGCTACGCGACCTGGTGGTCGGCGTGTTCAACGACCGGCCGGTGTTCCTCAAGGACGTCGCCGACGTGCGCGACGGGCCCGCGGAAGCCGTCAGCTACGTCCGGCACGGCTGGGGCCCGGGACGCGGCTTCAGCGCCCACCACGGGTTCCCCGGCACGACCATCGGGGACGCGCCGGCGCCCCCGCCGGCCGCCGGCGGCCCCGCCCACGAGCCGCAACCGGCCGTCACGCTCGCGCTGGCCAAGAAGAAGGGCACGAACGCGGTCTGGGTCGCGGAGGACGTGCTGCGGACCGCCGCGGAGCTGCGGCGCGACATGCTGCCGGACGATGTCGAGCTGGTCATTACGCGCAACTACGGGCTGACCGCCGACGAGAAGGTCAACGAGCTGGTCGAAGGGCTGGCCGTGGCCGTGTTCATCGTCATCGCGCTGCTGACGATCGGGCTGGGCTGGCGCGAGGCCCTGATCGTCGCCGTGGCGGTCCCGGTCGTGTTCGGCCTGACGCTGGCGGTGAACCTGCTGCTGGGCTACACGATCAACCGGGTGACGCTGTTCGCGCTGATCCTGTCGCTGGGCCTGCTGGTCGACGACCCGATCGTGGACGTCGAGAACATCACGCGGCACTTCGCGCTGCGCCGCCGCGCGACGCGGCGTATCGTCCTCGAGGCCGTCGCGGAGATCCGCCCGCCGCTGATCACCGCGACGCTCGCCGTGATCGTCTCGTTCCTGCCCATGTTCTTCATCACGGGCATGATGGGGCCGTACATGCGGCCGATGGCGCTGAATGTGCCCGTGGCCATGCTCATGTCGATGGTGGTCGCCTTCACGATCACGCCCTGGCTGGCGTACCACGTCCTGAAGCGCCACTACACGGGGCCGGCCGCGGCGGACGGGTCCGGGGCGCACGGCGGCGCACACGGGACGGACGCCGAGGACCTGGAAACGCTGCGGCGAACGCGGCTGTACCGGCTCTTCTACCCGCTCATGGCGCCGCTGCTGCACTCGCGCCGCGCCGCCTGGCTGTTCCTGGTCGTCATCGCCGGGCTGACCGTGGCCGCGATGGGCCTGGCGGCGGTGCGCTGGGTGCCGCTGAAGATGCTGCCGTTCGACAACAAGAACGAGCTGCTGCTGGTGCTCAACTTCGACGAGGGGACGACGCTCGAACGCAGCGACGCCGCGGTCCGCGAGTTCGAGCAGTACCTCGCGACCGTCCCCGAGGTGACCGACTTCACGTCGTACGTCGGCGTCGCCTCCCCGATGGACTTCAACGGGCTGGTCCGGCACTACTACCTGCGGCGCGGCGAGAACGTGGCCGAAATCCGCCTGAACCTCGTCGCCAAGAAGAACCGCCGCCAGCAGAGCCACGCCATCGGGCTGCGGCTGCGCACCGACCTGACGGCCATCGCCGCGCGCCACGGCGCCGCCCTGTCGCTGGTCGAGATGCCGCCGGGACCGCCGGTGCTGGCGACGATCGTGGCCGAGACCTACGGCCGCCCGGACCAGTCCTACGACGAGCTGCTCGCGGCGGCGCGGACCGTGCGGGCGCGGCTGGCGCGCGAGCCCGGCGTCGTGGACGTGGACGACACGATCGAAGCGCCGCAGCGCAAGCTCGTGTTCGTGACCGACCGCGAGAAGGCCGCCCTGAACGGGGTCTCGGTGGAGGAGATCGCGACGACGCTCCAGATGGCCGTCGGCGGCGCGACGGCGGGGCTGATCCAGCTCCCGGGCGAGCGGAACCCGCTCCGCATCGAGCTGCGCGTGCCGCGGGCGCAGCGCTCGAGCCCGGCCGAGCTCGGCGCGCTGTACGTCAAGGGCCGCGCGGGGAACCTCGTGCCGCTCAGCGAGCTGGGCACCTGGACCGAGGGCCGGGTGGACCAGACGATCTATCACAAGAACCTCCAGCGCGTCGTGTACACGTTCGCCGAGACGGCCGGGCGGCCGCCGGCGGACGTCGTGGTGGACCTGCTGGCCGATCACGCCCACACCGCGGACGGACGCACGCGCGCGTGGCTGTACGCGGGACGCCCCGACGTGTCCGCGTCGGACCGGGAGACCGTCGGGAGCGGTTGGATCGAGCGGGCCGAGCCCCGCGCGCCGGCGTGGCGGAGCTTCCTGTTCAACGGCGGCGGCATCCGCTGGTACGTGCCGGAGGGGATCCGCGTCGATTTCGCGGGCGAGGGCGAATGGAAGATCACCCTCGACGTGTTCCGCGACCTTGGTCTGGCCTTCGGCGCCGCGCTGATCGCCATTTACGTGCTGCTCGTCGCGCAGACCAAGTCGTTCGCGATTCCCGTCGTCGTCATGCTCGCGATCCCGCTGACGGTGCTGGGCGTCATGCCGGGCTTCTGGCTGCTGACCGCGCTGGCGGGGCAGAACGTCGGCGGCTTCGCGGACCCCGTGTTCTTCACCGCCACGGGCATGATCGGCATGATCGCGCTGGCGGGCATCGTCACGCGCGACAGCATCATCCTGGTCGACTTCATCCACCTCTCGCTGGCCCGCGGCCGGACGCTGTTCGACGCGATCCTGGAGAGCCGCGTGGTGCGTCTGCGGCCGATCCTGTTGACGGCCGGGGCGGCGATGCTCGGGGCCGCGCCGATCACGATCGACCCGATCTTCTCCGGGCTGGCGTGGGCGCTGATCTTCGGGCTGCTGGCTTCGACGATCTTCACGCTCTTCGTGATCCCGGTCGTGTACTGGCTGCTGTACGCGAACAAGCCGGGTCACGGCGTGCCGGTGTTGAACGACGACGCTTGAGCGCGGGTTGCGTCGGAGCGGCGTCCGCCGGCGCGCGCCCGGATGCGGCGGTCCGCCGCGTGGCGCGCGGGGCGGGCGGGCGCGGTCGTTGACGCGCCGTGCCGACTGCGATAGCGTGGCGGAAGTATCACTGGTCGCGGGGGTTGTACGGTCCGGCGGCGGTCGGATGACGCGGTCAGGCTGGTCGAAACGGGTGGCGCTGTTCGCCCGCGCACGGGCGGAAGGGCTGCCTGCGCTGCTGGAGACCGAGGCCGCGGCCCGCCCGGCCTGCCCGATCGTCCGGTACCTGTCGGGGTGCCTGTGCCTGGACCGCGGGCGCGTCGCCCTCGGGGTGCGTCACTTCATGACCGCGCACCACGCGGAGCCGCGGCTGCAATCGGCGGCCCTGCTCGCGTTCGCGGGGCTGAACGGCGTGGAGCGGCGCGGCGCGCCGCTGCTGCCGGTCCTGCTGGACACGTGGGACGAGTTCCGCCGCCCGGAGTTCGACCGCACCTGGTGCGAGCGGACGCTGCTGGACGCCTTCGCGGAGCCGGACCCCGGTCTCGTGCACGTCGCCCCGCTGGCGCGGCGGCTCTGGCGGCTGCCGATCCGGACGCTGCGGGCCCAGATTCGCGAGGCAATCGTCTCGCGCGACGCGGGGCTGTACCCGTTGCTGACGGCGCCGGCCTGGTGAGCGCCGGCCCGCCGGGCTCGGATCCGACACGGAACACGTCATGCTCCTGAGCATCGTCATCCCGGTCTACAACGAGAAGGATACGCTGTGCGAGCTCATCCGGCGGGTGCTGGACGCCCCGGTGCCGATCGAACGCGAGCTGATCGTCGTCGACGACTGCTCGAAGGACGGCACGCGCGAGCTGTACCCGACGCTGGCGCAGCGCTTTCCGAACGCCCGGATCCGGGTGCTCCAGCACGAGGTCAACCGCGGCAAGGGCGCTGCGCTGCGCACTGGTTTTGCGCAAGTGCAGGGCGATTTCGTCATCGTCCAGGACGCCGACCTCGAATACGACCCGCGCGACTATCCCAAGCTGCTCAAGCCGCTGCTCGACGGACGGGCGGACGTGGTCTACGGCTCGCGCTTCGTCGGCGGCGACGAGCACCGCGTCCTGTACTTCTGGCACTACGTCGGCAACCGCTTCCTGACCCTCCTCTCGAACATGTTCACGAACCTGAACCTCACCGACATGGAGACCTGCTACAAGGTCTTCCGGGCCGAGGTGCTGCGCGGCATGAAGCTGAAGTCCGACCGCTTCGGCATCGAGCCTGAGGTCACGGCCAAGGTGGCCCGCGGCCGCTGGCGCGTCTACGAGGTCGGCATCAGCTATTCCGGGCGCTCGTACGAAGAGGGCAAGAAGATCACGTGGAAGGACGGGCTGAAGGCCATTTACAGCATCGTGCGGTACGCGCTGGCGGACTGACGGCCCGTGGTCCCGGCGCGCCCCATCCCCGACGTGACGCCTCCGCCTCCGCCGCTCACGATCGTCGTCCCGACGTACAACGAGCGCGACAACCTGCCGCGCCTCGTCGAACGCATCTTCGCGAGCGTGTCCCCCGCCGAGGCCGAGCTGCTGATCGTCGACGACAACTCGCCCGACGGCACCGCCGCCGTCGCGACCGAGCTGGCCGCTCACCGCCCCGTCCGCTGCCTGGTGCGCACGACGGAGCGCGGCCTGGCGACGGCCGTGCTGGCGGGGCTCGCGGTGGCCCGCGGCGCGATCGTCGTCGTCATGGACGCCGACCTCTCGCACCCGCCCGAGCGCATCCCGGACCTGGTCGCCGCACTCGCCGACCCTGCCGTCCCGATGGCCGTGGGCAGCCGCTTCGTGCCGGGGGCGCAGATCGACGGGCACTGGCCCTGGGCGCGGCGGCTCAACAGCCGCGTGGCCCGGCTCCTGGCCCGCCCGCTGACGCCGGTCCGCGACATGATGTCCGGGTTCTTCGCCGTGCGCCGCGCGGCGTTGCGGCTCGCGGACCTGCGGCCGGTCGGCTACAAGATCGCGCTCGAGCTGATCGTGCGCCACGGCTGGACCCGCGTCGTGGAGGTGCCCATCACGTTCACCGACCGCACCGCCGGACAGACCAAGCTCAACCTCGGCGAGCAGCTGCGCTACCTGCGTCACCTGGCCCGGCTGTACGCCTTCGTGCTGCGCGGCGGGCGGCGGAGGGCCCGGCATGCCTGAGCGTCGCACGGCCCTGCTGACCGGCTGGCGGCCGCTGCTGGCGGCGGGCGTCGTGTACGCGCTGCTGGTCGCCGGGATCGTCATGGTGCGCGTGTGGCCGGCTGCGCAGGGCGGCGACTACGCGGCGCTCAAGGAAGAGACGACGAGCGACTTTCGCGATTTCTGGTACACGGCGCGGCATTTCCGCGACACCGGCGCGCTGACGGACGCGTACGGCGTCCACAACTACCTGCCGTTCTTCACGCTGTTCATGCTGCCGTGGAGCTTCCTGCCGCTGCCGGCGGCCGCCGCGCTGTTCGCGCTGCTGTCGGTCGGCCTGTTCGCCGCCGCCGTCGCGCTCGTTGAGCAACTGCTCAACAACGGCGTCCGCCGCGGACCGCGGCCGGCCACCTATTTGGCGCTCGCACTGCTCGCCCCGTACGTCCATTCCTGCGCCGTGCTCGGCAACGTCATGCTGCTCGTGCTGTTCCTCGTGCTCGCCGCCTGGTACCTCGTTGAGCACGGACACGACGCGGCCGCCGGCGTCGCCCTCGGCCTGGCCACGCTGGTCAAGCTGCTGCCGGCCGTGCTGATCGTGTTCCTGCTGCTCAAGCGGCGCTGGACCGCCGCTGGCGTGGCGCTGGCGGTCGTCGGGGTCGCGGGGTTCGGCCTGCCCGCGGCGTCGGTGGGGCCGGCCGAGGCGTGGCGCGAGCACCGGGCGTTCTGCGAGCGGGCGGTCGGCGGACACTCCGCGCTGACCACGCTCACCGCCGAGAAGCCGCCGAAGGCGATGTACAGCAACACGGCGCTGCCGATGGTCCTGCGCCGGCTGTTTTCGCCCCTGAGCGGTGGCAAGACCGACACGCGGCCGGTTTACGTGACCGTCGCCGAGCTGCCGCCGACGATCCGCGTCGGGCTGTGGGGCGCACTCACCGCGGCGCTGCTGGCGACGAGCACGCTGGCCGCCGTGCGGTACAGTCGGCCTTGGCCGCCGCGCACGGAACGGGGAGTATGGAGCGTCCGGTCGCAGTTCGGCGCGTGGTGCGTGCTGGCGCTGCTGACCTCGCCGCTCGTCTGGACGCACTACTACGTGCTCGCGTACTGGCCGCTCGCGCTGGCGGCCGACGCCGCCGCCCGGCGCGCGGCACCGTCGCGTGGGGCGCGGCTGGCGGTCGCGGCGTGGGTCGTGGGGATCGCGGCGCTGGCCTGGCCGGCGGCGCGGGCGGCGGGAGCGCCGTTGTGGGCGACGGGGGCCGTCTGGTTGTGGTGCGTTGCTCGGGGTGGCGGGGGGAAAGATCCGGGCGAAGAACGTCTGATAACAGCGCCGCTCTCAACATCCCAGTGACGCCGCGCGACGGAGCGCCCCAGGGTGATCTTCGTGCGGGGTGCAATTCGTACAAAATCGATACGATTAGCGTTGCCGCGCTGGAATCGGCGACCTACGCTCTCGGTTACTTGCTGTATCGAGAACACCGCGTGCGCCCACGGTTGGGGCGGACCACGACGGATTTGCCCCCTCAAGACAGGAGTAAGGCGACATGAAGAAGGCGATTCTGTTTTCGGCGGCCGCGTTGCTGGCCCTGTGTACACTGCCCACGGCTTATGCACAGTGCGGCGGCGTGAAGGTCAAGGGAGAGGTGAAGGCCGCTCGGCTGGACGGCGATCGCTCCGGCTGCTCGAAAGAGGCGAAAGCCGCGTGTGGCAAGGACGGCCAGGCGGGGTGTGACAAGACCGCGGCGTGCTGCGGCAAGGACGGCTGCAAGGAGAGCGGTTGCCAGGTCCGGGCGCTGGCGGCGGCCGGCGCCCCGCTCATGACCTACAAGGTTGGCGATGATTGTGTCCGGTGCCCGGAGAAGGCCGCGGCGCTGGCGAAGCAGAAGAGCGCCGAGGTCCGCTACGTCGTGGGCGACAAGACCTACACGAACAAGGATGAGGCCGTGAAGGCGTACGCCGCGGCGCTGGACGACTACGTGGCGACGATGACGAGCGTCCGCTACGCGGTCGGTGACGACTGCGTCGCCTGCCCGCGGGCGGCGGCGGAACTGGCCCGCAAGAGCAACTCGAACATCCAGTACCGCGTGGCGGCGATGACGTTCGACAGCGAGACCAAGGCCGAGGCGGCCGCCAAGGCGGCGCGGCTGGCGGTGGAAAAGGTCGCGCTGAAGGCCGAGGGCAGGAACGACTGTGCCAGGTCGTGCGGCAGTCGGGACGCGGCCAAGGCGTGCAATGAGCGGAACGCGCGGACGGCGAAGGCCGCCGGCTGCGGCACGATCGGCGACGGCTGCTGCCCCGAGACCCACGCGGCCCTGTCGCTCGCGCTGGCCCGCATCGAGGCGGCCCAGCGGGCGATTGCCGATGCGGCCGGCACGCAGACCACTGCAGCGTCGGACAGCGCGAACAGCGGCGCCTAGACCCTAACATCTCAGGGGAAAAGAAGCAGCCAACGCCGGGCCTCACGGTCCGGCGTTGTCACTTAGGCGGTGCACCGGCGCGACGAGCAGACGGCCGCGGCGCGGCGTCAATCCTCGTCGATGCGGACCTTCTTCTTCTTGCGCTCGCGGACTTCCCCCCGCGGCGGCTCGTTCGCGTACGGGTTGCGCCCCTCCCACTCGCCCGTCGTGGCGTCCATCCACTCCTTGCCCCTCACGCGGCCGTTGTCGTCGAAGTAGATAATGGCCGAGTAGTGCCGGTCGAGATCGTCATAGAGCCATTGGTCATCGAGCTCGCCGGCGGGCTTGCCGAGGATCTGGCGCACATCCTCGCGGTCGTCCACGTTGACCTGGATCATCTCGAACCGCTCGCGGGTGAACTTGCGCTCGCAGCCCGTCAGCGCCAGCAGCAGGAGCGGCGCCGCGCACAACACGAAACAGCGGGTGCTCATGGGAGTTCCTTTCGATGCAGGTCCAGCGCGCAGTATAGCCGCGCCTTCCGGCCTAGACACGTCCCGGAGGTGGACGTAAGCCCCGCCCCGCGGCCCCCGGCGTCAGGTGGCGGGGATGTCGCGGCGGCTGAAGTGCCGCCACCCCGCCAGCCACGCGGCCAGGCCGACGCCCAGCAGGACCGCCATGTCGCCCCACGGCGGCGTCGCCGCCCGAACCGCCGGCAGCGGCCGGTAGTAGTGAATCACGCCCAGCACCGCGAGCGGACGCACGGCGACCCAGAACTGCGCGACGAAGTGCACGATATCGGACAGCAGGAGGCCGGCCAGCACGATGCCGATCGCCACGCCCCGCCGCGACACGGCCCCGGAGATCGCCGTCGCCACGCCGCCGACGCCCAGTGTGAGCGCCACCAGGTTGAGCGCGACCGGCCACAGCCGGTGATATTCGAGCCGGTTGGTGGGCTGGAAAATCTGCTCACCCAGCCACAGCCCGCCCAGTGGCAGCAGCGCCGCCCCGGCGGCCACCATGGCCCACGCCAGCGACGTCGTCACGTACACGCTGCTGCGGGACAGGGGGAGCGTCAGCAGCAGGTCGGCCGTGCCGCGCCCGACCTCCCCGGCCAGCACGCCGGACGTCATCGCCAGCAGCAGCGTGTACAGCAGCGCGAAGAAGAGGGGGTGGATGAACGCGAACGTGATCAGCACGGTGGGCGTCAGCTCGCCGGCGAAGTCGGCGCCGAGCGCGGCGCGCACTAGGAACTGGACCAGCGGCCGCTCGAGCCAGTTGCGCAGGAACTCGAGGTCGCGGGCGGCTTCGATGAGCACGCGGATCGCGGCCACGTCGAACAGCAGGATGCCCAGCGGCACGAAGACCAGCAGCCAGCGCACGTCGCGGAGCGTCTTGCAGAAAAGGGGGAGGTTCACGCGGCCCTCCCGTTCTCGTCGGCGTAGTAGGCCAGGAACAGGTCCTGGAGATCCGGCGGGGCGATCGACACGTCCTGCACCGGCGCCGCGGCCAGCCACGCCAGCAGCGGATCCAGCGGCCCGCACCACGCGCCGCGCAAGCTGTCCGGCCGCTGTTCGGCCACCGTCAGCCCGGGCGGCGGGGCCGGCGGCGGCGCGCCCGGCCGGAAGAGCACGTGCACGTGCCGCACGGCGCGCTGGCGCAGGACCGCGATGCGCTCCTGCTCGATGAGCCGCCCGTCGCGCAGGATGGCGACTTCGTCGCAGAGCTCCTCGACCTCCGCGAGCGTATGGCTCGAGAACAGCACGGTGCGGCCCGCGGCGGTCGCGGCCCGCAGCTCCTCGTACAGGGTCGCGCGCACCAGCGGATCGAGCGCGGTGGTCGGCTCGTCGAGGATCAGGAGTCGCGGCCGGTGCATGAGGGCGGCGATCAGGCCCAGCTTCTGCTTCATGCCGCGCGAGTAGGCGGCGACGCGCTTGGAGGGGTCCAGTTCGAAGCGCTCGATCAGGCGACGCATCTCGGTCGTGTCGCGGCCGCCGCGGGCGGCGTGGATGAAGGCCAGCGTTTCGCGCCCGGTCAGGCGCTCGTACAGCCGCACGTCGCCGGGCAGGTAGCCGATCTCCGCCCGCACCGCCGGGCCGTCACGCCAGGCTTCCCGCCCGAGCACGGTCGCCCGGCCGGAGGTCGCCCGCAAAAGGCCCAGCAGCAGGCGCAGCGTGGTGGTCTTGCCGGCGCCGTTCGGGCCGAGGAAGCCGAACAGCCGGCCCGCGGGCACGTGCAGATCGAGGTCGCGCAGCGCCGTGTAAGCCCCGTAGCGTTTGGTCAGCCCCGCTGTCGCGACAACATCCATGACAAAGCATTACACGGGAGGCCGCCGCCGGCCGCAACGCCGGCCGCCTGGCCTTCGCGCCGCCTGACCGTGGACGCGGGCGGCCGACTTACGCCCCCGGCGCCGCGCGCAGGGCGGCGCGGACCGCTTCCGGCGCGATGCCGTTGACACGGACGCGTTTGTGTGGCTGCGTGTGCCCGGCGACGACGGCCACATCGCCCTTGCGGACGGAGAGCACGTCGGCCAGAAAAACGCACAAAGCGGCGTTGGCTTTGCCGCCCTCGGGCGGGGCGCTGACCGCGACCTTCAGGGCCGCCCCCAGGACACCGGCGATGCGCGTGCGTGAGGCCCCCGGTACGACCTTGACCGCGAACTCGACGCCGCCTTCGCGGGGCGTGAGCTCGATGTCCGCCGCGGCCGGCATGCGCTTCTCCGCGACGGATCAGGCCGACGCCTGCCGCGGGCCGAACTCGTCGCCGCGGAACGTGTCGCCGAGGTACGTCTCGCGGACGCGCGGATCGTTGATGAGCTCGGCCGGCGTGCCCGAGCAGATGACCCGCCCCTCGTGAATGACGTAACTGCGGTCGGTGACCTTCAGCGTCTCGTGGACGTTGTGGTCGGTCAGCAGGATCGCGATGCCCGACTCGCGCAGCCGGACGATCTCGCGGCGCAGACTCTCGACCGCGATCGGGTCGACGCCGCTGAACGGCTCGTCGAGCAGGATGAGGCGCGGGCTGGTGATCAGGGCCCGCGCGATCTCGAGCTTGCGGCGCTCGCCGCCCGAGATGGCGCGGGCCGAGTTGCGACGCACCTTCGTCAGGCCGAATTGCTCGAGCAGCCGCTCCACCATGTCCGCCCGCTGCGCGCGCGTCAGGCGGAGCGTCTCGCAGATCGCCCGCAGGTTCTCTTCGACCGTAAGCCGCTGAAAGACGCTCGGCTCCTGCGAGAGGTAGCCGATGCCCCGCCGCGCCCGCTTGTACATCGGCAGGTGCGTGATCTCCGCGCCCGCGAAGAACACCCGCCCGCCCTCCGGCGCGATCATCCCGACCGTGATGCGGAAGCTCGTGGTCTTGCCGGCCCCGTTCGGCCCCAGCAGGCCCACGATCTCGCGCTCGCCCACGTGGAAGCTCACGCGATCGACGACCGTGCGGCCGTTGTAGGCCTTGATCAGGTCTGTGGCTTCGAGCAGCATGCGGCAACCCTTGACCAACGACGCGCGGGCCGCGTGTGGATAAACTGTGCAAACGCGCGCAAGTCGCACGCAGATGAAGGAATTGCAAGCGCCTCGGCCGGCCGATAATGACCGCGCCGAGGGCAGTATTGCATGAACGCAACAAAACCGCGCACGTCATTACCCAAAATAGGTTTACGTCTGAAGAACACCCCTGGAATCCGCAAAGGGCCATCGCATCCGACTCGTTCGGCATCGGTATCGAGCAGCGGCTTGCGAGTTCCTAACACTTCTTCCGCCGAGTTGTTGACAACTACGCCTGCGGGGCGCTGGACGCTGCCACCGCGATGGCCGCGCCACGCCCGCGTGCGCTGTCAGCGGACGAACCGCATGCGACCTACGTCCGGCACGCGGTACTGGCCGTGGTCCGCCGCGAGAAGCCCCGGAAGATACACGAACGCCGCCTGTCCGACAATCTGGTCCGCCCGCACGGTCCCGGGGCGCGTGTCGCGCGGCAAGTGCGGGCCGACCTCCGTCCATTCGCGGCTGTCGAAGCTGTCGGCGCTGTTGTCGCCGAGCACGAAGTACTCCGCCGGCCCGAGCGGGAACGGCCGGCCCGGATACGCCCGCACCGTCTGCGGGGTGATCGTGTAATAAACGTCGCGGTCGATCCGCAGTCCACGAATCACCAGCCGCACCCGTTCCGCGTCGAGTCCGAGGCGCACCGGCCGCGGGTCGGGCGCGTCCCGCACCTCGTCCGCGGTTCGCGTGTGGCGGCCGGCGGCCTCCGGCACGACGTCGCGGCCATCGATCCGCAGAAAGACGCACTGGTCGAGATAGCCGAACTCGACGGCGACGGGCCGGCCCGCGGGCAGAGCCGCGGCCGCCTCGCGCGCCAGCTCCTCCACCGGTCCGTCGGCCGGCGGCACCCGCGTCACCGCGACCCCCGCCGGGCCCAGCCGCGCGACAAAGCGGTTCGGCGGGCGCATCAGCTCGAGCTCCAACGCGCCGTCGCCGGACAGCCGCGTGACCTCCGCCACGAGCCGCACGTCGCCGACCAGCGCGCCCGAGGCTCGGCCGTTGTAGCTGCTGAAGTCCAGCAGGTAATCGCGGGCGGCGTCGGCGTTGAAGCGCAGCCGCGCCGGCTCGTCGCCCGCCGCGACGCGGAGCACGCGGTCGGCGGGGCTGCTCCAGGCCGCGGGCGGGTCGGGCAGCCAACGCGCAGCGCCGGACGTCGCAGCGCGAACCGGCATGTGCGCCTGGTCGAAGACGACCGTCCAGAGCCCGGCCTGAACGGCGGGCGGCTTGCGCGCGATCCGGCCGTCGATGAAGACGTCGCCGTCGAGAATCTCGATCGACTCGCCGGGCAGCCCGACGAGACGCTTGATGTAATGCAATTCCGGGCTGGCCGGGTCGCGGAAGACGATCACGTCCCAGCGGCGCGGTCCCAGCGCGCCGCCCAGCGCGTACGCCCACTTGTGGACCAGCACGCGATCCCCGGACTTGCCGAAGGTGTCGGCCGTCGTCGGGAAGAGCCGCAGCCGGCAGTTGGGGCAGACGATCTCGGGGGGCGGCACGAACCCGCCGGCCGAGCGGCCGCCCGCTTCCGTGCCCGCGTTGAACTCCCAGCCGCAGGCCGGGCAAAGTCGCGTGGCGTGAACGCCGAGCAGCGACTCCGCCATCGAGCCGGTCGGGATGATGAACGGCTCGACGAAGAACGCGCGGAAGATGAACGCGAGGGCCAGAGCCAGGAGCACCGTCTGCACGGTCTCCAGCACCCGCGGCCCGGTCGTGCGGTCCTGCGGTGCGGCCGGGGCGGGGGGAACGGCGGGCGGTGTCGTCGGGATCACGGTGGCGGTCTGCCTTCCGCGTGCGTCCGGTCAGCGAATCCAGCGCAACCGGCCCAGGTCCGGCAAGATGGTCAGCCGATCCGGGCCCAGTGGCAGGAAGCCGGGCCAGTAGACGAAAAACGCCGGCCCGATGAGCTGGTCGCCGGGCACGGTGCCGAGCTGATAGCGCCCCTCGGCCAGCGCCTGCTTCAGGTGCGGGCCGACCCAGTCGAGTCCCGTATGCCAGAAAGCGTAGCGTCCGTCTTGGCTGTTCGGGCTGTTGTCCCCGAGGAGGAAGTACTCGTCGGCCCCGAGCGTGATGGGGTGTCCGTCCACGCCGATCCCGGGCCCCTGCGGGCTGACGATCTGGTCTCCCGTGTAGTACACGTCCCGATCGATGCGCACATGCCGCAGCGTCAGCCGCGTCTGCTCGGCCGCGATCCGCAGCCGGGGGAAACTGCGGCCGCGGGCGCGGGCGCGGGCCGCGTCGGGCGTCAGCTCGTAGCCGTCGGCCGACAGCGTCGTGCCGTTGACGGCGACCGCGGCGCGCCCGTCGACGTGGTAGAGCTCGATCCCGACGGGGCCGGTGAGCGCCACGCGCGTGGCGCGGCGCTCGTCCTGCGGACCCTGCGGACCGGTCCAGGAGTGCTGGAGGGTCAGTTGGCCGTCCGGCGCGAGCCGCGCGGTGAACGCGTGCCGGTCGACCTCCAGCGCGAGTTCGAGGTAGCCGGCGGCCGCCTCGTCGAACTCGACCTCGGCCGACAAGCGCACGTCGGGCACGACGCGCTCGGGCTTGCGGAGCTCGTTGTAGCCGTACAGGTCGATGATCTCGCCCGGCGCGCGCGGATTGCCCGGCACGGTGACGAACAGGAGTTCGTCGCGGGGCCGGTCCGCGCCGTCGAACCGCAGGACGCGCTGCGCGGGGTCGGACCAGCCGGTCGGCCGCGTCTGCGGCTCCCAGCGCGGGTGGTACTGCGACGCGACGGACGGACGGCGCGGCACATAGTCCTGGCTGAAGTACGGGAACCAGAGCGAGCGCTGGGCGCTGGCCGGCTTGGCCTCGAGTCGGTCGTTCACGAAGATGTCGCCGTCGATGATCTCGATCTTCTCGCCCGGCAGCCCGATGAGCCGCTTGATGTAGTTCGTGTCGCCGTCGGTGGGCACGCGGAAGACGACCACGTCCCAGCGGCGCGGCCCGAGGCCGGGCACGTGCCGGAACAGCGGATCGTACGGCCAGCCGTGGACGAAGATGCGATCGCCGGCCATCGACGGCAGCGACCCGATGATCTCGTCTGCGCCGATGGGCTGCCCCCGCGAACGGAGCAGTTGCGCCTCGCGGGCCGAGTACTGCCGCCAGCGGCAGTTCGGGCACTGGATGAAGGGCGTGTTGAACGGCCAGCGCCCCGGCGCGATCCAGCCGACGGCGTACTCGAAGCCGCAGTTCGGGCAGGTGTGCAGCGTGTGCTGCCCGTACAGCGTCTCCGCCATGGACCCGGTGGGGATGATGAAGAGCGGCAGGAAGAACGTCTTGAGCACCAGCAGGAAGACGAAGAAGTTGACGAAGGAGGCGGTCTGTTCCTGCCAGGTCTCGCGGCCCGCAGCCGGGGCGGCGCGGGCGGTCTTTGTCGCTGAGCGGGCCGTTCGCATCGCCATCCCGGGGTGGGGCGGTCGGCGGCCCCGCGTCCGCCGCGGGCGCCGACTTGGGGGCGTAGCGTACCGCCGCGCGGCGTGGACGGTCAAACCGGGGGGCGCGCTCCCCCGGCGCGCGTTTTTTTATCGGCGCGCCGGAAAACCATGCCTGCGGACTGCTGATTTGCCCGCAGGTTTTCGATGTTAAAGGCAGAGCGCCCGGACCCGGCCTCGAACGTGAGTCGGACCCATGAGACCCGTCCTGTTCGTTGTCTGCTTCTGCCTCGGCGTCAGCCTCATGGTGGCGAGCGGCTATCTGCCGAAGTCCGCCACCGGGCAGAGCGGCCTGACCACAACCGGAAGCCGTTCCGGCGACGTTCGGGCCGCTGTGGACCGGCTGGAGCCCGTCTTTACCGGCGCCCCAACGATCCCGCGGGCGCCGCTGACCGACGACGATCCGCCGGAGCCACCGGCGATGCCGTCCCCTGAGGTATACACGCCGCCGCCGGCCCGGTTGCCGGACGTCGAACGGGATTCGAACACCGCCACCGCGTCCGAACGGACCGAGCCGCCGCCGCTGCCGGCCGAGGAGCCGGTTCGGGTACCGGAGCCGACGGTCCAGTTCGAAGGCGATCCGCCGGCACCGCCGGTGGCCGAGCCGATGGAGCCGCCGCCGCCCGTGGCCGCGGCGGGTCTTGATCGGGTCGTGTGGGGCGGCTGGGGTGACCTGATCCTGGACGGGTCCGCAAGCACGGGCGAAGGGCTCAGCTACCGGTGGCGGCAGGTCGGCGGGGCGCAGAACCTGCGCATCGCGGATCGCCGCGCGGCCCGCACGACGGCGGCGGGGCTCGAGGCGGACCCGGACGCGCCGTGGGACGACGCGACGTACGAGTTCGAGCTCACGGTCACGGACACGCAGGGGCGGACAGCGACGGATCGCGTGACGTACACCGTCCGTCCGGCGCCGCTGATGGACGTCTCGCCGGCGGCCGAGCGGCGCTTCGAGGACCGCGACGGCTACCCGCTCGCGCATTACGAGGCCTGGACCACGACCGGGGCGTCGCGCGCGACGTTCGAGATCGTGTCGGTCTCGCCGCTGACGTTCACGAAAGCCGCCGGGGCGCGCTACACGCTCCGCAGCGCGAAGGTCGGCGAGGGCTACGTCTATACGCTGACGCTCTATCCGCAGCGGCGCCAGCCCACGACGTGGGTCGAGCTGCTGGTCGAGAGCGAGGAGAAGATTCCGGCGGTCGTGCAGCTCGGCGTGGAGTGGGGCGCGCGCTGAGCGGCGCCGCGCTCGAACCGGTCGGGCCGCGCGCGGCGGCCGCACGAGTCAGCATCCGCGGGCAGGAACGGTCATGAGCACGCTGCTGTGGTTTCTCGGCTTTGGGCTGATGATGGCGAGCTTCAGCTTCCTGTTCGGGGGGTCGGACGAGCCGACGCGGCCGCGGATCAGCGTGGATCCGTGGTGGCCGGCGCGCGATACGCAAGACTGAACGGAACAGACGGCAAACAAGCGGGCCGGGCGCCATCGCGCGTCCGGCCCGCGTGTGTTCGTGTCGTATCACAAATCAGGTTGCAGAGCGTCCGCTTCGCCTAGATGAATAAACGGCGGCTCATTACTCCCAATAGGCGCCCTTGAAGTTCTCCCACGTCGCATCGGCCATGCCCGGCGGCTTGGCGGGATTCGGCGTGCCCTGGAACCCGTAGAGCAATTCCGCGCCCGTTGAAACCTTCAGCCGCTTGGAGGCGCTCGATCCGGCGTGACCGTCGAAGTAGACCGCGTTGGTCTTGCCGTCCGCGCGGCTCGCGCGCGTTCGCGCCAACTCGGCCTGGCGGTCACCCGAGGAAGTGAACTTGTACGCGCCGCTCACCCGGTTGAAGTGCGGTGCGAAGTAGGGCAGAGCCTCGCCAGTCCAGCCGACTTGGTACGGTCCTTCCTGCTGGAAAGCGACAATCGAACCCGTGCGGGGGCGGTACCAGGCATCGGCCACGGCCCACTCCTCGGACGGCTTCCGAACTTTGGCGACCGAAAGCGGCGGGTACTTACGCATCCGTTCTTGTGACGAGGCGGAGTTCTGCGTGCCGGGTGCCGGACTGAATCCGAAGTATTTCGGCGGGTTGGTGCACCTGGAGTTGTCAGTGAATCCACCGCCTTCCTCATTGTCGTAGCTGTAATTGTTGATTACGTAGTGCGTGGGCGAGACGGCCCGGTTCGTGAGCTGGAGGAACGAGAGGAACTGCTGGTCGGGGTTGATGCCGGCCAGCGTGGGGCAGGTGGCGATCTGGTCGCTCATGCTGTTCTCGCGCCCCTGCGAGTCGTTGAACGTGCTGCGCAGCTTCCACGTGAGCTGGCGTTCCTGGTAGTACACGAAGTCGCCCGTGACGCGGAACGGGTTCTCCGGGTTGGTCAGCCATTCCGTGCCCATGTTGCGGTACACGGCGGGGTGCAGCGGGCCGGGCAGGATGTCGCGCTCGCCGGTCACATAGATCATGATGCCCTGGCCGAGACTCTTCAGGTTGGCCAGGCACTTGACCGACTTGGTCTGCTCGCGGGCCCGCGCCAAGGAGGGTAGCAGGATCGAGATCAGCAGCGCGATGATCGCGACGACCACCAAGAGCTCGATCAGGGTAAACGCGGTTCTGTGGGTACGAATGTCTTTTCGCATGTCGCTGTCACCACGGTTGGGGGCCGCACCGTTCCGCCGGCCCTGCTCCCAGAGAAGAGGATCAGTACTCCACGGCGCTCGAAACGCCGCCAAGCGCCGCCTTGCCTCCCGACGGACACGGGCGGCTGCGATAATATCCGATCGGCGGCGTCTCCATCAGCAGAGTAGCACCAGTTCCCGAGCCGTTCAAGCGTTATATAACGCCCCCCTTTTCCGTCGCGTGCTGGGGCGGGCATCCGTGCCGCTCTGCCGGAACAAACGTCTGATAACTCTGTAAAATCCCGGCCGCGTCTCGCGTAGGCCTCCGCTGGGGCTGTTCTCCGCTGCCTGTCCCGTCGATAGAAAAAACAGGTGCCGGGGACACCCGGGCGCGCGTATACTGGACACGGAAGGTCAGTCGAGGCAATCATCGGCTCATCGCTATCTTCGATCTCATACGATCCTTGATCTTTCTCCCGTACCCGCGCCTCCTGACCCCGACAACGTGAGCTGAAGCTGTCGTGACGGCGCTGCCGGCGCCGCCGGGCGCGCTTCGCGCCCGGGGCCGGTCGCGGTGTCGCCCTCCGTCCGCTCCGTGCGGCACGGCCATCCTGCGCTGCGGCGTGGGGGGCTGCGGCTCGCGCGGAGTCGGCCCCGGGGCACCCGCGGCGCCGTCCGTGACCGTGTTGGGTTTCGAGGTGACACACCGGCCCGCCAAGCGAGGGAAGACCATGAGTAGTCGGCCGCTGCCCCAGTTGCGACGCCGCGTGACGACCGAGGAGGCGTTCGGTCCGCCCCTCACGCCCGAGGAGTTGACCGGCAGCCTGTCGAACCTCGAGCGGAAGCTGAACAAGGAGATGAAGTGCACGGCCGGCCGGAATCAGGTGTTCATCCGGTCGCTGCTGACGGGAACGGGCACGACGCGGCCGCGAATCGCGCTCAAGTGCCCGCTGCGGCGTGACATCGGTCTGCCGGCGGACGTGTTCTACGAGCACATACGGGATATCTGCTGCGGCGACCCCGACCGGTGCGAAGCGTGGCGGAACTTCAAAGCCCGCCACGTCGCCACCTGAGTGGATCCCGCTCCGCGCACGGCGGGGTCGCGCAGCATCAGGCTTCTCCTCCCTCCTCCTCTCTCCGGCCCGGCGCGGTTTTCGGCGATCCGCGCCGGGCGCTGTTTTGGGGGTCGGATGGCGCCGAGCGGTGGCGGGCGGGATGCCCGCGCTCCCCGGGTTGGTTGGCAAGGTCAGGGACGCCCGCGCCGGAAGTGCCCCGCTGCGGTGCCCGCGGGGGGGCAGCAGTGGGCGGGGCGCCCGCGCTCCCCGTCCGGCGGTCGCGATCACGGGGTTGCGTTTCCGCGGCTCGGGAACGCTCCCTACTTCTCGGCCGGTGCGGTCGTGACCGCGGCCGGCGGGGTCGCGACGACGTGGAACATCCGCTCGGGCACGTAGTACTTGCGGAAAACGTCGCGCACCTGCTCGGCCGTGAAGGCTTCGTACGCTTCCGGCACATTTCTCAGGTCCGCGAGCTTGAAGCCGCGCAAGTCGAAGTACTGGAGCCGCTCGAACCACCAGCGCGGCTCCTTCATGTCGGTGTCCAGGTTGTTCGCATACTGCTTCTTGGCGTTCGCGAGCTCCTCGGCCGTCGGGCCGTCCGTCGCGAACGCCTTGAATGCGGCATGGATTTCGGCGACCACCTCGTCCCCCTTGTCCGGGGCGCAGGGCGCGCCGCTGTAGAACAGCCCGCTGTCGCGATAGGCCGGCGAGGGAGCGTTGCCGGCGCTGATCGAGTAGACCAGCCCGAGCTCCTCGCGGATCCGCTTGATGAGCCGGCTGTCGAGAACGTTCGCCGCCAGATCCAGCGCCCGCACGTCCGTGACGTTCTGGGCATCGGTCCCGACGAAACCCGCGACCGCCATCGTCTGCGGCGTGACGGTGTCGACCGTGACGCGGCGCTCCAGCGGCGCCGCACCGCGGCGGGTCTGGCGCAGCGGCGCGAGGTGGTCGGCCGAGCGCGGCCGCGGCCGCAGCGCCCCGACGTACCGGGCCAGCAAGGCCAGAGCCTCGTCACGGGGCAGGTCACCGACGATCGTCGCCTCGATGGGGGCGTTGTCGCGGATGCGTTCGAGCCAGGCCTGCGCGCGGGCGACATCCTGCGCGTTGATCTTGGCCGGGTCGAGCACGGTGCGGCGCGGGTCGTTGCCGCTGAGCAGTTCGCGGAGCGTCTTGATGGCGATGAACTGGGGCATCCGGCTGGCCATCGCGTACTGCTGGAGCGCCCCTTGCTTCCACTTGTCGAAGGCGCTGGTCTCGATGCGGCCGTCGGTCAGGAGGGCGTACGCGAGCTGGAGGCCGGTCTCGAGGTCGCGCGGCGAGCCGCTGATCGTGACGGTGAAGGCGTCGCCGCGGGCATCGGCGCCGACGCGGATGTTCTTGCCCGTCAGAATGTCCTCGACGTCGGTGGACTTGAGGCGGCCGGTCGCCGGCTGGGCGAACGCGAGCGTCGCGACCTGCGAAATGCCGGCGTTTTCGGCGGTCTCCTCGATTTCGCCGCCGGCCAGCGCGATGCTCACGAGCACCGTGTCCTTCTTGTAGTCCATGAAGCGGTGGTGCACGCGGACCCCATTGCTCAGCCACGCGCTGGTGATGCCGAGCGCCTCGTCGGTCGTCTGCTCGGTCACGCTGCCGGGCTTCGGCAGTTCCTCCAGCAGCTCGGTCGCGCGGGTTTCCTCGGCCGGCGGCTCGGCCGTGCGGGCCTGCGCGGCGCGCGCGGCGGCCAGCACTTCGTCCTCGGTCGGCAGCTTCACGCCCTCCTGGGCGGGCAAGGTCACGACGAAGGCGAACGTGCCCGGTTTGAAATTCTCGGCGAACGCCCGGTTGACCTCTGCGAGCGTGATACTCGGCAGCAGCCGGTTCAACAGATCAAGGTTCTGCTGCGCCGACAGCGTGGGCTCGCCGTCGTTCACATCGCCGGTGAGCTGCATCAGGACGCCGCGGGCGTTGCGGGTGGACTCGGTGCGGACGGCGCGCTCGGCGCCGGCCGTGAGCTCCTTCTTCGCCAGCTCCAGCTCGCGGGCGGTGAAGCCGTGCGCGCGGGCCCGCGTGAGCTCGCGCACGAGCTCGTCGAGCATCTTCTCCCAGTCCTTCGGCTCGCCGGTGGCCGACGCGTTGACGAGCATGCCGCCCCGGAGGAAGCTCGACACGCTGGCGGAGGCGGTGCGGTACGCGGCCTCGCCCTTCTTCACGCGGTCCGCGTAGCGGCGGCCGATGATCCAGCTGCCGATCTGCTCGACCAGATCGACGCGGGCCTGCTCGACGGTCGTGGTCGGCGGGCGGGCCGGGCGGACGTCGTAGAGATCGACGTCGCCGTCGGCGTACTCGGGGTCGCTGAAGACGAAAGCCCGCTCCTGCGTGAACGGCTGAAGCTCGGGACCCTGCTCCGGCCGGGCCGGCCGCGGCGGCTCGTACGTCCCGAACCACTGCTCGACCAGCGGGAGCAGCGGTTCCGGGGCGCTGTCGCCCACGAGGATCAGTGTCATCCGCTCCGGGCGGTACCACGTGCGGTAGTAGTCCTCGAACTCGCTGCGCGGGGCCTTCTCGATGACCTCGGCGACGCCGATCGGGAGGCGCCGGCCGACGCGCGTGCCCGCGAAGAGCCGCTCGAAGAGCTGGTCGCGCAGGCGCTGCTGGGCGCTCATGCCGGAGCGCAGCTCGGACAGGATCACGCCGCGCTCCTGGTCGATCTCCTCGTCGAGCAGCAATTGGCGAAAGACGTAGTCGCTGAGGACTTTCAGCCCCTGCTCGATCGTCTCCGGCTTCACGTCGGGCAGGAAGAGCATGTACGCGGTCTGGTCGAAGCTGGTGAACGCGTTGAGGTCGGGGCCGAACTCCATGCCGATCCGCTCGAAGAACGGGATCAGCTCGCCGGGCTTGAAGTGCTCGGTGCCGTTGAACGCCATGTGCTCGAGGAAGTGCGCCACGCCCCGCTGGGCGTCCGTCTCGTTCAGCGAGCCCGAACCGACGTGCACCAGCAGCGCCATCCGCCCCGGCGGGTTCGCGTGCTGGAAGTACTTCCACGTCAGGCCGTTCTTGAGCTGCCCGGTCTTGATGCGTTCATCCGAGGGGAGCTTCTCGCCGGCCAGGACCGGCAGAGCCAGCAGAAGCGCGGCGAGCAGCGCCGCGGGCCGAAGGGCGGAGCGGATTGTCATGCGCAGACCTTTCGTTGATATGGCTCGAAGTTGCGATCGCCACGCGAAACCAGACAGTATAGCGGGCTGGCGGATCGGACTGGGACCGCTCTCGACAGATTCCGACGCCCCGCCCCGCACCGGTGCGGCGTGCAGGACGCCGCGCCGTGGGGCCGCCCGGCCTGGCGGCAGTGGGCCCGGCAGGATTCGAACCTGCGACCAACGGATTATGAGTCCGCTGCTCTAACCGCTGAGCTAAGGGCCCGCGTGTGCGTCAGTATACCGTGCCGCCCGATGGGGAGCTGGCGGGCGGGGGCGTCGGCGGTTCCGGCGGATGACGGGGAGTCCGGCGCGCGGGGCGGCCGCTACGGGGCGTACGTGAAGTTCACGTGATTCACGCCATGACAGGTCAGCGTACACGAGCCGCGGAAGCGGCCCTGGTCGATGAACTGCCGCCGGCCGCCGACGATGGCCAGGTCGAAGTTGATCAGGTGGCTGTGCTCGACGGAGCTGCCGGCGACGCCGTGGGCCGTGTGGCAGGCGCTACACGGCGAGCGGCCGCGGATGACGTGCTCGCTGTGGTACGGGAAGCTCTGGTCGCCGAGGATCGACGTCCGGTCGTGGCAGCGGTAGCACAGATCGTAGGCCTGGGGCGACTCGTTCGTGAAGTCTCGCGTGTCGTAGCGGGCCACCAGCAGGTAAGGGTAGCGCGAGCCGTGCGGGCCATTCACCTGGGCGCCGCCGTTGGCGATCGCGTCGGGGTTGTTGTGGCAGTCCTGGCAACTGATGTAGTTGCGCGTGCGGTACTCCGGCCGCAAACTCGGCACCTCGTCCAGGTTGCGGGCCGGGGTCGTGACGGGGTGGGCGGACGCGGCCGTCGGGAGGAACTGCCGCCGGACGTTGCCGGCCGCGTCGCGCTGGCGGATGATCCGGTCGCGGACGACGACCGGCCGGTCGGCGTGGCAGCGGAAGCAGACCTCGTAGTAGAAGCCGGCGTTCGCGATGGGCAACCCGCTGAGACTGACGCCGGGGACGCGCTGCATGGCGGGCGGGACGAGGGGCCCCCGCGTCGTGAGCGACACGCCGATCGTCGTGAGCGTCTTCTGGGCCGCGTGCGGGTTGTGGCAGTCGGTGCATTCGACGCGCTGCGTTATGCGCAGCCGCCCTTCCGGCGCGGGCCGGTTGGCCTGCCAGGTGTTGATGCGGTGGCCGTACCGCTGGTTGATGACGCCGTGCACGTCGGTCCCGCCGAGGCCGTCGTGGCAGCCGAGGCACAAGCGCGAGGGCTGGTCGTACAGCAGGTTCTCGCGGTAGGGGGCGCTGTGCGAGAGGTGGCACGCGGCGCAGGCGTTGTCGGCCAGCGTCGCGTAGGGGAGCTGCTCGCCGCCGGTCGCGGGCGGCAGGACCGTGCGGGCGCTGTTGGCGTGGGCGCTCAGGGCCCAGCCGTCCAGGTTGTGGCACGTGCGGCACAGGGCGCCCTCGCGGTCGGTGATCCGCAGGAAGTTGCCCAGCGCGTTGTTGTGCGGGTCGTGGCAGGCCGTGCACTCCAGCTCGCCGCGCTCGCCGAGGTGGATGCGATGATCGACGAGGCCCGGCGCCCGGAGCTGGCGGTCGCGGTTGGCCAGCGTGCGGTCGTAGCGGAAGCCGATCGGATGATCGTCGGACAAGTCATTCGTGAGGTTGGACGGGCCGCTGGGCATGTACAGCGACGTCATCGCGATCGGGTCGGTGATCGGGCGGCTGAGCACCAGCCCCAGCGCGATGCTCCCGTCGTGGCAGCTCAGGCACATCTTGCTGGCCGGGCCCGGCTGGTCGATGCGGGCGTCGAGCGACCGACTGCGGTACACGCGGTAGTACGTCGTCGGGTTGTAGCGGTTCCACAGCGGCGAGGCCGGGGCGGCGTTGTGCGGCGCGTGGCAGAAGATGCAGACCTCTGTCTCCTCCACCGCCCGCACGGGTCCCGGACCCCAGACCGACAGATCGTGCTTGGAGCCGACCACGCTGTCGTCGGCCGCGGCCGCGGCCGCCAGCCCCCCCACGATGAGCGTCACTACGACCCGACGCATGCTGCCTCTCCGTGTCGCCGCGCGGCTCACCGCGGCGCCGCCCCGCCGGCCGGGGCCGGCGCGCGGTCCGTCAGGTACTGGAAGACCTGCACGCGGCGATTGTAACTGTCCGCCACCCAGATGCGATCCTGCGCGTCGATCGCCAGCCCGCTCGGCAGCGCGAACTGCCCGGGCCCGTCGCCGCCCTCGCCGAACGCCATCAGCAGGCGCCCGGTGGGGTCAAAGATCTGGATGTTCTCGAACTGGTTGTCCAGCACATAGACGTGCCCGTCCGAATCGAACGCCACGTCGCGCGGCCGGGAGAAGTCGCCCGCGGCGTCGCCCTTGCGCCCGAACAGGGCCGTGACGTTGCCCGCCGGCCCCACGAGCTGCACGCGGAAGTTCATGGCGTCCACGACGGCGAGCGTGCCGTCGGCCGCGGCCGCGACGGCCGTCGGAAAGTTGAACTCGCCGGGGCCCGCGCCGCGGCGGCCGAGCGTGTCGCGCAGCGTCGCCAGGTCGCTCGTGGCGCGGCAGGCGTGGGCCTCGACGTCCGCGACCCAGAGCACGCCGCGGGCCGCGTCCCACGCCGCCGCGACCGGGGCCGCCAGCTCGGGCCAGCGGCGGGTCTGGCGCCAGTTGCCGGCGAGGTCGAACAGGTCCACCGCGGCGCGGCCGCGATCGACCACGACGAGCGTGTCATCGCGGACGACGGCGACGTCGAGCGGAACGCGGAGCGGGTCGGCCGGGTTGCCGCGGAGCAGCGCATAGGCCCGCGTCTCGAGGTCGAGCCGGTGCACGGCGCCGATGCCGGCGTCGGCGACGTACACCTGGGCGCCGCGGACGGCGACCGCGGCGGGCCGCAGGAACTCGACGGTCGGCGGCGGGCCGCTGAGGACCGCCTCGAACGCGGCCCAGCCGGTCGGGCGACGGCCGAGGCTGGACTCGCCGCGCAGCGCGCCGACGTAGCGGACGCGGGGGACGTCGGGCGGCGGGGGCCAGACGAGCGGCGGCTGTACGTCGGGGAAGATCGGTCCGGGCGGCGCCTGACAGGCGGCCAGGCCGAGCAGCGCCAGGGCGCCGACTGCGCGGCGCGCGGGGGTCATGGCGCCCTCCGCGCGAGCACGGGGATCTCGCGCCGCAGCTTGACCCAGAATGAGAAGCCGTTCGCGCGCGAGTCGGACAGGTCAAGCAGGTCGTACTCGGCCTCGAAGCGCAGCGAGAAGTAGCCGATCTGCCAGGCCAGCGTGCCGGTCAGGTCCACGCCGTGCGTGATGCCGCTGGCGGAGTCGTCCTCGTAGCGGTACAGCGTGGCGACGTTGGCTTCGAGGCGATCGGCCAGGAAGTAGCGGAACGCGCCGCCGACGTCGACCAGCAACGTGTCGTGCGCGGACAGGCCGCGGGCCCCCTCGAACCAGAACCGCGAGGCCGTGGCCCGCGCGTCGAGCTGCGCCGCGGCCTGCTGCCACAGGACGGCGTCGGCGTTGCCGTGCACGGCCTGGTAGGGGTCGATCGAGTCGTCGTTGTACTCGTACTCGGCGCCCGCGGACCAGCGCGGCTGGCGGAAGGTGAAGCCGACGCGGTGGCGGTTCACGCGGCGCTCGGGATACGGGTACAGCCGGTCGCGGTCGACGTCCTCGCACTGGAGCGCGCCGGCGTAGTAGGGCGTGAAGCCGCCCTTGAACTCCTGCTGGACGCGGAAGTCGACGCGGTCGCGCACCAGGTCGTAGTCGTTGCGGACCCGGTAGGTGTAGCTCACCAGCACCGTCTGCCGGTCGGCGATGCGGCCGGTCCGCACGCGCACCAGCGCCGTGTAGCGGCCGATCGGCACGATGAGGTAGTCGCGGCCGGGGAGGTAGACGCGGGCCCGGTTCGCATCGGTCACGACGAGGCTGAGTCCGTTGACGTTCGGGTGGGCCAGGTACGCGGGCAGCGGGTCGCGGAAGGTGACGGACTCGCCGATGACGATGCCGTTCCGGTCGCCGTTGCGCGTGTCGAGCGACGCGTGGTTGTAGGACAGGTTCGCGGCCAGGCGGCCGAGGGCGTTGTCGCGGGCGAAGGCCGCGGTGAGCAGGCCGCCCCACTCCCGGAAGTCGGCGTTGTCCTCGTCCTGCTGGGTCAGGCCGTACATCTGGAGCGTGGTGGTGAGGGTCTGGCCGAGCTGGTGCGTCAGGCCGGCCTCGCCGCGCCAGGTCCGGGTCTCCAGCTTCTGGAACGACTGCTGGTCGTACTGGAGCGCGAAGTGGGAGGCGAGGGCGGCGGTGTGCTGGAGGCGCAGCCGCGACAGGATCTCGGCCCGGTCGCGGGCGATGTCGCCGCTCTCGTCCTGGAGGCGGGCGACGGTCTCGAGCGAGCTCTTCTGATCGGCGCCGAAGCGCAGCGTGTCCGTCAGGACGAGGTAGTTCCGCGTGGTGTCGAAGCGCCGGTCGGCGCCGGAGTACTGCTGGCGCTGGTCGGTGTATTCGTACTCGAGCCGCAGCGCGTGGGCCGGGCTGCTCTGCCAGGTGGCCTCGTAGCGGAAGCGGTCCTCGCCGAGCCGCTCGGCGTCGGAGAGGTCGCGCGTGCGGCTGGTCAGCGCGTCCCAGCGATGCTCGAAGTCGAAGCGCATCGGCAGCGTGATGTCGTTGACGAAGACGCTGGCCCCGTACCGCTCGATGGTCTTGTCCAGGCTGGGCAGGAAGGCCCGCGGCACGCGGCTGTCGGTCTGGGAGGCGAAGACCGTGCCCGAGACCTTGCCCCGCGGCAGCAGATTGAAGGACAGGTCGTACTGCAGCACGTCACCGTTGGGGGAATCGTGCCGATCGCGGCCGGGGCGGTGCTCGGCGTAGCGCTCCTGCGTCAGGCCCCACAAGGCGCTGACGTCGAACGTGGCGTACTTTGGATCGACGACGGCGCCCTGGGTCCGCAATCCGACGGTCTCCTCGAACCGCGTGGCGCGGTTGAACTGGCGGTCGGGCGGCTGCCGCGCGCCGCGGCGCGGGTACGTCACGGAGCGCTCGTCATAGGCGGCCGCGGCGCCGAGATCGAGCCACAGCTCGCTGAAGTCGAGGAGCGACTTGAGCGGTTTGGCCGGCGCGGGCGCCGTGGTCGGTTGCGAGGCCGGAACCGGCTCCGCCGCGGGCGCCGGCTGTGACGCCGGGGTCTGGGCGGCGCCCGCGGAAACGAGCAGACCGACCAGACCGACTCCGAGCGTGGCCGTGGCGCGCCGCAGCTTCATGGACTCCGCCGACAGGGGGTCCGACTCGACCGCGCCGGACCGATGCGGCCGGCAGGCTACCGCCGCCGCGCGCGCCTGTCCAGTCTTCGCCGGATTTTCCTATCAGTTACTACAGTGTGATTGGCACGCGCCGCGCCGGCCGGTATAGTACGCCGCCGGCGAGACACCGTCGCGCCCGGCAGGAGCCTCTCGGTGACACGTGCTTCCCGCTCTCGCGGACCTCGACTGGCCGCGCTCGTCGCCACCCTGACGCTGGGGGTGGGCTGGGTCGTTCGCGCGGCCCAGGATTCCACGCCGACATCGCGCCCGGTCGACGCGCCGGCCCCGACCACCGCCCCCGCCCCGCTCGATCCGCGGGCGCTGGGGCCGTCCCCGGCCGAGCTCGAGATGGCCAGCGGCCTGATCGGCAGCAAGCACGACTTCACGCGCGGCGCGGCCGACGGTCGCGCGTTGTGCCTCCCCTGCCACCAGCCGCACGTTATCAACGCCGCCGCCCCGGCGCTCGACCGGCGGCCGATCACGGCCCAGCCGCTGCGGCCGTACCAGGCGCCCGGCATCGAGCTAACCGGCTGGTCGCTGCTGTGCCTGGGGTGTCACGACGGTGTCACGGCGCCCGACGTCTACACGTCGGCGCATGCGATCTCCGTCGCCGGACAGCTCGGCAACAGCCGCCTCGGCACGCGGGGCCTGCGGAGCCACCCGGTCGGCATTCGCTACCCCATCAACAACCCCGAGTATCACCCGGTCGCGGCCGTCGAGGCGGCGGGCCTGCGGCTGCCCGACGGGCGAATTCAGTGCACGACGTGCCACGACGCCCACAACACGCGCGGCCACGCCGGGATGTTGCACCTGTCCAACGACCGCAGCAAGCTGTGCCTCACATGCCATCGGCTCTGATTCACATCGTCCGGCGCTGTCCGGCGTGCGCGGCGCTGGGACTGGCGCTCGTCGTGGTCGCCGGCCTGTTGCCGTGGTTGCCGGGCTGCGAGACCGGCGGGCGGGCAGGCGGACCGTCTGCGGTGTGGCGCGCCTACCCGCCCGATCCGCAGCCGCCGCGCGTGATCGCGCTGGGCGCGGTGCGCGGCGCCCCGCCGCCGTCGCAAACCGAGGTGCAGCTCTCGTACATCCTGTTCGGGGCCGAGCCGCCGGCGCGCCTGGCACTCGCCAATCCGGCCGGGCTGGCGCCGGTTGACGGCGGGCTGCTGATCTGCGATCCAGTGCTCGGCGCGCTGCTCCGCTGGGACGCCGCCCGCGATCGCCTCACCGAGGAGCGCGTCGTGCCTTCGCCGGACCGGCCCTTCGCGGTGGACGTGTTCCCCGACGGCTCGCGGCTGCTGTGCGACCAGGGCGGGGCCCGCCGCGTCAGTGCCGCCGGCGACACGCTCCGGCAGTACACGCTCGATGGCCGGCCGTTCCGCGTCGGCGGCGGCGCGGTGTGCGACGGCCGCGTCTGGCTCACCAACGCGACGGCCCACACCATCGAGATCTTCGCGGCCGACAGCGGGGCGCACGAACGCACGATCGGCCGGCCCGGCCGCGAGGCGGGCGAGTTTTCGTACCCGCGCAGCGTCGCCCGGGGCCCGGACGGCAGCGTGTGCGTCGTCGATGTGCTCAACGGCCGGCTCCAGTTTTTCGCGCCCGACGGGCGCTTCCTGCGGAGCCTGGGTCAGCCCGGCGACAGCGTCGGGGATCTGGGGCGGCCGCGGGACGTGGCGGTCGGTCCGGACGGCACGATTTTCGTCACCGACGCGTTCTCGCAGCGGGTGCAGGTGTTCGCGGCGGACGGGCGGGTCCTGATGGCCTTCGGGGAGCCGGGGACGGGCGTCGGCGCCTTGGCGCTGCCGGCGGGCATCGCGATCGTGCCGAGCGTTCCGCCGACGGAGCATCCGCTGCCGGCGGGCGTGCAGCCGCGGTACTACGTGATCGTGGCGGAGGCGCTGGAGCGGCCGGGGCTGCGGGTCTACGCGTGGCTGGGGTACACGCCGGACGACCTCGAGCGTCTGCGCGCGGAGACGGCCTGGGCGGCCTATGGGCCGGGCGTGGGCGGGCGTGCCACTTTCCCGGGATCGGAGGCCCTCAACCCGCACTGGTCGCCGGAGCGGTGCAACCGTTGTCACGCGATGGCGGGCGACCGCGTAGAGCCGATCCCGCCGGGCCGGGTGGACGCGCTGTGTTTGAAGTGCCACGACGGCAACCAGGCGCCGGCCGACCCGCATCCGATCGGTCGCCCGCGGAGGACCGACCGGATCGCGACGCCGACGGACTGGCCCACGCACAACGACCTGATCGGCTGCCTGACCTGCCACGACATCGCCCGCCATTGCAGTCCGCAGGCGCGGCGGCCGGCGCTGAACCCGATGCTGCTGCGGGACTATGACCCGCAGCGGGCGCTCGAGTACTGCACCATCTGCCACAGCACCGACCTCGGCGGGCGTTTCAGCCCGCACCGCCAGCGCGATGCGGACGGCCGCGTCCGTCAGGACGCCTGCCTGTTTTGCCACACGCGCGTGCCCGAGGTGCCCGCGGACGGCCGCCGGCAGTTCCGACCGCACTTGCGTTCGGAGTCGTCGGACATCTGCCTTAACTGCCACAGCCCGCACTGGGACCTGTCGCGGCAGGGACACGTCGACCGGCCGGTGACGCCGCGCATCCGCCAATGGATGGTCATGCGCGATCTGCGGCTGAAGCACCCGGACGCGACGCGGGAGGAGCTGGCGTGGCGGGCGGCGCAGGACGGCCGGGGGCCGGCGCGGCTGCCGTTGGGGCAGGACCGGGTGACCTGCTACTCGTGTCACAACCCGCACTACGCCGGGCTGTTTCCGGAAGGGAGCGAGCTGGGGGCGCTGGCCCGCAATCCGCAGGACCGGCGCAGCGCGTTGCGCACCGAATGGATCGAGCTTTGCATGGAATGTCACCACCACTGAGCGCGGCGCCCCCGCGCTCCGCTGAACATCGGGAGCCGGCATGCGAGCGACAGACAGGCAGGGCGGTGGACGCTTCGTGGCGTGGCGCGCCGGCGCGGCGGCGGTGCTGTCCGGACTCGTCGTGCTGCTGACGGCGTGCCCGGCGCCACAGCCCCCCGCCCCCGTGCCCGGCAACTACCAGAACACGACCGACCCGACCAACGGCGGCGCGACGTACATCGGCGCGTTCGCCTGCACCGGCTGCCACGCGCCGCTGGCCCGCGAAATCAGCACGCACGGGCACGCCCAGGCACTCAAGCGCAGCGGGAGCAGCCCGCCGGTCTACCCGGCCGCCGGCACGCGGGCCGGCGTCCCGAACCCGCCGACCGGTCGCCGCTGGAGCGACATCAGCTACGTGATCGGCGGCTACCTCCAGGGCGCCTTCTTCATCGACGCCGACGGATACCTGATGACCGACGGCACCGCGGGCGTGAACACCGCCTGGGCGCTCACGCTGCCGGCCAACGGCACCGCGGCCGGCTTCGCTTCGTTTCGCCCGGAGCAGGTCGCGCCGCTGCCGCTCTCCTACGACTGCTTCCGGTGTCATGTCACCGGCGCCCGGCCGCTCTCGGCGTCCAACCCGCGGCCGCAGGACGGCCGCCCGGGCATCGGGGGGACCTGGGCCGAGCCCGGCGTGCAGTGCGAAGCCTGCCACGGCCCGGCGTCGCGCCACCCGAACAACGCGGCGGCCCGCGACCTGTATGTGGACCTGGCCGGCACAACCTGCCAGGAGTGCCACACGCTCGGCGGGGACCCGGACGTGATCGTGGCCGACGGGGGCTACGTCAGCGGCATGACGCAGGCCGCGGAGCTGCGGGCCAGCGGCGGGCACGCGGGGTTTCAGTGCGGTTTTTGTCACGACCCGCACCACTCGGTCACGTACGACCGCGCGCGGGCCCTGCGGAACCAGTGCACCGACTGCCACCCCGACGTGAACATGGCGCTGCACGCGGGCAAGGTCTTCCGGCGCGGCGGTTACACCGAAGCGCTGACGTGCGAGAGCTGCCACATGTCCTACGCCGCGCGGAACGTCTCGGCGGCGACGGCCGCGGTCGTCGGAGCGCTGGGCCGCATGGGCGACGTGCGCTCGCACATCTTCCGGATCGACGCGACGGCGGCCGACTACACGCAGATGTTCGCGGCCGGCGGCGCGCAGGTGCGGAAGGACGCGGCGGGGCGGGCGGCGCAGACACTGGATTTCGTGTGTCTGCGGTGCCACAACGGCGTGGGCAGCGCGTTTCCGCTGGATCTGGCCGGGGCGGCGTCGGTGGCCGCGGGGGTGCACGCGAAGTCGCGCTGACGCCGGCGACGGCTCAGCCGGCGTCGTCACCGCCTTCCTTGCGCGTGATGTCCGCGCCCACGGCGCGGAGCTTGTCGTCGAAGCGCTCGTAGCCGCGGTCCAGGTGGTAGATCCGGTTGACCTTCGTCGTGCCCCGGGCCGCCAGCCCGGCCAGCACCAGCGCGGCCGAGGCCCGCAGGTCCGACGCCATCACCGGCGCACCGACCAGCCGTTTGACGCCCTCGACGATGACCGTCGGGCCCTCCTTGCGGAGGTGGGCCCCCATCCGGTTCAGTTCGGCCACGTGCAGGAAACGGTCGGGGAAGATCTTTTCGGTGATGATGCTGTTGCCGTCGGCCACGCACAGCAGCGCCATGAGCTGCGCCTGGAGGTCGGTCGGGAAGCCGGGGAACGGCTGCGTCGTGACGTCCACCGGCTCCAGTCGCCGGGCCGACGAAACGACCACGCCCTTGTCGGTCTTCTCGACGTTCACGCCGATCGCGGCCAGCCGGTCGACGAACGCCATCAGGTGATCGAGGCGGCAGTTCTCGAGCGTCAACTCGCCGTTGGTGATCGCGCCCGCGACCATCAGCGTCCCGGCCTCGATCCGGTCGGGGATGATCGTGTACTCGCAGCCGTGCAGCTCGCGCACGCCCTCGACCACGATCCGCGGCGTGCCGTGCCCGCTGATCGACGCGCCGCACTTGTTCAGGAAGTTGGCCAGGTCGGCCACTTCCGGCTCGCAGGCGGCCATTTCGATGACGGTGACGCCCTCGGCCAGCGTGGCCGCCATCATGGCGTTGGCCGTGCCCAGCACGGTCGAGCCGAACGGGCCGCCGAGGAAGATCTCGCGGCCGCGCAGCCGCTTGGCACGGGCCACGATGTCGCCGGCCACCAGGTCCACGTCCGCCCCGAGCAGCCGCATGGCCCGCAGGTGCAGGTCGACCGGCCGGTCGCCGATCGCGCAGCCGCCCGGCATGGAGACCTGCGCCTGGTGCCGCTTGGCCAGCAGCGGACCGAGCACGCAGATCGACGCGCGCATCTTGCGCACGATGTCGTACTCGGCCCGGCAGTTCATCTCGTCCCGGGTGACCAGCCGCAGCGCCCCGTCGGCCCGCCGCTCGACGTCCACGCCGAGCTTGATGAGCAGCTCGGCCAGCGAGAACACGTCCGCGACGCGCGGCACGTCGCGCAGGATCACCTCGCCCTCGCAGAGGATCGCGGCCGCCATGATCGGCAGCGCGGCGTTCTTGGCGCCGCTGACGCGCACCGTGCCCCGCAGCCGCGTGCCGCCGTTGATTTCGAAGTAGGGCAGTCCCATGGTCGTCTCCTTCGCGCCTTCACGCCACCCGGGCCGCGTCCGCCGCGACCAACCGGACATGCAGCACGCGCTCGTGCCCGGCCCCGTCACGGTACACCGCGGCCTCGCCCCAGACCGGGCCGGCCGCGAGCCGCCGCACCGCCGGGGCCTGGTCGAACCCCATCTCCAGCAGCAGGTGCCCGCCGGACGTCAACCGGGCGGGGGCCTCGGCCAGCACCCGGCGAATCACGGCCAACCCGTCCGGTCCGGCGAACAGCGCGGTGTGGGGCTCCCAGGCCCGCACCTGCGGCGCGACCGGCGCGTCGACGGTGGCGACGTACGGCGGATTGCAGACCACGATATCGCACGGCGCGGCGGGCGGCGTCCGCCAGGGCTCGAACAGGTCCCCCGCGCGAAACTCGATGCGGTCCGCGACGCCGTGCCGCGCGGCGTTGCGCCGCGCGACCGCCAGCGCGGCGGGCGACACGTCGCTGGCCAGCAGCGTCGCGTCCGGCAGGTGCCGCGCCAGCGCGATCGCGATGCAGCCGCTGCCCGTGCACAGGTCCAGAATGCGTCGCGGCCCCGACGCCTTGCGCACGAGATCGATGGTCCGCTCGACGAGGATCTCCGTCTCGGGCCGGGGGATCAGCACGTCCGGCGTGACCTCCAGCGGCAGCGCGAAGAACTCCTTCGTGCCGGTGAGGTACGCGATCGGGCGGCCCTCGGCCGCCTGCCGGACCAGCTCGCGGAACGCGTCGAGCGCGGCCGGCCCGGGCACTTCGTCGTGGCGGGTATACAGGCGGATCCGCTCGCAGCCCAACGCGTGCGCCAGCAGCAGCTCGGCACACAGCCGGGGGGATTCGAGTTTGAGTCGCGCGAAATGCGCGCGGGTCCAGTCCAGCAGGCGCGCGATCGTCCAGGGGGCGGAATCCGTTCCGGCAGCCATACGGGCACTATAACGCGCCCGCCCGACGCGTGCCGCGCCCCGCCCGGCTCCTGGGGCGCGGCCGCCCGTCCGCCGGTCGGCCCGCGGACGCGCGGATGCTAACGCAAATCTGACATTCTGCGCGGCCCGCGGGAGCTATACTCCCCGGAGGGTGTGACGCACGATCCCGGACCGCAACCGCACAGGATGGACGCATGAGCCGCTCGCATGGCCTGACCCGACGCGAACTGATCGAACTGGGGGCTCTGACCGGCCTGGCCGGCCTCGCGCCGGCGGCCCGGGGCGGCGGCGAGCCCGAGACGCGCCCCGCCGCCCGGCCGCGGAACATCGTCTTCATGGTGTCGGACGGCATGAGCATCGCCGTGCCGGCGCTGGCGGACGTGTTCTCGCGGCAGGTGCGCGACACCGGTACGCACTGGTACGCCCTGCTCGCGGCGGCCGGTGTGGTGCACGGGCTGTTTGAGACCTACTCGCTCAACTCGCTGGTTACGGACTCGGCGGCGGCTTCGTCGGCGTGGGGCAGCGGGCAGCGCGTGTTCAACGGGGCCGTCAACATGCTGCCCGACGGCACGGCGCTGACGCCGCTGGCGCCGCTGGTGCGCGCGGCGGGCCGGCGGGTCGGCCTGGTGACGACGGCGACGATCACGCACGCGACGCCGGCGGGGTTCGCGGCCGCGGTGAAGACGCGCGAGGACCAGCCGACGATCGCCACGCAATACCTGGGGCAGGTGGACGTGCTGCTGGGGGGCGGGCGGGAGTACTTCGACGCGCAGGAGCGGGCCGACCGGCGCGATCTGCGCGGCGAGTTCGCCGCGGCCGGCTACGCGTGCGTGACGACGCGGGCGGAGTTGCAGGCGGTCGGGGCGGCGCCGCGACTACTGGGGACGTTCGGGAAGGGGCATCTGCCGTACACGCTGGATCAGCGCCACACGGCGGAGCTGACCGAGCGCGTGCCGACGCTGGCCGAGATGACGCGGGCGGCGCTGGCGGCGCTGGCGGCGGAGGAGACGGGTTTCCTGCTCCAGGTGGAAGGGGCCCGGGTGGATCATGCAGCCCACAACAACGACATCGCGGCGCAGCTCTGGGATCAGCTCGCGTTCGACGACGCGCTGGGGGTCGTGCTGGAGTTCGCCCGCGCGCGGGGCGACACGCTGGTCATCGTCACGTCCGACCACGGCAACTCGAACCCGGGGCTGAACGGCATGGGCGGCGAGGACTACGACGCCACCAACAAGGCCTTTGCGCGCGTCGCCGGGGCGACGCAATCGTTCGACCGGCTCCGCGGCCGGCTCGCGCAGCTTTGGAAGGAGCAGGCCGGGGACGAGGCCGTCGGCACAGTCCTGCGGCAGGCGACGGGACTGGAGCTCAAGCCGGCCGAAGTCACGCTGCTGCGCGAGGCGGGCGGCGGCCGGCTGCCGCCGGTGCTCGGCCGCCAGCATGCGAACCTCGTTGGAGTGCTGGGCGAAGTGCTCTCGAACCACTACGGGGTCGGCTGGACCGGCGTGTCGCACACGTCCGACCCGGTGCTGCTGACGGCGCTGGGGCCGGGCGCGGACCGGTTCGCGGGGCTGCACCCCCTCACGGACGCGTTCGAAGCGGTGACGGACCTGTTCGGGATCCGGCACCGCAACCCGAAGATGACCGCCGCGGCGGCGGGGCATTACGTCGCGCAGGGCCCGCGCATCACACAGCCGCACTGGGTGTAGCCGCGCCCGGGCGGGGGGCGGTCAGCCGGCTGTCGCGGCGTTTGGGGGGGGCGGCGACGAGTCGTCCGCGGTCCGTTCCTTCTGCACGCGGAGCCACCGGATCAGGGCCTCGATGGACGACGCCGCGAGGTGCTCCCCGCGCCCCTCGCGGAACGACTTGCTCTCGGAGCGCAGCAGCGCATCGACGACGAGGTTCCCCTGCTCGTCGCGCATCCGCAGCCGGGTGATCAGCAGCCCCGCGCTGAGCAGACCCTTGCCCTGGCTGTAGAGCAACTCGCTGTCGATGGTGAGGGCCGGGCCCGCGCCCGGAAAATGCGGCTTGAGCGCGGTGACCGCCAGCCGCGCGCAGCGGTCGTATTCCTCAAGCACGGCCGGCGGGCAATACCGCGGCGGCAGCGCGGTCGTGACCGGTGTGAACTGCACCGCGCCGAACGTCCGCAGGGCCTCCGGGGCCATGTCGTTCAGCAGCCGCACGTCGCCCTCGGCGCCCTTCACTTCGTAGTAGGCCTGCTTGACCGCGGACATGCAGCCGCACAGCGGCAGCAGCAGCACCAAGGCCAGTCCCGGCACGAGCCTCCGCGCGTCCGCCCGAGTCATCACCTGCACTCCCGTCTGCGACCGGACCGCCCCGCCTCAGCTCGACAGCCGGGCCGCGTCCGCTTCCGACAGCTCGAAATTGCTGTACACGTTGCTGACGTCATCGTGCTCCTCGAGCGCGTCGATGAGCTTCATCATACGCTCGGCTTCCTCGCCCGCCAGCGTGACGTTCGTCGACGCGACCATCGAAATCTCCGCGCTGTCGGGCTTGATGCCGGCCTGTTCGAGGGCCGTCCGCACCGTGTTGAACACGGCCGGGTCGCACGTGAGCTCGTAGCCTTCGCCCTGGACCTGCACGTCGTCGGCCCCCGTTTCCAGCGCCAGGTTGGTCAGCGTGTCCTCGTCGGTCTTGTCGCGGGCGATCAGAAACACGCCGCGCTTGGTGAACATCCACGCGACGCAGTTGGTCGCGCCGAGGTTGCCGCCGCGCATCTCGAAGATCTTCTTGATCTCCGGCGCGGTGCGGTTGCGGTTGTCCGTCAGGGCCGCCACCATCACCGCGGCCCCGCCCGGGCCGTACCCCTCGAAGAACAGCTCCTCGAGCGCGGCGCCGCCCAGTTCGCCCGTGCCCTTCTTGATTGCCCGTTCGATCGTGTCCTTGGGCATGTTCGCGTCGCGAGCCGCGTCGATCGCGTAGCGCAGCGCCAGATTGCCGTCCGGATCGCCGCCGCCGTTCCGCGCCGCCACGATGATCGCCCGCGACAGGCGGCTCCATTCGCGGCCGCGGCGGGCGTCGGCAACGCCCTTGGCCCGCTTGATTCGTGCCCAGTGAGAGTGACCAGCCATGTTCCGTTCCCGGTGTTCCGACCTCGGATCGCGTAGCCCTTCATTCTACCCGCCGCCCGGCGGCGGTGCGAAGCACCCCGGACCTACCCCCGCCGCCGCACCGCGAGCTGGTACAGCGCCCGCCCCTCCTTCAGGTACTTGATCTCGAAATTCGTCGCCACGCGGGCCCCCGCGACCCCGAACTCCGGATCGTCGAAGGCCACCTCCTCCAGCGCCGGGTGGTGCCGCAGCAGCCCCGCGATGATCTCAAAATACTCCGCGTGATCCGTCTGCACCGCCCACCGCCCACCCGGCACCAGGCACGTCACGGCCGCCTCCACGAACGCCGGCTGGAACAGCCGTCGCTTGTGGTGCCGTTTCTTGGGCCACGGGTCCGGGTGGTACACGTGCAGCGCCGTCAGCGAGTCGCGCGGGCACACCACGCGGATAAAGTGGGCGGCGTCGGTCCGCAGCATCCGCACGTTCGGCACCCGCCACCGCTGCATGCGGTCCACCGCGTACTTGTAGAACTCGTTGGCCCACTCGATCCCGAGGAAGTTGCGGTCCGGGAAAGCCTGCGCCCGGCGGAGCAGAAAACCGGCCTTTCCGGTGCCGATTTCGAGCTCCACCGGCCGATCGTTGCCGAAAACGGCCGGCCAGGTCAGCCCGTCCAGCTCTCTGAGGTCGACCGGCACCGGTCGGGGCGACAGATCGGCCACGACTATCGGACCTCCTGGAGGGCCCGCCCGGTGAATGAAGCCGGGCCGGGCGCGGACCGATGCTGAGAATAGGGCCGCGGGTCGCGCGTTCACGCGACGCACCCCGCGCTTCGTACCGGAAGATCGCCCGTGCCGCAAAGGATCGCGATGGAATCCGAGCGTCGTCGGGATGTTCGCCGCCCGCGGGCGTTCGCGTTCTGGCTGCGGCCAGAACACGCGGCGCGGCGCGCCAGCGGCTGGATGCTCGACGTGTCGGCCGGAGGGGCGGCGTTCCTGACGGCGGCGGGCGAGGCTCCGCCGGTGGGGGTCCGGGTCGAGTTGACCGAGATGCCGACGGCCGACCGCGTCGTGCGGGAGGATGCCCAACCGCTGCCGCGCTTCGCCCGCGTGCTGCGGCACGACGAGCCTCTGGGGGTGACGCGGCGCGTCGCCGTCCGCTTCGAGGCGGACGTCGAGTCCGACGAGCAGACGTGCCGGGCCCGGACCGTGCGGCGGGCCCGCACAATCGCCATTCCGCCGCCCGTGCCCCCGCCGGCCGCCACACCCGGATCGGTGCGCGGCGTCCGCCGGCCGGCGGATTGAGCCGGCGGGCAGCGGGGAACCGCGTGCCGCCGCACCGGGCGCCCCCTATCATGCGTACCCATGTCCAGCGCCCGGAGCGTCGTCTCATCCGCCAAGCTGATCGCGCTCTGCACGCTGCTGTCGCGGGTGACCGGGCTCGTCCGTGACATTCTGCTGGCGCGGGCGTTCGGTCTCGGCTGGGTGCAGGACGCGTTCGTCT
Source organism: uncultured Phycisphaerae bacterium (assembly GCA_937928595.1). Taxonomy (GTDB): domain Bacteria; phylum Planctomycetota; class Phycisphaerae; order UBA1845; family Fen-1342; genus CALGJV01. Next base: position 31,529 of record CALGJV010000033.1, on the reverse strand, counting down.
ACGCCTTCGCGTTTCCGAACCTGTTCCGTCGGCTGTTCGGCGAAGGCGCGATGGCGCCCGCGTTCGTGCCGACCTTCACGCGCACGCTCGAGCAGGACGGGCGCGACGCGGCCTGGCGGTTGCTCGCCCACACGCTGGCGCTGCTGACGGTGGCCGTCACGGTCGTCATCGCGATCGTGCTGGTGATCATCGGGGCGGCGTGGCTGGCCGCGCCGGCGGACCCGGCGCAGGCGGAGCCGCGCCGGCTGCTGCTTGGCCTGACGGCGCTGATGCTGCCGTTCATGCTCAGTATCTGCGTGCTGGCGCTGCTGTCGAGCATCCTCAACTGCGTCGGGAGCTTCGTGCCGGCGGCGCTGGCGCCGATCCTGCTGAACGTGGGGATGATCGCGGGCATCGCCTGGCTGGCCCCGGCGCTCTTTCCCGGCCGGCCGACGCGCCAGGTCTACGTCGTCGCGGGCAGCGTGCTGGCGGCCGGCGTGTTGCAGGTCGTGGGCCTGCTGCCGGCACTGCGGCGGCACGGCGTGCCGCTCGGCTGGCGGCTGAGCACGCGCGATCCGACGGTGCAGCACATGCTCCGGCTGCTCGTGCCGGTCGCGCTGGGGCAGGGTGTGCTGGCGTTCGGCGTGTTCCTCGACCAGCAGCTCTGCACGATGCTCACGCACGTGCCGGGCGGGCCCGCGGCCGCGAACTGGCTGGGCTTCACGTTCGCGTACCCGCTGAGCGAAGGGGCGCTGTCGGCGGTGTCGTACGCGCAGCGCCTCTACCAGTTCCCGCTGGGCGTGCTCGTGATCTCGCTGGCGACGGCCGCCCTGCCCGCGTTCGCGCGCCACGCCGCGCGGGCGGAGTGGGCCCCGTGGATGACCGAGGTGCGGCAGTCGCTGCGGCTGGCCGTGTTCGAGGGGGTGCTGGCCGGCACGCTGATGATCGTGCTGGCCGAGCCGATCACGCGCCTGCTGTTCGAGCGGGGCCGGTTCACGCCCGACGACACGGTGCGGACGGCCCACGTGCTGGTGTACTACGGCCTCGGGCTGTGGGCCTTCTGCGCGCAGCACATCGTGACGCGTGCGTTCTACAGCGTGGGCGACGTGCAGACGCCCCTGCGAATCAGCGTCGTGCTGCTGCCGGCGAACCTCGCGCTCAGCCTGGCGCTGGTCTGGCGACCGGAGGTCCGCGAGGCGGCGTTCGCCGTCAGCTCGACCGTGACGGCCAGCGCGGCGGTGATCGCGGGGCTGCTCATACTGCGGCGCCGCCGTGGAACGCCGGTCGTCGACCGCGCGACGTTCCTGGCGCTGGCGAAGATGGTGCTGATCGCCGTGGTCACGGCGGCCGTGCTGCTGCCGGTCAGCGCGGTGGCCTCGACGCGCCTGGCGGGCGTGCGCCCGGTGCTGCTGGGCCGGGCGCTGGAGACGCTCGGGCCGCTCGCGCTGGGGACGGGCGTGTTCCTGGCGGGGGCGTACGTCCTGCGGCTGAACGAACTGGCGCTGCTGCTGCCGCGGCGCCGGCGCCGCACGCCGGCGGCGGGGGCGTAACGCGGCCGGGACGCGGCCGCGCGGACCGGCGTGGCTCGGCTCCGTGCGGGTTCACGCCGCCCGGACGCGGGCCCGCAGGCGCGTGCCGATCACGGTCAGCACGTAAAGCGTGCCGGCCAGCACGATCGTCGTGGCGCCGGCCGGCAGGTCCGGGCCATAGCTCAGCGCCAGCCCGCCGGTCGTCAGCAGCATGCTGAGCAGCGCCGCCGCGACCATGAGCTGCCACAGCGAGCGGCAGAAGTGCCCCGCGACCGCCACCGGGAGCGTCAGCAGGGCGATGACCAGCACGATGCCGACGACGCTCACCAGCAGGACGACCGTCAGCGCCGTCAGGCACAGCAGCAGCACGTAGAAGACCTCGACGCGCACGCCGCGCAGGCGGGCGAACTCCTCGTCGAAGCACACCGCCATGAGCTGGTTGTAGAACAGCAGGCCGACGCCGACGACGATGATGTCCAGCCCCACGAGGAGCCACAGGTCGTCCCGGCCGACCATCAGCACGCTGCCGAACAGGTAGCTCATCAGGTCGACCTGGTACCCGCTGGTCTTCGAGATGAAGAGCACGCCCGTGGCCATGCCGATGGCCCACAGCGCCCCGATGACCGTGTCCTCGCGCTGTCGGCCGCGGAGGCTGACCACGGCGATGATGACGGCCGCCAGCAGGGCGGCCACGACGGCGCCGATCAGCGGATGCAGCGGCTCCCAGCCGTGCAGCGGGTGGTAGTAGCGCCAGCCGTGCTCGACGGCCAGGTAGCGGGCCGCGCCGAGCCCGCCCAGCACGCAGTGCGCGATGCCGCCCGCGATGTACGTGATGCGGCGCACGACGACGTAGCTGCCGACCACGCCGCACGCGACGCTCGACAGCACGCCGGTCAGCAGCGCCGTCTGGAGAAACGGCTGCTGGCGCACCGCCTCGATGAACTCCATCACCGTCCGACTCCCGGGCCGCCGCGCGGGCGGTCCCTCAACGGCTGTGCGCCCCTCCCTCCGCGTGGCCGTGCGCGTGCGACACGAGCCGCACGTCGTGGCCGTAGAGCTCGCGGATCGAATCGCCCGTGATCTCGTGGGCCGCGTGCCGCACCGCCGTGCGGTTGACGCAGATGACGTTCTTCACGTGCCGCGCGACGAAGCCGACGTCGTGCGAGACGATCACGATCGTCAGACGCGCGTTGAGCGCGCGGAGCAGCTCGGTCATCTCGTCCTGGACGAGCGGATCGAGGTTGGCGGTCGGCTCGTCCAGCAGCAGCAGCTCGGGGTCGCAGGCCAGGGCCCGCGCGATGAGCACGCGCTGCCGCTGCCCGCCCGACAGCGCCGCGAACGGCCGCCCGGCGTAATCCGCCAGGCCCACCTCCGCCAGCGCCGCCAGCACGCGGGCCCGGTCGGCCCGTCCGAACGGCCCCAGCTTCCAGTTGCGCAGCCGCCCCATGAGCACCACGTCCCGCACGCGGACCGGGAACTGCGGGTCGAACAGCACATGCTGGGGCATGTAGCCGATCCGGCGGCGGACCTCGGCCGGCGGTCGGCCGAACACGCGGATCGTGCCCGCGGTCGGCGTCAGCAGGCCCAGCACCAGGCGGAGCAGCGTGGTCTTGCCGCCGCCGTTGGGGCCGACGATGCAGACGAAGTCGCCGCGCGGGATCGTCACGTCCACATCGGTCAGCACCGGCGTCAGCGGGTAGCTGAACGAGAGACCGCGGGCTTCGATCACCGGGGTGTCGGCCACAACGGTTCTCCGCTCACCGCGCCGCGGGCGGCGCGGCCGCGCGAAGCTTTGCCGCCATGTCCTCGAGATTCCGCACGTAGTCGCGGGCCAGGTCGTCCATCGGCACCACCGCTCCACCGATGGCCTGCGCGAGCGCCTCGGCGGCGCGCTGCGCGAACTGCGGCTGGACGAAGATGACGCGCACGCGGGCGGCCTTGGCCCGCTCGATCAGGGCGGCGAGCTGCCGGGCGGTCGGCTCCTTCCCTTCGATCTCGACCGGCACCTGCTTCAGACCGTAGGCGTCGGTGAAGTAGCCGAACGCCGGGTGAAAGACGAAGATCTCGGTGCCCTTCAGCGGTGCCAGCGCCGCGGTGAGCTGCTCGTGCACGCGGTCGAGGTCGGCCTGCAGCGCGGCCAGGTTGCGGCGGTACGTCTCGGCGCCGGGCGGATCGAGCTCGCACAACGTCGCGCACATCGTCGCGGCGAGTGTCTTGGCATAGAGCGGGTTCAGCCAGAAGTGCGGGTCCGGCCGCGCGCCCGCCGGCTGCGAAGCGGGGGCGGGCGCGGCCTCGTGCCGGCAGTCGGGCCCGTGGTGATGGTCGTGGTCGTGGTCGCGACACCCGGCGGCCTCCGCCGCCGTGAAATAGCGGAGCGGGATGCCGCGGCGCGTGTCGACGAGGCGCAAATCGCGGAACATCGCCTGCAGGCGCGGCACGAGCGCGGTCTCGAAATCGACGCCGACGGTGAAGTAAACCTTCACGCTGCCGAGCGCGGCGAGTTGCCGGGGCGTCGGCTCGTAGGCGTGGGGCGACTGGCCCGGCCCGATCAGCACCTGGACGTCCACGCGGTCGCCGCCGATCCGTTCCACGAAGTACGCCTGGGGCAGGATGCTCACCGCGACCCGCAGCCGGGCCGGCGCCGTCGTCTGCGCGCCGAGCGGCGCCGCCAGCAGCAGCAACCCGACCCCGCCCATTACTCCGGTCCACCGTCTCATGGTTTCGCCTCCGTTGTGGTCCTCAGCGACCCGCGCGCGGGGCGCGGTGGAGATGGCCGTGCTCCTCCTTGCCGCAGACCAGATGCACCTCGTGGCATTCGTCGCACTCGCGCAGCCGATGGCGCTCGGCGAAGCGCTGCCAGTGCTGCTTCTGGTTCGGCGAGAGCACGCCCGTGCCTCCGCACAGCGGGCAGTGATGGTCGAGGGCCTGGAGAATCGCCGCCCGGATGAACTCCGACCGGTTCGGGAGGTTCCGGAGGGCGTCCAGCAGCGACGCATCCGCCTTGAACGTGACGACGCTCTCCTTCTGTCGCGCGTCGCGCATGCTCGACTCCTTCCGCGCCCGCGACCGGGCGCACCGTCTGATTGTATTACGGGGTAATACAGTCGTTCAAGGGGCGGAGGCGGCCCGCGCCCGGCGGCCGCTATACTCCGCCGATCCGGAGGCCCGCCCGCATGGGTCAGATTCGCATCCTGCCGCCCGCGCTCATCAGCCGCATCGCGGCCGGGGAGTGCATCGAACGCCCGGCGAGCGTGGTGAAGGAGCTGGTGGAGAACGCGCTCGATGCCGGGGCGCGGCAGATCGACATCGCGGTGGAGGACGGCGGGCGGGGGCTGATCCGGGTGGCCGACGACGGCGTCGGCATGGACCCCGAGGACCTTCAGCTCAGCGTCCGACAGCACGCGACCAGCAAGCTGCGCAGCGCGGACGACCTGTTCGGCATCCACACGCTGGGCTTCCGCGGGGAAGCGCTGGCGAGCATCGGAGCGGTGGCGCGGCTGCGGATCGTTTCGCGTCGGCGCGACAGCGACGTCGCGCACGAGCTGTGCGTGGAGGGCGGCCGGGAGACGCCGCCGCGGCCGTGCAGCGCCCCGCCGGGCACGACGGTCGAGGTGCGCGACCTGTTCTTCGCAGTGCCGGCCCGGCGCAAGTTCCTGCGGAGCAACCCGACCGAATCCGGGCACATCACCGAGCAGCTCGCCCGGATTGCGCTGGCGCAGCCGGGCGCGGGGTTCACGCTGCGCGCGCAGGACCGCCTGGTGCACCGCCTGCCGCCCACGGCGGACCTGCGCCAGCGGATCGCCGACTTCTACGGGCCGGAGCTGGCCGGGCCGCTCCTGCCCGTCGAGCGGACGGGCACGGACGTGCAGGTCACCGGGCTCGTCGCGCCGCCGTCGGAGAGCCGCGGCTCGGGCAAGTGGGAATACGTCTTCGTCAACGGCCGCTACGTCCGCGACCGGTTCGTCTCGCACGCCGTCAAGGAGGCCTACCGCAGCCTGATCGACCCGGCGCGGTTCCCGGTCGTGTTCCTGTTCATCACGATCGACCCGGCCGCGGTGGACGTGAACGTGCATCCGACGAAGATCGAGGTGCGCTGGCGGGATTCGAACTACGTGCATGGCCAGGTGCTCGCGGCGCTGCGCGACAAGTTCCTCACGAGCCGGCTCGATCACCGCTTGCGGACGCCGCGCGACGACGAGGAGCACCGCGACCGCGTGCGCCAGGCGATGGTCGAGTTCTTCTCGCACGCGGGGGCCCGGTCCGGCCCGCGGCCCGCGGCTGTACCCGCCGAGCCGCCCGCCCCGGCGGCCGCGGCCGCGTACCCGCCAGCGCCCGCGGCGCGCGCAACGGCCGCGGAGCCTGTCGCACCGCCCTCCGGGATGAGGGTGTGTGCGGCGCCGGGGTCAACGTCGCCGGCGGCGTCCGCGCCGGAAGCCGCTGCGCCGGGCGCGGCTGCGGCTTTACGCGGCGGTGTCGCGCCGGAGCCGGCCGGTGCTCCGGCGCCGGTTGCGGCCGCGGCGGCGCCCTACGCGCCGCCCCTGCGGGCGATTCAGGTTCACAATGCATATCTCGCGGTGGAAACGGATGACGGGCTGGCGATCATCGACCAGCACGCCCTGCACGAGCGTATCCTGTACGAGGAGCTGCGCCAGCGCGTCGCCAGGCACCGGCTCGAGGCGCAGCGGCTGCTGATTCCGCCGGTGGTGCGCGTCGCGCCGGACCGGCTCGAGGCGCTGGAGCTGCACGCGGACACGCTGGCCCAGCTCGGGCTGGAGCTGGCTGCGGCCGGGCCGAACAGCGTCGCGCTGCACACGTTTCCCACGCTGCTGCTCGATCGGGTGGACCATGAGCGGTTCGTGCGCGACCTGCTGGACCGGCTGGCCGAGCACGCGACGCGTCCGCAGCCGGACACGCTGCTGCACGAGCTGCTGGACATGCTGGCGTGCAAGGCGGCGGTGAAGGCGGGCGACCCGCTGACGCCGGAGGAGATCGCGGCACTGCTGGCGCGGCGCGCGACGGCCGAGCGGAGCAGCCATTGCCCGCACGGGCGGCCGACGACGCTGCGGCTGACGCTGCGGGACCTCGAGCGGCAGTTCCACCGGCGGTGAGGGGCCGCGCGGGCGCGCTCGGGGCGCGTCACTCGCCGCGTCGGTCGCGGAACCGGTAAGCCGCCCGCACGAGCGCGTCGGGCTCGCTCAGCGTCGGGTCCGCCTCCACGGCCGCCGCGATCCAGCGCTGCGCGTCGGCCCGCCGGTCGCCCCAGCTCACGAGAATGTCCAGCGCGATCCGCTGCGCGTCGGTCAGTTCGGCGACCGGGCGCGGCGTTGCCGACGGCCCGAGGAACGGCGCCATCTGCCCCTGCAGCTCCGTCACGATCTGGGCCGCGGTCTTCTTCCCGATCTCCGGCAGACTGGTCAGCAGCCGGACGTCGCCGTGCTTGATCGCCGCCGCGAGCTGGTCCGTCGGCAACGCCATCGCGCGCAGCGCCCGCCGGTTGCTGATGCCCTTGACCCGCGTGAAAAGATTGAAGAACGCGCGGTCGGCCTCGTCGAGGAACCCGATCAGCCGGGGGACCAGATGCGTCCCGGCCGGGTTGCCCTCGAAGTATTGCAGGGTGAACAGGGTCACCTCGTCGCCGGTCAACTGCTGGAGCACGGTCGTCGTGGCCGCCGAAACCATGACTTCGTAGGCCACGCCGCCCAGTTCGAGGACGGCCGTGTCCTCGCGGACCGCCGCCAGCCGCCCGCTGAGCCGGCAGATCATCGCGCGACCCTCCGCCGCCGCGTCACGACTGCGGCCGCGACCGTCTCCGTCGCCGCGCGGAGCCGCAGGCCGCACAGCGCGATCGCGATCGCGTCGGCGACGTCGTGGGGCTCGGGCAGCAGGGGCAACCGCAGCGCCGCGGCGACGGCCCGCTGCATTTGCGGCTTCGATGCGTGCCCGCTGCCGGTCAGCAGCTTCTTGGCCTGGGTGGAGGGGACCGGCACGATCGCCAAGTCTGCCCGGGCAGCGGTCGCGAGCACGACGCCGCGCGCGTGGCCCATGAGAATGGCCGTCCGCGGATGCCGGTAGTGCGCGTACAGCTCCTCGCAGGCCAGCACGGCGGGGGTGTGCCGGGCGATGAGACCGGCCAGGCTGTCGGCCAGTTCGACCAGCCGGGCACCGAGCGGTGCGCCGCGGGGCAGCGTGACCACCCCGGCCTCCACGAGGTGCGCCTCGCGGGGAAGGGGCGCCGGCGCGAGGACGGCGTAGCCGGTGCGCTGCAGCCCGGGGTCGATGCCCAGGACACAGGCCGTGGGCGCGGACGACGGCGAACGGGGCACGCGCGGCATGGCCGCATGATGCACGTTTTCTGGGGCGTGGCAACCGCGGTGGTGCGGACCGCCGGGCGCGGTGTCGCTTTTTGTGGAGTGCAGCCCGGTTTCGTACCATCATATAATGGGGACGGGGTCGGGCGGTGCCCGGCCCGCCTTCAGCTTCCGGCACTGCCGTTCGGCGGGGTCGGGAAAAGGAAGTCCATATATGGCAATGCGTTACGTGCGCCGGATGGCGCTGGCGGCGTGCCTGTTGCTGCCGGCGGCGGTGTGGGCGGCCGAGGGCAACCTGTCGGCCGCGTATGCGGCGATTCTGCGGGGGGACTACGAGGCCAGCCGGGCGGCGCTGGCCGAGGTATTGCGGACGGAGGGGGACCAGCCGGCGGCCCGCCAGGCGGACGACTGGCTCAAGGCGTATCACGAGGTCATCGCCAACCGCAAGGCGCTCAAGGCGGCGTCGTTCGAGTGGAACGTGAACGAGGCGCAGAAGGCCCTGGCGGCGGGCGAGCCGCTGCTGGCGCTGGGTTTCGCGGCGCAGTCGGTCGCGTACGCCGCGGACGAGAAAGAACTGGGCCGCCAACCGTGGGTGCGCGAGCTGGCGGAGACGGTCCGCGCGGAGGCGGCGCGGCGCGAGCAGGCGAACGAGTGGGGCAACGCGTTGGGGCTGTACCTGGCCCTCGGGCGGCTGTACCCGGACGACACCGAGCTGAAGGAGCTGCGGGAGGCGGCGGCGCGACAGGCCCGCGTGAAGGTCGTGTACCGGAACGAGAAGGAGCTGAAGCAGCGGATCCGCGACGTGGATGACTCGCTGCTGCGGGCGACGGTGCGGATGGTCGAGCGGATGTACTACCGCGACCCGGACTTCCGCAAGATGGCGACGGGCGGGCTGGACGCCGTGCTGACGGTGGCGGGGTCGCAGAAGCTGCGCTCGTACCTTGACGGGCTGGCGAACACGGCCCTGCGCGAGCACTTCACGGGCAAGCTGCGCGAACTGCGGCAGGGCGTGACGGACGCCAAGTCGTACGATTATCAGGACCTCCTGCGACTGTTCCGCGAGGTCCTCGGTGCCAACAAGGGCAGCGTCGAGGTGCCCGAGGCGCTGCTGGTCGTGGAGTTCGTGGACGGCATGCTCGGTGCGCTGGACGACTACACCAGCATGATCTGGCCGGCCGACGTGAAGGAATTCGACAAGCAGATGATGGGCGGGTTCGAGGGGATCGGCATCAAGCTGGGCCTGGACGAGCGGACCAGCCGGCTCAAGGTGGTGTCGCCGCTGGAGAGCTCGCCCGCGCTGGAGGCCGGCATCCAGCCGGACGACCTGATCATCGCCGTCAACGGCGAAAGCACCCGGGGCTGGACGACCGAGGACGCGGTCCGGAACATCATGGGGCCCGCCGGCACCGAGGTCGTGCTGACGATCAGCCGACCGAGCACGGGTGAGGAGATCCCGTTCCGGCTGATCCGCCGACGGATCGAGCTGGTGAGCGTCCGCGGGTTGGCGCGCTCGAGCACCAGTCCCGACGGCTGGGATTACATGCTGGACAAGGACAACGGGGTGGCGTACATCCGCCTGTCCAACTTCCAGCCCAAGTCGCAACTCGAGCTGCGCAAAGCGCTCCAGCAGGCCGCGGCCCAGGGCATGCGCGGGCTGGTGCTCGACGTGCGGCACAACCCCGGCGGCCTGCTCGACGTGGCCGTGGATGTCGTGAGCACCTTCGTCGCCGAAGGCCAGGTGGTCTCGACGCGCGGCCGGCTCGAGCCGGAGCACCAGGAGCGCGTCACGGGCGATGTGGCCTACAAGGACTTGCCGCTGGTCGTGCTGGTCAACGAGGCCAGCGCCAGCGCGTCGGAGATCCTCGCGGGGGCGCTCCAGGACCACCACCGCGCGATCGTGCTGGGGGAGCGCACCTTCGGCAAGGGCAGCGTGCAGAACGTGCGGAGCCTGCGCGAGAAGAACGACGTGCGGCTCAAGCTGACCACGGCGCTGTACTACTTGCCGAGCGGGCGGACGCCGCACAAGGCCCCGGACGCCGAGAAGTGGGGCATCGACCCCGACTGGGAGATCAAGCTCACGCCCAAGGAGTTCCGCCGCGTGCTCGAACGCGAGCGCGACAGCGACGTGATCCACAACGAGAAGCCGAGCACCGCGAACAAACCGCTGTCCGACGAGGAGCGCGAGCAATATCTCGAGCGCCTCAAGGACGACGGGCGGCAGGCGGACGACGAGCCGCCGCTCTACACCGACGCCCAGCTCAAGCTGCTCGACGGCGATCCGAACAAGGCCCCTAACGTCGATCCGCAGCTCGAAACCGCCCTGCTGCTGGTCCGCGTCAAGCTCGCCGCGCAGGTGCCCTGGCCCAAGGACCTGGCCGCCGCCCTGCCCCGCGAGTAGCCCCGCCGCACCGGCCGCCGGCCGCGGTACAATCCGCCCGGACCGCCGCGGACTTGCATTCCCCGCGGCCCGGAGCGCCATGCACCCTCTGGTCGAACGGCTGCCGCGTCCGGACCCGGACTACCGCCGCTTCCTGACCGTGCTCCGCCGCGCGCGGCCGGACCGCGTGCCACTCATCGAGCTGGCCGTCCACCCCGTGGTCGTGAACACGCTGCTCGACGAGCCCGCGCCCGCGGGTCCGGCCGACGCCCGGGCGGCCGCCGTGCGGGCCCTGTACCTGCACCACCGCCTCGGCTACGACGTGATGAAGATTTCGGCGCCGATCCCGTTCCGCGTGGACCGGCTCACCGCCGCCCCCGGCGCCGACGCGGCCCGCCAGTGGACCGACGAGCACGCCGGCCCGATCGCCGACCTCGCCGATGTGGAGCGCTACCCCTGGCCGCGGCCGGCCGACGTGGACTTCGGCCCGGTGGAGGCCGCCGCCGCGGCGCTGCCCGACGGCATGCGGCTGATCGGCTTCTCCGGCGGCATCCTCGAGTTCGCGATGGACCTGCTCGGCATGACGCGGCTCATGCACGCCACCCGCAAAAACCCGGCGCTCGTCACGGCCGTGCTGGACCGCGTGGGGGCGAGCGTGGCGGGCGTGTTCGAAGCGTACTGCGGGATGGACGCCGTGTGCGCCGTCTGGCTGGGCGACGACCTGGGGCACAAGCACGGCACGCTCCTGTCGCCCGCGTGGCTGGTCGAGCAGGTCGTGCCGTGGTATCGCCGCCTCGCCCGGATCGCGCACGCCCACGGGCGGCCCTTTCTGCTGCACTCCTGCGGCCAGACGGCGGCGGTGCTGCCGGCGATCGTCGCGGCGGGCATCGACGCCAAGCACAGCTTCGAGGACGCCATCGAGCCGGTCGAGTCGTTCTACGACCGCTGGCACGACCGCCTCGCCGTGCTGGGCGGCGTGGATGTGCACCGGCTGGCCACGCACGACGCGGCGGCCATCCGGACGCGGACGCACGAGATCCTCGCGCACACCGCGCCCGGCGGCGGCTACGCCTGCGGCTCGGGTAACAGCATCCCGGACTACGTGCCCCCGCCGGCGTACGTCGCGATGGTGGCGGCCGTGCACGAGTTCAATGGCCGCGCGTAGCGGCCAACGCCCTCGTCGGCGGCCGTCCGCGCCCGTCGCGGTCCGTGGCCATTTCCGTCCGAGCCCCGGCCGCGCGGCCGGGGTCCGGGCCCATCGCCGTCCGCGGTGCCTTACACTCGCCCCAGGCCCCTCAGGTAGCCCACCGACTCCGCCATGCGGTCGCAGACCAGCCGCTCCGTGCGGTTCTCCCCCTCGATGCCCTCGATCTCGAGCGTGTACGGTCCGGTGAAGCCGGCCGCGTCGAGCACCCGGAAGATCTCCGGGAAGTTCACCACGCCGCGGCCGAGCGCGGGGAAGTGCCACGCGCGGTAGCCGCCGCTGGTGTCCTTCAGATGGACGGCGCCGACGAACTCGGCCATCCGGCGCAGCTCGGCGACGCCGTCGACGCCCTCGTTGTAGAAGTAGATGTTGGCCGTGTCGTAGTTGATGCGGACGTTGGGGTGGTTCACGCCGCGCATCGTCGCCAGGGCCACGTCCGCGTTCGTGACCAGGTCCGGGTGCGTCTCCAGCACGATCGTCACGCCGTGCTGCCGGGCCACGTCGCCGGCCTCCCGCAGCCGGCCGTACACCACGTCGCGCGGCGTACGGTCGGCCTTCACCGACACGAACAGGATGCGGCAGCCGAACTGCGCCAGCGTCGGCATCTGGAATTCCACGAGCCGGGCGAGGTCGGCGCGCTGCACGTCGCACTCGCCGTGCATGCTGCTCGGCGTCAGGCCCCAGCGGGCCAGCTCGGCCTGCGTCGCCGCCAGCTCCTCCGGTTTCGGCACGACGATTTCGACGTGCCGCAGCCCCAGCCCCGCCATGTGCTCATAGGCCAGGTGCAGAAACGGGTGATAGCTGTACGGCCGACCGGCGATGATGGTGCGCGCCATGAGAATGCGTCCTTCGAAGGCGGCCCGGGACGCCGGCCGCGGCGAAGATCCGCCGATCGGGCGGCGTAACGCGGGGCCCGGCGGCGGATCCCCGCAGAGCGCGGCGTGCCCCCACCGCCGGCCGGCCCCGGTCGCGGCGTTCGGCCCGGCCGGCCGTCTAGTCGATCACGCGCCAGACGAGATAAATTACGCCGCCGGCCGTGATCGACGTCGCCAGGGCGGTGATCCCCGCCGCGGCCTCCGCGCAGCCGGGGACCTGACACAAGAGCCCGCCGCTCAGCAGCGGCAGAAGGTATTTCTTCCACTGGCCGTTCCGCATGGTGCGTTTCCTGTCCTGCGAGTCCCGGCGGCCCGCAGCGGGCCGCGCCGCGGCTGTTATCGCAGCGGCGGCACTCCCCGTCAACGGTCCGGCCCGAAACCGCGCGGCCGCCGCCCCGCGGGCCGTTACAATCGTCCGGATGCATCGACGCTGCGAGGAACGATTCATGCCGACCCGCTTCGCCGCCGTGCTCCTGCTGCCGGCCCTGCTGGTCCCGGTCGCCGGGGCGGCCGAGCCCGGGGCCCGCGAGCTGCTGGCGGCCGCCGACGCGGCCATCGCCGAGTTGCGCTCGCTGCGCTACGACGTCGAGACCGAGGTGCGGGGTCCGCTGGCCGCGCACCTGCCCGCGCTGCGGGGCACGGTGACGATCGTGGCGCCGGCCGAGCCGGGCGGGCGACACCGTGTGCGGATCGAAGTCGAGGGCGCGGTACCGGGCGGCGGGCCGGCCGGTCGCCGCGTGGTCGCGTCGGACGGCACGGCCGTGACGGCGCTCGATTTCGCCGCGCGGCAGTACCTGCGGATGCCGCTGCCCGCGGGCGAAGTGCTGCTGAACGCGGTGAGTGCCGCTCTGGTCCGGCCGCTGGCCGCGCCGGAGCGCCTGAGCCGCGAGCGCAACGGCGTACGCCTGACCGAGCTGCCGGAGGAAACGATCGCGGGCGTGCCGTGCCGCGGGGTGGAGGTGGAGTACGCGAGCGACGGGGGCACGGCGCGCTGGCACTTCGCCGTGGGCGACCGGCTGCCGCGGCGCGTCGAGCGGCGGCTGGGCGCGGGCGAGCAGGCGTCGGCCATCGTGACCACGCTCACCCGGATTGAGACGCCGGCGGCCGGCAGCGACGACCCGGAGCTGTTCGCGCCGGGCCGACCGGAGGGGTTCAGCGAAGCGGGCGAGCGCAAGCCGGTGCGGCGGGACCACGGGCTGCTGCCGGTCGGCAGCGAGGCCCCGGACTTCAAGCTGCCGCGCGCCGGCGGCGGCGAAGTGCGGCTGGGCGACCTGCGGGGCCAGGTGGTGGTGCTCGATTTCTGGGCGACGTGGTGCGGGCCGTGCCGCGCGGCGATGCCGGCGGTGCAGCGGCTCTACGAGCGCTACCGCGGGCGGCCGGTGGCGGTCTTCGGCGTGAACTGCTTCGAGCGGAGCACGAACGCGGACCCGGCGGCGTTCATGCGGGAGCGGCAGCTCACCTACCCGCTGCTGCTGGGCGGCAGCGTGGTGGCGGCCGAGCGGTACAAGGTCACCGGCATCCCGGCGTTCTACCTGATCGGGCCGGACGGGCGGGTCCTGTACGCGGCGGCGGGCTTCTCGGAGGCGATCGAGGCGGAGATCGTGCGGCAGATCGACGCCGCGCTGGCGGCGCTGGGAGCCGCGTCGCAGCCGGCCGCATCGCAGCCGGCCACGGCGTCAGCGCCGCTGGGGCCGACCGATCCAGCCGCGGCGCCAGAATGAGACCAGCATCGCGGCGGCGATGGCGAGCATGACGAACCAGATCAGCGGATAGCCCCAGTACCAGTTCAGCTCGGGCATGTTCCAGGGCGAGCGGTCGGTGTTGAAGTTCATGCCGTAGACGCCGACCAGGAAGGTCAGGGGGATGAAGATCGTCGAGATGATGGTGAGCACCTTCATGATGTCGTTGGTGCGCAGGCTCACCGCGGCGAGGTAGATCTCGGTGACGCCCGAGGCGATGTCGCGATAGCTCTCGACCAGGTCGATGATCTGGATCGTGTGGTCGTGCACGTCGCGCAGGTACACGCGGGTCTCGTCGGCCACCAGGGCGGTCTGGTCGCGCAGCAGCGTGTTGAGCGCATCGCGCAGCGGCCAGACCACCCGCCGCACGGCCAGCAGGTCGCGCTTGATGCGGTGAATCTGGGCGACGAACTCCGCCAGCGGGCGGTCCAGGGCGGTGAGATCGACATCCTCGAGGTCGTCGAGCCGCTCGCCGCAGGTCTCGACGAACGGGAAGTAGTGGTCGACGATCGAGTCGAGCAGGGCGTAGACGAGGTAGTCGGGCCGCAGCGCGCGGGGGTGTCCCCAGCCGGCGCGGATGCGGACGCGCACGGGGTCGAGGCAGTCGCCGCCGGGGCGCTCCTGGAACGTCAGCACGAAGTTCGCGCCGAAGAAGATGCTGATCTGCTCGCTCTCCCAGGGCGTGTGCGGCACGGGCATGCGCGCCACGACGAAGTAGTGGTCGCCGTACGGCTCGGCCTTCGCCCGCTGGTGCACGTGCAGCACGTCCTCCAGCGCGAGGCGATGCAGGTGCAGCATCTGGCCCAGCGCGCTGACCGTCGCGGCGTCGCCGACGCCGTCCACGTTGACCCACACCACCGGCCACTTGCCCAGGATCGCCGGCAGCTCGTCGAGCCGCTCGAGCGTCCGCTCCATGGCCCCATCGGGCCCGTAGGCCATCACGTCCACCCGCGACGGCGGCGCGTCCGGCTCGGGCACGAGCGTCCCGGGCGGTGCGCCCGGCTCGGTGCGGCGGTGAAACTCGGGGTGCGGGGCGCGGCGGCGGCGCTTGGCGCGAGTGCCCATCGGCGGTCTCCTCGCGCCGCATTGTACGCCCGGCCCGGCCGGCGACCCTACCGGACCGCCACGGCCGCGGCCGCCGGTCGCCGCCGGCGCTGCACGACGCGCCAGCGGCCGGGGTGGGTGAGGTCGTCCAGGAGCGTGTACACGACGGGCACGACCACGAGGGTGAGCAGGGTCGAGGTGGTCAGGCCGCCGATGACCGCGACGGCCATCGGGGAGCGCGACTCGGAGCCGAACAGGGCGACCGGCAACATGCCGAAGATCATGGCGAGCGTCGTCATGAGAATGGGACGCAGCCGGACGGGGCCGGCCCGCAGGAGGGCCGCGTTGCGCTCCAGCCCGTCGCGGCGGCGGAGCGTGTTGGTGTAGTCCACCAGCAGAATGCCGTTCTTCGTGACCAGGCCCATCAGCATGATGATGCCGATCATCGTGAAGATGCTGACGGTTTGGCGCGTCAGAATCAGGGCCGCCAGCGCGCCGCTCACCGAGAGCGGCACCGAGAGCATGATCGTCAGCGGATGCACGAAGCTCTCGAACTGGGCCGCCAGCACCATGTAGATCAGGATGATCGCGAGCCCGAGCGCGAACAGCAGGTAGCCGAACGACTCGCGCATCGCGTCCGCCTGGCCGACGAACCCGTACGTGTACCCCGGCGGCAGCCCCAGCGACTGCACGATCTCGCCGAGTTCGGCCAGCGCCGTGCCGAGCACCTTCTCGTCGCGCTTCAGGTTGGCCAGAACCGTGACCTGCCGCGCGCGGTTGTAGCGGTTGATCTGCACCGGCCCCGCCTCGGCCTGGATCCACGCCACGTTGCGCAGGTTCACCAGCGCCCCGTCCCGGCCGCGGACCGTCAGGCGCTCGATGTCCTCCGGGCGGCTGCGGTCCGGCTCCGTCAGGCGCACGCTGACGTCGTAGCGGTCGCCGGTCGCCTTGAACTTGGTGACGCGCTCGCCGCCGATCAGGGCCCGGACGGTCTGCGCGACGGCCAGGGGGCTGACGCCCAGGTCGGCCGCGCGGTCGCGTTTCACGTACACGTTGACCTCGGGCTTGCTGCGGTCGTACGAGCTGTCGATGTCGGCGTAGCCGGGCCGGGTGCGCAGGCGGTCCTGGATGCGGCCGGCGAGGGCGTCGAGCGTATCGAGGTCCGGGCCGCGGAGCTCGAGCTGGATGTCGGTCTGGCGCATGCCGCCGCCGGAAACGCGCGGCACGAACTCGATGCTGATGCGCGCGTTGCGGATGTCCGCGACCCGTTCCCGCAGCCAGGCCATCGCCTCGGCCTGCGTCACGGTCCGCTGCCCGCGCGGGACCAGCTTCACGTACATCAGCCCCTCGTTCGCCCGCTGGAGCTCGTCCGCCCCGATGGTCGTAAAGGAGTAGGCCAGCCACGGCTGGCCGGCGAGGGTCGCGCGGATGCGGGCGAAGACGTCCGCCGTGGCGCGCACCGACGAGCCCAGCGGGGCCTTGACGCGCACGTTGAACTCGCTCTGGTCCTCGGCCTGGATGAACTCGAACGCGACGTAGCGGCGCAGGAAACCGGTGCCCACGAAGACCCCCACGGCCAGCAGCACCACGGCCAGCCGCCGCCGCAGTGCGACGGCCAGCAGGGCCGCATAGATACGGTCCAGCCCGCCGAGCAGCCGCTCCGACGCGTGCCACAGCCGGCCCGGCCGCGGCTTGCGCAGCAGGCGCGACGAGAGCATCGGGTCGAGCGTGAACGCCACCAGCAGCGAGATCAGCACCGCGAACGTCACCGTCAGACCGAACTGGTAGAAGAACCGCCCCACGATCCCGCTCATGAACGCCACGGGGATGAACACGGCCACGACCGACAGCGTCGTGGCGAGCACCGCCAGCGCGATCTCGCTGGTGGCGAACGAGGCGGCCTCGCGCGGCGGGTTGCCCTCCTCGACGTGCCGCATCGTGTTTTCCTGGACCACGATCGAATCGTCGATCAGCAGGCCGATCGCCAGCGACAGCCCCAGCAGCGTCATCATGTTCTGCGTGAAGCCCAGGGCGTACATCAGCGCGAACGTGCCGATCACGCAGGTCGGAATGACCAGCGCGCTGATGAACGTGCTCCGCACGTTGCGCAGGAACAGGAACACGATCGCCACCGCCAGCCCGCCGCCGAACAGCAGGTGAAACTGCACTTCGTGGACCGACTCGCGGATGAACTTCGACATGTCCTGCGCGACTTCCAGCCGCACGCCCCGGGCCGCCAGCTCCGGGCGCAGCCGCTCCACCTCGGCCAGCAGCGCGTCGGCGACCTGCACGGTGTTCGTGCCGGACTGCCGCCGCACCTGGAGCGCGATCGCCCGCCGCGCATCGAGCTGGGCCAGCGAACGCTCCTCGGCCAGACCGTCCTCGACGTGCCCGACGTCGCGCACCCGGATGGGGGCGCCGGCGCGGTAGGCGATGGTCATGGCGGCCAGCTGCTCGGCCGACTCGAACTCCGCCTTGGTCTTGACGACGTATTCCAGCGGGCCGGTCTCGACCCGCCCGCCAGGGTACTCGATGTGCTCGGTCCGCAGCGCGGCAATCACGTCCTGGACCGTGAGCTGGTGCCCCTCCAGCCGGTCGCGGTCCAGCCACAGCCAGATTTCCCGCTCGCGCCCGCCCACGATCCGCACCTGCCCGACGTTCGGCAGGCGCTGGAGCCGCTCCTTGACCGTCTTGTCGGCGATGTGCGTGAGCTCGGCCATCGGGAGGTCGCCGGAGACGAGCACCGTGAGAATCGGGGCCGCGTCGATGTCGAACTTCTCGACGACGGGGTCCTCGATGTCGGTCGGCAGCTCGCTGCGCACCGTGCCGAGCTTGGCCTGCACCTCCTGGTAGGCGACGTCCACGTCCTTCTCGAGCTCGAACTCGATCACGACCTGCGAGAAGCCCTCGGCGCTCGTCGAGCGCAGGTGCTTGATCGCGCTGATCGTCGCGACGGCCTCCTCGATCGGATCGGTCACCGTCGTCTCGATCGTGACCGGGTCCGCCCCGCGCAGCTCCGTCAGGATCGTGATGACCGGGAACTCCACCCGCGGGAACAGGTCGATCCCGATCCGCTGAAACGACACCACGCCGAAGACGATGATCGCCGCGATCACCATCGTGGTCAGCACGGGTCGCCGAATCGCCGTGTCGGACAGAATCACGTCTGCACGTCCTCCGGCCCCCGGCACGCGGACGCGCCGCTCAGGACCGCCCGCCCAGCACCACCCGCTCCCCCTCCGCCAGTCCCCCCAGCACCTCCACCCAGTCGTCCGCGACCAGGCCGACCGTGACCGCGCGGGCCACCGGCCGGCCGTCTTCGAGGACGTACGCGGTCCAGCCTTCGGCCGCCGGCGTCAGCGCCGTCCGCGGCACGACCAGCACGTCCGGCCGTACCGCGGTCACGACCCGCACGCGCGCCAGCAGGCCCGGATAGTACTTGTGGGCCGAGTTCTCCAGAATGGCCCGACAACGGAACGACCGCGTCGCCTCGTCGAGGGCCGGAAACACGACCGCGACGGTGCCCGCACCCGCGCCGTCCGGCACGCCCTCCACCTCGAACGTCAGCGGCGTACCGGCCGCCACGCTCCCCAGCAGCTCCTGCGGCAGCGCGAACTCCAGGTAGAGCGTGCCGGTTTCCTGGACCTCGAGCAGGTGCGTCACCGGAGCCGACGTGGCCGGCTCCCCCGGGTCCACGAGCCGCGCCGCGATCGCGCCGTCGTATGGCGCGCGGATCTCCGTCTCGACCAGCCGCTGCTCCGCCCACTCCAGCTTCTTCACCGCCTCCGCCAGCTTCGCGGCCCGCTCCGTGCGGTCGGCCACCGCCCGGTCGTACGCGCTGACCGCGTCGTCGTACTCCTTCGTCGAGCCCGCGCCGCTCGCGATCAGCCCCGCCTGCCGCTCCTTCTCGCGCCGCGCGGTCTCGACCAACACCTCCGCCGCCTCCAGGGCCCCCCGCGCCGCGTCCGCCGCCGCCCGGTTCTGCTCCACCTCCAGGGCGAAGAGCGTCGGATCAAGCCGCACCAGCACTTGCCCCCGCGCAACTCGGTCACCGACGTCCACCAGCACTTCGGATACGCGCCCCGAGACCTGCGGCCCCAGCCGCGTCACCTGTCGCGCCCGGAGCGTGCCCACGGCCGGCGCGGTCCGCCGCAGTGTCGCCCGCTCCACGGCGACGCACACGAACGTCGGTTGCGTGGCCGCGGGCAAAGTCTCGGCCGTCGAATTCGTTGTCGCGCCGGCCTTGGCCCCGGGCTCGGAACACCCCGCGAGGCCAGCCGCCAGCAGCACGACACCCACGGCCGCGCCGGCCCGATATCGGACGAGCTTGGTGATCCGACTCAATCCCCCCTTTGATAGCGATAAAGCATTTCTTGAAAAATGCTTGCGGCTTTTCATGTTGCACTCCGCTACGGTGATCGAGCGTTGACAACGCCCGATCACCGCATACAATACTGACCAGTCAGTATTAGTATAACTCAGACTGGGCAAGAATCAAGCAGGCTCCCGATGCAGCGTCCCGATGAACAGCGCCGCGCCGACATCATGCGGGCCGCGGCGGAGCTTTTCGCCGCCCGCCCGTACCACGAGGTCCGGCTCGATGATGTCGCGGCGGCGGCCCGGATCAGCAAGGGGGCGATCTACACGTACTTCCGGAGCAAGGACGAGCTGTACCTGTCGCTGCTCAAGGAAAGTGCCGCGCGGATGCTGACCGAGATGCGGGCGTTGTGCGCGCCGGGGACGGCCGCCCCGGAGGACACGATTCGCCGCGTGCTGCACGCGTTCGTGCGGTTCTTCGTGGAGCACCCGCAGCTCGCACGCCTGATGCGGACCGGCCAGTTGCCGCCGCCGGACGCGGAGATGGTGGCGCTGCGCTCACAAGGGATCGCGCTGGTGGCGGACGTGATCCGCCGCGGGATCGAAGCGGGCCGCCTGCAGGACGCCCACCCGCGCTGGACCGTCGAATTGCTGATCGGGGCCGTGGCGGAGACCACGGCCTTCGCGGACGCACCGCCGGATCCGGCGGTGCTGGCGGACCACATCGCGGACGTGGTGCTGCACGGACTCGTGCGTCGGAGCTGAGCGCGGCGTCAGGTCGGCGAGTTGCCGCGCGACCGGGCGGTGTTGTCCTTGTACATCCAGACCTCGTTGCCGGCGGGGTTGTACAGCACGCGCGTCATGTACGAGTGCATCAGCATGATGCCGCGCCCGCTGGGCCGCTCGAGGTTCTCGTCGGCGGTCGGATCGGGCACCGCGGCGGGGCAGAAGCCGCAGCCCTGATCGCGCACCATGAGCACCACCCGGTCGGGGTCGACGTACCAGCGCAGGAAAACCCGCTTGGCCGGGTCGAAGTGGTTGCCGTGCTTGACGGCGTTGGTGACGGCTTCCTCGAACGCGAGCTTGATGGCGAAGATGGTGTCCGCGTCGTACCCGCAGCGCTCCAGGGCGGCCATGATCTCCGCCTCGGGCGGCTTCACCGCCTGCAGCGTACTGGCGACACTCACGTCGTGCAGCGCGGCGTCGCTGATACCGAAATCGGGGGGCACTCTCATCGCCGCACCGCCGCCGTCACTTCTTCGCGCCGAACGCCTCCAGCGCCTGTTGCGACGAATCGTAGATGTCGAACATCTGGTTTAGGCGTGTGATGCGAAACACCTGGAAGATCTGGCGATTGATGTTGCTCAGGCGCAGCTGCCCGCTCTGTTCCTGCACCTTCTTGTGCAGCGTGATGAGCATGCCGAGCGCGGCGCTGGCCAGGTGATCCACGTTGGAGAAATCCAGCAGAAGCTGCACGCCGGGCCGCGACTCCGCATACTTGAGCAGCTCCTCCTGGATCTCCTGGATCGACAGCTCCTCCAGGATCTTCCGGTCCGCGAACTCGATGACGGAGACCGGTCCGGACTGCCGGATCTTCAGATGCGTTGAGGGTTGCTCCATGCGCGCGCTCCTCGGCTCTCGTCCTGCCAGCGGGGCCGCCGCCCGACCGGCTCCGCCGCGGCGGGGCGGCGGGCGAACCACCTGCGACCCGCCGTCGGATTGTCGGACGCCTGTTCGCCACTGTCAACTTCGGCCGCAAGCGTGCTTGGTCCGAAGCGTGGGACCTGCTACACTGGCACGACTGCGCCGGCGGACCGCCCCGCGGCCCCGCGGGCGGACCCGGACGGTCTGCCGGGCCCGCCCGGACCGCGTATCCCGTAACCCGGAGCGCGCCAGTTTGAGCATCACCGCGGTCCAACGCTTTTATCGCTACCACGCGCGCGTCTACGACGCGACGCGCTGGACCATTCTCCACGGGCAGCGCCGCGCCGTGCGGGCGCTCGAGCTCCGACCCGACAGCCGCGTGCTCGAGATCGGCTGCGGCACGGGGCGCAACTTTCCCCTGCTGCTGGCGCGCCTCGACCCCGCCCGTGGGCGGCTGACGGGCCTCGATTTCTCGGCCGACATGCTGGCCCGGGCCCGCAAGCGCTGGGGGACGCGGGGCCCGGTCACGCTGCTCCAGGCCGACGCGACGAACTTCGCCCTGCCCGAGCGCTTCGACGCCATCCTGTTCGCCTACAGCCTGACCATGATCCCCGACTGGCGCGCGGCGCTGGCCCGCGCCGTGGCCCACCTCGCCCCCGGCGGCACCCTGGTCGTGCTCGACTTCGGCCGCTTCGAGCGCTGGGGGCCGCTCGCGCCGCTGCTGCGCGGCTGGCTGCGGCTCAACCACGTGGAAACCCGCGCTCCCTACGCGGAGCACCTGCGGACCCTGCTCCCCGAGACCACCATCACGACCCACGCCGGAGGGTACTACTTCCTCGCGTGCGGCCGAAGGACCCCCCAGGCATGGTAAGTGTACTGGACCTGCCGTCGCCCGCCCCCCGCAACTGGTTGGAGCGCCTCGTGTTCCACGGCATCGTGTTCAACATGTCGTGGGAAGACCCGGAGATGGACCGCCAGGCCTTCAACCTGACCGACCGCGATACGGTGGTCTCGATCAGTTCGGCCGGGTGCAACCCGCTGAACTTCCTCTGCCAGAGCCCGCGCCGGCTCGTCAGCATCGACGGCAACCCGGCCCAGAACGCGATCCTCGAGCTGAAGCTGGCCGCCATCGCCGCGGTCGACCACGACACGTTCTTCGACATCTTCGCGGCCCGCCGGCCGTCCGTGGTGACGCGCGTCTACCGTCCGCGCCTGCGCCCGCTGCTGTCGCCCCGCGCACAGGCTTTCTGGGATGAGAACCTCTGGATGGCCGCGCGCGGGCTGTACCAGTTCGGCCGCATGGGGCTGTTCTGCCGCCTGCTGCGCCGTTTTCTCGGGCTGCTGGGCATCCCGCGCAGCCGCATCGACGCGTTCTTCGAGCTGCGCTCGCTCGAAGAGCAGAAGCGCTGGTATGAGCGCTACGCGGAGCCGCGGCTGTGGGGGCCGTGGTCGCGCCGCTTCGTGATGTGCCGGCCCCTGCTGTACCTGGCCGGCGTCCATCCCGAGCAGTACCGCCTCGTCGACGGCCGGCACGACATGTACGAGTACGTGAAGGAGCGCGTCGAGTACGCCCTGACGCGCGTCCCGATCTACGACAACTACTTCCTGAGCCAGGCCGTCACGGGGCGCTTCCGTGGCGACCGCGTGCCGCCCTACCTGCTGGCGGCGAATTTCGCGACGCTGCGACGCAACCTGGACCGCGTGCAGATCGTCAACGGCTGGCTGGGGCCGTACCTCGACACGCTGCCGCCCAAGACGGTGACGAAGTTCAACCTCCTCGACATCTTCGACTGGATGACCCCGCCCGTGTTCGAGGCCACGTTCCGCAGCGTGCTGCGGGCGGCCGCCCCGGGCGCGACGATGATCTACCGCTCCGGCAGCTACCAGCTCGATCCGCCGGCATCCGTCGCCCGCTACCTCGAGCGGCACGACGAGCTGGCGCGGCGGCTGTTCGCGACGGACCGCTCGGCCACGTACGGCAGCTTCTACGTGCTCACGCTGCGGCAACACCCCCACGACGTGGGCGACCTGCACGCGGCGGCGCACTGAGGCCGGCGTCGCGGGTCAGACGGTCCGGCGGAACTTCCCGCCGCCCTCGTTCACGAGCTTGGTGAAGCCCTTCGCCCTCAGGTTGCGGTCGCTCAGCAGCGCCCGGCCGGACGGCTGCGTGCAGATGCCGCAGGCCGAGATCAGCCGCTGCACCGGCCCGCCGCACTGCGGGCAGGCCGCCAGGGGCGGATCCTGCATACTCTGCCGGATCTCGAAGCGCTGCCGGCAATGCGCACAGCCGCGTTCCGGCGGGTCGGCCTGGTACTCGTACGTCGGCATGGCGCGCTTCATTCTCACCAATTGCGGCGGGCGACCGCGAGGGTCGCCCCGCCACCACAGACACTCCGCGCCGCCGGTCGCCGTCAGGCGTGGCGGACCTTCACGCGGCGCGCTTCGGTGCCCGGCCGCTTGGGCAGTCGGATGGTCAGCACGCCGTTCTGATGCGTCGCCTCGACCCGGTCGGCGTCGACCTCGGCCGGAAGCTGCACCATCCGCTGAAACGCACCGTACTGCCGCTCACTGTACCGGTAGCCGGCGCGTTTCTCGTCCTTCTCCGCGCGCTTCTCGCCGCCGATGGTCAGCAGGTGCCCGGTCACCTCGATGCGGACGTCCTCGGCCCGCACGCCCGGCAATTCGGCCCGGACCGTGATGTCCTTCTCACCCTCGCGCACCTCGACGGGCGGCGCGAGCTCGGTCAGGCGGCCGAGGTCGAAACCCCGGGGACCGCCGAAGAACCGGTCGAAGAGGCTCGTGATCTCGTCGCGGAGCTGTGCCACGGACCGCTCCGCCAGGTCCGTTCGATTCTTGTTCCTCCAGGGTATGAGTTCCATCGGTCCACACTCCTTTCCACGACGACGCTCCGCCGCGTCCGCGTCAACCGCCGCGCACCGTAATCTTGCGGGTGCGGGCGGATTCCGCCTTGGGCAGGTGCAGCGTCAGCACGCCGTCCCGCACTTCGGCGGAAATCTTCTGGGCGTCGATGCCCTCGCCGACCTGGAACGTTCGCACGAAGTCGCCGACGCCGTACTCGCGCAGGACCCAGGTGCGGTGCGGGTCGCCCCGCGGCGCGACCCGCGCCGCGATGGTCAGCGTGCCGCGCTCGTACTGGATGTCGATGTCGTCGGCCCGCGCGCCGGGCACGTCGGCCCGCAGCAGCAGCTCGTCGCCCTGCTCCAGGATGTCCACCGCCGGCACGTACGTGCGCCCGCCGCGGGTTCGCTCCGGCTCGGCCGAGGTCGTCGTCAGCTTGCACTCGCTCTGCGTCTCATGGTTCATGGCATTCACCTCCGGGGGATCGGCCTGTCAGTTGGACTTCACCGTGATCCGCCGCGCCCGGGCCTGCTCGGACTTGGGCAGCACGATCGTCAGCACACCGTCCTTGAGCGTCGCCTCCACCTTGTCCGCGTCGATCTCGGTCGGCAGCGTCAGATGTCGCACGAACTCGCCCGTCCCGCGCTCACGGCGGTGATACACCGCGTCTTCGCCGTTGGCGCCCTTGCGCGCCCCCTGGATCGTCAGCTCGTTGCCGCGCACGAGGATCTCGAGGTCGCTCAGCGCCAGCCCGGGCACCTCGGCCTCGGCCACCAGCCGCTCACCGTCCTCCCACACGTTCAGCGCCGGGTACGCGCCGCCGGCGGGCTCGAACATCTCCGGCAGGAACGTGTTCAGGAGTCGGTCCATTTCCCGCCGCAACTCCAGGGCGGGCGTGAACGGGAATCGCTGCAACGCAAACATGTCTGTCACCTCCGCTGACTCAAACTCGGTTTCCGCGCCGCCCCGCAGGCGGCGGTCACCGGTCCCCAAGGCAGCGGGCGTGCCGGGGCGGCGGCGGGCGCTGACAACACGTAAGTCATTTCAGATGTGAGATTTACGAAGCGGCGCGCCGCCCGTGCGCGCCCCGGGAACCTGTCAGATCGTCACGCGCGGCAGGCAGCGTCCCGGTCCCGGCGAACCGGGCGGACCATACCCCTGACCGTGGTCGACCGATCCGCGGCAACCCGCGGGGCTCGCGTGCCGGATCGGCCGCCGCCCCGCCGCTTCTGCGGCGATTTCGAGCCGTCAATCCCCTCCGCCGCCCAGCGCAGCGCCGCGGATTTCCACCTCCCGCGCGCAGTCGATCACCGTCCCGTCCACCCACTTGATCGCGGCCACCACCCGGTCGCCGAAGGTCGGCGGCGCCGGCGGCCCGCCGCACAGCCGGTCCACTTCGGCCTTGATCTCGCGCAGCGGCCGCACCGGCAGCTTCGAGCCGTTGTCCCGCAGGGCGTTGAGCAGGTCCTCGCGGCGCGGGTTCACGGCGATCCCGCGCTCCGTCACGATCACGTCAATCAGTTCGCCCGGACCGACGAGCGTCGTCACGCGGTCCACGATGACGGGGATGCGGTCGCGCACGGCCGGGATCGGCAGGATGACGCAGGGACTGGCGAGGCAGTTCTGCCAGCCGCCGATGCCGTGCAGCAGCCGGCCGTCGGAGTGCGTCACGACGTTCGCGTTGAAGTCGAGGTCGACCTCGGTCGCGCCGAGCACGCAGATGTCGACGAACGTGGCGAAGTGCCCCTTGCCGTGCCAGTTGTAGCTCGTGAACGGGCTGGTCATGACGTGCCGCGGGTTGTCGCGCAGGCTGGCGACGCCGTGCAGGTCGAACGTCTGCCCGTCGAGGATGTAGTCCGTCAGGCCCTCGTTCAGCATGCTCACGAGATACTTCGTGCTGCCGCCGCGGATGAAGCGCGCCCGCACCTGACGCCGCAGCATGTGCTCGCGCAGGTAGATCGCGAACGCCAGCGCCGTGCCGCCGGCCCCGGCCTGGAACGAGAAGCCGTCGCGCAGCAGCCCGGCATCCACCACGAACTGCGCCGCCATCTCCGCGATCAGCAGCCGGTCCGGGCTCTTGGTCAGCTCGGTGGTGCCGCTCACGATCTTGCTCGGGTCGCCGATCACGTCGAGCACCACGACCTGGTCGACATGGTTGCCCTGAATCTGCCACGGCACGCACGGGAACGGCACCAGGTTGTCCGTCACGAGCACCACGTGGTCGGCGTACATCGAATCGACCAGCCCGAAGCCCAGCCCGCCGCACGCCGACGGGCCGCTGACGCCGTTCGCGTTGCCGAACGGGTCGCACGTCGGGGCCGCGAGCACCGCCAGGTCGATGTGCACCTCGCCGTCCTGCACCGCCTGCCAGCGCCCGCCGTGCGAGCGCAGCACGCCGAGCCCGCGCATCTTGCCGGTCGAGCAGAAGTCGCCCAGCGGGCCGTTCAGGCTGCCCTCGATGTGGTGGATCACGCCCGCCTCGAGCAGCGGAATCAGCGGCGCGTGGCACGGGAAGCACGCCGACGGAAACCAGATCAGGTCCTTCAGACCCAGCTCCGCCGCCGCCTGAAACAGCGGCACGGCGATCTTGTCGCCGTTGCGGAAGTGGTGGTGCGAGGAGATGCGCATCCCGTCGCGCAGCCCGGCCCGTTGCAGCACCCGTCGGAACACCGCGACGGCATCCTCACACGCGGCCGCCCGCGCCGGCAACAGCGCCTTCAGCGCGGCCCCGCGCGTCGGCCCGCGCCCGTCGCCGGCCGGCCCCGCCTCCCGCTCCAGCACGCCGGCCATGTAGGCCGTCACCTTGTTGCCGTCGCGCGGAAAATCGTTCGAACTGGCAATCGGCGGGGCGGCCTTGCGGCCCGAGGGCTGATGCTGGCCCACCCCCTTGAACGGCACCTGCGGCTGACCGTTGACGACTGTGGGGACCAGGCGGCCGGCGGCGTTGCGGACGAGTTCGGACGGATTGGACATGCGGCTTCCTTCGTACTGGACCGGAATGTCAGCATCGTAGCACGGCGGGAGCGGGCACCGCGAGGGGCGCGCCGCCGGCCGGCCGCCCGGTTGTCACGCGACCGGCGCCGGGCGATGCTATCGCGACCGGCCGGAAGCCGGCACATGAGGGCAGACCATGAGACTCCGCGCGCTGCTGGGCGTGGTGATCGGGCTGGCCGCGGCCGCGGCGGCGCCGGCTCAGAGACCCGTTCCGACCCGGGCCGAGATCCCCGCCCAGTACACCTGGGACCTGGCCGCGATGTACGCGGACGGGGCGGCGTGGGAGGCCGACTTCGCCGCGGCGCAGGCCGCCGTGCGGGACCTGGCGGGCCGCAAGGACGCTCCGCTCGAAGACCCGGTGGCGCTGGCCGCGCTGCTGACGCTGCGGGACGACACGCGCTGGCGGGTGGACAAGCTCGTGGTCTACGCAAGCCAGCTCTCGGACCAGGACACGCGCGACAACGCGGCCCTGGCGCTGAAGAACCGGGCCGTCACGCTCCAGGTGGGGTACGGGCAGGCCGCCGCGTGGATCGAGCCGCGGCTGCTGACGCTGCCGGCCGAGCGGCTGCGCGAATGGGTGACGCGCGAACCGGCGCTGCGCGGGTACGCGCACTACGTGAACAACGTGCTCCGTCAGGCGCCGCACACGCTGTCGGCGCGGGAGGAGGAGCTGCTGGCGCTGGCCGGCAACCTGGCGGCCAGCCCCGAGGACACGTTCAACGTGCTGCGCAGCGCCGAGCTGCCGTGGCCGACGATCCGCGACGAAACGGGGGAGGAAGTGCGGCTCAGCCCGGCCCGGTACGACCGGTTCATCCGCTCGGCCGATCGCCGCGTGCGGCGCGAGGCTTTTCGGGGCGCGATGGCGGCGGCCGCCGCCTTCCAGAACACGTTCGCCGGCACGTTCAACGGCGCGGTGCAGCGCAACCTCTACTTCGCACGGGCCCGCGGGTTCGACAGCGCGCTGGAGGCGGTTCTCTTTCCGGACAACGTGCCCCTCGCGGTGTACCGCAACCTCGTGGAGACGACCGGCCGGCACCTGCCGCTGCTGCACCGCTGGGCGGCCCTGCGGAAGCGCGTCTGCGGCTACGACGAGCTGCACGTCTACGACCTGTACCAGCCGCTGGTCGTCGGCGGCGCGGCGGAGGTGCCGTACGACGAAGCCGCGGCCCGGATCACGGCGGCCGTCGCGCCGCTCGGGCCGGAGTATCAGGAGACGCTGCGGCGCGGTCTGGCGTCGCGCTGGGTGGACGTGTACGAGACGCAGGGCAAGCGTCCCGGCGGCTACTCGTGGGGCTCGTACGACACGCCGCCGTACATCCTGATCAACTACAACGGCACGCCGCGGGACGTGTCGGTGCTGGCGCACGAGCTGGGGCACTCGCTGCACAGCCACTTCACGCACCGCAGCCAGCCCAAGGTGTACGGCGAGTACAGCTCGTTCGTCGCCGAGGTGCCGTCGATTCTGAACGAGCTGCTGCTGGAGGACTGGCAGCTCGCGCAGGCCGACGCGCCGCAGGCCCGGCTCGTGCGGCTCAACGAGATGATCGACAACCTGGTCGGCACGCTGTTCCGGCAGGTCGCGTTCGCCGAGTTCGAGTACGAGGCGCACGCGCTGGCGCAGCGCGGCGAAGCGCTGACGGCCGAGCGGCTCGGGCGGCTCTACCAGGAGATCTTCCAGCGGCACTGGGGCCCCGCGCTGACACCCGACCCGGAGAACGCGGTCTACTGGGCCCGCATCCCGCACTTCTACATGAACCACTACGTGTTTCGCTACGCCACGTCGTACTGCGCCGCGACGGCGATCGGCGCGGGCATCCTCGAGAAGCGGCCCGGCGCGGTGGACGCCTACCTCGGGCTCCTCAAGGCCGGGTCGTCCGACGACCCGCTCGTGCTGCTGAAAAACGCCGGCGTCGACCTGACCACGCCCGCGCCGATCGAGGCGACGATGCGGCGCTTCGCGCGCCTGCTGGACGAGTTCGAGCAGTTGCTGCCCGCGGCCGGCCCGCGTCCGTAAGAGGCGCGGCCGCCCCCGACTTTCGGCTATCCTGCCCGCATGACGCGCGACGAGGTCTGTTCGCGGTTTCTCGAGGCCGTGCCCCACCGGCTCTACCCCATGCAGGAGGAAGCGCTCCTGGCGTGGTTCGAGTGCGAAGGCGGCCTGCTGGTCTGCGCACCGACCGGCATGGGCAAGACGCTGATCGCCGAGGCGGCCCTGTTCGAGGCCCTGCACACGCGCCGGCGGCTGTACTACACCACGCCGCTGATCGCGCTGACCGAGCAGAAGTTCCGCGAGTTCCAGGAACTCGTGGAGCGCTGGGGCTTCCCCCGCCGCGAGGTCGGCTTCATCACCGGCAACCGCCGCGAGAACCCCGACGCCCTCATCCGCGTCGTCGTGGCCGAAATCCTGCTCAACCACCTGCTGGCCCGCGACCCGGCCGTCGCCGACCTCGACCGCGTCGGCACCGTCGTCATGGACGAGTTCCACAGCTTCAACGACCCCGAACGCGGCATCGTGTGGGAGCTCGCGCTCGTCCTGCTGCCGCTCTCCGTCCGCGTCATGCTCCTGTCGGCCACCGTCGGCAACCCCTACGACTTCGCCGACTGGCTCAAGTCCAAGTTCGGCCGCCGGCTGGCGACGGTCGTCTCGGCCGAGCGCCGCGTGCCGCTCGAGTTTCACTGGGTCGAGGACAAGCTGCTGACCGAGCACCTGGTCAGCATGATCTCACCCGACGACGCGCTGAACCGCACGCCCGCCCTGGTGTTCGCGTTCAACCGCGACGAATGCTGGGAGCTGGCGGAAAAGCTCAAGGGCCTGCCGCTGATCTCCAGCCGCCAGAAGCAGGAGATCGAGGTCGTGCTGGCCGAGCGCAAGGCCGACCTGTCCGAGGGCGTCGGGCCGAAGCTGGCGCAGATGCTCCAGCGCGGCGTCGGCGTCCACCACGCCGGCGTGCTGCCGCGCCACAAGGAACTGGTTGAGGAGCTCTTCACGCGCAAGCTCATTCCGTTCGTCTGCTGCACCGAGACCCTCGCGGCCGGCATCAACCTGCCGGCCCGTTCGGTCGTGCTGGTGACGCTGCTCAAGGGCAAGCACGGCGAGAAGAAGCTCATCCCGGCGTCGGCGGCGCATCAGATGTTCGGACGCGCCGGCCGGCCGCAGTTCGACACGCGCGGCTACGTGTACGCGCTGGCGCACGACGACGACGTGAAGATCTGGAAGTGGCGCCGCAAGTACGAGCAGCTCGACCCGCATTCGAAGGATCCGGGCATCCTGCGCCTCCGCAAGGAGCTGGAGCGCAAGCGCCCCACGCGGCGCAGCACCGAGCAGTACTGGAGCGAGGGGCAGTTCAAGACGCTGATCGCGGCCGGTCCGGCCAAGCTCTACAGCCGGGGGATGATCCCCTACGGCGTGCTGATCTTCCTCCTGACCAAGACCGGCACGCTGCACGAGGCGCGCGACTTCCTGGGCAAGCGCTTCGCCGGGGCCGAGTACATCGAGCGCTTTCACCAGCAGCTCGACTTCATGCTCGCCAACCTCCAGGGGCTCGGCTACCTGACCCGCTCGCCCGACGGCGACCACGTGACGCTCGAGGAGCGCATCGGGCGGCTGCTGAACTACCGCAGCGTCGATCCGCTGTTCGGCGACTACCTGGCCGAGCAGCTCGTCTACGCCAACTTCGAGGAGAAGCTGCTGGCGCTGGAGAGCGTGCTGGAGGTCCCGCCGGTCATCCTGCGGCGCGTGCCCATCCCCGAGACGCTGCCCAAGGGGCCGCTCCAGGAGCAGGTGCTCGAGCCGCTCCTGACGGCGCTGGGCGTGAAGCTGGCGCCGCCGCCCGGGTCCGACGACGAGGAGGAAGAGGAAGAGCCGCGCCGGTGGGTGGACCGCTGGGAGGAGGTCGAGGAGGAGCGGCCGCCGAGCTTTCCCGAGATGCTCAAACTGGCCTTCGAGGCCCGCCTGGCCGCGCCCGAGCCCGTGTTCGTGCAGCCCAAGTGGATCGCGGGCGACGCGTTCGCGCGCGACTGCGAGTTCTTCAAGAGCGTGCGGGCGCTCGACCTGATCAAGCAGGAGGGGCTCATTCTGCGGCACCTGCTGCGGCTGGTGATCCTGGCCGGCGAGTTCTTCGTGCGGACCGAGGACCCGGAGTATCAGCGGATCGGCGAGCTGGCGACGAAGACGTGTCAGCGCGTCGACGCCAAGTACACCGAGCGGTTCCTGGCCGAGGCGCAGAACATGCGGTCGGCGCTGGCGGCCCCCTGACGACCGGACGACGTGCCATGACCGACCCGGCCCCCACGACCCGCCGCCGCGCGATCGACGACCGCGCACCCGCAGCCTGGGCCGCCGCGGTGCGCGCCGCCGGACTCGCGGCGGCGCTGGCCCGCGCGGGCGTCACGCTGGTCGTCCATGCGGCGCCGCTGCACGGCCTGCGGCGCACCGTCCGCGGCGCGTGGGATCCGTTGCTGCGCCGCATCGACCTGTACGACGCGGTCGGGCGAACCGACGCCGAGCTCCTGACGACGCTGGGCCACGAGCTCGCGCACGCCCTGGGGACGGCCGACGAGTCGACCGCGGCCGCGTTCGCGGCGGCCTGGGTCACGGCGCTGGGGCCCGACGGCCGCGCGTGCTGCGCCGCGGCCGTGCGTGCCGCGGCGTGCGCCGGGC
>CALGJV010000032.1 GCA_937928595.1 uncultured Phycisphaerae bacterium | reverse complement strand
GCGGTGGGCAGCCGGTAGTTGCGGAACTGCTCGCGCAGCTTGTTCTTCAGCATCTTGCCGGTGGCGCCCAGCGGGATCGAGTCGACGAACACCACGTCGTCGGGAACCTGCCACTTGGCCACCTTGCCCTCGTAAAAGGCGAGCAGCTCCTCGCGGGTCACCGTCGCGCCGGGCTTCTTCACCACCACCAGCAGCGGGCGCTCGTCCCACTTCGGGTGCGGCGCCGCGATGCAGGCGGCCATCGCCACCGCCGGGTGCGCGACCGCGATGTTCTCGAGCTCGATCGAGCTGATCCACTCGCCGCCCGACTTGATCACGTCCTTGGTGCGGTCGGTGATGTGCATGTAGCCGTCGGGGTCGATGGTCACCACGTCGCCGGTCGGGAACCACTCGCGGCCGCGCTCGTCCGCCCGCAGCGGGTTGCCGCCCTCGCCCTTGTAGTACTCGCGCAGCACCCACGGCCCGCGCACCAGCAAGCTGCCAAAGGCCTTGCCGTCCCAGGGCAGCTCGCCGCCGTCCTCGCCAACGACGCGCATGTCGACGCCGAAGATCGCGCGGCCCTGCTTCACCTGCACCGCGCGCTGCGCCTCCACCCCCTGCGCCAGGTGCTTCGGCTTGTACGAGCAGACGGTACCGAGCGGGCTCATCTCGGTCATGCCCCACGCGTGCAGCACGTGCACGCCGTACTTGTCCTCGAACAGCCGCGTCATCGCCGGCGGGCAGGCGGAGCCGCCGATCACCGTGCGCTTCATCGTCGAGAAACGCAGCCCGTGGGCCTCGACGTGGGCCAGCAGACCCTGCCAGACGGTGGGCACCCCGGCCGAGCAGGTCACGCCCTCGGCCTCGAACAGCTCGTACAGCGACTTGCCGTCGAGGTTCGGCCCGGGGAAGACGATCTTGGCGCCGGCCATCGGCGCCGCATACGGAATGCCCCACGCATTGACGTGGAACATCGGTACCACCGGCAGCACGGTGTCGGTGGCCGACATGCCCAGTGCATCCGGTGACACCGCGGCATACGCATGCAGCAGGGTCGAGCGGTGGCTGTACAGCACGCCCTTGGGGTTGCCGGTCGTGCCCGACGTGTAGCACAGCGATGAGGCCAGCCGCTCGTCGAAGGTCGGCCACGCGTAGCGGTCGGAATGGCGGTCGACCAGGTCCTCGTAGCACAGCAGTTCGACCCTTTCCTGCGCCGGCATGCGGTCGCGGTCGGCCATGGCGACGAAGTGGCGCACGGTGCGGCAGTGTGGCGCGATCGCCTTGATGATCGGCAGGAAGGTGAGGTCGAAGAACAGCAGCCGGTCCTCGGCGTGGTTGACGATCCAGGCGATCTGCTCCGGGTGCAGGCGCGGGTTGATGGTGTGCAGCACGGCGCCGCTGCCCGACACCGCGAAGTAAAGCTCGTGGTGCCGGTAGCCGTTCCACGCCAGCGTCGCCACGCGGTCCGACAGCGCCACCCCGAGCGCCGCCAGCGCATTGGCCATCTGGCGGGCGCGGCGGTGCATGTCGCGGTACGTGTAGCGATGGATGTCGCCCTCGACCCGGCGCGAGACGATCTCGACGTCGCCGTGGTGCCGGTCCGCGTGCTCGATCAGCGAGCTGATCAGCAGCGGCACGTCCATCATCAGGCCGTGCAACATGGTCGTGTCTCCTGCCGCGCCGATGGACTGCCGCCGCGTTGGCGCCGGCGGCGAAGTCCTCAGCGTCGATGTGTTTGATGGCGTCGGGCAGTTTATCGCGGCACTTACAATCGCGGCTTGCCCCGGAGCCCCGCTTGAACGCGCCCGAACACCCGGTCCCGCTGCTTGCCGACTCGCCGCTGGCGGCGCTCGCCTGGGACAACCCCTTCGGCCGGCTGCCGGGCACGTTCTACACCCGCCTCCCGCCCACGCCGCTGCCCGAACCGTACTTCGTCGCCGCGTCGCCGGCGGCGGCGTCGCTGATCGGCTTGGCGCCCGACTCGCTCCGGCTGCCTTCAGCCGTGCTGCCGCTGGCCGGCTCGGCCCTCTTCGACGGCGCCGATCCGCTGGCGGCCGTCTATGCCGGCCACCAGTTCGGCGTCTACGTGCCGCAACTGGGCGACGGCCGCGCCCTGCTGCTCGGCGCGGTGCGGGGCGCGGACGGGCAGCTCTGGGAGCTGCAGCTGAAGGGCTCGGGCCGCACGCCGTACTCGCGCATGGGCGATGGCCGCGCCGTGCTGCGCTCGTCGATCCGCGAGTTCCTGTGCTCCGAGGCGATGCACGCGCTCGGCATCCCGACCACGCGGGCGCTGGCGATCACGGGTTCTGACTACCCGGTGTTTCGGGAGAACGTCGAGACCGCCGCGGTGGTTACGCGCATGGCGCCGAGCTTCGTGCGCTTCGGCAGCTTCGAGTACTTCTTCTGGCGGCAGGACCACGAGTCGCTGCGGCGGCTCGCCGACGCTGTGATCGACGCCTTCTACCCCGAATGCCGTGCCGCGGGCCAGGGCGCCGGGCCCTACCTGGCGCTTCTGCGCGAGGTGGCGCGCCGCACCGCGCGGCTGATCGCGGGCTGGCAGGGCGTGGGCTTCTGCCACGGGGTGATGAACTCCGACAACATGTCGATCCTCGGCCTGACGATCGACTACGGGCCGTTCGGCTTCCTCGATGGCTTCGACGCCGGCCACGTCTGCAACCACTCCGACACGCACGGCCGCTATGCCTACGACCAGCAGCCGGCGATCGCGCACTGGAACCTGTACTGCCTCGGCCAGGCGCTGATCCCGCTGACCGAGGACGTCGACGCCACCCGCGCCGCCTGCGACGCCTTCGTGGACGAATACGCTGGCGCCATCGACGCGGTGATGCACGCCAAGCTGGGGCTGGCCACCGTCGAGCCGGGCGACCAGGCGCTCATCGCGCGGCTGATGCAGCTGCTGCATGCCAACCGCGCCGACTGGACGCTGTTCTGGCGGGGCCTGTCGCGACTGCGGGCGGCCGGTCCCGACCCCGAGGCCGACGCCGCCGTCCGCGACCTGTTCGCCGACCGCGCCGCGTTCGACGCTTGGGCCGCGGACTACCGCGCCCGCCTGCGCCGCGAAGCGAGCCATGACGCCGAGCGCGCGGCACGGATGAACCGCGTCAACCCCAGGATCGTGCTGCGCAACCATCTGGCGGAAATCGCCATTCGCAAGGCCCGCGGCGA
Organism: uncultured Phycisphaerae bacterium; assembly: GCA_937928595.1. Classification (GTDB taxonomy): domain Bacteria; phylum Planctomycetota; class Phycisphaerae; order UBA1845; family Fen-1342; genus CALGJV01. The sequence continues at coordinate 292 of CALGJV010000032.1, read as the reverse complement.
CGGGGGGAAACCGCGGGACTTCTCCGAGGTCGAACGGCTGCTGCGGGCGTTGGCCCGCCCTTACGACGACGACCCGGAATTCGACGATTACGCCGCACCGCCGCCCGACTGGGCCAGTGGCCTCGTGCTTTCCTGCTCCTCCTGAACCGATGGCCAAGATCAGCAAGCCCGATGCAGAGTGGCGGCAGCAGCTGTCGAGCATTGCCTACGCCGTGACGCGGATGAAGGCGACCGAGCCGCCCTTTTCGGGCCGCTACTGGAACCACCATGCCGCCGGCATCTACCGCTGCGT
>CALGJV010000031.1 GCA_937928595.1 uncultured Phycisphaerae bacterium | reverse complement strand
ATTATGGTCACCGGCATGGCAGGAGGTACAGGAATGGCAATAGCCGGAATGCCAGCCGAGGCCGACCCGGTCACCGATGGCCAGCGTGGTGACATTTTCACCGATCTTTGCAATGCGTCCGGCCACTTCATGGCCCGGAACAAACGGATAGGTTGTCATGCCCCATTCATTGTCGAGCATGCTGAGGTCGCTGTGGCAGATGCCGCAGTGCGTGACGGCCAGTTCGACCTCGTGCGGCCACAGCGGCCCGGTCTCGAGCGTGTGCGGGGTCAGCGGGGCGCGCGGTTCGCGGGCGGCGTGGGCGTGGATCACGGCGGCTCCTTCGCGGTTCGGGCCTTGGGTGGAGATTCTATGCGTCCGGGGGCCGCCGTCCGAGCAGGAGCGGCGGAGAGGAGCCACGGGGGAGAGAGCGAAAGAGCGAGAGAGCAAGAGATCGAGAGAACAAGAGCAGCTCCGGAATCCGAGCGCGAAGCGTCGGCGAGCGCGAACGCCGATTCGATTGCGGCGCGCGGCCCCGCACCGGTCATTGGCCGCCGCCACACGGACCTCGGCGTGCAGCCCGAACTCGGGACGTTTCGCTGCTTGCGGTGCGCGAACGACGCCCGGCCCGCTTCCGTCGGGCGGACAGGGCCGGGTACGATGCCGGTCCGATTCACATGATCATCGACGTGCACGGACACATCGGCTTCACGACGCCCGGGGCGGCGCGGCCCGCCCACGTCACCACCTACGCCGGCGTGTGCAACGTCGATCTGGTGCTCGTCTCGAACCGCGACGCCGCGTCGTCCCCGTCCGGGGCCGCGGATCTCGACGAAGCGGCGGCCAACGTCGCGTGCCTCGACGCCTGCCGCACGTACGGAAGGCTCGCGCCGGTCTACTGGATCCGCCCCGGCCGCACCGACAGCCACGTGCCGGCCCTGGTCGGCGCGCTGCAAACGGAACCGTTCGTCGCGGCCGTGCTGGCCCCGGCCGAGAACGATTACGAGCCGGAGCCGCGGCTGCTCGGGCCGTACCTGGCGGCGCTGACGCTGGTCAGCCGCCCCCTGCTGGTGTGCGTGGGCGACGACGAGCGCACGGCGCCGGCGAAGCTGCACGCGCTGGCGGCCGGCCACCCGCGCCTGCCGGTGGTGCTGTGCGCCTGCGGGGCGAGCCTCGGGCGGCGCGCGGAGCTGCTCGACCTGGTGCGGCGCACGGTGCACCGCGACGACGCGCGGTTGTACCTCGACACGTCGCACGCGACGGCTGACGCGATCCGGCAGGCGGTGTACGCGGTCGGCGCCGAGCGCGTGGTGTTCGGTACGCACGCCGTCGCGTACGACGACGCGCACATCCCGCGGCACATCGCGCTGCTGGACGAGCTGCGCCAGGCGCTGCTGCCGGCCGAGTACGCGCAGGTCACGGGCGGCAACGCGACGCGGCTGCTGGGGCTGGACCGGGCGGCCGGGTAAGCTCGCCACCGGTGCGGCGCGCACGCCCGTGAGGGGGCGCGGCCAGCCCAAGAAGCGACGGGCGCGGCCGCGCTCGTCCGGTTGACGCGCTCCTCGCGGCCCGAAACTTGCTATTCCGCCGGCACCCACGCCAGGTCGAGTATCGTGTGCGTCGGCTTGCGCGTGTTGAAGACCGCCTTCACTTTCATCCCGAACCGCGGCGTGCCGTCCTTCAGCCAGCTCATGATCTTCGTGCACACGCCGGGCAGTTCGACACTGATCAGGGGCGTGCCGGCCGGGAGCTTGAAGAGCTCGCCGGGGTACTTGACGGTGGAGAAGGTGAAGATCGTGCCCTCCTGGGGGGCGTCGACCCATTCCATCGGGTGCCAGCAGTCCGGGCAGCCCGTGCGGGGCGGCAGCCACAGCCGCTTCTCCGCGCAGCGCGGGTTCGTGCAGCGCGTCGCGAGCAGGCGGCTCTGCTCCAGCCCGCGGAAGAACCGGCCCCACCCGCCGTAGCTGTGGTAGTGCGCCCAAGTCTTCGGGTTCTTCACGCCCAGCGGCTCTTCGTTCCAGACTTCCAGCGTCGTCGTCGGCCACTCGATCGCCATCACTGACCCTTTCCTTCGCACGGCCGGCCGCAGGACTGGCGGCGCTCTCGGGCGCCCGCCCGCACCCGGTTTCAGTCCGCAAAACGAAACGCGTACACATCCGCGTCCTTCAGCACGAACCGCAGTCGCACCGGTTGTCCGACCCGCGCGCCCAGGTCCTCGCCCGTGCGCCAGCGCACGGGGCGCTCGACCTCGTCGCCCCAGATTTCCACCGCCTCCGCCAAGCTGTGGCCGGGCCGGGCCCGCCCGTCGGCATCCTGAAGCTCCACGCGCACGCTGCCGACGGCGGACGTCGCGCAGTTCAGAACGAGTCGCCGCCCGCCGCAAAGCAACGGCACCGTGCGGGCCTGCCCGCCCGCGTAGCCGGCGTGAAGCGACACGAAGCCGTCGAGGCGGATCGTGCCGCGGGCCAGCACGGGCACGCGCGTCAGGTTCGGCCGCCGGCCCCGAAAGTCGTCGTAGTTCTCGGTCCAGTAGAGCGACAGCTCCGCCGGCCCGGTCTGCGCCAGTCCGCAGGCCGGCATGTTGTTGCCATGCGCGCCGCCCCAGCGCGCCGGGTCCGGCCCCGGCCGGATGAACGCTTCGAGGAACAGGCGCGACCAGCGTCGGCCGTCGCGGCTGGCCATGAAGACGGCATCGGACAGGCCGTCGGTCGGGCGAGGGGGTTCGCCGACCGTGCCGCGCTCCTCCGGCGGTACGAACCGCTGCGGAAGGCCGATCAGCAGGTGCGGCGCCCGCGGGCACGGCTGGATCGCGTTGGTGTAGAAGTGCTCGAGCGGAGCGTCACCGTAGTCCAGCGGAACCGCGGCCGACCAGTGGACGAAATCGGGTGACGTGGCCCGGCTGACCGCCCGCTTCCCCGCGCGTGACGCGCGGAAATAGCAGACGTACGTCCCGCGGGGGGCATCCCAGAACGCGACGTTCTGCGAGTCGAAGCCGCCGTCGACCAGCAGAGGGGCGTCTTGCAGCCGTCGCCAGCGCAGCCCGTCAGCCGAGACGAAACCGACCAGCACGGCGCGCCGCTCCGACTCGCCCGGCGGAACTGCGCGGGTGAGCGCGACGGCCTTCCAGCGCTGGTCCGCGGGCGCGGCGGGGTTGGCGTCGAGGAACGGGGTGAAGCTGTGCGCTTCGCAGTAGGCCGGTTCAACCCCGGTCCAGACGATGTTGTTGTCGCGGCTGCCCGCGTGCTCGAACAGGCCGAGCGTCGGTCGGGTCCAGTGGACCGCGTCGTCGCTGAAGGCGACGCACACGACTTCGCGCGTGAGCTCACCACCGCCGCGGTAGTACAGCCGCCAGCGCTGCCCGTCGTGCAGGACGGTGCAGTAGCCGCTCCAGGGACCTTCCCACGGGGCGTCGAACGTGAACACCGTTTGGCGCCGCACGGGGTTGTGCAGCCGCAGCGTCGCGCCGTCCAGGTCCGCCAGCAGCGCGCGGTCGACCCACAGCTCCCAGCGCGTGCCGATCTCCACCGGCTCGGAGCCTTCCAATGGGGCGGTGCTGCCGCCCAAGAGCAGGAGCAGGAGCCACGCCGCCGGCAGACTCGGTGGCGCGGCTGCGGCGCGGCGACGCACGTCAGGGTCTCTCCAGGATCGCGCACGTCACGTGACTGCCCGTGCCCGCGTGGCTGATCGCGCACGCCCGCTTCGGGTTCTTCACCTGGAGGCTGCGCCAGTCGGCGGGCTTGGTCTTGCCGTAGCGGGCCCACATCCGCGGGTCCCCGTGGAACCGGTCGTACTTGCCCTGGAGCTGCCACAGCACCTCCACGAGCTGGAAGATGCCCGTCGCCCCGACCGCGTGCATCGTCCCGATCAGCCCGCCCGACAGGTTCGTCGGCAGCCGCCCCTCGTAGTACGCGTCGCCCGACTCGATGAACTCGCGCCCGCGCCCGTACGGACGCAGCCCGATGTCCTCGTACGTCTGGATGTCGCTGATCGTGAACGCGTCGTGCGTCTCGAGCAGGTCGAAGTCCGCCAGCGGGTCCTGGATGCCGGCCATGTGGTACGCGAGGTACGCGGCCATGCGCGAGGCGAGGAACGAGCTGAAGCCCGGCCACTCGTGCCGCCGCCCCTCGAAGTAGTGCCGGTAGGTCTCCTCGGTCTCGTTCGGCAGCAGCAGGATCGGCATGTGCCGCCGGTCGGCCGTGCGCAGCGTGTGCGAGCCGCCGCAGATCGCACTCAGCCGCATCGGCTGGTCGCTGAGCTGATGCGCGACCTTCTCGTCGCACAGGATCAGCACGGCCGCCCCGACGCTCATCACGCAGCACTCGAGGAACGACAGCGGGTCGGACACGATGTCGTTGGCGAGGATGTCCTGGATGGTGTAATGGCCGGGGTTCTGCGAGAACGGCGAGTAGCGCGCGTATTCGTGGTTCTTGCAGGCGATCTTGGCCAGCGATTCGCGCGGAACGTTGTTCTCGTGCTGGTAGCGCTGGGCCATCAGCGCGTAGTACGCTGCGTACATCCAGCCCAGCTCACTCTCGAAGTCCTTGCACGCGGCCGAGGCGATGTACGAGTTGCCGACCCTGGTCGACACCTCGTCCATCCGCTCCCAGCCGACCACCGGCACGCAGTCGGCGTAGCCGCTGGCCACGGCCTGCGCCGCGGCCAGGACCGCCGAGCCGCCGGTCGCCCCCCCGGTCTTGACCTCGATGTTGCCCAGCGGGTCGAAACCCAGGTAGTCGTGAATCTTGGCCGCGGCCAGGAGCTGGTCGCCGAAATGATCGGCGAACTGGGAGTACACGACCCAGTTCACCATCCGGCGGAACTCCTCGGGCTCGACCTTGAGGTCGTTCTCCTCCACTGCCATCCGCATCGCCTCCATGCACAGCTCGCAGGAGTTCTTCTCGGGGTACTTCTTGCGGAAGTCGGTGAGGCCGCCGGCCACGACGTAGACGGGCTTCTCGAATTTCGGAATACGCAGATTTCCCGGCCCAAAACGGATCACGCTGGTCTCCTCTGACGGTCCTGATATGCGCGGAGTATTAGACGACGGGCGGGGGCAAAATGCACGCGTGTCCGCCAAAAAACCGCAGGCGGGCGCTTGGGTCGCAGCCGCCCGGGTCGGGCGGCCCGGCGCTTGCCGCCGCTCAGCGGGCGTCCGGCGTGGTTTCGGGGAGCCACATGCCCAGGCCCCGCAACCGCGCCCGCAAGGCCGCCACGTCCACCGCCCGCACGTCGCCCGCGTGACGGGCCGCCGCCCACGCCGCGGCCGCGCCCGCCGCCTCGCCCAGCGCCAGGCAGTTCGGCATCGTCCGCACCGAGCCCTGCACCGGCCGGTCCGTGCTGATGCACCGCCCGGCCACGAGCAGGTTGCGCAGCGCCACCGGCACGAGGCAGCGGTACGGGATGCCGTGCGACTCGCCGGGGCCGTACTGATGAATCTTGGCCGCCCAGTCGATCGTCCGGCCCAGGTTGCGTTCCCACTCGCGTCGGGACAGGTGGATGTCGATGTAGTACGCGTTCCGCGCGATCTCGTCGGGGAACGAGCGGCGCGCGAGGTAGTCGTCCAGCGTCAGGACGTAGTCGCCCCGGATCCGCCGCGTCTCGCGGACGCCGATCTGCACGCCGCTGCTGACCAAGTACGCCCGCTCGCAGCCCGGCAGGTACTTCCGCACGAAGTCCGTCAGATGCCGGATCAGCTTCCGCCCCGCGATCATCGCCTGCGAAAGCTGGGCCGCGTCGGTCGCGTCCACGTCGAAGACGTGGCTGAAGTTGAGCCCGATCGTCGTCGGCGACTGGTAGGCCACGTTGGCCGCCTCCTCGACGATGTCGAGGTCGCCGGCCGCCTTTGCCGCCGAAATCGCCGGCTTGAGCAGCAGGTTCTTCGCGCCGTCCGCCCACAGCCACGGTTGGAGCCGCGCGTTGTCCACGCCCGCCAGCACGAAGCACATCGTCAGCGGCTGCGTCTCGCCGGTCTCCGGGTCGCCCTGGTCGAACGGGTTGCCGGCGGTCGCCGCCGCGTCGCCGTCGCCCGTGCAGTCGACCACCACGCCCGCCGCGATCCGCTGGAGGCCGGACTTGTTGTGGAGGATCACGCCGTCGATGTTCGTCCGCGCGCCGCCGGGTGTCGCGAGCACGTCGACGAAGTGCGTCAGGAACCGCACATCGACGCCGGCCTCCGTCACGCGCCGGTCGTAGATCGCCTTGAGCAGTTCGGCGTCGATCGGCACCCAGTCAAGGTGGTCGGCCGGCAGGTGCGGCATGCCTGCGAGCATCTCGCGCAGAATTTCGAGGCCGAGGCCACGGATGATCGGCTGCTGCTTGTCGGTGAACGGGCACCACGCGGGGACGAGCGCCGCGGTGCCCATGCCGCCCAAGAACCCGTACTGCTCGACGAGGAGCGTGCGGGCGCCCTCGCGGGCGGCGGCGATGGCGGCGACGCAGCCGGCCGGCCCGCCGCCGAGGACCACGACGTCGTATGTTCCGGCCAGCGGCAGTGCGGCCCAGGCGTGGCGGACCTCGGGCGGCAGCGAGCGGGGATTGGAGCTCATGCGGCGGATTTTAGGCCGGATGGCGGCGGCGGTGGGGCTAACGCGCCGCGTGACGCGGGCGGGGGCCGGTGGGGCGTGATCCGGCGGGTCCCGGGCCGCTGGAGGCCCGGTATCATGATGGCGAAGCCGGGCCGGCCGCCGCCCGCGGCGGCGGCCGGCCGGAGTGGTGAGGCGATGGACCGCGCACGACTGACGCAGCTCCACGAGCAGTACCGGGCCGCTCTGCTCGACGACGTGGTGCCGTTCTGGGAGCGGCACGGCGTGGACCGCGAGTGCGGCGGGTTTTTCACCTGCCTGGATCGGACGGGACAGGTGTACGGCACCGACAAACCCGTGTGGATCATGGGCCGGGCGACCTGGCTCTACGCGACGCTCTATCGCACGGTGGAGCCGCGGCCGGACTGGCTCGCGCTGGCGCGGCACGGCTACGAGTTTCTGACGCGCTACTGCTTCGATCCACGCGGGAAGATGTACTTTCTGGTGACGCGCGACGGCCGGCCGCTGCGCATGCGGCGCTACTACTTCAGCGAGGTTTTCGGCGTGCTGGCGCTGACGGCGCTGGCGCGGGCCACCGGCGACGACCTGATCCGCCGCCGGGCGGTGGGGCTGTTCCAGACGCTGGTGCGCGCGCTGCGGACGCCGGGGGTCATCGAGCCCAAGGTCGATCCGCGGACGCGGCCGCTGAAGGCGCTCTCGCCGCTGATGTGCCTGCTGAACGTGGCCGACACGCTGCGACAACTCGACGACGCGCCGGCCTACGAGCGGCTGATCGACGAGTGCGTCGAGGAGATCTTCCGGGACTTCGTGAAGGACGAGGACGGCAGCGTGCTGGAGACGGTCGGGCCGCGCGGGGAGCGGCTGGACGAGCCCGACGGCCGCACGATGAACCCTGGGCACGCGATCGAGTGCGCGTGGTTCATCCTCGATATCGCGCGGCGGCGCGGCGACGCGGCGCTCGCCCAGCGCACGCTGCGCATCGTTGATTACGCCCTGGAGCGCGGCTGGGACCGGACGTACGGCGGGCTGCTGTACTTCGTGGACGTGGCCGGCCGGCCGCCCACGCAGCTCGAGCACGACCTGAAGCTGTGGTGGCCGCACTGCGAGGCGCTGGTGGCGGTGTTGATGGCCTGGCGGATGACGGGAACGGAGCAGTACGCCCGGTGGTTCGAGCGGCTCCACGACTACACATTCGCGCATTTCCCCGACCCGGAATACGGCGAGTGGTACGGCTATCTGCACCGGGACGGCACGGTCTCGACGCCGCTGAAAGGTAACCTGTGGAAGGGGCCGTTCCACATCCCCCGGGCGCTGCTGTACTGCGAGCGGTTGCTGGCCGAGGCGCTGGGCTGAGGGAGGCTAGAGCCCCATGCCCATCAGCTCGCCCTCGAAGACCAGGGTGTCGCGGACGAAGCCCTGAAGCTGCGCGACGAAGCGGCGCGGCTTCATCTGGATACCGCGGCCCACCAACTGCAGACGGCACGGCGGCTCGACGGCCCCGCGGAACCGCACGGCGTCGATCCCGACGAACCCCATGAACGGCGACCCCGGGAACGCGGACCCATGCGCGAAGCTTGCGAGCTGGGCGGCCGCTTCAACCATCAGCACGCCCGGAAACAGCGGCCGGCCCGGAATGTGCCCCCGGGCCCAGAACGCATCCGTACGTACGTCGTGGTACCCCGCGAACGTCATCGCCGTCGTTTCGAGCAGTACCACGCCGTCGAGCAGCGCGAACTCATACCGGTGCGGCAGGATGCGCGCAATTCCCTCCCGGTCGGCGATGACGTGGTTCCAGTCGATCTGCGTGGGGTCGAGGATGACCGGTGGTGGCATTCGGGACGCTCGTGCCTCGCGTAGCGGGTCTGCGGCCGGCCCGGCGGCTCAGCCCTCGGGGGCGGTCGGGGGTGGGGCGCTGTCGTCGTTCCGCATGTCCAAGATCTTCTTGCGGACCTCTTGCGCCATGTTCTTGATGTCCTGCATCGCCTTGCGGACGCGGGTGCCCGCCGCCTTGTTGCCGCCTTGCGCCTTGTAGACGTCGTCGGCAACCTCCTCCACCAGCTGCTTGAGCTTGAGGTACTCCTCCATGATCTTCTCCGTTCGCCGGCCGCGGGCTTGGCCGCCGGGACCCGGCCGTTCGGGCGACTCCGCGGCAGGTTAGCGTCCGCCGGCCGGTCCGCGCGGACCGCCCCGGGGCACCGCCGTGGGGGCGATTTCTAGCACCCCCCACCCGCGTTTGCAAGGGGCGGCGGCGGTTCCGGGCGCGCCGGGCGTTTTTTCCGGACGCTTTGCTCCGCTCGCGCCACGCGGGGCTTCTGGCTGCGTTGACCTTCGTCGTTATCGGTCCCGCCACACCGCGACGCACCGCCGGCCAGCCCTCGTGCTAACATTCGCGACCGATGGACGCACCCGCTGCTGCCGACGCGCTGCTCGCTGCCGCGCTGCCCGAGTCGCATTCTTGGCCGGGCCGGACGGACGCCGCGGCGCTCGCCCCGCTGCCGAACACCCCGGCGGTGCTGCTGCTGGTGGATGGAGCGGGTGCGCCGGTGCAGCTTCTGACGACGCAGCAGCTTCGGCGGTCCCTGCTCGCCCGCCTCGGCGAGCCCCCGGCACCTCGCCGAGGTCGGGTGGACCTGGGGGCGGTCGTCCGCGGCGTCCGCTGGCGGGTGGTCGCCTGTCCGTTCGAGGCCCGCTGGTGGTACTGGCGGCTGGCCCGCGCCCTCTACCCCCGCGAGTACCGGAGGCTCGTTTCGTTCGGCCCGGCCTGGTTCCTGCACGTGGACTGGGCGCAGCCGATCCCGGAGCTCCGCGTGACCGAGCGCGTCTGGGACCTGCCCGGAGCGTTCGTTGGGCCGTGGCCGAGCCGATCCGAGGCTCAGAGGGCCCTCGAGGGCCTGTGGGACCTGTTCGACCTCTGCCGGCACCCGGAGGAGGTGCGCCGGGCGCCGCGCGGCCGGCGGTGCGCCTACGCCGAAATGGGCCGTTGCGACGCCCCTTGCGACGGTTCGGCTCCGCTGGCGGCCTACGTCGCACGCTGCCGGGCCGCGTGGGAGTTCGCGACCCGCGGTCCGGCGGCGTGGCTCGCGGACGCGGCCGAGCGGATGCGGACCGCGGCGGCCGCGCAGGAGTTCGAGCGCGCGGGCCAGATCAAGCAGCAAATGCGGTTCGCGCAACACTGGCAGACGGCGTGGGAACCGCACGTCCGCCCGGCGGAGGCGCTGACGGCGCTGCTCGTCCTGCCCGTGACGCGCCGCAAGAAGTGGCTCCTGATGCTGCTGCGGCACGGGGACTTGCAGGCCGGGCCGGTCGTCCCGGCGCGCAAGTTTCCGGCGGCCGCGGTCACGTGGCTGCAAGCGGCCGCGACCGAGCCGCCCGGACCGGCGACGCCCACCGAGCGGATGGAGCAGACGTGGCTCGTCGCGCACCTGCTGTTCGGGCGCGAGGCGGCGAGCACGCTCGTGTACTGGCTTCCCGCGGAGGGCCTTCCGGCCGGACTCGAGACCGAGTTGGCGAAGCGAGCGGCCGAGCTCCGCCCGCCGCCGCCGGAGGAAGAGCCGACGGAGGCGGATCGCGCTGCGGCGCAGAGAAGCGGACCACCGGCGGCAAAAGGCGATCCGTCAGCACCCGGTGAGTTCGGCACCACCGGTGCATGCGGGGCATAATCATCCCGTCAGCGAAGGGAAACCGGAGTGTGCGCCCGGCGGCCGTCCGAGCCCCGGCCGCAAGGCCGGGGTCCATCGGTCGCCGATCCGGACGGAACCCGGAGCTCGCGCTCCGGGCCCGGATGCCACGCGGCACGCCGTGCCGCTTGCCGACCGCGTGCCGTGCCGAGCGCGGCGAAGGCCGCGGTCGCTCTCATCCGCCGCTCAGCACCGCCACGAAGGCGTCAATGTCGTCGAAATCGACCAGACCGTCGCCGTTGCAGTCCGCATTCAGCCAGCGGCACTGCGGCCAGGCGGCCTCGTAGCCCGCCTGACCGCCGAGCGCCAGCACGAACGGATCGATGTCGTCGAAATCCACCAGGCCGTCGCAGTTCAGGTCGCCGGGGCGTCCGAGCGCGACCGGCGTCACGCGCCACAGTACGTTGTTGTACGGGGCGTCCGGGTTGCCGCCGCGCTTGATGTACACCGCGCCGTCATGGAACGTCGCGCTGGCGCCGCTGCCGGAAGCCGCCGGCAGGTTCGCGAGCTTGAACGTCCGCGTCGCGATGTCGAAAACGGCGCAGCGGTCGCTGGCGGGGCCCCAGCCCTCGTGGTTCGACGGTGAGCGGCCGGCCACGATGAACAGGCCGCCCTGCGCGCCCACGTCGCACGACCAGTACGGCGGCAGGGCAACGACCGCGGCGCCGTAGCCCACTTCGAAGGGCAGCTCGCCGAGGTCCTCCGCGGGCGTCCAGCGGCCGGACCATTTGGAGGCATCCCAAAAATCTGCCGGACCGTTCCCGGTCCACACCGACGGGTTGAAAGCGGCCGGGTCGAAGCGGTACACGCGGTCGCCGGTGCCGTCGGGGGTGGTCCAGTCGTTCTTGATGCCGTAGATCCAGCCGCCGAGCGTCGTCAGCATGGCCGCACGGCTGAACCAGGTGGAATCCTGGCCGCCGATCGAGAGCAGCGAGGTGCGCTGGTCGATGAGGGCGCCGGGCGAGCTGAGGTCGACGCGGCAGATCGGCCCGCCGTAGTTGTCGCCCAGCGCGTGCGCGACGGCGTAGAACGTGTCGCCGATGCCCGTCGCGCCGCCGCTGCCGGCGGTGTAGGTGCCCGTCCACGACCAGACGCCGGTGGCGAGGTTGCAGACGACCAGCTCGTCGTAACCGCTCTCGTCCGTATTGCGGTGCCGCGCCACCAGCGCGCCGGCCGGGCCGATGTCCGGCAGGAACGCCAGCAGGCCGGTGTTCCAATCGCCGTGGGCGCCGCCGAGGTACTGGCCCGGCCCGAGCAGCGTCGTCCAGGTCTGGCCGTCGGGCGAGCGGAAGAGCTGGCCGCTGTCGCGCCGCAGGAAGTAGAGGAAGGCGCCGTCGGACGCGAGTCCCGAGGCGAAGCTCGAGTCGGCCGGGGTGGCGAGGAGCGTGAACGTCACGCACACGGTGTCCGGGGCGGTGCGGAACGTCAAGACGTTCGACAGGTCGGACCAGTTCGGCACCTCGTCGCGGGCGCGGAGCGCGACCCAGTAGCGCGTGTCCGGCGCGAGGTTTGCGAGCACCCACGACTGGGGGGTCCCCGCGGGCTGCGGGCTCGGCGCACCGGGCGCCGGCGTCGCGGTGCCGAAGTTCGCGGGCGTGATGGGGTACGTCGCAAACCGCAGATCGTACGCCGTAGCGGTGCCGACCATGCCGTCATCGCCCGGCGCGGTCCAGCTGAGCAGCGCGGCGGTCGCGGCGACGCTCTCGGCCGCGAGGTCGTTGACGGCCGCGGGCGGCGTGCTGTCGATGCCGCCGAGGTCGGCGAAGATGCGCAGCTCGGCCAGCTTGGTCCAGCTCGCCTGCTCCGAGGTGATGCGCACGTAGCGGGCCGCGGTGGGCACGCCGGCGTACGTGACGGAAGCGATGTTCTCGTCGGCCGGGTCGATGTCGCGCCGCGTGCCGACGGTGTTGCTCCAGCCGACGCGCTCGACGGCCCAAAGCGTCTGCTCGCCCGCGAAGGCGCCGGTCAGGGAGGTCTCGATGCGGAAGCGGGCGAAGAAGTCGCCGAACCAGCCGTTCTGCACCAGCGTCACCAGCGCCACGTTGTGCGCGCCGCCCAGGTCGACCTGGAGGTAGGTGCCGGCCGGCACATTGCCCGGGTCCCAGCGCGTCGCGAGGTTGCCGTCGGTGACCCGGCCGGGCGTGCCGCCGGCGTTGCTCGTGGCCGGCTTGCCCAACGCGATGTTGACCGGGCTGAGGTTGCCGGCCGGCGCGATCTGCACCGGCACGTCGTGCGTGTAGACGCTCGTGTGGCCGGCCCAGTACGCGCAGTTGAACTCGCTGACGCGGTGGAAGGCGTAGTCCTTCTGCCCGAAGCCGTCGATGCGGATCATGAGGCTGCCGTTCAAGCCGACGACGTTGAGGCGCCCCCACGGGTTCGGCTTAAGGGTATGGCCGGTGAGCGTCGTCACCGGCCCGGGCTCGAGAGTGCCGACGTTGGGCAGCGTGATGATGCCGTCGGCGTCGGCCGTGCCGGTGAAGATCGGCTGCCAGGAATAGGTGGTCGCGTCGGGCGTCTCGCCGGCGCGGCTTTGCCAGATCTTGAACTCGGCGAAGGGGATCGGCCCGCCGCCGGCGTGCACCGCCCGCAGGCGGATCGTGTCGGCCAGGTCGTAGATCTGCTCGCCGTAGAAACCACGGCGGTAACCCGTATTTGCGTTCAGCGCGCCGACGTCCCACCCGGCCAGCAGGCCCGTCGCCTCGTAGGCCGGGCTGTAGCGCGAATCGCCGCCGCCCATGAGCCCGGGGAACGGCGGGTAATACCCGCGCGTGACGTAGAACGGGGTCCCGTCCTTCACCTTGACGCGCGACGGCGTGGACGGCGTGCCGGCCTCCATGTTCATGGTGTACTGGTCGATGTTGCCGAGCTGGTGCGTGCACTCGTGCAGCAGCCCCCACTCGATCAGCTTCGAGTACTTGGCGGCGTAGGCGGCGTCCGGCCGGAAGCCCCACTCGCCGTCGAGCAGGAAGTTCGAGACGCCGCCGGGGATGTGATTGCCGCCGGCGAGCGTGCCGTCCGGGACGACCTGGATCTTCTGCACGCGGACGCGCTCCAGACAGCCGTCCTCGGCGAAGCCGGCGAAACGCGACATTTCCAGGTAGGTCTCGTTCCAGACCTGCACGCACCAGTTGAGCCAGTCCTCGAAGGAGTACGTCCCGACCTGGTTCTGCGTCGTGTTGAAGTAGTCGTACATCGACTGCTCGACGTAGAACCCCATCGCGGGCGCCTCGAGGTAGCTGGTCAGGCTGTTGTTGTATTTGCTGTGCTCGGTCACCTGGCCCGCGGTGTCCACCTCGAAGGTGACCCAGCGGTCGCGGTGGTCGGCGGACTTGCGGTGCGGGTCGGTGTCGCCCGCCCAGTCGTTGGCGTCCCAGGTCCAGTCCAGCGTGTACGTGTGCGTCGCGCCGACCGGGATGCCGGTCGGCTCCGTGCCGGTCGCCACGATCTGTCCGTTGATGAGCCAGCGATACGCGAACGGCCCGCTGGGGCTGGTCGTGCCCTTGTTCATGACGTGGGCCGTGAACGTCACGACCTCGCCGTTGTTGGGCCACTTGCGGGTGGTCGCATACCCCGGTGTGCGCAGCAGCCCGACCCACTCGTCGTGGAAGAGCTGGTATTCGTAGCTGTTTTCCGGGTTGTAGCGGTAGTACTCCGGCGTCCGCGCGATCTGCGTCACGTCGAGATCGATCGCTCGCGACGGCGGCGACGGGTGCGTCGCGTACGTCACGACCAGCTCGGGCCGCAGCCCGATCGTCGGCGACTCCGAGCCGTAGAACAGGTTCGTGCCGGTCGCGGCGCCGGGATCGGCGAACTCGAGCACCCACCCGAAGTTCGCGTGGCCCGCCGCGTAGAAGCGCGCGACGTCGGCCGTCAGCCCCGGAATCTGCCACACCCCGCCGGACAGATTCGTGCCCGTGTTGACCGTGACCGTCGCCGTGGCTGCCCGATCCACGCCGGCACCGCCCGCGCCGGCCACGTTCCACAACTGCGCGTCGGCCGGGTTGACGCTGTCCAACGCGTATTGCCACGAAGCCGCCCAGTGCTGCGGACCGTCACCCACCCGGTGACTGCCGGCGCGCCACGGCCGCAGCAGCCGGTAGACCCGGATTTCGTTGCCGGTGGTCCACTGCCCCGGCACGACGTGCAGCTTGAGCGTGGCGCTCTGGATCAGCTTGCCCGGCCCGATCGCCCGATGCAGCTCGCGGAACAGGATGAGCACCTTCCGGTTCGTGCCGCCCTGCCAGCCGAGCTGGAGCTCGCCACCGAAGTTCGCGGTCGGCGCGGCCGGATCAATCTGCGTATCGAGGCAGCCGTAGTAGGCGTAACGCTCGTCGGGCCAGGTGGTCGGATACGGCGTGATGAACGTGCCGTTCTGGAACGTGCGGGTGTCGGCGGCGGCCGCCGCGGTCAGAAGCAACGCGGCGGACAGACACGGCGTCAGGCGGTGGTTCAGCATTGGGGGGATCCTCCGGATGGATCGTCGGGCAAACTCCGCAGGCCGGGGCCCGAGAATCGGCTGCCCGCATCGCTGCGGCGCGGCTGCGCTGAGTAAAGGTTAGGGGCGGACCGCCCATTGAAAAGGATAAATCGGTTCACGCAGGCCGATTTCCTCCACTGACCGATAATGTCACTCGCCGGCGGCCCAGCCGGGAGCGTCGCGGCGCGGGGCCTATCCGGCCCTCCGCCCCGCCAGCTGGTACACGTACGCGAGCACCTCGGCCACCGCGCGATAGTATTGCGGCGGCACCTCGCGCCCGACCTCCACGCCGGCGTACAGCGCCCGCGCGAGCGGCGGCCGCTGCACGATCGGCACGCCGTGTTCCTGCGCGACCAGGCGGATGCGCTGCGCGAGGAAGTCCTTGCCTTTGGCGACGACGCGCGGCGCCGTCATCGTGGCCGCTTCGTAGCGCAGCGCGACGGCGAACTCGGTCGGGTTGGTGACAACCACGTCGGCCTTCGGCACTTCGGCATTGATGCGCTGGAGCGCGAGCTTCTGCTGGAGCTGTCGGCGACGCTGCTTGAGCAACGGATCGCCTTCCATGCGCTTCAGCTCGTCCCGGACCTCCTGCTTCGTCATGCGGAGCTGGCGCTCGAGCTGCCAGCGCTGGATCAGATAATCGACGACGCCGAGGACCAGCAACGCCAGGCCCAGCCGCAGCGCCAGGTCGTAGAGCGTCGTCAGGGCGAGGGCGAACAACCCGGCCGTCTCGAGCGTGCCGGTCGCGAGCACGGCCGCCAGCCGGCCGGCGATCGTGACATACGCGATCCAGGTCACCAGCGCGAGCTTTGCGAGGCTCATGAGCAGGCGCGTCACGGCGTCGCCGCTGAACAGCCGCTGGAAGCCCTTGACCGGGTTCAGACGCTCGGGCTTGAGCGCGAGGCGCTTCCACGTGAGCAGCGGCCCGGACTGCGCGACCGCCACCGCGATCGTCACGGCCACGATGAGTGCCAGAAAGGGGGCGACCAGCTCGGCCGTGGCCCAGCCGACGCGCACGAGCCACGGCCAGAGCCCGTCGGCGGTGAGGTCCGGCGTCTCGCCCAGCGCGGCGGTGAGACCGGCGAAAATGTCGAGCATCCGCGGGCCGAGGACTTTGAGCAGCAGCAGCGCGGCCAGCAGCGACGCGGCGGCCGTCAGGTCCGCGCTGCGGGCGATCTGGCCCTCCTCGCGGGCCTCTTCGCGGCGGCGCGGCGTGGGTTGTTCGGTCCGGTCGCCGGTGTCCTCGGCCACGGTGTGTACTCCGGAAGCGGCGGCACCCGGCCGGGCGCGGCTAGCGCCCGATCAGGTTGCCCAGCCAGTCGTAAATCGCAGCCGTCGCATCCACAAAGGCCTCGGCCCCCGCCGGCAGGGCGGCGGCCATGATCAGCAGCGTCACGAGCGGTTTGAGCGAGAAGCCCACGGCCAGCACGTTGAGCTGCGGCATGGTGCGGGAGATGAACCCCAGTGCCACGTTCACGAGGAACAGGGCCAGCAGGGCCGGGGCGGCGACGCGCAGCGCCAGGTGCGCGCCGAGG
This sequence comes from uncultured Phycisphaerae bacterium, assembly GCA_937928595.1. Classification (GTDB taxonomy): domain Bacteria; phylum Planctomycetota; class Phycisphaerae; order UBA1845; family Fen-1342; genus CALGJV01. The sequence goes on along the minus strand of CALGJV010000031.1, from coordinate 93,018 downwards.
GCCAGCGTGTCCACTAGCAGCGCGGCGCCGTGCGTCGTGGCGGGCGTAGCCCCCAGCAGTGGGAGCGTGCGGAACGTGTCGAGGCAGACGCTCACCAGGACGCGGTGTCCGCCCAGCACGAGGAACAGCACCAATCCGAGCTGGAGGTAGAAAGCGCCCAGCAGCGTGTCCTCTTCCTCGGTGGTCGGGTCGAGGATCTGGCCGTAAGCCAGGCCGGACTCCTGCGCGAGCAACAGACCGGCAAGCTGAAGGCCGTAGAAGCACAGCATGCCGGCCAGGCCGAGCAGCGCGCCCAGCAGCAGCTCGCCGAGAGCCGCGACCGCCACGCCCGTGGGCGAGTCCGGCAGGCTCGGCGGCACGGGCACGACGGGCGTGAGCAGGGCCGCCAGCCCGATGATCAGCAGGGCCCGCACTTGGACCGGCACCGCGAGGCTGCCGAGGACCGGCTGGAACAGCAGCAGGCCGGTCAGCCGCGCCGCGACCAGCGCGAAGACGGGCAGCTTGAGGTAGAGGCCGACGAGTTCGAGCGGCACGGCCGGCTCCTTACGCGCCCGCGAACATCCGCTGCGAGTACTCCGCGATGCGCTGCGCCAGCCACGGCAGGAGCAGCACCGCCACGCCGACCATCGCGACGATCTTGGGTACGAGGCTGAGCGTCTGGTCCTGAATCTGCGTGACGGCCTGAATCAGGCTGATCACGAGCCCGACGATCAGGCCGATCAGCAGGACCGGCGCGCAGATGAGCAGTGCGGTGACCAGCGCTTCGCGTCCCAGGTCGAGGGCCACGGACATGTCCATCGGTCGGTCTCCTTCGTCGCGCCGTCAGCGCACGCTGGCCATCAGCGCGCCGGCCACCAAGTGCCAGCCGTCGACCAGCACGAACAGCAGCAGCTTGAACGGCAGCGAGATCAGAACCGGCGGGAGCATCATCATGCCCATCGCCACGAGCACGGTCGAAATCACCAGGTCGATGACCAGGAACGGCAGGTAGATTCGGAAGCCCAGCACGAACGCGGCCTTCAGCTCGCTGAGGATGAACGCCGGGATCAGCGCCGTCAGCGGCACGGCCCGCTCGTCGAGCGTCTCGGTGGGGGGCACGGCCCGCTGGGCGGCGTACTCGTACATGAGGTAAACGTCGGTCTCGTTCCCGGCGGCCCGAATTTGCTTGAACATGAACTCGCGCAGAATCCCGCCGGCCGTACTCAGGGCCTCCATCTGGCCGAACGTGCCGCCGCCCGGCAGCGGGCGGGCCTCGAGGTAGGGCTGGATGGCTTCGGAGTGGATGCGTTCCCAGGTCGGGGCCATCACAAGAATGGTGAGGAACAGCGCGAGCCCGACGACGACCTGCGACGGCGGGAGCTGTTGCGTGCCGAGGGCCTGCCGCAGCAGCGCCAGCACCACCAGCATCCGTACGAAGCACGTCATCATCAGGACGATGCTCGGCAGGACGGTGAGCACCGTCAGCAGGACGAGAATCTGCACCGAGTTGCTGAGGGCCTCGCGGTCGGTCGCCCGCGGCAGGATTCGCGTCAGGTCGGGCACGAAGAGCGGCCCGTCGGGCGGTGGTGCGGCGTCGCCGGTCAATTCATCCGGCGCAGCGGACGGCCCGTCCGGCATTGTCGACGACGGGGCGGCGGGATCTGCCTCCGGCTGGGCGCTTGCGCGGGGTCCCGCGCCGCACAGCACGGTGACCAGGGCGGTCGCCCACACCAGGCGCGCTGGCCGGCGATGGCGGCTCATGCGGCCCCCACCCTCCGGAGCCGGCTGAGCGTTTCGGCGAGCCGGTCGCGGACGCCGAGAAGGCGCTGCGGGTCCGGCGCGGGCGCGGCGGGCGGCTCCGACGGCGGCGCGTACGTCCGGGACTCGCGTTCGAGGCACTCGTTGAACTCGGCGGTGGCGCTGTCCGGTCGGCGGGCTCGGGCCTCACCGAGGAGCTGCGCGACAAGGGCCGCGTTGTCGATCACATCCAGCGCGCGGATCGCGGTGCCGGTGACACCGAGCAGCACGAGACGCGGGCCGATTCGCACGAGACACACAGCCTGCCGCGGACCGAGGGCGGCGCGGCTGACGACCTCGATGAGCGGGGCGCGGCCGCCGCGCAGGGCGGGGAGGCCGCCGGCCATGACGGTGCGATAGCCCCACCCGAGCAGCAGAATCAGCGCGACGACCCCGAGCAGCGCGCCGGTCGTTCGCAGCCAACCGCCGCTCCCGACGGCCGGTCCGGCGGTGCTCGGTGCAGACGGCGCGCGGCGCGCCAGCGGGCGAGCGTCGAGATCGGGTGCGGCGACGGCCGGCGAAGCCCACGCGGCGTCGGTCGGGGAAAGCGATGCCGCAGGCCGTTCGGCGGGGTCCGCGGCGGAGCCGGCGGGGGTGACACCGCCCGCCGACTCATGCGCCACGGCAATCGATACGGCCCAGCCCAGCACGACGGCGAGCACGCCGGCCACGACCCGGCGGCGCGGCTGCGCGATGCCGGTAAACCGATTGCGGGCCATCCTTGGCACGGCGTACTCCTCGGCGCCGCTCCGCGGCGCGCGGGGCCGGCGGCGTTACTCAACCGCGCGCCAGCTCCGGGATCGGGCTTTCGATGCCGTTGATGCGAACACAGAAGTTATCGTTGAGGACGAGCACTTCGCCCCGCGCGATCAGCCGGTCGTTGACGTAGATGTCGACCGGGTCGCCCGCGAGCTTGTCCAGCTCGACGACCGAACCGGCGCCCAGGCGGAGCACATCCTCGATGTACATCTGGGCACGACCCAGCTCAATCTTGACCTCGAGGTGCACATCCTCGAGCAGGTCGAGCGTGGCGGCGGCCGGGGCCGCCGCGGGGCGCTCCAGCGACGCCGGCTCGAAGAGTTCGGGATCGCCCGGAGGCACCGGCACGCGGACCTCGCCGATCACGGCGGGGCCCGGCGCTTCGGCCGCGGGGGCCGCCTGCGCCGCAGCCTCGGCGGCGATCGCGGCGGCCATCTCGGCCGCGAGCGGGTCCTCCGGCGGTGCGGCCGCCGCGGGCTGGGCCATTTTCGGCCGCGGCGCCGTCGGTGCGTTATCACCGGCCTGGGCGATCAGAGCGTCCAGCTCTTCCTGGCTCAGCGAGTTTCCGGCGGTCGCGGCAGGTTTGGGCGCGGCCGCCGGCGCGGCAACCGTCCCGGCCTGGGCCATGAGCGCATCGAGTTCGGCCTGGCTCATGACGTTGGGGTCGGTACCGTCCCCCGCGGCGGCTGGTGCCGTCGCGGCCGCCTCGGGCGCGACCTCGGCAAACATCTCTGCCGCGTCGGGCTCGGGGGCGACGGGCCGTTCCGCAGGGAGCGGCTCGGACGGTAACCCGGCCGCGGTCGGCTCCGACGGCGGCGGCGCAGCGGCGTCCTGCGGCTCCGGGGCGGGTGGCGGCGAGTTGGTTTCGTCGGGCATGGACTCGGACTTCCTTGTCGCTGGTCCCGAGCCGACCGGGTCAGTCGGCGCGGATCGGCACGAACCGGGTGATCAGCACGCGATCGATCGGCGTTTCCGCACCGAGCACTTCGCGCATTCCCTCCAGGAGCTGGCTCCGCAGGCCGCGCAGGTCGTCCTCACGCAGCATGCGTTCGCTGGCGCCGCGAACGATCCGCACGACGGTGTCGGCCAGCTCGCCGGCGTGCTCGTCGGTCTTGGCCTTCACGGCGTCCTTGCGCTCGGCAGGTACCCGGATGACGATGTCGAGGTCGTAGATGCGAAGCACGCCGCTCTTGTCGTTGGGGACCTTGAAGCTCTTCAAGAGCTGAATCTCGGCGGTGGCCTTGCTCGGGCCGTCGCCCAGGGTCGGCACGGGGCCCTCGGCCGGACCGGCCGGCGCGGCCGCGGCACCTTGCCCGGACGACGCGGCTTCAGCGGTCGCCGGCGTTGCGCCGCCGGCGGACTTGAAGAACAGGAAGAACCCGACGCCCTGAAGCACCACGACGGCCCCGACGATGCCCAGGATGAGGGGCTTCTTGCTCGATTTCGGCGGCGCCTCAGCGCCCTTGTCCGCTTTCTCGGCAGCCATCGCCACTCCTGCTCCACCGGCCGCCCGCGGCGAACGGGCGCCGGGTCACGCTCCGACGGATGCCGCGCGGGCGCAGAACCGTCGGCCGGTGTTCGCGGCCGCGCGTCGGGCGGCCCATGGGATTTATCGACGCAGGAGCGGAGGGGGTTCAGCGAGCGTTCGCGGCGGGCGGCGCGGCGGACGTGTTATGAGACGCGCGGCCCGGAGCGGGGCACAATCTGCGCCGCGGCGCAACTCGCGCTGCGCGGACGCGCGGCGCACTTTGACGCCTCCGCCCGGCGCTGCTCTACTGTGCCCCCTGATGCTCAACCGCATGCCCCCCGCGCGCGCGACCATCGGCCTCGCACTGCTCACCCTCCTAGTTCCGCTGGGGTGCCGCTCCGGGCCCGAAATCGGCGGCGCAGGCCCGCGACTCGCCCCGGCCGGCCGGCGACCGCCGCGCCCGCTGCCGTCGCCGATGCGGGCCATCTGGGTGGCTCGCTACCACTACCGCACGCCCGAGGACGTCCGCCGGATCATGGCCCGGTGCGCGGCGCTGGGAGCCAACACCGTGCTTTGGCAGGTGCGCGGCGAGGGCACCGTGGCGTATCCGTCGCGGCTGGAACCGTGGTCGCGCGAGTTCGACTTCCGGGATCCCGGCTACGACCCGCTCGCCCTCGCCGTGTCCGAGGCTCACCGCCGCGGGTTGCGAATCGAGGCGTGGGTGAACGTCATGCCGGGCTGGCGCGGCCGCACGCCGCCGCCGGTCAAGAGGCAGCTCTACCATGCGCACCCGGACTGGTTCGTGGCGGATGCGCGCGGCCGCCGTCAGCCGCTGGGCGACTTCTACGTCATTCTGAATCCCTGCCGCCCCGAGGTTCGACGGCACATCGCGAACGTCGTGACGGAGATCGTGGCCAACTACGACGTGGACGGCGTCCATCTGGACTACGTACGGTTTGCCTGGGACGGAATACCGAACGCACGCGCGCGTTTCCCGCGGGACGCTCAGACACTGGGGCTGTACCGTCGCGAGACCGGCCGCACGCCGGACGAGGACCCCGCCGCCTGGGACGCCTGGCGCGCCGACCAGGTGACCCGCACCGTCGCCGAGGTCCGGCAGGCCGTGCGGCGCACACGGCCGGGCGCGACGCTGACGGCCGCGGTCTGGAACGACCCGGACGAGGGCTACCGCGATTACCTCCAAAATGGCCCGGCGTGGCTGCGGGGTGGGTTGGTCGACGCGTTGCTGCCCATGGCTTACTCCGAGCGGCTCGCCGCGTTCGTGGCCGACATCGAGGCGTATCGCTCCGCCGCGCCCGGCCGGCGCATCGTGCCGGGCGTGGGCGTATACAAGCTCGATTCGGCCGCGGGGCTCGAGGCGCAGCTCGCGGCGTGTGCGCGCTGGGGCGGGGACTGGGCGCTCTTCTCGTACGACGCGCTGTTCCCGACCGGCCGCGACCCGAACGCCTACGACGCGGTGCAGGACCTGCGGCGGCGGGCGGTGGCGGCCGCGGCCCGCGAATGAGTGGCAGGGTGGAATCGCGCACGGTCGCAAGCCTATAACCGTCCGGAAGGGAAGGGAGTGCCCCGGCTGCGCCCGCTCGTGCGGGCCGGCCGGCGCTCCGTTCGGAGGCGGGCGTCATGGATCGCAGGCGAAAAACGGGGTGGTTGCTGGGGCTCTGCGCGGCGGCGACGGCGGCGGCGGGAACGGCCGGCTGCCTGTTCGGACCGGACGCGGCCGATGACGGCAGCGGGCGCGAGGCCGCGCCGCGCGCCCGGCTCGGCGCGCCGGTGCTGTTCGCGCCGAGCGCGAACGCGGAGAACGTGTCGGCCTCGCTGGTGTTGTTCTCGTGGAGCCGGGTGCCGGGGGCCGTCGAGTACGAGCTCTACGCGGGGCCGGACTCGAACCCGCCGCTGATCGTGACGACCGACCAGACGACGTACCAGCTCGTCGACCTGCCGACCTGCACGGCGCATTACTGGCGGGTCGTGGCCGTGGGCGAGACGGAGCGCACGTCCAGCCCGGTGCGGCGCTTCACGACGCGGTGTCCGCAGCGGTAACGTCGCGCTCCGGCAAACTTCGCAGGGTTCCTGTAACCGGCCGGCGGCGCATCTCGGGTCCGTCCGGGCGGACGAGCTGCCATATGCGGCCTGAAGCTGCGGGTGGGTCGCCGGCCCTGCTGCGCGGCGCAGGCACGATGCTTGCTGAACGGGCGGACGCCGCGCCCGTTACCCCGCCGACAGCGTGAACTCCGTGATCTCCGGCCGGCAGTTGAAGCGCACCGGCAGCAGATAGCCCAGGCCGCGGTTCACGTACAGCCGCTGCGATCCCACCGTGAACAACCCGGCATCGTGCGTCTTGTCGCGCACGGGGAGGACGACCGGCCCCAGCAGCGGCACGCGAACCTGCCCGCCGTGCGTGTGCCCGCTGAGCACCCAGCGACAGGGCCGGTCGCGCAGCAGCGGGAGGGTGTCGGGGTTGTGGGCCAGCGCGATGCACGGTTCGCTGGGAGTGACCTCCGCGAAGGCCGCCTGCGGATCGCAGAGGCCGCTCCACAGGTCGTCGAGTCCGACCAGTTGCAGCACGGCCCCGCCGCGTTCGATTCGGCACACCTCGTTCCGCAGCACCGTCACGCCCGCGTCGGCGACGATCCGCCCAATGTGGTTCGGCCACGATCCGATGACCGGTCCCCGCCGCGGCTCGTGCACGCCGTAATCGTGGTTACCCAGCACGGCGAACACGCCGAGCGGCGCGCGCAGCTCCGCCAGCAGGGCGCGCAGCGCGGCCGCGTCGCGGACGATCGCCCGCGTCACGTAGTCGCCGGTCAGCACGATCAGGTCCGGCCCGGATGCGACGACATTCCTCAGGTGCCGGCGGAGATACTCCATCGGCATGTTGGGCGCGACGTGCAGGTCCGAAAGCTGCACGAGCCGCGCCCCGCTCAGCCCCGCGCCGAGCCCGGGCAGGTCCATCGTCAGCCGCCGCCAGGTCGGCCAGTACGGCTCCACGTAGCGCGCGTACGCCGCACCGCCGCCCAGACCCGCGAGCAGCCCGCCCGCGCCGAGCAGAAAACGCCGCCGCGTCAACCGGCGGGCCGGCCGCTTGGCTGGCACGTTATCGCCCGCAACGCGCGCGGTTTCGGCCGCGACAGCCGCGCTTCGGCCGACGGCCGCCGCGCCGGGATGCTCTGCGGCCGACTCTGTGGAAGGGGGGATGCCCATGCGACGATTGTACGCCGGAGAGGGCCCTCGGTTCGCCGGGGTCGCGACTTCCGTTTGGGACGGCACAGCCGGAACCGCGTCAACCCGGCCGGAGCGGGAACGCGCGATTGCTCGGAAAAGACCGAGGGTCGATGCGATGAGAAGCGAGTGGCGGGTCGGGATCGCGCGTCGCCGCCGTCCGAGCCCCGGCTACCAGGCCCGGGTCAGCCCGCCGGGCGGGCATCGACTGCCCGGCGCGGACCCCCTCTACGGCGTCAGCGGTCTGACCCGGATGTTCCGGTACCACACGCTCGCCCCGTGGTCCTGCAAGCCGATCCGCCCGGCGCGCGGAAAGTCCCGCAGGGCCGCGCGGAACTTGTTGGCCGTGCCGTCCGGGTTCCGGCCCGCCTCGGTCCAGCGGTCCAGGTCCATGTCGATGATGGGCGCGTCGTTCAGCACCGCCTTGATCCGCGGCCCGCGGCAGGTCAGCGTGAGCCGGTTCCACTCGCCCGCCGGCTTCACCGCGTTCTTCGCCGGCGCGAGGCAGTCGTAGATCGCGCCGCAGTCGTGCTTGTCGGGCTCGGTCTTGGCCGCCGAGTCCAGCACCTGGAGCTCGATGCCCGTCTGCACGCAGTCGCGGATGTCGCCCGTGCGGAAGAACACGCCGCTATTGGCACCGGCCACGAATTTGAACTCGAGGCTCAGCTCGAAATCGCCGAACGGCTGTTCGCACCAGATGTCGCCGCCCCCTTTGCGGGCCAGGGCCCCGTCCTCGACCGCCCAGCTCCCCGGCCTGGCGATCCAGCCGGTCAGGTCTTTTCCGTTGAACAGCAGCACCGTGTCGCCCTGCACGTGGCTGCTCGGCAGACCGTCGGCCGGCAGGTCGCCCAGCGCGTACTGGATCCCCGCGAGGTAGTGCGCGAGCACCGCCGGGTTCCAGAAGATCTCCTCGCGGTGGCCGAGCGCGCAGTAGAACACCCGGCCCAGCCCGAACGTCCGCACCCAGCTCACCGCGAAATCGCCGTCGCTGCGCTTGATGCCGGCCTTCTTCATGTCCGTCTTGTCGATGTCCAGGCTCAGCAGCACGCGCAGCCGGTCGCGCGAGTACGGCGCCTTGAACTGGTAGATCTCGTCCGCGATCTCGAACGACCGCCCCCCGAAGTTCGCGACGACCGGGTGCCGCGGCTCGTCCACCTTCACCGTCACCGTTTCGTTCCACGGGTGGCCGTCGAAGTAGCCGCCCATCAGCTCGCCGAACTCCGGCCACTGGTAGAAGCAGTCGGTGGCCGCGTGAAGGCCGACCAGGCCCTTCCCGTGGCGGACGAAATCCAGCAGACTCTGTCGGAGGGCGGCATCGTCGAACAACTCGCCGGTCGTGTTGTTGAAGCACACCGCGTCGAACCGCGCGAGGTTCTCCGGCTGGAACGCGTCCGGCTGGTCGGCCACGACGACCTCGAACGCCCCGGACTTCCGGCCGATGGCCTGGAGCGCGGCCGTGCCGTGCGGGATGGCGCTGTGCACGAAGCCCTTGCAGGCGGTGTAGACCAGGACGCGGCGCGGCCGGGCCGGCTTGGCCGGAGCCTGGGCCGGGGCGGCGGCTGCGATCCTGGCGGCCGTTTCGGGCGGGAGCGGGTCGGCGGCGGTAGCGGTCATGGCGAAGAGCGCTCCTGCGAGGACGAGTGCGACGCGCGCGGGCATGGCGGACTCCAGGCGCGCCGGACGGCGGCGCGGGGTCGCGCGCCGGCGGCGGCAACGGGCATGATACCAGCGCGCCGGCCGCCGGACGGCGCAGGCGGGGCTTGCCAGCCCGCGCCGGCGCGTTGAATATGTCGCCCGCGGGGGGGCGGCGCGCGTCCGGCGGCACTTGGGCCATCGGGCGGCGCGCGATGTGTGGAGCGTGCGTTGTCGGATTCGGCCGATGTGCGGGTGATCTCCTCGGCGGCGGGCTACCAGCTGTGGCGCAGCCCGCTGGAGGTGTTCACGTGCGCGTGGCGGCACCGGGCGCTGATCCGGCGGCTGGCGCAGCGCGAGATTGCGGCCCGCTACCGGGCATCGATGCTCGGGATGCTGTGGTCGGTGCTGATCCCGCTGCTGCTGCTCGCCGTCTACACGTTCGTGTTCAGCGTGATCTGGCCGAACCGCTGGGGCGTCCGGACCGAGGGGACGGGACACTTCGCGCTGGTGCTGTTCGCGGGGCTGATCCTGTTCAACCTGTTCGCGGAGTGCGTGAACCGCGCGCCGACGCTGCTGCTCGAGAACGTGAGCTACGTAAAGCGGATCGTCTTCCCGCTCGAGATCCTGCCGTGGGTCATGCTGGTGGCGGTCGCGTTCAACGCGGTCGTCAGTTTCGCGGTGCTGCTGGTGGGCTACGTCGTGCTGATCGGCCTGCCGCCGGCGACGGCGCTGCTCGCGCCGCTGATGCCGCTGCCGCTGGTGCTGCTGACGCTCGGGGCGGCGTGGTTCCTGACGTCGCTGGGCGTGTACCTGCGCGACGTGCGGCAGTTCATGCCGGTCGTGACGATGATCCTGATGTTCCTCAGCCCGGTGTTCTACCCGGTGACGGCCATCCCGGAGCGCTACCGGCTGGTGGCCGAGCTCAACCCGCTGGCGGCGGCGATGGAGGGACTGCGGGGCGTGCTGTTCTGGGGCACGGGTCCGCCCTGGGTCGCGTTCGGCCTGCAATCGCTCGCGGCGTGGCTGGTCGCGTGGCTGGGGTTCATGTGGTTCATGAAGACGCGCAAGGGCTTCGCCGATGTCATCTGAGCCGGCCATCGTCGCGCGCCAGCTCGGCAAGGCCTACCGCTTCTACCAGCGCCCGTTCGACCGGCTGAAGCAGATGGTCGGGCGGGGAAAGCGCACGTACTACCAGGAGTTCTGGGCGCTGCGCGGCGTCGACTTCGACGTTTACAAGGGGGAGACCGTCGGGATCGTCGGCCGCAACGGCGCCGGCAAATCCACGCTGCTCCAGCTCCTGTGCGGCACGGTCACGCCGACCGAAGGCGAGTGCCGCGTGCACGGCCGCGTCGCCGCCCTGCTCGAGCTCGGTGCGGGCTTCAACCCCGAGTTCACCGGCCGCGACAACGTTTTCATGGCCGCGGCGGTCCTGGGTCTGCCCGAAGCCGAGATTCGCGCGCGGTTCGACGCGATCGCGGCGTTCGCGGACATCGGCGAGTTCATGGACCACCCGGTCAAGACGTACTCCAGCGGCATGTACGCCCGGCTGGCGTTCGCCGTGGCGATCCACGTGGACCCGGACATCCTGATCGTCGACGAGATTCTGGCCGTCGGCGACCAAGCCTTTCAGCGCAAGTGTCTCGAGCGGTTCTATCAGATCCGCGACTCGGGCTGCACCATCCTGTTCGTCTCGCACGATCCGTACCAGGTCAAGACGCTCTGCCGGCGAGCGCTATACCTCGCGCACGGGCAGCGGGTGGCTTACGGACCGGCCGACCAGGTCGTCGACCGGTACGCGGTCGATCTGGAGGCAACCAGCGCGCCGCACCGTCACGCCCACGAGCCGTCCGTGCCGGCGGCGGCCCCGACCGCTCCTGTGCCTGCGTCTCGGCCGGAGCCCGAGGCCCTGTTTCGGATCACCGACGTGGAGTTCGAGGACGAAACCGGCCGCGCGCTGCGCGAAGTGGAGAGTGGACAGGACGTGCGCGTGCGGATGCGCTTTCGACTGCTCGCGCCCCGGCGGCCGGTGTCCGCGAGCTTCGTGTTCAACCTGAAGCGCCACGATGACTTCTACGTGTGCGGCACGACGACGCTCATGGACGGCCTGCCGCCCGTGGACGTGTACGGCGACGGCGAGGTGCTCATCCACTTCCCGCGGCTGGCGCTGCTGGCCGGGCAGTACAAATGGCGCGTGGCGATCAACGACCATGTGGGGCTGGGTGTGCTGGCGGAGGCGGTCGGCTGTTGCGCGTTTCGCGTGACCGACCGCTTCCAGGCCCACGGACTGATTGATCTCCCGCGGCGCTGGGAACTGCGCCTGCCCGGGGCGACGGTGCCCCCCGCCGGAGCGGCAGGGGTGGCGGCGCCGGTCGGGCGCGAGGGTGTCGAGGCATGATTGAGCGGCTGAGCTTCGCCGACACGGCGCGGTACAACGCGATCGAGGCTGCCAGCCACCTGGCGCGCTACATGCTGGCGCGGGCGTTGGCTCCGGGACGGCGCGTGCTGGATGTGGCCTGCGGGGAAGGGTACGGCGCGTACCTGCTGGCCGAACAGTGGGGAGCGGCGAGTGTCGATGCGGTCGATCTGGCCCCGGAGGCGCTGGCCGTCGCGCAGGCGCACTTCGCGCACTCGCGCATCCGCTACCACGTGCACGACGCGCTGCGGCTCACGGAGCTGTTCGCCGGCCGGCAGTTCGACCTGATTGTCTCGCTCGAGACGATGGAGCACGTGTCGGATGCGGAGCGCTTCCTGGCGGAACTGGCGCGGCTGCGGGCGCCGGATGGCATCGTGGTCCTGTCGTGCCCGAATGACTGGTGGTATTACCGCACGTCGGAGGAGCGCAACCCGTTCCATGTCCGCAAGTTCCGCCTGGAGGAGTTCCTCGCGCTGGGGCAGGCCGCCTTCGGGCCGCCGCGGCAGGTGCTGCTGGGCACGCCCGTCGCGGGTTTCACAAACTGTGCCCGAGACTCCGCCGACCTGATGACCGGTGGCGGCCTGGACCATCCCCGCGCCTTGCTAGCCGCCCACGGGCCGGGCGAGCATCTCGTGCTGCCCGCCGACGAAAACGTCTCCGAGGCCAACTGCAGCTACTTCGCGGCGGTCTGGGGCGGCGCTTCGGATGGCGCCGGGGCCGGTACCACGGCCCTGTTTCCGTGTTCGATGACCGCGAGCATGCAGGCCACGCAGGCCGCGAGCATCGCGGCGCTACGCGACGAGGTCGTGCACCTGCGGACCGAGCTGCACGCAGTGCAAGCCGAGGCGACCCGGCAGACGCAGCGCGCCGAGGCCCTGGCCCGGGGTCAGGCCGATGCGGAGCGGGCGCTGCGGCAGACGGAGCTGCGTCTCGCCGCCGCGCAGGCCGAGCGCGCCGCGGCGCTGGACCAAGCGAAGGCCGAGTACGCGGCGGCCCTGGCCCGCGTTCAAGCCGATGCGGAGCTTGCGCTGCGGCAGACGGAACTGCGTCTCGCCGCCGTGCAGGCCGAGCATGAGTACGTGCGGGAGGAGGCCTTCCGCATGCGGCGGCACGCCGAGTGGCTCGCGACGCGCGTCGCCGATCTCGAGCGCACGTGGGGCAACCGGGTCTGGGGCCTCGGGCGGCGGATCTTCCATCGCCTGCGCGGACGGAAATGAGACGACCGAGGAAGCCATGACCGAGCCGGCGCCGGGCACGCTGCTGGAGGGCATCGCCACCGTCCCGTACGTGTACGAGCGGCGGCACGCGCTGCTGGCCGCCGACGCCCACCGCGGTCCCGCCGCCAACATCGGCCGCGACGGCGCGAACCTCACGATCTCGTGCCTGTCGCTCAACCGCTCCGGCCTGACGCGCACGCTGTTGGACTCGATCGCCCGGCAGATCCCGGACTTCCGCGGCGAGGTGCTGGTGATCGACAACGGGTCGGAGGCGGCGGAGGCGGAAGCGCTCCGCGCCGCGTGCTCCGCGGCCCCCTTCGCCGCGCGCGTCGAGGTTCTGGGCGCCAACTACGGCGTCGGCGGCGGGCGCAACCGGACGATGCCGCACGTGCGGACCGACTGGGTGCTGCTGCTCGACAACGACATCTTCTTCCAGTCGAATCCGCTGCCGCGCGTGCAGCGCGACCTGGCGGTTCTGGGCTGCCACTTCCTGAACCTGCCGCTCCTCGATCGCGACGGGCAGCGGCTGTTCGCCCGCGGCGGGCATCTTTACGTCTGCGTCGAAGGCGGGCGCGTCCACATCGGCGCCGGCTCGGCCTACGTGCAGGGCCCGCACCCCGGGGGCGAGCTCGACGCCTGCCTTTCAACCTTCCTGTTCGGCGGCGCGGCGGTCGTCAACCGGCACACCTTCGCCGCCGTGGGCGGGTTCGACGAGGGCATGTTCATCGGCTTCGAGGACATCGATTTCTCGATCCGCCTGTTCCGCGCCGGGCTCAAGGTTGGCAACAGCGGCGCCGTCGCGCTGGTCCACGACCACCCGGCCCCGACGACCGCCAGTGACAAGGACTACGAGCGGCAGCGCTTCGCGCGCGATGCGATCCGCCGCTCGGCCGAGCACCTCGAACGCAAGTACGGGATGGTCGTCTGGAGCGACGCCGTGGACGAGTGGCTGCAGGCCCGTCACCGGCAGTTGGGTCTGACCGAAGTCTCCGACGGGCCGCCGCCGGCCGCCGCGGACCCCGCGTCCCGCGCCGCCGCGCCGGCCGTGGCGGTCGTCCCGGCGCGACCGCGTGTCATGCTGGTCCTCGACACCGAGTCCTGGGCCTTCGGCAACATCGCCCGCCAGCTCCAGCGCCACCTCGCGGAGCGCTTCGAGTTCCGCGTCGTGCCGATGGACGTCGTCGACAACGTGATCCGCGTGCTGCTGCTGGCCCGCGACTGCGACATCGTCCACTTCTTCTGGCGCGAGCACCTCCAACTGATCCAGTCACCGTACCACCAGTCGTACGTCGCCAACCTCGGCGGCGACTATGCGCAGTTCTTCGCGGCTTACGTGCGCGGCAAGGCGCTGTCGACGTCGGTCTACGACCACCTCCTGCTGGCACCGGAGCAGCTCGCCGAGCGCCGGCCGCTCTACACCGACCTGCTGACCGGCTACTACGTCGGCTCCGAGCGCTTGCGGCAGATCTACGCGGCCGCGCCCGGCTACCCGCCGCCCGCGGCCGTGCTGCCCGACGGCGTGGACCGGGGGCTGTTCTACCCGCAGCGGCTCGAGCGGCTGGCGCAGACGGCCGGGCGCGAGCTGGTGCTCGGCTGGGTCGGCAACAGCCGGTGGGGCGGCGCGGGCGAAGACTACAAGGGAGTGGAGACGATTCTCAAGCCGGCGGTCGCACAGTTGCGCGCGGAGGGTCTGCCGCTGCGGCTGGAGCTGGCCGACCGGGCCAGCGGCACCTTCATCCCGCACGCCGAGATGGTGCACTGGTACGCCGGGATCGACGTGTACGTGTGCACGTCGCTGATCGAGGGCACGCCGAACCCGGTGCTGGAGTCCATGGCGTGCGGAGTGCCGATCGTCTCGACCGACGTGGGGATCGTGCCGGAGGCCTTCGGGCCGCGACAGCACGAGTTCATCCTGCCGGAGCGTTCGGTGGCCGCGCTCCAGGCGGCGCTGCGGCGGCTGGTGCGGGAGCCGGCGCTGCTGCCGGTGCTGTCGGCCGAAAACCTGGAGCGGGCGGCGGCCTGGGACTGGCGGATCAATGCGGCCCGGTTCGGGCCGTACTTCGACGAGCTGCTGCGGCGCCGCGCGACGCGCGCGTAGAGTCCCGCGGGTTCGGCCGGCGGGCCCCGCGGAGAACCGCTCAGGTCTTGCGGCGCTGCTCCAGTTCCGCCAGCGCAATGGCCAGTTCCTGGCAGAGCGTCTTGAGCTGCCCGGCGTGGCGCGACGTGGTCACGCTCTGGTAGAAGATGAGCGCCGTCAGCGCCAGCAACCAGACCAGGAACACCGCGTTGGACGGGGCCTCGAACCCCAGCTTGTGAGCCGCCCAGATCAGCGGCTGCGGCACGGCGCTGCACAGCAGAAACGCGACGCCGGACAGCAGCCACAGCACCGACTGGCGCACCGCCATGCGGCTGCGCCGCAGCGCGGTGAACACGAGGAACAAATACGCGACCGAGGCGGTCGCCGCCAGCACTTGCAGCGGCAGCGGAGGCATCATGACGTTGTCCGTCCCTTGGCGGGCGCGCGTGACGCATGGATCAGGATCGCCACGAGCACCTTCAGCATGTACAGCACCGAGTGCACGACGCGGATGGAGCTCCGGCCGGCCCGCCGGGCCCGCATCGTGACCGGGACCTCGACCACGCGGAGCCCGTGCCGCCGCAGGATGTAGACCACCTCCGGCTCCGGGTACTCCTGCGGATAATCGGCCGCCAGCAGCGCCAGCGCTCGGCGCCCGAGCGCGCGCTGCCCGCTGGTCGGGTCGGTGATCGGCTCGCCGGTCAGCGCGTGCAGCGCCGCCCGCAGGATGCGGATCCCGACGCGGCGGGCGAACGTCGACTGGAAGCCGGTCCCGTGCAGGAACCGCGAGCCGATCGCCAGGTCGGCATCCTGCTCCCGCAGCACCTCGATCAACCGGACCGATTCGGCCGGATCGTGCTGCCCGTCGCCGTCGACCTGGAGGCAGACGTCGTAGCCGTGGCGGTGGCCGTAGATCAGCCCTGTCTGCACCGCCCCGCCGATACCGAGATTTACCGGCAATCGCAGGAGGATCACGCCCAGCCCTCGCGCGACGGCGGACGTGTCGTCCCGCGAGCCGTCGTCCACGACCGCGATGTCCCAGTGCGGGGCGCACGCGCGGATGTCCGCCACGACGTGCGGCAGGTTCTCCGCCTCGTTGTAGGCGGGAATCACGGCCAGCACTCGCGGCGGAAGGGGCGGCATCGGGAAACTCTCCGGGGGCACATGGCCGACGCGCCCAGCGTAGCGACGGGGGCGCGCGCGTCAAGCGGCACGCCGCCGCACCGCTTGCCCGGCCACCGGATTCGCGCTAGCATCCGCGGGCATCCCGTTCCCGCCGAGGTCGACCGATGGCCGACAGCTCCCTCGCGAACCGCGGCACCCTGCGCGAGTTGGCCTGGTTCATTGTCATCGGGGGCGTCCAGTACGTCGTCGACGTCGCGGTCTTCGGCCTCGTGCAGTTCACCACCGGTCAGACCGTGGCCGCCAACGTCCTCGGCCGCGCCAGCGGCGCGGTGTGCGGGTACTTCCTCAACGGCGTGTTCACATTCCGGGCCCTCGGACGCGCGCCCGGCCATTACGGGCGGCGCTTCGTCGCCGCCTGGCTGTTCATGACCGCGCTCAGCACGGCCGCAATCAAAGGGCTCGGCGCGCTGGCGGCGGGCAGCGCCGCACCGGGGCTGCTCGTGCTGATCAAGGCCGGCGTGGAACTGCTGCTGTTCCTCGCGAGCTTCCTGCTGTGCAAGTGCTGGATTTTCGTGCCGCGGGCCGCCGTGCCCGCGCCCTCCTGCGTGGGCCCGGACAGCGGAGCGCTCTTCCTGTTCGCCCACGCCGACGACGAGTTCTTCTTCGCGCCGCGGATCAAGCGTCTCGTCGCGGCCGGCCGGCCGGTGTATTGCGTTTACGCGACCGACGGCGCGGCCCGGGGCGCGGATCCCGAAGTCCGGCGGCGTGAGAGCGCGCGGGCCCTCGCGCAGCTCGGTGTTCCCGAGACGCACCAATTCTACCTG
This sequence comes from uncultured Phycisphaerae bacterium, assembly GCA_937928595.1. Classification (GTDB taxonomy): domain Bacteria; phylum Planctomycetota; class Phycisphaerae; order UBA1845; family Fen-1342; genus CALGJV01. The sequence goes on along the minus strand of CALGJV010000031.1, from coordinate 76,484 downwards.
GGTGTCACGCAGGGCATCCCGGACGGACAGGCACACCGCGCGATCGCGCGCCTTGCGGCCGCCATCGAGGACTTCGCCCGTGCGCGGCCGCTCGGCGAGGTGTACGTGCATGCCTGGGAAGGCGGCCATGCCGACCACGACGCCACGCACCTCGTGGGCGTCGCGCTGGCCCGGACGCTGGGGGTGCCGCGCGTCTGCGAGTGCCCCGCGTACCACGCCCGCTCGCGGCTGCCCTTCCGCGTCATGCGGTTCATCCCGCGCCCGGGGCCGGTCGAAGTGCAGCGCCTGACGCTGGCCGAAGGGCTGTTCTGCCTGGGGCTGATGGGCAGTCATCCGAGCCAGTGGCGGACATGGCTGGGACTGGGACCCGAGGCGTTCTGGCGACTGGTCGTTCAGCGGCGGCACGCCTGCCGGCCGGTCGCCGGAATCGATTACACCCGGCCGCCGCACCCGGGTCCGCTCTTGTACGAGACCCGGTTCGGAGTATCGTTCGCCGAGTTCCGGGCGGCGACCGGGGAGTTCGTGGCGGCGCGGATTGCCGCCGCGCCCGGCCCCACCGCGTGCGGCGCCGCGCCTTAGTGGCCGGGCCGTCGACCGGGCCAGGAAGCAAGTATGGCCGATTACGAGTATCGCCCGGTGGGCGTGGAGACCGCGGAGCTCGCGGCGGTCGTTGAGCTTTTCGCGACGGTCTGGCCCGCCGCCCACCACCTGACCGTGGACTACGTCCGTTGGCTGTACGCCGACAACCCGAGCGGGCCGGTGATCGGCTACAACGCGTGGAGCGGGGCCGCGCTGGCGGGGCACTACGTCGTGATCCCGATCCGGGCGCGGATCCACGGACAAGTCGTGCCCGCGGCCCTGTCGCTCAACACCGCCGTACATCCCGCGCACCAGGGCAAGGGCCTCTTCACGGAACTCGCCCGGCGGAGCTACGAAATGGCCCGCACGCGGGGCGCGCACCACGTCATCGGCGTCGCGAACGCCAACAGCACGCCCGGCTTTCTCCGCAAGCTGGAGTTCCACGACCTCGGCCCGCTCGACGCTCGCATCCTGTGGGCCGCGCCGACCCTGGACGCGCGGGCCACCCCCGCTGCCTGGGAACGCGTCTGGGAACCGCACGATCTGGCTTGGCGCGTCCGCAATCCCTCGCGCCGCTACACGCTGGTGGCGAAGCGCGGCTGCCGGCAGATCCTGGCACCCACCGGGCGCTACGGCATCCTCGCGCTGCTCAAGCTCGACCCGCTGTCCGAAGCCGCCCCGCTCGATGGCTGGGCCGTGCGCCGACCGCTTCTGCCGCGCCCGCTGCTCTGGATCGGTCGCAGTGCGCGCGTGCGCTTTCGGCCGCTGGGCGGCGCGCGTCTGCCGGACCGGTTCCGCGCCTCGCCGCTCAACCTCGTCATCCGGTATCTCGTCCCCGGCACGCCGCCGGTGACGCCGGATACGGTCGAGTTCGCGGCGCTCGATTTCGACGCCTACTGAGCTACGGTCGCGGCGGCGAGGTCCGCCGCAGCACGCTGACCTCGGACCGCGGTCCGGGCAGCAGCTCCCACCGCGCGGCGTCCGCGGGCCCGTCCGCGAGCCGCGCCAGCAGGCCCTGCGCGGCCTCCGGTGACGCAACCACGTAGTCGTACGTCCGCAGCTCGTCTGTCGGCCGGACCGGCAGGTCCTCCGCGATCGTGATCTGATCCGGCCGCAGCCGCGTCCGCGTTCCCATGGCCAGCAGCGCCTGGAACGCCCAGGGCCCCCGCTCGGCCAATTGCCGCTCGTACAGATCGGCCGCCACGAGAAACCGCGTGTCCGGACCGGCCGGCAGGCGCCGGGTCAGGTAACGCAGGTCGTGGAACCGGTTGTCCGCGTGACGCTTGAGCTCGAGATTCGCCGCCTCGTGCGTCACGCGCAGTGCCGGCGGCAGCGCGCTGCCGCACAGGCACGCGAACGTCAGCAGGCCGAGGGGCGCACGCCAGCGCGGCGGTCCGGCCGCGGCCAGCGCGAGCAGCGTGACCGCGCCGAACACCGTGCCCGGAAAGACCACCTCGTGCAGGAAGCGATGGTCCGCGCGCCACACGAAGCGCTCATGTCCGAGCAGTACGAAGACCAGCCCCGCGGCGGCCAGGAACGCCCCCGCCCAGAGCACGCCCGCCCGGGCCCACGGCGCCGTCGCGGTCTGCTCGAGCAGGCGGCCCGCGGCGAACGCGGCCGCCAGGCACATCAGCGGGAGCACGGGCAGCGCGTAGCGGGCCACCACCAGCGAGTTGCCCGTGGCGAACGTCGCGATGAGCTGGAGAAAATAGAGCAGCGGTATCAGGAACACCAGCATGAGCCGCATGTCGCGCGTGCCGGCCGCCACGGCCACGAGTGTGGCGGTGTACAGCAGGAAGGCCGTGAAGTTCTCCGGCCGCAGCATCCAGCCCAGCCAGTTCAGGGTGGACTCGTAGCGCCCCGCGACCTGGTTGAAGGCGAGCAGCGCGCGCCAGCTCTCCGCCCGCAACAGGAAACCGGCGTCGCCCAGCAGCCAGCCGTCCAGTGCCAGCAGCACGCCCAGGGCGAGCGCGCCGCCGGCGACGTACGCTCCGAGGCGCGCGGCGCCGGCACGCGTGGGCCGCAAGCCGGTGCCCGGTTGCAGCCACAGCACCGGCACGAGCACTCCCAGTACCAGGCTCACTTCCTTGGCTCGCAGGCCGAACACGAAGAGCGCTCCGAGCACGAGCGCCAGCCACGCGGGAATCGGCTGGTGGCGCAGGATGTGCGGCAGCACGAGGGCCGCCGAGAGCGTGATGATGAGCATCACGGTGTAGTCGGTGTAGGCAATGCCCAGCGTCCAGGCGCCCACATCCTGCGAGAGCAGCAGCAGCGTCGTCGTCAGCAGCACGAACGCGCGCAGCGGCGTTCGCAGCGGGGCCGTGCTCCAGACCAGCGCCGTAAAGCTCCCGGCCACCGCGAGGCACCACAGGATCCGGGCCCCGCGGTACGGATCGTTCGCCAGCCACATCAGCAGCGAAAGCAGGTAGATGTGCGTGTAGCGGTTGAGCGCGCAGGTCTGCGGCTCCGGCGTGTACGCCACCCCCATGTACAGCAGCTCGTCCCAGGTGATGGGCAGCGCCGTGAACGGGTACAGCAGCTTGGCCAGCACCGCCAACAGCAGCACGTACAGCCCGCGAATGATCCACGCCCGCGCGCCCGAATGCCGCGGCGTGGCGTCGGCCGCCCCCTGCTCCGGCCTGTCGTCCGTCGTCGTCACGTGCGTGTCCGACCTCCGCCGCGCCTGCTACACCGCGAGGTCCGGGTGCAGCAGCCGCCCTTCCATGCCGCCCGCGACCGGCACCAGCGCACCGCTGACGTGCCCCGCCAGCCGCTCCGACGCCAGAAACACGACCAGCGCCGCGACGTCCTCCGGCTCGGCGATCTTGCGCAGCGCCATCGTCGCCTGGGCCCGCCGCTCCGCCCGCGGATCGGCCAGGCCCGCCGCCGCCATCGGCGTCCGCACCCATCCCGGACAGATGCAGTTCACCCGCCCGCGCGGCGCCAGTCGCACGATCTCGTTCTTCAGGCTCCGCGTCAGACCGTACGCCAGCGCCGCCTTGGCCGCCGCGTAGTCGGCGTGATCGGCCTCGCCGAACAACGCGGCCGTTGAGGCGATCAGCACCAGGCTGGCCGACTCGCGCGGCGCCGCCGCGAGGTGCCGCAGGAACGCCCGGCACGTCAGAAACGCGCTGGTCAGGTCATGGTCGAGCGTCTCCCGCCACTCGGCCAGCGTCAGCGTGTGCAGCGGCGTCGGGCGCGGGCGGGCCCAGCCGGCGTTGACAACCACGCAGTCGATGCGGCCGAAAGCCCGGACGGCGGCGTCGAACAGCGCGTCGGTCTGGGCCTCGTCGCGCAGGTCGGCGGCCACGGCCAGCGCCCGCTCGCCCCACTCGCGCTGCAGCGCCGCGGCCGGCTCCGCCTGCGTGCGGTAGTGCAGCACCAGCCGGGCGCCCTCGGCCGCCAGCGCACGGGCGGTCGCCTGGCCGATGCCGCCGGAGGCGCCGGTGATCAGCACGCACTGGCCGTCGAGACCGGTCTGCATCGTCGCTCCTTCGCGCGGGTGCGGACATCGTAGCGGACCACGCACCTTTCGTCCCGCCGGCCGCGCACCAGTCCTACGGGGCGTAGAGCCGCACGTACTCCGCGACCATCCGGTGCGTGTTGAACACGCCGCACACCGTGCGCATCGAGTCCTTCATGCGCCGCACCCAGCCCTGCGGCACGCCGCGACCGTCGCGCGTATAGAACAGCGGCACGATCTCACGCTCCAGCAGCGTGTAGATCAACTCCGCGTCCGCGCGGTCCTGGTCCGCACGCGAGGCCCGCGCCGTGCCGTCGCCGATCGCCCAGCCGTTCCGCCCGTTCCACGCTTCCGGCCACCAGCCGTCCAGCACCGAGCAGTTCAGCCCGCCGTGCAGCGGCGGCTTCATCCCGCTCGTGCCCGACGCCTCCTGCGGCCGCAGCGGGTTGTTCAGCCACACGTCGCAGCCGCTCGTCAGCACCCGGCCGACGTGCATGTCGTAATCCTCGAGCAGCACGACGCGCCCGCGGAAGCCGGCCGCGCGGGCCTGCCGGAAGACCTGCTGCGCGAAGGCCTGCCCCGCGCGGTCGGCGGGGTGAGCCTTGCCGGCGAAGACGATCTGCACGGGGCGGCGGGGGTCGCTCAAAATCGCGGCCAGCCGCCGCGCCTGGTGGAAGATGAGCGGCGCGCGCTTGTACGTCGCGAAGCGCCGGGCGAAGCCGATCGTCAGGGCCTGCTCGTCAAACGTGTTCAGCGCGGCGATCCGCTCGCTCACCGGCTCGCAGCGCCGCTGAATCTGCTGCGTCAGCCGCCGCCGCACGAAATGAACCAGCTTGCGGCGCAGCAGGTTCCGCAGCGCCCAGAGCTCCTCGGCCGGGATGGCGTCCACGGCGCGCCACCAGTCGTCCTCGGGACCGGCCCCGACCCAGCGCGGTTTCAGGTAGCGCTCGTACAGCGGCCGCGCCTCGGGCGCCAGCCACGTCTCCGTGTGGATGCCGTTCGTCACGTGGCCGATCGGCACGTGGTCCGGCTCGGCCAGTCCGTACACATGCTTCCACATCCGCCGCGACGTGTCGCCGTGCAGCTCCGCGACGCCGTTCACGCGCTCCGCCAGCCGCAGGGCCAGCACCGTCATGCAGAACGGCTCCGCGCGGTCGGCCGGCCGCTCGCGGCCCAAGGCCAGCAGCTCGTCCGGCCGCAGGCCCAGCGCGCGGGCCAGCGGGTTGAAGTACCTCCGGAACAGCGGGGGCGCGAAACGGTCGTGGCCGGCCGGCACCGGCGTATGGGTCGTAAACACCGTCGTTTCAAACACGGTCTGCTGGGCCCGCTCCCACGGTACGCCCGCCGCGCGCAGCTGCCGCAGGCGCTCCAGCGTGCAGAAGGCCGCGTGCCCTTCGTTGAGGTGATAGACGGTCACGCGCTCGCCGAGTGCTGCGAGCGCCCGCACGCCGCCCATGCCCAGCACGATCTCTTGCCGGATCCGGGTCTCGCTATCGCCGCCGTACAGCCGCTGGGTGATCGCCCGGTCGGCGGGGGCGTTGCCCGCTACGTCGGTGTCCAAGAGGTACAGCGGCACGCGGCCGACCTGCGCCCGCCAGACCTTCGTGCGCACGGCCCGGCGTCCGACCGGCACCGTGATGACCCGGCCCGTGTCGTGCAGGGGCAGTTGCGTGAAGTCGTACTCCGGATAGGTCACCTGGGTCGTGCCGTCGGCCCGCAACGACTGGCGGTAGTAGCCGTTGCGATACAGCAGCCCGACCGCGACGAGCGGCACGCCCAGGTCCGAAACCGATTTCAGGTGGTCCCCCGCCAGCACGCCGAGCCCGCCCGCGTAGATCGGCAGGCACTCGTGCAACCCGTACTCGGCGCAGAAATACGCCGCCCGCATCCGCCGCTGGTGCGGGGCGGCGGCGCGCCGGAACCAAGTCGGCGCGGCCAGGTACCGCTTCAGTTGCCGCTCACAATCCGCCAGCAGGCGCGCCAGCGGCGCGTCCTCCGCCAGGCTCGCCCGCCGCTCGGGCGGCAGCTCCGCGAGCGTGCGGACCGGGTTGTGGTTCGTGGCTTCCCAGAGCACCGGGTCCAGCGCGGCAAACAGCCGCTGCGGATCCGGGTTCCACGTCCACCAGAGGTGGCGGGCCAGCGCGGCCAGCCGGGTTCCGATGTCCGGCGCGGCCGTCGCACGGCGAGCGGCACGGCGCGAAGCGCGTTTGGGAGGCATGGCGAACTCTCCTTGACGAGCGGTCCGCGGAGTGTAGCGGCCGCGGCTCTTTCCCGCAGCTGCCGGCGGCCGCCCGGGTTGGCCGGGCCGACGCGGCCGCGGATAATCGCGGGCCATGTGCGGCATCGCCGGCATCCTGAGCCTCGCGCCCGATCGTCCGATCGAGGCGGGCGAGCTCGCGACGCTGGCGGAGCCGCTGGCGCATCGCGGGCCGGACGACGAGGGGCGGTACGTCGATCCGCAGCGCCGCTGCGGGCTGGCTTTTCGGCGGCTGGCGATCATCGATCTCGCGGGCGGCCGTCAACCGCTGGCCAACGAGGACGAGACCGCGTGGGTCGTCTTCAACGGCGAGATCTACAACTTCCCCGCGTTGCGGCGGGAACTGGAGGCGCGCGGGCACCGCTTCCGCACGCACAGCGACACCGAGACGATCGTTCACCTGTACGAGGAGCACGGCGCGGGCTGTTTGGAGCGGCTGCACGGCATGTTCGCGTTGGCGCTGTGGGACGCGCGGCGCGGCACGCTGCTGCTGGCCCGCGACCGCTTCGGTAAGAAGCCGCTGACGTACGTCACGCACGCGGGGCGCCTGTACTTCGCGAGCGAGGCCAAGGCCCTGCTCGCGCTGCCGGGCCTGCCGCGCGAACTCGACCCGCGGTCGCTGCACCGTTACCTGCTGTTTCAGTACGTGCCGGCGCCGCACTCGATCTTCCGCGGCTTCCGCCAACTCCCGCCCGGGTACCGCGTGACATGGACCGCGGGGCGGCCGGCCGCCGCTGCGCCGGAGCCGTATTACCGCCTCGCGCCGGCCCCGTTTCGCGGGACGTACGCCGACGCCCGCGCGCAGCTCGGCCCGCTGCTGACGGCGGCGGTGGAGAAACGGCTGATCGCCGACGTCCCGCTGGGGGCGTTCCTCTCGGGCGGGATCGACTCGTCGATCGTGGTCGGCCTCATGCGGCGGCTCGGCGTCGCGCCGCTGCGGACGTTCACGATCGGCTTCCCGGACGCCCGCTACGACGAGACGGCCTACGCCCGGCAGGTGGCCCGGCACTTCGCCAGCGAGCACCACGAGCACATCGTCACGCCCGCCGCCCGCGAGGTGCTCGACACGCTCGCGTACCACTTCGACGAGCCGCTGGCGGATTCCTCGGCGATCCCGACGTATTACGTGTCACGCTACACGCGGCAGTCCGTGACGGTCGCGCTGACCGGCGACGGCGGCGACGAGGCCTTCGGCGGCTACGACCGCTACCGCGCCGCCCGGATCGCCGCGCGCGCCGACGCCCTGCCGCGCTTCCTCCGGGCGCTGCTCGCCGGCGCCGCGGGGCTGCTGCCGCACCACCGGCCGCGCACCTGGACCAACCGCGCCTACCGCTTCCTGCGGGGCCTGGCCGGCACCCCCGCCGAGCGCTACCGCGCGTGGGTGCAGATCTTCGCCCCGGAGACGCTGGCCGCGCTGTACCGACCGGCGGTCGCGGCCGCCCTCGCACCGCGCGAGCCGCTGGACTGGTTCGCGGAGCTGTACGACGGGGCCCCGGGGAACGCGGCCGAGCGCGCCGCCCGCGCGGACTACGCCAGCTATCTGCCGTACGACCTGCTCACGAAGGTGGACCGCGCGTCGATGGCGTGCAGCCTCGAATGCCGCTGCCCGTTTCTCGATCACGTGCTGGTCGAGTTCGCCCTGTCACTGCCCACGGCGTGGCGCGTGGACGCCCGCGGCGGCAAGCGCATCCTCAAGGACTGGGCCCGCGACCTGCTTCCGCCCGACGTGCTGACCCGCGGCAAGATGGGCTTCGGCGTACCGGTCGGGGCCTGGTTCCGCGGCGAGTTAGCGGACCTCCTCCGCGGCACGGTGCTCGCCCCCGACGGGCTCTGTGCCCGCATGTTCGACGCCGCGCGCCTGCGCGCCTTCACCGAAGCCCATATTTCCGGACGCAGCAACCACGAGCATCCGCTCTGGTCCCTTCTGATGCTCGAACGATGGTTCCGCCGCTGGCGGCCGACGACCCCCTGGGATTGAGCCGCGCGCGGCCGGGCCGGGCGCACAGACCGCGCGGCGCATTTCTTCGGTCCCTCCCGATTCGGACCGATGGAACGGGCAGGAGTACGGCCGGAGCCCGACACCCCGGCCCGCGAGCGCCATGATCGTCGATCAAGCCGAAATTGATGCCCTGCTGGCCGAGGCGCAGGGCCTGGCCGCGGAAGCCGCCGACGAGCGGGCGTCGCCGAAAGCGCCGCCGCCACCGCCACCGCCCCGCGCGCCGCTTCAAACCGACGACGCCCGCCTCCAGCGTCTGCTGCTCATCCGCGTGCCCGTCATCGTGCAGCTCGCAGCCCGGCCCATGCCCATTTCGGAAGTCTGCGCTCTGTCGGTGGGGGCGATCATCGAGTTCGACAAGAACGTCGAAGAACCGTTGGACCTGCTGGTCAACGACCGCCCGATCGGCCGCGGGGTCTGCGTGAAGGTCGGCGAGTACTTCGGGCTCCGCGTCACCGAGATCTGCGACCGGGCCGACCGCATCCGGTCGCTGGGCCGCCAGCGTGCCTGACGCCCGCCACGGGCCTACGGCGCCGGCCGCACGTCGATGCAGTCCGCGCCGAAGTAGTAACCCGAAGACTTGGGCGACCGGCCGGTCACCTCGAACCGCACCCGGACCGTGGCCTCCGTCACCTCGCCGGTCCCCAGGTCCAGCGCCAGCCCCGGCTCGATCTGCGCCGCGTACGTGTCGACCGGCGCGCCGACCTTCTGGCCGTTCACCGACACCTGGACCAGCCCGTAGTCAAACGAGCGCGTCAGCACGGCCGTCAGCTGGTAGCGACCCGGCCGCGGCACAGGCACGGCGAACTCGACCCAGGCCCCCGGCTGCGTGGCCCGGCACCACAGGTGCGCCGCGGCGCTGGCGCCGTCGATGGGCTGGGGCCCGGCGTGCGCGCCGCTCTCCGCCGCGATCGGCAGCGCTTCACATTCCACCGCCGTCGCGCTCCAGACGGGCACCAGCTCCAGCGCGTCGAACCCGCAGCGCGTCCGGCCGACCTCGCTCGTCTGGAGCCGCAGCCCCAACGAGTGCGCGCCGCGGCCGAGCCGCACGACGCCGAGCGCGGCCTGGCGCAGCTCGACCGCCGGGGCGAACGTGTCGAGGGGGGCTCCGACGGGCTCGTCATTGAGCAGCACCTGCACCACGCCGCCGTCCGGACCGGCCGTGTAGCGCAGCCCGAGTTGCACCACCCGGTCCTGGGGCTCATCCGGAAGCGCGAACACCACCAGGTCGCCGGGGCCGGCGAAGTCGATGGCGAGCTGCGTGCCGCCGGACCAGTCGAGGGTCGCGTACTCGACCGTCGTGCGGGCCCGGCCCGCCGACCGGATCTTCAGATCCTCCGCCTCCGGCCCGCGGGCGGTCCTCGGCACGGGCTCCAGCACCCAGCAATCGACGACTGCGGGCCGGGCGCACTGAATCGTGAGCAGGTTGTCGCCCTTCTCCAGCCGCACGAGCCCCACGGCGTACAGCCCGTCTGATTCGGGGCGCCCGGACACCACCCCGATCAGCCGGTTCCACGGGTCCGCGACGGCCAGCCGCTCGAAATCCGGTTCGGGCAGCGCCCGCAAACGCAGCCGCACGGTCTGCGCCGCCGGCGACGGCAAATTGACCTTGATCGGCTTCTCCGCCGCCAGCGACACGGCCTTGTCCGCGGACAGGTCCGCACCGACGTCCGTCGGCTTCACGACGCGGCCCCACCCGCTGCCCGGCAGGCGGCCCTCGATCTCGATGGCGCCCGGAATCCGCACGCCCGGCACCGCGAGGTCCTCATCCTTCAGCCGCGGGAAGAAGTGCTGCGCGCCCGGCGGTGCGTACCAGTACGCAACCGTGCTGTAGTACGTGTCCTTCTCCCCGCCGAACTGCCAGTTCTCGATGGTGAAGCGCACCGACTGCTGAAAGTTGATGCAATCCGGCACGTGCCAGCGGTAGGCCGAGTTCTTGCCGTACGGACCGGTGCGCGACACGCCCTGAAGCGGCTGAATGTGCGGGTGCAGTCCCCAGGCGTCGCCGAGGTAGTCCTCCGTGCCGGTGCCGAAATACGACGGGAACTTCTCGCCGTCGATCCAGACCTTGTCGTCCCCTTCGCCCCACCACATCGCCCGCGGGCAGTCCACGTTCAGCACGCACCCGACGATCCGACCCGGGCCGGCGGCCTCGAGGACCGGGTAGTCGAAGACCTGGCACGGGTCCTCGCGCCGGAAGCGGGCGTAGAGGCGCAGGGCGTCCGCGGCCGGCGGTTCGGTATCGACCCGGAAATAGAGCAACAGGCCGATGGGGCGCTTGGCGGTCCCCCGGTTCTCGATCTCGACGCGCAGCCCGTCGCGATACGGCATCGGCAGCAGGCAGTACCAGAAGCGGTCCTGGCCGGCGCGGCGCTCGGGAAGCGGAATGGGCCGCTGAAGGTCGGTCCCGGCGACGAGACTGCGCACCGGCACGAGGTCGAACCCCGAGGCGAAGAAGTCGATCAACGGCGCTTCGATCGCCGGATCGTCGGCCCCGTCGACGAAAACGCGCAGCACGCAGCGGTGCAGCGCGTAGGGCTCCCGCGGGGCGTCGCGGTCCGTCAGGGCCACATACAGCCCGCGCACCGTCCCGGCCCCGGCAAGCGTCTCGCGCAGCACCTGCCCCGGGCCGACGTCCTGCTGCACGGCTACGGGCAGCGCCCGCCGCCCGCCGAACAGCCGCTTGTCCGACAGCCCGTCGCGCAGCACCTGGGCGACCTGCTCCGCGGCGGCCTGCGCGGCCTCATCGGGCTTGCGCTGAAACCGCTCGACGACGGTTCCCGGCGGGAAAAGTACGTAATTGATCTGGTAGTACGAGCGGCTGTCGCGCGCGAGCACCCGGCAGGAGCGTGCGAACCCGATCGGGTAGTAGCTGTTGAGCCCGCGCCAGACGAACGGCTCGCTGAACGGCGGCAGGCGGCCGGAGAGCAGCTCGGCGAACGGCGCCTCGAGCGCCACCTCGCCGTCGAGCACGAAGCGGATCGTGCCGTGCGGGTTGGCCGACCAGATCCGGGTGAGCGCCCCCGGCCCCTCCAGCTCGGCCATCACATCCCAGTCGCCGTCGCGGCGGATGAACTGGCCCGCGTCAGAGTTGGCGTCCCAGTTCACATACCGGCCGTCCGGGCCGATCTGCGAGGCCCGGTCGTAGCTGCTGAACATCCCCGTCCGCTCACCCGGCGGCGGCGGCGTCGCGAGTCGGTCCAGATCGACCACGCGGGTCAGCAGGTCGGCCTGGGTGAGGCGCTGCGCGCCTGCGGCCGCCAGTGTCAGGCCGGCCAGCAGCCCGCACGGCAGCCACCGGGTGAACGTCGCGCTGGGCATGACTCGACTCCGGGCCGGCGGGGACCGGGCCGGTGGGCGGCACCGGCTTCGGCCGCCGCGGCGGGCACCCCGCGCGGGGCGCTACACGTTGAACTTGATCGTGATGATGTCGCCGTCCTGAACGACGTAGCCTTTCGGCTCGAGCCGCACCTTGTTCTGCGCCTTCGCCTCGCGCATCGAACCCGCCGCCCGCAGGTCCTCGAACGCGATTGTCTCGGCCTTGATGAACCCGCGGGCCAGGTCGGTGTGGATCCGGCCGGCGGCCTCGACCGCCGTCATCCCGCGGACCAGCGGCCAGGCCCGCACCTCCTCCGGCCCGGCCGTGAGCATGAAGATCATGCCCAGCGCGTCGAAGCACGCCCGGACAAGCCGGTCGCGGGCCAGGGCCGCGATGCCGTACTCGGCCATGAACGCCGGCCGCTCGGCGGCCTCCATGCGGATCAGGTCGGCCTCGAGCGGGGCGCACACCGCATAGGTCCCGTACGCGTGCGGATCGCGCAGCGGCGGCTCGCGCCCGGCCTGCTCCTCGTTGACGTTAAGCACGACCAGCACCGGCTTCTGCGTCAGGAATCCGAAACTGCGAACCGTCTTCTCCTCGTCGCCCGGGCGGATGAGGGTGCTGAGCGGCTTTTCGCTCTCGAGCGCCTCGCGGCAGCGTTTGAGCAGCTCGTGCTCATGCTTGAGCTGGTCGCGCTCCTTCGACGGCTTCGTCAGGGACTTCTCGAGCTTCTCGACGCGATTGGCGCAGATCAGCAGGTCGGCCAGCAGCATCTCGTCGCGCAGCTGCCGCAGATCGCCCGCCGGGTCCACGCGGCCCTGGTGCATGGGCACCGACGCCGACTCGAACGCCCGCACCACCAGCAGCAGCGCGTCGCACTGCCGCAGCGTCGGCAGGTGCTTCTCGAGCCCGGCCTTCCCCACGTCGCCCTCCGCGCTGCCGGGCAGGTCGACGAAGTCCATCGTCGCCTCGGTCCGCTTCTTCGGCTTGAACACCTCCTCGAGCAAGTCCAGCCGCGGCTCGGGAATGTGCACGGCCGCCAGGTTCTCCTCGGCGAGCTTCAGATGATCGGCCGGCAAACCCGATAGGGCGCGGAAGACGGAGGACTTGCCGGAGTACGGGAAGCCGACGATCGCGACGCGCATGCGGTCCTCCGGGCCGGTGACCTGCCGGTCGGCCGGTGCCTGCCGGTTCGGCCGTCGGGCCGGGGCTGAAGTTTCGACCCGCCGGTGTCGCCCGTATGATACCGGCGGGCGCGTGCAGCGCGTAGGCATGGGCGGACGGCGCACGCGGCCGCACTCACAGGAACCCGCGACTCATGCGCACTCTCGGCATGTCATTGCTCGTGTTGGCGGCGGTGCTGACGGTCGGTTGCCCGCCCGAGAACTACCCCACTCTCAATTCGGCCACGCTCAAGCAGGTCGACGCGATCCGCAACAACAGCGCCCTGACGCCGAACGAAAAACGGCAGCAGCTCGCCGCGCTGGGCTTCTCGCCGGAGACCATCAACGCGCTGCTCCGCAGCGAGCGCCTGGCGAACCAGTTCGGCGGCGACCTGCGGTCCGCGTACTACAAAGTCGTGCAGCCCAGTTTCCTGTCGCTCACGCCCGACGAGATCCAGGTCTACAGCGACGAGGCCAGCCGCGTGGACGACGTGCTCAACGTCGGCTGGTCGGACGTCCAGGCCACCGCCGTCTGGGAATTCTTCAACAACAACTACATCGAGAGCAAGGACGATCTCCAGGCCGTGCTCGACAGCGGCCTCGAGATCCCCGGCGACGTGACGTCGAACGACCTGCAAGGGGTCTTCATCGACTTCGACCCGGAGCGGCTGCTGCCCCGCCTGCCGTAGGCCGGTCGCGGCGGCCGCGCCCCGGCGTCAGGAACGTGCAAGGAGGCACACATGCGCGTGCGGATGCTCGTCGGCTTCGTGTTGCTCGGCGCGGGGTTGCTGGCGGGGGGCTGTATCGGCCCGTCCACGGATCCCCGCATCGGCGAGTTTCAGGGCGGCAGCAGCCCGATCCAGGCCCTCAGCAAGGTCCTCTCCAACAATCTCGGGGCCCTCAATCCGGATGACATCCAGATGATCATGGCCCTGGCGGAGGAGTTCTCCGGCCAGGATCTGCCGGACGTGTCGGACGCGCTCGCGGACGCCGTGATCAAGGTCATGCAGGCCAACGGTGTCACGACGTTCGAAAGTCTGGAGCGACTGCTGATCGCCGCCGTGGAGGACCCCTCCGTGGTCGTGCTACCGGACGGCGTCGAAGCCGTCGTGATGGCCGAAGTCCAGGCCGTCTTCGAGCAGATCGTCGATCCCGCGATACGCGGCAGCCTCCAGCAGGCCGGACGCGTGTACGAAATCTGAGCGCGCCGCGCCGCCCCACGGGCGGGACAGTCTCAAGCATCCGGGCCCTCGGTCGCTCCGGCGGTCGGGGGCCCGCTCGCTTCCGGGTCGCCGTGCCGCGTGCTGCGCGACCGGCCGCGTACAATCCGCGTATGGCGCAGGAGTTGACCGACCGAGTCATTGTCATCACCGGGGCCAGCTCGGGCATCGGCGCCGCGACCGCGTTCGCCGCCGCCCGCGCCGGGCTGCACGTCGTGCTCCACGGCCGCGACACCGCCCGTCTTGCATCCGTCGCCGATGGGGTGCGCGCCGCGGGCCGCACGGCCGTCACGGTCGCCGGCGACGTCGCGGCGCCCGGCGAAAGCGGGCGGCTGCTGGATGCGGCAGAGGCCGCCCTGGGCCAGTTCGACGTCGTGTTCGCCAACGCCGGCTACGGCTTCCGTCGCGCCATGCACGAAACGTCCGACGCGGAGCTGCGCCGCATCTTCGACGTCAACTTCTTCGCTGCCGTCGACTTGCTGCAACAGGCGGCCCGGCGGCTCATCGCCGCCGCCCGTCCGGGTCACCTGCTCATGTGCTCCAGCGCGCTGGCGCTCTTTCCGCTAATCCGCTTCTCCGCCTACTCGGCGACGAAGGCCGCCCAGCACCACGTCTGCCGGGCCATGGCCCTCGAGCTGCGGCCGCACCGCATCGCCGTTTCGTCGGTCCACCCGATCATGACGCGGACGGGGTTCGCGGACCGGGCCGCGGCGGAATCCGGGCGGCCGCTCGACGCCGCCCGCGCGTATGACGACGTGCCGGCGCTGCTCCTCCAGGACCCGGACCGCGTCGCGCGGGCCGTGCTGCGCTGTCTGCGCCGCCCGCGGCCGGAGGTGTGGACCAGCCGGCTGCCGCGGCTGGCGGCCGCCGCGATGGCGCTGGTCCCGCGACTGCTGGACGTGGTGGCGGTGCGCGGCTGAGGCCGCGGCCGGGCAACGGACTCTCATGACGCCTGGACCAGATCTTGGGGAGCAGCTCACGGGCACTCGCGCCGGCCCCACAAGGCCGGCGGGCGTCTCTCAATGGGTGCGTGGAGTCCCCCAGGGCCGGACCGGCGCGCAAATCGGGCGGCGCGCCCCCGTTGCCGCGCCGCCCGGCCCCGTCCCGCATCAGCGCAGGGGAGGTGGTGATGGTGATGTCACCGCCGGCCGGCGATTACGTCAGGAACATGCCGATGAAGCCGAGGATCCCCGACAGCAGCGCGCCAAAGATCCCCAGGAACGGCTCAAGCCAGCTCAGAAACGCCATGTTGTAGCTCCTCTCGCAGGTCAACAGGTCTTTGCCACCATCAGTGGCCCGTCGCAATCTTTATCGGACAAGTCGGCCCTTCGACTTCAGGGCCCGCCGCCGAAAATCCCCTGAAGGATACGCACGATCAGCCCGCGCGGCCGGGCCGCTCCGGCCGATCGTTTCAGGGGCCCCCTGCCGTCGGTCAGACAGCCGACGAGGCCGCGTGCGGCTCGCCCCGCGGGGCCCCCGCCGCACCCTCGGGCTGGGCGGCGTCCTGGGAGGCCTCGGCTGCGGGCGGCTCACGCAGGACCGCGATCACGCGGGGGTGCTGGCGGTTCAGTCTGGCGCCGGTGGCGGGGAAGTGGGGGTTCTTCGGATTCGGCACCTTGGTCATGTGCAGGATGCCGTCCATGCGGAGGCGGTCGAGCACGACCTTGGCCTCGGCGTCGGGGAACCCCACGCGCGGCAGCAGCTCCCGGACGATGTAGCCGGCCCACATGAACTCGTGGCGCTGCTCGAGGCGGGCGAATTCGCGGATGAACTCGTCGCAGCGAGCCTCGGCCGAGGGCTCAGGCGCCGGGGGGGCATCGCCGGGTTGAAAGCGGGACACGCTGCCGGGGGCCGTGCGCCCGCCGCCGGCCGGCAGCCCCATCAGTTGCGTCTGGAGCTCGATGACCGCATCGAAGGGGCGGTCGAGCAGCGCCCGCAGGGTCAGCGGCGCGGCGCGGTCGGTGGAATGGGCGACCACGAAGCGCACGCTCCGGGCCTCGAAGACGCCGGCGAGGATGCGCTCGATCTCGGCGAGGGGCGCGTCGCCGTGAGTCTCGGCCAGGCGGCGCAGCACAGCCGTCAGGTGCGTTTTCCAGGTGTGCATAGCGTGAACACCGATCGGCGTGGGGGCGGGCACCCGGCCCGCGCAAAAAAAAGAGTAAACAGTGGACGAGCCGCCGGCCGCAAGCGACCGGGACGCGGCCCGCAGGACCGCGTGAAAGTGCGCTGACTCCGTCGGCGAGCGGAGCTCGCCGTCCAGGTATCCCCTAGAAAGGAGGTGATCCAGCCGCAGGTTCCCCTACGGCTACCTTGTTACGACTTAGTCCCAGTCACCGGGCTTACCGTCGGCCGCCGCCTCCCTTGCGGGTTAGCTAAGCGGACTTCGGGTACTCCCAGCTCCCATGACTTGACGGGCGGTGTGTACAAGGCTCAGGAACACATTCACCGCGCCGTAGCTGATGCGCGATTACTAGCGATTCCAACTTCATGGAGTCGAATTGCAGACTCCAATCTGAACTGGGGCGTGTTTTGTGCGATTTGCTCCACCTTGCGGTCTTGCGTCGCTCTGTTCACGCCATTGTAGCACGTGTGCATCCCCGGGCATAAAGGCCATGATGACTTGACGTCATCCCCACCTTCCTCCGGCTTAACGCCGGCAGTCTCGCCAGAGTCCCCGGCATGACCCGCTGGCAACTGACGACAGGGGTTTCGCTCGTTAAGGGACTTAACCCGACACTTCACAGCACGAGCTGACGACAGCCATGCAACACCTGTGCAAGTTTCACCCTTGCGGGCAGCCTACCTGAGTTATCCCCAAGAGGCATCCAAGCATGTCAAACCCGGGTAAGGTTCTTCGCGTTGCTTCGAATTAAGCCACATGCTCCACCGCTTGTGTGAGCCCCCGTCAATTCCTTTGAGTTTTAGCCTTGCGGCCGTACTCCCCAGGCGGCACACTTAGCACTTTTGCTACGACGCCGGCCGTGTCAGAACGTCCGACGTCTAGTGTGCATCGTTTACGGCGTGGACTACCAGGGTATCTAATCCTGTTTGCTCCCCACGCTTTCGCGTCTCAGCGTCAGAATCGGCCCAGTGCCCCGCTTTCGCCTCTGGCGTTCCTCTAGATATCTACGCATTTCACCGCTCCACCTAGAGTTCCAGGCACCTCTACCGACCTCAAGCCCGGCAGTCTGTCGTGCAGTTCGACGGTTGAGCCGCCGGATTTCACACGACACTTGCCGAGCCGCCTACACGCGCTTTAAGCCCAGTGATTCCGAACAACGCTCGCCTCCTCTGTCTTACCGCGACTGCTGGCACAGAGTTAGTCGAGGCTTCCTCTGGGGCGGCTCAACTCAGAGGATTGTTCACCCTCTTCGCTTGCGAACCCCTGACAGCAGTTTACATCCCGAAGGACTTCCTCCTGCACGCGGCATTGCTGGGTCAGGCTTGCGCCCATTGCCCAATATTCGTTACTGCAGCCACCCGTAGGTGTCCGGGCAGTGTCTCAGTCCCGATGTGGCGGGCCAACCTCTCAGTCCCGCTACCCGTCGCAGCCTTGGTGAGCCGTTACCTCACCAACAAGCTGATAGGACATGGGCCGCTCCCAAACCGGTAGGCCTTGCGGTCCCCACCTTTGGTCCCCGGACCATGCGGTCCCGGGACTTCATCGGGTATTAGCAGCACTTTCGCAAAGGGATTGCTCCCGCTGTTATTCCCGTGTTCGGGGTACGTTACCCATGCATTACTCACCCTTCCGCCACTAATCACAATATTGCTACTGTGATCCGTGCGACTTGCATGTCTTAGCCATGCCGCCAGCGTTCGTTCTGAGCCAGGATCAAACTCTTCAAGGAAATATCAGCCAAAACGGCCCGAGGGCCGCCTTGCGACTGATTGAGAGCTCAGCATTCCGCTGCGTGTCGAGAATGCGCGAGCCGCCCGACCCGACCACACACACCGTGGGGCCGAACCGGACTCTCGATCTTCGGATGCGCCGCGACCGCCCCCAGTCACGCAGGGGGGCCGCCGCCACGCCGCACTCTCTCGGCTTCGTCCACTGTTTACTTGTCAAAGACCGTCCCGGCGCTTCCACCGGGGCCCCGTATAGTACCACCCTTGCCACGCTTTGCAAGTCCCTTCCGAGCCGAAAAATCCCCTCCCACAACTCGATTTCTCGGGACCGGTTCCATTCAACATGAATCCGCAAAAAGCGACATATTATAAGACGATCACACAGCCCACCCTTGCCCGGTCCCCCGACTTTCTTGCCACCCCACCCGCGCCGCCCCCACTCGATTGGACACCCGGAGCCCGCGTACAACACTTACGTCGGTCCCGCGGCCCGCAGCGGAAAGCCGGCCACCCGCCCAGCCGCGCGGCACGCCGCGCCGATGAAAAGGAAGGCTCCACCCTCCGCGGGAACCGCACCGGAAGAGGAGAACACGGAATGCGACGCTGCCTCGCGCTAGGACTCGGTCTCTCCACGCTCGGACTCCTTCTGCTCGGCGGCTGCCCGCGGCCGCCCGGCGGAGGCGACGAGGGCAAGGCCGCCCTGCGGCGCTTCAGCTCCCAGGATGAGCTCCTGAGCTACTTCAAGTCCCAGGCCCGCGCGCAGTCGAACCGCTACACGCGCGGCGCGCTTGGCACCCTGTTCGACACGCTCGCCCTCGCACCAGCCGCCGGCGGCGCCGGGGCAGCCGAGGACGGCGCCGGGAATTCGAGCGGCACGCCGTACTCCACGACCAATCTCCAGGAGGAGGGCGTCGACGAGAGCGACCTCTTCAAGTCCGACGGCGCGCACTTCTACATCGCCCGCAACCGCACACTCCGCATCGTGCGCGCCGCACCGAACCTGGGGCTCGCGCAGGTCGGGGCCCTCGAGTTCGACGCGTTCATCGAGGCCCTCTACCTCGTCGGCCGCGACCGGCTCATCGCGCTCGGCCAGAAGTACAGCTACGCCGGCGGCGGCGGCCCCGAGCTCATGATCTGGCCGCCGTATCACGTCGGCGCAGCGACCGTCGTCTACAGCGTGAACATCGCGGACCCCGCCGCTCCGGCGCTGGTCGCCCGCAACGAACTCGACGGCTGCCTCGTTTCGTCGCGCATCACCGGCAGCCGCCTCATTCTCGTGCTGGCGATCGCCCCGGAGCTGCCCGCCAACCCGACGCCGCGGGCCATCGACGCCCTGACGCTCGCCGACATCCTCCCGCGACAGCGGCCCGCGGGCGCTCCCGCACCGCTCGTGCCGCCCGAGAACTGGTACCGGCCCGAGTCGCCCGCCGGCTACTGCGCGACGGCGGTCCTCACGCTCGACGCGGCCGACATCACGCAGACGGTCGGCTCGGTCGCGATCATGGCCAACGTCGGCACCCTCTACGCCTCCACCGCGGCGCTGTACCTCACCGATCCCGATTGGGCGGTGGACGGCGCGTTCCGGACGCGGACTGCGGTCCACAAGCTCCGGTTCAACGCCGACGGCGTGGCCGAGTACGTCGCCAGCGGGACGGTGCCGGGCCGCCTGCTCAACCAGTTCTCGCTCGGCGAGTTTGAAGGCCACCTGCGACTGGCCACGCACATCCCGCCGGCCTTCACCGGCGGATTCGGTGGTGACGTCGCGGTTTCCAGCCGCGACGCGACCGCGCAGGCGGTCGACAGCGAGGTGCCCCGCAACGCCGTCTTCGTGCTCGGCGAAAGCGCCGGCGAGCTCGCGATCCTCGGCAGCGTCGACGGCATCGCCCCGAACGAGAGGCTCTACGCCGCGCGCTTCCTCGGGACGCGCGGCTACCTCGTCACGTTCCGCCAGATCGACCCCCTGTTCGTGCTCGACCTGTCGAACCCCGCGGCGCCGGCCGTCGTCGGCGAACTCAAGGTGCCGGGCTACAGCGACTACCTGCACCCGCTCGGCGCGAACCGGCTGATCGGCGTGGGGCGCACGACCATCACGGCCTCCTGGGGCGGTACGCTTCGCAACGCCATCCAGCTCTCGCTGTTCGACACGACCGACCCCGCCAACCCGACGCTGGTCCAGCAGCTCGAACTCGGCGGCTACGGATCCGAGTCCGACGTGAGCCAGACGCACAAGGCGTTCACCTTCCTGCCCGAGAGCGGCGAGAGCGGCCTGCTGGCACTGCCCGTGCAGCTCTGGACCGGCACCGCCGAACCCTGGCTCACCGACTACATGCCGAACCTCCTGTTCGAGGGCATCGTGTGCTATCGCGTGACGCCGTCCGGCTTCACCGAGCTCGGCCGCCTGCCGGCCGTCCGCAGTTCGCAGTACCCGTACTGGTGGAACCCCTGGCGCCGCGGCGCGTTCATCGGCGACACGGTGTTCGCGATCACGCCCGCCGGCGTCGCAGCGGCGGCCGTCAGCGACCTCAGCACGACCACGAGCACCGAGCTCCCGGCCGGCGCCGGTGACAACACGGACGAATGGTACATGGGCGTGTACGCCGGTCCGCTGAGCAGTTCGGGCCGGCCCGGCTGAGCCCGGCGCAGCGAACCCGGCCGCGCGGCGGCGCCGGCGTTCCCCGCGGCAACACAGTCCCGACGCAACACCGCAGCCCCGGCGGCCTTCGCAGTGCCGACCGGGGCTGCGGGCCGCGCGGGCGGACGTCAGTTCTCCCATACGCCGGGAACGGCCGTCGCACAATCGGGACAGCGCCCGGCGCAGAGCCGGTTCTGCCGCACCTCGAATCCGCGCCGCTCGATCAGCAGCGTCCCGCACGCCGGGCACAGCGTGTTCTCGAGCTCGCCCACCCGTCCGGGCAGGTTGCCGGCGTACACGAAGCGCAATCCGGCCCGGCGGCCGATCGCATGCGCCCGCAGCAGCGTCTCGGCGGGCGTGGCCGGCGGGTCGGCGAGCTTGTAGTCCGGGTGGAACGCCGTGACGTGCCAGGGGATGTCCGGTGATACCCCGGCGATGAACGCCGCCATGCGCTGCAGCTCGTCATCGCTGTCGTTGAGCCCCGGCACGAGCAGCGTCACGAGCTCGATCCAGTAATCGAGCTCCTTCAACCGCCGGATCGTCGCCAGCACGTGTTCGAGGCCGCCGCCCAGCCGCCGGTAGGTGTCCGGGTTCAGCGACTTCAGGTCCACCTTGTAGAGCGACACGTACGGCCGCAGGTACTCCAGCACCTCCGGCGTCGCGTGGCCGTTGGAGACGTACGCGCCCGCGAGCCCCGCGGCGCGGCCGAGCCGGAAGATCTCGACCGCCCACTCGCTCGTAATGAGCGGCTCGTTGTACGTGCTGGTCAGCGCCGGGCAGCGGTAGCGTTGCGCGAGCCGCACGAGCTCCTCGGGCGTGACGAAATGCGGAGCCGAGATCGCGCGGGCGTCCCGCAGCGCCTGGCTCGTGATCCAGTTCTGGCAGTACGAGCAATGCAGGTCGCAGCCGAGCATGCCGAACGACAGCGTCTCCCGCCCGGGGTACGCGTGAAAGAACGGCTTCTTCTCGATCGGGTCGACCGCCAGGCCGGCCACGTAGCCGTGCGGCACGCGCAGCGTGCCGGCGCGGTTGAAGCGCACCCGGCAGACGCCGTCGCGCCCCGGCAGCACCCGGCAGCGATGCGCGCAGGCCAGGCAGCGGACAGCGCCGCCCTCCTCGGCGCGGACGAGCTCGGGAGCCGCCGGCGCGGAGTGCTCGGCGAGCAGGTCCGCCAGCGCGACGACCTGCGGGGTCAGGCGGGGCATGGTGCACCTCGCGGAGCGTTCAGCCGCGCCGCGGCGCGACCGACGGGCGGCCGACGCTGTGGTACTCGATATTGTACCGCCGCATCGTCGCGGGTTCGTACAGGTTCCGCCCGTCGAAGATCAGCGGCTCGCGCAGAGCCCCCGCGATGCGTTCAAAGTCGGGGCTGCGGAACTCCATCCACTCGGTGGCGATCACCAGCGCGTCCGCCCCAACCAGTGCCTCGTACGGATCGGCGTGGTAGGCCACCGCGTCGCCGAGCACGCGCCGGGTCGACCCCATCGCCCGCGGATCGTGAACCGCGACCGCGGCCCCGGCCGCCAGCAGCCCCTCGATCAGCGTCAGCGCCGGCGCCTCGCGGACGTCGTCCGTCTCCGGCTTGAACGCCAGCCCCCACACCGCGAGGCGCCGCCCGCGCAGGTCCGGCCCGAGCCGCGCCACGATCCGCGCCAGCAGGTTCGCGCGCTGCGCCAGGTTCCGCCGGTGCACGGCCTCCAGCAGCCCGCAGTCGGCCCCCGCCGCCCGCCCGAAGCTCGCCAGCGCTTGCACGTCCTTCGGAAAGCAGCTCCCGCCGTAGCCCAGGCCGGGGTACAGGAAGTGCTGGCCGATCCGCTGGTCGGTGCCCATGCCGCGCCGCACCTCGTTTACGTCCACGCCCAGCTTCTCGCACAGCTCCGCGATCTCGTTCACGAAGCTGATGCGCGTCGCCAGGTACGCGTTCGCGGCGTACTTCGTCAGCTCCGCGGCCGCCCGGCTCATCAGCAGCAGCGGCCGGTTGTTCCGCAGAAACGGTTGGTACAGCTCCGCCACCTCGTCGCCCGCGGCCCGGTCGTCGGCGCCGATGATCACCCGGTCCGGGCGAAGGAAATCCGCCACCGCCGCGCCCTCCTTGAGAAACTCCGGGTTGCTCACCACCGGGCAGCGGTGTTTCGTCCGCGCCGCAATCAGCTCCTCCAGCCGGGCCGCCGTCCCCACCGGCGCCGTGCTCTTGTTCACGACCACCGCCGGACCGGTGAGCGCCGCCGCAGTGGCCGTCGCGGCCGCCTCCAGCGCCGCCAGGTCCGCCGACCCGTCCGACCGGGGCGGCGTGCCGACCGCGAGAAAGACCACCCGCGCCCCGGCCACCGCCTCCGCCAGCTCGGTCGTGAAGCGGAGGCGGCCGGCCGCGAGGTTGCGTCGCACGATGTCCTCCAGGCCGGGCTCGTAAAACGGGCACGCCCCCGTTCGCAGGGTCTCGATCTTCGCGCGGTCCGTATCGACCGCGGTCACGTGGTTGCCGCTGTCCGCAAAGCAGGCGGCCGATACCAGCCCGACATAGCCCGTACCCACAACAGCCAGTCGCATCGTGCGTCCTCGCGGCTCCCGTCCTCACGCGCCGGCTCGAGCTTCAGCTGGTCGAGCCCGAACATGCAGCCCTTCACGGCCGCGGGGTTCGCGCCGAGGATCGTTTCGCGCCGCTCATGGGCGCCGGCTCGCACGCCCCCCGCCGCCCGTTCTACGCGGGCGGCGGCAAAGCACGGGCCCCGCACGGGCCGACAAAAGCAAGCGCCCGGCGTGGCGACTACTCGCCCGTCGCCCCCGTCAACACGGCGGCGCCGCGCGCGGCGGTCTCGTCGCGCGGCGGGCCCAGCGTCGCCACGTCCGCAGCATACTCGCGCTCGAAGGCCCGCACGAGCCGCGGGGCCTCGGCCGCCGCGGCCGCGCCGTGCAGAACGACGCCGCCGGGACCGTAGGCGTGCAGCTCGATCCGGTATCGGCCGCGCACCAGGCGATCCGGCTGAATCCGCGCCCAGCCGCCCGAGAAGTCCGTGCGGCCCGCGAGCTGCCCGACCTCCTGGATGAGCAGGCCGCGGCCCGCGTCCGCGTCGGTCGGATGCAGCCGCACGGTCGCGCCCGTGCACGGCAGGTCCAGGTACACCACGAACGCGCGCGGGCGATCACGGCCCGGCAACGGGAAGCCGAGCACGCACGCGACGCGGCCCTCGCGCGGCGCGCACGCGGCCGACTGGGCCACGAGCGTCAGCCGCTGCTGCGCGGGCGGCGCCGTCGGTTGCTGGAGCGTGAAAACCCCCGGACGCCCGCAACCGGCGACACTCAGCAGCACGACCACCCCTGCCGCACAGGACGCGCCGGAGCGACGCCGCGGCCGTTGCTTCTCGGGCGGCGTCGGTCGGGCGGGCTCGGATTTGGGCACGGGCCGGACTCCTCGCTGGGTCGGCAGCATACGACCGACCGGCCGACTTCGCCACGCCTCCGGCGCTACCAGCCGACGATGTTGTAACCGCAATCGACGAAGTGCACTTCGCCGGTCACGCCGCTCGACAGCTCGCTCAGCAGGTACAGGCCGCTGTTGCCGACCTCATCCGGCCGGATGTTGCGGTGCAGCGGGGCCTTGTTGGGGTAGTGCCGGAGGATCTTGTCGAAGTCGCCCACGCCCGCGGCGGACAGCGTCTGGACCGGCCCGGCCGACAGGGCGTTGACGCGGATGCTCTTCTCGCGGCCGAGCTCGCCCGCGAGGTAGCGGACCGACGACTCGAGCGCGGCCTTGCAGACCCCCATCACGTTGTAGCCCGGCACGACTTTGTTCGACCCCAGGTACGTCAGCGTGAGCACGCTGGCGTGTTCGTTCAGGTAGCGCAGACCGTGCTGACACAGCGCGACCAGCGAGTACACGCTGATGTCCATCGCCTGCGCGAAGTGCGCCCGCGACGTCTTGTAGTACGGGTTGTGCAGGGCCGCGCGATCGGCGTACGCGATCGAATGGACGAGGAAGTCGAGCGGGCCGATCTGGCGGTTGATTTCCTGGAACGCGGCCTTGATCTGCTGGTCGTCCGTCACGTCGCACGGCACGATGCAGGTCGCGCCGATGGGCTCGGCCAGCAGCCGGACGCGCCGCTCCATCTTCGGCGGGGGCAGGTGCGTGAAGGCGAGCTCCGCGCCTTCCGCGTGCAGACGCTCGGCGATCTGCCACGCCAGCGACCGGTCGTTGGCCACGCCGAAGATCGCCCCCTTCTTCCCCGTCATCAGGCCCAACGCGATGTCCTTCACCGCCTGTTCCTCCACGCCCGCCGCCGCGCGGGCGGCGTGCGCCCGAGCGGCCACGCCGGCGGCCCGAGCCGAACCGCGCCGGGACAAAGCTTAGACCCCCCGCGTCCGAAAGCAAGCCGCCGGGAGCTCTCACCCCGCCGCGGCCGCGTAGCGCCCGGCCCAGGCGGTCAGCAGCTCGGCGACGAAGCGCGCGTCGCTTTCACGCTCCACCAGCAGGTGGTCGGCGCCGTCCAGCGCGACGAAGCTCTTCGGGTGTCGGGCCGCCTCGAAGATCCGCCGAGCTTCCGCAATGTCAACGACCGTGTCCTCCGGCGAGTGCAGCACCAGCAGCGGGCGGCCGAGCGTTGCCGTCGCCGCGGCCACGTCGTGCCGGTCGAGATCGGCAATCATGCGCCCGCGAATGCGCACCGCGCGCCCCATCACATCGACTTCCGCCGCGGCGTCGGGCGCGAGGTCCGCCGCCTGCCGCGCCAGAAACGCCCGCATGTGGCCCGTGTCCGCCGGCGCCGCGATCGTCGCGACCGCCCGCACCTCGGGCACGCGGCCCGCCGCCACCAGCGCCGCGGTGCCGCCGAGGCTGTGGCCGACGAGCAAGCCGGGCGCGCGGTGCGCGGCCCGCAGCCAGTCCGCCGCGGCCACCAGATCGTCCACATTCGACGTGAAGCTCGTGTCCGCGAAATCTCCGCCGCTGTCCCCCAGCCCCGTGAAGTCGAACCGGAGCACCGCGATGCGCCGGTCCACCAGCTCGCGGGCGATCCAGTTCATCCCCTTCAGGTCCTTCCCGCACGTGAAGCAATGCGCCATCAGCACCCACGCCCGCGGCTCGCCGGGCGGGCGGTCCAGCCGGCCCACCAGCGGGTGCCCCAGGCTCCCCGGAAACTGAACGCGCTCGCGCCGCGGCAGCATCGCCATCTCCACCAGGCCGGTCGCGCCCGGCCCCGCATCGTACCCCCGCATTCTCGGACGTTACACCCATTCCCGGCCGCCCCCGCGGCGGGTCGGACCGCCGCGTTCGGACGCGCCGACGCGTGCCGCAACCCGCCCCCGGTCCGCACGCCGGGCGGCCGCGGCGGCGGAAATCGGACGTTATCGGCCGGCCACGCCCGTGTATCGGTCCGCCCCGAAATTGGCCGGGTCGCGCAGGTTAACAGGCCACTGCTTTCGGACGATGCACCCCGTGAGGCGCTGCCGGCGCTGTGAACGGCGGCGGCGATGTGCCCTCGACGAGGTGTGCCATGCCAGCCAGCTCGCGGAAGGCGACGAGTCCTCGCAACGGCCAGGGCGTGCTCGAAGCGCGCGGCGACCCGCAGCCCGACAGCGTGCCGCACACGCGGACCGAGCGGTGGCGGCGGTTGTGCCGCGAGCTCTCCGAGCGGGCGGAAGCCCTGCGGCGTCTGCGGGACGAACTGGGGCCGCGGCACGCGGCCCTGGAGCGACGGGCCGCCGAGCTCGATGCCCGCGAAGCCGACCTGGCGGAGCGTATCGCCCAGAGCGAAGCCGTCGCCGCCGAGCTCAACCAGGCCTGCCAGGAACTCGCCGCCCGCAACGCCGAACTCGAAGCGCGCTGGTCCACGTTGGAGAGCCGTGAGGGCGACGTCATCGCCCGCACGGCCGACATCGACGAACGCAGCCGCGTACTGGACGCCCTGACCGATGAGCTGCGGAACCGCAGCCGCGAAATGGACCAGCGCTCCGCCGAGCTCGTCGCGCGCAGCGAGGAGATCGCCTTCCGGATGGCCCGGCTGGACGAGCGGCAGCTCGAGCTCGAGACCCGCGCGACCCGCCTCGCCGCCGAAGCGAGCGAGTTGCAACAGCGCGGCGCCGACTTGCAGAGTCAGACGGATCGGAACAACGCCCGCGCCGCCGAACTGGACGACCGCGAACGCGACCTCGCGGCCCGCCTGGCGGACCTCGCAGAACGCGGCCGGACCCTCGACGCCCTGGCCGACGAGCTGCGCGACCGCAGCCGCGATCTGGACCGCCGCTCCGTGGAACTGGTCGCGCAGAGCGAAGAAATCGCCGCGCGGACGGCCCAGCTCGACGAGCGGGAGACGGAGCTCCAGGAACGCGCCGCCCGTCTCGACGCGCAGGAAGCCGACCTGGAGCACCGCGTCAACCGGGTCCAGCGTCAGGCCGAGGAGCATGCCCAGCGCTCCGCCGCGCTGGAGCGCCAACAGGCCGAACTCAGCGCCGCGGCCGCCGACCTCCGCGGCCGCGCGGCCGCGCTGGAGCAACGCGCCGCGCGGCTCGCGACACAGCGCGCCGCACTCGTTCGGCGTGTGCGCGCCCTCCGACGCCGCCGCGCCGAAACCGCCGCCCGGCGGGCAGCGCTCGACGCGCAGGCCATGAAGGTGGCCGAGCAGCACGCCGAAGCCTTGCGGCAGACCGGCCTCGCCGAGCAGCGGCTCACCGCACTGTCCCACGAGGCGCGGGCCATCGCACGGCGTCTGAACGAGCTGACCGTCCGCGAACGGACCCTCGCCATGCGCCAGGCCACCTTGCGGCGCCGGGCGCGTCCGCTGGCAAGCCTCGTGCACGAGATCCTGCGCGATGAGCCCGGCACCGGAGAGGCGCTGCCCGTGTCGTTCGACGCGACCGAGCCGGACCCGGCGCCCGACACCGCCCCGGCCGTTCCGGTGGCGTGCGAAGCGCACGCGCTCGCCGGAGACGAAACGGTCGCCGGCTCGTGGGCGGCCGGTGCCCCCGACATCAATCCTTCAGCCGATGCAGACTCGGCCCAGCGCTTGCACGAAAGCGTGACGCGGGCTCGGGAGGCGCTTCAGGCGGTGCGGCTCCAGACGGCGGACTGACCGGGCGACCCCGGGCCGCGATAATCCGCTCTGCGTCATCCGCGTCGTTCGGCCGCAGGCATCCGCCTGTGGGCGACACGGGCAGCCCGGCGCGCCGCACCGCCCGTGTCGTTGGGGGTTCTCACCGGAGACGTGAACTTATCGGCCGGAGCCGCCCGGGCCCTGCCCGCCGCCGCTCCCGCCGCCCGACCCATTCCCGTTGCTCCCGCCGTACGCGTGGCTGTAGCGATTCCGCACCATGTCCCCCTCGTTGGTGCAGGACTCGTCGCGCAGCCGCAGGCGCTCCTGGATCTGGAGCTGATCGCCGCCGGCCAGCTCGGGCACCGGCCCCTTGGCCGTGGCGAGCAGGGCCTTGGCCTCGGCCGGCACGTTGTTCAGATCGCACCCCGTGGCCAGCGCAAGCAGCGCCGCGACACCCAGCACGCTCAAGACGCCTCGCATGGTCGCTCTCCGATGGGACGGGCGTCCACGAACGGCACCGCCCGCCAGGCCCAGCGCCGCAGGCCGATTGCCGCAGTCGCGGGAGCCCGTCACAATGCCCGCGACCGCCCATGCAACGCCGCCAAGGGCCGCCCGCCTGCGGCGATTTCCGGGCGGCGCCGCGCGAGCGCTGGCGAGATGGTCCCGATCGCACCGTCCCACGACGATGAGTCCGACGAAGAGCTGATGCGGCGGCTCGCGGCCGGCGACACCGCCGCGCTCACGCCGATCGTGCAGCGGCATCAGGAGCGCGTCATCCGGCTGGCGCAGCGTTTTCTCGGCCGCGCCGACCTTGCCGAGGACGTGGCACAGGACGCGTTCGTGAAGCTCTACCGGTCGGCGGCGATGTACCAACCCGAAGCGCGTTTCACGACGTGGTTGTACCGGCTGGTGGCGAACCTGTGCTGGGATCGACGCCGCGGGCTCGCCCGGGCACGCCGTCGGGAACAGGAGCACGACGGTGCAGCGACCGTTCCCGACGCCGCGACGGCGATGGAAGCCGACGAGCGGACCCAGCGGGTCCGCGCCGCCGTGGCGGCCCTGCCCGATCGACAGCGGCTCGCGGTGATCCTGCACCGCTACCACGAGCTGTCCCATAAGGACATCGCTACCGTGACCGGCTGGAGCGTTTCAGCCGTTGAATCATGCCTCGTGCGGGCTTACGCGACCCTGCGCGAACGCCTCGCGGATCTGATGGACCCGCCGCCGGAACCCCCGGGGCCGCGGCGTTAACTACACGTGGAGCAGCCATGTCGCACCTGACACCGACCGAGGTCATCCGCCTGGTGAGCGGCGAGCTGCCGCCCGCGCACGCGGCCGCCCTCGAGGCCCACGCGGCCGCCTGCCCCGATTGCGCCGCCCGCGTCCGGGCCCAGCGGGGGTTGTGGTCCGTGTTGGGCGCCGACCGCGAGCGGACCCCCGGGGGTGACCTGGCGGCGGCCGTCGTCCGCCGGTTGAACGAACGACCGGCAGAACCGTTGCGAATCTGGAGCCGTACGCCCGTACGCGTCGCGGCCGCGGTGCTAATCGGCATCGGCACCGGGTACGGCGCGGCGGAATGGACGCTGCGCGGCGCCGGCCCGGCACCCGCCCCGGTCGGACCGGACCTCGCGACGGCCGGACCCGACGTGGAGCTGCTGGTGACGATGTCGCCGGTCGGCCTGTACGCCGCGCTGTCGGACCTCGACGCGGACGGCGGCGGGACGGAGGACGCCTCATGAAGACGCCGCGCACGATTCTGCTGGCGGCCCTGGCGCTGGCGTGCGCCGCCGGCTCGTATTGGGTGACATACGCGTGGCAGCAGCCGCCGGCCACCCCCGCGCCGACCGGAGCCGCGGGGCGTCCCACGCGGCTGCTCGACTGGCTGCGACTCACGCCCGCGCAACGGGAGGCCGTCCGCGCGTTGGAGGCCGACTTCGAGCGCGACCGCGCGGCCCTCGAGGCCGAACTGGAGGCATCGCGGTCACGCCTGGCCGCCGCCTTCGAATCCGGGACCACGACCGACACCGAGCTGCTGGCGCAGGTTGACGCGGTGCTCGCCGCCCACCAGGCCGTGGAGCGGCGCGTCGCCGAGTACCTGGTGAGTCTGCGACCGCACCTGACGCCGGCGCAGCGGACACGGCTGCTGGGCCACTTCGCGACCGGCGTGCGCGAGGCCCGCGGCTTCCGCTGGCGACACGGCGCGGCCGACGGGCTCGATCCGGGCGACGGACGCGGCGCGGGCGGCCCGCCCGCGGATCGCGGTCCGGGCGGACGCGGCGGCGGGCGACGCGGCGGCGGCCCCGGCCGGCAACCGTAGACGCGGTGCCCCCGGAGCAGGAGTGGCCATGCGCACGCACATTCTCAACTACATCGTCGACGCGCTCGCGCTCCTGGTCATGCTGGCCATGATCGTGACGGGCCTGTGGCTGCGGTACGTCCTGCCGCCCGGCAGCCGCGGCGGTCACGGCCTGTCGCTCTGGGGGCTCACGCGGCATGACTGGGGCGATGTGCATTTCTGGCTGGCCGTTGCGCTCGCAGCGCTCCTCCTCCTGCACGTCGCGCTGCACTGGGGCTGGGTGTGCACGTGGACGGGCGTGTGCGTCCGGGCCGGCCGCCGGGCGCCGACCGGAGTGAGCCGCGGTCGCGAGTGGGTCCTGGGCCTCGTGACGCTGATCGCCGTGGCGGCCGTGGTGAGCGGCGCCGTGTGGCTCGGGAGAAGCCGCCTTGCGCGCGTCGAGGAGGACGGCTCGCACGAGCGCGCCGGGCGCGGCTGGCGCGGGGGTCGCGGAGCGCTGGTGCTGCCCGCGGACCCGACCCCGTTCACGCGTGCGCGTTGACGCCCGCGGCGGCGCGGTCGACACTGCCCGCATGACCTTCTGGGCGGCCGCCAGCGTCGCCAACTACGTCCTCGCGCTGGTCACGATCGGGTTTCTGCTTCAGCGACGCAAGGAGCCCGCCGCCATGGTGGCGTGGATCTTGGCGCTGCTCCTGCTGCCCGGCGTGGGGCTGGTGCTGTACTGGCTGCTCGACTCGGCCCGCCTGCGGCGCAAATCCAGCCGGCGACGGCGCCGCGTCGCGCACCTGTTGGCCCGTTTCCAGGACTGGGCCGAGCGCCAGGGGCTCGGCGGCGCCGCGGCGGCCGCGGCCGACCTCCCGCCCGACCTGGCGCCGATCGCCCAGATCGGCCAGCGTCTGGCCGGCGTTCCCGTGACCGCGGGCAATGAGGTGACCATCCTCGAGGAGGCCAACGAGACCTACGCGGCGCTCGAGGCCGCCATCCGCGCGGCCCGCCGCCACGTGCACCTGGAGTACTACATCTGGCGGTCGGACGAGACCGGGCGGCACTTCGCCGAGCTGCTGGTCGAGCGGGCTCGGGCCGGGGTGGAGTGCCGGCTGCTGCTGGACGCCGTCGGGAGCTGGAGCCTGCGGCCGTCGTTTCTGCGGCCGCTGCGCGCGGCCGGCGTGCGGGTGGCGTTCTTCCTGCCGCTGCGGCCGCTGGCGGTGGGTCGGCGACCGAGCGTTCATCTGCGGAACCACCGCAAGATCGCCGTGGTGGACGGGCAGGTGGCGTTCATGGGGAGCCAGAACATCGGGGACGAGTACCGGGGCCGACGGCGGGCGCTGAGCCCGTGGTTCGACACGCACATGCGGGTCAGCGGGCCGGCGGCGGCGTTTCTCCAGGAGACGTTTGCGGAGGACTGGTACTTGGCGACGCGGGAGCCGCTGGAGCGGGAGGCGTACTTTCCGGTGCCGGCGCGGCAGGGCGCGTCGCTGGTACAGATTGTGCCGTCCGGGCCGGACCACTCGGTCAGCGTGCTGGCGCAGGTGGTGTTCGCCGCCTTCGCCGCGGCGCGGCAGTCGATCCGCGTGGCGACGCCGTATTTCGTGCCGGACCCGGCCGTGCGGATGGCGCTGGCGAGCGCGTGCTTCCGGGGGGTGAAGGTCCGCATCGTGCTGCCGTCGCGGAGCGATTCGCGGCTGGCGCTGTGGGCCGGGCGCAGCTATTACCCGGAGCTGCTGGAACACGGCGTGGAGATCTACGAGTACGGCGGCGGCGTGCTGCACTCGAAGCTGGTCACGGTGGACGAGCGCTGGTCGATGCTCGGCTCGGCGAACATGGATGTGCGCAGCTTCCGCCTGAATTTCGAGATCACCGCGCTGCTGTACGACGCGCCCACGGCCCGCGGGCTGAGCGCAACGATCGACCGGTTCTGCGCGGGGGCGCGCCCGGTGCGGGCGCGCGACGTGTGGCGGAACCGCCCGCTGCCGCAACGGCTGGGCGAGGGCGCGGCCCGCCTGCTCACGCCGCTGCTGTGAGGGCCGGGGCCGCCGGCGCAGAAACACGCCGACCCCGGCGGGGACCGGGGCCGGCGCGTGGTTCCGCAGGCACAGGAGGCAGAGTCGCGGACGGCGCTTCGTCTACTGGAGCAGCGCCAGGACCTGCTGCGGCGCCGCATTCGCGAGCCGCAGCACGTTCGTGGCCGACTGGACGAGGATCTGCGAGCGGGTCAGGTTGCTCGTCTCCTCGGCGAAGTCGGTGTCGCGGATCGTGCTCTCGGCCGACGCCACGTTCTCATACTGGATCCGCAGCGAGGCGGCCGTCGTTTCGAGCGTGTTCTTCTGGAAGGACCCGAGGCGGCCGCGCAGGTTGGCGACCTGCTGCTGCGCCTGGCGGACGATGCGCTGGGCGGTGAAGAAGTTCTTCTCGCTCATGGCGTTGGCCTCGCCGGTGCCGAGCGAGTAGAGGTAGCCGACGTTGGCGTCGCCCAGGTTCGCCGTCGTCACCGAGCTGATGCCGATCGCCGCGAGCGAGTTCAGGTCGAGCCGGGGCGAAATCATAAACCGCGCGCCGCCGCCCGTGATGCCGAAGGTCGAGTCGGTGCTCAGTTGCGTCGCGAAACTCGGCGACAGCGTGATGTCCGCATCGATGATCGAGTTGCGGACGCTGACTCTCAAGCCGTCGCCGGTGACGGCCTGGCCGTTGATGTTGACGCGCACGTCCTGGCCGTTGTCCTCGACCAGGGTGCCGCCCAGACCGGCCGCGAACGCCGTGCCGCTCAGCACACGCACCTTCACGTACTGGGAGGAGCCGTAGGCCGTGCTGGTGAACACCGCCGACGTCGCGTTGATCCGCGTGGCCGACACGCCCGTCAGGTGCTTGGACATGTTGACGGCCGACACGAGGTTGGCCGTCGTGGCGCCGCTGGCCAGCGTGATGCGCTCGGTGCCCAGGTTGCCGGTGATCTCGATCGTCTGGGCCGAGCCCACCGCGCCGCCGGCGTAGTTGACCCGGGCGAGCTGGGCCGAGACCAGCACTTCGATGTTGACGACGCGCGTGCCCTGCTCGGGGACGCGCGCCCCATTGATCCGCAGGTCGGTCACCTGCGTGCTGTTGACCGCCGAGGTCGTGAAGGCCAGTTCCCCGCTCAGCAGCTTGCGCCCCTGGAGCTCTGTCGAGTTCGCGATGCGGTTGATCGACGAGAGAATCAGGTCGATCTCCTGCTGGTTCGCGTTCCGCTCCTCGACGCTGATGCCGGCCTCGTTCGACGTGCGGTCGACCAGATCCTCGAGGTCGTTGAGCAGCCGGTGCACCTCCGCCAGACCCGACTCCGCCACCGCCACGACGTTCGTCGCGCGGGAGATGTTGGTCTGGGCCGCCTGGATGGCCCGCATCTCGACCCGCATCGTCTCCGAGGCGATCAGGCCGGCCGGGTCGTCCTTGCCGGTGTTGATGCGCAAGCCCGTGCTCAGATGTTGCAGGGACTGGTTCAGTCGGGCATTCTGCGTCCCCAGCACGCGCTGCGCGATGATGGATGAGACATTGGTGTTGATGCGACTCATGGACCTGCGCCTCCACGGGCGGGCACGGGCGGGATCCCCGCTGGGAATCGCGGCCGCATGCCGGCTGACTTCACGTCGTCACGAGCGCTGCCGACGGCTCCTGTGACCGTCCGCTCTGACTGACACAGGGGGCATCGTCGCGACCCGTGGCGCGCTTTAGAAAAACCCCCGCCCCGCCCCGTTCGCTCCCGCCCCCGCCCGGGGCCGCGGGCGCGGACCGGCCCCCGCCGCCGCCCGCCGCCCGCTCTTATCGGCCCCCCGGCCCGCTCGAAAAAAGCGGCCGGCCGCCCGCACCCCGCCGCCCCCACGGCGATTCCGGGGCACGTGCGGCCGGCGCGGCCGCGCGCGACGCGCCGCTCAGCCGCCCAGCAGCCGCAGGACGGACTGCGTGGTCTGGTTCGCCAGCGTGAGCACGGTCGTGCCCGCGTTGACGAGGATCTGGTCGCGGGCCAGCCGCGAGGTCTCGTAGGCGAAGTCCGCGTCGCGGATGGCCGACTCGGCCGCGGTCAGGTTTTCCTGCGTGATCCCGAGTTGGTTCATGTTCGTCTCGAGCGTGTTGCGCTCGAACGAGCCCAGCCGACCGCGGAGCATCGAGATCTGCCGGATGGCCTCTTCCACGACCAGCCCGGCCTCGTGGAAGCGGTGCGTGCTGAGCGCGAGGGCCTGTCCGGTCTTGACCTGCGCCAGGTAGCCCACGGTGTCGTTGCCGAGCCGCGAAGCCGTCACGGCGTCGATGGCCAGGTTGACCTGCTGGTTCGTGTTGACCTGCGGTCCGACCTGGAACAGCGCCCCGCCGCCGGTGATCGTGAAGGCCGTCTGATAGGTCGAGGGCGCGACGGCCAGCTCCAGGTCGATGCTGGAGTTCTTGATCGTCAAGTTGTTGCCGTCGGCGCCGGCCAGCGTGCCGTTGATGGTGGCCAGGGCGTCCGACCCCGTGTCCTCCTTCCCGTTCGTCCCGCCCGCGGTCGGGAAGTCGCCGGACTGCGAGAGCACGCGGATCTTCACGAATTCCTTGCTGCCGTAGCCGCGGCTGTACAGCCGGAAACCGGCCGCGCCGCCCGCGGACAGCGTCGCCGAAATGCCGGTGGCGTCGGCTTCGGCGATGATCGCCTTGGCGACCGTCGAGGCCGGCGTGCCGCTGGCGAACGTCATGGTCGTCACGCCGCGGCGGCCGACCAGCTCGATCGTCACGTTGCTGGCGCCGGGGGCGAGCGCCGCGAAGGGGAACGTGAGCGTGGCCTGCGAGGCCGCGCGCATCACGTTCACGGCGACCGGCATGTTGGCCAGCTGACCGAACTGCGTGGCGTTGATCCGCAGCGACCGCACCGCCGCCAGATTCACGCCGCTCGTCGAGTACGCCAGCGACCCGTCGAGCAGCTTGCGCCCGGCGAAGCTGGTCGTGTTCGCGATCCGGGTGATGCTGTCGATCGCCGAGTCGATCTGGAGCTGGTTGGCGCGCAGCTCGTCGTCGGAGAACGCGCCGCGGTTGGCGGCCTCGACGATCTTCTGCTGGATGTCCTTAAGCAGCGAGGCGACCTCGTCGAGGGCCCCTTCGGCCGTGGACACGATCAGCTTGGCGCGCTGCGTGTTCGACTGGGCCTGGCCGACCGAGCCGATCTCGGTCCGCAACCGCTCGGACACGATCAGGCCGGCTGGGTCGTCCTTGCCGCGGCTGATGCGCAGGCCGGTACTGAGGTGTTCGAGGGTGCCGTTGAGGCTGCGGTACGCCGAGTTCAGGTTGCGGCGGGCCGTGAGCGCAGAGACATTCGTGTTAATGCGAGCCATTGGCCATCCTCCTTGAACGGTTCGTGGCTGAGGGGAACGGGGTGATGAGAGCGGAGACGCCGATCGGGCAGCGCGGGGTCAGGAAGCGGAGGATTCGCGGGCGGGCCGCGCGGCAGGCGGACCGGCCGGCAGGTCGTCGGCGGTCATGCCGGCGGCCTTGCGGTTCTCGCGCTGAATGGCGTCGAAGACTTCCTTGCGATGCACGGGTATTTCGGCGGGCGCCTCGATGCCCAGCCGGACTTTGTCCCCCCGGATATCGACGATCGTGATCTGCACGTTGTCGCCGATGATGATCGACTCGTCGCGTTGTCTTGAAAGCACCAACATCCGCGGCTCCTTCCTGCTGGATTAGGCCGATGCGTCGTCGGACAGGAATCGGAACAGACGGCACGCGGCCACCCGGCGCTCCGCCGGGTTGCCGAGCGAAGGACGGGGCCTGAGCGCGGCGCGCATGGCGCGATTCCTGCCGTTCAAGAACTTGAACTACGCCCGCGGTCATTATAGCCACCTCTTCCTGCGCAACGCCAGTCCTTCCCGCCGCGGCTAGGCCGAGCGGGCGACCGCGTGGTCCTGCGACGCCGCCAGCAGGCGGTGCCGCGTGCTGTACCGTTTGTCCGACAGGACCAGCTGCCGCGCCCGCCGCGTCTGCGTGCCGACCACCAACGGCCCCAGCAGGTTCGCGGTGTACGCACCGTCCACCCGGTTCACGATCACCAGCACCTGGCAATCGCTCAGGTCCTGCAGCCCCAGGGCCTCCACGTCGTCCTTGCGGATCGGCACCTGGTAGTCGGGCACGAAGTCCAGCGGATCGCACACCACGAAGGCCAGCGCCGGGTCGTCCACCGACTGCATCCAGAACAGGACCGGATCGGGCGAGGTCTGGAGCAGCGCGAAGCGCCGGCACCCGGGGAATCCCAGCAGTCCGTCGGGAAACTCCAAGATCTTCGTGTCGTCCACTTCCAGCGGGCCAAAACGTACCGTCTCGATGAGCATGTCCGTGCTCCTGTGGCTCCGTCCCAGCGGTCGGTCCGGCGCGCGGCCGGCCACCTCGGCCGGTCATCCTGTCCGCGCGGCGGGCCGGGCACCTCCGGCGCCCAACTCGCCCTCCGCGAGTCAACCCGCGCCGGGCGGCGGAGCCACGCCGCCGACCGGCACGTCTCGTCGGTCCTCGTGCGGCGCCCGGCCCAACCGGACGCCGCCCCGCGCCGTCAGCGCAGGTAGTCCAGAAGCGACAGGTTCAAGGTCTTCGAGGCGGCGCCCAGGTTCGCCTGCAACGCCGTCTGGAGCTGCTGGAAGCGGACCGCCGCCTCCGCCAAGTCCAGATCCCGGGCCTCGCTGCGCAAGACCTCGATCGCGTTGGCTTCCGCCGCCACGCGGTCCGTCCGCTCCGCCATCAGGCGGGCCTGCGAGGCCACCTCACCCTGCACCCGCTGCATGTTCCGCAGCACGCGCTCCACCCGCTCGGCCGCGCGCGACAGGTCCGTCCGCGCGTCCGTCGCCAGTCCCCGGCGCAGCTCCAGCAGCGCCGTGAACGGGCTGTCCACGGTGTACGGGTTCACGTCGCGACCCACGAGCAGGGCGCCCGTGGCCGCCACGTCCAATCCCAGGTCCCCCAGGGCGGGCGACGCCTGCAGCGCCGTCACGCCGAACGTGCCGCCGCCCGCCGTGTGATCCGTGATCTGGAGGCCGTTGCCGAAACTCGCCAGCCCCGCCGTGATCCGCCCGCCCCCCGCGGCGTTCAGCCGGTCGATGACGTCCTGCATGGTGCGCACGCCGTCCAGGTCCACGTCCAGCGTGCTCCCGTCGGCCGTCGTGATCCGCAGGTCCGGGCCCGCGACGGTGCGCACACCCCGGCC
Source organism: uncultured Phycisphaerae bacterium (assembly GCA_937928595.1). Lineage (GTDB taxonomy): Bacteria > Planctomycetota > Phycisphaerae > UBA1845 > Fen-1342 > CALGJV01. The sequence goes on along the minus strand of CALGJV010000031.1, from coordinate 39,502 downwards.
GCCGTTCAGTTCCGCCAGCGGGGTGCCCGCGTACAGCGACCGCAGTCCGAGCTGGGTCGCGACGGTGCCGCCGTGCTCCTCGATGCGCAGCTCCGCGCCGGAGACCCGGCTGACGATCTCGAGCCGGCGCCCGTCCGCCGCGATCCGGCCCCAGACGCCCAGGTCCGGGAGGTTCACGCGATTGAGCAGGTCCTCGACGGTCGTCGCGCCGCTCAGGTCGATCGTCGCCGACTTCGTGCCGTTGCGGATCACGAAGCCGGCGGACGTGTCGAGCCCGTTGCCGCCGCGCAGCGTGCGGAGCGGCGTCAGGCGCGTCAACCGCGGATCCAGGTCCCCGCCCGCGAACAGCACGCCGCTGAAGCTGCCGGCCAGGCCCAGGTCGCGCGCCGTGCGCCCGCCGTTCAGGTCGGTGACGCTGACGCGCAGCGGCGGCGGCCCCTGCGTCATCGCCAGCCCCCGCGCGCCGAGGTCCACGCGCAGCGTCGGCGACAGCGCCGCGTTGAGCCGGTCGATCACGTCCCCCAGCGTCGCCGCGCCCGTCAGGTCGACCACGTATGCGTCGGAGCCGACCTCGATCTGCACGCGACCGAGCTCCACGCCCGTGCCGGTCGTGCCCCGCAGGTCGCTCAGCCGCGTGCGGCGTTCGACGACCGGGTCGAGGTCGACCGCCCCCACCACCTGCGACGACGTCGCCGCGAAGAACTCCGTGCCCGGGATCGTGTACGTCCCGGTGCTCATGTCGGTGTCGATGATCGTCTCGAGCCGGCCCGCGTCGCCGGTATACACCACGCCGTCGTCACCCAGCACGAACGGCGGCTGCACCTGCTGTCCGGCGAACAGGTAATTGTTCAGGTAACGGCGGTTGCCGATCGAGAGCAGCTGGTCCAGCACCGAGTTCACGACCGGGAGCAGCGCCTTGCGCTCGTCCGCGGTCGTGCCGTCGTCCACGGACTGGAGGGCGAGCGTTTGCGCTTGGCGGAACAGGTCCACGGCCGATTGCAGCGCCGACTCGACCTCGGTCAGGACGCCGTTCACGCGCTCGAGGTTCCGCCCCACCTGACCGAGCTGGTCGAGACGCTGGTCGAACTTGACGGTCGCCGCCGCCCGCAGCACGTCCTCGCTGGGGCGCTGGAAGCGCAGGCCGCTGGCGAGCTGGTTCTGCACGCGGAACAGCCCGAGGCTGTTGCGCCGCAGCCCTTCCTGCAGATTGAACGTCCGCAGGGTGAAGCTCACGCGGGGCGGATTGACCGAGGTCACGCTCATGCCGCTGGCACCCTCACGCCCTACCGCACCAGGCTCAGCAACTCACCGCTGAGCGAATCGAGTACCGTCAGATACCGGGCCGCGCCCTGGAACGACCGCTCGAACTTCGTCAGGTTCAGCGCCTCCTCGTCGAGGTTCACCCCGCTCAGCGCCTCGCGCTGCGACAGCAGGCTGCTGTACACCGCGTCCGCGGCCTCGCTGCCGGTCTGCGCGGCCGCCGTCGCGACCGCCAGCTCGTCCGTCATCAGCCCGTGGAAGTCCAGCACGCTGCGCCCGTCGAGCAGCCGGCTGGCCGTCGCCCCGACGCTGCCGAGCCGCCCGGCGTTCGCCCCGTCGCCCGGCGCGCCGCTCAGCGACGCGGCGATCAGCCGCGCGTCGCCGCGGACCGCCTCCTGCACCGCGATCGTGGCCGCCGAATCGCCCTCGAAAAACCCGGCCAGGCCGAGGGCCGCCAGCGCGCCGGAACTGTCTTCCGCGAACGACAGCTCGTAGCCGCCGTCGGCCTTGAGCTCGAGCCGGCCGTCGACGGTCGTGCGGGCCACCAGTCCCGGCAGGTCGTCCAGGGTCTGCGCCAGGCTCGCCAGCGTCGTGTCGTCGCCGTTCAGCCCGTCCAGGTCGACCTCGACCTGGTGCGTGGTCACCTGCCCGGTGGCGCGGTCGCGCACCTGCACGAGGAACGTGCCGTTCTCCACCGGGAACGGCAGGCCCGCGGCGGCGCTGTTCAGCGGGGCGTTCGCGGCGGCGACGGGATAGCGGCTCGTCAGCGTCGTGTAGCCGATCAGCCCCTGCCCGTTGCTGTGGACGCGGTTCACCTCGTAGATCAGCCCGCGCGCCAGCCGATCGAGCTGGTCGATCTGCCCGCGCACGTGCGTGTCGCGGGCCTGGACCAGGCCCGCCAACGTGCCGTCGCGCAGCCGGACCGGGTTGTTCGTGTCGGCAAACCGCACCGTCAGCCGTCGCAGGCCGTCCGCGACGTCCTGCGACGTGGTCAGGCCGCGGGCCCGCGTCCCGTCGACCAGCGGCTCGCTCGCGATGTACACGTTGACGACTCCGTTGGGCTGCTCGCGGCTCTGGATGTCCATCAGCTCGGCCAGTTGCCGCAGCGCCGCGTCGCGGCGATCGCGCAGCGCGCCCGCCCCGCCGTTGGCGCCGGCTTCCTGGATCACGATCTGGCCGTTCAGCTCGGCAATCTGCCGCGCCAGCGCGTCGGCCTGCCGCACGGTCTCCTGGAGACTGAGGTTCAGGTCGCCGTACTGGTCGACGAGCCCCGACCGCTGGCGCCGGAGCGTGCGGAGCAGAGCGTCGGCCGACGCCAGCACCCGGCTGCGCGCGGCCGGCTCGTTCGGGTCGGTTTGCAGGTCCGCGAAGCTGCCGAAGAACTGGCTGAGCTGCGTGGACAGGTCGGTGTCCGTCAGTTCGTTGTAGAGCCCCTCGATGCGCCCCAGCTGCGTGTGCAGCGTCGTGGAGCCGCTGCGGCTCCCGAGGGCCGCCCGCAGGCGCGCCTCGACCGCGGCATCGACGTGGCGCTCGAGCCCCGTAACCAGCACGCCCGTGCCGGGGGCGATCCCGCCCGGCGTCAGCCCGCCGTGCATCGCCGCGAGCCGGGCCGACTGCCGCGCGTAATCGGCGTTGCCCAGGTTGGCGATGTTCTGGCCGCTGACGGCCAGCGCCGTCTGGTACGCCTGCAAGGCGCTGCGTCCAATCTGGAATGAGGTGCCGAAGATCGCCATGCGTCACCCGACCGCGTCCATCCACGTCCGCCGGCCGCCCGCCGCGGGCCGGCCTTCCGGGCCGTAGCCGCGCGCCTCGCGGCTCGCCGCGGCGAGTTCCGCGAACACGCCGCGCAGGTGCTCTTGCAGACTGCGTGCCACTTCCGCCGCCACGCGGTTCTTCCGCTGCAATTCGCCCGCCTGGGCCGCCACCGCCGCGCAGCGGGCCCGCACCGTCGACGCCAGCGGCTCCGGCACGAGGTCGGCCACGGCACTCAACCGCAGCGCCCGCGCGTCCGGCACGTGCAGCGCCTGCGCCAGGCGCGCAAGAACCGCCGCCCGTCCCTGCGCGGCCGCGAACACCTGCCGCAGCAGAGCGGCCTCGGCCGCCGTGCAGGCATCGAGCGCCGCCGGGTCGGCGCGCCGCAGCGCGTCCAGCTTGCGCCGCGACTGCTCGACCAGCTCCACGAGCAGGCCGTGCAGCGTCGCGAGGTAGTCCAGCAGCTCGCGCAGCGGCGGCAGGTACGCGGTCGAAAGCCGCACGGGCTCCGCGGCGACGGCCGGTGTGGCGGCAGCGGTGTTCACAGGGCCTCCTGCGGCGCGCGGCGCGCCGCCTGCGCCGCCGGCCAGTGGGCCCGGTCGGCGCCCGGCGCGGGCGCGGTTCCTTCCAGTTCACGCACGACTTGCCGCACCAGCCCGCGGTCCGCGCGGGCCACCTGGTCGGCCAGCCGCTCGTCCAGCTGCGCGCCGAAGATGCGCTCGGTCTGCCCGCCGCCCGCCAGCTCCCGACCGAACGGGAACTCCCGCAGGTCGGCCAGCAGCGGCTTGAGGAACAGCTCGGACACGAGCTGCGCCGCCGCCTCGTGCCGCACGGCCGGCGACGCCGCGCTCGGCGGCCGGCCCGCCGCGCGCAGCGTGCGCAGCGCGGCGGCGCCGCGGCTGTCGAGGGCCGCGGGGCAAGCGGTCGCGTTGTCCACCGGTGCGATCATGGCGTTACTCGTACTGGAGCTGCGCGTGCAGCGATCCGGTCTTGTGCAGATGTTCGACGGCGTCCACCATCTGCGCGGGCGACGCCTTGATGGCGGCCAGCGCCTCCAGCAGCTCGGCGAACCCGACCACCTCGCCGCGGCCGGACCCCGCCGCGGGCGCCGCCGGCGGGCTGCCCGCCGCTGGGGGGGTGCGGTCCCCCGGTACTCCGTCCGGCGCGGCCGGTCGCCCGACGACGATGCTGCCGAGCCCGGGCAGCTGCAGCACCGTCGGCGAAACCGTCACGGCGCCGGTGAACGAGATGTTGCGCGTGGTCCGGTTGATGATGACGCGGGCCGGCTGGGGCGGCAGCATGAACAGCGGCGTCTGGAGCACGCGGCTGACGAACCCGGCGGGCTGGTCCCGCTCGTACGTCGGAATGCGGACGCGCACTTCCTTCGGGCCCAGGGCCACGGCCGGCTCCTCGGCCGACGCGTCGGCCGCGCGGCCCGCGCCGGCCGGCGCGGCCAGTTCGTGGTTGACCGCCCGGGCCAGCAGGTGGGCCCAGGCCCAGCCGGCGTGCGAGTCGTCCAGCACGAGCGTGATCGCCCCGTCGGCGATGAAGCTGTAGATGCAATCCTCTTCCAGCGTGGCGCCGCCCCGGATGATGGCGCGCGTCGGGTTCTTTTCGTCGGGCACCTCGAGCGGCCCCTGCGCGATCGCGTAGATGACCTGCGTCGCCGGATCGTTCTCGTCGAACAGCGCGTATTGCAGCGGCGTGCTCAGCAGTTGCCCGCCCTTGAGGCCCTTGGCCGCGCCCAGGACCGACACGACCACGTCCACGCTCTGCCCCGAGCGCGCCCCGTACTCGGGAATCGTCGCCTCGACGACCACCAGCGCCACGCTGCGGTTGCCCTTCAGGTCCGCGTCCGACACGGCCGGCGCGTGGAACCGCTGGTGCAGCCGCATCAGGGCCCGCATGGTCGCGGCGTACTTCTCGCCGTCGCCGGTGCCCGCCAGCCCGACCACCAGCCCGTACCCCATGAGCTTGTTCGTCCGCTGGCCCTGGAGCCGCGCGACGTCCTGCACGCGCACCTCGCCCGCCGGCGCGGCCACCGCCAGCCCCAGGAGTCCCGTCAGCACCAGGCTGCCCTTGCGTTTCACGGTCACCCTTCCTGTCCGACCGCGGCCACGTCAGAACGGCCGCAGGAAATCCAGCGCCCGCTTCGCCCACCCGCGGCGGGTCGCATCCCGCACCGCGCCGGTGTGCTGCACGTAGATCTCCGGGTCGCCGATCTGCGTGCTGAGCACCGTGTTCTGCGGGGTCACGTCCTCGGCCCGACACACGCCCGTCAGCGTGATCGTGTACCCCTCCTCGTCGATCTTGATCGTCTTGCGCGCCTCGAGCACGAGGTTGCCGTTCGGCTTCACGTCGATGACCCGCGCCGTGATGCGCGTCGTCAGCTCATCCTTGCGGTCGTACTTGCCGTTCGTGCCGTAGTCGTCCTTGTGCTCGAACTGCACCGCCGGCTTGCCCGCCGTGAACTTCGCCGGCACCAGCCCGTCCGAGTCGCTGTACCGGATCCACTCCTTCAGCGCCGTGTCCAGCGACCAGTCCTTCTTCGACTCCATCTTCGAGTCGGTCGTCGCGGTCTTGCTCTCGCGCACGATGATCGTGACCAGCCGCTCGACCTCGATCTGCTCCGGGTCCGGCGGCGCCACCGCGATCGGCGAGGCCGCGAGCAGCACCGTGTTGGCCCGCGGCCGCGCGCCGCGCGGCGCCGCCCGCTCGGCCGGCCGCACCGCCGCCGCGAACGCCGCGCCGTCGGCCGGCTGCGACGTCGGCGCCGCCGTCGGCCGCCGCCGCAGCGAGTTGTCCTGGGCCGGCGCCGCCGGCGCCAGCAGTCCGAGCACCAGCCCCGCGACCACCGCCAGTCCGAACGACCACCGCGCTCTCACGGCGTTGCCTCCGTGTTCAGCCGCACCGTGCCCAGCCCCGTCACCACGCCGCGCAGCGTCTGCCGGCTGTTGCGCGCGTCCCCCAGCCGCACGCGCACCGCGTCGCCGTACGCGCCGTCGTCCAGGGCCACGCCCGTCACGCGCACCCGCACGCCGCCGGTCTCGCTCAGCACCGTCACCGGCCGCGCGCGCTGCACCAGCGGCACCGACTTGAGCGCGTCCGGCGTCACGATCGCCCCGGCCGGCACCAAGCGGCGCACCTGCTGTCCGATCACTTCCTCCGTCCGGCCCAGACCTTCCGGCGGGCCCTCGTCGCACACCCGCGTCTCGAGCCGCACGTCGTCGCGTTGCACGATGTTGCCCAGACTGAGCGGCCGTGCCGCGACCACCACCGGCCGCGACAGCCGCACCTGGGCCGTCAGCGTCGCGGTGCGCTGGACGCGGCCGTCCCGCCGGATCACCACGCGGAACTCGCGCAGGCCCAGCCGACCGGCCCCTGTCCGCGAGGTGACCGCGAACTCCCACGGCGGCGTCGTCAGCTCGAGCAGCTCCGCCCCCGCCCGCTCGAACGCCAGGTCCACCGTGCCCCCCAGGCGCGCGAACTCGGCGGCGGTCTGCGCCCGCAGCACGTCCGCGAGCGTCCGGCCCGCTCCGTCGACCGCCGTCGCCGGGCGCAACGCGTCCGACGCCGCCGACGCCTCGGTCGCCGCCGATCCCGGCGCGTCCGCCGCCGGCGTGTGGGTGACTTCGCACGCCAGCGCCCCCGCGACCAGCACGTGCGCCAGGTTGACGCCCAGCTCGTCCAGACGCCGCAGGATTTGCTCGTGCGTCACGACGAGCCGTTCGCCCGCCGGACCGGGCCGCGCCGACAGCGGCGCCTGTTCGAGGCGGGCGACTACGTCCGGCTCCGCCCCGCTCAGCACGAGCACGTCGCCCAGCGTGACCGCTGCGCCGGTCACCGTGACCTGCGGCCGCAGCTTCACGCGGCTGACGCCGGGCTCGCCGCCCAACGCGGCCGCGGCGGCCGCCAGGCCCGCGAGCACCAGGATCACCATGTGCCGTCTCATCGCCGGCTCCTGTCCGAATCCGCGGCGTCACCTAGCGCCGCAGCGACGCGATGGTGCGGAGCGACTCGTCCGCGGCCTGAATCGTCTGCGAGTTCATCTGAAAGACCCGCTGGGTCTTGATCAGCTCGACCAGCTCGGTGACCGCCTCGGTCGTGCTCTGTTCCAGCGAATGCGGCAACAGCCGGCCGAGGCCGTTGGACAGCGGCGGCCCCTCGATCGGGTCGCCGGAAGCCTGCGTCGCGGTGTAGATATTCGCGCCCTGCTGGAGCAGGCCGGCCGGGTTGACGAAGCGCGCCAGCACGATCTGACCGAGGTCCTGCTGTGTGCCGTCCGTCATGGTCGCCACGATGCGGCCGTCGCTGGTGATGCTGATCGCGTTGCTCGGAACATCCGCGGGAATCGTGGGCGAATCCCTCAGCCGGTAGCCGACGCTGTTGCCCAGCACCAGTTGACCGTCGACGTTCTTCACGAAGTTGCCCGCGCGGGTGTACCCGGTGCCGCCCCCGGGCAGCTCGATCTGGAAGAACCCGTCGCCCTCGATCGCGACGTCCAGCGGCTCGCCCGTGTCCATGACCGAACCCTGCTTGAAGATCGTCTGCGTGTTGCTGACCGCGACCCCCAGGCCCACAAGCGTGCCCAGCGGCGTCGACGTCTCTTCGCTGGTCTGCACGCCCGGCTGGCTGCGGATCTGGTACATCAGATCCTCGAAGTTGGCGCGCGAAGCCTTGAAGCCCACCGTGTCCGCGTTCGCGATGTTGTTCGCGATCACGTCGATCTTGGTGGACATGGCCTGCATGCCCGTCGCCGCGGTGTAGAGCGCTGTCACTGCCATGGCCGCGCGTACTCCTGTCCTGAAAACCGGCCGCGCGCGGGCGTTACGCCCGCAGCGCGCCGCTGATCAACCGTCCGATGGTCTGGTCCTGGAGCGAAACCATCTGCGCGTTCATCTGATACGCCCGCGCCGCCGCCATCATCTCCACGAGCTCGGCGATCGGCCGGACGCCCGAACTCTCCACGTAACCCGAGTGCACCAGCGCGCTGCACGGCGCCAGCGCCTCGTCCGGCGCGGCGAACCGCGTCGCCCCCACCTTCCGCAGAGCGCCGTAGTCGCTGAAGTCCACCAGCGCGAGCTGCCCGATCCGCCGGCCGTCCTGCCGAATCACGCCGTTCTCGTCCACCGCCAACGGTCCGCCCGCGCGGCGGGCCTGCAACGGCGCGCCGCCGCGACCCAGCACCTCCGCTCCGTCGGAGGCGGCCACGATCCGGCCGTCCTCCCGCACCATCAGACGGCCGTCACGCGTGTACAGCGGTTGCCCGTTGACGCTCACGACAAAGAAGCCCGGCCCCTGGAGCGCCAGGTCCAGCGTGTTGTCCGTCGCCACCGCGGGCCCGGGGCTGCAATCGGTGTGCGTTCGCCCCAGCCACAGACCGCCGGTCAGGCCCGACAGGCTCGGATCCGACGGTCCGCTCCGTACGCCGGCCTCCGACGCCGGCACCCGCTCGGCCAGCACCGGAATGTCCCGCTTGAACCCGACGGTGTCCGCGTTCGCCAGGTTGTTGGCGAGCACCGCCTGGCGATAATCGGTCGTCAGCAGCCCCGCGGCGGATTGGTACAGGCCGTAGATCATGCGGTACCCTCCCGGCCCGGAGCGGGGACGACGGGCTCTTGCGCGGGCATCGCCCGGGCGGCGAGCTCGTCCGTGGTTCGCCGCCACGCCTCCGCCAGCACCCGTCGTCCCAGTTCGCTCCAGTCCTGCGGCGCGGAGCCGCGACCGGCCGGGGTGGGCGGCTTGCTGCCGGCCACCCGGCCGTGCGGCGACGACGGGGTCGGCGTCCGGTCCAACGTGTCTGGCCACCGTCGGTACATCACGACGCAACTCCTTCGCCGATGGGCCGTGGCCACCGCCTCCGTGCGGACGAACCCCACGGCACGTGCCGGTCAGAGAGCAGGGGGTGTGCCAGCGTGTCCGCCCCGTCGCGCACCAGCGCCGCGCCCGAGCCATAAGGCCGGCTTTCACAAAGACTTGTCGCCCCGATGCCCGCACGACCGACCCGCCTGCCCGAAGCCCCGCTCCCGGGCACGTCTTGCGCAGCGCCGCAGAACCTGCAATCCTGCCGGACGCTTCGCCGTACGTTACGATGTCGGCGCCCCAGGAGCCCCCGCATGCCCGAATGGCTGAACATCGCAGACCCGCTCGTCCGCCGGATCGTGCTCGGCGCGGCCGCGTTCGTGGTGCTCGTTCTGGTGCTCCGGGTGATCGGTCGGCGGCGGGCGGCGGCCGCCGAGGCCCGGCGGCGGGCCGAGTTGCGGCGGGATTACGACGCCGTGCGTTTGCGACAGGAGGAAATCCGCCGGCTGGCGAGCCAGATCGCGGCCACCAGCTCCACCAACCGGATCGCGGGTTTCACGATCGTGCGCCAGGTGGAGACCGTCTTCACCGACGGGTGCGCATCCTCCGTGACGGCGATCGAGCTGGCCAAAGCGCTGGCGGTGCAGAAGGGCGCCAACGCGCTGATCAACTTGCAGACGCAGCAGGTCGGCGGGAAGTGGGTCGCCAGCGGCGACGCGGTCGTCGTGCGCTTGCTGGGGCGCCGCGTCGAAGGCACGCCGCCGCCACCCGCCGCACCGAACGCCTGATTCCGCGAGACGCCCCCCGCCGACCGGCCATGCCTCAGTGCGCCGCGCGCCGGGGAGGACGCCCCAGCAGCGCCGCCCGCACCGCGGCGTAGAGCTCGTCCGGCTCGCTCATGCGGCCCGGCCCGCTCGTGCCACAGGCGAGGTGTCCCTCGGCCGGCCCCACGATTTGCAGCCCGTGTTCCCGCAGGAATCGCACGTTGCGCTCTACCGCGGGGTGCCGCCACATGCGGGTGTTCATCGCCGGGGCCAGCATCACCGGACAATCCGCCCCGAGCAGCAGCGTGCTGACCAGATCGTCGGCGATGCCCCCCGCGAGCTTCCCCAGAATGTTCGCCGTGGCCGGGGCGACCAGCAGCAGGTCGGCCGTCTCGCTCGGCCGCAGGTGCTCCATCGCGCCGGGGTCGCGGGCGTGCCACTGGCTGGTGAGGACGGGGCGGCCGGTCAGGGCCTGGAACGTCGTGGCCCCGACGAAGCGGCGGGCGGCGCGCGTCATCGCCACGGTGACGCCGCAACCGTCCTGCACGAGCCGGGAGACCAGGAAGGCCACCTTGTAGGCGGCCACTCCGCCGGTGACGCACACCAGCAGCTCGTAGCCGCGCAGCGGCGGGGCAGGGTCAGGCGCCGGCGTCGGGTTCATCCGGACGCAGCCCCGGCGAAGTCTCGTAGTCGATGGCGATCTTGTCCTGGAGGATTTCCTCGATCGCCACCTCCATCGGCGTGAGGCCGGCGGTGTCGACCATCGGGCGAGCGCCGCGCATCAGCTCCAGCCAGCGCTTCTGAATCAGCGCGGTCAGCTTGAACCGCCCCCCCACCTTCTCGATGATGGCGTCGTGCTTGAGCGCTTCGATCATCCGGTCTTCTCGCGTATGATCCGCAGGACCTCGTTTACCGAATCCTCCAGTATATCGTTCGTAATGAAGTACGGGTAGTGCCCGCTCGACCGGGCGAAGGCGATCTCCCCATCGGCCTCCGCCAGCCGCTTGGCCTGCAGGGCGGCCGTCTCCGTGTGCCTTCCCGCCAGACGGGCCTTCAGCGTCTCCATCGTCGGCGGTAGCACGAACACGCGGATCGAGTCCGGCATCTTCTGGGCGACCTGCGCCCCGCCCTGCACGTCGATCTCCATGATCACCACCTCCCCCCGCGCCAGCGCCTCCTCCACCGGCCGCCGGGGCGTCCCGTAGAGGTTGCCGAGGTACTCCGCGGACTCCAACAGCTCCCCCGCCGCCCGCAGCCGCTCGAACTCCGCGGCCGAGATGAAGTGGTACGCCTGCCCGTCGACCTCCGTGCCCCGCCGCGGCCGCGTCGTCACCGAGACAGACCAACGGCTGTTCGGGATTCTTCGCAGCAGCTCGTTGCAGATCGAGGTCTTGCCGGCGCCCGAGGGGCCGCTGATCACGACCAGCGCACCACGTTTGGAGTCTGATGTCATGGTGCGGCGAATTATGCGGCCCGGGGCGGGCCCTGAGAAGCACCCGTCGTCGCGCGCCCGAGGCGCTTCACCGCGGCTCGCCCGCGGGGCACAAGTGCCCGACTTGCTGAGCCACGGCGGCGACCAGGTCACGCGGTTCAAGGGACTTGTCCAGGCACCCGTCGCAGCCGGCGGCCCGCGCGGCGTCCCGCGCGCCGCCACCGCGCGCCGTCAGTGCCAGAATCGGGCCTCTGAACCCGCGGGCCCGCAAGGTCCGGGCTGTAGTGAGCCCGTCCAGGAGCGGCATCTCGACGTCCAGCAGGATCAGGTGGCAGGCTTCGCCGCGCTCCACCGCAGCGAGCACGCCCGCGCCATCGCCGACTTCGGTGACGCGGGCGCCGGCCGACTCGAGCACGCGCCTTGTGAGCCAGCGGCAGTCGGGATCATCCTCGGCCAGCAGCACGGACAGGCCCGCCAGTCGGTTCGCGCGGTCCGCACCTTCCGGAGTCCTTCGCGGTTCCGCCACCGCGGCGACCAGCGTGACAGTGAATGTCGTGCCCTCGCCCGGCGTGCTGGTGAAACCAATCCGCCCCCCCAAGTACCGCTCCGTCAGCAGCTTCGCGCCGAACGTCCCCAGGCCGCGGCCGGTCCCGCCCTTCGTGCTGAACGACCGCTGGAAGACCTGCGCCTGGACATCCAACGGCATGTGCCCCGGGTTGTGCACGCGGAACCGCACCCGCCCGTCGGCGGCCGCCTCCGCGGTCACCGTCACCGCCCCGCCCACCGGCGTCGCCTCCAACGCGTTCTTCAGCAGGTTGCCCAGCACGCGCAGCAGCAGCCCGCGGTCGGCGCGCACGCAGAGGTCGGCCGGCGCAACCCGCCGCCAGCGGACCGTGCGCCCGGCGGCAACCGGGTGACTCGCGTAGAGCGACTCGAGCTCGGTCAACACCGCCGCGACCGGTACCGGCCCCAGCTGCGGCTCAAGCTCCCCGCGCTCCGCGGCCGTCAGATCGCGCTGTTCGCGAATCGCCGCCACGATGCGGTCGCTGATGTGACCCAGGCGGTTGAGCAGGCCCCGCGACACTTCCTGTGGATTGTCGGCCAACACCCGCACGAGCCCCCGCAACGCGCCGGCCAGGTTCAGCACATCGTGGAAGAACACGCGTTCGAGCACGGCCCGCCGCGACTCCGCTTCGCGGTCGCGCAACGTCAACAGGGTCAGCGACCGGCCGTCCAGCTCGAGCGGTGATGCCAGGATCGCCACGTCCAGCGCGCGCGGGCCGGCCGTGCAGTCGCATGACAACCAGCCGTTGCGGCTCGCCTTCGTCCCCGTCCGCTGGCTGTCCAGGATGGCATTGACCGCGCCGCACCACCGGCACGACTCACTGGTGCCGCACCCGCCCGGCCCCTCCTCCGCGTGCGTGCAGTGCAGAGCCTCGCCCGGCCGCAGGCCCAGCAACGCTTCGCCCGGCCCCCCCCCGAGCAGCAGCCGCGCGGCTTCGTTCGCGAACAGGATCTGACGCTGCGCGTTCAGCAGGAGCACGCCGTCCGGCAACGCATCCAATACCGCACAGAGGAGCGGTTGGTCGGCCACCATCCGGGCCTGCGTGCCAACCGCGTCGGCGGGCGCGCGCTCGGCCGGGGCGTGAAAAGTCGTACCGGGCGCTTCAGGCTGCTCGTTCGAATCCATGCCCACGGACCTCCCGTGCCGCGCCGTCGACCGTGCAACCTTTCGCCCTACGAACCCGAGCCCAAGCCAAAGCGGCTACCGGCACTCCCTTACCTATCGACACAAGCCGACCCCCACATCGAAGAACCCCAGCACGGCCGTCTGGATCGGCCCGATGGTCACAATAAACGCGTCCCCGTCCCGGTCCCGACGGCCCGGCGGCCACGGAGCAGCAACCCACCACCCCCGACCGTCGGCCGTAGCCCCCCGTCATCCGGTCAGCACCGCCGCACGCGAACCGCTAAATGCCCGTCGTCAGGCTGCCGACAGCCTCCGGTCGCGGCAGGCATCGACGTACCGAAACCAGCTCCCCCAGCGCCGCCAACAGTTCCGGCGGATCAAGCGTCTTATCCAGCCAGGCGTCGCCGCCGGACGCCCGCCACACGTCCGCCGCGATCCGTCCGCTGGCCGTAAGCGCCACCAACGCCCCGGTGTATCCGCGCTCGCGCAGCGCCCGCACCGTGGCGATGCCATCCATCCGCGCCATGCGCATGTCCAGGAGCACCAGATCGAACCGCTCTCCGGCCTGCACCGCCGCCAGCACTTCGACCCCGTCACTCACCGCCTTCACGGTCGCTCCGGCCGACTCCAGCAGATGCAATCCCAGCCACCGGCTGTCAGGGTCATCGTCCGCCAACAGGATCGAAACCCCGTCCAGCCGCGTTTCCGTGCCGCCTTGCGCGACCGACGCGATTCGTCTGGCCGCCGGCAAGGTCACCGTAAACGTGGTCCCCTCGGCTTCCGTGCTCGTGAAACCGATTTCTCCCCGCAGATACCGCTCCGTCAGCAGTTTCGCGCTGAACGTGCCCAGCCCCCGCCCCGGATCCCCCTTCGTGCTGAACGAACGCTGAAAAACTTGCGCCTGGACCTCCGGCGGCATCGCTCTTGCGTTGTGGATCCCGAACCGCACCCGCCCCCCCTCCACAGCCTCGGCCGTCACCGTGACCGTCCCGCCCGGACGCGTCGCCTCCAGCGCATTCTTGAGCAAATTGCCCAGAACCCGCAGCAACAGGTTCCGGTTCGCCCACACGCACGCGTCCGCCGGCACCTGAAACGCCCGCCGAATCCGCCGCCGCGCGCTGACGGGGTGGGTCGTGTACAACGTCGCCAGTTCCGACAGCACCGCCGCCACTGGCACGGACTCCGGCTCGGCCTGGAGCTGTCCGCGCTCCGCCGCCGCGAAATCCCGGTGCTCACGCAGCGTCGCCACCAGACGGCCGGTGATGTGTCTCAGGCGGTTGAGCAGCCCCCGCGCGCGCTCCCGCCGCTCTGCCATGAGCAGTTGCACAAGTCCCTGCAACGCCCCCGCGAGGTTCAGCGCGTCGTGGAACAGAACCCCGTCCAGCACCGCACGCCGCCACTCCGCTTCGCGGTCCCGCAACACCAGCAGCGTAAACGTGTGCCCGTCCAGCGTCACCGGCGTCGCCACGACCAACGCGTCGTAGGCTCGCGGACCATCCGCACCCGCGCACAACAGCCGGCTGCTGCGGCACGCCCGCGCGGCCGCACGCTGACTCTCCAGAAACGCCGCCAGCGCCCCGCAGAAACGACACGCCGGCGACGTCCCGCCCTCGCGCGGCCCGTCGCCGGCATGGGCGCAGCCCAGCGCCTCCCCCGGGCGGAGCCCCACGATCGCCTCCCGCGGGCGATCGCCCAGAACTCGCTGCATCTCCCGATTGGCGAAGACGATCTGCCGCCGCGAATTCAGGAGCAGCACCGCGTCCGGCAACGCGTCAAGCAGTCGGGGTAAAAACGGGTGACTTTCAACTTCCGCGGCCTGGCCGAGCACGACGGCCCGCGGCAGCCGCTCCTCGAACTCGGGAAACGCTTGAGCCTCGGCGCGTTCGTTGTCGGCCACGCTCGACCTCCGGCGCTTCCGGCCTCCCCGCAGACATGCTCCTCACCCCGAACCGGGCGGTGGCGCGGCCATGAACACGACCCGCTCCACACTCCTCCCTCTGTCTATCGGTCCTCACCGCCCAAAATTATCACCGCCGATGCGACGCTTCTCGCCCGTCCCGCGCGTCGCGCACCCGACCCGCGACTCCCAAGCCCCGCATGCGGCGCAGGCCGCGTTCACTCGACCTCGTCGCGGGCCCCCGACCGGCCGGCAACGCCATCCTCCGCCTCCGGCGGCAACTCCACGAGGTCGAAGGTGTTGCCATCCGGATCGGCCACGGACACGATCCGGTTGCCGTCGTATTCCTCAACCTCGCCGGCCGTCCGTCCGCCCGCTTCGAGCACTCGCACGAGCGTCTCGTCGAACGTGTCCGTGAGCACGTCGAACTGGACCATCGGGCGGCTGCCGGTCTCGGGCCGCTGGCCCGGCGGCCACGGCGCCACGCCGCCGAACAGACGCAGGGCGGGCCCGCCGTCGGGAAACTCCAGCACGGCAAAGGCGCTCGATTTCGTCACCTCCTGCTCGGCGACCTCGAGCCCGAGACCGTCCTGCCAGAAGCGCAGGGCCAGGTTGAAGTCGCTGACGAAGATGTAGATATCGCCGATGGTCAACATGGCCGTTCTCCGCCTAGGCCCCCAGATCGGTGCGGTATTGCGCCCCCTCGAAGCGGATCTGGGCGACCAGGTCATACGCCCGCCGTCGCGCATCCGCCAGCGTCGCCCCCAGCGCCGTCACGCCCAGCACCCGCCCCCCGGCCGTCACCACCGCGTCGCCCACGCGCCGCGTCCCGGCGTGGAACACGACCGCGTCCTCCGCCGCCGGCGGCAGGCCGGTGATCGGCACGCCGGTTCGCACGGCCTCCGGGTACCCGGCCGACGCCATCACGACACACAGTGCGGGCCGCGGGTCCCAGCTCACCACCGCCTCTTCCAGACGCCCGTCCACCGCGGCGTTCAGCAGCTCCAACAGGTCCGAGCGCAGCCGCAGCAGAATCGCCTGGGCTTCCGGGTCGCCGAACCGGCAATTGAACTCGAGCACCTTCGGACCGGCCGACGTGAGCATGAGGCCCAGGTACAACACGCCGCGGTAAGGGATCCCCTCGCGGACCAGCGCATCGAGCACGGGCACAAGAATTTGCGTCTGCACCTGCCGCAGCACCGCCTCCGTCACCAGCGGCGTCGGACAGAACGCCCCCATCCCGCCCGTGTTCGGGCCGGTGTCGCCGTCTCCCAGCCGCTTGTGGTCCTGGGCCGGCTCGAGCAGGTACGACGTGTGGCGGTCCACGATCGCCAGCAGCGACGCCTCCCTCCCCAGCAGCCGTTCCTCCACCACGATGCGCGCCCCGGCGTCGCCGAACACCCGGTCCACCAGGATTCGCTCCGCGGCCAGGATCGCGTCGGCGGGATCCGCGCAAACGATCACCCCCTTGCCCTTCGCCAGTCCGGCCGCCTTCACCACCACCGCCTCGTCCCGCGTCGCGATGTACTCGCGCGCGAGCTCGAAATCGTCGAAGATCCGCGCGTCGGCCGTCGGCACCGCGTACTGCCGCATGAGCTGCTTGGCGAACGCTTTGTCCGACTCCATCCGGGCCGCGGCCGCCGTCGGACCGAAGATCCGGAGACCGGCCGCCTCGAACGCGTCCACGATACCGGCGGCCAGCGGATCCTCGGGGCCGACGATCGTCAGGCCGATGTCCTCGCGCCGGGCCACCTCGAGCGCCAACTGGAAATCGCTCGGGTCCCCGGGCACGTTGGTGCCAAGTTCCGCGGTGCCCGCGTTGCCCGGAAGGATGAACAGGCGTCCGAGCCCCCGACTGCGGCGCAACGCGTAACACAGCGCGTGTTCACGCCCGCCCGATCCGATCACCAGCACGTTCATGGCGCCTCCTGCGGGCGAGCCCCCGCCGCGAGTTGCGCCAACCGATGCCGCGACCAGCTCGCCGGCCAAATATCCCGCGCCACGTCGATGCACCGCTGGTAGAGCACGGCCGCCTCCTCCAGCCGTCCGCGCCGCCGCAGCAGCTCTCCCGCAAAGAAGTGCACGTCGTCGCGGTAATCCAGCGACCGGTCCGCGAACGACGCCAACAACCCGTCCAGCCCGGCCGACACGATGCTCTCACTCTCCAGTCCGGTCATAAAACGTCCGATAATACGAGCCGCAGTCGTCGCCACCAGGTCACCGCTCCGCGTCAACGTCTCGGACTCGCCCAGCCGCACCGCAAGTTGCCGCGCTTCGGCGGGCCGCCCCGCGAGCATCAGGGCCGCCACCCGCTCCAGCAACACGGTCGGCAGCCGCGCCGGCGGAAAGTCCGCCGCGGCCTGCGCCGCGGCCAGCCCGGTTGCCGCGGCGGCGTAGTCCTCCGCCAGGTACGCACACTCGGCGAGGCGCTGGAGCGTGACGGCGTCCAGCCCGTCGTCCCCGAGCTCCCGGGCCCGCTCGAGCCACTCCCGTGCCAGGGCAAACTCCTCACCGTCGTAGGCCGCATGACCCAAACGCAGCCACGTACGCTGCGGCGTCCGATCGTCCAGCAGCCGCGCGGTCCACCCCGCGGGCAGCCGAATCCGTCGCCGCAGCGCCAGCTCGGCGATGCTCTCCAGCATGTCCGACCCAAGCCCCGCAGCCTCGGCCGCATTCCACGCCGCCGCGAAACGCCCGTCCGCCACGAGCCGCAGCACCTCGCGCTCGCGCGCGTGGGCGCGGTTGCGCTCGATGAGCACATCCGCGTCGCGGTAGCGCTGCTCGTACACGCCCGTCTCGTCCCCCAGCAGCAGACCGTCTTCGACCGCCAGCCACGCCGCCAGCGGCCGCGGAGTGCGCGCCGGCTGCGCCCAGGCTGCCACCGACTCCCCCGTCGCGGGGTCGATCAGGCGCACCGTGCCGTCAACCAGCCGCGCCAGCAGCACGTCGTCCTGCGGATTGAACGCCAGGGCGGCGACCGGCAGCGGCAACGGCACCCGGTGCAGCACGCTGGCCCGCGGCACGAGCACGATCCGCAGCACGTTGTCCTCGCCCGCCGCCGCCAGGTACTCGCCGCTGCGGTTGAACGCCACCTGCGTCGGCGGCGCCTCCAGCTCCAGCCAGGGCGGCCCCGCGCCGCCCGGCAGTCCGCGGGACTCGGCGTCGCGCAGCTCGCGCGCGTCGTAGAAGAGCAGCTCGCCGTTCGACCGGACCACGAGCAGACGCGTGCTGAGCGGCGCAAACACGATGTCGCGCACCAACGCGCCGACGAAGTTGCGCCCCGCGGGCGGCTCGGCGGGCATCTCCGGCGTGCGCCACGGCAGCACCACGATCCGCTGCACGTCGCCCAGCCCGCTCCGCGTGAGCAGCGCCGCCAGCGCGCCGTCGCCGCTGAGCGATACGGCCGACGGCTCGGTCAGCCGCGGGTGCCGCCAGACCAGCGGCCGAGCCTCCCCCCGCGCCACGTCCACGAACCGCAGCACCGCCCGGTCGCGGATCAGCGCCCGGCTGCCGTCGTCGCTGAGGGCCAGCGCCAGGTCCCCGCCCCCGACACCCAGCAACCTCGGCCGGAGCAGCGTGCGCGGCAGCGCCGCCTCCGCCGGCCGATAGAGCAGCACGCGGCCGTCGGGCGTCGCCAACAACACGGTGCTGCCGTCGGCCGACGTCGCCCAGGCGGCCACTTCCCCGGCGTAGATCGCCCGCCGCTGCGCGACGCGTTCCGCCTCGATCCAGCGCGACACCGTCCCGCGCCCGTCCAGCGTCATGACCGACCGGTCGCCGCTCACCAGGCGGAGCTCCTCGATGCGCTCCCGCGTCAGCTGTGCGCTGCCCCGCGGGGCCCCGGTTTCGAAGTAGGCGAACCGCCCCCCATGCGTGGCCGTCACGATCGCGCCGACCCCGTGCCGCAGGTCGAACAGGTCCCAGGGTTCGTCCAGTTCGAGAAACCGCGTCCACGCGCGACGCTCCAACTCCGCAACCGGCGCGACGTACACGGCGTCGGCCAGGACCGCCAGCAGCTCGTCCCCCTCGAACCGCACCGCGCGCGCCGGGGCGCTCTTCGCCACCCACACCACGTCCGCGGTGGCCTCGTCCACCGACACCAGCTCCACCCCCACCGAGGTCGGCACCGCAACGCGGCGCAGACCCGGTGCGTAGTCGGCGCGGCCCGCCGCCACGCCCCGCAACGAAATCCCCACCGGCGGCCGGCCCGCGTCACTCAGCCGCAGAACCTGTCGCCGTCCCACCACGACCGCCTCCGCCCCGCCCGGCAGGGCAAAGAGCGCGTGCAGCCCGAAGCCCTCCGGCAGCGCCGCCGCCACACGCGGCACGCTGGCTCCTGCCGGCCACACCCGCACCCAGCCCGCGCCCGCCGCCGCGACTGCACCATCGTCCCCGACGGCGAGCTCCGTCACCGGCCCGGGCACGGCCAGCCACGCCAGCGTTGCCGCCTCTTCCAGGTCCCGCACGGTCACCCCGAGCGGCGTCGTACACGCCGCCCCGAGCCGCCCGCGGGCGCCGAGGCAGGCAGGTCCGTTCAGCTGGAGGGCCAGCCGCTCGCTGTCGTACTCCGCGGTCTGGAGGTAATAGCGGCGCAGCGCCCAGGTCGCGGCCGGCCCGGGATCGAGCAGATACGCCGCCCAGTAGCTGTCGCGCGCCTCGCTCAGCTCGCTGCGCGTCAGCGCAAGGTCGCCGCGCTGGATGTGCTGCCGCACGAGGGCGCGCTCGAGCTCCCGCTGGGCCGCCAGCGCTTCCGCCCGCTGGACCTGCGCTTCCGCGCGCTGCTGTTCGGCCTCCGCCAGCGCCGCCTCGGTGCGGGCCTTGGCCCGCTCGAGCTCCTGGGCCTGCTCCCGCTCGCGTTGCCGCGCGTCGCGCTCGCTCGTGAACAGCACCGCGAACGTGATCAGGAAGCCGATCAGCATCGCCAGGATCAGCCCGGCGGACGCGGCCTGAAGCCGGTAACGCCGCAGCGTCTTCTTCAGCATATACAGGCCGCTGGCGCGCTTGGCCTCGATCGGGTCGCCGTCCAGCAGGCGGCGGAGGTCACGGGCCAGCTCGCCGGCGGTCTGGTAACGGCGCGGCGGCTCCTTCTCGAGCGCCTTGAGCAGGATGGTCGCCAGCTCGTCGCTGATCTTGGGCGCGCCGTAGAGCCGGGCCGTGATCGAGCGCGGACTGACGGCGTCGTCGTGCGCGATCCGGTTGAGCACCTCCCCCAGCGGCCCGGTCACGGCGTACGGCGGCTGGCCGGTCAGCGCCTCGTAGAAGATGACGCCCAGCGAGTACACGTCGCTGCGCACGTCGACGTCGGGCGAGCCCAGCGCCTGCTCGGGCGACATGTACGCGACCGTGCCGAGAATCTGTCCGCTGGTCGAGAGCATCTGCACGGTCGACTCCCCCTCGGCCCGCGTACTGACGTGCTTGGCCAGTCCGAAGTCGAGCACGTGCGGCTCCCCCTCCGCATCCACCAGGATGTTCGGCGGCTTCAGGTCGCGGTGGATCACCCCGCGCTGGTGCGCGAAGTTCACCGCCTTGCAGATCTTCTCGAACAGCAGGAGGCAGTCGCGCAGCGGCGGCCGCTGCCGCGCGAGGTAGCGGTCCAGCCGCTCCCCGGCGATGTACTCCATCGCGAAGTAGTAGCGCCCCAGGCTCAGTCCCGAATCCAGAATCGTCACGATGTTCGGGTGCCGCAGGGCCGCCGCCAGCTCGATCTCCCGCTCGAACCGCCGCCGCGTGCTCTCGCTCGCGAACGGCCCCTCCAGCAGCACCTTCAGCGCCACCTCGCGCTTCGTTCCGAGCTGCACCGCGCGGTACACGACCCCCTGCCCGCCCCGGTGGATCTCCTCCCGCAGCTCGTACCCCGCGATCGTCGGCACCGTCGCCGTCACGTCGTCCGCCGGCACCCCGCTGCCGGATATGAGCGTCCGCTCGTCCGGCCCGGTACCGCTGCCCGCAGGCGCAGCCGCCCCGGGCCCTGACGCGCGCTCGCGGTGCGGGGAACCACTCATACCGACCTTCGCCCGGCCGACGCCGACTCTCTCGCCCTGCGGCACTCCCGGCCGGCCCCGGATTCTACCGCCGCGCCGAGCGGCCGCGACAGCCGGCGGGCCCCCGGCGGACGCCGCCCCCCGGGCCGGCGCGTCCGAATGCCCGCAGGCAAGGAGGCTCGCCGGCTCTCGGGCTCCGCGCCGCCCGGGAGGGGCCGAAGCCCGCGCGCACGACGGTCGGGCCGGATACCGAACATCGCCCCCATCTCAGGGAATACCCCGAACGTGCCGACCCGGTGAAGATGCGACTGCTCCCGGGGCTGACGCGCTTGCAAGTTCAGCGCCTCCGGGGCTATTATGGCCAGTCTGGACAACGTTTCCCCTGTCAGGGGTCGATGATGAACTGGGTACTGCGAAAGGCCTGGTGGGCATGATCAAGGTCAAGGTTCGCGGCAACGAATCGGTCGAGCAGATGGTGCGGCGCTTCAAGAAGCTCTGCGAGAAGGAAGGGCTCACGCGCGACATCAAGCGCACCAGCTACTACGAGAAGCCGTCCGAGCGTCGCCGCCGCAAGCAGCGCAAGTCGCTGAAGCGCATCGCGAAGGAAATGTACCCCTTCTAGCCCCCCGGCCGGTCCGCAGGCCCCGCCGACCGCCGTCTCCGGCGCACCGGAGCGGGGGTGGTTATCGTGCGGGCCCGTGGGGGAAGGGGGTGACGTGCCGGTCGATTCCGCCCGGGCGCGCCCGAAACTCCTCCATTTCGCCCCCGGCCCTTGAATGCCCCTTGTGTTCGCCTATATTCCGCGCTTCGTCTGGGCTGCCCCTGACGGCGGGTGCGGCCGGTCTGCTTCGGCGCGGTCGGAGCGACGGCGGCCGCATCCGGTCCTCGGCGGCCGCCGAGCCTGGCGCGGCGGTGCCACCACCGGATGGCAGGTCCTGGTCTTGTTTCGCACTACGGGAGTCGAGGCGTGAAACGAAAATCCCTGTTGCTGACCCTGTACCTTCGGTATCCCAAGATGTGCCTGATGGCCGTCCTGTTCGTGTTCCTCGGGCTGTTCGTGCACGCGAGCGTGTACGGCGCCCCCAACGGGCTGCTGCTCGGCGCGGCGGAGCCGGCGGCCGGCGCGGCCGGCGGCAGCCACGGGGCCTTCCAGTGGTTCGCGTTCATGAAAGATCCGAAGTTCACGGTCGGTGAGGTCTGGGCGCTGTGGGGCGCCTTCGCGACGGCGCTCGCGGCGCTGGCCTACGCCGGCCTGCTGATGTCCCAGGTGCGTAAGGCCGACCAGGGCACGCCGCGGATGCAGGAAATCGCGGCCGCCGTCCGGGAGGGGGCGGATGCGTACCTCCGGCGGCAACTGACGGCCGTCGCGATCATGATCTTGATCCTGGTCTTCGTGTTGTTCCTGTCCCGGTACACCGGCGGCGGCGCATACAAGTTCGAGTACGCCATCGGGCGCGCCGGCGCGTTTCTCATGGGCGCGGTCTTCTCGGCGATGGTCGGGTTCGTCGGGATGCGCATGGCGACCAGCGGCAATCTGCGCGTGGCCTCGGCCGCCCGCACCGGCTTCGGCAAGGCCCTCATGCTCGGCTACCGGTCGGGCACGATCACCGGCATGCTGACGGACGGGCTGGGTCTGCTGGGCGGCACGCTGATCTTCATGGTCTACGGCGAGCACGCCTACGAGGCCCTGCTGGGCTTCGGCTTCGGCGGCACGCTGCTGGCCCTGTTCATGCGTGTCGGCGGCGGCATCTACACCAAGGCCGCCGACGTCGGCGCCGACCTGGTGGGCAAGATCGAGAAGGACATCCCCGAGGACGACCCGCGCAACGCGGCCACGATCGCCGACAACGTCGGCGACAACGTCGGTGACTGCGCCGGTATGGCGGCCGACATCTTCGAGTCGTACGAGGTGACGATCGTCGCCGCGATGATCCTGGGCTGGGCCTCCTTCGGTCACAAGGGCGTCATCTTCCCGATCCTGGTCCGCGCCATCGGCGTGATCGGCTCGATCATCTCGACCTACACGGTCCGCGCGGGCGACAAGGGCAACGTGGCCGAGGCCATGCGGCAGATCAACAAGGGCTTCCTGATCGGCTCCGCGATCTCGATTGCCGGGTTCGTCGTGCTGGGCATCTTCTACCTCCGCTTCAGCGCCGAGATGGTCGCGAGCGGCGCGCTGAGCGCGACGGCCTGGGCCGATATCCAGAACCTCCCGCTCTGGGCGACCTGGGGCATCCCGGGCGGCGACATGCGGCCGTCGATCACCTGCCTGATCGGCATCCTGCTGTGCATCGCCCTGAATCGCACGACCGAGTACTTCACCGGCACCGAGTACAGCCCGGTGCGCGGGATCAAGCGCAACTGCGAGACCGGCCACGGCACCACCATCATCGAGGGCTTCGCGGTCGGGTACGAGTCGGCCGTGTGGACCGCGGTCGTGCTGTGCGCGGCGATCTTCGGCTCGGTGCTGATCTACTCGAGCACCATGCAGCAACTGAACCCGATCTTCATCGCCTACGGCGTGGCCATGTGCGGCATCGGCATGTTGACGCTGACCGGCAACACGGTGTCGATGGACGTTTTCGGCCCGATCGCCGACAACGCCAACGGCATCGCCGAGATGGGCTACGAGAAGGACAAGTTCCCCAGCGAGGCGGCCTACAAGGAGGGCCGGCAGATCCTGGCCGACCTCGACGCCGTCGGCAACACGACCAAGGCCGTCACCAAGGGCGTCGCGATCGGCTCGGCCGTCATCGCGGCCGTCTCGCTGTACGCCTCGTTCATCACGGTCATCGGCTCCGGCGGCGGCGGCGAGGAAGAGCCCCTGCCGCTCGAGGTGTTCAACACCGTGGCGGGTCTGCTGACCGTCAGCTCGCCCAAGCTCCTCATCGGCATGCTCATCGGCGGCGCGGTCCCGTTCCTGTTCAGCAGCATGCTCATTCGCGCCGTCGGTCGCGCGGCCTACCTCATCGTTAACGAATGCCGCGTCCAGTTCCGCGACAAGGCCATCTGGGCCGGGACCAAGAAGCCGGACTACGGCCGCGTGGTGAGCATCTGCACCGCGGCGGCCCAGAAGGAGCTCATCGGGCCCGCGATTCTGGGCGTGGTCACGCCGATCCTGGTCGGGTTCGCGCTCGGGCCGATCGGCCTGGCCGGCTTCCTCGGCGGCGCGATCGTCGCCGGCCAGCTCCTGGCGAGCTTCATGTGCAACGCCGGCGGCGCCTGGGACAACGCCAAGAAGATGGTCGAGGACGAGCCCCGCGACCTCGAGAAGAACACCGGCAAGGGCAGCGAGAAGCACAAGGCCTCGGTCACGGGCGACACCGTCGGCGACCCGCTGAAGGACACCGCCGGCCCCGCCATCAACCCGCTGCTCAAGGTCATGAACATGGTCGCCGTGCTGGGCGTGCCGCTGATGCTGGCCTACGACCTCCAGGTCGTGCAGACCGTCACCGGCGCCGCGCAGAAAGCGGGCTTCGTGCTCGCTCGGCCGCTGAACTACATCAGCTTCGACAGCGTGCGACTCATCGCGATCATCGTGTGCGTCGCCTTCATCGCCTGGTCCATCTGGCAGTCGAAGCGCGAACCGACGCTGCACCAGCACTGACTCGGATCGCGGCCGTAACGCCGCGGCACAGCACGCGGGCCCCACGCCGCCCCGTCGCACTGCGACGGCCGCGACGCGGGGCCCGCCGTTCTCTTCCCGCGACGCCGGCGCGGCCCGTCCCTACCCCAGCTCGTCGGGCCGGTCCACGATCCGGTCGGCGCCGGCCGCGGCCAGGTCGGCCCGCGTGCGGAAACCCCACGTGACGCCGATGGCGACGCCGCCCAGGGCCCGCGCCGTGGCCACATCCGTCGGCGTGTCGCCGATGACCCAGGTCGCCGCCGGGTCCACACCCAGCGCCGCGCAGATCTCCCGCGCGTGGTGCGGCGAGGGCTTGCGGTAACGCTCCTCCACATACCCCTGCACCGCCGCGAACGCCTCCGGCCAGAACGTCCGGACGATCCGCACCGTCATGTCGTGCGGCTTGTTCGAAAGCACCGCGAGCGGGACGCCGCGCGCATGCAGCCGTCCGACGAGGTCGGGCACGCCCGCGTACGGCCGCGTGTGCCGGAGCACGCGGGTGCGGTATGCCGGGCGCAGAAGCTCCGTGCAGCGCGCGACGCAGTGCGGGTGCGACTCGCCCAGCAAGCGCTGCACGAGCATCGGGACACCCTCGCCCACCAGGTACCGATAATCCGCGATGCGGCGCGGTGGGATGCCGAGTAGCTCAAGGCACTCGTTGGCCGCCTCGGCGATGTCCCGGAGCGAATCGACGAGCGTGCCGTCGAGATCGAAGATACAGGCAGCAGGCGGCGGGAGCGCTTTCTGCGACACAGCGAGACCCTCGAACGGCACGCGAATCGTTTTCAGTCCCCGCAGGGCGGGGGCGGCCCGCCCGGAGCGAACACCGCAACCGCGAGAGCCGATCTCCTTATAATACGTTGGCGTCCGCTTCGGCCGGCCGGGGTGTTCCCTGTCGCCGCGGCGCCCGGGAGATGGTCGCATGTCCGGTTTGCTGCGCGTCTGGATCGGGGGCTTGGTGGTCGCGGCGCTGGGCGCCGGATGGGCGGCGGCACAGGACGAAGGCGGACGGCGGGGCTTCGCCAGCCTGCTGAACATCGACGCGCTGATCGACAACCACGCGCGGATGCTGGCGCGGCGGTACAACCTGACGCCGGAACAGGACCAGTACACGCAGGATTTCCTCAAGGCGAAGTGCGACGAGTTCCTGGCGCAGCATCGCGACGAGCTGTTCGCGCTGGTGGATCGCATGTTCGAGGTGCGCAGCGGCGGCGAGATGGACGCGACCGAGCTCGTGCAGTGGGGCAAGAAAGCGCTCCCGCTCTACGAGCAGGCCAAACAGATCATCATCGAGGGAAACGCGCAATGGCGCGAGATCCTGACCGACGAGCAGCGGAAGATTCATGATGAGGATCTCCGCCAGATGTACGAGAGCTTCGCCGGTACCGAGGAACAGCTTCAGCGGATCGTGACCGGCCAAATGACCGTCGAGGAGTTCCGACGCGGCGACCGTCTTGACCGGCCCGCCCCGCGCAACGTGGGGCAAAGCACTCTGCCCCTGCCGCCCCCGCCCCCGCCGCCGGTGTCCGCTCCCCCGGCGACGCCCCCCGGCGGCCACGTGATCAGCCCGCCGCCCGCGAAGGACGCCACGCCCGCCAAGCCCGGCGGCGGCCCGCCCAATCCGCGGACCCGCACGCCCGGCCGGCCGGAGCCCGCTCCTGCGCCCTCCGGTGGTGTCGCCGTGCCCAACCCGACCCCGGTGCCCCCGACGCCGGGCGGCGTCGTCAACGCGCCCGGCGGGCGGATCCCGCGCGGGGCGGTGGCCAATCCCGCCGCGGCCAGCGCGGGCTTCGAAGGCCAGTGGGAGGCTTATGTCCGGGAGTTCATCCAGCGCTACCAGCTCGACGAAGCCCAGTCTCAGAAGGCCAACTCCATCCTCAGGGAGTGCCAGGATCAGGCCCGCGGCTACATGTCGCGCCGCAAGGCCGATTTCGACCGGCTGGACGAGCGCCTGAAACTCCTCAGCGGCGAGACCGACAAGACGAAGGCGATGATGGAGATTCAACAGCAGCGCCAGAAGCTGCTCGAGCCGGTCGGCCGTATTTTCGAGAGGCAACTCAAGCCGCGGCTCGAGCGCCTGCCCACTCGCGCGCAGCGCCAGGCCGCCGAGGCTGCCGGTAAGGCTCCGCCGAGCAAGGGCGCGCCGGCCGCGGGCGGCGGTCGTCCGTCGACGCCGGGACCCAAGTCGGGCGGCGCGGCGCCGTCACCGCCGGCCCCGACGCCCAATCCGCCGGTCCCGAATCCGCCCGTACCGCAGCCGGAACCGCCGCCGGAAATGCCGCCGGACGACCTCGGCGAATAGTGCGCCTCGGATGCCGCGCGGCGCGGGCGCGAATCCGCGTCCCAGCTGACGAAACGTCCGCAGAATGAACCTGTCACCGGGCCCAGCCGATACTCAAAAGGGTGGCGGCCAGCGCCGCCGCAGTCGGCCCCGGCCCGGCAGTTCCGGGGTGTCCGCTGAGCAAGGAGATGTACATGCGTTCGCCCATGAGCCGCAGCCGCAAGTGGCTGCTGACGGCCGCGACCGGAAGCGTGTTCGCGCTTTCAGGCTGTGATCCGACGGTGCGGGACACCGTCCTGACCGGCGTCGGCCAGGCCGCCACCGGGCTGGCCACGACGTTCATCCAGGCGTTCATCGAGTCGCTTCAGGCCCAGGACGACGACCAGACGACCACGGTGAAGGCCATCAATCTCGAGTTCGCCGCACCGCTGGCCTGAACCCGGCCCGCGGCGGGCGCTCCACGACTGTCGACCTCCTGAGCGCGGCCGGAGACGACCCTATGCGCGTCGTCTCCGGCTGCTTTGCTGCCGGCCCGGGGCCGCGCGGCTCCGCTCGTGACCCGCCGGCACCGGCTCGTTACGATGCGCGGCATGGGCGGCCGGGGGTGATCTCCGGGCCGCGCGGTCGCGACTTCGCCCGCAGGAGAGCGCATGAGCGTACCGCAGCCGAGTCCGTGGTCCGGGCCGCGATCGCCGCCGCCGCGCGTCCCGTCGCCTTTAATCACCCTCGTGTCGGCGCTGCTGTTCCTGTACGTGGGTTTCGGGCTCGGGCTGGTCAAGATCAGCGGCGAGCGCGTGTATGACGGGTCGGTCACGGCGTTCGTCTGGGGGGCGCGGCTGATCGGGATCGGGCTGCTGGCCGTCGCGGGCATGACGCTGCTCCGCTTGCCGGGGGTGCTGCTGGCCGACCTGGTGCTGGCCGTGCTCGCAACACTGCTCTGCCTCGTGGTGGGCGCGATCTGGCTGCTCTATTCCGACAGCCAGGGTCTGCTGCTCGTGCTGTTCGGGCTGTTCAACTCCGCGGCCGCCCGCGATGCGTGGAACTCCCTGCGTCCCGCGCGGCCCGCGTCGTGAGGTCCGCGGTGCCCGGTATCCCCGACGACGCGTTTGCCCGTTACCCCGACCTGGCGCGCTACAGCCGCCAGATCCGGCTGCCGCAGCTCGGGCTCGACGGGCAGCGCCGGCTCCGGCACACGAGCGTCGCGCTGGTCGGGTGCGGGGCCCTGGGCGGCACCTTGGCGAGTCTCCTCGTCCGCGCGGGCATCGGGCACCTGCGACTGATCGACCGCGACTTCGTCGAGCTCGACAACCTCCAGCGGCAGATGCTGTTCGACGAGCAGGACGTAAGCGAGTGCCTGCCGAAGGCGGAAGCGGCGGCGCGGAAGCTGCGGCGGGTGAACTCGGCGGTCGAGGTGGAGCCGGTGGTCGCGGACCTCGGGCCGCGCAACGCCCGCGCCTTGTGCGCCGACGCCGACCTGCTCCTGGACGGGACGGACAATCTCGAGACGCGCTATCTCGTCAACGATGTGGCCGTGCAGGGCGGTGTGCCGTGGGTCTACGGCGCCTGCGTGGGCGTGGAGGGCCGCGTGCTGGCGGTCGTCCCCGGACAGACCCCCTGCCTGCGGTGCCTCTGGGACGAGCCGCCGCCGCCGGGGTCGCTGCCGACGTGCGACACGGCCGGCGTGCTGGCGACGGCGGCCGGCGTCGTCGCGAGCTTCCAGGCCACCGAGGCGCTGAAGCTGCTTGCGGGGCGGGCGGACGCGCTGCACGGGCGGCTGCTGACCATCGATGTGTGGACCGGACGGGTGCGGGCGGTCCGTGTGCAGGCAGCGCACGAGCCGGGCCGGTGCGCGTGCTGCGGGCAGGGCCGGTACGAGTTCCTCGACGGCGCGCGGGCGTCCGCGGCGACGGCGCTGTGCGGGCGCGACGCGGTGCAGGTGCTGCCGCCGGAGGGCACCGCGGTGGATCTGCGGGCGCTCAGCCGGCGGCTCCCGGCGTCGGCCCGGGCGAAGGGCAACGAGTTCCTGCTCCGCTTCCAGGCGGACGCGTACACGGTGACGCTGTTCGCCGACGGGCGGGCGATCGTGCAGGGGACCCGCGACGCGGCCGCCGCCCGGGGCATCGTGGCGAAATACGTGGGCGTCTGAGCGCGCCGCCTCCGGACGGCCCGGACGCCCGCGCATCTTTAGCCGCGCTGCGCCGCGCGGGTCTTGCTTGCGCGGCCGCGCAGGTCGCGCGCGGCCCATGCGCCCCCCGGGGAGGGCCGTCCGATCAGACGGACGGACGCTCGGTCGTGGCCCGCCGGTGCACGGGCCGCCGTCCGCCGCGTGGGATGGAGCCCCCGGCCGCATGGCGACGCTCAGTCTGGAAAACAACCCGCTGGTGCGCTTCGTCGGGCAGAACCGCGGGCTGCTGTTTCCGCTGTGCGCGGCGGCCCTGATCTTCGTCATCCTGATCCCGCTCCCGACGATCACGCTCGACTTTCTGCTGCTCATCAACATCCTGCTGACCACGATCGTCCTGATGACGGTCATGTACATCCGCGGGCCGCTGGAGTTCTCCAGTTTCCCGTCGCTGCTGCTGGCCCTCACGCTCTTCCGACTGGTGCTCAACACGGCCACGACGCGGCTCATCCTGGCGAACGGGGCGCAGGGCACCGCGGCCGCCGGCCACGTGGTCGAAGCGTTCGGCTCGTTCGTGGCCGCCAACTCGCTGGTCGTGGGCGTGATCATCTTCCTGATCGTGACCGTGATCCAGTTCATCGTGATCACGAAGGGCGCGACGCGCATCGCCGAAGTCGCGGCCCGGTTCACGCTGGACGGGATGCCCGGCAAGCAGATGGCGATCGACGCCGACCTGTCGTCCGGCCTGATCCGCGAGGACGAGGCGCGCAAGCGCCGCAAGGAGCTGTCCGACGAGAGCAGCTTCTTCGGCGCGATGGACGGTGCCGCGAAGTTCGTGCGCGGGGACGCGATCGCAGGCCTCATCATCACCTTCATCAACCTGTTGGCCGGCATAGCCATCGGCATCGTGCGCCATGGCATGCCCTTTGGAGAGGCCGTGACCACCTTCTCGACGCTCACGGTCGGTGATGGGCTGGTCGGGCAGATCCCGGCGCTGCTCGTCTCGGTCGCGGCGGGCATGGTGGTGACGAAGGGCGGCACGGAGGGCTCGGCCGACAAGGCGCTGTTCGGCCAGCTAGGCGGCACGGCGAAGCCGCTCGGCGTGGCAGCCGGCGCGGCCGCGGTGATGGCGCTGCTGCCAGGTATGCCGTTCATCCCGTTCATGCTGCTGGCGGGTGGCGCGGGAGCGGCGTCCTGGCACCGCTGGCGGAAGGAGAAGGCGGCGGCCGCGGCGCCGCCGCCGGAGCCGGACGCAGCCGCCGAGGCGCCCGTCACGGCCTCCTTGCAGATCGACCTGCTGCGCGTCGAACTCGGCTACGGGCTGCTCGCGCTCGCCGCCGGCGACGCGCCACGGCTGACCGAGCAGATCCGCGGCCTGCGCAAGACCATCGCGCAGGAGATGGGCTTTGTTCTGCCCGCCGTCCGCATCCAGGACAATCTGCGCCTCGACCCGGACGAATACGTGGTGCGCGTGAAGGAGATCGAGGCCGGGCGCGGCCGGCTGCGCCCGCCGCTCGTGCTCGCGATCGACCCGTCTGGCAATGTGCCCTCGCTGCCGGGCGAACGCGTGACGGAACCGACCTTCGGCCTGCCCGCGCTCTGGATCGAGGAGCAGCACCGCGACGAGGCGCTGGCGCGCGGCTGCACGGTGGTGGACGCCTCGGGCGTGCTCGCCACCCACCTGACGGAAGTGGTGCGCGAGAACATGGCGGAGCTGCTGTCCCATGCCGAGACGCAGAAGCTGCTCGACGAACTCCCGCGCGAGCACCAGCGCCTGGTGTCGGACCTGATCCCGGCGCATGCCAGCGTCGGCACCGTGCAGCGCGTGCTGCAGGCGCTGCTGGCGGAACGGGTCTCGATCCGCGACCTGCCGACCATCCTGGAAGGCATCCAGGAAGCCGCCGCCTCAGGCATACGCTCGGTGCCGGGCACGGTGTCGGTGGTGCGGATGCGGCTGGCGCGGCAGATCAGCGAGTCGGTGCGCGGCGCGGGCGGCTATGTGCCGATGGTGGCCCTCTCCCCGGAATGGGAGAGCGCCTTCGCCGAAAGCATCACCGGCCAGGGCGAGGACCGTCAGCTCGCCATGCCGGCCAACCGCCTGTCGGAGTTCATGCAGCGCCTGCGCGACACGCTGGATGCCGCGGTCGCCTCCGGCGAATCCCCTGTGCTCGTGTGCTCGGGCGCGGTGCGGGCGCATGTCCGCGCGATCGTCGAGCGGTTCCGGCCAGCCACGCCGGTGCTGGCGCAGAGCGAGATCCATCCGCGCGCGCGGATCCGCACCGTGGGTGTCGTCTGACATGCGCCTCAAGGTCTTCCGCGCCGCCACAACCGCCGAAGCGCTGGCCGACATCCGCCGGGAACTGGGCCCGGACGCCGTGATCCTCGGCATCCGCAGGCAGGGGCGCAGCGTCGAGGTCTCCGCCGCCTGCGAGCCGCCACTCGATGAGCCCGTCATCGTCGCGCCCGCCGCGCGCGCGACGCCGCTGGCGCGCCACAACCTGCCTGCCGCGCTGGCGGCGCGGCTCGGAGGGGAGCGCGTCGAGGATGCGCTGGCGCGGGAGTTCCGTTTCGTCGCGCTGCCGGACGGCAGCGCGCGCCCGCTGCTGCTCGCCGGCCCGCCCGGCGCGGGCAAGACATTGACGGCCGGCAAACTCGCCACCCGCGCGGTGCTGGCCGGAACGCCGCCGCTGCTCGTCACGACCGACGCGAGGCGCGCGGGCGCTGCCGAGCAGCTGACCGCCTTCGCGCGCATCCTCGGGCTGTCGGTGACGGTGGCGCAGACGCCGGCGGCGCTCGGCAAGGCGCTCGCCGCCCGCGCGCCCGGGCAGCCGGTGCTGATCGACACCGCGGGGACCGACCCGTTCGACGCCGCCGACGCCGCCTTTCTCGTCGCCCTCATCCGCGCCGCCGAGGCCGAGGTGGTGGCCGTTCTGCCCGCAGGGCTCGACGCGGACGAGGCGGCCGAACTCGCCCGCGCCTACGCGCTGCTGGGCAGCCGCCTGCTGGTGCCGACGCGGCTGGACCAGGCGCGACGTCTCGGCTCGGTGCTGGCGGCCGCCTGGGCCGGCCCGCTCGCCTTCGCCGAGGCCGGCTGCGGGCCGGGGCCCGCCGACGGGCTCATCCCCCTCACCCCTTCCCTGCTCGCGCGCCGGCTTGCCGGCGAACCGCTGCTGCTCGAGGACAACGCCGCATGAGTGCCTCCCTCGCCGCGCTTCCGCTGCCGCTCTCCGCGCCGTCCCGCGGGCGGATCATCGCCATCGCCTCGGGCAAGGGTGGCGTCGGCAAGACCTGGTTCGCGATCACTCTGGCGCAGGCGCTGGCGAAGCGCGGGCGGCGGCTGCTGCTGCTGGACGGGGATCTGGGGCTTGCGAACGTGGACGTGCAGCTCGGCCTCTCTCCGGCGCACGACATCGGCGCCGTGCTGGCCGGGCGCGTCGCGCTGCCGCAGGCGGCGCTGCACCTGCCGACCGCGGGCTTCGACATCCTGGCCGGGCGCTCCGGCTCGGGCAGCCTGGCGGCGCTCGACCCCGCGGCGCTGGATGCGGCGGTGGCGCTGCTGCCGGACGCCGCGACGCGCTGGCAGGACGTGATCGTGGACCTGAGCGCGGGGCTCGATTCCGCCACGCGCCGCATGGCGGCCTCCGCCGACCTGCTTCTGGTGGTCGCGACCGACGAGCCGACCAGCCTGACCGACGCCTACGCGGTGCTGAAGCTTCACCAGCAGGACGCGCCGGGATCGGCGGTGTCCATCGTGGTGAACCAGGCGCAGGATCTGTCCTCCGGCCGCCACACCTACGAGACGCTGGCGCAGGCGGCGCGGCGCTTCCTGCGGCGGGAGGTGCCGCTGGCCGGCATCATCCGCCGCGACCCGAAGGTGAAGGAGGCGATCCGCAATCAGGCGCCGCTGTTGACGCGGCATCCGTCCAGCACCGCCGGCAATGACGTGGACAGGATCGCGGAGGCGATCTCGAAGGGGCGGCCAGGGGCGTGAGCGGGATCAGCGCCGCGCGACGAACAGCACGCCCTTCACCGGTGCGCCACGTTCCTGCCGCAGCACCGCGTCCTCCCGCGCTTCCACGGTGAAGCCCGCGGCCTCGAGCAGCGCCGCGACATGCGCGGGCGGGTGGCGGTAGCGCAGGCCCTCGCCGAGTTCGACCGCGTCGGCCTTCGCCGTCTCCACGCTGAACGCCAGCCTCCCGCCCGGCCGCAGCGCGACCGCCGCGCCGGCGAAGGCGGGCGCGAGGTTGCCGAGGTAGTTCAGCACATCGGCGGCGAACACGAGGTCGAACGACGCGGCGCGGGCCGGCAGGAAAGCCAGCAGATCGGCCTCGTACAAAGCGGCATACAGGTCGCGGGCGCGCGCCGCCTCCAGCATGCGGGGCGACAGGTCCACGCCCTCGATCCGTGCCGCGAAGGGCGCGAGCGCCACGCCCGACAGGCCGGTGCCGCAGCCGAGGTCCAACGCCTCCGCCCGCCCGTCCTTCGCCGCGCCGGCCCGCTCCAGCAGCGCCGCCAGGGCAGCGGGCGTCGCGTAGCCGAGCGTGCCCGTCAGGTCGGCGTCGAAGCGGGGCGCGTAGCGGTCGAACACGTCGCGCACATAGGTGGCGGGTGCGCGGTCGGGCGGGGACTCGGCACCGAGGGCGGCCAGCAGGAAGCGCGCCTCGGCGGCGATCGGCCGTTCGCCTGCTGCGGCCAGCGCGGCGCGGGCGGCGCGCACCGCCTCCTCACGCTGGCCAAGCTGGCGCAGCGCATGGGCCAGCGCCAGCGGCGGCTCCGGCTCCCCGGGCGAGAGGGCAGCGGCGCGGCGCAGCGGCGGCAGCGCCTCGGCGGCGCGGCCGGTGTCCGACAGCGCCTGGCCGAGGTTGCGGAGGTTCACCGCGTCCTCCGGGCGCAGCCGGGCGGCCTCGGCCAGGAAGCGCAGCGCCTCGGCAGGGCGGCCGGCCTCGGCGAGCGCGGCGCCATGGGAGGCGAGGAACACCGGGCTGTCCGGGCGCCGCGCCAGCGCCTCGCCGGAGAGCGCCACGGCCTGTCCTGCATCGCCCCGCGCGCGGGCGATCAGCCCGAGCAGGTTCAGCGCGTTGGCATCCATCGGGCGGCGGGCCAGCACGCGGCGGTACAGCGCCTCGGCGCCGCCAAGGTCCCCGGCGCGGTGCTTCGCCGCGCCCTCGGTCAGCCAGCGGTCGGCGGGGTCCTGCTTCATCGTCGCGTCCTGTCGTCCTGGGCGGCTTGGGGCCGGCAGCGGGGGACGTCAACCGGATGTGCGCGGTGGCAGCATCCCGGCTCCGGCCCGCCACAGCCGCCGGGTGATGTTGCGGATGGGCCGCGCGCCCGGTCAGATTGCCAGAAGAACGCCGACATAGGCCGCGTAGAGCGCCAGCATCAACCCGCCCTCCCGCCGCCCGATGCGCCAGCCGCTGCGCGCGAAGACGAGGCAGAGCAGCGTGACCGCCACCATCACCGGCATGTCGAGCCACAGCATCTGCGGCACCACGACGACAGGCGCGATCGTGGAGGTCACGCCGCCGATCACCAGGACGTTCAGGATGTTCGAGCCGATGACGTTGCCGAGCGCGACGTCGGCGTGGCGACGGATGGCGGCGATGACCGAGGTGACCAGTTCGGGCAGGGAGGTGCCGACGGCGATGATCGTCAGGCCGATCACCTCCTCCGACACGCCGAGGCCTTGCGCCAGGGCGACCCCTCCCTGCACCAGAAGCCGCCCGCCGAAGACGATCAGCACGAGGCCGGCGACCAGGAACAGCAGTGGCTTCAGCACCCCGTGCAGCCGATGGAGCCGCCCCGGCCCGACCTCCTCGAATGCGGCAGCCTTGTCGAACACGGCGCCGTGGTCGGTTGTCGATAGCCGCTCCGCCCGCACCGTCAGGGTCAGATAGACGATCGCCGAGACCAGCAGCAGCGCGCCCACCACGCGGTCCAGCCCCCAGGCGGCTGCCAGCACGGCATAGCCCGCCGCCGTCGCCAGCATCACCAGCCCGTCGCGCGTGAGCGCGCGGGACGCGACGGCGATGGGGCACAGCAGCGCCGACAGCCCGAGAATGACGAGGATGTTGGCGATGTTGGACCCGACGATGTTGCCGATGGCGATGCCGGGCGAGCCCGCCAGCGCCGCCTGCACGCTGACGGCCAGTTCCGGCGCGGAGGTGCCGAGCGCCACGACCGTCAGCCCGATCAGGAGCGGTGAAACCCCGAGCCGCTCGGCAAGCCCGACCGCGCCGCGCACCAGCACCTCGCCCCCGCCGATCAGCAGCACGAGGCCAAGCAGAAGCGGCACCGCGACCGATGTGTCCATGCGACACCGGACCCCCAAGCCTGGTCCGGCGCCGCGGCGACAGGCCGCGCGGAACCCCAGACACCCGGCGCGAGATGGGAAGCGCCGCGCTGCAGCGCAACCCACTCAGCCGGCCAGCAGCC
The DNA here is from genome assembly GCA_937928595.1 of uncultured Phycisphaerae bacterium. Classification (GTDB taxonomy): domain Bacteria; phylum Planctomycetota; class Phycisphaerae; order UBA1845; family Fen-1342; genus CALGJV01. The sequence goes on along the minus strand of CALGJV010000031.1, from coordinate 4,464 downwards.
GCCGCATGGTGCGCAGCAGTTCGCCCGGGTCGTAGGGCTTGGCCAGCACGGGCCGCGCCGCGTGTGCCGGCAGCACGCCCGACGCGCCGTAGCCGGAGCAGATCAGGAACGGGACGCCCTCGGCGGCGAGCCTGTCGGCGACGGGCGCGCTCGTTTCGCCGCCGAGGTTGATGTCGAGCACCGCGCCCGCCGGGCGCTCCGCATCCAGCACCGCCATCGCCTCGGCCACCGTCGCCGCAGGCCCGAGCACCTGGAAGCCCGCGTCGTTCAGCGTGTCCTCGAGCAGCATCGCCACCATCGCCTCGTCCTCGACGACAAGAATCCGCGCACTGCGGCTCATGGCGGGGCGGTGCCGGCCCGGAATCGGATCTCCGCCTCCAACCCCTCGGGCAGATAGGTGAAGGCCACGGTGCTGCCCGGCCCGAGTTCGCCCGGCAGCCCGCGTTGCAGCAGCCGCGTGCCGAAGCCCTGGTGCTCGGGGGGCTTCGGCGGCGGCCCGCCGCGCTCGACCCAGCGCAGCCGCACGCCCTGGTCGGGCTCGCTGGTCCAGCCGAGGATGACACGGCCCGCCGGCACCGTCAGGGAGCCGTGCTTCAGCGCGTTCGTCGCCAGCTCGTGCAGGCCGAGCGACAGACCGAGTACAGCCTTCGGCGGCAGCCAGACGGGCGGGCCGCGCTCGACCTCGATCCTCGGCTTGCCGACGCCATCGTCCGGGCGCCAGGGCGAGAGGGCGGCGGCGACCACCTCGTCCAGCATCGCGCCGGACCAGGTGCGGGCCGTCAGGATGTCATGCGCGCGGGACAGCGCGAGGAGGCGGGCCTGGAACTCGGCCAGGAAGCGGCGGAGCGGGTCCGAGGGCGTCGCGAGGCCCCGGGCCGTCTGCAGCGCCAGCGACTGCACGGTGGCGAGCGTGTTCTTCACGCGGTGGTTCAACTCGGCGATCAACAGCGTCTGCCGTTCCTCCGCCTGCTTTGCGGCGGTCACGTCGCGGGCGAAGCCGCCGCGGCGGGCGAGCCTGCCGGCCGCGTCCAGCACCGGGAAGCCGATCTCGCGGATCCAGCGTTCCTGCCCGTCCGGGCGGAGGATCCGGTACTCGCAGTCGAACCCGGCGAAGGGCGCATCGCCGCCCCCGCCGCGCGCCACGGCGACGCGGGGGCGGTCATCGGGATGGATGCTGGCCGCCCAGAGCCGCGGGTTGCCGAGCAGATCGCCGCGGCTCGCGCCCCAGATCCGCTCGAAGGCGGGGCTCACGTAGTCGTAGCGGCGGCCCGGGCCGTCGGCAATCCAGAGCACGTCCGGGCTGGCTTCGGCGAATCGACGGAAGCGCTCCTCGGACGCGGCCAGGGCCTCGGCGGCAGCGACGGCGGCCTGGCGGGCCGCAGCCTCGGCCATCACCTGGTTCTCCAGCGCGACGCGGGCGGCGATCAGGTCCGTCACGTCCGTCGCCGCGCCGATCCAGCGGGTGATGCGCCCGCCCGGCTCGCGCGCCGGCAGCGCCTGGGCCGAGAACCAGCGCCATTCGCCGGCCGCGCCGCGCAGGCGGTATTCCAAGACGAAGGGCTCGCCGGAGGCGAGGGCGCGCGTCCAGGCGCTGCGGGCCTGTTCGCGGTCCTCCGGGTGGGTGGCGGAACCGCCCGGCGCGGCCTCGGACGGCATGTCGAGGCCGGTGAACTCGGCGAAGCGCGGGTTCACGTAGTCGATGCCGCCTTCCGGCGCCGCCGACCAGACGATCTGCGGCACCGCCTCTGCCAGGGTGCGGAAGCGGATCTCGCTCTCGCGGAGCGCATCGGCCGCGCGCCGCTCCTCCGACAGGTCGGTGACGGCGACGACAGTCGCCCGCGCGCCGCCCGCCGACGCTGGCAACGGGGCCGCGGCAAAACGGAGCAGCACGTCCTCGCCCACGCGCCGGCGGATCCAGACTTCGCCGCGGGCCGAGCCGTCGGCGGCCAGCGCCTCGGCGAGGGCGACGGTGCGGAGATCGGTGGCCAGCAGCCGCCCTGCATCCAGCGGTTCGCCCAGCAGGTCCGCGGCCTGGCGGTTGGCGAACTCGAGCCGGCCGTCGGCACCGACCAGCAGCACCCCTATCGGCAGGTGGTCGAGCACCGCCTGCAGCTGCGCTCGGCCGGCGCGCAGCGCCTCCTCGAGCGCGCGGGCCTGCGTGACATCGCGCAGGAACAGGGTGATGCCGTCGGCGTCGCGCAGGGCCTCGGCCTCGATCCAGCGGCCCTGGTCGGGGTCGAAGCCGGTCGCGCGAGCCCGGCCGCCGGCGGCGGTGACCCGCTCGACGAGGTCGGGCACCGGGCCGGCCGGCCACAGTTCGGCGGCAGATCGTCCGGCTCCCCGCACTCCGGCGGGCAGCATCGCGGCCGCCTGCCGGTTCAGGTAGATGACCTTGCCGGCCGGATCGAGCGCGAGCACCGCATCGCCCGTGGTGGCGAGCACCATCTCGAGCCGGGCGGCGATGGCGAGGCGCTCGGCTTCGCGCGCCAGGCGCTCGCCGGCCGCGCGGGCCAGCGTCTCGGCCAGCGCATCCACCTCGCCGACGCCGCTGCCGGCGGGCGGCACCGCGGCGTCGCCGCGGGCAAAGGCGCGCGCGGCCCGCTCCACCTCCGCGATCGGGCCGCCGAGGCGGCGGGCGGCGTGCAGGGCGATCAGCAGGCTGGTGCCGAACAGCACGCCGCCGCCGGACAGGAGCAGCGTGACGACATGGGCTTCGAGCGGCGCGGTGATGGCGGCCTCGGGCATCGCCGCCACGGCGAAGAAGCCGCTGCCCCCCGGCAACGGGCTGAAGGCGAAGCGCCAGGAGTGGCCGTCGGGCCCGCCGCCGGTGAGGATGCCGCCCTCCGGAGGCACCAGGTCAGGATGGTTCACGAAAAGGTCGGCGAAGAAGCCTGAGAGGCTCTCGACGAAGCCGGCATCGCCGCCGGACACCTGCCCGTCCGGGCCGATGATGGCGGCGAGCCAGGCGCGGCTGGCGCGGGGCGACAGGGCGATGTCCCCGTCGCTCGACTGTACGGCCACCAGCGCGGAGGCCTCGCGCAACAGCCGCAGGCGCTCGGTTCTGACCGCCGTCGCCCCTTCCAGCGCCGCGAGCCATGCCAGCGCGAAGGCGGGCACCACCGCGAGCAGCACGAACAGCACGAGATGGACGCGGATGGACACGCCGCGCCGCCGTCGCCCCGCAGGCACGGGTGCCGGAACGCTCTGCACCGCCGATGACAGGCTGCCGTCCAACGCCTCTCTCCGCCCGCGCCGCGACCGGGAGCCTAGCCGATTCCCGCCGGCCCGTTCACCCCGGAAGGCGCGGCGGGCCGATCATGCCCTGGCGATCTCGGCGGCAAGCGAGCGGTCGGTGTTGCGCGGGGCGGGCGCGGGCATGTTCTGGACGCCGGTCACCTGCCGGCCCCAGCCGGCGACGCCCGGCACCAGCCGCCGGTCCCGCTGGACGAAACGGCCGCGGACGAGAGTGTGGACGGGAACGCCCTGCACTTCGGTGCCCTCGAACGGCGTGATCCTGCCGCGCGAATGCAGGGTGGCGGCGCGCACCGTCTCGCGCCGTGCCATGTCCACCACCGCGATGTCGGCGTGCGCCCCGGGCTCGATGCGGCCCTTCCTGGGCGAGAGGCCGAAGGCGCGCGCCGGCGCTTCCGCGGACGCGCGGACATATTGCTCGAGCGTCAGGCGCCCGGCGTTCACCTGCGTCAGCATCAGCGGCATCTGCGTCTCGACGCCGGGGAAGCCGCAATCGGCCTCCCAGATGATGTCCTTGATCTTCTCCTCGGGCAGGTGCGGCGCGTGGTCGGTCGCGATCATGTCCACGACGCCGGAGCGCAGCGCGTCCCAGATGGCCGCGGAATCATGCGCCTCACGCACCGGCGGGTTGACGCGGATGATGCTTCCGAGGCGCGCGTAGTCGGCCGAGGTCAGCAGCAGGTAGCAGGGGCAGGTCTCGCCCGTGATGTCCACGCCGCGCGCCTTGGCTTCCACCAGCGGCCGCAACTCGGCGGCCGAGGACATGTGCAGCACATGGATGCGCGCGCCGGTCCATTCCGCCAGCACCGCGGCGCGGGAGACGGCCTCGACCGCCACGATATCCGGCCTGGCTGCGATGTGCGCGAGCGGATCGTTGCGGCCGGCGGCGCGCAGCCGCTCCTGCCGCCAGGCCATGATGGAGGCGGTCTCGGCATGCAGCGAGATTCGGTGGCCGTGCCGCGCCAGGATCTCGAACGCCTCCAGCATCGCGCCCGTGGAGGGCGAGGGCAGGTTGCCGAAGGTGTTGCCCATGAAGCACTTGAAGGCGTTGGCGCCGGCGGCGACCAGGCCTTCCAGTTCGCCCACATTGTCCTCGGCCAGCAGGCCATAGAGGCCGAAATCCACGCAGGCCTTCTCGTGCGCCAGCGCGGATTTCTGCTTGAGTTCGGCGGCGCTGCGGGTCGGCGGGTGGGTGTTCGGCATCTCGAACAC
>CALGJV010000030.1 GCA_937928595.1 uncultured Phycisphaerae bacterium | reverse complement strand
GATCGTTGGCGGAGAGGCTGATGGTGCTGGCGTCAGGCGCCTGCACTGAATGGTCGCCGAGCGAGAGAGTGACCGCTCTGGCCGGATAAAGCAAATGGGTGACCCACCACATATCCAGATGATTCTCGCGGGTGCGCAGTCCGCGGACCGGTTCCTCCGGCGGGACAAACCATGCGACATGTTCCATTTCCAAAGGGTTGTAGCCGCCGGCATAGCGCATACCCGTCGTCAGACCGGCATTTCTCCCCCAAACGCCCGAGCGAACCATCTGCATGCGACCCTGCTCGTGTCCCTCCATGGCCAACCCTATTTCCGTGGCCGAAGTGGCGAACCCCGGATTGCCAATCCAGATGTTGCGTCCGAAGCCATAGGCCCAGAGTTCACCAAATAGCACGACCGTGGCGGCCGTCGCAAGGACTCCCGGGGCGACGCGACGGGAGCCGGCGGTCGCAAGCCAGACAATGAGAAGTGCCGTGACTCCGCCCGCCAGCTGCAACTGTGATGCGATGTCGCCGCGAAATGCATCGGGACTGCGCCCACTCTGGACAAGGCTGGCGGAGGAATGAGCGAAGGCCTTGACCAGTGCGGACGTCCAGTCGGGCGCGTCGGACCTGAGGATAAACAGCCATCCCGCGAGCGCGATCCACCCGGCAATGAGCGCCAAAGCCGTCAGTGCAAAGGCGCGACGCGAGCGTTGTACGGCGAGCGCGTCCATCGCCATGCCTGCCAGCAGCGACAGCGCCAACATCGCAACAAACATCATGCGGGGCGGAATCCGCACCTGTTTCATTCCGGGCAGGTATTCATATAACAGCCGGTACAGCCCTCCCGTCTGTCCCAGCGACGCGACAATGACAAGTGCGGCCACTGCAGCCAGGAACAGAGCTGCAGGCCGGCGCCGCGAGATCAAAATCCCGGCCACGGCTAACACCATCCCCACGAGGCCGAGCCAGAACACATTTTCGTGATAACCATCGGCGCCCCAACAAAAGTCGGATACCTGCCAGCGCTGATCCAGATCCATGCGCCACCAAAGGGGCCGGTAAAGGTTGGGCAAAACGAGGCCAGGCAACTCCCACGCTACGCCCGAGTACAGCATGGCATGCTCGGGATCGAACGCCCGTCGTGCCGAGGTTTTGAGCAGATCAAGGGTCGGAGCCGTCTGTACGGTAGAGGCGGCCAATCCCAGGCAGAATGCCGCAGCGATTAGTCCCAGCCCGCCGAGAAATTGCCGCGTGTCCCGCACCCGAACCCACTGGCGGGCGCAGAGGGCCGTCACCCCAAACGCGGCCGTGTACCACACATATAGCCCGGTTTGCCAGTGTCCGGTGAGAACCACGCAGGCCAAGAGCAGGCCGGACAGCGCGGCCCATCGCGGGCTTTGGCGCCGCACGGCCAGCACGAGGCAGCCCATAGCCCACACGCCCACGGCAATGGCGTTGATGATGACTGTGTGGGACAGATGATTGACCATGTAACCGTTGTGCGTAAAGGCCACGGACGCCGCGATGGCACCCACCGCGCCAAAATGGAGAGTCCGCGCAAGGAACACCGTTCCGAGGGCCAACAGAAGCACATGGAAAAGAACCAGCGCGTCAAACTGTGCCGAGTTACCGCAGGTGATCCCGAGAAGACCGAGGACAAGGTGGACAGGGTACCAAACGGCCGTCTGCGGATCTGCCAGAAACGGATACCCCCCGTAGACGGCCTCGGTCCAGTGAGGCAAACGGCCGGCGGCCAATGCGTTGGCGGCAAAGACGCGGTTTTGCACATTCTGGTCCAGCGAGTCGGCGAGGGCAAACGCGGTGCGAGGCCAGAAACGGGGAGAGTAGAACAGCAAAGTATGGGCGACGGCCGCGGCGTATGGCGCAAGCCGCGACCACCATGCGTGCGACGCGAGACGTTTCGGAAAGATGGCTGTCACTGCCCGCCCTTACCGGCCTTAAATCACTGATGCCGGTCAATAGGCGAGACAGTGGCACCAAAGGTCCCATTAGTGCTTGGCATCGGATACTGCTTGAGTGACGGATGATCGGTCAGAAAGGAGCTGGACATGGGCTACAGGGCTTTTGCGGCTACCGTCCCCGGGGGGCGGCTGGAGGCCATCGAGGTTGAGGCGGGTGCGCTCGGCGCGCACGAGGTGGACATCCGCGTGACGCACTGCGGCATCTGCCACAGCGACATCCACCTGATCGACGACGACTGGCACATCAGCCGGTACCCGCTGGTGCCCGGCCACGAGGTCGTCGGAACGGTCCGGGCCTGCGGGCCGGCCGTGACGGACGTGCCGGTCGGCCAGCGGGTTGGCGTCGGCTGGCAGAGCGGGAGCTGCCTGGCCTGCGAATGGTGCCTGCGCGGCGACGAGATGTGCTGCGCGCACCAGGAGGCGACGTGCGTCGGCCGGCCGGGCGGGTTCGCCGACCGCCTGCGCGTCGACAGCCGCTTTGCGCACCCGCTGCCCGACGCGCTGGCGTCCGAGCACGCGGCGCCGCTGCTGTGCGCGGGCATCACGGTGTACGCGCCGCTGGCGGCCGACGTGCGGCCCGGGATGCGCGTCGGCGTCATCGGCATCGGCGGGCTCGGGCACCTGGCGCTGCAATTCGCCCGGGCGATGGGCGCCGAGGTCACGGCCTTCAGCACGACGCCCGACAAGGCCGCGGAGGCGCAGCGCTTCGGCGCACACCACTTCATCGTCAGCAGCGACGCGCGCCGGATGGAGCAGGCCCGGGGAACGCTCGATTACGTTCTGTCGACCGTGACGGCGCCGCTCGACTGGCCGGTGTGGCTGGATGTGCTGCGGCCCCGCGGCACGCTCGGCATCGTGGGCGCGTCGCCCGGAACCGTGAGCGTGTCGCCGATGGCGCTGATCGTCGGGCAAAAAGCGATCCGCGGCAGCGCGATCGGCGGGCGCGCCGCCATGCGGGCGATGCTGGATTTCGCGGCCCGCGCCGGCGTGCGCCCGCAGGTCGAGGTCGTGCCGCTGCGGGATGTGAACGCGGCGCTGGCGAAGGTCCGGGCGAACCAGGCGCGCTACCGGATCGTGCTGGCCGGCTGACGGCGCGGTATCCTGCCCGGACGGGCGTGCCGCGGCCGGAAGGTCCGGCCCCGGGCCTCAGACGGAGCGGGCATGTCGGCGGATGAAGGCGATGCGCTGCTGATCGCGGCGGTGCAGCGCGGCGACGGGTCGGCATGGCGGGAGGTGATCGACCGCTACGAGGGCCGGCTGCTCAGCTTCGCGCGCCGCATGCTCGCGGAGCGGAGCGAGGCCGAGGACCTCGTGCAGGAGACGTTTCTCGGGCTGCTGCGGAGCCTGCCGACGTACGATGCGTCGCGCTCGCACGAGACCTACCTGTTCGCCATCCTCCGCAACAAGCTCAGCGACCACCTGCGCCGCCGCCCCGCCGGCCGGCGGCAGAGCCTCGACCAGCTCACGCCGGCCGACACGCCCGCCGCGTGGGTCGACCGCGACACGCCCAGCCGGCACGTCGCCGCGCAGGAGCAGCTCGCGGCCCAGCGCGCCGCGCTCACGCAGGCGCTGCGGCAGTGGGTCGAGCAGTGCTGCGCGACCCACCGTTTCCAGGAGCTGATTGTTGGCGAGATGCTCGTCGTGCTCGGGCTGCGCAACAAGGAGGTCGCGGCCGACCTCGGCCTGACCGAGACCGCCGTTGCGGGCCTCAAGTTCCGCGTGCTGGAGCAGTGGCGCAAGCTCACGGCCGCGTCACCCGCCGCCCGCGAGTGGCAGGAGGCCGACCTCGCGGCCGACAGCACCGTGGCGCGGATCTGGCAGGAGGAGGGGCTGTCGTGCGTGAAGCGCACCACGCTGGGGCGGTACCTGCTGGGTGCGCTGGACGAGGACTGGCAGGAGTACGTGGAGTTCCACGTGCGGCAGGCCGATTGCGACCGCTGCCAAGCCAACCTCGCGGACCTGCAACGGGCGGACGCCGACGCGGCGGAGCGCGAGCGCCTGCGGGAGCGCTGCTTCGCGTCGAGCGTGGGGCTGCTGTCGCACCGGCCGGAGGCATAGGGCGGAATCCGCGGCGGCCGGCTGTTGCGTGGCCGCCGGTTCCCGTGGATCCTGCCGGCAACCATGGAACACCTGGAAGGTCGCCAGTCCGTGCTCGCGGCACTGGCCGCGCGGCAGCGCCGGTTTCAGGTGATTCTCGTGCGCCACGACCTGCACCGCGCCCGCGTACAGGATGTGCTGGATCTCGCGGCCCGGTGTCAGGTGCCGGTGCGGTTCGTCGCGCGGGCCGAGCTCGACGGACTGGCCCACGGCGGCACGCACGGCGGCGTGCTGGCGCTGTGCGGTCCGAAGCCGCGGCTGACCATCGAGGCCCTGGCGGAGCAGCTCGACCGCCGGCGCGCGCCGCCGCTCCTGCTGCTGCTCGAGGGGGTCGACGATGCGCGCAATCTGGGCTTCACGCTGCGCACGGCCGACGCGCTGGGGGTGGACGCCGTGCTCATCAAGAAGCACGTGTGGGACTTCGACCCGGTCGAGGTCGCGCGCCCCGCGTCGGGGGCCTACGAGCGCCTGCCGCTCGTGCAGCTTGAGGACGCGGGTTCGCTGCGGCCGTTGCAGCGGCACGGCGTGCGGCTCATCGGGTGCCTGGCCGGCGTGCGGCGCACGATTCACGCCGTGGATCTGACCGGGCCGGTGCTGCTGGCGGTGGGCGGTGAAAGGCGGGGGCTCAGCGGGGCGCTGCGCGCGAACTGCGACACGTTCGCGACCATCCCGACGCGGGACGGGGCGCCGTCGCTGTCGCTCTCCCACGCGGCGGCGATTCTCCTGGCGGAGGCGGCGCGGCAACGGTCGGCCGCATCCTGCCGGCCCGGTGAAGAGCCGTAGCGCCGCAAGCGCCGCCGGCCGTTTTCCGACGGGCCGCGGCTCGTGCCGACCCCGGGGGGTTCCGCCGCCGCCCCGCGGAGGTCGCGGCAAAGGCGGTCCCGGGGCAGGGAACGACAGCGGGTCGGCCCGGGGCGGCGGCTTCACGACGCCGCGGCGTCTCTCCGCCGGGCGGCAACGCCGCGGTGCCCGATGTTGCCGCATGGCGACCTGGACTGCAACGGCGCGATCACGTTCGACGAGATCGATCCGTTCGTCGCGCGGATCGGGAGCCGAACCGCGGCCCGCCCGTCGGGATTCCCTATACTCAGCCTGTGGAAATCGACTGGTACCAGCTCCCGATTCCCGACTGGGGCCTGACCTGCCCCACGTGCAACTACCTCCTCCGCGGGCTTCCCCGGCACCGCTGCCCAGAATGCGGTTCGGAACTCGACATGGCCGCCATCATCCGGCCGTGGACGCGCCTGCGCGGGCCGCGTTTCACGGGACGCGAACGTCCGTTGCCGGATTTCGGGCTGTCGTGCCGCGCGTGCGGCCGGCCGCTCGCGGGCGCGCCCGGGGACGCTTGCCTGCATTGCGGCACGGCGTTCGATGTCGAGGAGTGGCGCCCGGAGCGCGAGTGGTTCGTGCTCGACGCGGCGCTGGCGGGGCCGCTGCCGATCCCCGGCGTGCAGGCGCTCATTGCCGGCGAGCTCGTCCCGCACTTTCCCGTCGGCGAGCTGTCGCTGGCGGAGATCTACGGCGGCCGCAGTTCCACGATCAACGCGCTGCGCGTGCCCCGTGAGTTCTACTTCGAGATTCGCTGGCTGTTGCAGCGGGCGCTCGCGGACCTGCGGGCCGCCCGCGCCGCGCGCGGGCGGGGCGCTTGGCGCTGCGCGGCGTGCGCGGAGCGGAACCCCGGGCACTTCGAGGTCTGCTGGAACTGCGAGCGGCCGCGGGCTACGGAAGAGTGATCCGCAGCGGTGCAGCGCCGGACGAACGCGCGGCGCAGCAGAGGGGCGCCCGGAAGGCCGGGCGCCCGCCTCTGAAGCGCGCGGGGGCTCCGTACGTGTCAACGTTGCGTCGGGCGGGGCGGCCGGATGCTCAGCCGCTTCATCTTCCGCCAGAGCGTGGTCCGGCTGATGCCGAGGGCCTGGCTCGCGGCCGCCTGGTTCCATTGGCAGCGGCGCAGCGTGTCCTCGATCGCGCGCCGCTCCGAGGCCTCCAGGATCGACAGGCCGGGGACGGGCGCGGAACGGCCGCGGCCGTCGGCGTCCGTGTGCCGGCGAAAGACCTTGACGCCGCCGGAGATGCCCCCGTGCTCATCCCGCAGGACAGCGACCCGCATCTCCACCTCCGCCGGCTCGCCGTGGCGGGGGTGCATGATGGCCGTGGCCGTGCGGGCGCCGCCGTCGGCGCGCATGACCTGGTGCATCGGGCAGTCGTCGCCGCAGACGTCGGTCCGCAGGACTTCGGAGCAGTGGCGGCCGAGGGCCTGTTCACGGGACACGCCCGTCAACTGCTCGGCCGACTGGTTGAAGCTGGTGATGGCGAAGTCGTGGTTGATGACCAAGATGCCGTCATCGACCGCGTCGAGAACCGCCTTCACCTGCTCCGGGCTCAGCGCGGGCTTCTCGATGCTTTTGTCCATGTTCTCAGTATACCACGATTTAGCCGACGAGGCTACCGAGAATGCAACGCCCTGCGGCAGACGTGCCCCCCCGCACGTACACCGGGGCTGTCACCGCCGGGCCGGATCTGGCGGGCGTAAGTGTCTGGTCGATACAATCTTGCAACGCGGCGGCGCGGGACCCCCGCAGAGCAAAACGCGCCCGGGACCCTGTCGGGTGCCCGTTTGACGAGGTGCGATCGAGGGTATGAAACAGCCCAAAGCCCCCCCACAGTCCCACGCCAGGGCCGCTGCTGTGGTGCCCGACCCGCTGCGGTTCGTCTGGGTGATCCTGGGAGCCTTGGCCGCCACCGCGGCCCTGACCAGTTCTTTCCTGCTCGTGCTCCAGCACATCCAGCACGTCGCGCTGCCCGGCTGCGGGGCCGAAAGCCCTTGCGCGCGGGCGGTCGCGAGCATCTGGGGGAAGATTCCCGGGATCAACTGGCCGACGTCATTCCTGGGGACGACGTACTTCGCCGCCGCCCTGGCCGGCTGGCTCGTGGCCCGCGGGGCGCTGCCGGGCTCGCTGCGGTGGGTGGCGCGGCTCGGGGCGGTGGGCTCGCTGCTGTTCGGCGTCATTATCGCGGCGGAGAACCTGTACTGCCCGTATTGCGTCGGCGCGCACGCCGGGAACCTGGTTTTCTGGATCGTCACGGAGATCGCCGGTCGACGGAGTGCGGCGGCGCGCCCGCGGGCGCCGTGGCTGGCGGCGCTGGGCGTGTTCGTCGTGTCCTCGGCGGCGCTCGGCGGTTGGGACGCGGCCCAGCGCGCGGCCACCCGGGCGAAGGGCGAGAGAGAGCTGGGGCAGTCCATCGGCGAGATCATCCGGCAGGGCCAGGGCGCGCCGCAGCCGCCGACCACCGGCCCGACGACCCGGTCCGTCCCGACTCCGACCACCGCGCCGCCGACGACCGCCACGGCGATTCCGCCGCCGAGCGGGCCGCGCTTCGAAGGCCGCTACCGCTGGGGGCCGGAGGCCGCCCCGATCCGGATCGTGCTGTTCACCAGCTACCAGTGCCAGGATTGCCTGGGGATCGAGCCGGACGTCCTGAGGCTAATGGAGACCCGCTCCGACGTGGCGATCTCGATCAAGCACTTCCCCCTCAACAGCGAGTGCAACCCCAAGTTCCCCAAGTCCGCGCGCGAGCCCCAGCCAAACGCCTGCTGGGCCGCCCGCGCCGCCGAGGCCGCCGGCATCCAGTACGGCGCGGACGGCTTCTGGAAGATGCACAAGTGGCTGTTCGAGCGCCGCGGCGTCTTCCGCAGCACGCAGGAGCTCGAAGCTGCGCTCCGCAGTTTCGGCTACGACCCCACCGGCTTCGAGGCCGTCATGACCGGCGCGGAGACGCTCCGCCGCGTCCAGGCCGACTGCCTCGAGGGCGACGCGCTGGGCCTGCACTTCACGCCGATGATCTTCGTCAACGGCGTCGAGCTGCGCGGCTGGCATGTCCCGCAGGCGCTCCTGCGCGCGGTCGAAGCCGTCGCCGCGACGAATCCCCCGCCCCGCACCGCGGCCGCCGACCGCCCCCCGACCGCACTGGACAAGTACATCGGCGACTGGCGCGAGAACCCTGCGCTCCGCATGCCTCCGGACCAGCAGCCGCACGCGCTCGGCCCGTCCGACGCCGGCGTTCGCGTCGTGCTCTGGGGTGATTTCGCCGAGCCGATCTCGCGCGACGTGGATCGACGGATCCGCGCGCTCGTCGCCGAGCGCGGCGACGTGCAGTACACCTACCGGCACTTCCCCTTCAGCAGCGACTGCAACCCGCTGCTCAAGGACCGGCGTTTCCCGCAGGCCTGCCGCATGGCGGCCGCCGCCGAGGCCGCCGCGCTGCTCGGCGGCGAGGACGCCTACTGGCGGATGCACGCCTGGCTGATCGACAACGCCGACGGTTTCAGCGACGACACCCTGCGCGCCGCGGCCGCCGCCCAGGGGCTCGATGCCGCGGCGCTGCTGGCGGCGCTGGACGGGCCGGAGGTCCGCGCCGCCATCGCCGACGACGTGCAGGCTCCCAGCCGGTTCCCCGTGCTACGGCTCGGTTGGACGCGCGGCATCCACGGGATCCCGGCCCTGTTCGTGCAGGGCAAGTTCGTGCCGCGCCCCGTCCTGAGCGGGCAGGACGTGATCGGCGCCATCGTGGCCGAGGCCGCGCAGACGTCCGCCGCGACCCAGCCCGGCACGACCACGGGCCCGGCCGGGCCGCAGTGACCGGCCGCGCGGCCCCGTTATCCCGACGTACCCGGCCGTCCGTCCCGCCCTGGGCCCCGCGATTCGCACTCCGGTTGAGGCGCGGAGTGCGGTAGAATGAAACGGCGTGGGACGGACTCGGCGGTGTCGGGCAGGCGCGGCCAACGGCCGTGGCCGGTACGCCCGGATTGCGTAGCCGAGCCTGCGCTGCGCAAGGGATGAACTCGTGACACAGACGAACCGGTTTGGCGGTGTCGGGTTGCTGATCGGTCTGGGGCTGGCGGCGGTGGTGCCGGCGGTCGGACAGCTCACCGCAGCGGACATCGCCGCCCTGCGGGAGCGCGGGGCCCGCGAGGGCTGGACTTTCACGGTGGGCGAGAACGGGGCGACCGGGTATTCACTCGAGCAGCTCACGGGAGCGGTCGAGCCCGCGAACTGGGCGGCCGACCTGCCGATCGATACGCGCCCGGTGCAGCGCGACCTGCCGGTTGTGTTTGACTACCGGACGCAGGGCCTGCCGCCCATTCGAAATCAGGGCGGGTGCGGCAGTTGCTGGGCGTTCGCGGCGATCGGCACGCTCGAGTGCAACTACAAGCTGCGCGAGGGACTCACGCTCGACCTGTCGGAGCAGTGGCTCGTGAGCTGCACGAGCGCCGGCACCTGCAACGGCGGCTGGCACACGGAGGCGTACAAGTACCTCCAGCCCGGCTGGCTGACCGACGGTTGCGGCGGCGGCGGGGCCGTGCTGGAGACCGCGTTCCCCTACGCGGCCGCGGACGTGCCGTGCCAGTGCCCGTATCCGCACCCCTACGGCACGACGAACTGGGCGCTGGTGGGGTCGGGGTGGAGCGTGGCGCCGGTGGCGGCGATCAAGCAGGCGTTGCTGGATCACGGGCCGGTCTCGGCCTGCATCTATGTGAACACCGCGTTCCAGGCCTACACGGGCGGAGTCTTTAACGCTTGCGAGGACCAATGGGTCAACCACGTCGTGGTGATCGTGGGCTGGGACGATCGCGTCGGCACGAACGGCGCGTGGATCATCCGAAACTCCTGGGGTGCAGGCTGGGGGGTCGGCGGCTACGGCCGCATCGAATACGGCTGCTGCAACATCGGCTACGCGACGTGCTATTCCGACACGCCGTCGGTGACGACTGTGTCCGGGCGCGTGCTGCTCGACGGCTCCGGCGTCGCCGGGGCCGAGCTCGCGGGCCTGCCGGGAAACCCGAGCACCGACTCCACCGGGTACTATTGCGTGCCCGTGCCCGACGGCTGGAGCGGGACCGTCACCCCATCCAAGCCGGGACACGTTTTCGAGCCGCCCAGCCGCACGCTGAGCAACCTGACGAGCGACGCGACGGCGGATTTCAGCGCCCATCTCACGACGGCCATGATCAGCGGCGCGGTCTACCTGATGGACGGCGCCGGCGTCGCCGGCGTGCGGATGGTCGGCCTGCCGGGCGAACCGCTGACCGACGAGAATGGGCTCTACTCGGCGACGGTGCTGTACGGCTGGACCGGCACCGTGACGCCGACCCTCGGCACGCACCCGTTCACGCCCAGCCAGCGCACTTACTTCTACGTGACGCAGGACCAGCCCGGCGGCGACTACACGCGGTTGGCCTGGCCGGTCTACGGGCGGGTCGCGGCACCCAACGGCCGCGGAATCGCCGGTGTGATGCTGGTGGGCTTCCCGGAGCCGACCGCGACCGATGCGGACGGAGCCTACACGACGTGGGTGGATCACAACTGGGGCGGGACGGTGATGCCCGCGCGGCCGGGCTATGCGTTCACGCCCGCGGAGCGGACCTACAGCAGCGTGATCCGGGCGCTGCCGCCCCAGAACTACAGCGCCCTGGCCGCCGTGGACTGCGACGGCAACGGCCTGTGCGACGGCGACGACCTGGCGGCCGGCGCGGCCGACTGCAACGGCAACGGGATCCTCGATGGCTGCGAAATTGCGAGCGGCGGGGCCGCGGATGCGAACGGGAACGGTATTCCGGACGCGTGCGAGCTGCGGCCGGGCGACACGAACTGCGACGGCGCGGTGAACTTCGACGACATCGACGGGTTCGTGGCGGCGCTGGGCGGGGCGGAGGGGTACGGCGCGGCGTATCCCGGCTGCGCGTACCTGAGCGCCGACTGCAACGGTGACGGCGCGGTGAACTTCGACGACATCGACGCGTTCATCGCGTTGCTCGGCTCCTGAGCGGCGGCAGCCGGGTGCGATGCCGGCCGGCACGGCCCGCTCCCGACCGGGCGGTAGCTCCTTCACCTCGCACGTGCGGCCCGTGGCGCGGGGGTGCCTTTTTCGTCCGGCTGCCCCCGGCCCGCGACCGTCCTACACTGTACAAGCCGGACGACCGGCGGAGGACCTATGGCCCAGCGAATGGTGCAGTGTGCGAAGCTCGGCCGCGAGCTGCCGGCCATCGACGAAACGACGCCGACCGGCAAGCAGGCCCTGAAAATGGCCCTGCTGCTCGGCGGGCCCGAGCTCCAGCAGCGGGTGCGCGACCACATCTCGGCCGAAGCGTGGGAGCGCTGGCGGGACCACATGCGGATGGTCATCAACGAGTTCCGGCTCGACCCGACCTCGGACGCGTCCAACGCGATCCTGCGCGAGCAGATGGAGGCGTTCCTGTTCGGTCCGGGCGCGGACGTTCCGAATTACGTGCCGCCGAAGTAAGATCGCGCGCGGCGCCGCCCGGCCGGCGCGCCGGCGCGGCCTCCATCGAGACTTTCGACCCATGGACCACCGCATCCCCGTCGACGGCGGCGAACTGCACTGCACGGTCCGCGGAGACGGACCGCCGGTGCTCTTCATCCACGGCTTCCCGCTCGACGGCACGCTCTGGCACCCCACGGCCGAGCGCCTGGCCGACGCGCACCGCTGCATCATGCCCGACCTGCGCGGGCACGGACGCAGCAGCGTGACCGAGTCCATGACGATCGCCCGCTACGCCGACGACCTCGTGCAGGTGCTCGACGCGTTGGCGGTCCGCGCGCCGGTGGTCGTCGTGGGGTTGTCGATGGGGGGCGTCATCGCGTTCGACCTGTTCCGCCGGCACCGCCCGCGGCTTCGCGCGCTGGGCATCGTCGACGCCCGCGCCAACCCCGAACCCCCCGAAGGGGTCGCGCGGCGGCACGCTCTGGCCGATCTGGTCCTGCGCGAGGGCAGCCGCGCGGCGGCCGAGGCGATGATCGGTCCGCTCTTCGCCCCCGGCGTCGCGCCCGAACTGCGGCGCGCGTGGTACGACCGCATGGCCGCCACGCCGCCGGCGGGGGTCGCGGCCGCGGCCCGGGCGCTGGCGGCGCGGGAGGATTCGCGTCCGACGCTGGCCCGGATCGAGTGCCCGACGCTGGTGGTCGCGGGCGAGCAGGACGCGATCACGCCGGTGGACCTGATGCGCGAGATCCACGGGCAGATCCGCGGGTCGCGCTTCGCGCTCATCCCCGCAGCCGGGCACCTGCCGCCGGTCGAGCAGCCGGACCGGTTCGCGGAGGCTCTGCTGGAGTTCCTGCGAAGCCTGCCGGATCCGTGACGGGCCCCCGGTCTATGGATCGGTCGCCATGAGAGTCGGACCACGCCTGTGATCCTTGCCCAGCGTCTCCCTGCGTGCCTTCGTGGCTGCGGGCCTGCGTGCCTTCTTCTGCCCGCCCGCGGACGGCCACTAGCGTCCCGTCCATCCCCGCCACATAGCACACGCCCGCGTCATCCACCGCCACCGGCGCCATTACGAAGAACCCCGGCGTCGCTTGGTACGCCCACAGCTTCCGCCCGTCCGCCGCAGCGAGCACGCTGAGCTGCCCGTGGTTCGAGCACACGTACAGCCGCCCGCCCGCTTCCGTCGGCGGCACCGGGAACCGCCCGGCCGGCACGTCCACCTCGCGCACGACCGCCCCGCGCTCGTTCAGCCGCAGCACGCGCGTTTCCGTCGTCCGAGCCCAGGCGCCGCGCCCGTCCGCCGTGGGCGTCAGCGCCGCGACCTTCAGCGGCCACTTCTCGACCAGCCGCCCCGTGCGGTCGTACGCCCCCAGCAAGTAGCCGCGGTCGCAGACCAGCAGCACGTCGTCCAGCGCCACCGGCCCGCAGTCGGCCGGCGCGAAGTACCGCGCCGCGCCGCCGTCGCTCGACTTCGGCCCCGCGCTGCTCCAGCGCACGCGGCCGTCGGCCCGCTCCAGTGCGTACAAGCGCCCGTCCCACGCGCCGAACACCACCAGGTCGCCCCAGATCGCCGGCCGCCCCTCGCTGCCGTAATCCGCCCGCTCGAACACCCACTGCCGCGCGCCGTCCCGCAGGCTCAGCGCGTGCAGCCGCCCGGCGTTGTCCGCGATGTAGACGGTGCCGTCGGCGACCCGCGGCTCGCCGTACACCGGCGCCCCCGCGTCGTACCGCCAGCGCTCGGCGCCGGCGTCGTCCACGGCGTACACGCGGCCGTCGCCGGAGCCGAACACCACCACGCCGTCGGCACACGCGGGCGTCGCGAGCACCTCGCCGCCGGTCGCAACGGACCACTGCACCGCGCCGCTGCGCCGGTCGTGCGCCGCCACGACGCCGTCGTTGCGGGCCACGATCAGCCGCGCGCCCGCGATCATCGGGCCGGCCTTCACCGCGGCCGGCAGCGTCTGCCGCCAGAGCACGCGCACGCTCGGACGCTCCACGTGGAACACGCGCGTGCGCACGTCGAGCGGCGGCGTTTTCTTCGGGTCGGCGTCCGCCGGCCGCACCCGCACGTGCAGCAGGTGCGCGCCGGGCAGCAGACCGGCCAGCGGCACGCGCGCGGTCACTTCGGCCGCGTCGAGTGGAATCGTGAGCGGCTCGCGGTCGGCCACGGCGACGGTCGCGACCAGCCCGTCCTGCGCGTGGGCCGCATCACGCAGCTTCAGCGTCACGACCAGCGTTTCGTCGGATGCGGCGGCGTCCGGCGCGGGGGCCGCGATGTCGAGCACGCGCGGCGGCGTGACGGCCGGGATGCGTGCCTCCCACAGCACCTTCCATTCCGACTGCTCCCGCTCGGCGGGCTGCGTCGCCAGCGCGCGGTGGTGGCGGTACGCGTACCGCACGCGGTCGCCGTCCACCGCGAGCAGTCCGTAGCCCGCGTTCTTGCCGAACGTCGAACCGCCCATCACGCCGGGCAGACCGCCGTTGTCGCGCGCGTCGACGCTGTGCCCGTGGCCGTAAAGCAGCAGGACGACGTTGTAATCGCGGAGCAGGTCGATCATCGTCGCCTGCTCGGCGGGATTGGCAAACTCGGCGCTGTACAGCGGGTGGTGCAGCGCGACGAAGACGGGCGTGTGCGGCGGCAGGCGCTGGAGGTCGGCCTTCAGCCAGGTCCGCGTCGCCGCGTCGAGCGACGGCACCGGCTCCTGCGGCGAGGCCGAGCTGAGGCACACGAAGTGGCACCCGCCGACATCGAACGAGTGGTTGGTGCCGCCGTGCCGCGCGCGCAACACCGCATAGAGGGCCGTCCACGTGTTGTCGTGATTGCCGGGCAGCACGTGCAGCGGGCAGGGCAGCCCCGCCAGCGCCCGCTCGAACGCGCCCCACGTGTCGTCGATCACGCCGTACTCGGTCAGGTCGCCCGTCGCGATCGCGGCCGCGGGCGGCGGGGCGGTGAAGTCCGGTGCGACGGCCTGCGAACGGACGGCCTCCGCGCACAGCCACGCGAGCGTTTCGTGCCCGCGCACGGGACCCGGCGCGCCATCCTTCGCGAGGTACGGCCCGACATGGATGTCGGTGAAGTGTAGGACGGAGAAGCGGCGGCCCTCCTCCGCCGCGGCGGGCAGGGCGAGAGCGGCCGCTAGGGCAACCACGAGCAGGGAGCCGCGTGCGGGACGCGGCAGTGGCTGGCGGCGCGACGCCCGCCGGCCCGATGCAACGCCGGCGTGCTCGGGCCCGCCGGGCCGGGGCGTCGTCGTCGCTCGAAACGCGGAGAGCATGATGTCCTCACAAACAGCGGTCGGTGCCGAAGCGAGGGCCACCGACGCGGCCGACCCGCGACGCGCGGGTTTCAACGGCCCCAGTGTACCCGCCCGGCCGGCCGACCGGGCCGCCACGCGGGCCTACCACCACGCCTTCAGCCGCTGCCGCGCGCCGCGCAGCACGCGCTCCCAGTCGAACGCCGGGCCCGGGTCCACTTTCGACGTCGTAATGTGGTAGTGTCCTAGCAGGCCGCTGAACTGCGCCCGCTCCTCGGGCGTCAGCACGTCCCACCGCACGCGGCCGTCGGGCGTGCGCGGACAGTCCGGCCGGATCTTCGGCAGCACGCGGCAGAGTGTCGCCGTCAGCCGGATGAGGGACTCGTACTGCGCGTCGGTGAAGTCGTACTGGTACAGCCGCCGCCCGTGGATCTCGCCGGAGACCAGGTCGTTGCGGGCCGGGCGGGCCACGAAGTGCGGCGTGCGGATCCCGGTCGGCCCGAAGTCCGGCGGAAAGGTCACGAGCAGGCGGCCGCGGGCGTCGGGCCGGTACCACTGGTTGAGCGTTTCGGTGTCCGGGTAGGCGCCGATGTTCGCGATCTCGATGCCGACGCTGCGGTCGTTCGCTTCGCCGGCGTGCCAGGCCCGCTCCTTGAGGTCGAGCGTCTGGTAGATCGTCCCGTCGAGGTCGAGCATGAAGTGCACGCTCAGCCCCCGCAGGTCGTGCAGCACCTGGAAGCACTTGCGCGACGTGACGCACACATCGTAGTGGATCACGAACTGGTCCACGTGCTCCTGCAACTCGCGCAGCGTCCAGCCGCGCTCGCGGATTTGCGTCTTGAGCGCGTCGGGCAGGTTCCGCCGGAACGTGTCGTAACGGATGAGCGAGTCGCTGACCGGCTTGGTCGGTTTCTCCTGGTCGGCGATGAAGCGGCACTCCGCGCGGTACGCGTCGTACCCACCCGGATCGAACCAGAGCACCACCGGCGCCCCCGTGTGCACGAGCCGGCCGCACACCACGATCTCGTCGCCGCGCCGGTCGGCGAAGGCGCCGGGGCGGCCGTAGTTGGCGGTCGCGCAGCCGCCCAGGGCGACGACCGCCGCCAGGAGGATGCCGTGGGAAAGCCGTTGGGGCTGCGAGCCGTGTCCCGTGGTCCCGGTCATGGGTGATGCTCCGATGGAAACGGGGGCGGATGCGAGCCGCCGCGGGGGCAGTATGCGGTTTGCTGGGTTGCCGTGCCAGCGCGGCTTGCGCGTGTCCGGGGGCCGCGGGGGGCGGCCACGAGGCCCGTTCCGGCCGCCGCGGCGCGCTCGTATAATCGCCCGCTGGAGCATGCGATGCAGGTCTTCGTGAATGATGAGCCGCAGGAGGTGCCGGAGGGCACGACGGTGGCGGAGCTGGTTGCGCGGCTGCAACTGGTTCCGCAGCGGGTGGCGGTGGAGCTGAACACGCAGCTTGTGCGCCGCGGCGACTACGCGCAGACGCCGCTGAGTCCGGGCGATCGCGTCGAGATCGTCACGCTGGTGGGAGGTGGCTGAATGAGCGTCCCCGTGTCCGCTTGCGAGATTCCTCCGCTGCGGATCGCCGATTTCGCGATCCGGTCGCGGCTGTTCGTGGGCACGGGCAAGTACCTGCGCGACGGGCAGCCCGACTACGAGCTGATGCGCGCCGCGCTGGACGCCTCCGGCTGCCAGGTCGTGACCGTGGCGGTACGTCGCGAGCGCCTATACGACCCGCAGGGCCGCAGCCTGCTCGACTTCCTCGACCTGCGGCGCTACACCATCCTGCCGAACACGGCCGGCTGCTTCACCGCGGACGACGCGGTGCGGGCCGCGCGCCTCGGGCGCGAGCTGCTCGAGGGGCTCGACAACCCCGGGGCCCGCTGGGTCAAGCTGGAGGTGCTGGGCGATCGGCGGACGCTGCTGCCGGACCCGGTCGAGACGCTGCGGGCGGCGGAGGTGCTGCTGAAGGAGGGCTTCATCGTTCTCGCCTACGCCAACGACGACCCGATCCTCTGTCAGCGGCTCAAGGCCCTCGGCTGTGCCAGCGTGATGCCGCTGGGCTCGCCGATCGGCAGCGGCCAGGGCATTCTCAATCCGAACAACATCCGCATCATTCTCGAGCAACTCAAGGCGGACGACCCGGAGTATCCGGTGATCGTGGATGCGGGAGTGGGGACGGCATCGGACGTGACGCTGGCGATGGAGCTGGGCGCCGACGGCGTGCTGCTGAACACGGGAATTGCGGGCGCGCGGGAGCCGGTGCGCATGGCGCGGGCCATGGCGGCGGCGCTGGAGGCGGGGTACCACGCGTTCCGGGCGGGGCGGATCCCGCGGAAGCTGTACGCCAGCGCGTCGTCGCCGATGGAGGGCCGCATTGCCCCGGTCCGACCGTGACACTGCCGACTTCCGCGACGGCGGGCTGTCGCTCGCGCCGGCGCCGCTGCGCCCGGCCCACGCCGAGGGGCCCTGTCCGGTGGACCGCCTGCCGTCGCGCCGTCGCAACGAGCTGTGCATCGCGATCATCGCGCTGGGCCTGCTGAACCTCGTGCTCTATACCGTGACGTACGCCGTGCTCGGCGGCGACGCCCACAACGGCCAGCTCGACAGGATCGTCCGGCCCGACGGCGTTGCCGAAGACGTGTACATCGTGCGCGGGCATTTTCTGCATTCACTGACCGGCCGCGAACGCACCGTCAACCGCACCGCCTGGATGTACAGCTACGTGCACTCGATCTCCGTGCCGCTCACGTCCGGCGCGATGCTCATCAGTATGCTGGTCCTGGCCCGCCCGCACATCGTCGCGACGATGCGCGGCGGGCGGCTGAGCGGGCGGACCTTCACCTGGGTTTTTGGCGCGGCCGTGGTGCTGCTGACGGGCGGCGCGACCGTGCTGCTGACCGTGCATTTCATCAGCGAGCTCACCGGGGCCACGTGAGCGCGGGAGGCGCGGCGATGCTGGTGCGCGAATGGCTGGCGCCCGGCGGGCGGATCGCCCGGCGCCTCCCCGGGTTCGAGCCGCGCCCCCAGCAGGTCGCCATGGCGGAGGCCGTCGCGGCGGCGTTCCGTGCCGGGCGGCACCTGGCGGTCGAGGCCGGCACCGGGGTGGGCAAGACGTTCGCCTACCTGCTGCCGGCGATCGAGCAAATCCTCGCCCACGGCCGGCGGGTTGTCGTCAGCACGCACACGATCGCGCTTCAGGAGCAGCTCATCCGCAAGGACGTGCCGTTTCTCCAGGAAGCACTGGGCGAGCCGTTCCGGGCCGAGCTCGTCAAGGGCCGCCAGAACTATGTGAGCCTGCGCCGGCTCAAGGGGCTCAGCGAGAAGCAGAACACGCTGTTGCCCAACCTGTTCCTGCGCGATGCCCTGCACGCCGTCGAGGACTGGGCCTACCGCACCGAGGACGGCTCGCTCGCCAGCCTGCCCCAGCAGCCGCCGCTCGACGTCTGGGAGAGGGTCCGCAGCGAGCACAACAACTGCCTCGGCCGCCGCTGTCCCACCTACGACCTCTGCTTCTACCAGCGGGCGCGGCGGCGGGCCGATGAAGCCCAGCTGCTCGTCGTCAACCACGCGCTGCTCATGTCCGACCTGCTGTTGCGCCGCAGCGGCGCGAGCGTGCTGCCCGACTACGAGCTCGTCGTCCTCGACGAGGCCCACACGCTCGAAGGCGTCGCCAGCGATCAACTCGGCGTGAGCGTCTCGGCCGGACAGGTTCAGCATGTGCTGGCCGGCCTCTTCAACGAGCGCACCGGCAAGGGGCTGCTCGCGACGCTGGGCGCGGACGAGCACCGCCGCGCCGTCGTGGCCGCCCAAAGCGCCTGTTCGCAGTTCTACGACGCGCTGGCCGAGTGGCACCGCCGCCACGGCCGGTCGAACGGCCGGCTCGTCGCGGTGCCGCCGGTGGCGAACGTGCTCACGCCGGCACTGGAGCGGGTCGTCGCCGCGCTCGGACCGCTCCAGAAGGAGCTGCCGCGCGAGCCGGACCGCTACGAGGTCGGCGCCGCGGCCGAGCGCGCCGCCGAGCTGGCCGCCGAGGTGAACAGCCTGCTCTCGCAGGCCGAGGCCGAGCACGTGTACTGGATCGAAGACGGCGCCGAGCCGCGGACCGGCGACGCGCGCCGGGGCGCGGGCGACGCCGCCCGGCGGATCTCGCTGTGCGCCGCACCGCTCGATGTCGCCGGGGTGCTGCACGAGCTGCTCTTCGCGCGGCTGCCCAGCGTGGTGCTGACGAGCGCGACGCTCGCGGCGGCCGGCGACGACCGCTTCGAGTACCTTCTCGCGCGGCTCGGTGTGGTGCCGCCGGCGCCGGCGCCCGCCGCGCGCCGCCGCCCGCCCGTCCCATCCGCCGCCGCCGACCGGTCCGCCCGCGCTGCGGCCTGCGGCGTGGCGTCGGGCGCGGACTCCGCGTCGCCGGCGGATTCGTCGGCCGGTACGACACGCGTCGACACGCTGCGGCTCGGCTCGCCCTTCGACTTCGAGCGGCAGGTCACGCTGCACATCGAGGCCGGCCTGCCGGACCCGTCCGCGGCGGAGTTCACGCCCGCGGCGTGCCGCGCGATCACGCATTTCCTGCGGCAGACGGAGGGGCGGGCGTTCGTTCTGTTCACCAGCTACCGCATGCTGGGCGAATGCGTGCGCACCGTCCGGGAGGATCTGGCCGCCGACGGCTACACGCTGCTGGCCCAGGGCGAGGACCTCTCGCCGGCGCAGATGCTCGCGCAGTTCCGCGTCACGCCGCGGGCGGCGATCTTCGGCACGGACAGCTTCTGGCAGGGCGTGGACGTGGTCGGCGAGGCGCTCTCCAACGTCATCATCGTGAAGCTGCCGTTCGCGGTGCCCGACCGGCCGATGGTCGAGGCCCGGATCGACCTCGTGCGGCGGCGCGGCGGCAACCCCTTCAACGACTACCAGCTCCCCGAGGCCGTGCTGAAGTTTCGGCAGGGGTTCGGCCGGCTGATCCGTAGCCGGACCGACCGCGGCATCGTCGTGCTGCTCGATCCGCGCGTCGTCCGCAAGCCGTACGGCCGGCGATTCCTGGACAGCCTGCCGCCCTGTCGGCGGGAGGTGTCGGAGCGGCCGTGGTAGCGGTCGGCGGCGCGGCGCGCGGCTGCGGCGTATAATTGCGCCGCGATGCCCGGACCCGACCCAGCCGTTCTGGAGCGCCTGCGCGACCAGATCGCACGCTTTCCGAAGACGCCCGGCGTGTACCTGATGAAGGACCGGGAGGGGCGGGTGCTGTACGTCGGCAAGGCGCGCGACCTGCGGGCGCGGGTGAGCAGCTATTTTCAGGAGGGGGCGGATCTGCTGGCGACGCGGGGGCCGCGGATCGACCACATGATCACGCTGGTCGACGAGGTCGACTTCCTCGAGTGCCCGTCCGAAGTCGACGCGCTGCTCAAGGAAGCCCGCCTCATCAAGGATATCCAGCCGCCGTACAACGAGCGCCTCAAGGACGGCAAGAGCTTCCCCTACATCGAGATCACGCTGCGCGACGACTTCCCCGGTGTCTATGTCACCCGGCGCCCCAGCGCCCGCGGCACCAAGCTCTACGGCCCGCTGCTGAACGCGGCCGGCGCCCGCGACGCCGTCAACGCGCTCCAGAAGGTCTTCAAGTTCCGCACCTGCGAGCTCGACATCCGCGCGGACGACCCGCAGCGCCGCTTCTTCCGCCCCTGCCTGCTGCACGCGATCGACCAGTGCAGCGCGCCGTGCGCCGACCGCATCAGCCGCGAAGCCTACGCCGCGGACATCCGCCGCCTCCGCAAGCTCCTCGGCTCGAAGCGCACCACGTTCCTGCGCCAGCTCCGCGCGGAAATGGAGGCCGCGGCCGCGGAAAAGCGCTACGAGGACGCCGCCGTGCTCCGCGACCGGCTGAAGGCGATCGAGTCGCTGTCGCTGTCGGGCGACGTGCACGCCGATGTGCAGCCCGAGGTCTTCTTCATCGACCCGGCGGCCGGGCTCGACAAGCTCCAGCAGATCCTCGACCTGCCGGAGCGGCCGCGGATCATCGAGGGCCTCGACATCGCCACGCTGCACGGCGAGGCGTCGGTCGGTTCGCTGGTGTGTTTCATCGACGGCCGGCCGTACAAAGCGGGCTACCGCCGCTACCGCATCAAGACGGTCGGCGGCGTCGACGACTACGCCATGATCCGCGAGGTCATCGTGCGGCGCTACCGCTACGCCGCGGCGGCCGAGGAGCTCTACCCCGACGTGATCCTGATCGACGGCGGGCTCGGCCAGCTGCACGCGGCGCTGGGGGCGTTTGACGAGCTGCGCCGCGCCGTCGAGCTGGAGCGCGGCGCGGCGGCCCGGCCCGCGATGGTCGTGTCGCTCGCGAAGCGCGAGGAGCTGGTGTACGTGCAGGCGCGCAGCGAACCGCTGCGCCTCCCGCGCCAGCACGAGGCGCTGCGCCTGCTTCAGAGCGTGCGGGACGAGGCCCACCGCTTCGGGCAGCACTATCACCACATCCTGCGCCGCAAGCAGACGTTCGACGAGGATGTCGCCGCCGGGCGGCGCCCGCCGCCCCGGCGCCGCCCGCGCGCGCGGCGCGGCGAGGTGACGCTCGACGAGTCGCACGGCGACCCGCCGGCCGAGAGCTGAAAGGCGTTCCGCTGCGCGTCGGTAGACCGCCCGAAATGCGTTTTTCCCGCCCGAATCCGGCGATTTCAGTTGACTTGCGCCTCCGGACGATGGATACTTGAGACGGCGATGGGGATGTGCTTCGCCGGCGGCCGCGCCCGCCCTTCCGCGGCCGCGTACAACGCGAATCTTCGGTCCGCGTCACGGCGGCGCGGCCGTGTGTGACATGTCGGAGGCCGTTGTTGAGGCGTCGTGCGGGCAGAAGGTGCGCGCTCGATGCCGCCTGAGACCACTGTTTCCGATCTGGACCGGATCGACCTGACACAACCGTTGCCGCTTGCGGCGTTCGCGCGTTGCGGGGCGAAGATGCCCGCGGGGGACCTGAGCGGAACAGCCGGCCGCCACGGTGGGGTCGATCCGGTTTCCTTTTGGGCCGCCGGCCCCGGGTCGCCGCGGCCGCCCGCCTTGGCTACAATGCGCGCCATCGAGCAGGGACGACGTTTTTCTCGCATGGAGGTCGAGACATGGGGCCCGGATCGTTCTGGCAACGCCTCAGCTCCGTGTTCCGCAACGATGATCCGCTCCGCGGCGGCGACGCCCCCGTCGCGCTCCGGCCGGCCAATGGCGACGGCGGCGGGCGCGGCCTCTGGTGGCCGCGCTCCCGCAGCGTCACGCAACTGACGGAGGTTTCGCAGCGCGTCGTCGCCCTGGCCGACGCGCTCCAGGCGCACTTCGAGCGGCAGGACGCCCACGCCGCGCAGCTCACGCGCTCGCTCGACCGCGTCGGCACCGTGCTCGAGCAGCTCGCCGAGACTCAGCGCGCACAGGGCGAGTGCCTGCGGGCCATCGCGGCCCAGACGGAGGCCAACAGCCGCGGCGCCGCCGGTCTGGCCGAGGCCGTCCAGCGCATTCCCGACGCGCTCAAGGCCCAGGCCGATGCCGTTCGGACCGTGGCCCAGCAGATCGAGCTGTCGCAGGAGTCCAGCACGCAACTGCTCCACTCGGTGCACAGCTTTGGCCGGGCGGTGGATGCGTTGGGGACGGCCGGCCAGGTGCAGGTGGAAGTGCTGCACCGGCTGCACGGGGCGCAGCGCGAGCAGCACACCGCGCTGACGGAGCTGGTGCGGACACAGGGCCGGCGGTTCCTGGTCGTCCTGACCATCGGGGCGGTGCTCACGCTCGGGGCGCTGGCGGCGCTGGTGATCGCGATCTTCACGCAGTTTCGCTGACCCGGGCCTGGGGGTATAAGGGGGGCTCGCGCTCCCGCCCGGACGACGGGGGCCGCCGCGGTGGGTCGCCGAGCGTGCCCGGCCCCGCGCCGCGCCAGGATCCGCGCGTGTACAAGCTCTTTCTGACGCTCCGCTATCTCCGCAAGCGCCGCATCGCGTACTTCGCGATCGCCGCGGTGATGCTGTGCAGCGCGATGGTGCTGATCGTGATGTCGGTCATGGGCGGGTTTCTGGACCTGCTCAAGACCAAGGCCCGCGGCCTGCTCGGCGACATCATCATCGACAACCGCTCCTACAGCGGTTTTCCGCTGTACGACGAGTTCATCGCCGACATTTCCGCCTGGCCGGAGATCGAGAAGGCCACGCCGGTCCTGTACAGCTACGGCCTGCTGCGCTTCAGCGAGACGACCCAGACGCAGACCGTGCGGGTCGTCGGCATCCGGCTCGCGGACGTGTACGTGGTTAACGCCTTCAAGTCCGGGCTGTACTACGAGACCTACTACCCCGGCACGACCTCGCTCGCCCCGCAGGCCCAGCCGCGGGTGGGGTTCGACGTGCAGCAGACCATCGAGATCCGTGACGAGCGGGGCACGCGCGTCGGCACCGGGCCGCGGCCCGTCCTGCCGCCCGAGTACCAGGCCGCCCTCGAGCGGAGCTGGGCCGCCGGGCTGCGCGACACCCTCACGCCCCCCACCGAGCTGACCGCCATCCTGCGCGGGGCCGGCCTGCCGGAGATCGTCGGAGTCTACGACCTGGTCGACGACCACGGCCCGCCGCGCTTCACCGGCAACGAGCTGCCCGGACTCATCATCGGTCGCGACATCATCGCCGAGCGGTTGCCCACCGCCGCCTACAAGCGCTTCTGGGCCTATCCGCGCGGCTGCGTCGTCGCGCTCACGCTCCTGCCCCTCAGCGCCACCGGCACCGCGGACATCCCCGTCAAACAGCCGTTCCGGTACGTCGACGACTCCCGCACCGGGATCTACGAGATCGACTCGCAGCACGTCTACTGCGACTTCGAGCTGCTCCAGAAGCTGCTCCAGATGCACGCCACCGAGCGAGTCGACCCCGAGACCGGCCGGACCATCGGCACCGTCCCGGGCCGGGCGTCGCAGATCCAGGTGAAGCTGCGCCCGCAGGTCGCCGGGCGGCCGGTCCGTCCCGAGGCCGTCGCGCAGCGCCTCTCGGAGCACTACCACGCGCTCGCGGCGGACCCGCGCTTCGATCTGGGCTTCGACGACCGCCTGCTCATCGACCGGGTCGAGGCCCTGACCTGGGAGGAATCGCAGCGGCACATCATCGCCCCGGTCGAGAACGAGCGGCGGCTGGTCACGATCCTGTTCGGCATCATCTCGCTCGTGGCCGTCGTGCTGGTGCTGTGCATCCTGTACATGATCGTGCTCCAGAAGACGCGCGACATCGGCATCGTCAAGAGCATCGGCGGCTCGTCGACCGGGGTGGCGGCGATCTTCGTGACGTACGGCGCGGCCGTGGGCCTGGTCGGGGCGCTGAGCGGGGCGGCGCTGGGGATCGTGTTCGTGCACCACATCAACGAGATCCAGGACTTCCTCACGTGGGCGTTCGGCTGGCGCGTCTGGAGCCGCGAGGTGTACTCCTTCGACGCGATCCCCAGCACCGTGCGGGTCGAGGACACGGTGGCGGTCATCGTGGCGGCCATCCTGGCGGCCACGCTCGGCTCGCTGCTGGCGGCCTGGCGCGCGGGCGCGATGCAGCCGGTGGAGGCGCTGCGGCATGAGTAGCGCCACTCGTCCGTCGGCCGCCGCCCGGCCCCCCGCGTCCGCCGATGCGCTGCTGGTCGCCGAGGCCGTGCAGAAGACGTACGCGATGGGCCGCACGACGCTGGTCGTGCTGCGCGGGTGCGACCTGCGGGTGCGGGCCGGCGAGTTCGTCGCGATCATGGGCAAGTCCGGCAGCGGCAAGAGCACCCTGCTTCACATCTTGGGCGCGCTCGACGTGCCGCAGGACGGCCAGGTGTACTTCGGCGGCGCGCCGGTTTTCGCTCCGCCCGGTCGCCGCCGCCTGCGCACTACCGCGCTGGACGTGCTGTCGGCGGCCGAGCGGCGCCGCATCGCGCTGCGGCGGCGGGCGTTCGGGTTCGTATTCCAGTTCTACCACCTGCTGCCCGAACTGAACGTGTTGGAGAACGTGCTGCTGGCGCGCATGGTGGGGACGCGCGTGCTGGCCTGGCCGGCCGCGCGGGCCGCGGCGCGGGCCGACGCGCTGGCGATTCTGGAGCGGGTGGGCCTGCGCGACCGCCTGCGACACCGGCCCAGCGAGCTCAGCGGCGGCGAGCGCCAGCGCGTGGCGATCGCCCGGGCGCTCGTGCACCGGCCGCAGATCCTGCTGGCGGACGAGCCGACGGGCAACCTGGACGCGGAGAACGGCGCGGCGCTGCTGGCGCTGCTGAAGGGGCTGCACGCGGACGGGCAGACGATCGTGCTGGTCACGCACGACCCGGGCGTGGCGGCGCAGGCCGACCGCGTGCTGCTGCTCGAAGGCGGCCGCCTGCGAACGGTGTAGAGGCCCCCGAAGCGTCCGAACCGGGGGAAGACGACCGCCGAGACGCTGAGAGCGCCGCGGACGTGGAGAACAAGGACGCGGAAGAGAGCGAAAGCGCGAACGGGGCGCACGCAGCCGAGAGACCGAGCGCGGAAGGGAAGGCAACAACGGCGGCGCGCCCTAAGCTGCCGTCGGCGGTGTGATTCCGAGCGCACGCGAGGGATGTCCGGCGTCACGCCGGCCACTGGCCGGTGCCACCCTGAACCCCCCGTCTGCGT
Source organism: uncultured Phycisphaerae bacterium (assembly GCA_937928595.1). Taxonomy (GTDB): domain Bacteria; phylum Planctomycetota; class Phycisphaerae; order UBA1845; family Fen-1342; genus CALGJV01. The sequence goes on along the minus strand of CALGJV010000030.1, from coordinate 34,083 downwards.
GGCGCGCCCTGGATGCATCTGTGCGCAGCGCGCCCGCGGGCAGCATACGGAGCATTCCACGCGTCCTCCGTGCCTTCCGTGCTCTGCGCGTCTCTGCGGTTGCCCGCGTTGCGGCCGGCGCCGCTACACGATTCCGCGGTACTCCTCCAGTACGTCCGGGTTCGACAGCGCATCCTTGTTGGGCACGTCCTGTCCGTGCAGCACGCGCCGGACCGCCAGTTCCACCTTCTTCCCGCTGATGGTGTACGGGATCGCCCGCACGGCGCGGATGTGCCGGGGCACGTGCCGCTTGGTGGCCCCCGCCGCGATGGCGTCGCGGATTCTCTTCTCCAGCGCCGCGTCCAGCGTCACCCCCGGCCGCAGCACGACGAACAGGCAGACCTCCACGTCCTGGTCCGGCGTGTCGCGCCCGACCACTAGGCTGTCGACGATCTCCGGCAGCCCCTCCACGACGCGGTAGATCTCGGCCGTGCCGATCCGCACGCCGCCCGGGTTCAGCGTCGCGTCGGAGCGGCCGTAGACCACGATTCCGCCCGTGTCCGTGATCTCGATGAAGTCGCCGTGCCGCCAGACTTCGCGCCCCGGGTAGTGCTCGAAGTACGCGGCGCGATACTTGCGGCCGTCGGGGTCGTTCCAGAAGCACACCGGCTGCGACGGGAACGGCGCGCAGCAGACGAGCTCGCCCTTCGTGCCCGTCACCGGCCGCCCGTGCTCGTCCCAGGCCTGCACGTCCATGCCCAGCCCGCGGCACTGGATCTCGCCGGCGTACACCGGCAGCAGCGGGTTGCCGAGGATGAAACACGAGATGATGTCCGTGCCGCCGCAGATCGACGCGAGCTGAAGGTCGCGCTTCACGCGGTCGTAGGTCCAGCGGAAGAGCTCGCTCGACAGCGGCGAGCCCGTCGAGCACACGCACCGCAGCGCGGCAAGGTCGTGGTCGCGGCCGGGGTGCAGGTCGGCCTTCTCGCAGGCCGCGAGGTACTTCGCGCTCGTACCGAAGACGTGCATCCGGGTCTGCTCGGCGAGGGCCCACAGTCGGTCCAGGGTCGGGTGGCCGGGATTGCCCTCGTACAGCACCAGCGCGGCGCCCGCGCCCAGCCCGCTGACGAGCCAGTTCCACATCATCCAGCCGCAGGTCGTGAAGTAGAACAGCCGCTCGCCCGCCCGCAGGTCGGTGTGCAGCATCAGCTCCTTCATATGCTGGAGCAGCGTGCCGCCGTGGCCGTGGACGATGCACTTGGGCACGCCGGTCGTACCCGAGGAGTACAGGATGAACAGCGGGTGATCGAACGGCACCTCGGTGAAGGGCAGCGGCGGCGCGACCGCGTCGACCGGGCCGAGGAAATCGCGCCACAGCACGCCGTTCCGCAGACCGTCCAGCGCGGGCGGCGGTGCGCCGGTGCACGCCGCGAGGTACGGAACGACCACGACCTGCCGCACGCTCGGGAGCTGCGGCAGCATCTCGCGGACGCGCGTCAGCGTCTCGAACGGTTTGCCGCCGTAGGTGTAGCCGTCCGTGACGACGAGCACGGTCGGCTCGATCTGCCCGAAGCGGTCCAGCACGCCGCGCACGCCGAAGTCCGGCGAGCAGGACGACCAGATCGCTCCGTGGCTGGCCGCCCCCAGCATCGCGATCACCGTCTCCGGCACGTTCGGCAGGAAGCCCGCGACGCGGTCGCCCGTCCGCACGCCCGCGGCCGCCAGTGCCGCCGCGCAGCGCGCGACCTCGGCCCGCAGCTGCCGGCGGGAGAGCCGGACCCGCAGGCCGGTCTCGCCCTCGAACAGAAGCGCGTCGGCGTCGTCGTCGAAGCGCAACAGGTGCCGGGCGTAGTTGAGGGTCATGCCCGGAAACCACCGGGTGCCGAGCATCCCGGTGCCCGTGTACGGCGCGCTGGCGGGTGTGGCCGGCGCGACTTCCACGAAGTCCAGCAGCTCGGCCCAGAAGGCACCACGGTCCCGCACCGACCAGGCGCGCAGGGCCTCCCACTCCGCCGGAATGCCGTACTTCGCGGCCACCCGCGACAGGAAGGCGTACATCTGCGATTGGCGGGCCCGCTCGGGGGTGGGGGTCCACAGCGGCGCGGAGACTGACATGCGCTGTCCTCCGGGGTGGCGACGTGACGCCCCATTGTCCGGCCGCGTCGGGGCGGCGAAAAGGGGGGCCGGGCGGTACTCGCTGACGGCCATCGGCCGGCCCGGCTGGCTGCCCAACGTGGCTGTCCGGGGGGGCTTGACTCTGGGCGAAGTCTTTGTACACTCCCAAAAGAGTGTCAGAAGAGCCTTATAAGAGTGTTGAGCCGCCCGCCGAGCAGGGTGCGAGCCCGCGTCGTCGGATGGTCACGCTGAAGATCCCGGGCGAGTTGTACGACCGACTCGGCGAGCTGATCGCCAACACCGGGTTTCGCAGCGTCACGGAGTTCGCGACGTACGTGCTGCGGGACGTGGCTGCCGGCGGCAAGCTGGATCGCAAGCCGCCCGGACTCACGGAGCGCGAGGTAGAGGCGATCCGGCAGCGGCTGCGGGCTCTGGGCTACATCGAGTGACGTGGTCGGGCGCGCTTCGCACGGTGAGGCGCGCGGCGGAGAGGGTGTGCGCCGAGGTCTGCGCGGCGCACCGGAGGTCCGGTCGATGTGCAAGCGTCCGCTGACATGGATGATGGCGGCCGTGGCGGCCGTGGCGGCCGGCGGCGTCTCGCTGGTCAGGGCTCAGGCTCCCGCGACGCAGCCGGCCGCGCCGACCTCGGCGCCGGTCGTGGCGCCGGCGCGAGATGCAACGCTGCTGAACGTGTCGTACGACCCGACGCGCGAGCTGTACGCGGAGGTGAATGCGGCGTTCGCGCGGTTCTGCCAGGAGACGACCGGCGCGACGGTGAGGGTGAAGCAGTCGCACGGCGGATCGGGCAAGCAGGCCCGCGCGGTGATCGACGGGCTGGAGGCCGATGTGGTGACGCTGGCGCTGGCATTCGACGTCGACGCCATTGCCGAGAAGAGCGGCCTGATCGCGAAGGACTGGCAGCAGCGGCTGCCGCACAACAGCACGCCCTACACGTCCACGATCGTCTTCCTGGTGCGCAAGGGCAACCCGAAGGGCGTCAAGGACTGGGACGACCTCGTGCGGCCGGGCGTGACCGTCATTACGCCGAACCCGAAGACCTCCGGCGGCGCCCGCTGGAACTACCTGGCGGCGTGGGGCTCCGCGCGGCACAAGTACGGCAGCGACGCGGCCGCCCGCGAGTTCGTGACGAAGCTGTACCGGAACGTACCGGTGCTTGACTCCGGGGCCCGCGGGTCGACGACCACCTTCGTGCAGCGGGGCCTGGGCGACGTGCTGCTGGCGTGGGAGAACGAGGCCCTGCTGGCGCAGGCGCAGCTGGGCCCGGACAAGGTCGAGCTGGTTTCGCCGTCGGAAAGCATCCTCGCCGAGCCGCCCGTCGCGGTCGTCGACAAGGTCGTGGACCGGCGCGGCACGCGAACGGCGGCCGAGGCGTACCTGCGGTTCCTGTATGAGCCGGCCGGCCAGGAGATCGCCGCGAAGCATTACTACCGTCCGCGGCTGCCCGAGGTGGCCGCGAAGTACGCCGACCGGTTCAAGCCGCTGAAGCTGTTCACCGTGGATGCCGAGTTCGGGGGCTGGGCGAAGGCGCACGCGGAGCACTTCGCCGACGGGGCGACGTTCGACCAGATCTACGAGCCGGGCCGCTGATGGCGATCGCCGCGCTGCAACTGCGGAAACGGAGCGTGCTGCCCGGCTTCGGGCTGGCGCTGGGCTTCACGCTGTTGTACTTCGGCCTCGTCGTGCTGATTCCGCTGGCGGCGCTCGTCGTGCGCGGCATGCAGGTGGACAGTGCGGCGTTTCTGAAGACCGTGACTGCTCCCCGCGCGCTGGCCGCGTACCGGCTGAGCTTCGGGGCCTCGCTGGCGGCCGCCGGGCTCAACGTTGTGTTCGGCGCGATCGTGGCGTGGGCGCTGGTGCGCTACCGGTTTCCGCTGAAGAAAGTGGTCGATGCGCTCGTGGACCTGCCGTTCGCGCTGCCGACGGCCGTCGCGGGCATCGCGCTGACGAGCTTGTACGCGCCGACGGGCTGGCTGGGGCGGCCGCTGGCGGCGCTGGGCGTGCCGGTGGCGTACACGCCGCTGGGGGTCGTCGTGGCGCTGACGTTCGTCGGGCTGCCGTTCGTGGTCCGGACGGTGCAGCCGGTGCTGGAGGACCTGGACGCGGAGCTGGAGGAGGCGGCGGCCAGCCTCGGGGCGCAGCGCTGGCAGACGATCCGGCGCGTGATTCTGCCGGAAGTCCTCCCGGCGCTGGCGACGGGGTTCGCGCTGGCGCTGGCCCGGGCCCTGGGCGAGTACGGCTCCGTGATCTTCATCGCGGGCAACATGCCGCTGAAGACGGAGGTCGTGCCGCTGCTCATCGTGATCAAGCTCGAGCAGTTCGACACGGGCGGGGCCGCCGCCCTGGCGCTGGTGATGCTCGCGGCCTCGTTCGTGCTGCTCCTGACCATCAACCTGCTTCAGCGCTGGAGCACGCGGCGCCGGGCCCCGTTGGGCGACTAGCGAGGAGCCGACCGCATGACGACCGCCCCGCTGACCGCCGCCGCCCGACCGAGCCGTGCCACGGCCGAGCCGTGGCCGGTGCGCGTGCTGCTGCTGGGCGTGGCGGGCGTGTTTCTGGGGCTGTTTCTGGTGCTGCCGCTGGTGGCGGTGTTCGCGCAGGCGCTGGAGAACGGCCTGGCGGCGTACGGGGCGGCGCTGGTGGACCCGGACGCCCGCGGCGCCATCGGCCTGACGATGCTGACGGCCGCGATCGTGCTGCCGCTGAACGTGGTGTTCGGCGTGGCGGCGGCGTGGGCGATCGCGAAGTTCGAGTTCCGCGGCAAGAGCCTGCTGCTCACGCTCATCGACCTGCCGTTCGCCGTCTCGCCGGTGATCAGCGGGCTGATTTACGTGCTGCTGTTCGGGGCGCAGGGCTGGCTCGGGCCGTGGCTGGCGGCGCACGGCATCAAGGTCATCTTCGCCGTGCCGGGCATCGTCCTGGCGACGCTGTTCGTGACCTGCCCGCTCGTGGCCCGCGAGCTGATCCCGCTCATGCAGAGCCAGGGCACCGAGGAGGAGGAAGCCGCGCTGGTGCTCGGGGCCCGCGGCGGCCAGGTGTTCTGGCGCGTCACGCTGCCGAACATCAAGTGGGGGCTGCTGTACGGGGCGATCCTCTGCAACGCCCGCGCGATGGGCGAGTTCGGCGCGGTGTCGGTCGTGTCGGGGCACATCCGCGGCCTGACCAACACGCTGACGCTGCACGTCGAGATCCTGTACAACGAATACAACTTCGCGGGCGCGTTCGCCGTGGCCTCGCTGCTGACCCTGCTGGCGCTGGTCACGCTGGGCGCTAAGCAGCTCGTGGAATGGCGCACGCGCCGCGGCGGCCGCGCGGAGCGCGCTGCTGAGGCCGCGCCGGCGGGGGGCATCCCATGAGCATCGCCGTGCGCCGCGTGAGTAAGACGTTCGGCACGTTCCGGGCGCTGGACGACGTCAGCCTCGACGTCCGCACGGGCGAGCTCGTCGCCCTGCTCGGGCCATCCGGCTCGGGCAAGACGACGCTGCTGCGCATCATCGCCGGCCTCGAGACGCCCGACGCCGGCACGATCCACTTCCACGGGGAGGACGCCACGGCGCTGCGCGTGCAGGACCGCCGCGTCGGCTTCGTTTTCCAGCATTACGCGCTCTTCCGCCACATGACCGTCTTCGAGAACGTGGCCTTCGGGCTGCGCGTGCGGCCGCGGCGCGTGCGGCCCGACCGGCGCGAGATCCGCCGCCGCGTGCAGCGGCTGCTGGAGCTGGTGCAGCTCGAATGGCTGGCGGACCGCTACCCGGCGCAGCTCTCCGGCGGGCAGCGGCAGCGCGTCGCGCTGGCGCGGGCTCTGGCCGTCGAGCCAAAGGTGCTGCTGCTCGACGAGCCGTTCGGGGCGCTCGATGCCCGGGTGCGGGCGGAGCTGCGGCGCTGGTTGCGCCGCCTGCACAACGAGATCCACGTCACCGGCGTGCTGGTGACGCACGACCAGGAGGAGGCGCTGGAAGTTGCCGACCGCGTGGTCGTGCTGAACCAGGGCCGTATCGAGCAGGTCGGCACGCCCGAGGAGGTCTTCCACCATCCCGCGACCGAGTTCGTCATGCACTTCCTGGGGCACGTCAACGTGTTCCGCGGCCGGTTCGTCGGGCAGAAGGCCGTGTTCGGCGGCATCGAGTTGGACGTGCCCGACGCGCCCGAGACCGGCTCGCTCGAAGCCCGGGGTTTCGTGCGGCCGCACGACCTCGATCTGAGCGTGACGCCGGGGCCGGACACGCTGCTGGAGGGGACGGTGATGCGGGTGAACGCGGCCGGGCCGCAGGTGAAGGTGGAGCTGCGGAGCGACGCGGGGGAGGTGATCCACGTGGAGCTGTCGCAGGAGCGGTACCGGGCACTGGCGCTGGCGGCGGGGATGCGGGCGTACGTGCGGCCGCGGGACATCAAGCTGTTCCCGAGCAACGCCCGCGCGGCCGGCGCGGCGGCACCGGTGGGGTGAGGGTGGTGATCCGAGACCGCGGACCGAGTCCCGTCTCGCGGGGCGGCAGCGGAGACGTACCCGGGCCGCGGTGCGGTGAAGACCTGCGCGGGCTGCGCGAGGCCCGTTGCCCGGAGCGCGGCACCGAGTACACGCTCGACGCCCTGGTCCGTGCGGCGCATTGCCCGCCGCCGCTGCCGTAACGGCGCGACGTGCGGAAGCAGCGTCCGACGCGGGGGTCGGACGCTACGCCGAACTCGTCCGCGCGCGTTCGAGCGGGCGGCTAGGTCGCGAGCTGGACTTTCACCGCCGCGCGCTCGAATGCGGTCGCGCTGATGAGCGCCTGCGGCCGCAGACGGCCGAGCCGTGCAACCAGCGCGTCGGGCCAGGTTTCCAGCCGCGTGTTGTAGAACGTCGCCGACGCGTTGAAATAGTCGCGGGCCAGCGCGATCCGTTGCTCGGTCGTCACGAGTTCCTGATGCAGCCGCATGAAGGCCGCGTCCGACCGCAGCACCGGATACCGCTCGATGACCGCCCGCAGCGCCAGCGCGCAGCCGGCCGGATCGGGTCCCGGCCGGCCGGGGGGCGTGGCCGCGAGCTGCGTGCGCAGGGCCGCGACCGCGGTCTGGACCTCGCGCTCGTGGTCGCGCAGACCGGCGACGACCCGCACGAGGTTGGGGATCAGGTCCGCGCGGCGCTTGAGCTGCACATCGACGTTGGCCCAGGCCTGCCGCACGCGCTGCCGCAGGTCCACGAGGCTGTTGTAGGCCATCCAGAACCAGAGCAGCGCGGCCACGCCGAGATACGCCGCGCCCAACCCGACGTACGGCAGGACGCGCGCCGGCGGCTGCGGCGGTTGGTACGGACCCGGGGCGACGTGGTCCCGCACGATCCACGCGCCGACCCAGAACAGCAGCCCGAGGAAACCGAGCCCCCAGAACTGCGCGGCGTAGCCGCGGCGCACCTGCTGCTCGCTGCGCGTCGAGATCAGGAACAGCGGCGCGTCGCGCGACTCGGCGATCTCGGGCGCCACGACGTCCGTCCGTTCGCGGGCCGCGCCCACGACATACACGGGCGCGTGCAGGACGATCGCCGACTCGGTGAAGCGGCGGCGATGATCGGAGTTCCGCACGGCGTGGAGCGGGCCCTTGCCGTAGTAGAGCGGATGGTCGCGGCCGCAGGTTTGGTCGAATACCACGGCCGGCTCGATTTCGGCGCCGTGCGGGACGACGCGCACGACGCCCTCGTCGTCCCGCAGGTAGAACGGCTGCGCGTCCCCGCCGCCGGCGACCTTCGTCCAGCCGCTCTCGTGCCGCGTCCGCGTCCGGGGCTTGCCGTCCTTGTCGGTGTAGGTCTCGGTGACGGTGCGGGACCAGTGCTCCGAGACGTTCCACTCGTAGTACACGCAGGGTCGCTCCGCCAGGTGGCTTACCAGCGGGTGTTCCGACTCGGCGGTGCCTTTCAGCTCCACGAGCCCGATGAACACGCCGGTCGTCTTGCAGGTCGGCAGGTTGTCGATCAGCCGCTGCCGCCGCGCGGCCGCGAGCGCCCCCCACAGGCACAGCAGGGCGAGCAGCGCACCGAGCAGCGGGACCCACGTGGCGGGCGGCATGGGCGGCATTGTAGGCCCGCCGCGGCGGACCCGCGCCGTGATTCTGTCACGGGGCGGCCCCCGGGCGCGGCTGCGCCGGCGGCCCGCTATCATGGAAGGCGGCACCGATCACCGCGCTCATCGGAACCCGTATGGCACACATTCCCGACCAATCGCACCCCGGCGGTTCGGCCATCCCCGCGACGCCGGTCGGTCCCGGCCGCTACCCGCTGCTTTTCGAGGTTGCCTGGGAGGCGTGCGCCCAGGTTGGGGGCATCTACACGGTGCTGCGGAGCAAGGCGCCCGCGACCGTGCGGCGCTGGCAGGACCATTACTGCCTGATCGGGCCGTACCGGGAGGCGTCGGCCCGGGTGGAGCTTGAGCCGCAGCTTCCGCCCGACACGCTCAAGCCCGCGCTGCACGACCTCACGACCGCCGGCGTGCGTTGGCACTTCGGCCGGTGGCTGATCACGGGCCGGCCGCAGGTGCTCCTGCTGGACATCGGGTCGGCCCTGCCGCGGCTGGCGGCGATGAAGTACCTGCTGTGGAAGGACAACGGGATCGGGTCGCCCGACGGCGACCGGGACTTCGACGAGGTTGTCGCGCTGGGCTTCGTGGTGGCGGATTTTCTCGCCAGCCTGCGGCGGCACGCGCCGCAGCGCCCGATCCTTGCGCACTTCCACGAGTGGCAGGGCGGCGCGGCGCTGCCGCGGCTGCGACACAACGGGGTTCCCGTCGCGACCGTCTTCACGACCCACGCCACGCTGGTCGGCCGCAGCCTGAGTTCCTGCAACGCGGAGCTGTACGAGCACATCGACCACATCAACGCCGGGGAGGTCGCGTACCGGCACGGGTTCGGCCACCGGCACGCGGTGGAGGGGGCGGCGGCGGTGTCGGCGGACGTGTTCACGACCGTGTCGAGCATCACGGGGCTGGAGGCCGCGCGGTTCCTGGGCCGGCGGCCGGACGTGCTGCTGCCCAACGGTCTGAACGTGGAGCGGTTTGCGGCGCCGCACGAATTTCAGAACCTGCACCGGCGGAACAAGGAGCTGATTCACGAGTTCGTGATGGGGCACTTCTTCCCCAGCTACAGCTTCGACCTGGACCACACGCTGTATTTCTTCACGGCGGGGCGCTACGAGTACCGCAACAAGGGGCTGGACGTTTTCATCGAGGCGCTGGCGGAGCTGAACGGGCGGATGCGGGCGGAGGGTTCGGCGACGACGGTGGTGGCGTTCATCATCACGCGGGCGCCGTATCGCGCGCTGAACGTCGACACGCTGAACCGCCAGGCGATGTTCAACGAGCTGCACGACACGTGCGACGCGATCCGCGAGGACATGGGTGTGCGGCTGTTTCAGTCGGTGGCGCGCGGGCGGCTGCCGACGCTGGACGACCTGCTGGACGAATACGCGGCGGTGCGGCTGAAGCGGATGATGTTCGCGTCGCGTTCCAACCGGCCGCCGGCGATCGTAACGCACGATCTGGTGGACGATGCGCACGACCCCGTGCTGTGTCACCTGCGGGCGCGGCAGCTCGTGAACCTGGCCGAGGACCGCGTGAAGGTGATTTTTCACCCGGAGTTCATGTCGGCCACGAGTCCGCTGCTGGGCATGGAATACGACCAGTTCATTCGCGGCTGCCACGCGGGCGTGTTTCCGTCGTACTACGAGCCGTGGGGCTACACGCCGCTGGAGTGCGTCGTCAGCGGTATTCCCGCGATCACCAGCGACCTGAGCGGCTTCGGCGACTACGTCATGCAGAAGTTCCCGACCCACGACCAGGACGGGATGTGGGTGGCGCGGCGGCGCGGGCGCAGTTTTCAGGACACGGTCGGGCAGGTCGCGGGGTGGCTCTACGACCTGACCCGTATGTCCCGCCGCGAGCGCATCGGCCTGCGGAATCGCGTGGAGGCCCACGCCGAGCACTTCGACTGGAACATCCTCGGCCGCCACTACGCCGAGGCCCACCGGCTGGCGCTTGAGCGGCAGTACGGCCCCGACGCCGCCGTGCCGGTCGATCCCGACTTCGACACCGCGCCGGCCCCGGTGCTCGACGTCGCGCCGCAGCGCCCCGCGACCCGTCAGAAGAAGGCCGTCCGCACCCGGGCCGCCACGACCCGGCGGAAGGCGTAGCGGACGATGCTCCCGAGCGTGCCCGACGCGTACCTCGGTCCGTTGTACGGGCTGGCGACGTCGGTGCTCTGGACGCTGACCAGCGTCTGCTTCACCGCGGCCGGGCGGCGCATCGGCCCGGCCGCGGTCAACTCGGTTCGCATCCTGCTCGCGTGCCTCTGACTGGCCCTGACGCACCGCGTGCTGAGCGGCACGTGGGTGCCCCACCTCGCGGCGCAGCAGGTGTGGCTGCTGGCCGCGTCCGGGCTGATCGGCCTGTCGCTCGGCGACCTCGCGCTGTTCACCGCCTATGTGCGGATCGGGCCGCGGCTGGCGATGCTGCTCATGACCACCGCGCCGCTGCTGGTGGCGCTGCTCGGCTGGGGGTTTCTGGGCGAGCGTCTCGGCGCGTGGGGCTGGCTCGGCATGGCTCTGACGCTCGGCGGCGTGGCGTGGGTCGTGCTGGAGCGCCCGGCCGAATCACGCGACGCGCGGCACCGCGCGCATCGGCTCTCCGGCATCGTGCTGGGCGTGGTCGCGGCGGCCTGCCAGGCGATCGGCAGCCTGTTGAGCAAGGCGGGCATCGGCCACGGCTGGCTGCCGCCCGAAGCACAACTGGCGCCGCAGACCGCGTCGCTGGTGCGGATGTTCTTCGCGGCTCTCGGCGTGCTGCCGCTCGCCGCGTGGCTCGTGCTGCGGGCGCGGCGCGCGACCCTCCGGGCCGTGCGGCCGCCGGGCACGCGGCGGTGGGGGTACTTCTTCACGCTGTGCGGGTCGCTGGTGGGACCGTACCTCGGCGTTTGGGCGTCGCTCGAGGCGTTTCACCGCACATCGCTCGGCATCGCGCAGACGCTGTGCTCGCTGCCGCCGGTGCTCTTCCTGCCGCTGGCGGTGTGGGTGTACAAGGAGCGGGTGACGCCGCGGGCGGTGTGGGGCGCGCTCGTGGCGGTCGTCGGCACGGCGCTGCTGTTCGTGCGGGCGGGGTGAGGGGAAGAAGGCGCGAAGGCACGGAGGCACGGAGACGCGAGGGCACGAAGGCACGGAGGCACGAAGAGGAGAACGAAGAGATTGGGTTTGGGGGGATGCCCCGGCCGGTGACACTGCCTTCAAGCAACGGCCGAACGCCGCGACTATGCGCCCGGCCACCGCTCGAACACGTGAACACTCCACGCCGTCAACTGCGCGCCGAACGTCACGACGGCGACGCCGCCGAGGGCGATGGCCAGGGCCGCCACCTGGCGTTTGCCGAACGGTTCGCGCAGCACCAGGGCCGCGAGGGCCGCCTGGAAGATCACGCTCGTCTGGTTCAGGATCCCGGCGATGGACGCGGTGGTGTACTTGTAGCCGCCGATCCAGAACAGCAGGCACAGATACGTTCCCAGCACGGCGCCGGGGAGCGCGAAGCGCCAGCCGGGCGAGGGGCGGAAGACCTGCCAGCAGGCCCGGCCGCGCGGCCCGACGAGGGAGAACAGTGCGAGCATCCCGAACCCCGCCGCCAGCCGGATGGTCGTGGACCAGACCACCGACGTGCGCTCGAGGATCGGCTTGACGGCGACGATTGCGAAGGCGGTCAGCGCGATGGCCAGCAGCGCCAAGCCGATGCCGGCGGCGAGCTGGCCCCAGGTGCGGTCGCGCGGCCGGCGGTGGGGGGTGGCGAGGAAGACGCCGGCGACGACGAGCGCGGCGCCGAGGTACTGGACGGGCAGCAGCACCTCGTGCCACAGCAGCCACGCGAACAGCACGACCAGCGGCGCGAACGCGCAATCGACCACCGAGAACAGCCCGACCCCGATCAGGTTGAGGGCGCGGAAGAAGAGCGAGTCGGCCAGCGCCATGCCGACGATTCCGCTCAGCAGCAACTGGCAGATCTCGCCGTAAGTGAGCGCGCGCACCGAGGCGAATTCGGCCGGCTGCCACAGGGCGAGGACGGCGAGCGTGAGCGCCAGGAGCGTCAGGCCGACCGCGTTTTTGAAGAGGTTCAGGGCGACCGGCGCGAGCGTTTCGCCGCTGCGTTTGAAGCAGACGACCGCGAACGCCCACGTGATGGCCGTCAGCAAGGCGTACGTCTGGCCGAGCACGTGATGCGGCATCGGGACTCCACGGTCGCAGGCGGGGGATTGTACCCGGCCGCGGAGGCGACGGCAGCGCGCGGCCCGGCGGTGTCGTTACACTGCGCGACATGGAAGCAGCAAGCATCGAGCGGGCGGCGGAGCGTATGAGCCGGGCGCGGCGCGTGTGCGTGTCGACCGGGGCGGGCATGTCGGTCGAATCCGGGCTCGAAACGTTCCGCGACGAGAAGGGCCTGTGGTCGAAGTTCAACGTCGAGGAGCTGGCCACGCCGCAGGCGTTCCGGCGCGACCCGGAGAAGGTCTGGGCGTGGTACCGCGAGCGGCGCCGGCGGCTGGCGGAGGTCGCGCCGCACGAGGGGCACCGCGTGCTGGCCGAGTGGGAGCAGCGGATCGACGATTTCACGCTGGTGACGCAGAATATCGACGGCCTGCACCACCGGGCCGGCGCGCGGCGCGTGCTCGAGCTGCACGGGCGGCTGGACGTGGCCCGCTGCACGTACTGCGACTACAGCACGCAGACGCTCGACGACCTCGGCCCCGACCCGGGCTGCCCGCTGTGCCACAAGCGGCTGCGGCCGGGGGTCGTGTGGTTCGGCGAGGCGCTGCCGGAGGCGGCGCTGGCGGGGGCGTTCGATGCGGCGCAGCGTTGCGACACGTTCGTCGTGATCGGCACGAGCGGCGTCGTGCAGCCCGCGGCGTCGCTGGTCGATCTGGCGAAGGCCGGCGGGGCGACCGTGATCGAGATCAACCCCCACCCGACCGAGCAAACGCACCTGGCGGACGTCTGCGTGCGCTCGGGCTGCCGCGCCGCGCTGCTGGCGATCGACGCCGCCTGGCGTCGCCTGGAATCCTGACGGCGACCCGTACCCGCCGGCCGCGCGGCCGGCTCAGCCCTGGTCCAGTCCCGACTTCTCGCTGTTCGGCAGATCGGCGTACAGCAGGAGGTTCCGCAGGATCCGGAGCGCGCTGTCCGGGTCGTAGCCCGGCACGTTGTACGCCTGCGTGCCCAGCAACCCGGTGCTGAGGTCGAGCGGCGAGTAGATGACCTCCAGCCGGCGGCGCGTCCCAAACGCCATCAGCCGCGGGTACTGCTGCCCGCGCGACGTCGGCCGGGCCGCCCGCCGGAACCCGATGTTTTCCAGGCTCGTGGCGCCGGGTATGCCGTTGCCCGTGATGAGGGGCGACGCGTTCGGCAGCGAGCGCGGCTCGCTTTTCTGGGCCTCGCGCACGACGGCCTCCAGCGACTTCACGAACTCCTTCGACCCGCCGGCGGCGTCGGCGAGCAGCGTCCCGCCGCCGCTGAGAAACCGGCGCAGGCCCTTGAGCTCGTCCGGCGTGAGCGCGAAGGCCCCCGTGCCCGTGATGTACGCGACCTTGAACTCCTTCAGCGCGTCGGCGTCCAGCGTGATCCCCGAGGAGACCAGCAGCCGCGTGCCTGCCTCGTTGTTGAGGTAGTGGCCCAGGCGCGTCCAGCCGTACGGCTCCACGTCCCATGCGCCGTTGTATTTGATCCGCGCGACGCGGATCGTGCGGCGGATGTCGGCCGCCCGCGGCGTGATCTCGGGCGTGACGAGCCGACTGCGGACGGCCGCCTTGTCGGTCGCGTACAGGTAGAGGTTGCACGCCAACTGGAAATCCGCCTCCGCGACGCCCTTCGCCCCGTAGCGGTTCCAGCTCGTCGCCAGGTCCCGCGTCGGCAGCAGCATCAGCGTCCGTACGCCGCTGTGCACCTCGAGGACCAGCGGCGGGTCTTTGATCGGGAACTGCACTTCCCCATTGAACAGCGGGTGATCGTCGGGCAGGGTCCGCCGCGGGAACTCCGGGAACGCCCGGCTCGCCAGCTCCTCCCACGCCTGCTGCGCCCCGCGCAAGTCGCGCCCCGGCACCATCAAGAACAGGCCGCCGCGCTGGCAGTACTCGCGGATCTTCTGCACGTCCACGTCGGTCCATTCGACGCGGCCGTCCGCGTACAGGTACAGCACCGGCGCTTCGAGCAGGTCGCTCATCGGGCTGTCGAGCCGGACGGTCTGCCAGTTCAGCAGCCGTTCCAGGGTGTGACCCGCGAACCGCACCAGCCCGGCCACGTCCCGCAGCCGCGTGTCCCAGGTGTCCCCGAGCTGCAATTTGTTGAACAACAGGGGGGCCCGCCCGTGGCACAGGAACATCAGCGCGAAGGCCGTGTTGCGGATCTCGTTCATCTCCGAGTCGGTCGCCGGCCACGAGCCGTCCGACTTCTGCTGGCTGAGCAGGAACTCGGCCCCGCCCCGGAACCAGTCCTTGTCCCGAAAATACTTGTACCCGCTCGCGCGGCCCACGCGCTCCACGCCGTACAGGTAGTAGTACTGCCACCGCTCCGCCCCGCCCGGGTTCGTCGGCCCGTACTCGCGCGCCAGCCAGTTCAGCCCAAGCTGGATGGCGGCCAGCACCCCACCCGCCTCCCGCGGCCGTTCCGCGTAGAGCTGGTCCAGCACGACGAAGCACGAGGCGAGCCCCGCCGCCGTCATGCTCCCGGTGCTGACGTCGCCGCCCGCTTCGTAGCCCCAGCCGCCGTTCTTGAGCTGCACGCGGGTCCAGTGCGTCGCCACCAGTTCCCAGTAGGACTCCGGCACGGAGACGCCGGCGTCGGCCGCCATCCAGACGCCTAGCACGCCGTACTGGCTGGCCGAGTTGTCCCAGCGGCCGGAATCCGCCCCCTGCGGCGGCGGCGTGTAGTCGTATCCGCCGGGGTTCTTGGAGTTCCGCGGCCAGGCCGCCGCGATCAGCCACCGGACGTCTTCCTCGAGGCGGCCGCGGAAGCGCGCCCCGGGCACGAGCGCGAGGGCGTGCGCCCGCACGCCGTAGGTGTACGTTCCGTTGAGCGTCTGCGCCGCCAACCAGTCCAGCGAGCGCGACATTTCCTCCTCACGCGGGTCCAGTCCGGCGTACAGGAGCGATAACGCGACGAGGCCGGTCGTGCCGGCCCAATGCAGGTCCCGCGCGTTACTCTGCGTCTCCCAGTGGCCGCTGGAGTTCCGCTTGCCGACCAGGAAGTTCACCGCCTTCTGGATGGCGGCCTCCACGGATTCGTCCGTCACGGGGGGTGGAGCGGCGGCGGGCTCGTCGGCGTCCGCCGGTCGGGGGACGGTCAGCAGTACCCCGGCAACCGCCACAGCCAATGCCGCCCGGCGTGCCCGCCAACCCGATCGATCGCTGTCGCCCGTACGCATGGCCACCTCGTGCGCAGTTCCGGCGGTCATTTGCTTTGACCACCGGCGCCGAATAATATAGAAGGATTCACCTATCGCGCAGGATTCGCTCCCTTGGCTGGAGCCGTGAGCGTGCCAGACGGGTTAGAGGATAGCCAGATCGGCCGCCTGGTCATAGAGCGCCAGCTCGTGACTCCTGACGAAGTTCGCGCGGCGGCCGAGCAGCAGCGGCGGCTCTCTGCAACGGGCGGCAGTCCCCGGCCGCTCAGCGACATCCTCGTCGATCTTGGGTTCCTGACGCGGACGCAGCTCGAGCGGCTCCAGGGCTCGAACGACGACTCCGGCAGCCGCCCGGCCCAGCAGATACCCGGCTACCAGCTTCAGAAGAAGGTCGGGGCCGGCGCGATGGCCGTCGTGTACCGTGCCAAGCAGCTCAGCCTTGACCGCACGGTGGCGGTCAAGGTGCTGCCGAAACGGCTGAGCCGCAATGCGGAGTTCGTGGAGCGGTTCTACCGCGAAGGCCGCGCCGCCGCCCAGCTCAACCACAACAACATCGTCCAGGCGATCGACGTCGGCGAAGCGAACGGCTTTCACTACTTCGTCATGGAGTTCGTCGAGGGCTGCACGGTTTACGACGAGCTCGCCGGCGGCAAGGTGTACAGCGAGGCCGAGGCCATCGACATCGTGACGCAGATGGCCAAGGCGCTGCTGCACGCGCACGAGCGCGGTTTCATCCATCGCGACGTGAAGCCCAAGAACATCATGTTGACGCGCGACCGCGTCGCCAAGCTGGCCGACATGGGTTTGGCGCGCGAAGCGACCGACGTGCAGGCCGCGATGGCCGAGGCCGGCCGGGCCTACGGCACGCCGTACTACATCAGCCCCGAGCAGATCCGCGGCGAGGTGCACATCGATCACCGCGCCGACCTGTACTCCCTCGGCGCGACCTTCTATCACATGGTCACCGGCCGGGTGCCGTTCGAGGGCCCGACGCCTTCGGCCGTCATGCACAAGCATCTCAAGGAACCGCTCGTTCCGCCGGACCACCTGAACACGAACCTGAGTTCCGGCTGCGGCGCAATGATCGAGATGCTGATGGCCAAGAATCGCGATGACCGCTACGCCAGCGCCCGCGAGCTGCTGGAGGACCTGGAGCGGCTGTCGCGCGGGCAGGCCCCCAAGTACGCCCGGCACTCGGTCGGCGAAGACCTGTTCGACGCCCTGTCCCAGGGCCAGGCCGTCCCCGGCGCGAATGGGCAGGGCTTCCGGCCGGCCGCCGCGCCGCCGCCCGCGCCGCCGGTTTTCTCGACGGCGCTGACGATCGTGCTCGGGATCGTCGCCGGCATGAGCATCCTGCTCAACATCATCCTGATCGCGACGAAGTGACGTCGCACGGCCGCGGCGCGGCGGGTGCGGCGGCGGGCGGCGCTGAGCGTCAGCGACGCTGCCGGATGGAGCGCGACGCGGCCCGATGCGCGGAGCGGGGGGTCAGGGGGATTCGGCGACCGGCGCCAGGACGAGTCCGGTGCGTGCCGGCAGGTAGACTTGCACGCTGCGCGGCTGCCCGTGCTGCCCGTCGTCCCGTCCCGGGTAGATCTGGCCGGCGGCGACCCGCCCGTGGCCGTCAAACTCCGGGCGGTCGGTGTCCAACACGAGCCGCTGGTCGCCGGGGGCGTCGATCCCGATGCGGTAGTCGGCGTACGAGTGGTGCGGGTGGAAGTTGGCGAGCAGCGTGAGCGGCCCGCGCCGGGCGCACAGCAGTTTGTGGTCTTCGTGGACGCACAGCAGCGTGGGGGGCGGGGCGGCCAGCACGGCGAAGCGCTCGTCGAGGTCCTGGAGCGCCCGGTCGAACGCGGCCAGGTCCTGGTAGCGAAGCTGCGGATGGTCGACGAGGCTCCACTGGCGGCGGGCGTACTTGTACGAGAAGTGGTTGCCCTCGCGGGGGAAGTCGATCCACTCCGGGTGGCCGAACTCGTTGCCCATGAAGTTGAGGTAGCCCTCGCCGCCGAGCAGGAACGTCACGAGGCGGATGAGCTTGTGCAGGGCGATGCCGCGGTCGATGACGAGGCTGGTCGACGCCTTGCTCATGTGGTCGTACATCGCGGCGTCCATGAGCCGGAAGGCCAGGGTCTTGTCGCCGACCAGCGCCTGGTCGTGGCTCTCGGCGTACGCGATGTGCCGTTCGCCGGGCCGGCGGTTCGTGAGGGTGTGGTACAGCGCGCCCATTTCCCACTGCTCGTCGCGCTGGTCCTGCGTGAGTCTGATCCAGTAATCGGGGATTCCCATCGCAAGGCGGAAATCGAACCCCAGCCCGCCTTCGTCGACGGGCCGCGCCGTGCCGACCATGCCCGACACGTCTTCGGCGATCGTCTGGGCGTCGGGTCGCAAAGCGTGCGTGAGCTCGTTGGCCAGTTGCAGATAGGCCAGCGCGTCGACATCGACGTGCGGCGGGAAGTAGTCGTCGTACGAGCGGAAGTCGTGCCCCAGCCCGTGGTGCAGGTACAGCATGCTGGTCACGCCGTCGAACCGGAAGCCGTCGAACCGGAACTCCTCGAGCCAGTAGCGGACGTTGCTGAGGAGGAAGCGCTGGACTTCGAGCCGGCCGTAGTCGAACAGGAGCGAGTCCCAGGCCGGGTGCTGCCCGCGTCCGCCGGCGTGGAAATACTGGTGCTCCGTCCCGTCGAAGTGGTTGAGCCCCTCGTGGATGTTCTTTACCGCGTGGCTGTGCACGAGGTCCAGCAGCACGCGCAGCCCCAGCCCGTGGGCCGTGTCGATGAGTTCCTTCAGCTCTTCGGGAGTGCCGAAGCGCGACGAGGGGGCGAAGAAGTTGCTCACCTGGTAGCCGAA
Source organism: uncultured Phycisphaerae bacterium (assembly GCA_937928595.1). Classification (GTDB taxonomy): domain Bacteria; phylum Planctomycetota; class Phycisphaerae; order UBA1845; family Fen-1342; genus CALGJV01. The sequence goes on along the minus strand of CALGJV010000030.1, from coordinate 15,742 downwards.
GGACCCGTAGTAGGGGTGCTCCTGGATGGCCATGAGCTGCACCGTGTTGTAGCCCGCGGCCCGGATGCGCGGCAGGACGTGCCGCGTGAACTCGGCGTACGTGCCGATGCGGTACTCCTCGGTGGCCATCCCGACGTGCGCCTCGTAGATGCGCGGGCTGCGCGGCGCGGGCGGCGCCGGGTGCTGCCAGCGGTACGGCTCCGGCGGCGCCCAGTACTGCCCCGTGAAGTTGTGCGTCCGCGGGTCGCCCACCACCCGGCGGATGTACGCCGGAATGCGGTCCCGCGGCCCCAGCACGCTGTGCACGTGCACCTTCACCAGCCCCCCGTGCGTGAGGCGCCCGGCGAACTCGTCGTCCGGCAGGAACACGCTCCACACGCCGTCCGGCTCCCGGAACAACGGCTGCGCGTACCGGTCCCACCCGTTGAAGTCCCCCACCAGCGACATCGCGATCGCCCCCGGGGCCCACTCGCGGAACCACACGCCCGGGCGGCCGTCCCGTGTGCCGCGATTAAAGCCGAAGTACTCGTGCCCGCGGGCGAACTCGGGCAGCGGCGCGACGGCTTCGATCCGCTGCCGCGCGGCCCGGTAGTGCGCGTAACGTTCCCGGAGGCGGTCGGCGTACGGCGCGAGCCACGGGTCCAGGGCAATCAGGGCCGTGCCGTCGGGCGGAACGGCCGACGGAGAAGACGACGGGGACGATGTGGACATCGGCGGCACCTCGGGACGGCAGAATCCTGGCCGGGGTCGCCGGGGTCAACCCGGCGGCGGCCCCAGCGGCCGCTCGCCGAACACCAGGGCGGTGCTCTCGATCTCGTACACCCCGGTGTAGATGTTCTTGAGCTCCTCTTCGCCGAGGAACTCGCGCACGCGCGGGTGCGACTCGCCCATCCGCCGGACGAAATCGAGCGCCAGGCCGACGGCCTCGTCGCGGTCGGCCGCCACCACCTGCACATCACGGACGAAGCGCGTCAGCTGCGTCTCGGGCGTGTAGTCGGGCTCGTAGACCTCGAGCAGCCCGGGACGATAGTCGCACTCGACCAGCAGGCTGAACCAGGTGCTGCGCTCGGCGTACGTCCCGGTCACCTCGCGGTAGGCCTCGCACAGCTCGACCGTGCAGGCGTTCTCCGCGTAGGCCCGTGCCAGCAGACGCTCGCAGCGGGAACGCAGCTTGTGCCGCGCGAAGAAGTCCATCGCCATCTCGAGCGCGTACGTCAGCTCGTCGTGATCGCGAAAGGAGCGGGCCAGGATCCGGTCGTAGATCACCCGGGCGGCGGTCGTCTCGCCGCCCTCTTCGAGGATGAACGCCCGCAGCAGCCACGGCCGGCTGCTGTGCGGTTCGATCCGCTGGAGGTGCTTGAGCTGCTGGCGGGCGACCTTCAGGTCTCCGGCCCGGACGGCCGTCACGCCCCAGTTCAGCCGCAGGGAGCCGGAGTCGGGTTCCAGCTTCTCCGCCTGCGCGTAGCAGGCGTAGGCGGGCTCGAACTCCTCGTCGTCGCTGTGCAGGATGCCCAGGGCCACCCACTGCGCGGCGTCGTCGGGCACCAGCGACAGGTAGCGCTTCAGCGTCGCCTTGGCCTCGGCGTACCGCTCGCATTCGGTCAGCGCCGCGGCCTTGCGCTGCAAGACCCAGTCGATGTCGGCGCCGAGCGACAGCGCCCGGTCGTAGAGCTCCAGCGCCCGCTCGTAGTCGCGCAGCTTCTCGTAAACCAGCGCCAGGTTGGCCAGCGCGACTTCGTCGTCCGGCCGCAGGGCCAACGCCTCCTCCAGCGCGTCGCGGGCCTCGTCCAGCTCGTCGCGATTGGACAGCACGACCCCCAGCGTGCTCAGGAGTCGCGGCGCCTGCGGGTACTCCTCCAGTAGTGCGTCGAGCGTCTCGAGGGCCTCGTCATCGCGGCCGAGATCGGACAGGGCCCACGCCCGCAGGCTGCCCCACTCGATCCGGTCGTCTTCCTCCAGCGCCGACCCGTCGAGCTGCTCGAGGCAGCGCAGGGAATCGGCCGCGCGGCCCGCCTCCAACAACCGGTTCGCCCGGTCCAACAGTGCGTCGATTTCCTCGGGGTCCATAGCTTTCCACTGACCGTGCGCCGCGCAACGCAGGCCGGTCCGGGAGCGGCCCCCGCGCGGGCACGACCCGGAATTATACCCGCCCGCCCGCCGCGCGCGGCTACTTCGCCAGGCCCAGGCCCGTCACCGCCAGCACGACGAGTCCGCCCGCCGAATTCCCCGACCGCAGCGTCAGCGTGCGGATCGGCTGCTGCGGGTCGTGCCCGCTCCACACCAGCGCCCGCACGCCCACCGGCTCGCCGGCCCTGCTCAGCCCCTGCCACGCCAGCGGCGCGTCGGGGACCGCCGTCACGTCCGAATAAGCGAGCACGTTCTCACCGTACCGGACTTCCCGCTCCGCCGTGCGGCCGTCCGCGTACGTCGCCTCCAGCACGGCCACACGCCCGCCAGGGTCGCACGGAAAGTTGGTCGTGCAGAGCACCACCAGGGTTTCCGCCGCCGCAGCCACCCGCAGCGTCACCGCCGCCGGCAGCGCCGCGCTCGCGGTCAACTTGCCCGTCAGCGCCAGCGCGGCCGGCGCCACGTCGAACCGCACGCCGCACAGCGTCACCGCCCCGGTCGGCACGGCCGAAAGGTCGTGGTCCGGCCCGAGCTCGAACCAGCCGCGCGCGTCGGCGGCCCGCAGCGGGACGTTCCCCGCGCCGGACAGATCGAGCGTCCAGCCGTCGCGCAGCGCCGGCCGCAGCGGGCTGAGTTGCATGAGGTCGAGGAAGTACGTGCCGGCCGGGTAGCGGTCGGGCTCCGGTAGCGGCCGGTCGGCGTTCCAGGCCGCCTCGGCCGCGAGCACGTACGCCATGTACTGCTGGATCTCCTTCGCGAAGCGGCCGGGGTCGAGCGAGTAGCCCGCCCAGGTCGTCTGAAGCAGGCCGAGCGACTTCTGGTCGTAGGCGGCCTTGGCGAAGTTCACGATGTTCTCGGCCCGGTTCCAGGTGGCGGCGACGGTCTGAAGGCCGGCCTCATGAAAGCGGCTGAGGCTGCGATACTCGGCCGGCGGGGCCGCCACGTAATGCCAGTCCGTGATGAGCACGTCGTCGGGCAGCGCCGCGCGCAGGCGCTGGGCTTGCTCGACCGAATCGGCGTGGCAGGCATCCGGGCTCTCCTTCGGCCCGAGCAGCATGTCGCCCCACATCATCATGCGGACGCCGCGCTCCGCCAGCCAGGCATGCAGCTTCTCCAGGTCCATGCGGAAGAGCTGCTCGACCGTGTACTTCTTGCTCTCCTCGCGATGCGGGTATCGGCCGCGATGCGTGAACTCGTCGTGGCCGACGTGCAGGAAACGCGGGTGGTCGAACAGCTCGAGCGCCTCGGCGTAGATGCCGAAGATGACCTCGTAGGTGCGCGGGTTCGTGACGCAGTAGGCCCACTTCGCCTCGGGATCTTCGGCGATGTCCAGGTTCGCATCGTTGGTGAACAGCCACTGACAGTGGCCGAGCGAATTGACCAGCGGCGTGACTTCGAGACCGAGGTTCTGCGCGGTGCGCACGATCCGCCGGGCCTCGTCCTTGGACATGCCGTATTCGGGGTGGTGGATCTCGGGCGTCGAGTCCCACTTCACGTACTCGCACTCGACTACGAGGTGGTTCATCTTGAGCGCGGCGAGCACGTTGCGGATGAGCCGCTCGTGCAGGTCGGCGCCCTGGCCGCCCGTGAACAGGTGCACGCCGCGCAGCGGCAGCGCCGGCCAGTCGTAGATCTCCGCGCCGCGGATGATCACGGCTCCGTCCGTCCGGCGCGTGATGAGCTGCCGCAGCGTCTGGACCGCGAACAGCAGCCCGGCCTCGCTGCGGGCCTCGACGTCGATGCCGTCGGGCGTCACCGTCAGCCGGTAGCCCTCCGCGGGGAACTGCGGGTCGGTCGTGACGCGCACGCGCACCAGTCCCGGCGGGTCGGGCTCGAGCGGGGGATCGGCCAGCAGGCCGACGCGGAAGTCATCCACCAGGCACCGCCCGAGCACCGGCCCGGCCAGCCGGCCCGACGGCGGCTCGGTCGAAGGAGGGCTCGTCGCCGCGGCGCCGGCGGCCCGCGGCGGGAACCGGAACAGCGGTCCGGTCAGCTTTTCCGGCACGACGAAGGGCTTGTCCGTGAAGCGCGCCTCTCGCGGCCGCGGGATGATGCGCGGCGGGTCGTTCTGCGGATACGTCTGCGCGTTCGGAACGCTGCGCACGGCGGCCTCCACGACGGTCGGCGCCGCGGTCGTCGGGACGACCGCGCGGGGGGGCAACCGGTACTCGATCCGATAGCGGAGCGTGTCGCCGGTCTTGAAGCGCGTGCCCATGTCGCCGAACCAGAAGTACGGATCATCGGCGGTGGCCCAGCGGTTCTTGCGGTAGTCGTACACGACCAGGTTGTGCGGGCTGTCGACCAGGATCTGCACCGGGCCGATGCGGGCGTGGAACGTGAGCGCGGTGAAGCCGGACGCGAGCGTCGTATCCTTCAGCTCGCTGCCCTGCGCCGCCACGGGTACCGTGCCGCTGATCGCCTTCCCGTCGCGCAGCGTCGCCTCGTAGGTGCGCCCGATGAGCAGCGCCGGGTTCAGGCCGCCGAAGCGCGTCTGGCTCAGCGCCTCGGCGTCCGGCTTGAGCAGGCGCCCCTCGAACTCCAGCACCACGCGGTCGGCATAGACCGTGAACGTCTCGGTCGCCTCGAACGAGCCCTTCTCCCCGCGGTGCGTGACGCGCAGCCGCCGGCCGTCGGGCACCGGTTCGATCGTCGCGGTCTTGACCGCGTCCTCCGTCGGGCCGACGTAGTAGTGCGGCGCCCAGGGCGGCGTCGTCACGATGATCTCGCTGTGGCGGACGAGCTCGACGCCGTCGTACAGCAGGCGCAGGCCCGGCCGACGCGGCTCCAGCGTGAGCGTCACGGCGCCGACACTGACGGTCATGCGCGGCGGCGGAGGCGGTTGGGCCGGCGTTGGGTCGGCGCTCAGCGCTGCGAGCAGGCCGGCCAGCGGCATTAGACGGGTACGCGGGTGCATGGGGATGTCCTTCCTGATCGAAGCCGTTGGCCGGGCTCAGTCGCCGTAGCCGTGCGGGTGCGCCTGCATCCACCGCCAGGCCGTCCGAATGACCTGCCGAATGTCCTGGTGGCGGGGCAGCCAATTGAACCGGGCCTGAAGCCGGCCGGGGTCCGCGAAGAGCAAAGGCGGGTCGCCGGGCCGGCGCGGCGCAGGCTCGATCGGGATCGGGTGTTGCGTGACTTCGCGCGCCGCTGCGATGATTTCGAGCACGCTGTAACCGCGCCCGGTCCCGACGTTGAACGCCTCGAACTGCCCCGGACGCACGCCCTCCACCGCGCGCAGGTGGGCTTCGGCCAGGTCGTCCACATGGATGTAGTCGCGGATGCAGGAGCCGTCCGGCGTGGGGTAGTCCGTCCCGAACACCGGGATGCTCTCACGCTGCCCCAGCGCCACGCGCAGTACGAGCGGGATGAGGTGAATCTCCGGATCGTGATCCTCGCCCAGCGAACCGTCCTCGGCGGCGCCCGCCGCGTTGAAGTACCGCAGCGCGATCGACCCCAAACCCCACGCGACCGCGCAGTTCTGCAACATCCACTCCACCGACAGCTTCGTGCAGCCGTACGGGCTGAGGGGCGCCTTGGGCAGGTCCTCGACGATCGGGAGCTCGTCCGGCTGGCCGTACACCGCGCAGGTGCTGCTGAACACGAAGCGCCGCACCCCGTGTGCTTCCATGCTTTCGAGCAGGTTCAGCGTGTTGGCGACGTTGTTTCGCCAATAGGCCAGCGGCCGTTGCACCGACTCGCCCACGTTCAGAAACGCGGCGAAATGCATCACGGCATCGAACCGGCCGGTCGCGAGCTGGGTGTCCACGAGCGGCCGGTCCGCCAAGTCGCCCGCGATGAACGCCGCTTTCGGGTCGACCGCCCGGCGGTGCCCAGCGCTGAGGTTGTCCAGTACCACCACGTCGTGCCCGGCCGCGACCAGCCGTTTCACGCAGTGACTGCCGACATAACCCGCCCCACCGACTACAAAGATCCTCATGCGCGCTCCTAGGGCGGCCGGGGGCCGGCCGCAACCGCTATCTTGGAGACGGGGCCCCGGGCGTCAATGGAGTCGGCGGAAAATGCGGTCCGGACGGGGGGTGCGGGCGCGCGCCCGTCGGATGACAGGGAAGCCCGGCGGGCGAATCCGAAGGGTGGGGCGGCGGGGCCCGGCGCGCGGACTCCGTCACCCGGTCCCTTGTAACTTTGTTACATACCTGGCCCCGCGGCGGCGCACAGGCTCGGATGAATGGCCGACGCGGGGGCCGGCCGCGACCGGGCGAAACGCCGACGCGGGGGTCGGCTGCTCCTGCCCCGGCGGCTACTCGAGCTCCAGCCCGAGCAGGTAGGTCTCGAGGTTCCTGTGGCCTTGCTCCTCCGCGCTGCGGGCGGCCGCGACGTCCTCGCGCAGCTTGCCGATCTGCGTCTCGAGCGCATCGAACTTCGCGAGCTGCCGCTGGTAAGCGTCCGTGTTCTTGTCCAGCGTCTTGAGGTTCTCCCGGATTCGCCCCTGCTCGGCCACGGCCTCCCCGGACTCTTTCTCCAGCCGCTCCCGGCGCTTGGTCAACTCGCCGAGCTCGGTCCGCAGCTTGATCACCTGCTGCAACGCCTCCTTCACCTTCGGCGTAATCACCTTCGTCCGCAGGTAGAACTCGATCTGGTCGAAGCCCGCGTCGCTCAGGGTGAGGTACTGGTCGCCCACCCGCTCCAGCCGGACCTTGAACTTGCTCTCCTTGCTGCCGGTCGCCGTCGTCTTGAACCGCAACAGGCTCGCCGTCCGCTCGTACGGCTCCTTGGGCTCCACCAGATTCCAGTCGGGGCTGACGGGTTGCTCGAGGATGATCGTGCGGTCCTTGGCGTCCTTGTTCTTGAGCGTGTACTCGCGTTCGTCCACGTAGCGGCGGCGATGAATGAGCGTGCCCTTCGCCACCCGCAGGCTGACGATCTCCTCCGGCACCGGGTTGGCCTTCAGCAAGACCTCGGTGGACAGGTCCAGGGCGTACGCCAGCAGCCGTTTCTCGTCCGGCCGGAGGTCCGGCAGCTTGGCGTCGCCCGCGTAGAGGTTCCCGTCGAACAGCGTCACCGGCCCCTGCACCAGGTTCAGCCCGGTCGTGTTCCTGAGCTCCAGGCCGTTGAGCGGGTGCTTGGGGTGCGTCGCGGCGTTGAAGATGCTCACCTTTGTCGCCTCGATCTCCTGGTTCACGATCGGCAGCAGCGCCGAGTGTTGCCGCGCCAGCGTCACCGGCGTGTCAATGTGGTACGCGAACAGCTCCCCCGCCGCCTCCGCGATGGCCACCGAGGCCACGCCCGCGTCGCTCAGCGCCAAGCCGGGCAGCTCGTCACTCCTGCCCCCTCCCGCCTGGAACAGCCCGTAGCCCCCGGCCGGCGGCGCGGCCGGCGCGGCTCCTGTGAGAACGTCGCCGCGGCCTCTGTCCGCCCTCTTCGAGCGAGCACCCGCGACACCCGGCGGCTGCGCCGCCCGGGCGAGCTGGCTCGCCTCGCTTTCGCCCCCGAAACCGCCCTCGTATTGCGGCGGCCGGAGCGAGGCGTAGATCTCGAGCTGCTCCAGCGGCCGCGGCACGTACAGCGGCGTGTAGAGGTCCATCCGGAACGAGATCGGCCGCCCCGACACCAGCGACAGCCGCACGTCCTTCCAGTCCTCCTCGGTCGCGTTCTCGACCGTGGCCCAGCCCTGCAAGAAGGGCTTCTTGTCGTCGCTCAGGACCAGCCGGTAGCTCGTCTTCCAGATCGGCGTCTCCAGCAGGTACGCCACCCGCACGTTGCGCGGCCCCGCCCCCTCGAAGCTCAGCGAGACGCTCTTCTTGTCCGCGTCGTGGGCCGACGCCAGCGTGCGCAGCGCCTTGCGCAGCTCCTCATCCACCTTCTCGTTCTGGAGCGCGATGCTCTGGATCTTCGCCAGTTCCAGCCGCTGCATCCCCTTCTCCGTGTGCAGCGTCACGTACTGCACCTCGGTCAGCGTCTGACCGTCCGGGTTCACCACCGGCACGCTCTCGACCCCGATGATCGCCCCGGTCAGGTTCACCGGGCCGGTCACCGTCACCGGCTCGCCCCGGAGCTGGTCCAGGAGCTGCGCCAGCGTCGGGTTGTCCGTCAGGTTCACCCCGAAGCTCCGCAGCGTCTTCTCGATCGGGTCCTGCGACGCGTACGTCACCACCCCGACCTTCCCGCCCCCGAAGTCCTGCACCACCATCGACTTCAGAATGTCGTTGATCTGGTCCGTCCGGAACCGCAGCTCGGCCGTCGCCGTTCCGGTGATGTTCGCTGTGCGTTCGAAGTACCCCACCCCGCTCGAAAACAACGCGATCCGCGTCGTGTTCAGGTCCGTCGGCTCGGCCGAGGCCGCCGCGGCAGGAAGGGCACACGCCAGCACCAAGGCAGGGGAGCGATACATGTTGAGTACCTCCTGGACAGTGATACAGCTGGGGAGCGGACCGGTAACGCCGATTGCCACAATCATAAGACTCCGCGGGGCCGGAATAGTTCCCGGCGTTCGTCCGGGACCGGGAGCGTTTCCGGCCGTTCGCTTGGATTGGCTGGGCCACCCCCACGGGATCTGGCCCCGCCCCGGTCGCCGGGGCGCGCGTATTTCGGACGTGGCGGGGTGGAACGGCGCGGGTTTTTGCCTATCATGGCCCACTTTAGTCGCCGCGCGTGGGCGGCGACGCCCGGTGTGAGACGCCCCGGCGGCACGCGGCCGGCGGGGCCTGACGTGGCATTCCCGCAGCGGTCCGGCGCGGGCGTCCGGCGGTCTGACGGCCGCGCGGCGGGCGATGCGGCAGCGGTCGTCTGGGTCACGCCCAGAGAAGGAAGAGCGATGGCAGCGAAGAAGTACGTGTATTTCTTTGGGGGCGGCAAGGCCGAGGGCGCGGGCGTCAGCCGGATGATCCTGGGCGGCAAGGGGCACGGGCTGGCGGAGATGACCAGCATCGGGCTGCCGGTGCCGTCCGGCTTCACGATCGCGGTGGATGCGTGCGAGTACTATTGGGGGCATGACAAGAAGTGGCCGACGGGGCTGGACCGGGAGATCAAGCAGCAGCTCGCGCGGCTGGAGAAGGTGTGCGGGAAGAAACTCGGGGATCCGGAGAATCCGCTGCTGGTGTCGGTGCGGAGCGGGGCGGCGCGGTCGATGCCGGGCATGATGGAGACGATCCTGAACCTCGGGCTGAACGACCGGTCGGTGCAGGGGCTGGCGGCGGCGACGCAGAACCCGCGGTTCGCCTGGGATGCGTACCGCCGGTTTCTCCAGATGTACTCGACCACGGCGGTGGGGCTGAGCAAGGAGGTGCTCGAGGACAAGCTGCACCACCTCAAGCAGCGCATCGGCGTGAAGTTCGACCACGAGATCCCGGCGGAGCATCTCGAGGCGCTGTGCGGCGATTTCAAGCAGTTCTTCCGCCAGCAGACGGGCCGCGAGTTTCCGCAGGACCCGTGGGAGCAGCTCGTCGGGGCGATCAACGCCGTGTTCGGCTCGTGGAACGCCGACAAGGCCGTCACCTACCGCCGCGTCGAGAAGATCACGAACCTGACCGGCACCGCGGTGAACGTGCAGCAGATGGTCTTCGGCAACATGGGGGAGGACAGCGGCACGGGGGTGTGCTTCACGCGCGACCCGAGCACCGGCGAGAACGTCTTCTACGGCGACATGCTGGTGAACGCGCAGGGCGAGGATGTGGTCGCCGGGATTCGCACGCCGATCAAGCTGACCGAGCTGGGCGAGCGCATGCCGGCGATCTATGACCAGCTCTGCGCGGTCCGCGCGATCCTCGAGATCCACTACGGCGAGATGCAGGATCTCGAGTTCACGTTCGAGCGCGGCCGGCTCTACATGCTCCAGTGTCGCACGGGCAAGCGCACGCCGGCGGCGGCGTTCCGCATCGCCGTCGAGCAGGCCACGCAGCCGCTGATGACGCGCGCGGAGGCCCGGCGACTGGCGAAAGCCGGGTTCCTGCCGGCCAAGTACGTGGCGGCCGCGAGCAAGCCGGTGATCAGCAAGGACCAGGCGATCGCGCGCATCACGCGCGAGGACATCGAGCGCCTGTTCTACCCGGTGATCAGCCCCCGGACGCCCAAGAGCGAGCTGGCGGCGCGGAAGATTGCCGAGGGCATCAACGCGGTGCCGGGCGCGGCCTGCGGGCAGGTGGTGTTCACGGCCAAGGACGCCGAGGCGCGGGCCGAGGCCGGCGCGGCGGTGATCCTGGTGCGCAAGGAGACGAGCCCGGAGGACGTGGGCGGCATGCAGGCGGCCAAGGGCATCCTGACGCAGACCGGCGGCAAGACCAGCCACGCGGCGGTCGTGGCCCGCGGCTGGGGCAAGTGCTGCATCGTCGGGTGCGAGGCGCTCCACATCGATTACGACTCCCGCCAGATGAGCGTCAACGGCAAGGTCGTCCGGGAGGGCGAGTACCTGACGCTCGACGGTTCGACGGGCGAGGTCTACAGCGGACAATTCGAACTCCAGCCGCCGACGCCGCCGAAGGAGTACTACACGCTGATGCAGTGGGCCGACGCGCGGCGCACGCTGAAGGTGCGGACGAACGCCGACACGCCCGAGGACGCGGCCAAGGCGATCGAGATGGGCGCGGAGGGCATCGGCCTGTGCCGGACCGAGCACATGTTCTTCGCGACGCGCGAGCGGCAGCTCGCGATCCAGGAAATGATCGTCGCCGAGACGCCCGCGGCCCGGCAGGCGGCGCTGGCCAAGCTGCTGCCGTTCCAGCGGCAGGACTTCGTGGGCATCTTCGAGGCGATGGCGGGCCGGCCGGTGACGATCCGCCTGATCGACCCGCCGCTGCACGAGTTCGTGCCGCGGACGCGCGAGCAGGCCGACGAGCTGTCGCGGGCCACGGGCATCCCGACCGACGTGATCCTGCGGCGGGCCGAGCAGCTCCACGAGTCGAACCCGATGCTCGGGCACCGCGGTTGCCGGCTGTGCGTGACGTATCCCGAGATCCTCGAGATGCAGGTCCGGGCGATCATCGAGGCGGCGCTGGACGTGAAGCGCCGCGGCGGCAAGGTCGCGCCGGAGATCATGATTCCGCTGACGATCGAGAAGAAGGAGCTCGAGCGGCTGGTGGCCCAGACGCGGGCGGTCGCCGACGAGCTCATCGCCCGGGCCAAGACGAAGCTCGACTACCTGGTCGGCACGATGATCGAGACGCCGCGCGCGGCGCTGCTGTCGGCCGAGATCGCCGAGGTGGCCGAGTTCTACAGCTTCGGCACGAACGACCTGACGCAGATGACGCTGGGCCTGTCGCGCGATGACGCCGGGCGCTTCCTGCCCGAGTACGTGCGACTGGGCTTCTTCGCGCAGGATCCGTTCCAGTCGCTCGATCAGGCCGGCGTCGGCCGGCTCGTCCGGAGCGCGATCGAGGAGGGCCGGGCGACCCGCGCCAAGCTCAAGGTCGGCATCTGCGGCGAGCACGGCGGCGATCCCGACAGCGTCAAGTTCTGCCACCGCGTCGGCATGGACTACGTGAGCTGCTCGCCGTATCGCGTGCCGATCGCGCGGCTGGCCGCCGCCCAAGCCGTGATCGAAGACGCCGCGGCGCCGGCGAAGAAGCCGCCCCGGAAGGCCGCGCCGCGGCCGGCCCGGACGGGGAAGAAAGCGGCGCGGGCCGGCCGGCGGTAGGGCGGCGGGGCCGGCGCGGGCCGCGTGGGAGCGGGAAACCGGCCGCGTGGGCGTGTTTCGGACGGCCGGGCGGCGTCCCGGAGCGAGGAATCCATGCGCAATGCTCGTATCCTGGCGCTGGCGGGCAGCACCCGCCGCGATTCCTACAATCACCGGCTCGTGACCGCCGCCGCCGCCGCCGCCCGCGCGGCCGGCGCGGAGGTCACCGTCATCCGGCTGAGCGATTACCCGCTGCCGCTGTTCGACGAAGACTCCGAAGCCGCGCAGGGGGCCCCGCCCGCGGCGCGCGAGCTCAAGCGGCTGATGAGCGGGCAGGACGGTTTTCTGCTCGCGGCACCGGAGTACAACAGCTCGATCACCGCGGTGCTGAAAAACGCGATCGACTGGGTCTCGCGGCCGGCGCCGCAGGAGCCGCCCCTGGTGGCGCTGCGCGGGAAGGTCGCGGCGCTGCTGAGCGCGTCGCCCGGCGCGCTGGGGGGCTTGCGCGGCCTGGTGCACGTGCGTGCGATCCTCGGCAACCTCGGCGTGCTGGTGCTGCCGGACCAGGTCGCCGTGCCCCGCGCGCACGAGGCATTCGCGCCGGACGGAACGCTGAAAGACCCGCAGCAGCAGGCCGCGGTCGAAGGGCTCGGCCGGACGCTCGCGGAGGTTGCGGCGAAGCTGAAGGCGTGACGTTGCGGCCCGTGTCATTGGGCAGTTATCGGGCTCAACGCCGAGAAGTTCGCTGCCAGTCGCCGCCGTGTCGGGGCAAGTTGCGGTTGTGCCGCCGGCCCCGCCCGTGTTACGATGCAGGATGAGTCGGAGCCGTTCGTCGTGGTTCGCCGGGCGAGAGCCCCCGGGGCCAAGCATGCCACCACGATGGCCCGCGGTCATTTCGATTGCAGTGCCGTCCCCGCTTTCGGTGGGCGGTCGGAGCAGGGGAGAAGGAGAGAGTGATGCGAGCGCGACAGGTTTGCGGGTTTGAGCTGGCGCTGCTATTTGCGGCGATGCCGGCGGTGGGTTCACTCTACACGCAGGACTTCGAGGTCGACTCGACCGCGTTGTGGACGCTCAACAACGGGCCGTCCGACGCGGCTGCTGATTTCTTCTTCGACTACTCGACGGTCGGCATCCCGGCCGCCCCGAACGGCACGGGCACCCGCGGCATGAAGCTCCAGGCCAACCTGACCAACGGCCTGTTCAGCGGAATGAGCGTATCGCCGATCGGCCTCAACCTGACCGGCGACTACACGGTCGAGTTTGATTGGTGGGCCAACTTCAACGGTCCGTTCCCCGGCGGCGGCAGCGGCTCCACGAACCTGTCGACGTTCGGAATCGGGACGGCCGGCGTCACGCCGCAATGGCCGGGCGGTGTGCAGGACAGCGTCTGGTTCGGCGCGACGGGCGATGGCGGTTCCTCGGCCGATTGGCGGGCGTATTCGAGCGCGGCCGGCACCGGCTATCCGGACGGCAGCCCGGTGTATCCGTTCACGACGCGCAACAACACGAATCCTTATTTCGCCGGGTTTGGCGGCAAGACCGCGCCGCCGGCGCAGCTCGCGCTTTTCCCGCAGCAGACCGGCACTACCGCGGTCGGCAGCGCCGGCATGGAGTGGCACCGCGTCGAGATCGTCAAGGAGGGCACTACGGTCATCTGGCGTGTCAACGGCGTGCTGATGGCGACGATCGACCTCACGACCGTGACGCTCGGCGGCGGCAACATCTTCTTCGGCCACAGCGACATCAACGCGACGTCGTCGACCGATCCGAACGACATCCACCTGCTGTTCACGCTGATCGACAACATCAACGTCGTCCCCGAGCCGGCGAGTCTGGCGTTCCTCGCCCTCGGCGCCCTCGTGTTGCGGCGGCGGTAACGCAATCCAGATCGCCCGCTTCCCCGCAGCGGGAAAGCGGGCTGGGGATCGGGGAGCCGCGTGCCCTGCCTTTCGGGGCACGCGTGCGCGCCGGCGCAAGCACCCATGTTCGTCGCCGAGAGTGCCGGGACAGTTTGTCCCCCTGCGCCCGTCGGCGAGGTTGCCCCGCAGCCTTTGTCGACCGCGGCTTCGCGGCGCGCGCTTCGGCTTTCCGACGCCCGTCGGCCGCGGTGGCCCAGACCGCGCCGCGATAGCCGCGGATCCGCCCGCCGCGGATCGTCACGTTCCGCCGGCCGTCGATGCGGATCGCGAACCCCTAGTACCGGTCGGGGGGTGTGCCGGGCGCGGCGCCGCGCAGGAGCGCGTCCAACGCAAACTCGATCGTGACATCGGAGGCCGCCACGTGCAGCTCGCCGTCGCCGTTGGCGTCCGTGAGCACCACACCGGGCGGCACGACGATGCGGCACGACTGCGTGATCGGCGTGTCGTCGGCCGTGACGTTGATCGTCGGCAGGGGATCGGCGGTTGCCACGCCGGCGAGAACCACCAGCCACGTTGCGCACATCCGGCACCTCGCGCCGCCCCGGCGTTACCGAATCCGACTCGCAGTATACGGGGACGAAGCGCAGCGCGGCGCGGCCTCCCGATCGGTCCGAACCCCGGGCGGGTCCGCAGTGTTCAGCGCAGTACGTTCAGCGGCACGCGCGTCGGCCGGGCCACCAGGTCGTAACCGTCCGCGTCCACGCAGGTCACGGGAAGGAATTCGCCGACGCGGGCCGCGCCCGCCGGCAGCCGTGTCACCGCGTCGACCTCCGGCGCTTGGCCGGCATGCCGCGCGACCAGCCCGCCGTCCGCCTCCGCGTCGACGACGACTTCGAGCGTCGTCCCGATCCGCCGCCGCGCTGCCGCGAACGCCGGCCCCTGCTGCGCCAGCATCAGCCGCTCGTACCGCTCCGCCCGCACGGCCGGGTCGAGGTGGCCGGTCATCCGGCCGGCCGGCGTTTCTGGCTCGAGCGAATACTGGAACGCGCCGACGGCGTCGAAGCCGAAGCCCTGCACGAACTCGACCAGCTCGGCGAACTCGGCCTCCGTCTCGGTGGGGAAGCCGACAATGAACGTCGTGCGGATCGCCACGCCCGGGATGCGCCGCCGCAGCTTCTCGAGCAGCCCCTCCTGCTGGCGGCGCGTGACGCGCCGGCCCATCGCCTTCAGCATGCGGTCGTTGATGTGCTGGAGCGGGATGTCGATGTACTTCACGACCCGCGGGCACTCCGCGATCGCGTCGATCATCGCGTCGGTGAAGACCGACGGGTACACGTACATAAGCCGCAGCCAGCGGGCCCCGTCGCAGGCCGCGTCGAGCGTCCGCAGCAGCCCCGCCAGCCCGGGCTCGTACCCGAGGTCCGCGCCGTAGCTGGTCGTGTCCTGGCCGATCAGGATCAGCTCCCGCGCGCCGTCGGCCAGCAGCTCGCGGCACTCGGCCACCAGCGCCTCGGGCGTCTTGCTGTGCATCGGCCCGCGGATCGACGGGATCGTGCAGAACGTGCACTTCTGGTTGCAGCCCTCGCTGATCCGCGCGTACGCATAGTGCGTCGGCGTCAGCCGCAGGCGGCCCTGGTCCGACCACGGCTGCGGGTGGTAATCGCCGAGGTGCAGCTCCGGCGCCCCGCGCCGCGCACGGCCCGCGCCCGCCACCGGGAGCGCCACCGTCCCCGCCGGCCCGCCGTCCGGCCGTGGCCGGTCGCCCCAGACCGCGGCCGGCACGTCGTCGCGCTGATGCACCCCGACGAGCGCATCGATCTCGGGCACTTCGTCGAGCAGCTTGCGGCCGTCGCGCTGCACGAGGCACCCGGCGACGACGATCCGCCGCAGGCGGCCCTGCCGCTTGCGCTCGGCCAGCTCGCGGATGACGTCGAGCGCTTCCCGGCGCGAGGCGTCGAGAAAGCCGCAGGTGTTGACGACGATCGTGTCGGCCAGCGACTCGTCGCCGCTGAGAACGGCGCCGGATTCGGCGATTTGCCCCAGCATTTTCTCGGAATCGACCAGGTTCTTGGCGCAGCCGAGCGACACGAAGCCGACCACCGGCGGCTCCGGGGCCGCGGGGTGGGCGCGCGGGGGCCGTGACGGGGCGGCGCGGCGGCGTCCGGCGGTGTCGGGGCGGCGTTTGGACATG
>CALGJV010000029.1 GCA_937928595.1 uncultured Phycisphaerae bacterium | reverse complement strand
CTCGACGGCCACAATGTGCACGGGGAGGATGTGGCCGCCGGCGATGGCGACGAGCGCTCGGTAGAACGCGACCTGATGGACGTACCCCATGGTGCGGAGCGCGAATTCGAACGAGTCCAGCTCGTCCGTGGTCTTCAGGTCGACGATGCCGAGGTCGCTATCCGGGTTGATCCAGTCGATCCGCGCCTGGCACTGGAACTGCGCGTACGTGCAGCGCACGACACCTTCGGCGACGCCCTCCGCTAGCAGCTCGCGCGCCAGCGCGTGTTGCTTGACCGCCGCGGCCATCTGCTCGACCAGCGCGGCGTGGGCGTCGCTGAGCACGGGCTTGCTCTGCCGCTCGGCCCACTCCGCGAACGCCTTCGTGTTCGAGCCGAACGGCTGCCCCGTCCGCGGGTTGATCGGCCCGCCGACGGCGAACTCGCGCTGGTACCGGTCGCGCCCCTCCAGGATCAGCGCGTGCGCCGCCCGTCCGATCAGGTAGGCCGTCGTGTCCCGCTCAGGGACGAGGCCCAGCTCCTTCTTGCGGTACAGCAGCGGGCAGCGGCGGAAGTCGTTCAGCGTGTGCGCCGTCAGGAAGTCCCCGGCCTTGGCGTGGTACACCTCCGCCGGCTCGCGGACGAGAAAACGCAGGTCGAGCTTCGCCGACGTCCCTGCCTGGCCGGCAGGCAGGTCGGCTGCGGTTCGCATGGCGCCATCCTGCGGGCAGTAGTCGCGGCGGTAGTCGCCTTGACCGAGCGAGACGAGCGGAGGCGCGTTCATATCCCGGCCTCCTCGAGGATGCGGTCGGCCTCAGCGAGCGCCCGCTGGCGCGCCGCCGGCGCGGCGGGACGTTCCGGTCGCGTTACAGGTGGAGGGGACTGAGCCGGCGGCGCGTCGGCGTCGGCCAGGGCCGCGAAGAAGCGGCTCAGCGCCTCGCGGCTCGTGGCGATGTTGCGACCGACGCGTATGTACTCGAGCCGCACGCCGCGGAGCCCCTTGCGGCACCAGCGCCACAGCGTGGAGATCGCCGGGCGCTTGCCGTTGACCCGCGGCAGCGTCTTGGTCGCCTCCGTGAGGCTGACAATCGTTTCGTTTTCGATGTTGATCGCCATGCGATGTCACTCCCGAGCGTTCGAGAGCGACTATCGCGTTTAGCGAGGAAGCTTGGGGTCGGTTAAGGTGCGTGCAAGGGTCGATTAAGGTGCGCGCAGACCGGCGCAGTGAGAAGGAAGGGGGTCCGGCCCCCGCTTACGCGGCACCGAACCCCCGCACTGTCGTGCCCGCCGCTATCCCGCCTGCAGCGCCGCCTCGACGGCCTTGGCCCGGTCGAGTTCCGCGTAGACCTCGGTGACCGCCGCCGAGCGGTGTCCGAGGATCACACGGGCGGTTTCCACGCCGAACTCCCTCCGGAGCTCCGTCGCCGCGTTGTGTCGCAACTGGTGCGGATGCCAGCGGTGCTCGCGCCGCCATGCCGCCAGTTCCACCCTCTGCGCCGCCGTAAGGCGCGCTCCCCACGCGGCGAGCGACTCCTTCGGCTGGCGCGTCAGGGGCTTCGGCGGCGGGAACGCCCGGTCACAGGCGTAGGCGATCGCGCGGCGATACGCGGCCACAGTGTATGCGTCGCCTGGCCGCCACGTGGGCTGCTCGACCTGGTTCGAGCCGGGCCGGTTCCCGCAACTGAGAGGCGTCTTGCGCTGCTTGTGACGCGCCTCGCGGCGTTCCGCCATCGCCTCCGCCGGGCTGAACAAGTGCGCCCCGACGGGCCGCTTCAGAAACGGCCGCAGCACCTCCTGGGCCCGCGGCCCGATGTAGATGGTCCGCGCGTGCCCGTGGTGGGCGGTCTTGTGCTCCGCGGGCTGGTACGTCCACACGCGGCCGCTCATGTCGATGTCGCACGGCCGCATCGCGACGATCTCGCCGGCCCGCGCGGCCGTCAGCAGCTGGAGCTGGATCATCGCCCACACCGGCTTCGGCACGAACGGCTTGATCGCGTCGATCATCGCCGCCGGCACCGGGCCGACCGGCTCCGGCTCGCGCGCCGCACAGCGGCCGCGCCGCAGGCCCGACACGGCTTGGACCGCGTGGTAGACGCCGCCGGGTAGCAGCTCGTTCTCCACGGCCCAGCGGAAGACCTGCTTGATTCGGCTGATGCTCTGGTTGACCGTCGTGCGGCTCCAGCCGAGATCGATCATGCGCTGTCGCACCGCCTTCAATGCCAGCGGCCCGAACTCCGCCGCGCGGCTTTCGCCATAGAGCTCCCGGAGCGGTTTGAGCGCGCTGCGCAGCACATGGAGCTGCGTGGTCGGCCTGCCGCCGGCGTCGCGGTAGTAGCCGCGCGCGTGGACCCAGTAGCGCGCGAGCAGTTCCTTGACGGTAATGTCAGCGGGCTGGACCTTCGGCTGTTGGCCGGCGGCGAGCCACTCGGCGATCACCTGGTGGTAGCGCCGTTCGGTCTCGGACAGGCCGGCGCGGCCGAGGTAGACCGCCTGGCCGTTGAGCACGACGTAGCCCTGGCCGGTGGCTTTGTGGGTGCGGAGCTTGGGGACGCGGGGTGGTTTGTTGAGGGGCATCGGCCGTGCTCCTGGCTGGCGCGAGTAGTACTACTCGCTTTTGGGCCTCGGATTACGGCCGCTCCGCCCGCAGGCGGGTCTCCGCAACTCGCGGAGTCGGCGTTAGTTACGATCAATGGAGCCGATGAGATTCGAACTCACGACCTCTTGCATGCCATGCAAGCGCTCTCCCAACTGAGCTACGGCCCCAAGTTGTCAAGTGTCTTCGCGAGTGGTCAGGGGCGGACTTGAACCGCCGACACAGGGATTTTCAGTCCCTTGCTCTACCAACTGAGCTACCTGACCGGCCGCTGCCGGGGGCTACTCTACGCCACCGGGCAGACCCTTTACGCTACGGCTTTCGTCGGGGAGCGTCAAGGCCCGGTTCGCGGTCGTGCCGACCGTCCGGCGCGTGTCGGCCGCTCGGCTCCGGGCTCGGTGGGTGGCGTGTCGGCCGCCCCGCGGTCATCTGACCGGCTCGCTCGCCGGGTGGTGCCCGGGCCCGCCGGCGTGTGCTCGGTTTCGTCGCGCCGCGCCGGGTTCTGTCGGCAGCGTGTGCACGGGCCCGAGGGTCAGTAGAATGCCGCGTTCCGGACCCGGCCCGGCCGCGCCGTGCGTCGCCGCGGGCAGCGGGCGCTGCGGCCGACGCGGGCGGCAAGGAGCCTCCCCGTGCGAATCTGTGCGCTGTTTCTCACGCTGGCGCTGGTCGCGGCCGCCGCGGCCGGCCCGCAGCACTTCGGCTTCGGTTTCGGTTATCTCGTCACGGTGGAGGAAGGTCCGGGCGGCCGCGTGCTGTCGGTCTACGAGCCACCGCTGCGCGTCAAGGATGGGGCGTGGCTGCTGCGGTGGCGGGACGCGTCGAGCCAGTACGCCGAGCTGCTGCCCGACGGCTTGGCGATCGGCAACTTCTGGCCCGAGCCGATGGGCGGCAAGGAGCACGTGGTCGGGGCGTTCCAGGGCGCCGACGGCGCGCTGACGCTGCGGGTGCTGGATCCGCCGGAGGTGTTCGGGACGCGCCCGTGGAAGGCGCTGGGCGAGTGGACGTCGACACCGCTGCCGGACGATGACCCGCAGCGCAAGCACGGCGACCGCTGGATGCCGCCGCTGTCGCTGCTGGTCGGCGGCAACCGGATCGTCGCGCTGGCGGGCGGGAACGTGCTCGGGTTCAAGCGCGACCAGCTCGTGGTGCTGACGGCCGACAGCCGCACGCCGCCCAACTACGCCCTGCACGTTTACGAAGCGCCGCCGCAAATTGGCAGCGGCGAGTGGCCGATCAAGGTGCTCGTGTCGCTCAAGGACGTGCTCAAGGCGGGAGACACGCCGCTGGGGATGATGGTGGCGGACTTCTGGGGTCACGAGGGCGGCCCGGAGAAGGACCTGGATGTCGTCGCGCTCGCGCTGCGCGACCGGGTGGTCTACTTCGGTCTCGAGGACACCGGCCGCCGCTCGCCCACGGGGCGCACGACCGGCGGCACGAGCTTCGCCGTGTTCCGGCCGAAGGTACTGGCTGAGCATAAGCTGATCGAGCCGCTGGCGGAGGCGGATTGGCTGGTCGGCTGCGACTTCCTGAAGGACGGGTTCGCGTACTGGGCCCGCGGCGGGCGGGCCGCGGCGCCCGGCACGTTCACCCTCGGCACGGCGCCGCGCACGGCGGAGCGCTTCCACACCGCGTGGGTGCGGCCGGATGAGACGTTCGCCGGCGCGAAGCTGACCGGGCAGGCTCCGGGCGAGGCGCGCACGCTCATGCACGCCGCCCGCCAGGCCCCGACCGGCAGCGTGGTCGCGGCGGCGGGCGGACGCATCTTCGGCTACATCGTCGCGTCCGCGGAACAGCGCAAGGAAATGCTCTGGAAGCCCTGGTCGTTCGTGGGGCACGACGACGTCGAGATCGCCTTCGCTCACCGCACGCCCGTATACCGGCTGGGCGTGCCGAAGAAGTGGCAGGACGGCGACTGGCCGTGGGAGCCGGACGACCACTTCGGCTGGCCGCTGAAGGACGAGGTCGTCACGTACGAGGTGAGCCTGAAGAACAACGGCAAGGAGACGATTCCGGCCGGGCGGATCACGGTGCGGGCGTGGGTGAGCACGCCGGACCGGAATGCCGACTTGCTGGCGCCGGAGCGGCCGGACTTCACGTTCACGCTCGATCGGCCGCTGGCGCCGTTCGACCCGGCCAAGCCCGAGTACGCAGTGGTGAAGATTGCGTTGCCGTGGCCGTTCGACCTGGTGCAGCCGCCGGGCTGGACGTGGAAGCGGATCAACGTCCGCGAGATCGGCGAGCGCTGGCTCATCGTGCAGGCGGACTACGCCGCGGACGTCAACGTACGGAACAACCGCTACGAACTGGCGCTCAATGCGCTGCTGTTTCGCCCGGTGCTGCGGTACGACGTGGACGCGCCGCCGCATCCGACGCCGGAGGGGCTCGAGGGGAAACCGGAGCGGAAGATCAACACCCTCGCATGGCGGGCCCCGGTCGTCGTCGGCGATCCGGAATCGAAGGAGTACTCCGCCCGCAAGCTGGCCGACGCGGTGACGTGCATGTGGGAGCGGAGCCGCACGAGCGACGGTCAGGACGTCTGGCAGCGTTACGTGTTCGACAGCTACCGGTTGTACGACCCGCAGGGGCGCGACGGCCTGCGGCCGCTGAACCGCGCGGACGACTGGTCGTACTACGAGGCGCCGCGCGAGAACGAGCACTGGCTGGGGCTGTGGGGCGACTACGAGCGCTTCGACCCGGCCGACGGCGGGGCCGAGCTGCACGAGACCGGGCACCTCGGGCACCGCATCGGCGACCTGTACCACTACTTCGTCAACCCGATCGGGCTCGGGGCCATCCGCATGGGCGACGGTCGGCCCGTCCAGATGCATACGTACGCGTGGGGCCTGGACAGCTACTGCTCCGGCCATGCGATTCTGGGCGAGGCCACGTGCGACTTGCACCACTATATCGAGGGCATCCGCTACGGGCTCGGCTGGCCGTGGCACCGCATGCTGCCCGACCGGATCCGCGTCCGCGTGCTCGACCGCGACGGCGAGCCGGTCGCTGGGGCGGCGGTGGCGCTGTGGCTACACCCGGAGAACCAGGTGCACAGCCGGGGCACGACCGACGCGGAGGGACTGTGGGATCCGCAGTTCCCGGGCGCGGCGGGCGCGGGCGAAGCCGCCTTTGACCTGTTCGAGCCGCTGAACATCAAGCTGTGGAAGGGCCGCGCGCTCGACGCGCTGGCGCAGGTGCTCGTCGTGGACCTGCCCGACTATTCGGACTTTATGATCTGGGGGGCCGAGGACACGCACGCCCACAGCCGCTACACGCTCATGCACGAGTCCCTGCGCAACCGCGCGTCGTGGACGTGGGATTTCCGCACGCTCTACAAGGCCGGGGCGCCCGCGCCGGACTTCGAGGTCACCGCGGCCGTGCAGGGGCGGACGATCACGCTGTCCATGCCGGCGAGTCCGGGCGGCCGCTACCGCATCTACCGCCGCTGGGAGCCGACGTACGTGTTCGAGCCGCTCGGCGAGGTGCCGGCCCCGGCCGACGGCGCGACGGTCGCGACCTTTGCCGACGACATGGGCGCCCCGGACTGGTACATGAAGGGGCGTTTCCGCGCGGTCTACTACGTCACGCGCGTGACCGAGCGGGGTGAATCGCTGCCGCGCTGCGTCTACGGCATCGCGATCGACGCCGCCTGCGGCCTGAGCGACGCGGGCGACGGGCGGCTGGTGCTCGCGCTCAACTGCGGCCGTGCTGAGCCGTTCGGCGTCCTGTGCCAGGGCACCACGCCCCTCCAGGAGTACGTCAAGCATTTCCGCTTCGGGCACACGGCCGCGAAGATCGTGCCGTCGGAGGTTCATCCCCGGCGGCTTTACGCCACGCTCCTCAGTTCCGACATGCCGTGGGGCGTTGACCGCTACTTCGATCTCATCCAGTTCGACCGGCCCGACCGCCACCAGCCCCACTACGCCGTGCCGCAGACGCTGGCCGATTGCGACGTGGCCGCGTTCACGACCGCTCCGCCGTACACGCTGACATTGCGACCGGACGGCG
Organism: uncultured Phycisphaerae bacterium; assembly: GCA_937928595.1. Lineage (GTDB taxonomy): Bacteria > Planctomycetota > Phycisphaerae > UBA1845 > Fen-1342 > CALGJV01. The sequence continues at coordinate 51,802 of CALGJV010000029.1, read as the reverse complement.
AAGCGCGGGCCGCGGTGAATCCGGGGGACTGGGTGCTGGCCGGGGACGATGGGCGGGCCCGCGTTCTGGCGGTGGACCCGCCCGCGGGCGATCTGCGCGCGCCGGCCGGCGTCGTCGTCACGGTGGACCGGCCGCTCTTCAGGGCCGGACAGCTGGACGGCCTGCACGTTCGCGTCGAGTTCGGCGGCGGCACGCCCGGCGAGCGGGCCGAGCTGCGCGAACTGCGCAAGCCGCGCGGGCTCGCGGTGGTGCGGCTGGACGACGCGATGCCGGGCGGCGCGGCAGGCGACGCGGCGACGGAGCGGTTCGCCCTGGCGATCGCGGACACGGGCAACGGCCGCGTCGTCGTGTGGGACACCCGCACGCGCTACCTTGCGCAGTGGTCGGGGGAGGACGGTTTCCACCCGTGTGCCGTCGCGCGGCACCCGACGGCGCGCGGGCAGTTCTTCGTCCTGGACCGGCGGGCGGACCGGCAGAGCCGCATCTACCTGCTGGCGCTGGACGGTGCGGCGGTGCAAGTGGTGAGCAGCCAGCCGGTGGACGTCGGCGACGGCCCGGAGGGCGTCGAGATCGGGCTGGCGGCGGCTGCGGGACCGGACGGCGTGCGGCTGGCCGTGACCGACGCGGCACAGCAGAGGGTGCTGGTGCTGCCGTATTCCCCGGACGCGAACAGCGCGACCGTGACGCTGAACCGCGCGGTCGGCACGTTCGCGGGCAAGCCGGAGCTGACGAACCCGACCGATGTCGCGTTCAGCGTCGAGGACGGACAGCTCCGGCTGTACGCGGTGGATGGTCGCAACCGCGTCGTGCGGCTCCAGTGAGGCGGCGCGGACGGAAGGCGGCGCGCGGACGGCCCCGGGCTTGCGCCCGGGGCTCGGACGAGAGGCGGCACGGACGGCGGGGGCCGCTAATACGCTGCGGCGTTGTACGCGAAACATGGCTGGGCGGGCGGGGGCGCGATGCACTCCCGCCGGCAGCGCGTCAGCCCGGTCCCGACCACTCCCCGACCAAAGCGCCGAAATCCGCGAGGTCCGCGTCGCGGTCGCCGTCGAGATCGACGCAGTTCACCGCCGGCAGCGGCCCGGTCCACTCGAAGACGTCGATTTCCTTGAGGATGGTGGCCACGTAGGCCCGCGGCGCGCCGTCCACGTCGCGCGGCTCCCCCGCATCCCACGCGTCCCAGAAGGTTCCGGCCGGCGAGACCGTCGAGACGTTGTAGAACACGAACCGCAGCGCGTCGATGTTGACCGCGATCGGGCCCGGAACGGTCGGTGCGATCCGCGTCAGCGACGCACCCCACTGCCCGCTGTTCACGGCTCCCGGAACCCCGGCCCGCACGTCCCGCAACAGCGGATAGAACGCCGCATCGCCGACCGGCGAGACCTCCACGTCGTAGTTCTGGAACACCCGCCCGTCGCCGTTGGCCGCGAACACGCGGATCTCGGCCAAGCTCGTCGGCGGCACGAGCTCGTATCGCACCTGGAGCGACGGCCGGGCGTAATCCGCCAGCACCGCTTCGGCCGTGCCGCCCGCCACGCCGTCGGTCAGGTCGGCGAGGCCACCAGGGATGCCGCCGGGCGTCGCCTCGTGGAAACCGCCGGCCTCGAGCGTGCCGATGCGGGCCTGGAGCAGATCGAACGACGAAATCGCCGCCGACAGCCCACCGAGGTTGGCCGCGAGCTGCCCGGTCGCGGCGGCCGGCGAGGCGCCGCTGCCCGGACAGTCGCAGCCGGGCGGGGGCGTCGTGTTGCCGCTGCCGCCGAAACAGCGCGCGAAGCGGGCAAAATCCGCCAGATCGACGTCGCCGTCCTGGTCGAAGTCGGCCCGGCCGGTGACGACGATGTAGTCGGGGCGGGTGGCCGTGTCGTTGCCGCCCGGCCCGGTCACGGTCAGCGTGACGGTGTACCGGCCGCGCGTCGCGTAGGTGTGGATCGGGTTCGGGGCTGCGCTCGTGCCGCCGTCGCCGAACGTCCAGTGGTAGGTCGTGATGACGCCGGTGGAGGTGCTCGTGAACTGCACCGTCAGGGGAGCTTCGCCGGTCAGGGGCGCGGCGGAGAAGCTCGCGACCGGCGCGACGGGTGGGCCGCACTGGGACTGGAACTCGTAGTACGCCGGTTTCGGGCCGCTGCCGGAGACGAGCCCCCAGCCGCCGTCGTCGTCGTTCCACTGATACCAGTAGGCGGTCTGGATGTCGGGCTGGGTGCGCAGCCAGTTGTAGGTGTCACGGAGGTTGGCGGCCTGCAAGGCGGGGCTGACGGCCTGCGTGTTCCAGCCGAATTCCGTGACGAGGATCGGCGCGGGGTCGTTGCGGAGGCTTTTCCAGTAGCGGACGTTGTTGAAGTAGGCGGCCAGCTCGGAGATGCTGACGGGCTCGCCCTGGTTCAGGTAGAAGTGGTAGCCGAACAGGTCCCACGGGTAGCGGCGCCCGGCCACGGCCTCGAACGCGTTCCAGACGGCGCTCTGGTTGTACACGTTGTTCATGTACGCCATCGACGTGCTGAACGACCCGCCGATGTCGTGCGCGAACAGGCCGCCGGTGCACAGCGACAGGCCGTTGGCGGAGAAGAAGTTCGCGCCGCCCTGCGTAAGGCACGCCTTGTACGTCTCGGCCAGCAGGTTCGCGTAGTTCTTCGGCCAGATGTAGAAGCAACCCGGCTGGAGCGGATTGGACTCGGGCGGGACGGACCAGCAGTCCGGCTCGTTCCACAGCTCCCAGCGCTTCACGTCCGCCTTGTAGCGGTTGATGAGCAGATAGGCCGTGTTGGCGAACGTCGTGATGTACGCGTTGAGGCCCGTCGTGTTGTAGTTCTGGTTCCAATCGGACTGTCCGCCCGGCACGGCCTCGTAGCAGATCAGGCCCAGCACCGCCAGCCCGTGGTTGCGGGCGTTGGCGATGATCTGGTCGTACTTCGCGAGGTGCGCCGGGGTCCAGGCGGCGTTGCCGTCGAGGCGGAAGTTGATGCGCACCGCCCGGCAGCCGACCGCCTCCATGTCCGCCGCGAGCTGGTCCGTGAACAGGATGTTGCCGGCCCAGAGCGGCGCTCCGGCGTTGACACCGGCCAGCGGCGGATCGGCCGGCGCGTACGGGGTGAGCGCGAGCACGAGGCCCAGCAGCAGGCAGCGCGCATCCGCCGCGCCACGCGGGTACCACGCGAAACGCATCATTCGCCTCCCAGGGGCGTCGCGTCGCCGCGGCCGGCGCGAGCGAACGGATCGCCGGGGTCGATTATACCGCCGGCCCGGCCTCACCGGAGCACCGCTCGCGACGCGCGTGACGGATCGCGCCGGAAGCACCGCGGGGGGATGCGCCTGGCGCTCAGCCGGGCCGCAGCGCGGCGAACTCCTCCAGCACGGCCAGGATGTTCTCCGGCCGGGCGGTCGGCTCGATGTGCATCTGGCAGACGACGCGGCTGCCGCCGGGGCCGGCCAGGTGCCGCCAGAAGTCGTGCACGGCCTGGCGGGCCTCGGCCACTGTGCCGAAGCAGAGCATGTGCTGGCGGTCCATCTGCCCCCAGAACGTGACGCGTCCGGCGAAGCGACGGTGCAGCTCGGCGAGATCCATGCAGGTGACCTGGGCGTTGAGCGCGTCGACGCCGATCTCGATGAGGTCCTCGAGGATGTCGAGAATGCAGCCGTCGGAGTGCATGTACACGAACTTGCCGGCCGCCTTGATGCGCCGCGTGTAGTCCGCGTAGAGCGGCTTGAAGAACGCCCGCCACAGGCGCGGCGAGATCAGCAGCGCGTGCTGCGTCCCCCAGTCATCCGCAATGAAGACCGCGTCGACGGGGGTGCGGCACCAGCGCTCGACCCAGGCGCAGTTGAACTCGTGCACCCGGTCCCGCAGCTTCAGCAGCCCGGCGGGCTGATGGAGCAGGTCCTTGAAGAGCGTCTCCGTTCCCCGGAGGAACTGGAGCCGCTCGAACGGCTGCACCGGTAACGGGCTCAGCGTGAAACCCGTTCCGGTCGTGCAGGCCCGCTCCACGTCCTCGAAACCCTGCTCCAGCACGTGCCACGGCGGCCGCACCCGGTCGACGTCCGACCAGGCGGCCACGAGCGGGTGCTTGACTTGTCCGATGATGCCGCCGTGGACGTTTTCGAACACGCAGCCCCATTCGTCGACGTACGTCCCGACCGCGTACGGATCGCCCTGCACGGTGCCCGGTGGCAGCCGCCACCCGCAGTCGCCGATGTCCGGCGGATACTGCGCCCGGATGCGCTCGATGGCCCCGGGGTGGTTCTGCCCGAAGCCGGGCAGCGCCCCGTAGTCGCGCGGCACCCGGTCGGGCGTCCGCCCGGTCAGCGCGGCCACGATCCGCTCCCGTCCGGTCATCGTCTCGTCCACGGCGCCTCCTTCCCGGCGACACGCCGGCGCTCCGGCGGTCGCCGCATGCTGCGGTCGCCCGCGGATACCGTCAAGCGCGGTCCGGGCCGGTACAATCGCGGCCGGACCGCACGGAACCTCGCGATGCCCGGAGTGCTCATGCTGGCCGCGCCCGCCGTCTTCTGGCTGTACGACCTGACGCCCACCCTGGCGCTGGACCGCGCGCAGCCGGCCGCGGCGGCCCGCGCGTGGGACGAATGCCACGCCGTCGCGACGCTCCAGGGCATCGTGAACCGCGACGCGCCGCGGTTGTACGTGCGACTGGTCGAGCACGCCGGCCGCAACATCGACGATTGGTGGCTGGCACACCTGAGCCGGCCCGGCGGCTGGCTGGCGGGCGCGGAGCGGCGGGACGTGGCGACGCTCGAGCAGCTCGTGGAGGTCTTCCGCGCGCGCATCGCCGGCGCCGTGGTGTATGACGACGCCCTGCCGGCCACGAGCAACCTGGCCTCGACGCTCGCGGGCGTCGAGGACCTAATCGCGGTCCGTTTCGACGAGACCCCCGGCAGCGTCTACGACCGGCTCGTGCGGCGCGGCCCGCGGCTGCCGGTGCGCCGCCGCTTCGGCGGGCCGGAGGCGCTGCGGCAGTTTCGCACCGCCGGGCCGCCCGCCGCGGCGCTCGTCGACCGCAGCCCCAAGTGCGCGGCGTACGAATGGGCCCGCACGGAGCTGCTCGCGTCCGGGCGTTGCGATCCGCGGTATCTGGCGTACTACATCGATGCGTGGTGGATCCGGTGCGCCGCGGCGGGGCCGGCCAACCACCATACGCTGTCGAACCACGATTACTTCGTCGCGCGGCGGGGGTTTTTCTGCGATCTGAACTGCTGGGGGGACGAGCGGCCGGTCGACGATCCGCAGCAGCCGCTCGGCGCCGACCTCGCGACGTTCAAAAGCATCCTGCGGACGGCGGCCGAGCGGAGCGGCGGCGCGATCCTGCACATCGGCGGCTTCACGCCGTGGGCGTACAAGTACACCCGCGAGCCGGGCTGCGGCGGACGGCACGGCGGCGTGGACAGCGAGTGGGAACTGGTGCGCATCGCGTCGGCATACGGCGGCTTCATCGACGCCGACGCGCTCGGGCATGGGGCGCTCGCCAACGCGTCGTTCTTCATGCACTACCCGCTCGCGGAGCGGTACCCGCAGGCCCCCCGGCCGACTGCGGCGGAGCCGGCCGCGCGCGGGCTGCGGCCCGGCGACGACCGCGACGTGGTGATGTTCTACGTCGGCGACTACGACTCGGCCGCGTGGGTCTACCAGCGCATGCCGGACCTGTGGGCGGACCCGCGGCGCGGGACGGTGCCGCTCTCGTGGGCGATCAGTCCGGTGCTCGCCCGGCGCGTGCCGATGGCGCTGGCGCACCTGTGGGAGACGCGCAGCCCGCAGGACGCGTTCATTGCCGCCGACAACGGCGCGGGCTACCTGAACCCGCAAATGCTCGTCGGGCCCCGGCCGGAATCGGGCCTGCCCGACGGGCTCGACGCCTGGACGCGGCACTGCGCGGCGCTGTACCGCCAGTGGGACCTGGCGATCACCGGCTTCGTCATCACGGGGCACGGGCCGCATGTGACGGCGCCGGTCTTGGACGCCTACGCGCGCTTCAGCCCGGACGGCATCGTGCCCTACAAGACCGCGCCGCAGGCGTACCTGCACGGGACGCTGCCGGTGCTGCACGGCGGGCCGGACCTGGTCGAGGAGGACCCGCGCGCGGCCGGCGCGACGGCGGCGCGGCACGTCGCGGAGCGCCGCGCCCGCGGCCTGCGCTTCCACTGGTTCCGCACGATCCTCAAGTCGCCGGGCTGGCACGCGGACGTGGCGGCCGAGCTGCAACGCCGCGAGCCGCGGGCCGTGCTCGTCACGGCCCCGGAATTCTTTCTGCTGCTGCGGGAGACGCTGCGACTCCAGCGGGGCGCGTCGTCAGATGTACTCCGCGAACAGCTCCCGTGACGGCCCCGGGATCGTCACCGCCGACACCAGCAACCCCTTCGCCCGCACGACCGCCGCGGCCGCCGCCACCGCCGCCTGCACGTCCGTCACCGAGCCGGCCATCATCAGATAACCCTTGCCACCCAGCGCCATCGCGAGGTGAATCTTCAGCAGCGTCACCGCCGCCGCCTTCGCCGCCGCGTCGGCCGCCTCCAGCACGCTCGTCCCCGAGTACGTCTCGACGACCCCCAGCGCCTTCGGCCCCGCCGCCGCGGCCCCGGTCAGCGGCACGTGCAGCTCCACCGCCTGCCCCAGCGCCTGGAACACCGCCGCGTGAATCTTCGCGATCACCGCGTGATCGATCAGCCCCTCCGGCAGCGCCGCCACGCCCGCATCCACCGCGGCCGTCACCTCCGCCAGAGGTCCCGTCACCGCCACGATATACTTGCCCGAGCAGATCGTCCGCGCCAGCACGACCCGCACGGCCCCCGCCTTGAGCATGGCGTCCTGCGCCGCCATGCCCAGCCCGACGCTGGTCGTCTCGATCAGGCCCACGGCTTCGAGCATCGCATCACTCCACGACCGCCGCTCGCCGGCGTCATTCGGCGACAATCTCCACCCCGTCCGCCGCCACGCGGCACACGCCGTCGATGCTGGCGTGCACCGTCGCACCCAGCGCGCCGTCTGGCGGCACGCCGATCCGTTCGCCTCGGCGCACCCGGGCCCCGTCCGCCACGACCGGCCGGGCCGCCGCCCCGATGTGCTGCTTCAGCGGGATGCGCACGCGCGCCGGCCGGTAGTCGTGCGTCGTCAGCGGCCCCTCGTTGCGGAACGCCCGCAGCCCGAGCTTGTTGATGAGCCGGCTGATCGGCACGCGCCGGTTGTCCAGCAGCAGTTCGGCCCGGTACGGATGGGCCTCGACGGACCACTTCTTCCCCGCCGCGGCCAGCGCCCGCTTGTTGTGCGTGCAGACGTTCTTGGGGTCGAGGTCCTCGGGGCAGGCGATCATCGTGCACAGGTTGCACTCGCAGCAGAACTGCGTCCCGAGCACCTGCGGCTCGCGGCTCTCGACGAAGCCCAGCGACCGCATCGCCTTGTGCGGTTCGATCGGGTGCCCCAGCAGGTACCGCGGGCACAGCTCGGTGCAGAACGAGCACTGATCGCACGCACTGGCGCCGATCTGGGCGATCTGTCGCCAGCTCTGCTCGTAGCGGCGGACGACGAAGTGGTCGCGGCCCAGCACGATCAGCCCGCCGCAGGTCTTCGTCAACGGCTCGTCCGGCCCCACCAGCCGGCCCATCATCACGCCGCCGCTGAGGATCCGCGGCTCCGGCACGGTCGCCCCGCCGGCCAGCGCCAACGCCTCCGCCGCCGTGATCCCCACCGGCACGCCCACCGTGCACGGCGTCCGCACGGCGCCCGCGATCGTCAGGTACGTCTCGGTCACCGGCCGATCCAGCGCGATGTTGAGCGCCGTCTCGACGTTGATCACGACGCACCCGACCAGCAGCGGGATGCCACCCGGCGGCACGATCCGGCCGGTCACGTCGCGCACCAGGATGAACTCGTCGCCGCTCGGGTAGCTGTCCGACAGGGGCACGATCCGCATGCCCGCCGGCAGGGCCGCCGCCAGCTGCGCGATGACGTCGGCGTACTTGCCCTTGATGCCGATCGCGACATCCTTCGCCCCGACCAGCCCGGCCGCAATCCGCAGCCCCTCGAGCACCGCGGGCCCGTGATGCCGCAGCAGTTCCTTGTCCTTGTGCAGCAGCGGCTCGCATTCGGCTGCATTGAGGATGATCGTCTCCGCCGCGGACTTGAGCTTCGCGTGCGTGGGGAAACCGGCCCCGCCGGCGCCGACCACGCCGCAGTCCGCAATCCGCTGCAATCGCTCACCGGGCGTCATGCCACCTGCCGTCCCATCACCGGGTCATCCCGGCGCCGCGCGAAACCGAACCCGTCCGCCGCCCGCCGCACCGCACCGGCGCGGCCCTCATCCGCCCACTCCGCGCAGCCGCTGCCGGTAGTACGCCAGCCGCTCCGCCGGGCTCATCCTCGCCGGCTCCGGCCGCGGCGGCGCCGCGCGCCCGTCGGTGCGCGGCACGACCACGCTCGTCCGCGTGCCGCCGTAGCTCATCGCGGCGTCGGTGAGCTTCAGATCGTCCTCGAGCGGGCGATGCGGCGGGATCTTCAGCGCCTGGAGCACGCCGTGGTAGGCCCGCACCGCTTCCTCGGGCGACACCTCGCCGTCCACGATCTTCCGCAGCATCGTGATGAACGCGAGCTGGTGCTCGGCGTTGTTGATCTTGCGGCCGAAGAGCGCGACCCGCGCGCCGTGCTTCTGCGCCTCGGCGATGAGCTTGAACGCGTCGTACGTCGTGCCCGCCGAGCCGCCCAGCACGCCCACGACCAGCGTCGGGTCGTAGTGCACGAGCTCCTCCATGAACTTCGGCCCGTGGTAGACGACCTTGAGAAACAGCGGCCGTCCCGCCGCGGGCACGCCCGCCAGCGACCGCACGATCATGTCGTTGATGAACCCGCCCAGCTTGTCGGGGGCGAGCGCCGCGCGCGGCGCGTTCGGGTCGAACACCTCGAGGAAATGCCGGAAGCCCTTCCGCTCCGCCTCCAGCCGGAACGCCTTGTATGCTTCGAGCGTCCGCCGGTCCAGCTCCACATCGTTATTGAAGGTCACGCTGTACAGCCCGAGGTTCGCGCCGGCGTGCCGCTCTTCCGGCCGGCAGTCGATGTGCCCGCACTGGATGTGGTCGATCGTCGTGCTCTGGAACGGGCAGGAGGGCTGCGTCGCGTAGACGCCGCCGCGGACGACGTGAATGTCGGTCGTGTCGTTCGCGCGGGCGGCGGGCGTCACCGGAGAATTTTCGAACAGCCGTTCCTCCAGCGTCAGGATCGAGTTCGTGTGGGCGGACATGAGCATGATGTCGACGACGCCCTGCCGCACGACCTGCCGAATGCACTCGCGGTACTCGGCCAAGCTCCGGAAGCGGCCTTCCTGCGCGTGCATCTCGGGGCTGCGCCCCGGCGCGGCGATGCCGAACGCCATGTCCGCGTCCTTCGCGTCCGCGATGATGAACTCGCGGCAGCCCGGATCCGCCTTGATCTTCGCCAGCTTCGTATCCAGCGTCTTTTCCACGATCACGCTCGCTTTCGAACCGCGCTCCGCCGCGGGCCGTCACGCCCCGGCCGCTTCCGCCCGCTCCGCGACCACCGCGTCAAGCACCGCCGCGCAGTACACGTCGATCGGTACGGGCCGAGGATGAAACGGCATCGCTGCCTCGCGTCCCTCCGACAGGCCCACGCGGGCCCCGAGCCCGGCGCGCAGCTCGTCGAACGCGACCACCGGTTCGACCGCCGACGCGGCCCCCGCGACCAGCGTGTCCAGCGGCAGCGGCCGGGCCAGCAGCCACTGCCCCGCCGGGAGCTCCGGGAGGGCCTGCGAAAGCGTCACGGTCCCGATGACTTCGCCAACGCGCATCAGTGCGTTCCTCCGCTCGCGCACGCCCGGCTGCACGGGCACGCGCCGTTGCCCGGCGTCGCGGCCGCCGCGCTGGGGGCGGCGGCCGGGGCCGGTATTCCGCCCGCGGCGGCGAGCGCGGCCGCGATTTCCGGGGCCACGTCGGGCTTGCCGGCCACGAAGGTGGTGATGGCCGCGCGGATCTGGGCCAGCGACAGGCGCGTCCGCTCGAGGATCAGCAGGTTCACGCCCAGCTCGCGGATGAGCCCGTAGAGCGCCGACGGCGTTGCGAGGATCGCCGCGCGGACGCCGGCGAACCGGTTCGCCACGCAGCACACCGGGGCCCCGTCGCTGACCACCACCACGCCGCGCCGTTGGGTGCACTCGCTCAACCCCGCGCACGCCGCCTGCACGGCGGAAAGCAGCCCGGCCAGGTGCCCGTTGCACGGCAGGAGGCGCAGCCGCGGGTAGCTCCGCTCCAGCGCCGGCAGCAGCGTCTGCACGTCCGGCCGGCGCGCGTCGCCGACGAAGTAGACGACCGGGCCGGTCGGGGCGGGCGCCGCCGGCGCGGGGGCGGTCTCGACGCGGAGCGTCGTGCCGCGCAGCCAGTCCCGCGCCGCCGGGGTGATCAGCGCGTCGGCGGGCAGCTCGATGCGCCCGTGCGTCCGCACCTGCTCGACGAGCGTCCTGACCGTCACCAGCGTCCGCGTCATGCGACCGTCACGTCCTGTCCGGGGTCCACGAGGCCGATCACGAGCCAGCGGGCCGGCGAGGTCGGGTCGTCCACGAGCTGCCGCGCGCCGAGCCCGTCGCTGCTGATCAGCACTCGGTCGCCCGGCGCGGCGCCGAGCCGGTCCAGCGCGAGCACCGGCTCCGTCGTGAGCGAGCGCAGCGGCTGCACGAGCAGCAGCTTCGCGCCGTGCAGCGAGCGGTGCTTGACCGTCGCCGTGCCGTGTCCGACCACACGTCCCAGGAGCATCGCCGTCCTCGCCGCGCGGCGCGGGCCGCGCCGCCGCGCCTCAGAAGATCCGCAGGCTGTCCACCATCGTGCAACGCCGGTAGCGCGTGAACGTGAGCGGGCTGGTCACGCCCTCGCCGGTGGGCGTCGCGATGCTGAACGAGCCGTAGCCCTGGCCGCCGATGCCGAGCCCGGCGACGCACGGGCCGTTCTTCACGTAGAGCGTCGTGCCGCACGCCCGGCCCATCTTCGTCAGGTTCTCGACGTTGCGCGACCACATGATCGCCGTGTGCCGGAACCCGTGCTCGTACTGCACCGCCTTCGCGATCGCCTCGTCCACGTCGCGACAGCGCACCACCGGCAGCACCGGCATCATCTGCTCGCACGGCACCAGCGGGTTGCTCTCGTCCGTCTCGCCGTACAGGCACTTGACGTGCGGCGGCACCTCCAGGCCCAGCAGGCGCCCGAGCACCTGCGGATCCTGGCCGACGTACTCGCGCTTCGGCACGTAGTGCCCGCTCTGCGGGTCCCGCACGATCGTCGCCTGCGCGATCTGCGCCATCTGGGCCGGCGTCAGCCGGAAGCCGCCCTTGCGGCTCATCGCCGCCAGCAGCCCCTCGGCCACCGACTCGACGACGAAGACCTCTTTCTCGCCGATGCACAGCAGGTTGTTGTCGTAGCCTGCGCCCGCCAGGATGCCGGACGCGGCCTTTTCGAGGTTCGCGGTTTCGTCCACGACCACCGGCGGGTTGCCGGGGCCCGCGACGATCGCCCGCTTGCCCGACGCCAGGGCCGCCTTCGCCATCGCCGCCCCGCCCGTCGCGCACAGCAGCGCGATGCCCGGGTGTTTGAAGATCTGCTGCGCGGTCTCGAGCGTCGGCGGCAGGATCGTGCACACGAGGTTGTCGATGCCGGTCTGGGCGTGGATCAGGCGGTTCCAGCGCCGGGTCGCCTCCGCCGCGCACTTCGCCCCGCCCGGATGCGGGTTGCAGACCAACGCGTTGCCCGCCGCGATCATCATGATCGCGTTGCAGCCCAGCGTCGGGATGCTGTGCGTCACCGGCGTCACGACGCCGATCACCCCCCACGGCGCGTACTCCGTCACCGTCAGCCCGTGGTCGCCGCTGGTCGCTTCCGTGCGGAGCATCTCCAGCCCCGGCACGCCCGCCGCCACCTCGAGCTTCTCCACCTTGTGCGCCAGCTTGCCGATCCGCGTCTCCTCGAACTCGATCCGCGCCAGCTCCTGCTGGTCGCGCCGCATCACCGTGCGGATCGCCTCGACCGCCGCCGCCCGCACCTCCAGCGACGCCGCCGCCAGCCGCCGCTGTGCCTCGGTCGCGGCCGCGACCGCCTCGTCCACGCCGGCGAACACGCCGCCGCCGCTGCCGGTCGCCGCCGCCCGGGCCGGCGGGCGCGGCGCCGACGCCGCGGCACCGTCGCCGCCCGCGACGTGCCCGAGCCGCGCCAGCACTTCGTTCACAACATCGCGGATCAGCGTTTCGTTGATCGTGGTTCCGGACTGCATCGCCGCATCCTCACGCCCCGTGCCGCGCGCCGCCCAGGCCTACTCGCCTTTCTCCAACGTCCCGTCCGCACGCTTCAGCACGCGATCCTGCATGCGCACCGTGTCCACGATGCCGATTACGACCGCATCGACGGGCATCGTCTTCGTGCGCTCCGTCAGCCGCGCCGAACTGCCCTGCGTCACGAGCACGTACTCGCCGATGCCCGCCCCCAGCGAGTCCACGGCCACGAGCACGCGGCCCGTCGCCTTGAGACCCGCCGCCGCCGGCCCCGATGCGCTGTAGGCCTCGACCACGAGCAGCCGGGCTTCGGCCATCGCGGCCTCTTTCTGCGTGGTCACCACGTGCCCGGTGACTTTGCCGATGAACATGGCGGCGCTCCTGTCCCGCCCGCGCCTAGCCCTTCGCCGGGATCAGCTTGTCCAGCTCGTCATGCGGCCGCGACAGCACTTCCACCGACACGACCTCGCCGAGCCGCGCCGCCGCCGCCGCGCCGGCCTCCGTCGCCGCCCGCACGGCCGCCACGTCGCCCGCCAGCGCCACGCTCACCAGCCCGGAGCCGGCCGTCCGCACGCCGGCCAGCGAGACGTTCGCCGCCTTCAGCGCGACATCCGTCGCCTCCACGATCGGCACCATGCCGCGCGTCTCGATCAGTCCCAGAGCCATCTTCGCCATGACCGACTCCTGGCCGGGCGGCCCGCCGGGCGCCCGGCGCATCCGTTCAGTTACGTCGCGGCGCCGCGGCCGCCAGTACGGCTACCGTCTGACGCGCGACCACCAGTTCCTCGTTCGTCGGCAGCACCAGCACCGTCACCGGGGCCCCGTCGGGCGACACGGTCGCCTCGCCGCGGGCGGCCTCGTTGCGGGCCGCATCCAGCCGGATCCCCAGAAACTCCAGATTCGCGCACACCCGCCGCCGGATTTCCGCCGACCGCTCGCCGATTCCGCCTGTGAACACCAGTACGTCGAGCCCGCCCAGCGCCACCACGTACGCGCCGAGGTAGTGCCGGGCCGATTCCACGAACACGTCGACGGCCAGCGCCGCCCGCCCGTCGCCGCGGGCCGCGGCCGCGAGGATTTCCGGCATTTCGTTGCTGACGCCGGACAGGCCGAGCAGGCCCCCCTCGCGGGCCGCCTGGGCCAGCAGCGTCTCCAGGTCGCGACCCGTGCGGCGCTTCAGCACGAGCAGCGCGTAGGGGTCGAAGTCGCCCACGCGGTTGTTCTGCGGCAGTCCCGCCTGCGGCGTCATGCCCAGGCTGTTCGCCATGCTCTCCTGCCCGCGGATCGCGCACAGCGAGCTGCTGCCGCCCAGGTGGCACGAGATGATCCGCAGGTCGTACCGGCCGAAGCGCTCCGCGACGCGCGTCGCGATGTAGCGGTGCGACGCGCCGTGAAAACCGTACCGCCGCACGCCGTACCGCGCGGCCCATTCGCGCGGCACCGCGTACCAGGCCCGCGCCGCGGGGACCGTCCGGTGGAAGCCCGTTTCGAACACCGCCACCCGCGGCAGCTCCGGCCGCTGCTGCTCGAACGCCCGCATCGCGGCCACGTACGCGGGGTTGTGCGCGGGGGCGGCGTCCGCGAACTCGTCCATGACCGCCAGCACGTCGGGCGTGACGCGGACGGCCTCCGGCAGGTCGCCGCCGTGCACCGCCTTGAAACCGACCGCGTCGAACTGCAGGCCCCGCGCCGCCAGCTCCGCCAGACACCATTCCACCGCCGCGGCCTGCGAGGCGATGGGGCGCGCCGCGGTCGCCGCCGGGGCGCTGCCGGCTTGCAGCGTGACCTGGGCGGCCGGCTTGCCCACGCCCTCGACGCCGCCGCGCGCGAGCAGCCGCTCGTCCGCCATGTCCAGCAGGCGGAACTTGAACGACGTGCTGCCGATGTTGACGACGAGGACGTTCACCGTGTGCCTACCTGTTCGTCGGGTTCCCGCGGCCGCACCGGAGCGGGCCCGCCGCGGGCCGGGGCCGCGTCACGCGAACGCTTCCAGCAGCCCCTCGTGCGGCTGCGGAATTACGTGCGCGCTGACCAGCTCGCCCGCCGCCGCGGCCGCCTCGGCCCCGGCGTCCACCGCGGCCTTCACGCTGCCGACGTCGCCCTTGATCACGATCGTGACGTACCCGCCGCCGATCTCGATCATCTTCGCGACCGTCACACCGGCGGCCTTGCACATCGCGTCCGCGGCCTTGACCGACGGGTTCGTGCCGATCGTCTCCACAAATCCGAGCGCTTCCATGACTCTTGCTCCTGGCCGGGGATGCGGCCCGCCGGCCTACTTCGCCTTCTTCGCCTTCGCCGGAAGCAGACCGCTCAGCTCATCGTGCGGCCGCGGGATGATGTGCGTCGCCACGACCTCGCCGACCTTGGCGCCGGCCGACTCGCCGGCCGCCACGGCCGACTTCACCGCGGCCACCTCGCCGGCGAGGAACGCCGTGACGAGACCGCGCCCGACCTTCTTCCATCCGAGCATTTCGACGCTCGCGGCCTTGAGCGCGGCGTCGGTCGCCTCGAAGAGCGCGACCAGCCCGCGCGTCTCGATCATGCCCAGTGCTGCCATCGCTGCCATCGTTCGTCTCCGCGCCCCCGTTCATTCCTCTGCCGCTGCGGGCGCTCCGTCCGGAACGGCCGACGCCCAAGCCTCAGCCGGCGCGCGGTCCGCCCGCGCGCACCAGCCGCACGCCCGTCGCGCCCGGCAGGTCGCAGGCGTTGCCCTCGTCCGAATCGAGATGCACCTCCAGCTTGAACCGCGGGTCGACGCGCGCGATCACGCCGCCGAACGTCACGCCGCAGGTCGGATGTTCGACCACCAGGTCGAGCGCGTCGCCCGTCCGCACGCCAAAGTACTCCGCGTCCGCGGTCGAAAGATGCACGTGCCGCTGGGCCCGGATCACGCCCCGGTCCAGCACAATGTGCCCCTTCGGACCCATCACGATGCAGCCCGGCGTCCCGTCGACGTTCCCGCTCATCCGGACCGGCACGTCGATCCCGAGCAGGATCGCGTCGGAGAAGGCCAGTTCGATCTGCGACTGCGGGCGCGTCGGCCCGAGGATCCGCACGTTCTGAAGCATCCGCCGCTTCGGCCCGACCAGGTCCACCGTCTGTTCCGCAGCGAACTGACCCTCCTGGTACAGCGGACGCAACGGCGTCAGCGTCGCCCCGGCACCGAACAGGATCTCCAGGTGCTGCGGCGTGATGTGCATGTGGCGGACCGAAATGTTGACCACCAGCGGCGACCGCGGCCCCCGCTGGGCCGGCCGATCCAGCCGCTCGCGCAGCACCTCCGCGACGATCCGCGCGATGCGGTCGTGGTCGACGGCCGGCGGGCTGGCGATTCGCGTCACGCGGATGCGCTCCAGGGGGCCTGAAACGGCGCTTGACGGTTCACAGAAATACAAACATAATCCAACATAGTCAAGCATCGGATCGCAGAAACTCACAGGTTGAGTCGGCGTTCGGTCGAAGCGGTCCCTGCAACGACCGTCGGAACGCGGCCCGGTGCCGGGAGCACGTCGTGCTCGCACACCAGCGTCAAACTGAGATTCTAAAAAGACTTACAGATTCCGGCGGGGCTCGGGTCGCCGTGCTGGCAAGGGATCTTCGCGTGACCGAGGAGACGATCCGGCGCGACCTCGACAAGCTGGCGCGGGCGGGCCGACTGCTGCGGACCCACGGCGGGGCGGTGCTCGTGCCGGAGGCCAGCCGCGACCTGTCGTTCGAAGCCCGGCAGTCGGCCAATCACGAGGCGAAGGTGGCGATCGCCCGGTTGGCCGTGGGGCTGGTGGCCCCCGGCGACGTAATCGCGCTCGACGCGAGCTCGACGGTGCATGAGCTGGCGCTGGCGCTGCCGGACTTGCCGCTGACGGTGGTGACGAACTCGCTGCCGGCGACGGTTCGGCTGGCGGCCCGCACGCACATCCGCGTCATCGCGACCGGCGGCACGCTGGACCGTCCGTCCGGCTCGTGGGTCGGGTCGCTGGCCGAGCACGCGTTGGACCGGCTCAACATCCAGAAAGTCTTCTTGTCCAGCAAAGGCGTCGACTTCGAGCGCGGGCTCAGCGAGGTCGACGATGCGCAGGCCCGGGTCAAGCGCCGGATGCTGGACCTGGCGGCCGAGCGCTACCTGCTCGTGGACAGCAGCAAGTTCGGCGTGCGCTCGGTCGTGCCGCTCGCGCGGCTGCACGAAGTCCACGCGTTGCTGACCGACGCCGGGATCACGGCGGACGCGCGGGCGCAACTGGTCGCGTTGGGCGTGTCCGTGCGGGTCGCGGAGTAGCGCTGCCGGTCGCGGCGCGGCTATGGCTGACGCGGTCCCGGCTGCAACCACAACCACGCGAACTCCGCCGGCACCTTGCCGAGCCCGATGCCCGGCGTGAGTTCCTGCCAGCCCGCGCGGCCGGCGCCGTCGTTGTCGTTGACCAGCAGCGAGAACCCGAGCACCGTACCGGCCTCCAGCGGCGCCACGGAGACCATCAGCTCCGCCGGGACGAGCAGCTCGTAATCAACCCAACCCGCGTCGACATCCGCCCGCACCGCGCCGCGCAGCTTGTCCGACAGATCGGCCTGCGGCCAACCCGGCGGACAAGCGCCCAGGTAGCACCACGGCGGGCCGTCGGCCCGCGCGCCGAGCTCGATCTCGAGGTCGTTGTCGTCGTACGGGCGATTCGGCTCGGCGTCACTGCCAAGGTCGAGCCCGACCTGAATGGAATCCCAGTCCCAGACCGAGCGCGCCCGCGGTAGCACCACGCGATCGTCTCGCACGCGCACCGCTAGCCACAACCCCCGTGCGTCCCAACCCGCCCAGGCCGTCACCGCCAGATCGTCCAACGCCGGCGCGGTCGCGGTGCCGACGTATTCCCAGCGCAGCAGTTCCGGACGGATCAACGGCGGGCGGGTCGCCCATTCGCCCAGGTCGCCATCCACGGCCGTCGTCGCCGGGGCTGGCGGGCAGCGCAGCAGCGGGCGCTGGGCCGCGACCTCCAGCCGCAGGTCCGCCGCCGCGAGTGTCGCCGACAGCGACACCGGCCGACCCGGCGCGAAATCCGCGAGACGGAGCGGCAGCAGCGCTTCGGTCGTGGCGGCCGGCGCCAGCGCGAGCGTCACCGGCGGTCCGGTCGGCGTGCCGTTCTGCCGCAACTCCACCGTGGCCTCGGTCGCGCGGCTCCCGGCGTAGTCCACGCGCACGGGAATCGCCGGTCGGGCGGGGTCCAACCTGGCCAGTTTCCCGAACGCGAGCCGCAGCGGCGCGGCGACTTCGACCACCCCGAAGCCGGCCGCGAAGCGCCCGCCGTCGGGGTCGGTGAGCGTCCAGTACCACTCGGAGCGTCCGAGGGGCAGCCGGTCGGCGTCGGGCGGCTCCACGCGGACCGTCGGCCGCGCGCCGGGCGGAATCTCGACGCGGGCGCAGGGCTCCGCGGTGTCGGGGTGCGGATAGACGGCCAGTCGGAGCGGGGTCGTCGTCGGGTTCTCGACGGTGACACCGAAACCCGCGCCCGGCTCGCGTGCGAGCCGCGTTTCCTCGGGCCATTGGACGAGGCGCTGCCGCAGCACCGGGGGCCCAGGGGAAAGCACGTAGACCGGCTCGCGGCCGATCGGCACCTCGTAGGTCCCGGCGGCGCTCCGCAGGACGCGCAGCTCGCCCGTAAGCGACTGGATGCACGCGGCGGGTACGCCCAGGTCGAGCTGCGCCGGGGCGGCCGGTGCGTCCCAGGCGCGCCACAGCACGAGGACCGGCCCCCCGTGCGCCACCTCGAACAGAAAGCCGCGCACGCCTGGGGCCGGGCGGAACGCCGCCACGAAATCGGCGGTGTCCAGTCGGCGGCAGAGCGTCTGGTGCGCCGCCCAGGCGCGCTTGGGCGTGTAATCGACGCGGAGCAGGCCGCGGTACATGCTCGGGTCCGGCGCTTCAGCCTCGGCGGCCCAGTCGGCCAGCGTGAGCTGAAACTGCCGCGCGATGCCCAGGGCCCGCAGCCCGACGGCGTACCGCACGAGCCGCGCGGCCTGATCCGCCTCGGGCAGCCCGACGGGCCCGGTGTAGAAGCCGGTCTCGGTCTGCCAGATGGGCTTGTCGCCGTCGCCGTGCGCGCGCAAGACCGCCCGCAGGGCCGCGACGGCCGGGCGTTCGATGTCGCCGTCGTTGTACTGGCCGTAGTTGTGGTAGCTCAGCACGTCGAAGTGGCCGGCCGCGCCGTGGGCGTACATGCCGCGGAGGAAGTCGGCGTCCGGCCCGGCCGTCACACCGCCGACGATCACGCAGTCCGGGTCCGCGGCCTTGGCCTGCGTGTACGCCACGCGGAGCAGTTGCGCGTAGAGCGCGGCGTCGGGCGTGGGCGACCAGAACGGCTGGATGTTCGGCTCGTTCCACACCTCCCACGCGGCGACGCGGCCGCGGTAGCGCCGCACCATCTCGAAGACGTAGCGGCCGAACGCGTCCCGGTCGGCGTCGGTGGCCGGGCTCGCGCCGCCGGACCACACGGCGGCGTAGCACAGGATGCCGAGCAGCCGCACGCCGTGGCGCTCGTAGGTGGCGACGGCGCGATCGAAGTCGTCCCACTCCCAGCGGCCGGGCTCGGGCTCCACGAGCGACCACCAGAAGTCCTGGCGCGCCCAAGTTGCGCCTGACTCACGCAGCAGGGCGAGGTGCATGTCGCCCTCCCGCCAGAGGTCGGGCTTGCGGGCGTGCAACCAATGGGAGAACGGGGGCCCGCCGATTCCGAAGGCCGACTCGTGCGGCGGCGGAGCGGCGGTCGCCGCGGTGACGAGCGTGCCCAGCGCCAAACCCCCGACGACCCAACGACTGGTGCGCATGCCGGCCTCCTGTGTGGCCGGGATTATCCCCCGAGCGGGCGGCGCGCGTAGCGGCGAAAAAGAAACCGCCGGGCGGGTGACCGTCCGGCGGCTTTTACTACTTTCGAGAGCGAGTCTTAGCGGCGTCGCAGCACGAGCACGCCCAGCGCCAGCAGACCCAGCGCCGCGGGCTCCGGAACCGCGATCACGTCCAGCTCGAACACGAGCGGCGACACGAAGGCCGCCGTCAGGCCGTCATCCACGCCGGTCCAGGGGTTGATGCCGTCGAAGGGGTCGCGCATCTGGCCGCCGGTGTTGTCCACCGCGTACAGCTCGAAGATGAGGCTCTGGACGCCAGCGAGCAGCGTGCCGCTGGCGTCGTCGTAGATCGAGACCAGCGTCGAGCCCCACGTGCCCTGGTTGATGGTGCCGGACGGGTCCGACTGGAAGTAGCCCAGCGGCGCGAAGTTCGTGCCGTCCAGCGAATACCGGATCACGGTTGTCGAGAAGACGCGGCCGTCGCGCCCGTTATTGCCGGTCAGGATGTTGATGCCGGCGATGCTGACGGTGGGGAAGTCGTAGCGCACGATCTTGGCCGGCGCGCCGACCGGCGGGAAGTCGTTCAGCAGGCCCGTCAGGCCGGTGGGCCGGATGCCGATTCCGTCGGTGAACGCCGGGAGCTTGTCCAGCGGATCGCCGTTCGCCGGGTGCCAGCCGAGGTCGCCGGGTAGCTCGGTGCCGATTATGCCCGCGATGACATCGTTGACAGCAATCTGCGCGTCGAACGACGTGGACAGGGGACCATGCTGGGTGGTGTGAACGACTGCGGCCTGGGCGGTCAGCGCCAACCCGACCGCCGCGATCAGAGCCAAAACCTTTTTCATGCGAAGCGCCTCCTTATCTCCCATAAATGTGACCGGGACGACATCGGGAGGGGGAGCGAACACGGCGCGCTGAGGCGTGGGCCGTTAGTCCCTCCTCAAGCCTCCTGGAGTATGAGCATAACGGGTGGCAAATGCCCGGTCAACCCGGAGGCGGCAAGCCGTGAGCGGTGGACGCGCCGGATCGGGATTGTGTTCATCGCACGTCGTCCCATGCGTCGCTGCGTTGGTAGTGGATGGGGCTGAAAGCCTTTTTCGGAGCGAAGGCTGTATACGGCAGGTCTCCCAGGGCCGCGTCGCACCGCTCCATGCACTCGCGTTCGCAGGCGTTCGCTTGCCCTCTCTCCAAACGCTTCGGTACAATACGGGCACGCGGCGGCGGATCGGCGGGCGCTCCGCCGGTGACGCCGCTGCGCAGGTGTCGTCCGGACAGAAGCAACGCCCACCTTGTCGTGGAGAGGAGCAGCTCTATGAAGCGCATTGCAGCTCTGGCCGCGCTAATCAGCCTGGCTGGTGTGGCGTCCGCCACGCTGACCCCGATTTATTTCTGGGAGCTCAAGGGCACGCAGGCCCAGCTCACGAAGCAACCGAGCGCGACGGACCTGGTGAACGGCTTCACGGAAGCGTCGCTGCCCGGGCCGCTGAACAACAACGTCATGAACGAGAGCGCCTACGGGTACGCGGACGAGTTCGGTCCGGGGATCATCGACCCGACCAACCAGCTCTACTCGATGCTGATGTACTCGAACAGTCTGTGCCTGGACATGCAGGTTCCGGGGGTCGGACAGAACAGCGACGGGTTCCTGCCGGGCTACGGCGGCAATGTCGGCCAGTTCACCGACGGTGTTTTCGGGGGCGGGCTGTACGGCATCCTGCGCGACTACGGCCGCTACGCGCTGGTCGTGCGTTTCGGGTTCGCGCAGCCGACCGACATCGGCAAGATCCGGGTTTTCGGCGGCAACATCCTGAACCGCGACGGCCGGACGTTCCATCACTACGACGTCTACGCGAGCACCGACGGGCTCGGCGCGTACGGGTCGTTTTTCCCGGTCGCGCTCGGCGTGAAGACGGGGCAGATCGGTCAGGTGAACGCGAACCTGTGGTCGGCGTCGCTGACCGACCTGAGCAACTACGACGGCAAGACGCTCGTCGCGGGCTGCACCGACCTGCGCATCCTCTTTTACTGCGTGAGCAACACGCAGTCGCTGTTCACGGACCCGTGGCAGGGCATCGCGCAGGAAGACCCCGCCCACCAGGTCTGCGAGGTCGAGCCCGGCGACGTGGACGGCCGCCGCAAGGCCTTCGAGGCCTCCATCATCCGCGAGATCGACGTCTTCCCGCCGGGCTTCGAGACGCCCTGGGGCGATATCGACTACGACGGCGACCATGACATGGTCGACGCGGCCGCGTTCCAGCGCTGCTTCGGCGGCAGCACCGCCACGGGCGGCTGCTTCCGGTTCGACTACAACGAGGACACCGTCATCAACGGCGCCGATTTCGCGACCTTCGCGCTCAGCATGACCGGCCCGCAGTAGTCAGCCGCGCGTGCATCCGGCATACTGATGCGGGCGGGGCCTTGTCGCTCCGCCCGCGTTTCTTTGCGCCGAGGTCGCCCCGTGCTGCGCAGGCTGCTCGACTGGGCCGATGAGTTCCCACCCGGGCGCGTGCCGCTCCTGCTCCTCGTTCTGGCGTTGGCCAGCGGCACGGCCGTGGCCGTGCGTCAGGTGCGGTCCGCCCCGCCCCGCTTTTCCGTCTGGACGTTCGTGCACCTGGCGGGCGAGGAGTTCCAGCAGCGGCTCGCGGCGGATCCGGCCCACGCTGACGTGGAGGTCCGCAACCTCGGCACGGCGATGTTCGACCGCCTCGCCCTGGCCGTCATGACGCGCACCGAGCTGCCGAATCTGGTCGAAATCGAGCAATCCGTGATCGGCCGCTATTTGCGCGGCCCCGTCGAGCACATCCCCTTCGTGGACCTGACGGAGCGGCTGGAGCGCGAGGGCTGGTTCGAGCGGTGCGTGCCCGCGCGGTTTGCGCGCTACACGGTGGGCGGGCGCACCTTCGGGCTGCCGCACGACCTGCACCCGATGGTGCTGGTGTACCGTCCGGACGTGCTGGCCGAGCTGGGCTACCGGCCGGAGGATCTGGCGACCTGGGACGACTGGTGCGCGGCGGCGCGGCGGTTCTATCGGCCGGGAGCGCTGGGGACGCGGACGTGGCGGCGCGGGATGCCGCTGTCGACGATTGAGGGCTACACGTACCTGGCGCTGCTGTGGCAACGCGGCGGCGACATGTTCGACGCGACGGGCGAAGTGACGCTTGATAGCCCGCTGGCGGTGGACACGCTGGAGCGCTACCTGGCGATGCTCGGCGGCGATCCGCCGGCGGCCGGGCCGGCCCTGTCGAGCATGATCGAGGATTTCGCGGCGCTGAGCCGCGGCCAGTTTCTGGGGCTGCTCGCGGCGGACTGGATGCTGGCCGTGATGCAGAAGGACGGCCGGACGCTGCTGGAGGGCCGCGTGCAGATTATGCCGCTGCCGGCGTGGGAGCGCGGCGGGCGGCGCACGACGACGGTCGGCGGCACGGCCCTGTGCATTCCGAAGGACGCCGGTCCGCCGGACCGGGCGTGGGAGATCGCCAAGCTGCTGTACTTCGACCATCGCTCGCTGGTCGAACGCTTCCGCACCCAGTCGATCGTGCCGCTGCTGCGGGCGAGCTGGACGGACCCGGTGTTCGACGAGCCTGCGCCGTTCTTTCAGAACCAGCGCATCGGCCGCGTGCTGACGGAGCTGGCCGACGAGGTGCCGCCCGTGCACGGCTCGCCGTACATGGCGGAGGGCTACAAGCTGCTCGACGCCGTGTTCGCGGATGTGACGGCGGGGCGGGTTACGCCGCGCGCGGCGCTGGCCGGTGTGGCCGCCGAGTTGCGGGCCCGGATGGCGCGCGACCGCGCGGCCGTCGCGCGGGCGCGGGCCGGGAGCGCGCCGTGAAGCGGCCGTGGCGCGGGGCGCCGGCGGCGGCGCCGTGGTGCTTTCTGGCGCCGTTTCTGGCGCTGTTCGCGACGTTCACGCTGTACCCGCTGGCGTATTCGGTGTACCTGGCGCTGCGGCAGTCGGTCGGGCCGGGGGTGGACCTGTACGTGGGCGGCGACAACTTCGCCCGGCTCCTGCGGGACGAGGTGTTCTGGGGCGCGCTGGGGCGCACGGCGTACTTCGCGGCGGGCTCGATTCTCGGGCAACTGCCGCTGGCGCTGGGGCTGGCCTTGCTGGTGAACCAGCGACGGCTGTGGCTGCGCGGCCTGTGGCGCACAACGCTGTTTCTGCCCGTGCTGGTCGGCGCCGCGTTCATCGCGGTCGGATTCCGGCTGATCTTCGGCGTGCAGGACGGCGTGCTGAATCAGCTCCTGGGCCGGTTCGGCGTGCCGGCGCTGGACTGGCTGCGCGACCCGGACGTCGTCCTGAACACGCTGGTGCTCACGGGCGTGTGGATGTTCACGGGGTTCAACATGGTGTATTTCCTGGCCGGGCTCCAGGGCATCCCCGGCGAGCTGTACGAGGCCGCCGCGATCGACGGGGCGGGGCCGTGGCAGCGCTTCCGGGCGGTCACGCTGCCCGGCATCTGGCCGATCGCCGCGTTTCTCATCACGGCGTCGACGATCGGCTCGTTCGGGTTGTTCGACCTGCCGTGGGTGCTGACCGATCGCGGCGGGCCGGGCCGGGCCAGCACGACCGTGATGGTGTACCTGTACGAGCGCGGCTTCCTGGCCGGGGACATCGGTTACGCGGCGGCGATGGGCTGGCTGGTGACGCTGGTGCTGCTGATCATCGCGCTCGTGCAGCTCCGCGTGACGCGGGCCCGGGCGGACTGAGCGGCGGCGAGAGGCGGCGATGCGCGTATCCCGTCTGGCGACCTACGGCTTGCTGATCCTGGCGGGCGGCCTGTCGCTCGGACCGTTCCTCTGGATGCTGTCGGGCTCGTTCAAGACCCAGGCGGAGCTCATGCAGCCGGGGCTGGGCCGCGTCATTCCGGCCGCGCCGACGACGGCGAACTATGCGCGGCTTTTTTCGCAGGTGCCGTTTCTCACGTACCTCGTCAACACGGCGTTCGTGGCCAGCGTGACCGCGCTGCTGACGACGCTGGTCAGCGCGCTGGGCGGCTACGCGCTGGCGAAATACCGCTTCCGCGGGCAGGGGGCGGTCACCACGCTGGTGCTGGGCACGATGCTGCTGCCGGGGGTCGTGCTGCTGGCGCCGCTGTTCCGGGTGACGCTGGCGCTGGGGCTGATTGACAGCTTCTGGGGGCTGGTATTGCCCGGGGCGGCCAGCGGCTTCGGCGTGCTGATCATGCGGCAGTACCTGGGGGCGGTGCCCGATGCGCTGCTGGACTCGGGGCGGCTCGACGGGGCCGGCGAGGGGCGCATCTTCTGGTCGATCGTGCTGCCGCTCGTGCGTCCGATCCTCAGCGCGCTGGTCATCTTCACGTTCCTGGGGGCGTGGAACGCGTACCTGTGGCCGATGATCGTGCTGCGTGACGAGTCGAATTATCTGCTGACGGTCGCGGTGACGAATGTGGTCGCCGCGATTCACCAGCAGGAGTACGGCGTGGCGCTGGGCGGGACGCTCGTGAGCATCGCGCCGATCATCGTCCTCTTCCTCGCGCTCCAGCGCGAGTTCATCGAGGGCCTGACGCTGGGGGCGGTGAAGCAGTAGGAAGGGGCCGGCCGCTCAGATGGGGGCCGGTCGGGCCGCGCACAACGCGGAGGCGGCGGGGCGTCAAGGGGCCGCGACGCGGAAGGCGGCCAGCACCCGCTGGCGCGTCGCGGTCCGGTCGCAGATGGGGAGCGGATACGCGGCCGCGGCGCCGGTGCGCGCTGCGGCGAGCGCGTCCGGATCGTGCAGCGCCGCCGCGGGCACGTCGCGCAGCTCGGGGACGTACGCCCGGATGTAGGCGCCGTCCGGGTCGAATTTGGCGGATTGGCTGTAGGGATTGAAGATGCGGAAGTACGGCGCGGCGTCGGTGCCGGTCGAGGCCGACCATTGCCAGCCGCCGTTGTTGCTGGCCAGGTCGCCGTCCACCAGGTGCCGCATGAAGTGCCGCTCGCCCAGCCGCCAGTCCAGCAGCAGGTCTTTGGCGAGGAACATCGCCACGATCATCCGCACGCGGTTGTGCATCCAGCCCTCGGCCGCGAGCTGGCGCAGGCCCGCGTCGACGATCGGCACGCCGGTGCGGCCCGCCTGCCACGCCGCGAAATCCGCCGGACTCTCGCGCCACGCGATCTGCTCGGTCGCGGGCTTGAACGCCCGGCCCATGCTGACGCGCGGGAAGCCGACCAGCACGTGCCGGTAGAACTCGCGCCAGACCAGCTCGCTGATCCAGCAGCTCGGGCCGGGTCGGCGCTCGCCCGCGTGCCCCTCGTTGGCGGCGCGGGCCCCGGCCAAACACCGCCGGGGCGACAGGACGCCCGCGGCCAGGTACGGCGAGAGCCGGCTCGTCCCGCCGATGCCGGGGTAGTCGCGCCGGCTTTTGTACGTCGCGATGCGCTCGTCGATGAAGCGCCCGAGCCTTGCGAGCGCCACGTTCTCCCCGGCCGGCCACAGCTCCGCCAGGCCGCGCCCCCGGTCGAACCCGGCGACCTCCTCGGGCACGTCGTCCGGGGCGCACAGCAGCTCCGGTTGACGCCGCGGCGGACCGAGCGGCGTCACGTCGCCCACCGCCGCCAGCCGCGCCAGCCACGCCCGCTTGAACGGCGTGAACACCGTGTAGAACCGGCCCTCGCCGGTGCGCACCGACTCCGGCGGCAGGATCGTCTGATCGTCAAACAGCCGCAGCGTGCGCCCGTCGCGCTCCAGTGCCGCCCGCACGGCCGCGTCGCGACGGGCCTCGTTGACCTCCAGCTCGCGGTTGGCGTAGACCGCGTCGCAGTCCAGGTCCTGCGCCAGACGCCGCAGCGCCGCGGGTACGCCGTCGAAAGCGGGCGTCGTCACGATGCGCAGCGGGATGTTCAGCTTCAGCAGCCGCTCGCGCAGACACGCGAGGTTGCGCAGGACGAACTCGACCTTCGCGTCGCCCCAATCGTGCGCCCGCCACTGTCGCGGGCACACGGCGAAGACGGCCGCAACGCCCCGCGTCGCGTCACGGGCGGCGGCGGCGAGGGCCGTGTTGTCGTCGGTGCGCAGGTCGGCCCGGAACCAGACCAGGATTCTCATGCGCGCGTCCTCCCGGCCGCCAGCGCCTCGGCCGTGCGTCGGATGCCGGCGAGCATGCCGCGGAAGACGAACCCGTGCAGCGGCAGGACGGCGTACCAGTAGGCGAGCCCGGCGAGGCCCTTGGGTTTGAACCGGGCGGTCTGCGTGAGCTGCGCGCGGGCCGGATCGCCCGGGGCCGGCCGCACGTCGAACTCGAGCAGCGCCTCACCTGGGAGCTTCATCTCCGCCCGCAGCTCGAGGCGGCGGTCGGGCTCGAGCGCCCGGACGCGCCAGAAATCGAGCGCCTCGCCGTAGCGCACGTGCTCCGGGTCGCGGCGGCCGCGCCGCAGTCCCGGTCCGCCGACCAGACGGTCGAGCACGCCGCGCAGGCGCCACAGCCAGTCCGCGGCGTAGTAGCCCTGCCCGCCGCCGATGCGGCACACCGCGCGAAAGACCTCGGCCGGCGACGCGGCAATCACGGTGCTCCGCCGGTCGGTGAACACCGTGCCGCCGGACCAGTCCGGATCACCCGGCACGGCCCCGGCATCGCTCCAGGCCGTCTCCACCGTGCCCGCCGCGACCGAACCGAGGGCGGCGTCGAGTGCCTCGCGCACCGTCAGCAGCCGTTGCGGCATGAGCCGCACGGCGTCGTCGTTGCGACAGACGACGCGATTGCGCAGCCCCTCGGCCAGCGGCCGGGCGATGCGGTGGCTGACGGGCGTAACGAGGTGGATCCACAGCGCGCTGAGCCGCGGCGTCAGCACGGGCACGGGGATGATCCACCGCCGCCGCAGCCCGCGGGCGGCGGCCATCGCGTGCATCAGGTCCGCGTAGCTCAGCACCTCGGGCCCGCCGATGTCGAGCGTTCGCCCGATCGTTGCCGGCACGGCGAGGCATTCGACGAGGTAGTGCAACACGTTGCGGACGGCGATCGGCTGGCACTCGGTGCGGACCCAGCGCGGCGTGATCATCACCGGCAGACGCTCGACCAGGTAGCGGAGTATCTCGAAGGACGCCGAGCCCGAGCCGATGATCATCGCGGCCCGCAGCACGGTGACCGGAACGGGGCCGGAGGCGAGGGCGGCCTCGACCTCGCGCCGCGAGGCGAGGTGCTCGCTGAGGTTCGCGCCCGTTTCGCCCAGCCCGCCGAGGTAGATGATCCGCTCGACGGCGGCCGCGGCGGCCGCGCGGGCGAAGACGCGCGCGAGGCGCTCGTCGCGGGCCCGATACGCCGGACCGACGGCCATCATCGAGTGAATCAGGTAGTACGCCGCGCCGCAGTCGCGCATCCCCGCCGTTAGTGCGGCTTCGTCGTCGGCGTCGGCGACCACCATCGTCACGCGCGAGTCGCTCGCCCACGGCCGGGCGGCGAGCTTGCGCGGATCGCGCGTCAGGCATCGCACCCGGTGGCCGGCCTCGAGCAGGCGCGGCACCAGCCGGCCCCCGATGTAACCCGTGCCGCCGGTCACGAACACGGGCCGGGCGTCGCGCGGCGCTGCGCTCATCCCGCGGCCTCCGGCTGTGCGGGCCACCGCCCCAGCACGTGCCGCAGCGCGTCCTCCAGACGCGGGTGGCGGAACCGGTAGCCCGTTTGCTCCAGCGCCGCGGGACGGGCGCGGACGCTCGCGAGGATCAGTTCGTCCGCCATGCGGCCGACGGCCAGCCGCAGGGCCGCGGCCGGCGCCGGCAGCACCGCGGGACGCCTCAGCACGCGGCCGAGCGTGCCGGCCAGCTCCGCGTTCGTGACCGGCGCCGGCGCGACGACGTTCACCGGGCCGCGCAAGCGCTCGGTGTGCAGGGCATGGATCGCCGCGCCGGCCGCGTCGTCGATGGAAACCCAACTAAGGTATTGGCGGCCGGTGCCGACCCGACCGCCGAGGCCGAGCCGGAACACGGGGAGCAGGCTGGTCAGCATGCCGCCCGCGGGCGAGAGGACCACGCCGAAGCGCAGAAGGACGAGGCGCGCGGCGGGCGGGACGGCGGCCACGGCGGCCGACTCCCAGGCCTCGCAGATGTCGGCCAGCACGCCCGTGCCGCGCGGGCTGTGCTCGGCCAGTTCTTCGTCGCCACGGGCTCCGTAGAAGCCGATCGCCGAAGCGCACAGGACGGCGCGGGGCGGCTGAGGCAGGGCGCGCAGCGCGGTCAACAGCGCGCGGGTGCCGTCCACGCGGCTGCGGCGGATCCGGTCCAGGCGGTCCGCCGTCCAGCGGCCGGACGCGATGTTCTCGCCGGCGAGGTGGACGACCGCATCGATGCCGACGAGCGCAGCCGGATCGGTCAGCCCGCGGGCGGGGTCCCACGCGGCTTCGTCCGGACCGCGCGGCGCGGAGCGCACCAGTCGGATCACGCGGTGGCCGCCCGTGCTGAGCATCGCGCAGAGGGTACGCCCGATGAGGCCGGATGCGCCGGTGACGGCGACGGTCAGTCGGGGGTGATCGGCCCACGTGCGGTGGAACGCCAGATCGGCCGCGGTCGTGTCATGACGGTAGCGGAACAAGCGCTTCAGACGGGCGCGCACGTAGCCGGCGGCGAGACGGCCGAGCGGCCCGAGGGGCAGTTCATAGTCGATTAGGTCTTCAAGGATGGAGCGGTCGTCCGACGCGGGCGTGAAGCGGTGGGTGTGTTCCCAGCGCGGGAAGGGACCGGCGCGGAGCACGTCGCGGAACTGGCGGCCGGGGACGTAGTCGCGGTGCTCGATGTCCCAGCGGGCGGCCAGCGGGCCGCGGCCCGTGCGGAGGACGACGCGCGCGCCGTCGCGGATGCCGCCGGAGCGTTCGAGGACGGCGACCGACTCCCAGGGGGGGGTGAGACGCTCGAGCGCGCCGGGCCGCTCGTGCCAGTCGAAAGCGGCGTCAGCCGGGACGGGCAGCTCGATCTGCCGGACGAAACGGTCGGTCATCGGCGGACCCTGCGGGCGCACGAGGCACGTTGGGAGCATACGTCGCGGCCGCGGCGGGTACCAGCGCCGGCGCGGGGCGTCCGCCCGGCGGCGGGGACCGCGGCGACCGCCGCCGGGGGGGCGTCCGCGGCCGGAAACGACGGCGCCCACGGACGAGCCGCGGGCGCCGTGCATGAACACCGGGGACAGAAACCTGGGCGGGGGGCCGCGCTCTGCGGAGTGGAGGGCCTGCCCGCCATGACAGCTCAGGCCGAAGCGGTTGCCACGTTCCAACGCCGCTGGATCGCGCGAAGGCCGACCGCCTGATACACGGCCGCCAGGCCGACCACGATGTACACGATCTTGCTCAGCAAGGTCGTGTTGCCGCCGAAGATCGCCGCCACCAGATCGAACTGGAAAGCGCCCCACAGGCCCCAGTTCAGGCCACCGACCACGAGGAGAACCGCCGCGAGCACATCAAGGGTCTTCATTGAACACCTCCAGGAAAACGAACCACGTCCCGATCAAGCCGTCCAAGTCACGTTTGCTTATGTGATCACCCGCTTCTGCCGCGCGAGCTCACGCCCAGCAGCCGCAAGGCGTGCTCGCGCTCGACGGGGTCATCTGCGAAGACGCCGCGGAAGGCCGCGGTCATCGTGGTCGCGTGCGTCTTGCCAACGCCGCGCATCGCCAGGCACAGATGCTTCGCCTCGCACACCACAGCCACGCCGGCTGCTCCGAGGTGTTCGGCCACGGCGTCCGCGATCTGGCCGGTGAGGCGCGCCTGCACCTGCGGCCGACGAGCGAAAACCTCGACGGTGCGGGCCAGCTTTGAGAGGCCGACCACACGGTTGCCCGACGGGCGGTACGCGATGTGCGCCCGGCCGAAAAACGGCAGCAAGTGATGCTCGCACACGGAGAAGAACTCGACGTCGCGCACCGCGACGAGGTCTTCGGCTGCCTGCTCGCTCACGCGGCCGAGGTGAACCGCGGGATCTTCCCGCAAGCCGGCGAAAAGTTCGCGGTAGGCGTGGGCGACCCGCCGGGGCGTGTCGCGGAGGCCGTCGCGCTCAGGGTTCTCGCCGATGGCGAGAAGGATTTCGCGTACCGCCCGCTCGATTCGGCGAACATCGATCTCACCGCCGGGCCGTCCGTCTCCATCGCGGCGGAGTTCGCCGACCACGGAGGCGACGCTCGGGGGGACCGGTGGCCGAGCGTCAAAAGCGTCTGCCAGGGGAAGCGGATCCCCGAGCCGAGAGGCGGTGCCCTTTGGGCTGCGACCGGGAAGATCGCGGAGGCGGATGATTCGTCGCGAGCTCGGCTCCAAAGCGTTCATAACGTTCAAAGGATAGCACACAAAAATAAATCAGTCAAATCATTCTTTCGCCGATTTGATGTAATAGCATATATTGAAATAACTTGTAAATAATACTGGGGTACTTTCATCTTGACCAATCGCAGCTTCTGATTATCATTCGTTCATAACGTTCGAATCGTGCCCGGGATGGCGTGCGGTGTGCGCGTGAGGACGAGAGGGACGTGTCGTGGGCGCGGGCCCCCGGCCTCGCGTACCGAAACGGCGTTGGTTGGTGAAGCGGGTGCGGTGACGGCGAGGTTGCGGAACCGGGTTTGAGATGCGAGGGTCATGCGTGGCCAAGGCGCTGCTATCCCCGAAGGAGTTGGCGCAGGCAATCGGCGTCAGCGAGTCGTCGCTGAAAAGATGGGCCGACGGCGGCCGCGTGCGGGTCTCGCGCACGGCCGGCGGCCATCGACGCATTACCTTGGCCGAGGCGATTCGTTTCGTCCGGGAGTCTCGGGCGCCGGTCGTCCGGCCGGATATACTGGGGCTGGCGGACGTGGCGCTCGCCGTGCGGGAAGGGGATGCGGCCATGGCCGGTTCGCTGGCGGATCAGCTATATCGCTATCTGAGCGAAGGGCGTGCGCGTGAGGCTCGGGGGCTGCTGACGGCGGCTTATCTCGACGGCGAGTCGATGGCGGCGATCTGTGACGGCCCGCTGCGAACCGCGATGACGCGGCTGGGCGATCTGTTCCGTCACGACGAGCGGGGCGTGTTCATCGAGCACCGGGCGACGGACATCGCGATTCAGGCGGTGCAGCACCTGCGCACGCTGATTGAGGTGCCCGCCGGGGCGCCGTTGGCCGTCGGCGGCGGCATCGCGAACGATCCGTACGTGCTGCCGCCGCTGGTGGGAGCCCTGGTGCTCGAAGCAGAGGGTGTGCAGGCGGTGAATCTGGGGCCCAACACGCCCAACGACGCGTTGCTGCGTGCGGTGGAGCAACAGGGGGCGGTGCTCGCCTGGTTGAGCATCACGGCGCCGGCCGGCATGTCCTGGCTGGTGGACCAGGTTGGGCAGGTCGCGGGGCTGCTGGCGGCCCGGCGCGTCCGGCTGATGGTCGGCGGGCAACAGGTGGACGCGCTGCTTGATCTACAGAGTCGGCACGCGAACCTCACGCTCGGGCGATCGATGAGCGACCTGGTGGCCGAGGTGCGGCGGGTCCGAGCGGCGGGCCCCGGGTTCGAAGCGAACTGAGGGGCGGGAGCGGTAAAGGCCGTCAAGCGGCGCAGCGAAGCCGTTGGACGCAGCGCGTCGCAAAAAGCGGGAGCACGTCATGCGCGAGAGCATTCTTATCGGGACGCTGGGTTGTGTCACGCTACTGACCACGGGCTGCCTCTTCGGAGCGGACGCCGAGGCCACGCGCGCCGACCTCGCGCTGGCATACGCCGAGCTTGAGCAGGCCCTGGCCGACCATCCGCTGCTGGACGCGGACGTGCAGCCGGTCAACACCGCCTTCGATCAGGCCAGCATCGCGTTCTTCCTCCGCAACTACTCGTTCGCCGTATCGTCCATTCGCGAGCTCACCGCGCGCGTGCGGTCGGGCGGCGCGGCCGATGCCGCGACGCGCGGAATCGCGGCGTTGCGCGGGCGGGCCGTCCCGCGGACCGTGGTGGCGGGTCAGGGGCTGGAGATCGAGTTGCGAACCTTCGGGCTGCCGTTCGCGCCGGCTCCGCCCCCCTCGGTGCCGCTGCGGCTCGTGCCACTGACGGGCGGTCCGGCGGTGGAGCAGGCGGCGACGCTGCCCCTGGGGTTGCTCGGGCGCGTGGACACGTGCATCACGATCACCGGTGGAGCCGAGTTGGCCCCGGGCGCATACGACGTCCAGCTCGGCGCGGGCGCCGGCCGCTTCAGCGTGGCCCGGTTGTGGGTGGTGACGGCCGGACTCGACGCGCGGCGCGCCGCCAACGAGGCTCGGCTCGCGGGGCTGTCGGCCGAGACGCCGGCGCTGGCGCAGGCGCTCGCCGCTGTTCGCGCCCGCAACGCCCTGTTGACCGATCGGCCGGCCGACGCGCAGACCGCGCTGGCGTTCGATGATCCGAACCGCGTGGCGGCGGACGTCGCGGCGGAGATCGACGCGCTGGCCGCGGGGCGCGACCCGTACCACGGCCGCACCGGCGAGTACTGGCGTGTGGCGCGGGTTGGTGAGATGGACGTCCCGCTGCAGGTCTACGCACCGGCCGCCGCGGCGGAGGGTACGCCTTTGCCGCTGCTCATCGTGCTGCATGGGGCGGGCGGCGACGAGAACATGTTCTTCCAAGGCTACGGGGCGGGGCGCGTGCGGGCGCTGGGCGAGGAGCTCGGGTGGCTGGTGATCGCGCCGCGGACCGAACTGCTGGTGGGCAATCCGGAGCGGCTCGGGCCGCTGCTCGAGGCCGTGCGGTACACCTACCCCCTGGATGAAGAGCGTCTGATGTTGCTGGGGCACTCGCTCGGGTCCGTGACCGTCGTGGAGCTGGCGAAGCGCTGGCCCGGGCAGTTCGCGGCGGGGGTGTGCTTTGCGGGGGGGGCGAACGTTGGAACGGTGCGCGGACTGCCGCCGATCCGGGTGTACGCGGGCGCGCAGGACCCGATCAGTGCGCCGCGGATTGTGCGGGCGGCTGTCGAGCAGGCCCGGGCGGCCGGCGAGCCGGTGGAGCTGATCACGCTGCCGGGTTACGGGCACACGCTGGGCGTGGGGGCCCGGCTGGACGAGGCGATACGCTGGTTGGCGGGAAAGCGGCGGGTGAACTGAGCCGGCGCCCAGCCGCTACTTTTCCAGTGTGAGCACGGGCGGGTCGAACCGGGGGCGGTACTTGTCGACCAGCTCGCGCAGCTTGGGCTGGTCGGAGTTCAGTTCGAGGCTGGAATGCCAGGCCTCGACGGCCCGATTGCGCAAGTCAAGGTTGTCCGGCTGCTCGAGATGCTGCGTCATCAGGACGACGCCGTAGCCGGCGTACGCGGCGGCGTTCTTCGGGTCGAACTCGATCGCCTTCTCGTAGTGCTCGGCCGCGGCCGCGTAGGCCTGCCGTCGCCACAGGCAGTACCCGAGGCGCTCGTGCGCGAAGGAGAGCTGCGGGTCCATGCTGAGTGCGACGTTGAGCGCCCGCTGGGCCGCGTCCCACCGTTCCTGGTTGATGTACACCGTGGCGAGATTCACCAGCACCACCGGCTGCGCCTGGTTGCACTCCAGCGATTCCTTGTAGGCCTTGATCGCGTCGTAGTCGCGGCCCAGCGCCATCAGCACCGCGCCGAGGTTGCTGCGCACGTAGGCGTTGCGCGGCTCGACGCGGATCGCGTCCTCGTACGCCTCGACCGCTTTCTCCAGATCGCCGCTTTGGTGGTAGAGCGTCGCGAGACGAAAGCGGATGTCGAAGTTCCGCGGCTCGAGGTCGCGCGCCAGCGTGTACGCCCGGATGGCCTGCGTGATCCGGTTGAGCAGGCGGTACACGTCGCCCAGCTCGATGATCGGCGCGGCGTTCTTCGGGTCCAGCTTCACCGCCTCTTGAAGGCAGCTGGCCGCGTCGTCGAGCGCCCCTTTTTCCTTGTAGGCCAGGCCGAGCTTGTAGTGCGCTTCCGCCAGTTGCGGGTCGAGCTTCACCGCCTCGCGGAACTCGACCAGCGCCGCGTCGATGTTCCGCTGGCGCAGCGCCGCATCCCCGTCGGCCAGGCGCGCGCGGGCCATGTCCCGGCCGAGCGTACAGCCACCCGCCACGGCCAGCCCGATGCCCAGGATCACGCTCCTCGCCCTATGTCGTGTACGCGTCATCGTCGTCCCTGCCCTCCGGGCCGCGTCGGTCATCTGTCTGTCCGGCGCCGGCCGCCGGCCGCGCGCCGCGTTCGGGGTCTTGTAACGTGCGGCTGCGCGGGCCGTCAACGACCGCGGCCGCGCCTTCAGTTGTTATCGGACAGTTGCGACGGGGTGGTTGAGGCCGCGACCCTTCGCGGCCCGCCGGCTACGCGTCCAGTTCCAGGGTCACGGGGCAGTGGTCCGAGCCGTACACGTCCGCGCGGATGCGCGCCGCGGCGAGCCGCGGGCGCAGCGCCGCGGAGAGGCAGAAGTAGTCGATGCGCCACCCGATGTTGCGGGCCCGGGCGTTGGCGAACTGGGCCCACCAGGTGTAATGGCCGCCGTCGGGCGTGAAGACGCGGAACGTGTCGAGGTAGCCGTCGCGCAGGAGGCGATCGAACGCGGCCCGCTCTTGCGGGGTGAAGCCCGGATTGCCCGCGTTGGCCGCCGGCCGCGCCAGGTCGATCTCGCGGTGGGCGACGTTCAGGTCGCCGCAGAAGACGACCGGCTTGATGCGTTCCAGCCGCCGGAGGTAGCGCCGGAACGCCGCGTCCCATCGCAGGCGATACGCCAGCCGCGTGAGGCCGCGCTGGGCGTTGGGCGTGTAGACGTTGACGAGCTGGAACGCGTCGAACTCGACCGTGAGCACGCGGCCCTCGGGGTCGGGCGTGCGGAGCCCCAGGCCGCGCGCGACGGACCGCGGAGCGGTGCGCGTGAAGACGGCCGTTCCGGCGTAGCCGGGGCGCTCGGCCGGGTGCCAGAGCAGCGCGTAACCGGGCAGCGCGAGGTCGATCTGCTCGGGACGGGCGCGGACCTCCTGAAGGCAGAGGACGTCGGGCCGCGCGTCGGCGATGAACTCGGCAAAGCCCTTCTTGAGCACGGCCCGCAGGCCGTTGACGTTCCAGGAAACAAGCCGCATGTTGCGAAAGCCTAGACGCGCGGAAAGCGAAAGGCGAACCGCGGGGTGCGCGGCTGCGGGGCGCGGGAGACGGGGGACAACGGCGGGGCGTTTGGGGCCCGGCCCCCGGCGTGCGTGGGGTTCCGAAGCTCGCAGAAAACCGCGCACGGTTGGGGCCCGGACGGTTTTTTCACCGTTATTTCACTCGCATTTCGGGGGACGGGGCGTAGGCTACACCCGTTCGGGCAGGTGGCCCGCCGTGGAGGAACGGTCGGGCGTTCCGATGCAGCGGACCCGTCGGTCGCGGCGGGCGGCCGCGATGATTTGGAGGAGGAGTTCATGTTGCGTCACCTTGCTCTGGCGGTCGTGTTGTCTTGCGTGGGGCTTGGTTGGGCGGACGACCGCATCCCGCCGCCGTGGGATCGGCAGGAGCCGGCGGCGCTGTTCGCCGAGTACGACTTCCGCGCGGCGCCGGTGCCGACCGGCGATGTGCGTCCCGGCGGGCTGTACTTTCCGGAGCAGTTGAGCAATCCGTTTGGCGGACAGCCCGCGGGCTACGACCCGAACTACCCCTACAACGGCGGAGTCGGCAGCGAGTGGCTTCCGGCGATCGGGATTCGTCCGGGGATCGCAGTGCCGGCGTTCGACATGGAGTTTTGGAATCCCAATGCGCCCGTCGCGCGGCCGTACAAGGAGATGTACATCCAGGTGACGTGGCTGCCGGGCGGGCCGGACGCGGACGGCGTGGCGCCGCTGCTCGAGGTGACCACCACGGATCCGCACACGACGTTGATCGAGATCGCGGTCGTGAACGAGATCCCGCTGGAGGATGGATTCTTCTACACGCGCTGGCGGGTGCGCATCGAGCCGAACCCGCCGCAGGAGTACGTGCGGCTGCTGCCGAGCGAGGAGGGCGGGCGGCTGTACCTCGACCAGGTGGTGATCGACACGATCTGCGTGCCGGAGCCGGCCACCGTGTTGCTCTTGGCAATGGCGCTGGTGTGCCGGCGGCCGCGCTGGGCGTGATGGTGCGGCGAGCGTGCGCGACGGGCCGCGCTGGGCGTTTGCGGTGGCTGGCACTCAACGGGCGCACCTCGACAGCCTTCCGTCGCGTGCCTTCAGGGCGGAGATAGGACCGACGCGATAAACGCGGGGGCTCCTCGCGGCCTGCGGCACCGGAGCCGGGAGCGCAAGCTCCTGGTTCAGTCGGCTATGGGCGGTCGGCGGGGTGGGCCCCGGTTTGGCAGCCGGGGCTCGGACGGCGGTCGGCTTTCAGATGGCGGCCGGCATGCGCGTTCGGGTGGCTGGTGGGCACCGGGGAGATTCGTCGCTGCGATTGGAATGACGGCAGAGGGAGACAACTGACACGCCCCTCAGCGTTTGCGCGTGCTGACGCTTCGCGTTCGGATGATGTGCCCGTGCTCTCCAAGACCTTTGCTCTCTGGATCTCGCGTTCTCTTCTGTTTCGGCACTCGTGCGGAGCGCGCGAGTAACGCTTGGTCTTCTCTGCGTCCTCGGCGCTCTTGGCGCCTCTGCGGTTGTTCCGTCCCTTTTTGCTCGGGCGCAGTTGCCCTGGCGCGGCTTTGACTGAGGGCCGCGCCGAGCGGGCGCGCGCTTTTCACCGTGACCGGTGTGGCCCTAAGATGGCGGGCCGTTGACGGGCGCGGCCGCTTTCCGTCGGCGGTGGCCCGGTTCGTCTTGTCCGCCGTGTGACCCGCGAGGCAGAGACATGGGCCAGCCGCTCATCGAGTGCGTGCCGAATTTCAGTGAGGGGCGCGATCCGGCCGTCATCAAGCAGATCACCGACGCGATCGAGTCCGTCGAGGGCGTCTGGCTGCTCGATGTCGATCCCGGCCGGGCCACGAACCGCACGGTCGTGACGTTCGTCGGCCCGCCGGAGCCGGTGCTCGAGGCGGCCGTGCGCGGGGCGCGGAAGGCGGTCGAGTTGATTGATATGCGGCAGCACAAGGGCGCCCACCCGCGTTTCGGCGCGCTGGACGTTTGCCCGCTCGTGCCGGTGGCCGACATCACGATGGAGGAGACGGCGCAGTGGGCGCACCGGCTGGCCCGCCGGCTGGCCGACGAGGTGGGGCTGACGATCTACTGCTACGAGCACGCGGCCACGCGGCCGGAGCGGCGGAACCTGGCGGACGTGCGGTCCGGCGAGTACGAGGGGCTGGCGGAGCGTCTGCGGCAGACGGAGCACCACCCGGACTACGGGCCGGCGGAGTTCAACGCGCGCAGCGGGGCGACGGCGGTGGGCGCGCGGGATTTTCTCGTGGCGTACAACGTGAACCTGAACACGACGTCCACGCGGCGGGCGAATGCGATTGCGTTCGACATTCGCGAGAAGGGTCGCGAAAAGCGCGACCCGGTGACGGGGGAGATCGTGCGCGATGCGCAGGGGCAGCCGGTGTGGGTGCCGGGCACGTTGAAGTGCGTGAAGGCCATCGGGTGGTACATCGAGGAGTACGGCATCGCGCAGGTGTCGATCAACCTGACGAACCTGAGCGTCACGCCGCTGCACGTGGCGTTCGACGAGTGCTGCCGGGCGGCCGCGGCGCGGGGCGTCCGGGTCACGGGCTCGGAGCTGGTGGGGCTGCTGCCGCTGCGGGCGCTGCTGGAGGCCGGGCGGTACTTTCTGCGGAAGCAGCAGCGCTCGGTGGGTGTGTCGGACGCGGAGCTGATCAAGATCGCCGTGAAGTCGCTCGGGCTGAACGACCTGTACCCCTTCAAGCCCGAGGAGAAGGTGATCGAATACGCGATCGCGGCCCGGGCCGGGGGCAAGGGCCGGCGGCGGCTGGTCGATCGGACGGTCGCGGATTTCGTGGAGGAGACGGCGTCGGAATCGCCCGCGCCGGGCGGGGGCAGCGTGGCGGCGACGCTCGGCGCGCTCGGCGCGGCGCTGGCGACGATGGTGGCAAACCTGTCGTCGCACAAACGTGGCTGGGACGACCGGTGGGAGGAGTTCTCGAGCTGGGCCGAGCGCGGCAAGGCGCACTACGTCGAGCTGCTGCGGCTGATCGATGAAGACACGGCCGCGTTCAACCGCCTGATGGATGCGCTGGGGCTGCCGAAGGGAACGCCGGCCGAGAAGGCGGCGCGGCAGGCGGCGATGCAGGCGGCCACGCGGGAGGCGAGCGCGGTGCCGCTGCGGGTGATGGAGGCGGCGCTGGCGTCCATGGACGTCATCGCGGCCATGGCCGAGATCGGCAACCCGAATTCGGTGTCGGACGCGGGCGTCGGGGCGTTGTGTGCGCGGGCGGCGGTGCGCGGGGCGTATCTGAACGTGCGGATCAACTGCGGGGGGTTGGAGGACAAGGCGCTGGTCGCGGAGCTGCTGGCGCGCGGCGCGGAGCTGGAGCGGCAGGCCGAGGAGCGCGAACGGGCGATCCTGGCGGTGGTTGCGGGGAAGATGAAGTAGCGGGTGCGGAACTGCGGGCCGCGGTCGGCCCGGCGCTCGCGCCCGGCGGCACTTCGCGCACGGATGGCGCGGCTTGCGCTCACGCTCTCTGGACTCGCTCGCGGCTTTTCCGCGTTTTCTCCGCGTCCTCGGTGCTCTTGTGGCGCCTTGACGGTTACCCCCGTGAGCGCGCTCGGGAAGACGGCGCAGCCCCCGCGCCTGCGCCGCGCCGCGGAGCACTCCGAGCCGCTCGGGCGCCGGCCGTGGGCCGGTCTCGCCGAAGGACCGGTCCACGCGCGGGGCGCCCGCCACCGCACCGGGCTCGGAGCCGGCCGCGCCCGCGCTGTTCGGGCGTGTCCGGCGACGCGGCGACAGGCGTTGCTCCTCCGTCCGCCGACCGGAGTCGGGCGCAGCGCCCCACCGCGGCCGATCGGCCGAGAGGCGCCGCGACCGGCCCCCGCCCCGTGGAAGGCGGAGTCGCACAGCTGCGCCGGTCCGGCGCCGGACGGGTTTCAGTGCCATGGTTCAGTGTTCCAAACGGAACGGGAGCGCGTCAAATTCCGCTGCCCGCAGCGATTCTCGGCCCCCGGGCGTCCGTGACCCCGTGCCATCCCCGGCCCCGCCGCATCGCCCCCGACGCATGGCGAGCGCGATGCCTGACCGCCGGCACGAGCGCCGATCCCGCAGTTCGCGCCGTCAACGGCGGCCCGGCGTCGCGGCGGTGCCACCGCGACGCCGGGCCGGGTACACTGCGCCGCATGGCGATCGAACGGGTGTTCTCACAGCCGGGGCCGGACGAAGAGCGCTTTCTGACGTCGTTGCGGCCGCAGCGGCTGGACGAGTGCGTGGGGCAGGCGGTGGTGCGCGAGCAGCTCCGGATCGCGCTGGATGCGGCACGCGGACGGCGGGAACCGCTGGATCACGTGCTGCTGGACGGGCCGCCGGGACTGGGGAAGACCACGCTGGCGCACATCATCGCGAACGAGCTGGGGGCGAACATCCGCGTGACGAGCGGCCCGGCGATCGCGCGCCAGGGCGACCTGATGATGCTGCTGACGCAACTCGACACGGGCGACGTGCTGTTCATCGACGAGATTCACCGGCTGGCGAAGGTGGTCGAGGAGTTCCTGTACCCCGCGCTCGAGGACTTCCGCGTGGACTACACGACGGAAAGCGGGATCGGCGGGCGGACGGTGAATTTCTCGCTGAAGCGCTTCACGCTGGTGGGAGCCACCACGCGGTCAGGGCTGCTGTCGGCGCCGCTGCGCGACCGGTTCGGGTTGCTGTTTCACCTCCAGTACTACGCCGAAGACGAGCTCGTCCAGATCGTGCGGCGCAGCGCGGGACTGCTGAAAGTGCCCGCGGACGAAGCGGCGCTGCGACGGCTGGCGGGGCGCTCGCGGGGGACGCCGCGGATCGTGAACCGCCTGCTGCGGCGCGTACGGGACTACGCCGACGTGCGCGGCGACGGGCGGCTGACGCCGGCGATCGTCGATGCGGCGCTCGACATTCTCCAGATCGACCGGCTGGGGCTCGACAATCTCGATCGAGCCTACCTGCACGCGCTCATTCAGCATTACGACGGCGGGCCGGCGGGCATCGAGGCGATCGCCGCCACGATGGGCCATGAGCGCGACACGCTCGAGGATGTCGTCGAACCCTATCTGCTCCAGATCGGGTTCGTGATCCGCACGCCGCGCGGGCGCGTCGCGCGTCCGGCGGCGTACGAGCACCTGGGGCTGCCGGTGCC
Organism: uncultured Phycisphaerae bacterium; assembly: GCA_937928595.1. Taxonomy (GTDB): domain Bacteria; phylum Planctomycetota; class Phycisphaerae; order UBA1845; family Fen-1342; genus CALGJV01. Next base: position 11,643 of record CALGJV010000029.1, on the reverse strand, counting down.
GGCCGCGGCACCGGAAGCGCCGGGGCTGTTCGGCTGAGGAGGCGAGCGCCACGGGGACCTGGTCGCGAAGGCGTCTGCCCGGTGCGGAGCGGGACCGCGGGGCACGGTAAGGTAACGAGGTGACAACGCGACAAGGGAACAAAAGGCGGGCCCCGGCCGAGTCTGAACGCGAAGCGCCCGCGAGCGCTCCGGCCGACCCGCCCGGTTCGCCGCGCCGCCGCAGAGCACTGCTCAAGAGCAGTGGCACGCAAGCAGTCGCTGCGCCGGCGTGAGAAGGTGTGAACGCGCGAACGTGAGCACGGCACCCGCGCCGCTCTTCCCTTTTTCCCACTTCCCACTTCAGCATTCCCCTTCGCGGGCGCGACGGCCGCGTTCCCCACCCCGACACTCGCGCTCCCCGCCCTCACGCCCGCGGCTACGCCTGCACGTCCAGCCCGCCGGCCGCCGGATCGTCGGGAGCGGCGTCGGCCGGAGGCGCCTCATCCGGCGGGCCTTCCGACGGTCGGCCCTGGCTGCCGGAACCCTCCGCGTCGGAGTACACCTGGCTGTCGCGATCGGTTTCCTCGATGACGTTCTGAAGGCTCTCGGCGAAGCCCGGCACGCGCTCGGCTGCCGCGGCGGCGTCCTGTGCGCGGCGCTCGGCGGCGCGGCGTTCCGCGCCGGAAGTCTGGAGGATCGACCCCAGCCAGTTGGGCGGAATGAGTGACATGGCCGGTGCTCCGGCCTCAGCCGGTCTCGTCCACGAACTCGCGCTGCCGGAGCAGGAGCTGCCCCCGCAGCCGGTCGAGAATGGCCGAGTGCATCTGGCTGACGCGGGACTCGGACAGGTCCAGCGTCTGGCCGATCTGCTTCATGGTCATCTGTTCGTAATAGTACAGCACGACGATCAGGCGCTCGGCGCGACTCAGTCCGCGCGTGACGAGCTCCTTGAGATCCTGCTTCTGGGCTTCGAGGACGGGGTCGCTGCTGCGGCCGTCGGGCAGCACGTCGAGCTCGGTCAGATCGCGGGTGGAATCGGCGTCGGCGTGGCGGCGGGAGAGGGAGACGGTGGCCACGGCGCTGGCGTCACGCAGCAGCTTCTGGAACTGCCCGCGGCTCATGTTCAGCCGGCGGGCGAGCTCGTCCTCGTGCGGCACGCGGCCGAGCTCGACTTCGAGCGTGCGGGTCGCATCGGCCAGCTTGTGGGCGCGGTGGCGCACGAGGCGCGGCACCCAGTCCATGTTGCGCAGCTCGTCGAGGATCGCCCCGCGGATGCGCGGCGCGCAATAGGTCTCGAACTTCACGCCGCGGTCGAGGTCGAAGGCGTCGATCGCGTCGACCAGCCCGAAGATGCCCGCGCTCATCAGGTCGTCCACGTCGACTTCGTCGGGCAGCTTGGCGCCGATCCGTTCCGCGTTGTAGCGCACCAGGTACAGGTAGTGCTCGATCAGCCGGTTCCGCAGGGTCTCGTTGCCGGACCGCTTGTACTCGCGCCAGGCCGCGTCGAGGTGTTCCTTGTCGGGGAATGAGCGGGCCCGCTGCTCGCGGCTGACGCGCCGCAGGCGACTGATCGTGTCCCTCGGTCGCTGCATCGCTCTACTGCGCCTCCGCGGGGGCCTCCGGGTCTGCGTCGCTCTGCGCCGCGGACAGGGCCCGCACCAACTCCGCGTGCTCGCGATCGATCGCGGTCTTCTTGCGTTGGAGGTGGTCCCGCAGCACGCGCTGCGCCGCGGCCCCCGTCACCTGCCCCACGACCAGCCCCAGCACCATCGCCGTCAGCGCCCGCACCAGCACCACCACGGGCGAATTGCCCGCGGCCACACCGGTCAGCAGCGCCGCGCCGAATGCCAGGAGTCCGATCTGTACGCCAATAGCGCGTGCCATGGTCGACGTCCGTGTCTACCTATCGGTCCGCTTCCGTGCGTCCTTGTACGCGGGCTCAGAGGAACAGCCCGGCCATTCGCGTCCACAGTCCGGCGGCCTGCGGCGGTCCGTCCGCCGCCGGAGCCAACTGCGCCGAAATCGCGCGCAGGCAGGCACTTGCGCGACAGCGCGGATACCGCAGCACGACCGGGACACGCGCCCGAACCGCCCGCGGCACGTGGCGATCGAGTCGGATCCCGCCGAGGTACGTCACCGTCAGTCCGAGAAACCGGGCCGCCGCGCCGGCCAGCCGCCGCGCGACCGCGGCCGCCTCGGCCGCGTCCGCCGCCATGTTCACCACACAGCCGACGCGTCCCTCGTACCCGCCCTGACACAGGACCTTGAGCGTCGCGTACGTGTCGGCCAGCGCTGTGGGCTCTGGGGTGGTCGTCGCCAGCACGAGGTCGGCGGCGCGGGCCAGCGTCAAAACCTCGGCGCCATTGCCGCCGCCGCAGTCGACGAGGAGGATTTCGCCGTGGGGCCGCAGCCGCGCGAGGATGCGCCTCCATTCCGCGGTCCGCAGCGGGCGGGCGCTCGGGCTCGGCCGGCACACGAGCGCCAGGCCGCACGCGGCGGGCGTGAGCACCTCCTCGACCGTGCGCGTCGGATCCAGCAGGTCGTCGAGCCCCGCGCGCGGCGTGACGTTCAGCAGGATGTCCGCGTTGGCCAGTCCGCAGTCGGCATCCAGCAGGATGACGCGGCGTCCGCGCTGCGCCAGATGCAGCCCGACATTGAGCGCGACATTGGTCTTGCCGACGCCCCCTTTGCCGCCGACGACGGCGACGACCTGAGCCCCGCCGATCGCATGCTGCGGCCAACCGTCGCGTGCTGGTGCCGGGTCGAGATGCATCTCTTCGCGGCCTCGGATGTGCACGTCGCTCAGGCTGGTAATACTAGCTGTGCGACGCGATCGCCGCAAGCTTCTTCGATATCCTCCGGCACATTTTGCCCGGTGGTGAGGTACGACAAGCGGAGCTTCAGTCGGTCGATGGCGTTCAGGATGATGCCGAAACCCACCGCGTCGTCGAGCCGTGTCAACATCAGGCTCGCGGGCGTCAAGGCCGCGAAGCCCTGTGCCATGCGGGTCAGCACATTCGGCGCCAAGGACGCCGGCAGCACGAGGTGCGTCTCGTCCGGGCGCGCCGCCCGCAGCAGCGTCGCCAGGCGCGCGAAGCGCGCCGTCTCGCGCAGCCCCACGCCCGGCGTGTCCACGAGCAGCAGCTCCGCGTCGGCGAGCTGCTTGAGCGCCTGCTTGACTTCGCCGATCGTCTGGGCCGCCGCGAACGGCACGCCGATGATCTCGGCGAAGCGGCCGAGCGCCTCGGCCCCACCCAGCCGCTGCGTGTCAAGCGAGAGCAGCGCTACGCGGCGCCCGTCCTGCAACGCGTGCCGGGCCGCGAGCTTGGCCAGCGTCGTCGTCTTGCCGGCGCCGGCCGGTCCGACCACGGCCATGCGACGGGGGCCCGAGACGGCCACCGGCGGCGTTGCCGGCAGCAGACCGGCGATGCACGCCCGTACGGCGGCGCGCAGCTCCTCGGCCGGCGGCGTGCGGCCGGCGGGCAGTTGCTCGGAGGCGGCGCGGACCAGGCGGGCCGCGAGGTCCTCGGCGACCTCGTTTTGCACGAGCTGGACGTAGTACGGATAGAGGTGCTGGGGCAGGGCGGGCGCGGCGGGGTCGCGGGCGGGGGGCGAGGCCGGGCGTTCGGATCTCGGGGGGGGCGTCCCGCGGAGGCGCGGCGCCGGGCCGGCGGTGCCGGGCGGTCCGGCGGTGATCTCCACCCAGGGCGTCGTGACGAGGGCGCGCAGTCCGGGCGGCTGCACGAAGCGCGTGCCGAGGATGACGGCGTCCGGCCCGAAGGCCTTCTTCACGTCGGCGAGGGCCTCACGCGAGGACCGGGCTCGGAACGTCTGCACGCTGGACTTCAATGCTCACGACTCCATGGGCCTGGACTTCGATCCCCCGCGCGATCTCGTTGAGCGCCAGCACGGGCATCTGCGGCAGCAGCGGCTCAAGCATGCGCCGCACCCACAGGCGGACCTGCGGCGAGCACAGCAGGGCCAGCGGCGCGCCGCCCGCCGCGGCCGCGGCGGACTCGGCCTGCTGTCGGACGCGGGCGGCCAGCTCGGCCTGCCGATCCGGCGGCAGCGTCAGCGTGGAGCCGTGCTCGAGCCGCTGGATGTTGGCCTGGATGTAGTCTTCGGTGGCCGGGTCCAGCGTGAGCACGTGCAACGTGCCGTGCGCGTCCTTGTACTGGCCGCAGATGGTGCGCGCCAGCGCGTTGCGGGCGTACTCGGTCAGGATCTCGAGATCCTTCGTCCGCGGGGCCCAGTCGCCGAGCGTCTCCAGGATCGTCTCGAGGTCGCGGATCGGCACGCGCTCGCGCAGCAGCGCCTGGAGCACCTTCTGGACCTCGCCGGCCTTGAGCAGCCCCGGCACGACCTCGTCCACGAGTCCCGGGTTGCGCTGCTTGAGGTGGTCGAGCAGGTTCTGCACGTCGGCGCGGGTCAGCAGCTCCGCGGCGTGGCGCCGCACGATCTCGGTCAGGTGCGTGGCCAGCACGCCGGAGGGTTCGACGACGGTGTACGACAGCCGCTCGGCCGTCTCGCGCTGCTCGGGGGCGATCCACCAGGCGCGCAGCCCGAAGGCGGGTTCGCGCACCTCGTGGCCGGCCAGCGCCTGCGATGCCAGGCCCGAGTCGATGGCCAGGACCTGGTCCGGGTAGAGCTGGCCCCGCGCGATCGGCTGCCCGCGCAGGAGCACGACGTACTCGCTGGGCGCGAGCTCGCCGTTGTCGCGGATCCGCACCGGCGGGACGACCAGCCCGAGGTCGCTCGCGATCTGCTTGCGGATGTTCGCGACGCGATCCAGCACGTCGCCGCCGCGGGTGCGGTCGATCAGCCGCACCAGCGCATAGCCGACCTGGAGCTCCAGCGGATCGACGGTCAGGTGCGACTCGATCTTCGCCGGCTTGGCCCTCTCCCTGGCGCGCTCGTCCGTCAGCCGCGCCGCCGCGGCCGTCGTCTGCGTGCGACGCAGCATGAACGCCACCAGCCCGCTGCCGGCCGCCATCGTCAGCAGCGGCACCTTCGGGAGCGGGGTGAGGGTGAGCACGAGGAGGAACCCGGCCGCGACGAGCAGCGCGACGGGCTTGGACAGGAGCTGCCCGAGCACCTCCTCGCCCAGATTGGTCTGCCCGGTGCTGCGGGTGACGAGCATGCCGGCGGCGACCGACACGATGAACGCGGGGATCTGGCTGGCGAGGCCGTCGCCGATGGTCAGCTTGGTGTAGATCTCCAGCGACTGCGTCAGGCCGAGGCCGTGCTCGACCATGCCGACGTACAAGCCGCCGAGGATGTTGATGAACGTGATGATGATGCCGGCGATGGCGTCGCCGCGGACGAACTTGCTGGCACCGTCCATCGCCCCGAAGAAGTCCGACTCGCGCGCGATTTCGGTGCGCCGGCGGCGGGCCTCGCCCTCGTCGATCAGCCCCGCGTTCAGGTCGGCGTCGATCGCCATCTGCTTGCCGGGCATGGCGTCGAGGGTAAAACGCGCGCTGACCTCGGACACTCGGCCCGCGCCCTTGGTGACGACGACAAAATTGATGATCACCAGGATCGCGAACACCACCAGGCCGACGGCGTAGTTGCCGCCGATAACGAAATCGCCGAAGGCCTCGATGACCTTGCCCGCGGCCGCGGTACCGGTATGACCTTCCAGCAGCACCACCCGGGTCGACGCGATGTTAAGCGCCAGCCGCAGCAGGGTTGCCACCAGCAGGATAGTCGGGAACACGGTGAAATCGAGCGGCCGCAGCGCGTAGATCGAAACCAGCAGCACCACCAGGCCGAAAGCGATATTGAAGGTAAACAGCATGTCCAGCGCCATCGGCGGCAGCGGGATCACCACCATCGCCAGCATCATGATGACGATCAGCGGTGCGCCAAGCCCCTGGGGATTAAAACCCCTGATTTGTGCGCTTAATGTCTCTCCGGCCATTTATTATTCTCCTCGATCAGACTTCTTCGTCGGTTGGGATATAGGGTTCGGGGCGATCCGGCATCTCGCTGCCGTGCTCGCGCGCGATGCGTAGCTGAAATACGAAGGCCAGCACCTGGGCTACCGCGAAGTAAAGATGCGACGGGATTTCCCGATCGATCTTGCAGTTGGCGTAGAGCGCGCGCGCCAGCGGCGGCGCCTCGAAAATTTCGATATCGTGGAAAGCGGCGATTTCCCGAATCTTGAGCGCTATAAGGTCCTTGCCCATCGCCAGCACCAGCGGCGCCGCCATGTTGTCGTGGTCGTATTTCAGCGCTACCGCGTAGTGCGTCGGGTTGGTGATGATGACGTCGGCTTCGGGCACCGCCTCCATCATGCGCCGTTGCGCCATTTCCTGCTGTACCTGGCGAACTTTCGACTTGACCTCGGGTTTGCCCTCGGTGTCCTTCAATTCGTCGCGCACCTCCTGCAGCGTCATTTTCAGTTTCTGCGCGTGATCCCAGAGCTGAAACGGCACGTCGATAGCGGCGATCAGAATCAGCGTCGAGGAAACCACCAGGAAGCTGATGCCGATCAACCAGGCGCCGTTGTATAGCGCCAGCGCCAGCGACTGCGCGCCGAGACCGAGAAAGTCGTCCGCCTTGCTCCACAGAAACACCACCGCCACTACCGATACCACCAGGAATTTAGCCATCGCCTTGATCAGCTCCATCAATCCCTTGGAGGAAAACATGCGCTTGAAACCGTTGAGGGGATTGATGCGATCGGTCTTGAATGCCATCGCCTCGACGCTGAAGGCCCAGCCGCCGATCGCCAACGGGGTAAAAATCGCCACCACCGTCATCAAAAACATGAACGGCCCGATCGCCGCCAGCGCGTCCGCCACGGTAATGGAAAAGCGCTCCACCATGGCCTGCGGCGAAAAAACCTCTTGCCGCGACAAGGTGAATCCCCGTGTCATGAAATCCGAGATATCGGCGATCATGTGCGAACCCATGAACAACAGGCCGATCGCGCCGAACACCATCACGGTCATGCTGTTGAGTTCCTTGGATCGCGGGACCTGCCCCTTTTTCTTCGCGTCGCGCAGTTTTTTCGGGGTTGGTTGTTCCGTCTTTTCCTGACCGGAGTCGCTTTCGTTCGCCATCGTATCGCCTGCTCAGGGGGTTACGAAGGATTGCGACAGCTGCATGGCCTGCAGCATCATTTGATTGATGCGCGGCAGGAATCCCGGCAGCACCATGATCAGGATGATGAAACCCATGAACATGGTGACCGGAAAACCGACCGAGAAAATGTTCAGCTGCGGCGCGGCGCGGGTCATGACGCCCATCGACAGCGTGATCACCAGCATCGATATCAACGCCGGGATCGCTACCCAAAGCGCGCCGATAAACATTTGACTGCCCCAGGCAAACAGCGCCCAGAAACTGTCGCGGCCGATACCCGTTGGCGATATCGGCAGGGTTTCGAAGCTGCTCACGACCAGCTGGATCAGCATCAGGTGGCCGCCGAGGGCGAGAAACAGCAGCGTACCGACAATGATCAGGAACTGGGAAACAACCGGCACGTTGACGCCGTTGGTGGGATCGACCATGGAGGCGAAGCCGAGGCCCATGCTCATCGCGATCGCCTCGCCGGCGATCATCAGGGCGCCGAATACCAGCTGCAGCGTGAATCCCATCGACATGCCGATCAGGATTTGCTGTAGCGATACGAACAGTCCCTCGAGCGACAGTGCTTCCACCTCGGGCAAGGGAGGCAACAACGGTACCACCAGCACCGAAAGCACCAGGGTTATGATGATTTTTGCCCGCGTCGGCACCAGCCGCGTGCCGATAACCGGCATCGCCAGCAGCATCGTGCCGATACGCATCATCGGCCAGATCAGGGAGCCTACGAACGCGGTAGCCTGGGCGAAACTGAAATCCATCCGTCGATCACCCGATGAGACCCGGAATGCCGAGATACAGGCGCCGGGTAAAGCTCAGTAACAGGTTGAGCATCCACGGGCCGGCAATCAGAATCGACAGCAGCAGCACCATTAGCTTGGGAATAAAGCTCAGCGTCTGCTCGTTAATGGAAGTCGCCGCCTGGAACATACCGATCAACAGGCCGATGGCCAGTGCCGACAACAGCATCGGCGCCGCGATCATGGCGATCAGGTAAAGCGCCTGTTGCGACAGATCGATGACCATATCGGGCGTCATCTCAGGCCCCTACCAGGAAACTCGAGGCCAGCGTTCCCATGATCAGCGCCCAACCGTCGACCAGCACGAACAGCATCAGCTTGAACGGCAGCGAGACGATCATCGGCGACAGCATCATCATACCCATCGACATCAGTACGCTGGCGACCACCAGGTCGATGACGACGAAGGGGATAAAAATCAGGAACCCGATCTGGAACGCGGTTTTCAGTTCGCTGGTGACGAAGGCCGGCATCAGCAGCGTCAGCGGCGTCTTTTCAGGGGATTCGATTTCGGTGACGCCGGCGATATCGGCAAACATGCGGATATCGGTTTCACGGGTCTGCGCCAGCATGAAGGTCTTGAACGGCTCGGTGGCCGCGCGCAGCGCATCCAGCGCCGTCAACGATCCGTCGAGATATGGTTGCACCGCCAGCAGGTAAACCTGGTCGAATACCGGCGACATGACGAACAGGGTCAGGAACAGCGCCAGGCCCAGGATAATCTGGTTGGACGGCGTTTGCGCGGTGCCCAGCGCCTGGCGCAGTATCGACAACACGATGATGATGCGGGTAAACGAGGTCATCATCAGCAGGATCGCCGGCAACAGCGTCAGCATCGTCATCAGCGCCAGAATTTCGAGGGTCACGCTGTAGGTTTCACCGTCGCCGCTACCCCCGTCCACGGCGATCGCCGGAATGCCGACCGATTGCGCCTGCGCTTCGGGCAGCATCAATATCAGCGCAAGCGCGAGCAGGTACTTCATGAAGATTCCCGATCGCCCATCAGGCGATTGATTTTGCTGGCGAATGAGCCTGTTACCGCCTGCTCGCCGGTGACTTCCAGCGGTTGCGCCAGGGTATGCAGTTTTTCTATGCGTCCGGGGGTGAGCCCGAGCAGGATTTGCTCGTCGCCGACTTGCAGCAGCACGATCCGATCGCGGGTGCCGATCGACATCGCGGCAATGATTCGCATCAGGCCGCTTTGCGACTGCTGGTTGAGGTTGAATTTCTTCGTCAGCCATGCCAGCAAAAAGATCAGCGCCACGATCAGCAACAGGCCGCCGGTCAGCTTCAACAGGTAGGGCGAGGAAATCGGCTCGAGCGCGCTACCCGCCTGCTTTTCCGCCTGCGCCAGCAGTGCCTCGGAAAACAGCCCAAAGGACAGTAAAAGCCAGCGCATTAGCGTAGGTTCTTGATCCGGTCGGCCGGGCTGATCACGTCGGTCAGCCGAATGCCGAACTTTTCATTGACCACGACCACTTCGCCGTGCGCCACCAGGGTGCCGTTGACCAGCACGTCCATCGGTTCGCCGGCAAGCCGGTCGAGCTCGACAATCGAGCCCTGGTTGAGCTGCAGCAGGTTGCGAATGCTGAGCTGGGTGCGACCGATTTCCATCGCCACCGTCACCGGTATATCGAGGATGACATCGAGCTTGACCTCGCCGGAATCGGAATTCGGGGTTTCATTCAACTTCTTTGCGCTAACTTGCTGGAAACCTTCGTCGCCGCTATCGGAGCCGGATCCGCCCTGCTCTTCGACGGCGGCGGCCCATTCTTCGGCCAGCGCATCCTGATCCACGGCTTCTTCTGTTTCGGTACTCATATTCAGTCTCCTGCAGACTATTCGGGTCGCGCAATCGCGCTTTTAATGTCTTCGTTTTCGGGGTCGTAAATTTCGACGATTTCCTCGACCTTGACCGCGGTATTGCCCTGGTGCTCACCATACTGACCTCGAATAATCGGCATATCTTCGGCCAGCAGCACTACCTGTTCGGGCATATCGATCGGGATGATGTCGCCGGCCTTGAAGTTGATCAGATCCGAAACCGGCAGCTGCTTTTCGATAAACAGTCCCTGCATGTTGATCCTGGCGTGCATCAATTCTTCCTTGAGCAATATCGACCAGCGCTCGTCGAGGTCGCCGTAATCGCTTTGCACACCGGCATCGAGCACGGTGCGGATCGGTTCGATCATCGAGTAGGGATAAACCACGTGCAAATCCCCGCCACCACCATCAAGATCGACGTGGAAATTGGATACCACGACGACTTCGCTGGGGCTGACGATATTCGCCATGTGCGGATTGACTTCGTGATTGTGATAGCTGTATTCCACCGACATCACCGGCGCCCAGGCCTTTACCAGGTCGGCGAAACACATCTGCACCACCTTCTCGATAACCCTGAGTTCGGTACTGGTGAAATCACGGCCCTCGATCTTGGCGTGAATGCTGCCGTCACCGCCGAAGAAGTTGTCTACCAGGATGAAAACCAGCTTCGGATCCAGCATGATCAGCCCGGTGCCGCGCAACGGCGCCATTTTGATCATGCTCAAGGAGGTGGGCACGAACAGCGTATGGATGTACTCGGAAAACTTGATCATCTCGATGCCGTTGACCGAGATTTCCGGTGACTTGCGCAGCATGTTGAAGAAGCTCACCCGGAAATAGCGTGAAAACCGGTCGTTGATCATTTCCAGGGTCGGCAAACGTCCCCGGACGATGCGTTCCTGGTTGTTGAAGTCGAAGGGCCTGGCTTCGCCGTCGAATTCGGACTCTTCCGCGGAAGTATCGATAGCGCCGTCATCGACGCCACCAAGCAGGGCATCAACTTCGTCCTGACTGAGAATATCGGTGCTCAAACCGGCCCCCTACTGCATCACGAAGCTGGTGAAGAAAACGTTGTCGACCGCACCGCCCGAACCCTGTTCGTTGACTACGGTCTGCACTGTTTCAAGCGCCGACTTCTGCAGTTTTTCCTTGCCCTCGGGTGCCCGCAGCTCGGTTGACTTCTGCTCTCCGAACAGGACCAGCAGGTTGTTGCGGATCAGCGGCTTGTGCTTTTCCAGGTCCTTGGCGACATCGTCGTTGAAAGTCAGCACCTGCATCGAGATCTGCAGGAAGCCGACCGGGTCTTCCGGCGCCAGGTTTACGGTGAACGCGGGTTTCAAATCGATGTAGCTGGGATCTCCGCGCACGACCTCTACCGCTTCCTCGGCTTCAGCTTCGGCGCTATCGTCGCCGCCGCCGACAATCAGCAGCGTGCCGCCGATCGAACCGCCGACCAGTAACAGTGCGCCGAGCACGATAAATATCAGTTTCTTTTTACCGCCGCCAGCGGCGGCGGCTTCTTCCGCTTCCGCCTGTTGCGCTTCTTCTGCCATGATGCTTCCTCGAGATGTGTCTGTAACCGAAGGTAGAGCAATTCCTGTGCCAATAAATTAATTACAGCAATATCAACGACTTAAAGAATCAGTTTGAACAATAGGCGGATTTTTGACGGCTGCTTTATGGCGAAGAGACAATAGTTTGTCGGCCGCCAGTTTCAGGGACACAATACCTGATTGCTAGTTTCGGGGAGACGATGCCTGTTTGTCTGGGCGCGGTAATAGTCGATCGCCGTTAATTGCAAGATCCCGGATAGCCGCTGCGCGGCTTCCGGGATGACGTGATATATGCAAAGGGGTGGATTAACCCTTTGCATATATCATGTCAAAAAGCTTGCGGCGCGAACGCCGCAACAAGGGGGTAATCAGGCGAAGGTATCGAGGAT
>CALGJV010000028.1 GCA_937928595.1 uncultured Phycisphaerae bacterium | reverse complement strand
GGCGATCGTGGAGCATCCGTTCGCGTGGCTGCGGAACATGGGCTATCGCAAGGTGAGATATCGAGGCCTGGCGCGCAACGCGCTCGATTTCGGCCTGCTGGCCGCGGCGTACAACCTGAAACGCAGCTTCAGCCTGCGCGGGGCGTGAAACGGCAGGACGCAACCGACCACGGCGGCCGCTGGAAGACCCGCAAATGCCACGCAAGGAGCCACGCCGCAGCGCCACCCGCCGCCGCGGCGGCTTGCGAAAACGCACACGACCGTGAAAACGCGCCATGAGTCAGACCGGAAACGAACGCGAAGGTTGTTCAGATGTCCCGATGAGCACCTACACCGACCCGCGGCTACTGGACGTGGCCGGGGCACTCGACGCGCTGCCGGCACTCCCGCCGATTGACCGGCCGGACGCTCAGCGGGCGAAGGCGACGGGCACGGACGACCGCGAAGCTGATGCCTGCGGGTTGCCGGGACCGGTTTTGTCCGGAGAAAACGCGGATCGTCGATCCGTCCGCTTGTACCAGAATCGACCCGCCGAAGCGGGCAATCGGGATTCAGCTTCAGCGGGAACCGGCACTTGCGCGCCGCGACAGCTTGTACCAATGCTTGTACCAACTTCCGGCAAAACGTGTACGCAAGGGGCATTCCCTGGCACAAGCGGCGATGAGCGGCTTTAGCGCGGGGCTGCTGTAAGTGACGCGATGGGCAGCGGTTGTACTTCGGTGTCACGCCATGTCTCAAAGCCACCGGCGGGACTCGAACCCGCAACCTGCGGTTTACAAAACCGCTGCTCTGCCAGTTGAGCTACGGTGGCTATGAACGCAACCGACGGTTGCTGCGTCGCCGGCCACTTGGCACCCGGCCGGGCCCTGCCACACGGTGCCACGACGGCACGCGTTGGAAAGCACGCGACGCACCGGGGGGGAACGCGGCACGTTGGACCCATCACGCCCGCCGGGTGCTTGCGACTGTTCATGCCGACGCCCGGGCCGATTCGACCAAAGCGCCAGCAGTGTATCGCGCTCCGGTTGGCCGGCAAAGATCGACACTGCGCGCGGGGTTCTACTCCGCGCACGAGCGTCCCACGCCGCAGTTTGCCGCCAGAAACGGCCGGAGAGTCAAGGTCCGCATCGACGCCCGCAGCCGCGACACGCCAACGGGTCGCCAGCCGGCCCGAACGACCGACCACCCCAGCGCCACCGGCCGTGCCCCGGTACTCGGGCGCGCGACCGGGAGTCGGCCGTTCGAGCGGCCCGCGACGGAACCACTGCATCATGCGCGAACCGGTCGTGGGCCGCCCGGGGCGCGAACGCCCGCGTGCTCTTGAATCGAGGGAGCGCCCGACGCACGCCGTCGGAAGGCGGCCGCCGTCAGCCTGTCCCTGATCGAGCCCACCCGCGGCGTCTGCTCACTCCCCGCACGGGATCGTCACCTCCAGCCAACGGGCCTCCGCGTCGAACTCCGCCCCCGTCACCCCCTCGGCCGGCAGCAGCACGACATCCCCGCGCTGAAACGCGCAATCCCCCCCCGCCGAGCGCAACCGGCCCGCGCCGCTCAGCACGATCCAGATCGCCGGCTCGCCGCCGAGGTCGACCGTCGCCCGGCCGGCCGCATGGTGCAGCGCCACCACGCGGAAGCGCGGGCACGCGGCCACCTGTTCCCCGGGGCCCGTGCTCCCGCGCGCGGCCGCCCGCGCGGGGACGATCATCTCCGGCGTCACGTCGTACCGCACGTTCGCGAGCGCGTCCGCCACGTGCAGGGCGCGCCCGCGGCCGCAGGCATCAACGCGGTCCCAGTCGTACGCACGGAACGTCACGTCCGACGGTGTCTGCGGCTCGGCGACCACCAGCCCGGCCCCCAACGCGTGCAGGGTACCGCTCGGAACGTAGAAGCAATCGCCGGCGCGCGCCGGCCACGCCCGCAGCAGCTCGACCAGGCGCCTCGAGCCGACCGCGGCCGCGACCTCCTTGGGGGTGACGCCCGACCGCAGCCCGATGTACACCCGCGCGTCCGGCTCCGCGTGGATGACGTACCACGCCTCGTGCTTCACGCCCGGCTGCCAGCCGAGCGGGTCGCCCACCGCCGGACGCGGATGCACCTGAATGCTGAGGTTCTCGGCGGCGTCGAGGAACTTGATCAGCAACGGAAACCGGCCGTCGGCGAGCGCCGCCCGTCCGAGCAGGCGCGCCTGCCAGTGTGCGACCAACTCCGCCAGGGTGCGGCCGACCAGCGGGCCGCGGGCGACCCGCGACTCGGCGTGCGGCAGGCTGACGAGCTCCCACGATTCACCGATCGGCTCGGGCGGCAGCGTCTTGCCGAGCAGCGTCGCGAGCCGCGTGCCGCCCCACGGCTTCGGTTGCAGCAGCGGTGCGAAGACGACGGGAAGCGGCGCGTTCACGGCGCGTCTTCCTCGGGCGCCGGCGGATCGTCGGCGGGCTCAACGGCACCGGTGGGCGGCGCGGCCCCGTCACGACTGTCGGGGAAACGAAGCAACGGCACGACCTGCGCGATGCGCGCGGGCCCGAACCCGCGGACCCGGCCCAGATCGGCCGGCGTGCGGAAGGCCGGTGCGGGAGCCGCCTGCGTCCGGTAAGCGACGATCTCGTCGGCGAGACGCGGGCCGACGTTCGGGAGAAGCAGAACCTCGTCGCGCGACGCGGTGTTGGGATCGAGGCGGTAGGCGAGTTGCCCGGCGGCCAGCGCGACGCCCTCCGGCACGCGAACCTCAGCCACGACCAGGCCGACCGTGACCGCCGCGAGTACGACCGCGGTGCTCGCCGACGCCGCGGCGCGGGCCGGGCGTGCCGCGGCGGCGCGCGGGTCCGGGCTCATTTTGCGGCTCCCGCGACGAGCCTGCGGCGCCATTCGTGCAGGCGGGTGAACGCCGGCTTGGGCGTGAGATTCGGTCGAAGCAGCCCGCCCTCGGCGATCACGTCGTCGGAGGCGTCGGTCAACGGCTGGAAACAGACCGTCTCGACGTACGGCTTGGAAAGGGCGATCTCGGCCAGCGTGACGAGCCAGTCGGCCTGCACCGTGTCGGACCAGGGCGCGTGCCACTGGCCGCCCGCGGCCGCGGGGTTGCCGGCGCGGGTGCCGGATGGAGCCCCGAGCGCCGTGACGTGCAGCGGCTTGCCCAGGTTGGCGAGCTTGTCGATCAGCGCGCTGACCTGCAGCGGATCGCGGAGCTGGTAGCCCTCGGCGCCGGCCCCGAAGAGGAGCTGGAGGCCGAAACCGTCGAAGCTCACGCCGCTCTGGACGATCATGTCGGCGTACAGCAGCGGCGGAATGGTCTGCTGGTTGCGAGCGTAGTACTCGCCCCACGGCTGGCAGAGCTCGATCAGGACCTGGCTGCGGGGCGCGACCTGCTTGGTCACGCTCGCGGCCATCCGCGTCAGCTCCATGATCTGCTCGAACGTGAAGCCGAACACGCTCTCCGCGTGCAGGCCGCTCACGACGACCCACGACGTGATCGTCTTGGCATAGCGTTGCACGATGCGCTGCACGTGCTCGCGCGCGGCGTCGTAGATCGCCTCGAAGTCGTTCTCCCAGATGTACATCCAGTCCGGCACGGAGCGGACACCGAACACCAGCAGCGGCCCGCCCCGCAGGCCGAGCTTCGCGGCGGTCGCGGCTCTCAGCGTCGCGTCGATCCGGTCGAACTGGAGGCCCTGTTCGGTGGGCTGGATCTCGCGCCAAACCATCGGCACGCGGACGAAATCCACCAGCTCCGCCACCGCCTTCAGCGCCGCGGGCTGGTCGAAGCCGGCCGCCGGGAGCGCGGCGCCCAGGAACGGCCGGGCGAAGCCGCCGGTTTGCTGCCGCCGGCCGAGGAAGACGCCCGCGTGGAACGCGCTCATCTTCTCCGCCGCGTCCAGACCGACCGTCAGCGCTTCATCGGCCCAGCGTGCGGCCGCGGGCGGATCGTCGCTGTTCTGAAGCCCGCGGATGAAGGCGTCGCGGGCGGTGTCGATCCGTTCCGCGATCTGATCCATGCCCGGAAAGTCGAACAGGCCCCACTCCTCGCGCTTCACGCTGATCCGCATGAGCAGGTGCCGGGCCAGTTCGAGATGGAGGTTGTACGGGCGATCCCGGGGGGGCAGGCGCGTCGTCTGCAACTGGACCATCCCGTAGTCGGGAACCGGCCACAACAATGAGAGGGCGACCGGGTCGCTCGTCCGTGCTGCGCAGCGGATTTCACTTTCGCAATGGCTGATCTCGCCCCGCACCGGAACGTTGTCGGTGCCGAGCAAGTGAGCCCCCTGCAAATCGGGCGGCAACGGCCGGCCGTCGAGCGAGTAGCACGCGAACTTGTGCACGGGCACCGGTCTCCGGAAAACCGCCGGTGACGGGCGGAGCCGCGCTCCACGGCGCGCGGCGGCAGCCGCATCTTACGCGCCGGCCCGCGGTGCGCAAAGCCGGGCTCCCGGCACCCGTGCGGCTCGCCGCGCCCGTCGCATCCGCACGGGCATTTGGCGCTGGAGCCCGGCGCGGTACACTGGAAGGTACGGGCCGACCGTCGAGCGACGGGCGAGGGTGCCTGTCCGAACAAGGGCCTGGTCGGGCGGGGCTAGGCGGGGTGTGGAATGATGTGTGCCGAAGGGCCGAACGCGCCGGACGTCGGGTCGCCGGAACGCTACCCCGGGCGGCAGATTCTGAACGACTGCCAGTGGGAGACCGTTCAGCGGGCGTTGCAGCTCTCCGGCCGGGAGCTCGACATCGTCAAGTGCCTGTTTGACGACCAGACCGAACTGGGCGTCGCGCACGAGCTGGACATCTCGCCGCACACCGTGCATACACACCTTGAGCGGTTGTACCGGAAGCTCGGCGTCGGAAGTCGCACGGGTGCGCTGCTGCGCGTGTTCGGGGTCTGCCTCGACGGTCAACCCCGCGCGATGACCTGAGACGCAGCCGCGGGGCGTCGGCTGTTCAAGCGACTTGTGCCTCGCGGCCGGCCGGCCTAGACGAGTGCTTGTGGGTTGACGAAGCGGACCGGCCGGCGAGGCGGGCCGGGTCCGGCGGGCCGGTTTGTCCGGCGCGCGAGCATCCGGAGGTGGAAGGCTTGGTGGGCGGGTGGCGCTCACTCGCTCTGGAATCGCGGGCCGCCTGCGGGTCGACAAGTGACCGGCGGGCGGCCCGCGGCCGTCAGGGCCTGGGGCGGGTGGCGGACTCGGCCGCCCGCAACGCGGCGAGTGCCTCGCAGGAACCTTGAAGGAGCACGACGTCGCCGGATTGCAGGGGCGTGTCGGGCGGCGGCATGCGCTGCTCGTCGCCGCCCGGGGTGCGGCGGCGCAGCACGCTGATGCCGAAACGGGCCAGGATTCCGCCGACCGTGCAACCGGCCAACGGTGGGCCGCGGACCGTCCAGCGTTCCATGACGAGCAGTTCGTCCTCCACCAGCGTACCGCCGACGATGTTGCCTTCCAACGCGGCCACGACGAACGCGGGGGCCGACAGTGCCGACTGGGACATGGCCGTCTAGATAACCGGCAGACGAGCAGCGCGGTTCCGGAAAAACCGTGCGCCGGTGCGCTTGCCTTGGCGAAGAAGCCCGGCCTATAACCCGCTGGAGCGTCGTACAGCCGCGATTCCCGTGCCATTGGCACGCTCGCCCGTGCGAGCCCGGGTGGTCGGAACCGCCGGCTGAGATCTCCACCGGGTTTCCGTGTCGAGGCCACCGGCCCGTGCCGGCCGTGCTGCGCATTGCGCCGCGGCTGCCGGAGACGGTGCGCGCCCACGGTGGTTGCAGAGGACGTAGACGCAGCTTCGCTTCAGGGAAAGAAGGGCAGGCGCATGGTCGGAGGACGGCGGGTACGGTGGGCCGCAGCGGTCGCGTTGTGGGTGGTCGGCGCACTGACGGCCCAGGCGGCGTTTCTTTACAGCATCAACGTCGACACCGACGAGCTGGTGCTGCTGAACACCGACACCGGGGCGGTGCAGGTGGTCGGTCCGACGGGATACGACATGCGCGATGTCGATCTCGCCTATCTCAACGGCGTGCTCTACGGCATCAACAACAACTTCGGGCACCCCGCGCACCTGTTCGCCATCAATCCGGAGACGGGCGCCGCGTTCGCGTACGTGCCCATCCGTCTGGGTGTGGACATCATCACCAACGCGAAGGGCCTCGCCGCCCACAACGGCAAGCTGGTCGCGAGCTTCGACACGCCGGATACCCAGGGCGACCCGCTCAAGTGCAACGGCCTGGGCGAGCTCTGGCCGCCGAACGGGTTCCTGACCAACGTGTTCGACTACTCGCTGCTCAGTCCCTCCGCCGACATGGAAGGCCTGGGCACGCGGGCCGACGGGCAGCTCTTCAGCATCGACAACATCCCCAAGGGTGGAGCACGCCTCTACAAGGTCGGCCGCAACCTGCCCTCGTACTCGTACTTCGCCGACGTGCCGGCGATGGACGACATCGAGTTCACCGGCAACCGCCTGTTCGGGCTCGAGAACGGCCGCGGGCTGTACGAGCTCAACCCCGACACCGGCACCTTGATCAAGCCCGAGGCGACGTTCCCGATCGTGCGCCTGTCGGGACTGGCGATCCCGGAGCCGGCGACGGCGCTCCTGCTGCTGGCGGGCGCGCTGGCCCGGCGGCGGTAGCGCGACAGCCGAAGAATCAAAGGGGGGCGCTCGAGGGTGGACACGGGGTCGTGCGGGTCGCGCTCAGCGCGGCCCGCACGCTTCTTTTTCAGGCCGGACCAACCGCCACCACCGAGGCCACCGCGTACTCCCCGCTGTGCGAAATCGACACGAGCAGGTGCGCGATCCCGAGGCTCGCCGCCAGCGCCGCCGTCCGGCCGTGCAGCGTGACGAGCGGCCGGCCGAGGGGATCCGGCAGCGTCTCGATGTCGGTCCATTCGACCCCGCCGCTCCAGCCGGTGCCGAGCGCTTTCATCACGGCCTCCTTGGCCGCGAAGCGCCCGCTGAGCGGGATCTCCGGCGTCTTGTGCCGCAGGCAGTGCTGCTGCTCGGCGGGCGTGAAGACCCGGGCGAGAAAGCGGTCGCCGTGCGTCTGCCAGGCCCGCGCGATGCGGGGGGTGTGCACCAGGTCGACGCCGTGCCCGACGATGCGCTGACCGGAATCCGTGGTCATCCGCGCGGCTCCCGGGCCGCCGCCAGGTCGTTGCGCAGGAAGACGTAGTACGTGCCGAACCTCGGGATCTCGACCACGCGGCGGTAGTGCGCGTCGATCCACGGACCGAGCTGAAAGTCGCTTGGCTGTCCGCTCTCGTCGGCCTCCGTCATCCAGGTATAGTCTTTGTGCGACAGCACGAGCACCGCGGGCGGCGCCGCTCTCAGCGTCGACTCGAGCTCGTCGACAACGAACCGCGCCTCGCGGTGCACCTGCCCCACCTTCTCCGTCGTCGTGAACCGGCACGCGTTGACGCGCCGCGCCCGCAGGTACGCCCCCGGCAGGTAGCCCCACGCCTGCATGCGGTCGGCCGGCCCGGTCAGGGCCGCCACGGCATCGCCGACGACCTCCCACTCGGCCGGTTCGTGCCCCTCGATTCGGTACAACCAGACTTTCGCCATCTCGCTGAACTGGGTGCGAAACGCTTCGACCGAGAAGTACGCCATGACAACGCAGGCACAGGCGACCCATGCGCGCTGCTGAACGCGCCGGAGCAGGCTCAGTTCCGCCCGCAGGACGTTGACCAGATACCCCGCCACCAGCAGCAGCGGGGGAATCGCCGGCACGATGTAATGCCGGAACGCGTGCGGGCTCATCAGCGCGCCGTACGTCGCCACCAGCAGCCACAGGCCGAAGAACAGCAGGTGCCCCGGGCAGTGCCCGCCGGTCACCTGCACCTGGGTCTCGATCTCCGGCGGGCGGTACCGCGGCCGCCACCACCACAGCCCGCCGTGAATGGCCGACACGAGCGCCATGAGGATCGGCAGCTGGAGGGTCGGGAAGATGTGCTCGCGGAGAAGCATGTAGTTGGCGTAGTTGAAGGGGAACTGGCTCGCGCCGGCCGCGAAGTACGCCCGGTTGAACCCGAACGTCGCGAACAGCGCGTCCGCCAGGACGCCCTGCGACCAAAGGACCAGGCCGGCCGCGCCAACCGGGAGCGCCGCTCCGACCGCCAGCAGCAGCCCGCGCCCGAGCGCCGCGGACCAAGGCACTTGCCGCCGCGCGGCGCAGATCAGCAGGTGCAGCCCCATGCAACCCCAGGCGGCCAGCCCGACCTGCTTGAACAGGAAGGCCGTCCCACAGGCCGTACCGGCCAACAGCCAGCGCCACCCGCCGCCGCCCCGCGCCCAGCCGCGCAGGTAAAGCGCCACGCCGGTCAGCTCGGCCGCGACGAGGAACGTCTCCGTGCGGTTGCTGCCGCCCGTGAAGTAGGCGTGCATCAGGTAGAGCGCGAGCAGCAGCGTGGTGACGGCGGCGGCGCCGCGGCGGTAAACGCTTGCCGCGGCGACGAAGAATGCCGCATGCGCGACGGCCAGGGCTACGCCGCACAGCACGACCACGCCGAGGTAGTGGTCGGCTCCGATCCGGAAGCCCAAGGCGTTGATCCAGTAGATCCCCGGCGGCTTGTTGTCCCACACGTCGCGGTAGACGACCGCGCCGTGCGCGATGCGCCAGCCGTAGTAGCCGAACATCTGGTCATCGACCACGTCGGTGCGCCAGTACGAAATGACCTGGCACAGCACGATCAGCGGCCCGATCACCGCCACGAGCACCGCGAGCTGGACCCGCAGCGACGTACCGACCGCCTCGGGCGGGGCGGAACCCGCCCGGGCGTGACTCGGCGGCGGCGGCGCAGCGGTCATGAGCCTCGCCGGGTCTATTTCAACTGCAGCGCGCGGTGCAGGCGCTCATCGACCGTCTTCCAGTTGATGATCTGCAGGAACGCGCTGATGAAGTCGGTGCGCTTGTTCTGGTACTTCAGGTAGTAGGCGTGCTCCCACACATCGAGCGCCAGCAGCGGAATCGCCCCCCACACGCCGCAGTTCTCGTGCTTCTCCGCCTGCAACACCATCATCCGCTCGGCCAGCGGCTCGTACACCAGCACGGCCCAGCCGCTGCCCTGCACCTGCGCCCCGACGGCCGCCAGGTTTGCCCGGAACGCGTCGATCGACCCGAAGTCCCGCACGAGCATGCGGCCGGCCGCCGAGTCCGCCGGCGGATCGCCGCCGCCGTCGCGGGCCATGCTCTTCCAGAACAGGTCGTGCAGCACGTGGCCCGCGAGATTGAACGCGAGGTTGCCCGTCACGGCCCGAAACTGCTTGACCTGATCCCCGCCGGCCCGGCGGATCGCCTCGAGCTCCGCGACGGCCGCGTTGGCGCCCTTCACGTACCCGGCGTGGTGTACGTCGTGGTGCAGCTTGAGCGTCTGGGCGTCGATGTGCGGCTCGAGATCGGCGTAGCCGTAGGGCAGCGGCGGCAGCGTGTACGGCCCGTCGGCCGGGGCGGTCGTCCCGCCGCCCCCGGCCTGCTGGGCGAACCCGATGTCCTGGCCGAACGCCAGCCACCCGCCGACCAGCGCGGCCGAGCCCAGCAGTTCGCGGCGTGAGAAGTTCGTCATGGGTGTGCCTCCTGTGTGGGGCCCGCGCGCCGCCCGGCGACGCGGGCGCTGTGTACGGGCCGGCGGCCCCGCGGCCGCCGTCAACCTCCGCTGTTGATCCACCGCTCGGTCACGCGCTGGTAGCTCACGATCTCGTGCGGCTGGAAGAACAGCTCGATTTCCTTCGCCGCCGTCTCGGGGCCGTCGCTGGCGTGCACGAGGTTGTACTGCTGGTCGAGGCCGAAATCGCCGCGGATTGTGCCGGGGGCGGCTTTCCGCCCGTGCGTGGCGCCGAGCAGGTTGCGGACGACCGTGATCGCCTCCGGCCCCTCGAGCACGGCCACGATCACCGGCCCGCTCGTCATGAACTCGACGAGATCGCGGTAGAAGGGGCGCTCGCGGTGCACCGCGTAGTGCTGCTCCACCTGGGCGCGGGGCGACTGCTGCAACTTCAGCGCGGCGATGCGCAGCCCCTTGTCCTCGAAACGGGCCAGGATCCGGCCGACAAGGTGCCGTTGCACCGCGTCCGGCTTGAAGATGATCAGCGTGCGTTCCATGCGGACTCCCGAAGAGTTATTCTGCCGAGCCGGGGATTGTACCGGGCCGCGGGAGGCGGACCAAGGCGATGGCACGCAGGCGCTCGACCGACCGGCGCGACACGGCCCGCGGACCACGGCGGTGCGCCGTCGTCTGCGTACTGGCGCTCGCCGCACTGGGTGGGTGCGTCACGCCCGGTGACACCCTCACGCGGGCCGAGCGTCAGGCCCTCGCGGTCGCGCGCCCGATCCTCGACCTGGACCCCGATGCGGTCTGGACCGACCAGTTCAACCGGCTGGTCGCCCTCGGCTCCCCGGCCGTCGACGCGCTCATGCGGGCGCCGCGTCTAACGCGGACGGCGGCCCCGGACGACCTCCGCGTCTTCGTGCACCTGTCGCTGGTGCGGCTGCTGGCCAACCCGGGCACGCAGCCCCCGCGACTGTCCGCGACATGCCTGGCGACGACGTACGACCTGCTGCACTTCGACGTACGGGTCAACGGGCAGCCGCTCGGGCCGGTCGTTCTGGCGGACCGCGACGCCCCGGCCACTTGGCTGGACCTGTTCCCGGCCGAGTTCCGCCACGACCGCGCTGCGGCGATCGACCTGGAGGGCGACCGACAGGCGGTGCGGGCCTGGTGGGCGGCGCACCGCGGCGGGGCCGTGTCGCTCGTCACGCCGCAGCCGCTGGCGCCGCAGGCCGAGCAGCTTTGGCCGCTGCTGGCGCGCCGGCCGGCGGCCCGCTGGGTGTACGAGGTGGAGAACCGCGCGGTGCCGTGCGCCTTCGGCCCGCGCGACGACCCGGCGCTGCTGCGGCTGCGAACGTACGATTACAACCTCGTGCGGGCGGCGTGCATCTGGCTCGGCTCGCGCGGCACGCCGGGCGTGCAGGAGCGGCTCGTCACGCTGGTCGGCAGCGACGTACCGGTCGTGGCGGAGAATGCGCGGTTTGCCCTGCGTTTCTCGCCGGAACCGCGCATTCGCGCGCTCATCGAGCAGGCCGAGCGCCGCTGACAGCCGACCGGCCGGCGGCTCGCACCCCCCGGCACCACCCCTCGCGGGACGGGCGGCAGCGGCGGACTCTCAACGCGGGCGGTCATGCCGCCCGCCGGCGATTACACTGCGCACCGATGGCGGCGTCCGGCCCCCCTGCGACGGGGCCCCGCATTCTAATCGTAATCCCGAACTGGGTCGGCGACGTGGTCATGGCCACCCCGGTCCTCGCCACGCTGCGCGCTCACTTCGCGACGGCCCGCATCACCTACCTCCTGCGGCCGTACGTGGCGGACGTGGTCGCGGGCGGCGGCTGGCACGACGATGTGTTGCACTGGCCGCCGGGTCGCGGCCTGCGCTACGAATGGGGCCTGCTCGGCCTGGTGCGGCGGCTGCGGACCGCCCGCTTCGACCTCGCACTCCTGCTCACGAACTCCTTCCGCGCGGCGCTGGCCGCGTGGCTCGGCGGCGCACGCCGCCGCGTGGGCTACGCCCGCGATGGGCGCGGTGCGCTTCTCACAGACCGGCTCCGGCCGCGGCGGGAGTCCGGAGCGTTTCGGCCGTTCCCGGTGCTGGACAGCTACGCCGCGCTCGCGGAGCATGTGGGCGCCACGGTCGCCGACCGGCGGCTGCGGCTTGGCGTGACGTCGGAGCAGGAGGCGGCCGGGCAGGCGCTGCTGGGGCAACACGGCCTGCGCCAGACGGCCTACGCCCTGCTGAACCCCGGCGCGGCGTTCGGCGCGGCCAAGTGCTGGCCGCCGGACCGCTTCGCGGCGTTGTGCGACGCACTGCGCGAGCAGGTCGGCCTGTGGCCGGTGTTGTTCGGCGCCCCCGGCGAGCTGCCGCTGTTACGGCGGATCGCCTCCCAGTCCCGCGGGCCGGTGGCGGTGTGCGAGCGGCCGGGCACGACGCTCGGCTCGCTGAAGGTGCTCGTGCGCGGCGCACGGCTGATGGTCTGCAACGACACCGGGCCGCGGCACTACGCGCTGGCGTTCGGCGTGCCGACAGTGACGCTCTTCGGCCCGACGCATCAGGCGTGGACCGATACCGGTTACGCCGGCGAGCTGAAGTTGCAGGTGCCGGTCCCCTGCGGACCCTGTCAGTTGCGGGCGTGTCCACTCGCACACCGGTGCCTGACGGCCTTGACGGTGGACCACGCGCTGCACGCGGTGCGGAACGTGCTGGCCCGGCCGCGTCCGGCGGTCGCGGAGGTCGGCTCGACGCCGCCGACGGATGAACGGGAGACGTGATGCGGACCGAGCGGATGCGGATCGATCCGGCGTACCGCGAGCGCCTGCGGGTGTGCGGGCTCGACACGGTGGACCGCGTGCTCGCCCGAGTCGATGGCCGCATCGCGGCCTGGAGCCGCACGACGGACACGCTTTTCGTGCCCGGGCAAGGCGGCGAGCCCGGCTTCTACGTGAAGCGGCACTTCTTTCCGACGTGGCGCACCCGCCTGCGAGGCATGCTGCGCGGCACATTCTTCCGCAGGCACCGCGGTCAGGCCGAATACCTCGCGTTACGCGGACTGCTGGCGGCCGGCGCGCCGACCGTGCGCCCGGTGGCGTACGGCTGCCGCCGGTTCCTGCACTTCGTGGAGGCCTGTTTCCTGATCACGGAGGAGGTACCGGAGGCCCAGAACCTCACGACGTTCGCGCAGGATGTCGCTGCGGGCCGCCGGTCGCTCGTGCCGGGCATGCGGCACACGCTGATCCGGGCGCTGGCGGCCGAACTCGCCCGCATGCACGGCTGCGGGCTGTCGCACGGCAACCTCTTCTGGCGGAATGTGCTGGTGCGGGCCGGGCCGGACGGCCGGCCGGAGTTCTTCTTCCTCGACGTGAAGCCGCTGGAGCTCTGGACGCGGATGCGCGGTACGCCGTGGTGGGTGCACGAGCTGGCGCAGACGCTCGTGTCCGCTCAGCCGTTCACGACCCGGACCGACCGGCTCCGGTTCTATCGCCAGTACTTCGGCGGCGAGCGCCTCACGCCCGAGCGCCGGGCGCAACTGGCCGCGATCGCGCGCTGTGCCGCGCAGTGGCAGCGGCACGAGGAACGCCGGATCCGGATGAACCGCCTGTTCGAGGAATGGAATCGACAGCTCGCGGATGAGGAGGCCCGCGCGGCCGCGAGCGGAGGCGCCCGCGCGTGACGCGCACTGCGTGGATCGCGCCCGACTGGACGGAGCGGCTCGGCACCGCGGGCCTCACGGACGCGGCACGCCTGCTGGCGGGTCCGCCCGATGCGGGGGACCTCGCCGGGCAGTGGGAGCCGCTGACGAAGCCGGGGCTCGGCGGCCGCGAGCGCTGGCGCTGGACGCTTCCGGGCTCGCCGGCCGCGGTGCTGTACCTGAAACGCTATCTGCGCACGCCGTGGCGCGCCCAATGGGACCGCTGCTGGCGTCAGGTCCGCGGCCACAGCCGGGCCTGGTGGGAGTGGTGGCAGGGTGAAGACCTCGCGCGCCGCAGCGTGCCGGCGGCGCGGGCGGTCGCTCTGGCCGAGGAGCTGCGGGCGGGGTGGGAATGCCGCAGCGCCGTGCTCTTTCCGGCCGTGGCGGGCGACGCGCTGGACCGCGCGTGGGCGGCGGCGGTCGCGGCCCGCGCGCCGCTGACGCGCGGCCGGGCGCGGCACGCAGTGGCGCGCAGTCTGGCCCGGTTCGTGTCGGCGTTCCACCAGACCGGCACATGTCACCGCGACCTGTACCTATGCCACGTGTTCGCCGTGCTCGACCCGACCGCGGCGAACCCGCCGCGGTTCACGCTGATCGACCTGGCCCGTACGCACCGCCCCCGCTGGCGGCGGACGCGCTGGCTCCTCAAAGACCTCGCGCAGCTCGATTCGTCGGCCCCGCCGCTTGGCGTAACCCGCACCGATCGGCTGCGCTTCCTGGCGGCGTATCTCGGACTGCCGGCCGATGCGCCGCGGACGCGCTGGTATGCCCGGCGGATCGCCGCACGCAGCGCGCGGATCGTGCGGCAGGTCGCCCGGCGGAGGGCCCGCGGATGAAGGTCCTCATTGTGCAGGAGCACGTGGACGCCGGCCGCGGCGGAGCAGAGACCTCGACGCTCGAAATGGCCCGCCACCTCGCGGCGCTGGGGCTTGACGTGCATCTGGCCTGTGCCGCGGGGGCCGACCCGACTGCCGCCCCGGAGCTGACGTGGCACCCGATCCCCGCGCCGGGGGCGACGCGGGCGCTGCGCACCTACCGCTACCTTCAGCGCGTGCAGCGGCTACGCAACGCGGGGCGCTACGACGTTGTGCACGCCGTCGTGCCCAGCCTCGCGGCGACGGTCTACCAGCCGCGCGGCGGGACGTACGTGGAAACGGTCGCGCGGACGCTGGCCCGCGTCCGCTCGCCGATCCTGCGTGAGCTGAAGCGGCTCGGGCGGCGCTTCAACGTGCGTCAGCGGTTCCTGGCTCGGCTCGAGCGCCGGCTCCTGACGCGCCACGCCGGGCGCGTCACCGTCGCCGCGCTGTCGCACTATGTGCGGCGGCAGGTCGAGGTGCAGTACGGCCTGTCCGCGGACCGCATCCGCGTGGTCTTCAACGGGGTGGACTTCACGCCGCTGCCGCCGGACGAGGCCGCCGCCGCCCGAGCGGCGCTGCGGGCCCGCCTGGGGCTCCACGCGGGGTCCCCGCTGCTGCTGTTCGTCGCGCACAACTTCGCGCTGAAGGGGCTTCGGGAGCTGCTGCGGGCGCTGCCCCACGTGCCGGGCTTGCTGGTGGTGGCCGGCCGCGACCGCTCCGAGCGCTACGCGGCCCGCGCCGCCCGTTTGGGCGTCGCGGAGCGTGTGCGGTTCGTGGGTGTCGACACCCCGGTGCGGGAATGGTACGCGGCCGCCGACGTGCTCGCGCATCCGACCTGGTACGACCCGTGCAGCCGCGTGGTGCTCGAGGCGCTCGGCGCCGGGCTGCCGGTAGTCACGACCCGCTACAACGGGGCCGCCGAGGTCGTACAGCCGACCGGTTGCGGACGGGTGGTGGCCGAACCGGACGACGCAGCCGCGCTGGCGGCAGCGCTCACGGAGGCGTTGGCCCCGGAGCTCCGCCGGACGTGCGCGGAAGCCGCGCCGCAGCTCCGCGAAACGCTGTCTATGGCACGGCACGCCCGCGAGCTAATGGCGCTCTACGCGGAGCTGCTGAGCCCCCGGCACTCCGGGCGGGAACGCCGCGCCCCCGGCCGGCCCCCGCCCTGACCGCGCGCTAGCCCGCCTTGCTCGCCATGCTTTCCGGCATGCGCACCGCGACGACCGTCCCCCGCGCACACTCCGCGCCGTCCACTCGCACTGTCAATTCCACGACCACTTTCCGGGGCTTGACCTCGGCGATGCGCCCCCGCGCCTCCAGCGGCGCCCCCAGCGGCGTCGGCCGCAGGTAGTCCACGTGCAGCGCCGCCGTGACGAACCGCAGGGGGGGCGCCGTCCCCGGCTCGCGCCCCTCCGCGCGGTACGCGGCCAACGCCGCCGAGCCCGTGCCGTGGCAGTCCACCAGCGACGCGATCAGCCCGCCGTACACGTACCCCGGGATCGCCGTGTGCCACGGCCGCGGCGTGAGCACGGCCACTGTCTCGTCGCCGTCCCAGCGGCTGCGGATGTGCAATCCGTGCTCGTTCAGCCGCCCGCAGCCGTAGCAGTGGGCCAGATCATCGGGATAGAGATCCTGCACCGCCGTATCGGACATCGTCGCCGCCCTTCGCCAAGCCGCCCCCGCCGGACACCGGCTCGCAGGTCGTAGCATAGGCCGCAGCCCCGCCACGCGCGAAGCCCCGCCCGACCACCGCCCGAGGCCCCGGAGCCGCGGAATGGCCACCCCGGCCCCGCGACGGTGGCAAAGCGCGGGCCGCACCGCTATCGTCCCGTACCGTGCTGTGGCCGTCGCCGGGGCGCGGTGGCTGGAGTGCAATCATGGCAGAGGCCGGACCGCAGGGTGGCAGCCCATTCGCGACAACCTCGCTGCCGGGGGTGCAGCACGTCATCGCCGTCGGCGCCGGCAAGGGCGGCGTCGGCAAGAGCACCGTGGCCGTGCTGGCCGCGGTCGGACTGATGCGTCGCGGGCACAAGGTCGGGCTGCTCGACGCCGACGTATACGGGCCGTCCCTGCCGAAACTCACCGGCACGGAGGATCTCCAGCCCGATCTGGGCCCCGACGGCCGGATCATTCCGCCCGAGTTCCACGGCATCAAGCTGATCAGCATGGGGCACATCGTGTCGCCCAACGACGCGGTCGTGTGGCGCGGACCGATGGCGCAGAAGTACGTGAAGGAGTTCCTCGATCGCGGACAGTGGGCCCCGCTGGATTACCTGATCGTGGACCTGCCGCCGGGCACGGGTGACATTCCCCTGACGCTCGCGCAGACGATCCCGCTCACCGGCGCGGTCGTTGTGTGCACGCCGCAGGATGTTGCCCTGCTGGATGCGGTCCGGGCGCTGCGGATGTACCAGAAGCTCGGCGTCGAGCCGCTCGGCATCGTCGAGAACATGAGCTACTACGTCTGCCCGCACTGCGGCCACCGGGACGAGATCTTCAGCCACGGCGGCGCGCACAAGGCCGCCCAGGAGCTGGGCGTCCCATTCTTGGGCAGCATACCGCTGAACATCGCGCTGCGCCGCCACGGCGACATGGGCCGGCCGCTGGCCAACTTTACCGAGGTCGAACCTTCTGTCCTCGCCACGCTCGAGGAGTTTATCGGACATCTCGCGGAGCAGGTGCAGCAACAGGCGGCGCAGGGCGCGCGGCTGCCGACGCTAGAAATCACGTAGCCGGAGCGTCACCGGCCGCTCCGGGCCCGCCGGCGGAGCCGGCCGCCCGGGGCCCATCCGGTCTCAGTGCGACAGGGCGTAGAGCACGATGTTCGCCGCCAGGCGCTGCGCGTCCTCCCGCACCAGCCCCCAGCACCCGTCAAACGCCGGCCCCGCCAGCCCGCACCCCAGGCTGTACGGGCTGTACACCACCGCCAGCCGTCCATCCACGCGCAACCCCCACAGCTCCGGCACCGTCAGCCCCGGCCGCGCTCGCTCCACATCCGGCGTATACCGCACGGGCGTCACGGCGAACCCCGGCCGGCCCGCGAAAATGGGGTGATCCGGCAGCAGCCGCTCCAGCTTCGCCTCCGGGAACATCTGCTCGAGCAGGCGGCGCAGTGCCGTGTCGAACGGTTCCGTCCCGCAACACGCGTCGGCGATCAGAAACCCGCCGCGGCGCAGGTGATCGCGGAGCGCGGCGCGCTCAGACTCCGTCAGTTCGAAGGAGTAGTGCCCCGCCAGGTACAGCACCGGGCTCAGGTACAGCGTCGGTTCGTCCGCCCGGACCGTTCGATAACGCGTGACCACATCCACGCGCGCGCGGTCGCGGAGGAACTCCGCCAGCCCCACCAGCGCCCCGGGGAACGGTCGCCAATCTCCGTCGTACACGAGCTGCGCCAGCTCGAGCGCGCCCGCTGGGGCCGGACCGGCGGGGGCGGGCACGGCCGCTTGAGGCCGCGGCGGCACGACGATCGCGTCGAGCCGGTCCCGCAGCGGTCGCCGGCCGACGGCGTAGGCCGCGATGTTCGCGCCGATCTTGAAGGCCTGCTTGCTGAGCCGGGGAATATCGGCCTGTTCCCAGAGGCACGACAGGTCTTGCGGGGCGAACAGCACGCTTGTCCGGCAGGCGAAGTCGATGCCCATCAGTCCGTACGGCGCCACCTCGTGCAGCACCCGGTACACGGCGTGGTCGTCGCCGAGCGTCCGCAACGGCACCTCCGGGAACGTCTCGGCCGCGAACTGCTCGAACCCGCGCCGAAAGGCTTCCTGGCTACAGCACGCTTCGAACAGCACCGTTCCGCCCTGCTCCACGTAGCTGCGAACCTTGGCCCGCTGCGTGGAGTTCCACTCGGGAAACCTGTGACCGTGCACGAACAGCAGCGGCGCTGCGAGCCAGTCCTCCAGCGGCGCGTCGAACGGGACCGTCTGCCACGCCACCGGCTCGCCGAGCGCCGTGTCGATGTAGGCCGTCAGGTGCGCCAGGTCGTACCGGTCCGGCGTCCAGGCATCGTCGGCCGACCACTGGAGCTTCTGCACGAGCAGCGGCTGGCGGCCCTTGGCGAGAAACAGCACGGCGAAGCACGTATCCGGCAGGTACGTGCCCCACCGCCCGTCGCGCCCCTGCGTTCGCACGAGGTGCTCCGCGCCCGCGCGGTACCAGTCGCGCGAGCCGAACAACCGCTGCCCCGAGAACACGCCGCAGCGCTCGGCCGCATACAGCCAGTAGTGCGTAAACGCGCCGCCGCCCGGGTTGACCTCGGCCCGAAAGTTGCGCCCGAGCCATGTGAGCCCGCGGGCGAGCTCGCGATGCGCCCGGTACCGCCCGCAGCCCGGCGCGGCGCCGTTGGCGAAGCCTTTCTCCCGACCTTGCTGGAGGCGCAGGCCGAAGATGAACAGGTTCGCCACATTGGCCGCGGTCATGCTGCCCGTACTCGTGCCACGGGCCTGGTACGTCCAGCCGCCGTCCGGCTGCTGCGTACTCAGCACGCCCTGCTGGGCCGCCTGCCAGACGCGCGGCGGGATCTTGATGCCCGCCTGCGCCGCCGCGTGCAGCCCCAGCAGCGCGAACTGCGAGTTCGAATGGTCGAACCGGTCCGTGAGGGACGTGTAATTCCACAGCCCCCCCGGCCCCTGCGCCTTCATCAGCCAGTCGGCGGCCGCCTGGATGTCCGCTCGGTACTGCCGCGCATCCACGCGCGCCAGCACCATGAGCTTGAGGCTCACGACGTACGTCTGCCGGTCGGCGATCGTGCGCAGGTACCGCACGGCCGCCGTGACGGGCTCGGCGTCCGGCGGAGTGCCGGCCTGAAGCAGCGCCAACGTCGCGAGCGCCGTCAGCCCCCCGGGGTACTCGTGCTCGGCCCAGGACCCATCGCTCTCCTGCGCCGCGCGGATCGCCCGGACGCCGCGCTGGATCGCCTCCCGCACCTGCGCGCTGGTCACTTCCGCCCGCGCGGCCGGCCACGCCACGGCCAGCATCACGAGCGCCGCAGCGCCCCCGACGCCAGCGCCGCCCCATCCGCCGCGATTCAACCCGCCGCGCACCATGCCGCGCAGTATAGCGGACCGGGCTTTGCCGACCGGCGCGCCCGGCCCGCGCCGCGCCATTGCACCCCGGCCGCACCCCGGGCACACTGCCCGCCAGCGCCGCCGCGCGGCCCCCGGCCGGCCGCCGTCCGGCCCCCGGAGCCCTGCGATGGCCCACGCCCCGTCCGCCCCCTCGAACCGAGCGCCCGAGCATCAACCCTACATCCCCGCCGAGACCGTGCTGCCGGAGCTGACGTGGCCGGCGGTGCTGGTCGGCGCGCTGCTCGGGATCATCTTCGGGGCGTCGTCGCTGTACCTCGTGTTGAAGGTCGGCATGACGGTCTCGGCGTCGATCCCGATCGCCGTGCTGGCGATCACGCTCTTTCGCCTGGCGACGCCACTGCTCGGACGGCGCGCCACGATCCTCGAGAACAACATCGTGCAGACGACCGGCTCGGCCGGCGAGTCGATCGCCTTCGGCGTCGGTGTCACCATGCCGGCGCTGCTGATTCTCGGCTTCGATCTGGACTACCTGCGGGTCACGCTCGTGGCCGTGCTGGGCGGCCTGCTCGGCATCCTGATGATGATCCCGCTGCGGCGCGCGTTCATCGTGAAGCAGCACGGCCGGCTCGCCTACCCCGAAGGCACGGCCTGCGCCGAGGTGCTGATCGTCGGTGAGAAGGGCGGCACGTCGGCCGCGACCGTGTTCGGCGGGTTCGGGCTGGGCTTCGTCTACTGGTTCTGCGCGACCGGGCTGCGGCTGTTCAAGGAGATTCCGGAGCGGGCGCTGGGCTGGTTTCCCGGCGCGACGCTTGCGGCGGAAATCGCGCCGCACCTGCTCGGTGTCGGGTACATCATCGGCACGCGCATCTCCTGCATCATGGTGGGCGGCGGCATGCTGGCCGCCTGGGTGCTGACGCCGGCGATCCTGTTTTTCGGGTCCGGACTGGACACCCCGCTCTACCCCGGCACGGCGCTCATCCGCGACATGGGCCCCGGCGAGATTCGCAACAGTTACGTCCTGTACATCGGGGCCGGCGCGGTCGCCGCGGGCGGCATCCTCAGCATGTTCCAGTCGCTGCCGCTCATCGCGGCCTCGCTCCGGTCCGGCCTGCGCGACCTCGCGGGCGGACAGCCGGGCGGACGGGGCGGCGCGGCCCGCACGGAGCGCGATCTGTCGCTCGGCGTCGTGCTGCTCGGCAGCCTCGCGATCGTCGCGGTGGTCCTGCTCGCGCGGCCGATCTTCCACATGAACTTCGTGGGCGCCGTGTGCATCGTCGTGTTCGGCTTCCTGTTTGTCACGGTCTCGTCGCGCCTGACGGGCGAGATCGGCTCCTCGTCCAACCCGATCAGCGGCATGACGGTGGCCACGCTGTTGCTCACGACGCTCATCTTCCTGTCGCTGAGCTGGACGACCGACCTGCACAAACTGGCGGCCCTGTCCGTCGCCGGGATTGTCTGCATCGCCGCCTCCAACGGCGGCACGACCTCGCAGGACCTGAAGACCGGCTTCCTCGTCGGCGGCACGCCGCGCGCCATGCAGCTCGCCATCCTCGTCGGCGCATGGACCTCGGCGCTCGTGATCGGCGCCACGCTGCTCGTGCTCAACAACGGCGGCACCGTCTACTCGAAGAACGTTCCCGACACCGTCTTGCCGCTGACGGGCCGTGAGAAGCAGCAGCGCGTCGGCGGTCCGTATGCCGCGGTCGACTCCAACTCCTACCGCGTGGTGCATGTCAAGGTCGGCGACGTCCCCGGCGTGGAGCCCGGCAAGTACCTCACGGACGACGGGGGCCGCATCCACTACCTCGTCGATCCGGGCGTCAACGGCCGCCTGGCGAAGCAGGACGACGGCACACCGGTGCAGAAGTACGACGCGCCCAAGGCGGCGCTGATGTCGTTCATCATCGACGGCATCCTCTCGCGGAAGATGCCCTGGACGCTCGTGCTCATCGGGGTCGCCATTGCGGTCGTCCTGGAACTGGCCGGTATCCCCTCGCTCCCGTTCGCGGTCGGCGTCTATCTGCCGTTGTCGGCCTCCACGCCGATCTTCGTCGGCGGCCTCGTCCGCTGGATCGTGGACAAGGGGCTGCGGCGCGGCGCCGGCGCCGAGGACACGAGCCCCGGTGTGCTGTTCTCATCCGGCCTGATCGCCGGCGGCACGATCGCGGGCATCACCGCGGCCGTCTTGGGCCTCTGGTACAACCTGGCCGTCGGCCCGCGCTGGCTGCCGGACCTGGCCGAGCAAGACAGTTTCGCGCTGGTTCCCTTCGGCCTGCTCGTCGCCGTCCTCCTGCTCGTCGGCGGCGAGATCGGTCGTCGCCGGGCGACCGATTGAGCGGTGTATCGCCGAAATCTTGCGCCTCAGCGCCCGCATGGGCTTCTGTAGCGCCCGGCCGGTCGCTATGATCTCTCGGCGCGGTCGGTCAACACCGCCGATATGGGATCGACGCCGCCGACGCGACGGCACCCCGCCGCCGGGCACGGGCTGGCAGCTCGACCAAGTGGAGACGCAGGTTGAGACAACGCAACGCCGAGGTGGCAGCCGCACCCCGCACGGAAACCGCCTTCGCACAGCGCGCGGAGCGCCTCGCGGATCGCGGCTTGTTCCTGAAGAAGTTCCTCGCCAAGGGCCGCGGGATTTCTGCCGCCACGCCGTCGAGCCGGGCGCTCGTCGCGGGCATGCTGCGGGAGGTGGATTTCAGCCGCCCGGCCACGATCATCGAGTTGGGGGCCGGCACGGGCCCGGTAACAGAGGCCCTGCTGGATCGCATCCGCCCGCATCACCGGTTCGTGGCCGTCGAAAACGACCCGGATTTCTGCACCGTCCTGCGGCGGCGTTTCCCGGAACTCACGTTGCTCGAGGCCGATGCGACCCGCATCGCCGCACCGCTCCAGGGCATGGGCGTGCGCCAGGTCGACGTGGTGATCAGCGGCCTGCCGACGCCCAATCTGCCGCACCGGGCCAAGCTGCGGCTGCTCCGTTGGCTGCGGACCTGCTTGGCCCCCGACGGCGTGTTCGTGCAACTCACGATCGTGCCCCTCTTCTATCGCGGGTTCTACGAGCGGCTGTTCGAGTCGGTGGAGCACCGCATGGTCTGGCTCAACCTGCCGCCCGGCGGCGTCTACGTGTGCCGCCGACCACGCCAGCACGTGTAGGTGCGACCGGGCCCGCTGCGAAGCAAGATTCCCCGCCACGCGGCAGCGCCGCTCGGCGCCGGGCGTCGCGCCGGAGGGCGGGCGACCTCTTGCAGTGACCGCCGCCGCCCGATAGGCTGAAGGGTCCTTTGGGCGTGTGTCCGAGTGGCCAAAGGAGACGGGCTGTAAACCCGTTGGCTTATGCCTACGCTGGTTCGAATCCAGCCGCGCCCAGTCTGATCGGGGGCTTTCGACTCGGTGCTGTTCGCCGGCTCCACGGGGCCGTGTCCCCGCGCCGGGCCCGCCCGCCGGCACTCGCGTTCGAACGGGCGAGAGCAGCGAGTTGCGAATAACCAAGAGCGAATAGCGAGTTGCAAATGGTAAGTTGCAAGTAGCGAGTTGCGGGCGTGCCACTGCTCTTACGCAGTGCTCGCGTGCGCGCGGCAGATTGCCCGGTCTCGCAAGAGCGCTCGCCAACGCCTCGCGTTCGGTGCCCGGCGCTAGCGCCGGTGCGGTGTTGTTGGTGTTCGCGGCCAGATTCCTCGCGGCTTTCGGAACGACCCCCGGGGGCGCCTGTGTGCCTCCGCGCTCCGTGCCTCCGTGCCTCCCGTTCTCCCACCCACTTCCCCCGCCCGCCAGCCGCGGGGATACTGCGGGCCCGCGGCGCGGCGGGCTTGATGACGGCCACCCGCGCCGCCACCGGAGACCCGCATGCGGATCGTCGTCGCCGGCGCGGCCGGGTTCATCGGGTCGCACCTGGTCGAGCGGTTGCTCGGCGAGGGCCACACCGTCGTCGGTCTCGATAACTTCGCCAGCGGCAGCCGCGTTAACTTGGCCATGCCCGCCCGCCACCCCGCATTCACGTTCATCGAGCACGACATCACCCGCCCCTTGCCGCCGCTCGGTCCCTGTGAGCGGGTCTACAACCTCGCCTGTCCGGCCTCGCCGGCGGATTTCGGCCCGCGTCCGCTCGAGATTCTCGCCGTCTGCTCCCAGGGCGTCTGGAACCTCGCCGAGGCCGCGCGGGCCGCCGGGGCCCGCCTCCTCCAGGCCAGCACCAGCGAGATCTACGGGGACCCGCTGGAGCACCCCCAGCGCGAGACGTACTGGGGTCACGTGAACCCGATCGGCCCGCGCTCGTGCTACGACGAGGGCAAGCGCTTCGCCGAGGCCCTGCTCACGGCCTGTGCGCGGCAACACGGGCTGGCCGTCCGCATCGCCCGCATCTTCAACACGTACGGGCCGCAGATGCGGGCCGACGACGGGCGCATGCTCCCGACCTTCATCACGCAGGCGTTGCGCGGCGCGCCGCTCACGGTCCACGGCGACGGCTCGCAGACCCGCAGCTTCTGCTACGTCAGCGACCTGGTCGACGGCCTCGTCCGGCTCATGGAGAGCGACGTCACCGAGCCGGTGAATCTCGGCAACCCCGCCGAGATCACGATCCTCGCGGCCGCCCGCGAGGTGCTGGAGCTGACCGGCAGCCGCAGCGAAATTCGGTTCGTCGCGCGCCCCGCCGACGACCCGCGCATCCGTTGTCCGGATATCAGCCGCGCGCGGACCCGACTCGGCTGGGAGCCGCGGATCGAACGCCGCGACGGGTTCGCCCGCACCATCGCCTGGTTCCGCGACCACCGTTGAACGTATCGCCCGGCCGCTCGCGCCCCGCCCGGACCGTCAAGTCGGTCGTCCGGTGTCGCCATTATGTGACATTTTCATACCGGCACGTCCTAGATTCGCTCCAGGCAGCCGGGCTCAGCCCACCCGCACACCCGCTCTGCAAGGACCTGTGCAAGTCGGGCGATGAATCGCTCGGAATCGCCGCAGCGCGGTCCGCGCCGTGGGTCCGAGTATCCGCAGCGCCGCCGCCGCTGTCCCGGAGGACGTGGTGATCCGACTCGATCCGTTCCCTGACGCGACACGCGTTGCGCCAACGCCGCCCGCCGCCGGCGGGTTCGCGCCCCCGGCGGAGTGTGCGCCGGACGAGCTGGCGCGCTACCGCGCCCGGCTCGAGGCCGTCTGCGGGCTGGCAGAGGAGCTCCCCCGCCAGTGCGACGCGGATACGTTGAACGTCGCCCTGGTGCGGCACGTGCAGCGGGTGCTGGCCGCGGATGTGCTCTACGTCGAGTCGGGCGGCACCTGGCGGCCGGTGGGGACCGGGCCCGACGCGCCCTTCGCGAACCGGGTGCCGCTCGAAAACCTGCGAAAAGCCCTGGCGGCACATTGTGCGGCGGCGCGGCGTGAACGCCGAGTACTGGTGCCGGTACAAGCGCCCGCCGAGCGCGCGTTGCTGGCCGGGCACAGTGCGCTGCTGGCCCCCCTGCCGACGGCGGACGGGAGTCCGCGGACGCTGGTCGTGCTGCGACAGGCGGACTCCCCGGCCTTCGACGACCAGGATGTCCGCATCGTCTCGGCCCTGCTGCGGTACGCCGCGCCCGCCCTGCGGACGGTCGCCATGTCGGCCCGCTTGCAGCGCATCGCGGTGCAGATGGTCAGCGCACTGGTCAATGCCATCGACGCGAAGGACGACTACACGTCGAGCCACTCGGCCCGCGTCGCGGAGCTGGCCCGGCGCACCGCCCGGGAGCTCGGCCTGCCGCCGCGCGAGCAGCAAGCCGTCGAGTGGTCCGGGCTCCTGCACGACATCGGGAAGATCGGGGTGCCCGAGCAGGTCCTGAACAAGCCCGGCCTGCTCACGCGGTCCGAGACCGCCGCGATGCAGCGGCATACGCTGATCGGGCACGAGATGCTGCGCCCCGTGGCCCAGTTCGCGCCGGTGCTCGACGCCGTCCTGTACCACCACGAGAACGACGACGGCTCGGGCTACCCCCACGGCCTACGGCGCGCTGAGATCCCGCCGAGCGCCCGGATCATCCACGTCGCCGACATCTTCGACGCGCTCACGACCCACCGCCCCTACCGCCGTGCCTACGACTGCGAAACCGCCTTGGCGATGCTGCGGGTGGATGCCGGCCGCATCACCGACCCGGCCGTCACCGCCGCCTTCGAGCTGGCGCTGCGGCGGTACCGCACCCGCGAGCGCGAGTCGTTCGTGCTGCGCTTCGCCCATCTGCTCGAGCCCGGACCGGCGGCGGCCGGCCGGAGCCTGGGGAGTTGACCATGACCCGGCACCGAGCGCTGAGCCTCTTCGAAATGATCGTCGTCCTCGGCATCCTCGCGATCGTGGCCCTGCTGACCGTGCCGCAAGCGGGTCGGGCGGCCGGGCCGACCGCAGCCGAGGTCGAGCTGCGTAACAACCTGCGGATCCTCCGCGTCGCGATTGAGCAGTATTACCGCGATCACGGAAACTATCCGGGCGTCACGGTCGGTGACCCGACCCCGAGCGTCGAGCGGTTGATCATGCAGCTCACGCAGTACAGCGACCGCGCCGGGCGGACCGCGCCGCACGGCGACGAGCGCTTCGCGTTCGGTCCCTACTTGAGCCGCGGCATTCCTCACAACCCGTTCGTCCCGCGCGGAGCGGGGCCGCGACCGCAGCCGCGCAATCTGATCCGGCTGGCGCAGGACGACGTTGCGGACCTGAACGCGGCGCCGGCCGCTTGGCTCTACGACCCGGCGACCGGGCGGATCTTTTCGGGCGTGGGGCCGGCCGCGCGCCGCCCACCCCACGACCGGGAGCGGGCCGCGCCCTGAGTCCAAACCGGCCCGAGACGCAGCTCATGCCGGCGCCGGGCGAGGCGGCACGGCGTCCGGGGGTCGAAGCGGCAGTGCGGCCTTGACGCCGGCCGGCTAGTCCTGCTCGCGGAAGACGTTGCCGAAGCCGCCGCCGGACTCGTCGCCGAGGCCGCCGCGGCGCTGCTTGCGCTCGCGCCGGCGGTCGTCGCCCTCGAGCTCCGGCTCGTTGGCCCACTCGGCCCGCTTCTTGGACAGGCCGATCTTCCGCTCGAGCGTGTCGACGCGCAGGATCTTGACGTCGATCTCCTGGCCGATCTGCACTTCCTTCTGCGGGTCCTCGACCTTGTGGTCGGCCAGCTCGGAGACGTGCAGCAGGCCCTCGAGCTCGGGCTCGAGCTCGACGAACACGCCGAAGTTGGTGACCTTGGTGACCTTGCCGCGGATGACCATGCCGGGCTGGTAGCGCTCCGGCACGGCGCGCAGCCACGGGTCCTCGGTCATCTGCTTGAGGCCCAGGCCGATCCGCATCTTCTCCTGGTCCACGGTCAGCACGACGCAGCGCAGCCGGTCGCCCTTCTTCACGACGTCCGACGGGTGGCTGACCTTCTTGGTCCAGCTCATGTCGCTGATGTGCAGCAGGCCGTCGATGCCTTCCTCGATCTCGACGAACGCGCCGTAGTTCGTGAGGTTGCGGACGGTGCCCTCGACCACGGTGCCGGGCGGGTACTTCTGGGCGACGGTGGTCCAGGGGTTGACCTCCGTCTGCTTCATGCCCAGCGAGATCTCCTGCTTGTCCTTGTCGACCTCGAGCA
Source organism: uncultured Phycisphaerae bacterium (assembly GCA_937928595.1). Lineage (GTDB taxonomy): Bacteria > Planctomycetota > Phycisphaerae > UBA1845 > Fen-1342 > CALGJV01. Next base: position 21,380 of record CALGJV010000028.1, on the reverse strand, counting down.
CAACCACGTCGATCTGGTCGCCGACGTTGACGACCTCCGACGGGTGGTTGATGCGCCGCGTCCAGCTCATCTCCGAGATGTGGACCAGACCCTCGATGCCCGGCTCGAGCTTCACGAACGCGCCGTAGTTCATGATGTTGACCACTTCGCCGCGCACCCGCGCGCCAACCGGATAGCGGTCCGCCACCTTCTCCCAGGGGTTCTCTTCCTTCTGCTTGAGCCCCAGGGCGATCTTCTCGCGTTCCTTGTCGATCGCCAGGATCTTGACCTCGACCTCCTGGTCGACCTTCAGGAGCTGGCTCGGGTGCTCGATGCGGTCCCACGACATGTCGGTGATGTGCAGCAGGCCGTCGATCCCGCCCAGGTCCACGAACGCGCCGAACTCGGCGATGTTCTTGACCACGCCCTTGCGGAGCTGCCCGATCTCGATCTCCTGGAGCAGCTTCGCCTTGGCCTTGGCCCGCTCCTCCTCGACCAGCTTGCGGCGGCTGATCACGATGTTCCGCCGCTCCTTGTCGATCTTGAGGATCTTGGCCTCGATGTCCCGCCCGATGTACTCGCCCACGTCCGCCGGCCGGCGGATGTCCACCTGCGACGCCGGCAGGAACACCGGCACGCCGATGTCCACCAGCAGCCCGCCCTTAATCTTCCGCAGGACGCGGCCCCGGCAGGTATCGCCCTCGTTGGTCGTTTCGACGATCCGCTGCCAGTTCAGAATGCGGTCGGCCCGCCGCTTCGAGACGATGATCATCCCGCTTTCGGTCTCGAAGTCCTCGACCAGCACGTCCACCGAGTCGCCGACCTTCACCTGGGTTGGGTCGTCCCACTCCTCCAGTGCGACAAGCCCCTCGCTCTTGAGGCCCACGTCCAGCACGACCTCGGTCGCGCCGATCTTCACGACCCGGGCCTTGAGGATCGTGTTGAAGTCCAGCTTCGGTCCGCCGATCTCGGCCTGGACCGCCTGCGCCATCACGTCCTGGGCCCCGCTGTCGCCCAGCGCGTCGCGCAGTGCCGCATCAATCTCGTCGTCGGTGACCTGAATCTCGCGGAGTAGTGTCGGATCTGCCATGTGTCGCGTTTCGCCTGCCGTTGGGACCCAGCCTGTGTTTCCGGGGCCGCCGCGCGCCGCCGTCGCCGGCCGGACACGCGTGTCTGTCTCGCGCGGGGGGAAAGGAGGGGTAAGGGTCCTGCCGGTCCTCGCCTCGGACCTCCCGAGGCCGCGTAAGAGCCGGACCGCGGAGTGTAGCCCGCCGGACCCGCGGCGTGCAAGTCCGAATCGGCCCCCAGGCCGGTTCGCCCGGGTTCCGTTTGACTTCAGCCGTCGCGTTTTTGAACCTTTCTGTCGAAGCCCGTCGCTCGGCCGACGCGGGCCGTGTAGTCGTTATCGGCGAGTCGCTCAGGAGGTATCAAGGTGCGCAAGAATCCTGGACTGTTCCGTTGGCCTGCCGCACTGGCGCTGCTGCTCGGCGTGCTCGTCGCGCCCGCACCGGGGGGCCTGACGTGGTTCGACCCGGCCGTGGAGGGGCGCGCTCCGGAAACGTTCCTGGCGCTGCGCGACGCCTACGACGCGTTCATGGGCCCGCTCGACGCCGTCATCACCTTCAACGAGCTTTCGAGCCGCGACCCGGTGCTCGACCAGTACGCCGCGCTGGGCGTTCGTTTCCGCAACACGGCCGTCGGCCGGTACGCCCGCTATTCCCGCGTCCAGCCCGAAGGCGGCGCGATCGTCGAGCACGTCACCGGGTACGACGGTACGTACATGCCGCATGGCGACCGCCTGCTGGTGAAGTTCGATAATCACCTGGCGGACACGCCGCTGACGATCCTGTTCGACGAACCGGTCAGTCGCGTCGGGGCTTTCGTGGGCATGGGCGTGCAGGGCCCGGTGCACTCCCTGACGCTTTCTGCGTACGACACCACCGGAGCCCGACTCGGCACGTTCTCACTCCCGGCCTGGCTGTGGGAATCGGACCCGACGCACCAGAACTACGAGTCCTTCTTCGCCGTACGCTCCGACCACGCCAACATTGCGCGGCTCGAGATTCGCAACGACGCCACCGCCGACTTCGCCAACGGGCTGCTTCTCGACAACGTCGCGTACGCCCGTTCCGTCCCGGAACCGGGGGCCATCTGGCTCGTAGCCGCAAGCGGATTGGCCGTCGCCACCCTGCACCGCTGGCAGCGGCGGCCGCGTCCGGGCCGCCCGTGACGGCTCACGAGATCGCCGCGAGGCGGCCCCCGCCTCCGCCCGGTATCGTGGTGGTCCCGGACTCCCCCGCCGCTCCGGCCGCCGGCGCGACCGGGACCGCCGGTGCCGGGTGAACAGCGGGCGTCGCCCGCCGCGCCGCCGACCGCCGGCCCGATCCAACCCCGAAGGCCCCGCTGGCGACCGCCCCCGCGATCGGGAATAATCCGCGCTCCGCGGTCCGCTCGCGTCCGCCCGCCAAGGGGCCGGCCGCTCGGACTGGACCGGAGACTCCATGAGTGCGCACGACCTGATCGTTATCGGCGCCGGCCCCGGCGGCTACGTCGCCGCGCTGCGGGCTGCCCAGCTCGGCCGCAACGTCGCCTGCGTCGAGCGCGAGCCCGCTCTGGGCGGCACCTGCCTGCGAATCGGCTGCATCCCGAGCAAAGCCCTGCTCGAATCCAGCGAACGCTACGTCGCGGCCCGCGCGGAGCTCGCCGAGCACGGCGTGCGCTGCGCCGGCGTGGAGCTCGACCTCGCCGCGCTGCTGGCCCGCAAGGACAAGATCGTCGGCGGCCTCACCAAGGGCATCGAGGCGCTGTTCAAGAAGAACAAGGTGACGCGCTACACCGGGCACGGCCGGCTCGCCGGTCCCGGGCGCGTGACCGTCACGGCCGCCGACGGCCGCGTCACCGAGCTTGGGGCCCCGCACATCATCCTCGCGACGGGCAGCCGCTCGGCCGAGCTGAAGGGCGTCGAGCTGGACGGGGACCGCATCGGGACCAGCACGGAGGCCCTGGCGTACAAGAAGGTGCCGGAGCACCTCGTCGTCATCGGGGCGGGGTACATCGGCCTGGAGCTCGGCTCGGTGTGGCGTCGGCTCGGGGCGAAGGTGACCGTGCTCGAATTCCTGCCGCGCATCCTGCCGGGAATGGACGACGAAATCGCCGACGAGGCCCTCAAGCTGCTCGGTCGCCAGGGCCTCGAGTTCCAGCTCGGCTGCCGCGTCACGGCGGCGCGCGTCAAGGGTCGCAAGTGCACGGTCGAGTGCGAAGGCGTCGCCCCGATCGAATGCGACCGCGTGCTGCTGGCGGTCGGCCGCGTGCCCTGCACGGACGACCTCGGTTTGGAGACCGTCGGCCTGACGTTGGACGAGCGCGGCCGGATTCCGGTCGATGCCCACTTCGCGACCGCCGCGGCGGGCGTCTACGCGATCGGCGACGTGATCCGCGGACCGATGCTCGCGCACAAGGCCGAGGAAGAGGGCGTGGCCTGCGTCGAGCGGATCTTCACGGGCTACGGCCACGTCAACTACGACACGATCCCCGGTGTCTGCTACACGGAGCCGGAGATCGCGAGCGTGGGCCGCACCGAGGAGCAGCTGAAGTCCGAGGGGCGCGCGTACCGCAAGGGGGTGTTCCAGTTCCGCGGCAACGGGCGGGCCCGCGCGCTGGGGCATGTGGACGGCCGCGTCAAGATCCTGGCCGACGCGCAGACCGACCGCATCCTGGGCGTGCACATCATCGGGCCGCGCGCCGGCGACCTGATCGCGGAGGCGGCCGTGGCGATGGAGTTCGGCGCGAGCAGCGAGGACCTGGCCCGTTGCACGCACGCGCACCCGACGCTCGCGGAATGTCTGAAGGAAGCGGCCCTCGCCGTGGACGGCCGGGCCCTGCACGCCTGACGGCCGTGCGCAACCCGCGCGCGGGCCCGCGGCCCGCTCACCCGCCCGCGGCCCGCGCCGCGGCGCCGGTGGCCCAGGCGCCGGCGTACGCGATCGTCGTCATCCCGACGAATGAGACGACCGGCCACGCCCACGAGCCCGTTTCCCGCCCGATCACCACCAGCGTGCTGACGCACTGCGCGCACAGCGCGAAGAAGACCATCAGCGAGAGCGCCACAGGGAGCGTGAAGAGCGGCCGGTCGGTGCCGTCCCATTTGAGTTCCGCCAGACGGGCCCGCAGCGAGGCGCTCTGTGCGTCGTCCTCGGGGCCGAGGTTGCAGATCGTGCTGAGCGTCGCGACGATCACCTCGCGCGCCGGAAACGACGCCAGCACGCCAATACCGATGCGCCAGTCCCAGTGCAGCGGCGCCAGCACCGGCTCCAGCCCGCGGCCCAGCCGGCCCAGGTAGCTGTCGCGTAGATACGCCCCCGCCAGCTCCGCTTCATACGTCGCGTCGTCCCAGCCCTGGGCGAGGCGCTGCGCATCGACGGCCGCCTGAGTAGCCGCGCTCCGCGGAAAGTACCCCAGCGCCCAGACGACAACGTTGACCAGCAGGATGATCGTGCCGGCCCGCACGAGGAAACTGCGGCCCGCGTGCAGCACGCGCTGTGCGACGGCCCGCGCCCGCGGCCGCTTGTACGTCGGCATCTCGAGCAGGAAGCCCGCCGGCGGGCCGCGGAAGGCGCTGTGCCGCAGCAGAAACGCCACCGGGATCGCGACGATCACGCCCACCAGGTACATCGCGATCATCACGAGCGCGTCGAGCCGCAGCCAGCCGCCCAGGTACGCCGTCGGCGGCACGAACGCGCCGATCAGCAGCACGTACACCGGCAGACGCGCGGAGCAGCTCATGAACGGCGCGATCAGGATCGTGATGAAGCGCTCGCGCCGGTCGGCGATGGCGCGCGTGCCGAGAATCGCCGGCACGGCGCACGCGAAGGACGACAGCAGCGGAATGAACGCCCGCCCGCTCAGGCCGAGCGGCCGCATCAGGCGATCCACCATGAACGCCGCCCGCGCCATGTAGCCGCAGTCTTCCAGCAGCGCCAGCGCCAGGAACAGGATCAGGATCTGCGGCAGAAACCCGACGACGGCCCCCACCCCGGCGATCACGCCGTCCACCAGCAGGCTTTGCAGCGGTCCGGGCGGCACGACGGCCGCCACCCCGGCCCCGGCCCACCCGAAGAGCTGCTCGAGACCGGCCATGAGGGGCGCCGCCCCCTGGTAAATCGCGTAGAACACCGCGTACAGCACGCAAAGCAGCGTGACGCCGCCGCCCACCGGATGCGTGACCACGCGGTCGATCCGTGCCGTCCACGTATCGCCGACCGGCGGCGTCCGCCGCACGACGCCGTCCAGCACGCCGTCCACCCAGGCATACCGCGCCCGCACCTCCGCCGTCGCCGCGTCGATGCCGTCCCGATCCAGCCGCTGCCGCGCGGCCGCCAGCGCCGCGTCCAGCGTGTCCCGCGGACCGAAGGCCCGCCGCAGCCAGCCGGCCCGATCCACGAGCAGCCGCACCGCCTCGCCCGGCCGCAGGTCCGGAACCGCGGCCGTCAGGGCGCGGGTCGCCTCCGCGAGCGGTGGCGGCAGTGGTACGCGCACCGTCGGCGGCGTCGGAGCGGCCAGCGTCTGCTCGAGCGCGCGGACCAGCGGCGTCACGGTCGCCGGCTCCACCGCAACCACCGGCACGACCGGTACGCCGAGCCGCGCGGAAAGCCGCGCGGCATCCACCTCGAGGCCACGTCGCCGCGCGATGTCGATCATGTTGAGCGCGATCACGACCGGCAGGCCGAGCTCGAGCAGCTGACTGACAAGATACAGATTGCGAGCCGGATTCGATGCGTCGATCGTGGCGATGATGGCCGCCGGAGCCGTGTCCGCCGCGTGCCCGCAGAGCGTGTGGCAGACGATCGCCTCATCCGGCGATTGGGCCGCGAGGCTGTACGTTCCGGGCAGGTCCAGCAGCTCGATCGGGGCGTTGGCGTCACGAATGGGCCCGCGCGCGAGCTCGACCGTCACGCCGGGGTAGTTGGCCACGTGGCGGTGGAAGCCCGTCAGGGCGTTGAACAGCGCCGTCTTGCCGGTGTTCGGATTGCCAACCAGAGCGACAACCACGGAGGCGGGCGGCGCGCCGGGGGTGGCCGCCGATCGTGCCCTCGCCGGTGGTGGCTGCGCAGCGGTGTCCACAGCGGGAGAGTCTCCGGGGTGGGAGGCCGAGGTCGGCGTCAGATCTCGGTGACATCGATGAGCTCGGCGTCACTTTCACGCAAGGCGAGCTCATAGTCGCCAAGGCGAACTTGCAGCGGGTCGCCGAGCGGTGCCCGGCGCACGACCTCGACCTCCGCTCCCTCCACCAATCCCATCTCCATCAGCCGGTACGGGATGCGGTGCCCTCCCCGAACGGCGACGATCCGACAGCGAGTGGCCGAGGGTACACGCGCCAACGACATCGAGCAGGCTCCGGAAACGGATGCGCGAGGTGTCGGACATTCCGACCGTGACCTCACTTGTTTGATATATAATACATCGGTTCACATCGGCGTGCAAATGCTCCGACCCCGGAACTCTCCCGATAAAGAACCGCCCGCAGCAGCGGGGCCTGCGGGCGGTCCGAGTGCATAAACTTATTTCTAAACGGATCTTACGGATTCGTCGGATCGCGGATGATCAGGCGACCACCGGCCACCGACCAAGAATCCGGCGGGTCCACGCCGTCTTTGTCGATGTACGCGATGATGTAGTAGATCTTGCCGAGGTCCAATCCGGTCGCGTTCACGGACCATTGGAACGTGTCCCGCACGCCGTCACCGGCGGCATTGCGATCCGTGAGGATGACTTTCTGGTCGCCCGTGGTCGCCGGGTCGCCGTCCTCATCGATGACGACCTTGATCTTCGCGGACTGGGCCTCGTCGGCATCGCCGTCCGGGTCGTCGTCCCGCCACTTGATCAGCAGATACTCACCCGGGTTAAGCGTGCGAACCGAGGTGGGTTCGATCAAACCGATCAGCGGCTGGTTCTCCGTGTCGCGGCGGAAGATCAGCCCGTCGGCCCGGATCGTCTGCGGATTGCCCGTTTCCCGGCTGATCACGATGAACGGCCGGTAAATACCGGTCGGCACGGCGGCCGGCGGATCGTGCGTGTCGTTGCCGTCCCAGTCGAACGGCGGCGGTTCGGTGTCCTTCGCCACGAACTGCTGCGACAGGATCGTGATCTCGTTTCCGTTCGTGTGGTTGTCGTCCGTGTCGATTTTCACGTCGACGAGCACGTCGTTGTCTTCGTCGTCGATGCGATACTCGATCCGGAACGTCGCATCGGTCGTCAGGAAGTTGGCGTCCTCATCCGGCTTGGTCACGGCCGCCCCGGTGGCCGGCGCCTCCAGCACCTTGATGCGGGCCACGGCGTCCACGAACGTCGGATCGTTGCGGGCGTCCTCGAGCCGCGCGAACAAGTAGTACGTTTCGGCCGCGACGATCTCGCCGGACTTCGACTTGCCGTTCCAGTAGAACGTCTTCTGCTCGGGTTTCGTCGGCAGGTCTGCCTCGTTGATGATGATCTCGTTCTCGTTGCGGTGGTTCGTATCGACGTCGAGCCCGAGCTTGACCTTCCCGCTCTCGTTGTCGCTGCCGGTGTACCGGATCGCGAGCTCGTCGCTTTCGCTCGGCGTGAACTCGACGTCTTCCGTCGGCGCCTCGAACGCGAACTTCGGCGGTGCGTCGACCGTCACCAGGCCCACGCTCGTCGTCGAGTACTCCAGCCCGCCTCCGCTGATCGTCGCGATGATCGCATAGGGCCCCTCGAAGCCGGCGGTGTCCCAGGTGTACGCACCGCGGCCACTCGTCGTGGACGCCGCCCCGGACGTCAGCGTCGTCCGCGACAGGTTCGTGCGCGATTCCGCCACGACCGTCACGTTCCCGCTGCCGCCCGTAAGATTCGAAAACGTCCAGGCGATCGCGACCGTGTCCCCCTGCCGCACCGTGCGCGCCGCGTCCGGCGAAGTCAGCGCCACGATCAGTTTGGTCCCCTGGCGAGGTTCCCGGGCGGTGTTATCCACCAGCGGCAAGCAGGTGCCCCCCGCCAGCGCGAGACCCAGTCCAAGCAGAATGAGTGCAGCGGTTCGCATCGCGGTGAACCTCACGTGCCCACTGAGATTCTGGCGCCCAGGTCGCCGATAACCTTATCGGCCCGGTGCTTCCGTCCGGTCCAGCAGGCGGCCGGCAGTTCGGCCGGAATCGCCCGGGAGCATTATTCGCCGGCGGCCGGGCCGGTCAAGCCGCCGGGGCCGACGATATGGCCGGGCACCCGGGCGGCCGGTAAGATTCGCCGAGCGACGGGGTTGCGGTCCGGCCGGTGGGCGGAGCCGGTCGCGGCCGCCGGTCACGCGGTGCGCCAGGAGTCAGGTGTCCACATGAAGCGAGCGGCGATTGTCTTGGTGCTGGCAAGCGGCCTCGTGGTGCTGGGACCGCTGAGCTGTTCGGGGGTGACGTTTCGCAACCTGACCAAGGAGAAAACCGGAAACGTCTCGGTGGTGTTCATCAACACGACCAACGCGCGAGCGGCGTTCTCGTTCGGCTCGTACGACGCCTGGGACCGTTCGCCGGGGCCCGTCACGCTCCAGCAGGCGCGGGTCGATGCGTTCACGACCAACGCGCCCGTTTCCATCCTCTGCCGCCGCAACATCGCGGTGGCGGGGGCGGATTTCGTGAAGCGGGTCATCGACGCCCGCGCTGACGAGAACCTCGCGACGTTCGACCCCAACCTGTTTGATGAAGTCGTGCATTTCTCGAGCGCGCCGTCCGGAGACGAGCCGGCCGCGTCGCTACCGACGGCGGGCACCGCGCTCGGGCGCGAAGTGCTGTTGGGAATCGACTTCAGTTGCGGCGATCAGCTCATCTTCAAGTTCGTGGAGGACCCGGATGCGCCCGGCGGCTTCCGCGTCGACTTCGAGGTCATCCGCGACAAGGACCCGCTGGAGTAGTCGCCGGGCCCGCGAACCGCGCGGCACCCACCGCCCATGATGCGCCGGACCGAGCCCCCGCCTCCCCCGGACGAGGAGCTGGCGCCGCTGCCCTGTTCGGCCGTGCTGACGCACCACTGGCTCGTGCGGCGCCGCGGCGGAGAGCGGGTGCTGGAGGCGCTGGGCGAGCTGGTGCGGGACGGCCCCATTTTCACCCTCGTGCACGATCCGGCCGGGCTGGGCGACTGGCCGCTCGCGCGCCGTCCGGTTCACACCTCTTGGCTGCAGCGCCTGCCCGGCGCGCGCCGGCACTATCCGAAGCTGCTGCCGCTGATGCCCGTCGCGGCGCGGCGCCTGCGACTGCCGCCGGTTGACCTGGTCGTCTGCTCGGACGCCGCCCTGGCCAAGGCAATGACGCCGGACGCCCGCAGCCGGGTGGTCTGTTACTGCCACTCCCCAATGCGTTACGTCTGGGACCTCGCCGACGAGTACGGACGGACGTTGCCCGCGCCGCTGCGGCCGCTTTGGCCCGCGGTCTGCGCGCGGCTGCGCGCAGCCGACCGCGCCGCCGCGCAGCGGGTGGATGTGTTCGTGGCGAACTCGCGACATGTCGCGGAGCGCGTGCGCCGGCACTACGGGCGCGATGCGCGGGTGGTGCATCCGCCGGTGGATCTGCCGGACGCCCGCGGCGTGCGTCCGCGGCGCCGCGAGGATTTCCTGCTGTGCGTGGGATACCACGTGCCGTACAAACGGCTGGATCTGGCGGTCGCGGCGGCGGCGGCGCTGCGGCGGCCGCTGGTGGTGATCGGGGAGGGTCCCGACGTCGCGCGGCTGCGGGCGGGCGCTCCGGGCGACGTGACGTGGCTGGGGTGGCAACCGGATGAAACGATCCTGAACTGCTATCGCCGCGCGGCGGCGCTGCTGTTCCCGGGGGAGGAGGACTTCGGCCTCGTGCCGGTCGAGGCCATGGCCCAGGGCTGCCCGGTCGTGGCCTACGGCGTCGGCGGCGCGACGGAGACGGTCGTGCCCGACGTCACCGGCGCGCTGGTCCCCGCGCAGACCGTCGATGCGTTCGTCTCCGCTCTGCAAAGCGTTCTGGCGCGCGACTGGAACCCCGCGGTCATGCGGGAGCACGCGGAGGCGTTCGGACGACGGCGCTTCCTGCGCGACATGCGGGGCCTACTGGCACAGGCCCTGGGCCGCGCGGACTGACGCCGCGGCCCGCCTGAGACAACTTTCGACAAAGCCCGACACCCACGGAGGTGCCCGCGTTTTATACTTCGGGAGAAGTGCGGTTCGCAGCGCACACGGGCGCGCCGGGCCGCGCCTCCAGGAGACGAACGCATGTGGAAGACGAGGCGGGTACTGACGGGTGGTGGGCTGCTGCTGCTCGGGCTGCTGCTGGCGCAGGAGACGCTGGCGGCCAAGACGGTCCTGCGGCTGCGTGTGGACGGCAGCCTGACCGAGAGCCCGGCCGGCGCGGCGGGCCTGATGGCCATGTTCGAGAACCAGCAGGTTTCCAATCTGCGCGAGTGGGTGACGACCGTGCGGCGCGCGGCGGCCGACCGCGAGATCGCGGGCTTATTGCTGATCATTGAGAACCCGGAGGCGAACCTCGCCCAGATCGAGGAGATGATCCGCGCGCTGCAAACCTTCCGAGCCAAGGGCAAGCCGGTGTTCTGCTACCTCGACGAGGCCGGCAACGGCACCTACGCGCTGGCGTGCGCCGCCGACCACATCACGCTGGCCGAGAACAGCGAGCTCGGGATCATCGGGCTCCAGGCCGAGCTGATGTATTTCAAGGGGCTGATGGACAAGCTGGGCATCGAGATGGACATGCTCCACTGCGGGGCCTACAAGAGCGCGCTGGAGCCATTTACGCGCACGGCCCCCAGCCCGGAAGCCGCCGAGAACATCAACTGGCTGCTCGACGGTCTGTACGACCGTTGGATCCGCCTGATCGCGCAAGGGCGCAAGCTGCCCGCGGACGAGGTGCGCCGGCTGGTGGATCGCGCGCCGCTCTCCGCCGCCGACGCGCTCGAGGGCAAGCTCGTGGATGCCGTGGGCTCGTTTGCGAGCTTCACCGAGCGGGTTCGTCGGGAGTTCGGCGCCGACGTCAAGGTGGTAAAGAAATACGAGCGTGAGCCGGAAGAGAGGCTCGACACGAGCAACCCGTTCGCGTTCTTCGAGATCTTCTCGAAGCTGCTCGAGGGTGTGGCGGAGCCCACCGCGCCCGGCCTCGGCCTGATCTACATCGAGGGCGCCATCGTCACCGGCCCGAGCGAGGACAACCCGTTCAATATGAGCGGCGAGCCCAGCGCCGGCAGCACCACGCTGCGGGCCGCCTTCGAGAAGGCCCGCGAAGACGACAAGATCAAGGCCGTGGTCGTGCGGGTCGACTCGCCCGGCGGCTCGGCCCTCGCCAGCGACATCATCTGGGAAGCGGCCACGCGCTGCGCCGCGGTCAAGCCGCTGATCGTCAGCATGGGCGGCGTCGCCGGCAGCGGCGGCTACTACGTGGCCGTCCCCGGTCAGACGATCTTCGCCGAACCTTCCACCATCACCGGCTCGATCGGCGTGATCGGTGGCAAGCTCGTGCTGAAGGGCCTGTTCGAAGACAAGCTTGGCATCAGCACCACGACGTTCGCGCGCGGGGCGCGGGCCGGCCTGATGTCCTCGACGCGGCGCTGGACCGACGAGGAGCGCGCCGCGATGACGAAGTCCCTCGACGATGTGTACGTGCAGTTCAAGAGTCGCGTAATCCAATCGCGCGGCGACCGCATCCAGAAGGACCTCGAGCAGATCGCCGGCGGCCGCGTCTACACCGGACAGCAGGCCCTCGAGCTCGGGCTCGTCGACCAGCTCGGCGGTCTGGGCGAAGCGCTCGACCTGGCCGCCGCGAAAGCCAATCTCGGCAAGACCTACGAGGTCTACGTCCTGCCCAAGCCCTCGGATCTCGGGCAGTTGCTCCAAGTCCTCGGCAAGCTGGCCAAGAGGGACGGCGAGGACGAGTTCGAGGTGCGGACCGCCGTGGCACGTGATCCGCTGCTCCGCGCGGCGCTGCCGGTGCTTGGTCGCCTCGCGCCCGCGCAACTGCGGGAGCTCCGTCGGGCGCTGACCCAGCTCACGCTGCTGCAGGAGGAGCGCGTCGGCTGCTTCATGCCGACGGTTCCGATCGTGCGCTAGCGGCCGCGCCGGCCACGAAACCACGTTGTACGCTCACCACGACGCGGGCGTGCTCCTTCGCGGGCACGTCCGCCGTCGTTTGCGGGGCGAGGCCGGCCCGCTATGCTCCGCACGCGGCGCCGCCGCGCCCAAGACCTCGCGCGAGACCACCATGCTCGGATACGGCCCCCGTTCCGCCGCCGCCCAACGGGCACTGGAACAGCGTCTGACCGAACTCGTCCGCGGCGAGTCCGTGGGGGCGCTGACGCGGGCGCTCGCGGCCCGGCCGCACGTCGCCGGCACCCCGGCCCAGGCCGCCACCGCCGAATACGTGCTCGCGCAGATGCGGGACTGGGGGCTCGCCGTCGAAACGGCGGAATACGAAGTGTACCTGCCGCATCCCGTCGAGGCGGTCGTCGAGCGCCTCACGCCGCCGGCGCGGCCGCTGGCGCTGCGCGAGCCGGTGCTACCGGAGGCCCCCGAGAGCGGCGACACGACGCAGTGGCCGGCCTGGCACGGCTACGCCGCGGCGGGCGACGTGCGCGGTCCGCTCGTGTACGTGAACTACGCGCGCGAGGAGGACCTCGACCGGTTGGCGGAACTGGGCGTCGACCTGGCCGGCCGCATCGCCCTGGCGCGCTACGGCGAGCTGTTCCGCGGGCTCAAGGTGCAGAACGTACAGCGACGCGGGGCAATCGGTTGCCTGCTGTACAGCGACCCCCAGGACGACGGCTATTTCCGCGGCGACCCGTTCCCGACCGGCCCGATGCGCCCGGCGGGCGGACTTCAGCGCGGCAGCCTCAACACGCGCACCGGCGACCCGACCGCGCCGGGCCGCGTCTCGCGCCCGGGTGTCGCGCGCATCCCGCCCGCCGAGTCGCCCGCACTGCCGCGCATTCCGAGCCTGCCGCTGGCGGCCGCGGAGGCAGCGGAGCTGCTCCGCGACCTGCGCGGGCCGGAGGTGCCGCAGGAGTGGCAGGGGGCGCTGCCGTGGCGCTACCACGTCGGGCCCGGGCCGGTCGAGGTGCGGCTGCGGGTCGCGCACGACGGGGCGTTGCGCACGATCGTCAACACGTTTGGACGGTTCCCCGGCCGCACGGACCCGGACGAGTGGATCGTGATCGGCGGACACCGCGACGCGTGGTGCTGCGGCGCGGTGGACAACGTGTCGGGCGTGGCCAGCGTGCTCGAGGCCGCCCGCGTGTGTGCGGAGCTGGCCCGGGCCGGGCAGCCGCCGCGCCGCAGTCTCGTGTTCGCCACCTGGGATGCCGAGGAATGGGGCCTCATCGGCTCAACGGAGTGGATCGAGGAGCACGCGGCCGAGCTTGGTGCCCGGGTCGTCGCGTACATCAACCAGGACATCGCGGTCTGCGGACCCGAGTTCGGCGCCAGTGCCAGCCCGTCGCTGGCCGGCGTGGTGCGCGACGTGACCCGCGGCGTGGCCGAGCCCGGCGGGCCCGTGGGCACTTCCATCTACGACGCCTGGCGCGCTCGGGCCTCCGGCGGCCCGCCGCGGCGGCCGGGCGAAGGCGCGGGCCCGAGCTCTGCCCCCGCCGCTGCGTCCGACGAGCCGGTCGTGGGCGTGCCGGGCGGCGGCTCCGACCACGAGGGCTTCCTGTTGCACCTCGGTCTCCCCGCCATCGACTGCGGGTTCTACGGCCGCTGGGGCAACTACCACTCGGCGTACGACACGCTGCACTTCCTCGAAGCACAGGCCGATCCGGGGGCCCACCGCCAGCGGGCCGCCGCAACCGTGACGGCGGCGCTGGCCCTGCGGCTGGGCAACGCGTGGGTCGCCCCCTTGGATTACGCCGAGTACGCGCGGGTCGTCGCCACTGCCGTCCAGGCGGCCCGTGAGCAGGCCGGGAAGGTCGAGGCACTGGCCGGCGCACCGTTCGACGAGCTCGCAGCCGCGGTCGCGGGGTTCACGGCGGCGGCGGAGTCGGCGACCGAGCGGGTTCGGGCCACGAACTGGGACGCAGCGCCGGAGGACGCGCGGCGCCGCGCGCACGCCGCCCTGCGGAGCGTCGAGCCGTTGCTGACCCGGCCTCCGGACGCGCGGCCGGATCCGCTGGCGGATCCGTTCCACCGCAACCTCGTGTTCGGCGTGAACCCGCTCTCGGGCTACGCGGGCTGGACGCTGCCGGGTGTCACGGGCGCGATCGTACGGGCGGACGCTGGTCGGCTGGCGTACGAGCTTGAATTGCTGGCGCAGCAACTGCGACGGGCCGCCGCGCGGCTGGAGAGCGTGGGGTAATCAGCGGCACGCCGGCCGACGCCACGCGCGTGCCGTTCAGGACCTCACGAGCAGTCCGCCCCGCTGGTAGATCTTGAGCTGGGCGTCGCTAAACGGCCGCCCGCGGATTTCACCGCCCTCCCCGCGGCGGATGATCCCCGTCGTGAAGTCGATCTCGACCTCCTCACCGTCGCGCAGCCGCCCCACGGCCGGAGCGCGCAGAATCGCCAGGCCCGCGTTGATCGCGTTCCGCTCGTAGATCGCGCCGAACGATTCGGCCACGACGGCCGCAATGCCCAGTGAAAGGAAGCAGTCCACCGCCTGCTGCCGCGAACTGCCGCAGCCGAAGTTCTTGCCCGTCACCACGATGTCGCCGGGCCGCGCCTTCTTCGCAAAGTCCTCCCAGCCCTTCAGGTTGTCGAACGTGTACGGCCCCATCGCCCTGATGTCGGTGATCGTCAGGTAGCGGTTGTGGAAGATCATGTCGGTGTCGATGTTGTCCTTCGCGATCACCCACACGCGGCCGCGGACCTTCGTCGGCTTGCCGTCGGCGGCGGCTCCGGTGCGGGCGGCCGCGGGCGCCGCCACGGGCGGGCCGGGCCTGAACACGGCCGGCTCGGCTGGAATCGCGTCGACGGTCGTGATCACGCCGGCCACCGCGGTGGCCGCCGCCGTCTCGGGCGAGGCCAGGTACATTTTGCCCTTGCCCTGCTTGCCCTCGAAGTTGCGGTTGCCCGTGCTCACCGTGACCTCGCCCGGGCCGTTCTGGCCGATCTGCCCGGCCGCGCAGCCGCCGCAGCCGGCGTTGCCGACCAGCGCTCCGGCGTCCTTGAACGTCTTGAGCACGCCCTCGTCGAGCAACCGCCGCCAGACCCGGTCGGTGGACGGCACGATCTTGAGCACGACGCCCGGCGCGACCTTCCGTCCCGCCAGCACGCGCGCGGCCGCCACCAGGTCCTCGTACCGGCCGTTCGTGCACGAGCCGATGAACACCGAGTCGACTTTCGTGCCGCGCACCTCGGACACGGGCACGACGTCCTCGGGGTGACCCGGCCGGGAGATCAGGGGCGTCAGGCCCGTGATGTCGATGATCTCCTCGCGCTCGTAGCGGGCGTCGGCGTCGGCCAGCACCGGCCGCACGTCTGGCGCCCCGGCCTTCCGGCAGTAGTCAAGCACGGCCGCGTTGGGCGGGAACAGCAGGATGATCGCGCCCATCTCCGTACCCATCGACGCGAGCGTGACGCGGCCGGCGAGATCGAGCCGGTCGACGTACGGGCCGTACAGCTCGGCCGCGTATCCCAGCAGGCCGTTGGCGCCGAAGTGCCGATTGAGCGCGAGCGTCACGTCCTTGGGCGTGGCCGTGGCGTCCGGCAGGCCCCGGAGCGTCACTTTGACGGTCGGCGGCACGACGAACCAGGTGGTGCCGTAGGCGAAGGCGTGGGCGATGTCCTGGTCGCCCATACCCTGCCCGAACGCGCCGATCGCGCCGAGGATGTTGGCGTGCGAGTCGGTCGAGACCAGCGTGCCGCCGGGGCCGACGAGGCCCTCGTCGATCGCGACGTGCGTGCCGACGCCGCTGTCGATGTCGAACACGCGGATGCCGTGCTGGCGCGCGAACTGGCGGCATTTCTGCTGGTTGGCCGCGTAGCTCTGGTCCGAGCCGCCGGGGTTGCAATCGAACGTGAAGAACGTGCGCGCCGGGTCGGCGACGCCGAGGCCGTTGTCGACCAGGTTCTTGACGACGTTCGCGCCGCCGAAGTCGCGGGCGATGCGGGCGTCGATGGCGATGTCCACCATGTCACCGGGCCGCACGTCGCAACCCGCATGGGCGGCGATGATCTTCTCGATGAGCGTCTGGGGCATGGCGGCCTCCTCCGTCCGGTCCGCGGCGGACGCTACGTGATGAGCTGGCCCCTCTCCAGGAGCACCAGCGGATCGAACGTGGCGAAATCGGCCTGATGAATCAGCACGGTCTCGAGGCACTTGGGGGCGCCCTCGCCCTCTTTCGCATGACAGGCGATCGTGTTCAGCACCGTCTCGTCGCGGATGCCGGCCTCGACCGCCAGCGCCGTACCCGAGATCGGGTGCCGCAGGCACGCCCCGCGCCGGCTCTTGCGGTAGCCGCCCGCGCCGTCCGGCTCGGTCTCCAGCAGTTTGCCGACGTCGTGCAGCAGCCCGCCGGCCAGCAGCCGGTCGTAGTTCACCGGGTACGGCAGCTTCCCGCCGTACGCCGCCTCCTGCGCCTTCGCCAGGCCGTACGCCCCCTCCGTCACGGCCAGCGTGTGCTGCACGAAGCCGATGCCGTGCGTCTTCGTCAGCAGGGTGAAGGGCATGTTGCGGAGCTGGTCCACCGTCGTCCAGCCGCCGCGCTCGCAGCCGAGAACCCAGGCCTTCACGACCTGCTCGCGCAGCGGGGCGGCGCCGATCCGCTCCAGCACGGAGCCGAACAGGCCGCGGATGTCCTGGTCGCTGATCATGGCTTCTCCCGGAAGACGCGGGGCGGGCCCGTCGGCCCGACCACCGCTACAGTTTCGCGATGATCGCGTCCGTCATCTGCGTCGTGCTGGCGGCGCCCTGCCGCAGCACGTCCGGGCCGCCGGCCAGGCGCAGCATGTCGTATGTCCGCACGCGACCCTCGGCCACCACGGCCGCGATCGCCCGCTTGATGCGCTCGGACCGGGCCGTCTCGCCCAGGTGGTCGAGCATCAGGCACGCGCTCAGGATCATCGCGATCGGATTGACGATCGACGGGCTGAGCTTCTCGTACTTGGGCGCGCTGCCGTGGGTGGGCTCGAACACCGCGACCTCCTCGCCGAGGTTCGCGCTGCAGGCGAAGCCCAGCCCGCCCACCAGTCCGGCGAACGCGTCCGACACGATGTCGCCGAACATGTTGCTGCACACGATGACGCCGTAGTCCTCGGGGTTCTTCGTCAGCCACATCATCTGCGCGTCGATGTTCGTTTCCCACAGCGCGATGCCGGGGAAGTCGCGCGCCACGCGCTTGGCCTCCTCGGTGAACATCCCGCTAGTCTCGCGCAGCACGTTCGGTTTCTCGCAGATCGTGACCGACTTGTAGCCGAACCTGCGGGCGTACTCGAACGCCGCGTGGCAGATCCGCCGGCTGGCCGACCGCGTAATGATCCGCAGCGACACGGCCAGCTCCTCCGGCGGCACGCTTTTGAACGCCCCCCACTTCTTGTGGCTCTCGAACGCCTTTCGCACGTGCTCCGGCGGGTTGGTCCACTCGACGCCCGCGTACAGCCCTTCCGTGTTCTGGCGGAACACGACCGCGTTGACCTTCGGCTCCTCGAAGCCGCCGTCCGGCTTGCGCCGGATGAAGTTCAACGGGTTGCCCGGGAACGAGAGGCACGGCCGGACGCATACGTCGAGGTTGAAGTGCTGCCGCATCGTGACGATCGGGCTGAAGTAGCTGTAGCCCTTGCCCCGCAGCGCGGGCGACAGCTCCGCATCCGCCTTGTCCTTGCTCTTCGAGGTGATCGCCCCGAACAGGCCGATCTTGTGCTGCGTGAGCAGGTCGATCGTGCGCTGCGGCAGGGCGTTGCCCTCGTGGATCCAGAAATCCCACCCGATGTCGCCGTGGACGTAGTCGGCGTCGAAACCGACAGCCTGCAGGACACGGATCGCCTCGGGCAGCACGACCTTGCCGATGCCGTCGCCGGGCATCGTGACGATGGTACGCCGGGCCACGTGAGTCTCCTATGCAGAGGCGAGGTGCCAGCCTTCCCGCCGCGGGGCGCGGCGCCGCCGCCCGGCCCCGCGTACGGGATGCGAAGCTCCAGTTTACGCCGACGGCCCCCGCGCCGTCCAGCGCGCCGCCCCCCTCGCCCCTCGGCAGCGCCGCGCGGTATCATCGCGCCGCAAACGCGCACCGCCACAGCACTGGAGCGAGAGCCCCGATGCCTTCCCCCGCGCCATCCGTCGACAAACCCCGCATCGAGCGGGCCGTCCGCGAAATTCTGGTCGCGATCGGCGAAAACCCCGACCGCGAGGGCCTGCGCGAAACCCCCGCCCGCGTCGCCCGCATGTACGCCGAGCTGTTCTCCGGACTGCACGAGGACCCCGAGCGCCACCTGCGCGCCCTGTTCGACGAGGACCACCACGAAATGGTCGTGCTCCGCGACATCGCCTTCAACAGCATGTGCGAGCACCACCTCATGCCCTTCGAAGGCAAGGCCCACATCGCCTACATCCCCGGCGGCAAGGTCCTCGGCCTGTCCAAGCTCGCCCGCCTGGTCGACGTCTTCGCCCTGCGGCCGCAGGTGCAGGAACGTCTGACCTCGCAGATCGCCGACGTCCTCGCGCAGAAGCTGAACGTCAAAGGCTGCGCCGTCGTGCTCGAGGCCGTCCACACCTGCATGACCTGCCGCGGCGTGAAGAAGTCGGGCAGCGTGATGGTCACCTCCGCGCTGCGCGGCATCATGCACACGAACCAGGCCACCCGCTCCGAGGTCCTCGCCCTGCTGCACAACAAGCACGGCTAGACCGCCGCGCCCGCGGCCGGTGCGCCGCGCTGGAGACTCCCGATGTCCGACGCCCAGACCACCGTCGCCGACTTGCGGGCCCGCGTGGCCGCGTTCGTGGCCGAGCGCCAGTGGCAGCCCTATCACGACCCGAAGAACCTCTCGATGTCGATCGCGATCGAGGCGGCCGAGCTGATGGAGCATTTCCAGTGGACCCGCAGCGACGAGCTCGCCGCGGTGCTCGCGGACGCCCCCCGGCGGGCCGAGATCGTCGACGAAGTCGCCGACATCCTCTGCTACGTGCTCGCGCTGGCCAACGTCGCCGAGATCGACCTGGCCGCGGCGCTCGACGCCAAGCTCGCCAAGAACGCCGCCAAGTACCCCGTCGCGGAATTCCGCGGCCGGTACTACAAGCCGAAGGCCTGAGGCCGCGTCAGCCGCCGGCCGCCGGCGCCGCGGCGGGGCCGCTCTCCGCCCCCAGCGCTTCCGCGAGCTGCACGACCCGCAGGGCGCGTTTGACGACCGGGGGGTCGATCATCTTGCTGCCGAGGGCCACCACGCCCAGACCGCGGGCTTCGGCGTCGCGGAAGGCCGCCACGATCTTCCGGGCCTTCTCCAGCTCGGCCGGCGCCGGGGCGAAGGCCTCGTGAATCGGGCGAATCTGCCGCGGGTGGATGCAGCCCTTGCCCTCGAAGCCCAGGCTCTTGGCCTCGGCCACGCTGGCCCGCAGCCCGGCCTCGTCGGCGATATCGGAAAACACGGTGTCGATCGGCTGCACGCCGGCCGCGCGCGCCGCGTTCACCACCTGGCAGCGCGCCCAGAAGCTCTCGCGCCCTTCGGCGGTGCGCTGCGTCCCGAGGTCGGCGGTGTAGTCCTCCAGCCCGATCGTCAGCGCGACAATGTGGGGCGAGGCCGTCGCGATCGGATAGGCCTGGATCGCCCCCAGCGCACTCTCGATGATCGGCATGAGCAGCGGTCGGTGCTTCTGTCCGCTGCGCGCCAGGATCGCGTCGATCCGACGGTCAACGGCCCGCACCTGCTCCGGATCCTCCACCTTGGGAATGAGCACGACGTGCACGTTCTGGGGCACGATGTAGTCGAGGTCTACCAGGCCGCGCTCGCCCTGGTTGATGCGCACCATGCGCTCCGACCCGCCGAAGTCGATGCTGCGCAACGCGTTGCGCACCAGCAGCCGGGCCTCGTCCTTCGCGGAGGGGGCCACGCTGTCCTCGAGGTCCAGGATCACGCCGTCCGGACCGTGCAGCCCGGCGTTGAGCATGAACTTCGGCTCGTTGCCCGGGAGGTACAGCCGCGAGCGCCGGAAACGCTCGCGCTCGGTCGGCCCGCGGGCGGCCGCAATGAACTCCGGCAACTGCTCCGGCACCGCCGCGACCGCTTCACCCGCCGGCCCGCGCAGCCGCCGCGCGGCCGCTTCGAGCCGCGCGAGCTGCACAAAGGGCAGAGCGCCGGCGTCCTCGCACTCGACCCGGGCGTGCGCGATGCCGAGCGCGGCCACCGCGCGCCGCATCAGGTCCCGCACGGCCTCGCCGTACATCACTTCGACCTTGGTTTTCACCGCCAGCTCGATCCCGCCCTGCGCGGTGGGGGTGATGCGAACCCAGCAGTCGGAGCGGACGTCGGGGCCGCGGCGGCCGGCTTCGGCGGCGGCCGGGGTGACGGGCGTGCTCATTGGATCTTCGTCCAGGATCGGTGGTCGTGCCACGGCGTCGTGGCGGAATCGTTATCTGAATGCGGATGGTGAGTATACCGGGCGAAGGGGCGGGGCGGCAAAGCCGGGCGGGCACCGGCCGGATGGAAAACGCGTCCGGGCCGGGCGTGCCTTGGCACGCCCGGCCCGGGTGAGAGGTTTGCGGGTGACGTCCCCGCAGAGGCCGACTAGCGGCGTCGCAGCGCGAGGCCGCCGAGCGCAACCAGCAGCAGCGAGGCCGGCTCGGGCACGAACCCGAGGTACACGTTGCCCTGGCCGCCGCCGATCGCCGCGTCGTACGGGCCGCCCGTGTTGTTGCCGAACGTCGTCGAGATCGCGAAGTACTGCGTCAGCGCGGTCAGCGTGACCGACTCGATCTTCGAACGTCGCAGGCTGCCCGTGAGGTAGTTCGCATCGGTCAGCAGTGCGAAAACGCCGCTGTAATCATCATCGCCGGCAACGAAGTTCGTCAGTGGCGAGTTCGGGTCGAACGCCGTGCTGTAGATCAGGATGAACGGGTCGTACGGCGTCGGCGAGGCCAGCGGCTGGCCGAGCTCCATCACGTACGTACCCGAGACGTCCACCCAGAACGGCTGCACATCGTACCGCACCGCGGTGCCGACGGCGCTCAGTCCCGACCCGTTCTCCAGCGGACGATTGAACGTCGGCGACGCCGGATCGAGATCACCACTGAAGAACGCGTCCGCCGCCAGGGCCACGGAACTCAGCGCGAGCGCGGCGGCAATGAGCCCAAATACCTTCATCTCTGTCCTCCTTCGATCTGTAAGATTTCAGCCGTCTGCAGGGATTGGCGCGGGTAGCGGTGGGAGTTGACCGGTTTGCAGGTAGGTTCGCAGCGCCTGGGAGATGGCCCGCAGCGGGTCGTGGCCGCGGAGTTGGAGGGTGCGGTAGACGCTCATCAGC
>CALGJV010000027.1 GCA_937928595.1 uncultured Phycisphaerae bacterium | reverse complement strand
GACCTTGGCCGGATCGATGATCCCGGCCTTGAACATGTCCACGTACTCCCCGGTCCGGCCGTCATACCCCGTCTTGCCGCCGCGCTCCAGGATCTCCTGGACCACCACCGCGCCGTCACGCCCGCAGTTCTCGGCGATCTGCCGGGCGGGGTACTCCAGGGCCCGGGCGACGATGTCCGCTCCGATCTTCTCGTCGCCCCTGAGCTTGTCGCGGACCTTGCGGACCGCGTCGATGGCCCTCAGGAAGGCCACGCCGCCGCCGGCCACCACGCCTTCCTCGACCGCGGCCCGGGTGGCGTGCAGGGCGTCCTCGACCAGATCCTTGCGCTCCTTGACCTCGGTCTCGGTCGCGCCGCCGACGCGGATGATCGCCACCCCGCCGGTCAGTTTGGCCAGCCGCTCCTGGAGCTTCTCGCGATCGTAGTCGCTGGTGGTCTGCTCGATCTCGCGGCGGATCTGCTCGATCCGGCCCTTGATCGCCTTGCTGTCCCCGGCGCCCTCGATGATCGTCGTGTTGTCGTTGTCGATGCGGACCTTCTTCGCCTGGCCCAGGTCCGCGATCTGCACGTTGTCCAGCTCGATCCCCAGATCCTTGAAGATCGGCCTGCCGCCCGTCAGAATCGCGATGTCCTCGAGCATCGCCTTCCGACGGTCGCCGTACCCCGGGGCCTTCACCGCCGCCACCTGGAGAATGCCGCGCAGCTTGTTCACCACCAGCGTCGCCAGCGCCTCGCCCTCGACGTCCTCGGCGATGATCAGCAGCGGCCGCTTGGTCTGCGCCACCTTCTCCAGCAGAGGCACGAGCTTCGTCACGCTGCTGATCTTGTCCTCGAAGACCAGCACGAAGCACTTCTCGAGCACGACCTCCATCTCGTCGGCGTCGGTGATGAAGTGCGGGCTCAGGTAGCCGCGGTCGAACTGCATGCCCTCGACCACGTCCACCGTCGTCTCCAGGCTCTTGCCCTCCTCGACCGTGATCACGCCGTCCTTGCCCACTTTCGTGAAGCAATCCGCCATGATCTCCCCGATCGTCCGGTCGTTGTTCGCCGAAATCGTCGCAATGTTGATCACATCGACCGGGTTCTTCGTGTCGAGCTTCACCGGGCGAGCCAGCTTCTTCAGCTCCTCCACGATCGCCCGCACCGCCGCCTCGATCCCGCGGTTCACGCCGTTCGGGTCGTACCCCGCCGTGATCGCCCGCAGCCCCTCCTTGTAGATCGCTTCCGCCAGCACCGTCGCCGCCGTCGTCCCGTCGCCCGCGACGTCGCTCGTCTTGCTGGCCGCCTCCTTCACGAGCTGCGCCCCCATGTTCTCGTACTTGTCGTGCAGCTCGATCTCCTCCGCCACCGAAACCCCGTCCTTCGTCACCGTCGGCACGCCCCAGCCCTTGTCGAGCACGGCCGTGCGGCCGCGCGGGCCGTACGTCACCTTTACGGCCGCGGCGAGCTTCTGCACGCCGGCCAGAATGGCCTGCTGCGCCTCCTGATCGAACGCAAGTTTCTTGACCGCCATGAAGACGTTCTCCTTACTCGGTGCACCGGCTGGGAAGCAGCGCTGCGGGCACGGACAGGCCGCGATCGCACGGCAGCGCCTCCGTCAGGTAACCGGGACAGCAAAGAGAGTGCCAGAGCGTCGCGGGCCCCGGCGAGCGTCTAAGTTGCCCCGGCGACATTGTTTAGCGGACGGCACCCGTGGCGTGCATGCGCCGCCGCCGCCCCGGCCCTGTCGCGGTGGCAGTGCCAAACTGACAGCCGGGACGTTGCTGGACGCTGCCCCCGTCGCTATCGTGCACCCCTTGGCCGGCGACGGCGCCCGCGGTCCGCCCCGTCGCCGCGCCGGGCCCGGAATCGCCATAACTCAATGAGTGACGGCCTCTTACAGAACTCGCCCGCGGCCCCCAGCGGGCTGGTCGCCCAACGCACCGGCACCGTCCGACCGTCGAAA
Organism: uncultured Phycisphaerae bacterium; assembly: GCA_937928595.1. Classification (GTDB taxonomy): domain Bacteria; phylum Planctomycetota; class Phycisphaerae; order UBA1845; family Fen-1342; genus CALGJV01. Next base: position 76,722 of record CALGJV010000027.1, on the reverse strand, counting down.
CGCGAGGCCCGCCAGGCCTTCTGGCGTACGCTCGCGCTCGTCCGGCCGCACCGTCGCAAGATGATCTGCGGCCTGTTGCTCGGCTTCGGCGTCGCGCTCAGTTACGCCGCCAGCCTCGCCGGCCTGTACCCCGTGCTCCAGGTGGTCGTGCGGGAACAAAGCCTGCATGCGGCCATGGTCGAGGCCGCCGCCCGCAACGTGCAGAAGGCCGCCCAGGTGACCGGGGCGATGAGCACGCTGCGGCTCCGCTACGCCGACTTCCTCACGTGGGCTTCGGGCTTCTTCCCCGCCGCGGAGCGTCCGACCCCCGGTGACCGGATGTACGACCTGCTGGTCCTGCTCGGGGTGCTGATCGGCATCAACATCCTCGGCAACACGTTCCGCTGCCTCTCGCAGTATCTGATTCTGGACGCATCGAACCGCATGATGATGGACTTGCGGCGCCGCATGTACCGCAAGGCGCTGCGCGTCCCGCTCACCGAGCTGTCGGGCGACGTCGCCGGCCGCGTCAACCAGTTCATGTCCGACGTGCGTGAGATCTTCCTCGGCGTCACGACGCTGTTCGGCAAGGTCGCGCGCGAACCGCTCAAGGCGCTGTGCGTGCTCGCGCTGGCGATCTGGCTCGACGCCCGGCTCACGCTCGTGGTGCTCGCGATCGCGCCGGTCGCGGTCGGGCTGCTGTGGTACTTCGGCCGCAAGGTCCGCAAGGCCATTGTTCGGCTGCTGAAGGGCTACGAGGACATGCTCCGCGGGCTGGAGGAGACGCTCCAGGGCGTGGACGTGGTCAAGGGCCACGGGCGCGAGGGCTACGAGCGGCGGCGCATGTGGCAGGTCGAGCGTCGCATGCTCACGCAGATGCTGCGGCTCAACTGGATCGAGGCGTTCAGCTCGCCGCTGATCGAGGTGCTCGGCATCCTGATCACCTGCGCCGGCATCGTGTGGCTGGCGGCCCGCACGTTCCACGGCGAGATCAAGCCCGAGCAGTTCATGACGATGGTCGCGTTGCTCGCTGCGCTGCTCGACCCGGTCCGCAAGATCGCCAACGTCTACAACATGGTCCAGCGGGCCGGCGCCGCCTCGACCCGCGTGTGGGACTTCCTTGACCAGCCGGAAGAGACGTCGCCGGCCCGGCCGGTGGCGCTACCCGCCCACGGCCTGCGGGCGGTGCGCTTTGAGAACATCCTCTTTCGCTACACGCCCACGCAGCAGCCGCCCGCGCTGGCCGACGTCACGCTCGACGTGCGGCCGGGCGAATGTCTCGCGATTGTCGGCCCCAACGGCAGCGGCAAGTCCACGCTCGTCCGACTGCTGCCCCGCCTGCTCGAACCGCAGGCCGGCCGTGTCCTGATCGACGGGATCGACGTGCGCGACCTGAGCCTCCGCCGCCTGCGCCTCGACATCGCCGTCGTGTCCCAGCGGCCGGTGATCTTCGCCCGCTCGGTGGCCGAGAACATCGCCTACGGCCGGCGCGACGCGACGCTCGAGGAGATCCGCGCCGCCGCCCGGCAAGCGTACGCCGCCGAGTTCATCGAGCAGTGGCCGGCGCAGTACGAAACGGTGCTGGGCGAGCACGGTGCGTCGATCTCCGGCGGCCAGCGGCAGCGACTGGCGATCGCGCGGGCGTTCCTGAAGCCGGCCTCGATCCTGATCTTCGACGAGGCGACCAGCGAGATCGACGCGGAGAGCGAGCGGAAAATTCACGCGGCTCTGCACACGCTCCGGCAGGGTAAGACGACCTTCCTGATCGCGCACCGACACACGGTGATGGACATGGCCGACCGAATCGTCGTGATGGATGCCGGGCGGATCATCGCCGTCGGGACGCACGCCGAACTCATCGCGAGCTGCCCCCTGTATGTGGCCCTGTACCGCTCGCCCGCGGCGGGGCCCCCGACGGACCCGCGCTGCGCGGGGGGGCCTCGGCCGGCGTGACGCGCTTGGGCTTCCCGCGATGCGCGTGTGCGGCCGCCCGCGCATCGGGCGGCTCGCCGACGCGCGCAACGGGTCGCGCCGCTTCGCGACGGACTCGGCCTCGTCGGGGACCGGGACTCTCCCCCGCTTCGCGACTTGCTAATCCAGTATTTACATACGTCCGGCAAGCTGCTACCGTGAGACAGCCGGATCAGAAAACGACGACGCGGGGAACACAGCCCCCCCTGAAGTCTGCGCCCTTGAAACCGGCATCCATCATGCCGTGGCTGATCGGCTCAGCGGCGCTGGTCGCTCTCGTGCTGCCATGCGATGCCGCCGTCGGCGCTTGGCTCAGCAACGCAACCGACCATCCGCTCCTGCGACGCTTGTTCACCTTACCGAACCACCTGTTCCGGTGGCCGCTGTTAGCGGCCCTGCTCTTTCTCCTGCTCACTCAGCCCCTGCGAACCCGCCGTTTGGCGGGCTTCGGCATCGCCCTCGGCTCGTGTCTGGCCGCCGTGCACCTGCTGAAGTTCGTCCTCGGCCGGGCCCGCCCCGACACCGCGGTCGCCGCGCTGCACGGTCCGTACTATTTCGGGTGGTTCGGCGATCCGCAGAGCGGATTCGACTCGTTCCCGTCGGGCCATGCCGCCTGGACCGTGCTCCTCGTGTTGCTCGTGCGGCTTTACCTTCCGCGGGCGTACTCCTACCTCATCGTGCCGGCCGTGCTCGCCTGCCTCAGCCGGGTCGTGCTGGAGCGGCATTTCCTGTCCGATGTCGTGGCCGGCGCGGGGTTGGCGGTGTGTGCCGTCCACTGCGCCCGGATCCTCGTGGGCGCGGACGCCTTCGCTCCGTTCACCTCGGTCGCGTGGTCGCGGCTGGACCGCGTGTTCTCCTCGGGCGGGCGACCCGCCGCGCGGGTCAGGGCTGAATCGACCTGACCACCCGCTCCGCCACGGCCACACGTTCGGTGCGACCGCGGGCGTAGTTGAACCCCGTGATCTCCGCGTGGACGCGGTACTCCGGCCCGTCCGGCGGCGGCGCCGAGACCAGCAGCCCCTCCGGATGCGCGGTCCACCACGCCGCAAGCTCCTCCGGCCGGAGCCGCTGCACCCGCCCGCGCGTCAGGAAAACCAGGCTGTCTTCCTGATACCCGACCGCCGCCAGCGGCCGACGCCCCTCCGGGTCGATGCGGCGCAAGACCGCGTTCACTTGCGGACTGATCCACAGCCGGGTCTGGGCGGGAAGCCAGGTGCCGAACAGTCCGACGCTCGTGGCCACGGCCGCGCCGAGCGCGAAGACCGTCGCGTTGACGAAACGCCGGCGTGCCAGCGCGACGAAGCAGCTCACCAGTGCCAGTTGCGCGGCCGCACACGCCAGCCCGAACCCCAGCCAAGCGCCCGATCCGACCCCCGCGCGGGTCAGCCACGCGAGCGTGACCGGTACCACCACGACGACGGTCTCGCTCAACGCCGCCCAGCCGACCAGTGCGGCCCGCCCCCAGCCCTGCTCGAGCACCCAACGCCACCACCGGCCGCTACACAGGCCCCGCGCGCTCAGCAGCGCGAGTGCCGGAAACAGCGGTAGGGGATAGTGCGCCAGCTTCGTGACCAGCAGCTCAAAGACCAGTAAGCCCGGGAGCAGCCAGGCAAGGCAGAAAAGCTCGCCGGCCCGCCCGGGCCGCAGACGCACCGACCCCACGCACCGGGTGCAGCTCCCGTCGCGCGGAGCAATCACCCCCAGCCGCACGGCCCGCCACACGGCCGGCACCAGTGCCAGCGACCCCGGCCAGAACAGCACCGGCAGCAACGCCGTGTACGTCCCCGGCGGCCCCCAGTGCGACTCCATCGGCCGCACGCTGCGCAGCATCACCTCGCCCAGGAACGCATACCACAGCTTCCCGAAGCCCAGCACCACCGACACGACCATGAACCACGGCGCGGCCACGGCCACGAGGACGGCCGCGCCCAGGCCGGGCCGCAGCCGGCGCAACCAGACCCAGTCGCGTCCAATCCAGCTTAGGAGCAGAGCCGTCAGCGCCACCAGCGCCGGGGTAATGGGCCCCTTCGCCAGAATCCCAAGTGCGATCGCCACCCAAAGGACGATCGGCCAGATCGGGCGGGCCCGGGCCCCGGCGCGGCTGCACCAGATGTGGCACAAGGCGAGCTGCGCGAGCGTCGTGCAGGCGAGCAGCAACTGGTCGGCCCGCGCTTGCCGCAGGTCGAAAAGGAGCACGGCCGACGCCGCCAGCAGTGCTCCGGCCAGCCACCCCACCGGCGGCGCGAACATCCGGCAACCGAGCCGCCAGGTCAGCAGAGTCGCCGCCAGAGCGCCCGCAACCGACGGCAGGCGATACGCCCAGATCCCGCCACCCCAGGGGTCCGGGCTCTCGGCCGCCCCCGTGAGGGCCGCCGCCGGCGCTTGCAGCCAATATGTCAGCGGCGGCTTCTTCAGCCGCGGGCGGTCCTGGATCATCGGCACGATCCGGTCGTGCCAGCTCTCGGCCACCGCCATGCGGCGCGCGGCCTCGGCGAAACGGGCCTCATCACGGTCAATGGGCGGTAGCGAAAACACACCGGGCAGATGCAGTGCCAAACACAGGCCGACCAGGGCTGCCCCACCGCGATAGTCCAAGGCCCAATGCAAGCGACGGGAACTGGGTCGATCCATCCTCGCTCCAGCGCGCACGGGGCCGCGTTCCCCGGAGTGTCACGCATCCCCGATCGCTGCGGCATCGTAGTGGCGACCGATTCTCACCGGTAGCCGCCCCTGCTGCGGGTGGTACCGGCCCGCCCGGCAGCCCCGCACGAAACAGGCCGGCGTCTCCCGGGCCACATTGGGGGCGTCGTTCACGTTCAGCCCGATGCGGCGCAGAGGCCCCCGCCCTCATCTTGGTCAACCATTGACGCTGCGGATGCCGCAGCCCGCGGAAAACGGCACGGCCGGCCTGCCGCCCCGCGCGTGGCGAGGTGCCGCGAAGCCCTGCTTCTCACAGTGCCAACCCGCGAGCCGCCCGCGCATCGGGCAGCTCGCTTCGTTTCGGCCGACGCTCCGCCCCGTTGGCACCGCCGCGGACGGCGTCATCACCCCGGTTGCCCGCCCCGCCCCGCGCCGGTAACGTGCCCGCCCTGACGGCCGGCAAGCGGCCGGCCGCACGGGCCCTGCACGATGACCGACTGGCTGGCGGATGCACCGACGACGGGCGCGGCGACCGCGGGTTTGGCGGCCGCGTTGCACGCGCTCTGGCACTACCTGTGGACGCCGCTGACGACCGCCGGCTGGAGCGACCTGCACGGCTTCTGGTACCGGCAGATTCTCGACGATCGTTTCGTCGCGGCGTGGTTCCTGCCGCTGGTGCCAGTGCTGGCCGTGCTGCGGCGCGACCGTTTGCGCGTGGGCATCGTTCTCACCGGCCTGGTCTTCCTCGTGTACGTGTTCGGGGCGCTGTACGCGGCTCTGTGGCTCGGCGTGTGCCTCGGGCTGCACCGGCTCGGCGAGGCCTTCGCCCGGCAGTGCGCCCGGCCGGACGTGCCCCCGCGCCGGCCGATCCTGGGCGTGTGGCTGCTGCTGGGCGGCGGCTACGTCGTCGCGATGGCCCTGCACAACCTGAAGATCTCCGCCCGGCTGAACGCCTGGCTGTTCGAGCACGCGTGCTGGATCTTCCCGCTCGGCACGGGGCGCTTCGCCTGGGAGCCGTTGTACTGGCAGGTCGGCGGCACGCTGTCCCACCCGCCGCAGCTCTTCGCCGCGCTGTACTGGAACGTCCACAGCATCGGCGTGGCGTATCTGGCCGTCCGGATGCTCCAGTACTTTTCCGAAATCCGTCGCGGCAATCTGCCGCCCGCGCAGCGGACGCGGCTCAACTTCCTCGCCTGGGTGTGCTACGCCCCCACCCTGATCCAGGGCCCCGTGGAGCGTTTCGCCCATTTTCAGGCGGAGATGGACACCTGCCACCAGCGCCGCGGCGCAGCCAACCTGCTCCGCGGGCTCGGGCGCATCGCCGGGGGGCTGAGCAAGAGCCTCATCGGCACGCTCTGGTTCCAGCCGCTCGTGATCGACGTGCTCGGCGTCGGCCGACGCGACGGATACTACGCCGCGCCGCAGAACATCGCCTCGACCGGCCTGCTGGTCTACGGCGTGTTCTTCCAGATCTTCTGGCTCTACCTCGAGTTCAGCGGCTACTGCGACCTCGCGGCCGGGACGGCGCGCATCCTCGGCTACCGGCAGATTGAGAACTTCCGCCGGCCGTGGATCGCGACGAGCCTGCGCGACTTCTGGAAACGTTGGCACATCAGCCTGTCCGAGATCCTGCGCGACTACGTGTACATCCCGCTGGGCGGCAACCGCCGCCACGGCACGCTCAACCTGTGCATCACGTTCGCCGCGTGCGGGCTCTGGCACGCCCTGGCCGCGCAGGTCGCGGCCTGGGGCGTGCTGATGGGGCTGATGATCGCCGTCAACCAGGCCTGGGCGAACGGGATGAAGCGTCTCGACGCCGCCCCGACCGGCCTCTTGCCCGCCGTCCGTCGCGCGGCGCTGCGGCTGCGCCCCCTGCCGACGCTCCTCGCGTGGCTCGTGACGCAGCACGCGTTCCTGCTGACACTGCTGATCTTTTTCGGCGGAACGGGCGGCCTGCGCGTGCTGCGCGAGATCGTGCGGCGGCTGGCCGGCTTCTGACGCGGCCGCTACTTCGGCGTCGCCGCGTGCAGCACCACCCCGTCGAGGGCCGGCACGGTCACCTTCAGCTTTTGCTCGGTCGCCCGCAGCGTGTCCGTCGGGCCGTAGACGCCGCGCCACGCCGTCGGCGCGCTGGCCGGCAGCGGGATCGTGACCTCGTGCGACTGCGCGGTGCTGTTCAGCGCGACGATGAGCTGCTCATCGGCGTCCTTGCGGAGGAACGCCCACACGTCGGTCGCGTCATCGGTCAGGAGCGTCTGAATGGTCCCCGTGCGCAGGGCCGGATGGGCGTTGCGCAGCGCGATCACCCGCTGGTAGTGCGCGAGCTGGTCGCGGTGGACGTAGTTCTCGTCGGGCCGGTCGTAAGGCTGAAGGTCCTCCCACAGCATCGGCTTGCGGCAGTTCGGGTCGTCACCGCCCCACATGCCGACCTCGTCGCCGTAGTACACCATCGGCGCGCCGACGTACGTCATCTGGAGCAGCGCCGCCAGCCGCGCCCGCGCGTAGGCCGTCGCGTCGGGCTTGGCGTTGTTGTAGTTCGGGCCGTTGTCCTGGGCCCGGTTGCCGTGGTCGTACTCGCGGTCCGGGTTGAACGCCATCGAGATCAGCCGGTCCGTGTCGTGGCTGTTCATCAAATTCTGCATCACGAGCGTCGCTTCGAGCGGATACGCCAGCCGCAGCTCGCGGAACCGCCGGTCGGCCTCGCTCGCGCTGACCTTCTTCTTCTGGTCGAACAGCCACGCCACCGCGATACGGGCGAACGGGTAGTTCATCACCGCGTCGAACGTCCGCCCGTCGAGCCAGGCCTCGGCGTGGTCCCAGATTTCGCCGGTGATGTACGCGTCCGGGTTGATGGACTTCACCAGCTTGCGCCACTCGATCCAGAACGCGATCGGCACCTCGTTCGGCACGTCCAGGCGCCAGCCGTCGATCCCGTCGCGCGGGTCGCCGTCGCCGTCCGGGTCCATCCAGCGCCGCGTGATTGCGAAGATGTGCTCCCGCACCGCCGCGCTGGCCAGCCCGTGTTCGGCGTCCTTGCGGAACTCCGGCAGGGCGTCGGTTCCGGCCCAGCCGCGGTACTTGAACGGCTCCCATGACTCGATGATGAACCAGTCCGCGTACTTCGATTTCGGCCCGTTCTTCTTCACGTCCTGAAACGCCGGGTGCGCGGTGCCGACATGGTTGAACACGCCGTCGATGATGACGCGCAGGCCCTGCCGGTGACACTCCCGCACCAGCTTGAGGAACAACTTGTCCGACTCCGTCCACTGCCACGTCTTCGGGTCGAGCAGATCTTCCTGCGCCGCCACCCGCTCGTAGTCCCCCTTCACCCCGAAATGATCGTCAATGTGAATGTACGACGTCGCGTCGTACTTGTGCAGGCTCTCGCCCTTGAACACCGGGTTGAGGTAGAGCGCGTTCACGCCGAGCGCCTTGAGGTACGGCAGCTTCTCCAGGATCCCCTGGAGATCGCCGCCGTAACGACGCTCAAAGACGAAATGGTGATAGAACGTCTGCCCGTCCTTCCCCTCCCACTCCGACGGCGTGAACCACTCGCTCGTCCACGGTCGCGTCGGCCGCGGGTCGTTCGACGGGTCACCGTTGCGGAAACGCTCAGGGAAGATCTGGTACCACACCGCGTGCTTGGCCCAGTCCGGCGTGCGGAACACGTCCTTCGGTTTCACGGGGACTCCAAAGATACCGGGGTGCGCGGCGCGCAACGCGCCGTCCGACAAGACAAACGTGTAACGAACCGGATCCGCGCCCGACGCGGCCGGAATCGGCGTCACCGTCTCCCACAAAGCGAAGCGGGCGTCTTCCGTCACGACCTCTAGCTCGGCCTCGCCGCCGCTCTGCCACGTCACCGCCACGCGCTCGACGTCGTGCGCGAGCGTCCGCAGCCGCAGCAGCACCCGGCCGTCCGAAACGTACTGGCGGAACAGCGGCCGATCCGGCTCGTGCAGCAGCGCCAGCCCCTCGATCTGCCCGTCCCCGCGCCGCCCGGTCGATTCCTTCAGCCAAGCCATGCGCCCCAGCCGCGCCACCGAATTCTGACCGCCGTGATTGTCCGGCACACCGTCCGGGTTCACCGGGTCGGCGATCCACTCGCGGCCGTTCAGCACGAACTTGTACTCGTGAACGCCCGCGGGCAGCTCGATAAAGGTCGCCCACACGCCCGCCGGATCCGGCCCATCGAGCCGCTGCGCCGTGGGACTCCAGTTGTTAAATGAGCCCGCGAGGTGAACCGATTCCGTGCCCGCCGGCGGCGTGATCCGGAACATGCACTTCCACCGCCCGTCCCCTTGCGACACCGCCCGCACCGAGGGCGGCAACCGGCCCGCGTCCCGGTCGGCCGGTATCTCCAGCACGGGCGTCGGCGGCCACGCCGCCTGCGCGACACCGGCCGGCGCTCCGGCCAGCACAACGAGGGCCGCAAGGACGCACACCCCGCCGACCGCGGACCGTGCCCCGACACGAGCGCTTGGATGTGGCAGCATGGTGGCGTATTCTAGTGGCCGCGACCGGCCGCGAAAGAGCCGCCCACCGTCCGGCCGGCCGCGGCCGTTCCCTCTACACAGCGTACCCGCATGCTCAACACCGCGTTCTCGCTGATCGCCCGCGTCGGCCGCCTCGCGGTCGCTGTCGGCGCGGCGGCGCTGCTGCTGGGCGCGCTGGCCTGGGTGGCGACGCGGCCGTGGCGTGCGGCCCAGGCCCGCGGGGCGGGCGTCGAGCTCACGCTAATGAACTGGTCCGGCGGCGGCGGGCAGCAGGAAGAGCAGATCGTCGCCGACGTGATCGCGCGCTTCGAGCGCGACAACCCCGGCGTCACTGTGCGACGCATCAACCCCGGCGACGCCGGATCGTTCAACACGAAGCTCCAGACGATGATGGCGGCGGGCGTCGCGCCGGATGTCTTCTACATGTCGTCCGAGCGGTTCGCGGTCTTCGCGCGGCACGGCACGTTGGCGCCGCTTGAACCGCTCATCGCGGCCGACCGGGCGGCCGGTCGTCCGACGCTCGATCTGGACGATTTCTTTCGCACCACGGTGGACAACTTCCGCTTCGACGGCCAGACGTCCGGCCGTGGCACGCTCTACGGGATTCCGAAGGACTTCACGACGTGGGGGTTCTACTACAACAAGGATCTGTTCGATCGCGCCGGGGTGCCGTACCCGGCCGACGACTGGACGTGGGACGACTTCGTCGCGGCGGCGCGGCAGATCGGACGGCTGCCGAACGTGCTGGGCGGCGCCGAGATCTCGTGCTGGGACGATCCGATCCGCGCGTACCTATGGACCTACGGGCTGGACCTCGTGGATGAGCAGTTCCGCTCGCGCGTGTTCGAGCCGGCCGTTTACGAGCGGCTGCGGACCCTCTGGTCCTGGCGGTTCGAGGAGCGCGGCACGCTGGTCAGCGGGGACAGCCAGGTCGCCCAGGGGCAGGACATCTTCGTGACCGGACGGGTGGGCATGGTCGGTCCGCTCGGCCGCTGGGTCGTGCCGCGTTACCGCGAAATCCGCGATTTCCGTTGGGATTTCGCCCTGCTGCCGCGGGGAACGACGCAGGCGAACCTCGTCGCCACCGTGGCCTGGTCGATGAGCGCCCGCACGAAGCACCCGGACGAGGCTTGGCGTCTGGTCAAGTACCTGTGCGGCGCCGAGGGCCAGCGGCGGGTGGCCGAGCTGGGGCTCGCGATCCCCACTCTGAAGTCCGTGGCCTATTCGGAAGCCTTCGCCGATCCGCACCAGGCGCCCGAACGTGACGATCTGTACCTGCGGGCGGCGGAGTACGCGCGCATCGCGACGATTCCGGGCTATCCGGAGTGGAAGAGCACGCTCACCAAGCGGCTCGAGGAATTCCTCCGCGCGGGCAAACCCGTGGACGAGACCCTCCGCCGCCTCGAAGCGGACTGGGCCCAGGAGCGGGCCAACCCGCTGCTGCACGCCGACTATCCGCCCCTGCGCTGGGACCCGGTCATGGCGGCCGTCGCGGCGCCGCTGCTGCTGCTCGCCATCGTGCTCGGCGCGGGGTGGTACCGGGGGCGGCCGGGGCGGCTCGCGCGGCGCGAAGAGCGCGCCGGCTACGCCTTCGTGAGCCCCTGGGTGCTGGGGTTCGCCGCGTTCATGGCCTTCCCGATCCTCCTCTCGCTCGTCCTGTCGTTCTCGAAGTGGACCGGCTTCTCCCCCCTGTCCGCCGCGCAATGGGTCGGTTGGGCCAACTTCCGCTATCTCCTGCTCGAAGACCCCCGTTTCTGGAGCAGCCTGCGCGTCACGGCCTATTACGCCCTCATCGCCGTCCCCGGCGGGCAACTGCTGGCGCTGGCGGCCGCGCTGCTCATGAACCACGACGTCCGCGGCGCGGGCTTCTTCCGCAGCGCCTGGTACCTGCCCAGCGTGCTGGCCGGGGTCGGCGTCGCCATCCTGTGGCGGTGGGTCTTCGACGGCGAGGTCGGCCTCATCAATACCTACCTGCTCGGCCCGCTCTGCCGACAGATCAACGGCGCCCTCGGGCTCACGGGCGACGCCGCCCTGGCGCCGCCCAAATGGTTCACCGCCGACGCCCGCCTGTTCGGCCCGCCCGCCTTCGCCATCATGAGCTTCTGGGCGTTCGGCGGCACGATGGTCATCTACCTGGCCGGGCTCAAGGGCATCCCGCGCGAGCTCTACGAGGCCGCCGCAATCGACGGCTCCAACGCCTGGCAACGCTTCCGCAACGTCACCGTGCCGATGCTCAGCCCCATCATCTTCTTCAACGGCATCATGGCCATCATCGGCTCCTTTCAGGTCTTCACGCAGGCGTTCGTCATGACCGGCGGCGGCCCGGGCGACGACACGCGCTTCTACGTGCTCTATCTGTACACCCGCGCCTTCGACGACAGCCACATGGGGTACGGCTCCGCGCTCGCCTGGCTCCTCCTGCTGATCGTGCTCGGCCTCACCCTGCTGGTCATGCGCGGCAGCCGCCGCTTCGTGTACTACGAGGGCCTGCGATGAGCACCGCCCGCAAGGCCGTCATCTACGCGCTCCTCGTCGCCGGCAGCCTCATCCTGCTGTTCCCGGTCTGGTGGATGGGTGCCGTCAGCCTTGAGACCGGCGACCGCGCCCGCCGGGCCGCCGCCGACGCCGCCGGGTTCGCGCTCTGGCCCGCCGACCCGCAGTGGCAGAACTACCCCACCGCCCTCGGCCGCATGGGCACCCGCCCGTGGCAGGGCTGGTCGGAGGCCCTCGCCCGCGGACACGGCTTCCTCGACGCCCTCGCCAATACCGTCCTCATCACGGCGCTGAGCACCCTCGGCCAGGTCCTGTCCTCGGCCCTGGTGGGCTATGCGTTCGCCCGCCTGCGGTTCCGCGGCCGCGGACCGCTCTTCGTATTCATGCTCGCGACCATGATGCTGCCGGCGCAGGTCACGATGATCCCGCTGTTCATCCTGTTCCGCAGCCTCGGCTGGATCGACACGCCCTTGCCGCTGGTCGTGCCGGCCTTCTTCGGCAACGCCTTCTACATCTTCATGTTCCGCCAGTTCTTCGCACAGATTCCCGAAGCCCTGGTCGAGGCCGCCCGCATCGACGGCTGCGGACTGCTCCGCATCTGGTGGGAACTCATGCTGCCGCTCTGCCGCCCCGTTATCGCCCTGACGGCCGTCTTCACGTTCATGTTCTGCTGGAACGACTTCCTCGGCCCCCTCATCTACCTGCACAGCGAGGAGCAATACACGCTGGCGATCGCGCTCAACGCGTTCCGCAACCAGTTCGGCGGCGTCTCCGACGTCCACCTCCTCATGGCCGCCAGCCTCGTCACCATGCTGCCGTGCGTCGTCCTGTTCTTCGTCGCTCAGAAGCAGCTTATCGGCGGTCTTCAGCTCGGCGCGGTCAAAGGCTGATTCGGCCGAGCGACGCGGAACGCGCCGCCTACTCTTCGCGGTCGACGATTCGAAACCGCCGTCCGGGTGTCCCGCGTCGCGTTGCACGTGCCGCAAATACCGGACGCACCCCGGGCGCGTCGTACCGCAACCGCCTCGGAGTGCGGGACGGACCCGCCCCCGCCACGGTAAAATCCGCGTCATGCCCACGCACGGCGAGCTGCACGTCGAGGTCTTCCTCGATTCCGTCTTCGGCGAGAACGCGTACCTCGTCTGGACCGGACGCGACGCCTGGGTCTTCGACCCGAGCTTCCCCCCGCAACCCCAGCGCATCCTCGCCGCCGCCCGCACCCGCGACCTCGCGGTCGGCGGCGTCGTCATCACCCACGGGCACGCCGACCACATCGCCGGCGTCGGCGCGATCCGCGACGCCTGCCCGCAGGCCGCCATCTACGCGCCGCGGGGCGAGCTCGACATGCTCATCGACGCCCACGCCAACCTCTCCGCCGAGTTCGGCGTGCCGATCGTCGCCCCCGCCGCCGACCACCCCGTCGCCCCCGGCGACACGCTCCGCCTCGGCGGGCTCAGCTTCCGGGCTCTCGATGTCTCCGGCCACTCGCCCGGCGGCCTCGCGTACTACTGCGCCGCGGCCGGCGTCGTCTTCACCGGCGACTCGCTCATCCCCGGCAGCATCGGCCGCACCGATTTTCCCGGCGGGTCGCTCGCCCGGCTGCTCGGGAACATCCGCGACCACCTGCTCACGCTCCCGGGCGAGACCGTCATCTACAGCGGCCACGGCCCCGCCAGCACGATCGCGACCGAGCGCACCGAGAACCCGTTCCTGAACGGCGAGTACGACGAATGACGCCCGGGTTCCGAGCGCAACACACCGCCTGCGCAGCCATCGCCGCGAGCCTGGCCGTGCTGCTCACGGGCTGCGCCTCCGGCCGCCGCACGCTCGTCGAGGCGTTCCCGCCCGGGAGCGTCGCGGCGCCGTGGACGCTCGACGGCGCCGTCTGGTCCGGCACGCTCGCCGAAGCCGCCCCCGGCCTCGGGCCCGACGCGGACGCCTGGGAAGTGTTCCACCCCACGCGCGTCTGGCTGGCGAAGTACCGACACGAGGACAAGTCCGACCGCCTCCTCACCGTCCGCTGCTTCGCGGTCGCGTCGGCCGATGACGCCCGCGCGGCCGTCGCGCGCTTCCGCCCGGCCGGCGCCAAGCCCGTCTCTTTCGGCGACGAGGGCTACTGGACCGAGCTCGGCGTGCTGTTCCGCTGGGGACGGCTGGTTATCGAGGTCTTCGGCCCCGAAGCAAGCTGGGGCAGCGAGGTCCAGTCTTCGCTCCTGGCCGCGTACCTGACCAAGCGCATGCCGCCCGGAATCCCGGATGATCCGCGATGACCCCGCGCGGCCGTCACGTCGCCCCGTTGCTTTTGCTCCTGCTCGCGGCTTGTGACCGGCCTCCGCCCGCTCCGCCGGCCGCTGCCGCCCCGGCGACATCCGCGCCGACGAGCCGCCCCGCGCCGGTCCTGCGCGACTACGCGGCCGATCCGGACATCGCTCCCGCGGAACGCGACGCACCGGCCCCACGGCTGCTCTCCGCCGCACCGAATCTCACCGAGTTGTGCTGCGCGCTCGGGCTTCGCGGCGCGCTCGTCGGCCGGACGCGCTACTGCCTGCACCCGCCCGGCGTCGCCTCCGTGCCCGCCGTCGGGGCGCTAAACGACCTCAACGCCGAGATTCTCCCGGGCCTGCGGCCCGACCTCGTGCTCGTCTCCGGCACGAGCCGCGCGATCCGCGACCGCCTCGCGCAGCTCGGACTCCGCTTCGAATCGCTGCCCGACACGCGCCTCGACGACCTCTTCACCAGCATCCGCCGGCTGGGCGAGCTCACCGGCCGCCCGCAGACGGCCGCCGCGCTCGCTGCTGCGTTGCGGGACGATCTGGCCGCCGTCACCCGGCGTTATGCCGCCGCACCGCCCCGGCGTGTGCTGCTCCTGACCGGGCCGCTGCCCGACCCGCCCACGCAGGCTGACGCCGCCGGCCCCGGCTCGTTCTACGACGATCTGCTGCGACTCGCCGGCCACACGAACGCCGCCGCGGACACCGCTCGGCCGTTCGCGCCGCTCGGCCTCGAGGCCGTTGTCGCCGCCGACCCCGACGTGATCATCGAGCTGGCCCCCGACCGCCGCGCCCGGCCGGGCGGCGACGCGGACGCCGCCCGCGCGTGGGCCCGCGTCGGCCGCCTGCGGGCCGTCGCCGCGGGCCGCGTCCACGTGCTCATCGGACCGGAGCACTTCCTGCTCGGCCCGCGGATCGCCCACACCTACGCCGCGCTCGCCGGCCTCGTCGCGGAGGGCCGGCATGACTGACCCCCCGCGCTCCTGGACGCTCCGCTGTGTCGGCGTCGGCGTTCGCCGCGGCCGCCGCGAACTGCTGCGCGAAATCGACCTCACGGTCCGCGTTGGCGACTGCCTGGCGCTCGTCGGCCCCAACGGGGCCGGCAAGACCACGCTGCTCAAGACGCTGCTCGGCCTGCTGCGTCCGGCTGCCGGCGACGTCCTGCTCGATGACAAGCCGCTGCACGCGCTGGGCGCACGGCAGCGCGGGCGGTTCGCCGCGTACGTGCCGCAAACGCTCGACGCCGTGCCCGCGTTCCGCGTGCGCGAGGTCGTCGCCGGCGGGCGGCACCCGCACCGCGCCCGCTTTGGCGGCCTGACCGCCGTCGACGCCGCCGCGATCGACCGGGCCCTCGCGGCCTGCGGGCTGACGCCGCTGGCGGACCGCACGTTCGACACGCTCAGCGGCGGCGAACGCCAGAAGACGCTCATCGCCGCCGCGCTCGCGCAGGAGCCCGCCGTGCTGCTGCTCGACGAGCCCGCAACCGCTCTCGATCCGGCCGTGCAGCTTGAGCTGGTCGCGATCCTGCGGGCGTGGCACACGGCCGGGCGAGCGCTGGTGCTGGTGAGCCACGACCTGCAATGGCCGGCGGCGCTGGGCGGCCGCGTCGTGGCGCTGCGCGACGGGCGCATCGCGGCGGAAGGTCCGGCGGAAGAGGTGCTGACGCCCGAACGACTGGAAGCGATCTACGGCGCGACGTTCGCGGTCGTGACCACGCCGACGGGCCGACGACTGGTCCTGCCGCAGTGGTGGGGGCCGTAGCCGCCCACGAAGGGGGCTACCGGCCCGTAGCCGGGGGTGGAGCGCAGCGCAACCCCCGGACCGCTTCCGCGTCTCATCGCTCTGTTTCGCGGCCGGCGCGAACGCGCCGGCTGCGGGAAGAGGATGGAGAACCGCCGCGATCCGTGGGCGGCGGCCGCCTGCGGCGGCCTGGCCCTCGGCTACTGACCCGCGCCCCTCCGGGGCGTTGCGTCTTGCCCCCGCCTTCAGGCCGGCCCGCATTCGAAGCCGTATCCGCGTCCGCGACCGTGCTCTCGAAATTGGCCCCTGTTTCCACCTTCTCACGTTTCCACATGCTCACCTGCTCCCCCCTGCCCCCCCGGCGCGCGGTGCTCCGCCCCGCGCAGCAGCCGGGCGATGTTCTCCCGGTGCCGCGCGATGATCACCACCCCGAGCAGCACCGCCACCCCCACCAGCGGCCCGTGCGCCGTCACCCCCGCACCGCTCCAGCTCAGTTCCACCACCACCGCCGCCGGAAACAGCACCGCCAGCACCAGCGACCCCACCGACACCGTTCCTGTCGTGTACCGCGCCACCCCGTAGCCCGCCAGCGCCACCAGCATCGCGATCGTGTAGTGCGGCCAGATGCCCAACGCCACGCCGATCGTCGTCGCCACGCCCTTGCCCCCCCGAAAACCCAGGTACACCGGGAACACGTGCCCCAGCACGGCCGCCACGGCCGTCGCAAGGACCAGCACCTGCCGCGTCGGGTCGGCGGCCGCCCCCGGCAGAGCCAGCGTCACGGTCAGCGTCGGCGCGAAACCCTTGAGGATGTCCAGCGCCAGACACAGGAAACCCCACTTGCGCCCGAGCATGCGGCCGACGTTGGTCGCGCCGATGTTCCGGCTGCCCTGCGTGCGGACGTCCACCCCGCGGGCCAGCCCGATCAGCAGCCCGAACGGCACCGCGCCGAGCAGGTACGCCCCGACGATCAGCAGCGCCGCCGTCACGCCCCCGGCCCCTCGTCCGCATCCGGCGCCGCCCGCACCCGCAGCCAGCCGGGCCGCAGCCGATCGCGCAGCCATTCGGTCCAGCGAAATCCCCGCCCGCGGACCTGCCCGACCGACAGGTGCGGCAGGACGTCCTCCGGGCGCACGACCGTCCACCGCCGCGCGGCCAGCCACGCCGCCAGCGGCCACGCCAGCGCCAGCAGAACGCGCCGCGCGCGGCCTACCGCTGGACGGCCTGCCGGACGCTCCGCAGCACTTCGTCGCGGGAACGGGATGGAATCGCGGACCGGCTCCATAGCTGCTGCCGCCGCTGCACGGCGGGACGCTCCTCGTAGTAGTTCGTCACCGCGCTGCAACCGCCCTCGACCGTGTCGCCCCCCGCGTAGCCGATCGCGAGCAGCCAGCGCCCGAAATCCTCGTCGCGCTCGGCCGGGTAGATCAGGGCGGTGACGTACCGGGTCGGCCCGGCGGCCGGGCCCCGGTCCGTCAGGTGCACGAACGCCCGCGCGGGCGGGGGCGTCTGCTCAGCCCGCGCAACGAGATCGTCGAAGTCGGCCTCGGCCGCGGCGCGCTCCATGCGGTAGCAGAAAACGCCGCTCTCCAGCAGGAAGCGCTCGCGGGGCACGCCCTTCAGCTCGAACGTGCCGTCCGGGGCGGCGCGGACGATGCGGTAGACCCTGCCCGACCGGTAGCGCTCGTGCTCCAGCAGGAACGCGATTTCCTCGGCCGTGTAGCCGAGGCCGGTCCAGCCCTCAAACTCGAAGATGTAGAGGCCGCCGTACTTCTGCGGCTGCTCCACCCGCGGGATGTTCATCCGTGCCGGCTCCAGCGTGCCCGGTCGGGGCGGCCCCGCGCGGGCCGTGCCGTCTCCGGGCGCGTCGCCGCATTATACAGGCTGCGCGTCCGGCCGGGGCTGTCGTTAAGTAGGGCGGGCGAGTCGAGCATGGGCGTTAGGAGGCGGGACTCGACTCGCCCTTCATCAGGGGGAACGGAGATTGATTGGGGCCGCAGCGGTCCCGGCAGCGGCCGCCGGCGCAGCCACCCGACGGGGCATGCCATCCCTTGGCACGCTACAGGCCCCGAGCCATCATGGCAGCATCCGTGGGCAGACAGCTGTCTCAGCCGTGGCGCAGCCTGCGGCCGCCTGCCACCGATGCCCGGTCTCGATCACGCGGGGTCCGCCGCGGGCGGCGGAACGAGCTGTAGCTCGTCCGACAGACCCCACGCGGCAACCTCGCACCGCACCAATTCCGCGATCAGCGACTTCCGCACGCGGCGGAAGCCCAGTCCCAGTACCTGCTGCTCGATCCGGCCGGCCAGCACGCGGCTCACGCTCTGGCGCAAGCCGTACTTGTCCTGGAGCGCCCGCGCCACGGCGCTCTTGCGCCAGGGAGCCGAACTGCCGCCGGGGTCGGCCACGACCTCGATCGCGCGGCGCCGCAGCGCCCGCTGTCGGCGGTGCCACCGCAGGTCGGCGGCCACTTCCTCGAGATCCGTCTGCTCCAGCACGGCGCACACGCACTGGTGGATGTACTGCGTCGTCGGCGGCCGATCGCCGGCCCATTCCCGCAGGTGCAGCGCCACCGCCCGCATCAGCGGGTCGGCCAGCCGCGGGTCGTACCCGCGCCGCTGCATCGCGGCCGACAACACGTTCCGCAACTTCGCCGGATCGAATCGCTCGAGCGTCCCGTCCCGCTTCGTAACGACCAACGGCCTGCGGGTTTTCACTCGGTCGCTCCTTCGAAGAGGGTTTGCTGCCCCGGGATGTCGTCCGCCGAGCGCTCCAGCACGTCCCGGGCTTCTTCGATGAAATCGCCGACGTCCTCGAACTGGCGATACACGCTCGCGAACCGCACGTAAGCCACCTGGTCCACTCGCCGCAGCACTGTCGCGAGCCGTTCGCCGATCGTCTGGCTCGACACCTCCTTCTCGAAGTTCGATACGAGCCACTCCTCGACTTCGTCCACCACCTGCTCGAGCCGCTCGGCCGAGACCGGTCGCTTGTACGCCGCGTGCCGAATCCCTTCGAGCATCTTGTTTCGGTCGTACGGCACGCGCGAACCGTCGCGCTTGATCACCGCGAGCTTGATCGCTTCCTCGATCCGCTCGTACGTCGTGAACCGCCGCCCGCAGCGCTCACACTTGCGCCGCCGCCGGATGCACAGCCCGCCTTCGCTCGAGCGCGAGTCGATCACCCGGTCGTCGTCTTCCTTGCAGAACGGACACCGCATGGGGCCTCGTTCCGTACTGCGCCGGCGGCGACTCCGACACGTGCCGCGTCGGGCCGCTCGACCTGCCCGTGGTCCGCGCCAGTCTTCTCCAGAATCATACCACGGGTTGTTACGACGCACAATGTAAACAACTACCCGTTGCGTGTCAACATTTTCAAACACCCGCCCAAGACTTTCCGCAACGCGGCCGGTATAACCGCCCCGTCATGGCTACCACCCGCGCGGAGTTCGTCCACGATAACTTGCGGCTGATCGGGTCCTCGCTTGCCGGCGAGGAAACCTTCATCGTCGCTCCCGAGCTCAACCTCGCGTTCGACGTCGGCCGCTGCCCCGGCGACGTTCTGAACGTCGACCACGTGTTCCTCACCCACGGGCACATGGACCACGCCGCCGGCGTGGCGTACTACTTCTCGCAGCGCATGTTCCTCGACAACGCGCCCGGCCACCTCTACGCGCCGCGCCCGCTGATCGAGCCGCTGCGCCGCCTGCTGCGCATCTGGGCCGACATCGACGGCCACGAGCCGCCCGCAAACCTGCACGCCGCCGAGCCCGGCGTGGACATCGAGCTGCGGCGCGATCTGATCGTCCGCCCCTTCACGGTCAACCACCCCTGCCGGCGGCACGACCGCTCCGTCGTGCCGGCCCTCGGGTTCACGGCCATCGAGGTGCGGCAGAAGCTGCTGGCCGAATACCAGGACCTGACGGGCCCGCAACTCGTCGCGCTCAAGCAGCAGGGCGTCGCGATCACGCGCCGCGTGGAGCGGCCGCTCGTCACATACTGCGGCGACACGGCCGTGGGCGACTTCTTCCAGCTCGATTTCGTGCGGACCAGCCGGGTGCTGCTGCTCGAATGCACGTTCGTCGAGCCGGATCACATCGACCGCGCGCGGGCGGG
Organism: uncultured Phycisphaerae bacterium; assembly: GCA_937928595.1. GTDB lineage: Bacteria > Planctomycetota > Phycisphaerae > UBA1845 > Fen-1342 > CALGJV01. The sequence goes on along the minus strand of CALGJV010000027.1, from coordinate 57,018 downwards.
CTACCACATGCACGTCAGCGACCTCGCTCGCGTGATTCCGGCGCTGGCCTGCGAGCGAATTGTGCTCGTGCACCTTTCGCGCCGCACGCCGCACGCGGTCGCGAAGGCCACGGTGCGGCGGGAGCTGGGCGAGCACGCCGCCCGCGTCGTGTTCCTGATGGATTACCGCCGCCGCCGGCGCGGTCCCGACGCGCCACCCGCCGCTACAATCAGCGCACCATGAGTGACACGCAGTCCCTGCCCGTGCTCGCACCCGGCGTCCCCGCCGCCCCGCGCGCCCGCCGCCTGCCGCCCTGGCTCAAACGGCCGATGCCTGTCGCCGAGGCGATGCTGGCCACGCGCCGGCTCATCCACGGGCTCAAGCTGAATACGGTCTGCGTCGAGGCCCGCTGTCCGAATCTCACGGAATGCTGGTCACGGCACACCGCCACGTTCATGATCCTCGGCGACAAGTGCACACGCCGCTGCCGCTTCTGCGCCGTCCACACGGCCCGGCCAGACCCGCTGGATCCCGAGGAGCCCGCCCGGCTGGCCGAAGCGGCCGCGCACCTGAAGCTCAGGCACGTGGTCATCACGTCGGTCGCGCGCGACGACCTGCCGGACGAGGGCGCCGGGCACTTCGCGCGCTGCGTCGCCGCCGTGCACCGCAGCCGCCCGGGCGTGACGGTCGAGGTTCTCGTGCCGGACTTTCACGCCCGCCGCGAGTGCGTGCAGGCCGTGGCCGACGCGGCGCCGGAGGTGTTCAACCACAACGTCGAGACCGTGCCGAGCCTCCACAAACGCGTCCGCCCGCAGGCCCGCTACGCCCGCTCGCTCGAGACGCTGCGCCTGGCCAAGCAGCTGCGGCCGCAGATGCTCACCAAGAGCGGCGTGATGGTGGGGCTGGGCGAGACGCGGGCGGAGCTCGAGGCGGTGTTTCGGGATCTGCGGGCCGTGCAGTGCGACCTCCTGACCATCGGGCAGTACCTCAAGCCCTCGTCCGGCGACACGACCGGACACGCGCCGGTCGAGCGGTTCTACACGCCGGCGGAGTTCGATGAGCTGGGGGCTGCGGCCCGCGCGCTGGGCTTCGCCGCGGTCGCCAGCGGGCCGTTCGTCCGCAGCAGCTACTTCGCCGAGACGCTGTTCGCGCAGTCCGGCGCCGCTTGGCCGTAGCGGTCGTACCCGTGGCGGCCGCCGCCGCCAGTGACAACCGCCGATCGTGCCTCTGGACGTGCGCCTCCGCTGCCGGTAGTATGTCGGGCAGTTTGGAGCGAGTGTTTCAGAGTCAGGGATGACGAGGACCGCGCGATGGACCGCGAGGAACATGTTGTCGCTGTCGATCCGGGGGACGCTTCCACGGGCGACCGGATGCACACCGCGATCACACCGCCGGCCGTGGCCGATGCCGCGCTGGCGCCGGCCCAGATCATCGAGGCGCTGCTGTTCGCGTCGGACACGCCGCTCAGCGCGGCGCGGCTCGCGGAACTCGCGGGCGTCGGTACGGCCCGCGATGTCCGCGGCTGGATCGACGAGCTCAATGCCCGCTACGCGGCGGCGGGCCTGACTTTTCGCATTGACGAAATCGCCCGCGGCTTCCAGATGCTCACGTTGCCGGCGGCCCAGCCCTGGGTCGCACGGCTCAACCTCCAGCGGGCACAGGCCCGCCTGACCGACGCGGCACTGGAGACTCTCGCCATCGTCGCCTACCGCCAGCCGATCATCCGCGCCGATATCGAAGCCATCCGCGGCGTCGCCTGCGGCGAGGTGCTCAATCGCCTGCGCGAAATCGGCCTCGTCCGGATCGTCGGCCGGGCCGAGATCGTCGGCCGCCCGCTGCTCTACGGCACGACGAAGAAGTTCCTGGACGTGTTCGGTCTGGCCGACCTGGCCGACCTGCCGCCCATGGAGACGCTCACCCTCAAGCAGCCCGTCCCCGCGCCGCCGGTCGAGGTCGCCGCCGCCGCCGGGGCCTGACCGCCGGCCCGCCGGGGCCCCGGGTTCCCGTGGTACAATGAGGAGGCCGCTGGCGCCGGCCCAACCCCGGCAATGTGCCGGGGCCGAGTCTTGGTGTGCGCCGGCGGCCTGCGGAGCGCCGCATGACCGCGTCGGACCCGCCTGTCAGCCCGTTCAGCCCGATTGACGAAATCCTCGCGGAGCTGCGCGCCGGCCGGATGATCGTGCTTGTGGACGACGAGGAGCGGGAGAACGAAGGTGACCTCGTTTGTCCGGCGCAGGCCGTGACACCCGAGAAGGTGAACTTCATGCTGAAGCACGGCCGGGGCACGCTGTGCGTGGCGCTGTCCCAAAGCCGCTGCCGGCAGCTCAACCTCCCGCCGCAGGTTTCGCAGAACACGACGCGCCTGGGCACGAACTTCACCGTCACCGTCGACGCCGGGCCGCACCTCGGCACCACCACCGGCGTGTCGGCGTTCGACCGGGCGACGACCATCCGGCATCTCGTGGCCGAGGAGGCCGTGCCGGAGGATTTCGTGCGCCCCGGCCACGTGAACCCCCTGATCGCGCGGGAGGGCGGCGTCCTGGTGCGGGGCGGGCAGACCGAGGGTTCGGTGGACCTGTGTCGGCTGGCCGGGCTTCTGCCCGGGGCGGCGCTGATCGAGGTGCTGAACGAAGACGGCAGCATGGCCCGCGTGCCGCAGCTCACGGAGCTGTGCCGGCGGCACGGGCTGAAGATGTGCACGATCGCGCAGCTCATCGAGTACCGGCTCCAGCGCGAGCGGCTGGTGGAACGGGTGGAGACCATCCCGCTGAAGAACGAGTTCGGCGACTGGCTGCTGATCGCGTACCGGGCGCGGACGGACCACGCCACGCACGTCGCCCTGTGCCGCGGCGGGATCGGCGAGCTGGACGCCCGCGGGAGCGTCGTACCCGCGGCCGAGCCCGTGCTGGTGCGCGTCCACTCGGAGTGCCTCACCGGTGACGTGTTCGGCTCGATGCGCTGCGAGTGCGGCGAGCAGCTCCGGGCCGCGCTGCGCCTCATCGCGGAGGCCGGCCGCGGGGCGGTCGTCTACCTGCGGCAGGAGGGGCGCGGCATCGGGCTCGAGGGCAAGCTGCACGCGTACCGCCTCCAGGACCAGGGGCTCGACACGGTCGAGGCCAACCGGTTCCTCGGGTTCCGCGACGACCAGCGCGACTACGGCATCGGGGCCCAGATCCTGCGGGACCTCGGCGTTACCCACCTGCGGATTCTCACGAACAACCCCAAGAAGATCAGCCGGCTGGAGGTCTACGGGCTGCACATCGTCGAGCAGTTGCCGCTCGAGATCGCCCCCACCGAGCACAACCGCCGCTACCTCGAGACCAAGAAGTACAAGCTCGGCCACCAGCTCCGGAACGTGTGACGCAGCCGCGTGCCCCCGCCCCGCCGGGCCAGTAGAATCGCGGCCGACGCGGCCGCCGCCGGGCCGCCGGGGCGCCCGGCCGGCGCCGGAGAGCAGGTGAACCATGCCGGAACCCCAGGATCTTCTGAATCAGGCCCGCGCGCTGGGCGAAACGCTCGCGGCGCACCCGACCGTGCAGGCCTACTACCGGGCGCAGCAGGCCGTGCGGACCGACGCCTCGGCGCGCCGGCTCCTCCAGGACTACCAGGCGCACCTCGACCGCCTGCACGCGCTCGAGGCCGAGCAGAAGCCGATCGAGGTCGCCGACAAGCACCGGCTCAAGGACCTCGAAACGCAGATGGCCGGGCATGACGCGCTGAAGACGCTGATGCGCACGCAGGCCGACTACGTCGACCTCATGGCACGCGTGAACCGGGCGATCGACGAACCGCTGACCCGCTTCGCGACCCCGGAGAAGCCGGCGTGAGCGAGGCTCCGGCGCCCGCTCTCCCGGCCGTCGGGCCGGATGCCTGGACGGGCACGACGTGGTGCTGGTTCGCGCTGCTGGCCGGCGCCACGCTCGCCCTGGCGCTCTACGACCTCGACGGCGGGCCGGGTTTCGAGCCCATCGACTGCTGGGTGGCGCAGACGGCCCGCGAGATGCAGGCCGCGGGTGACTGGCTCGTGCCGCGGTTCGCCGGCGAAACGCGAATGCAGAAGTCGCCCGGCCCGTACTGGGCGGTGATGCTCACCAGTCTGGCCCGCGGCACGCCGGTGGACACCGTGTCCGCCCGACTGCCCAGCGCCATCGCGGCGGTGCTGCTGGTCCTGACGATCTTCTGGCTCGCGCATCGCATCGCCGGGGAGCGGGCCGCCCGGTTCGCCGGGTTCGCCGCGTCGGCCAGCGTGCTCGTCCTGTGGTGGTCGCACCGCGCCGCCAGCGACCTCGGACTGACCACCTGCACAACCGCATCGCTGGCCGCGCTGTGGATCGGCTCCGAGGCCGTCCGCGGCCGCCGGATGCGGGTCGCGCTATGGCTGACCGGTTACTTCACCGCGGGCCTCGGCATGCTCTACAAGATGCCGATGCCGCTCGTGCTCGTGGGCCTTCCGGCCGTGCTATACGTCGTCGTCCTGCGACGCTGGACGCTTCTCGCCAGCGGCTGGCACCTCGTGGGCCTGGCTCTGTTCCTGCTGCCGTGGCTGCCCTGGGCCGTCGCGGTCATCCATTCCGATCCCGCCGCCCTGCTCCGCTGGCGCGTCGAGTTCCTGGACCGCTTCACCGGCGACCTGCCCAGCGTCGCCGGCCAGCGCGCGCTGCCGTGGTGGTTCACTTACTTCGGTGCGGCCGCACTCTACACCCTGCCGTTCACGCTGTCCGTGCCGGCCGCGCTGCTGCGGGCGCTGCGGCCGCCGGAGGGCGTCAACCGCCGCGGCACGCTCTTCCTCGCGCTGTGGTTCCTCGGGCACTTCGCCTTCTTCACGGTGTCGGCGGGCAAGGAATGGCGGTACCTGCTGCCGGCCGTGCCGCCGCTGCTGGTGCTGCTGGGCATCGAGCTGGCGCGCCTGTTCGACCCGCAGCGGCGTCCGAACCCGAAGCTGGAACGGGCCGCTTTGTGGGCCGTCTGGCTCGGGGTGCCGCTCGGCCTCGCCGTCGCGGGGCTGGTCGGCCTGCGCCGCTGGTACCAGCTCAGCGGCACGCTCGAGCTCGAGGGCCTGGCGACCGGTCGCGATGTGGCGATCGCCTTCGCGGTCACCGGGGCCATCCTGACGGTCGGGTTCGGACTGGCGGCCACGCTGTACCAGCGCCGCCGCGCGGCGGCCTCGTTCGCGCTGCTGGTGATCACGATGTGGGGCGTGTGGCTGTGGGCCTGGCCGCGGCTGCTGCCGCTGATCGAGTCGCAGCGGGCGTACATCGACTTCGCCCGGCAACTGCGCGACGAGATCCCGCCGGAGTACCGGGCGGCCCTGCGCAGCGTGGGGTTCCAGGACTCGCGCATCGTCTGGTACAGCGACGTGCGCTTCCCGCGCGTCATCGACCCGCTGCAACTGCTGCGCGAGCAGCGGGGCCCGCGCAGCCTCGACTACGAGAAACGCCGCACGGCCGAGGAGATCATCGCCGCCCTCGCGCGGCCGGCGCCGGCGCTGTTCGTCGCGCGCTTCGAAGAGTACATGGAGCTGCGGATCCAGGCCCCGCCGGCGCTGGCGGCCGAGGGGCGCCGGCTGCCGCCGATCCGGCACTGGCTCCAGTCGCGTTATGGTGACTTCGGCCAGCATTTCGTGGTATTCGGCAACGTCGCGCCGCCGTTCCCGGAGCCGGAGCTGCGCCTGACCGACAAGCTGCGCGCGCGGCTCGCCGCGGCCGAGCAGGAGGCCGAGCGGATCCTGGCGGCGCGGGCGCCGGCCAGCGCGTCGGCACCGACGGACTGACGTCGACATGCTGCGCGACTGGATCGACAGACTGCTGCGTGCGACCGAGGCGCCCGACCTCCGCACGGCCCTGCGCCGCGTCGGCGAGTACGCCGCGCTGCGCGCGTGGATCGCGATCATCGGCTGCTTCCCGATCGAGTGGAACCTGCACACCGGCCGGCTGCTCGGCCGCATCTGGTGGTGGGCCAGCCCCCGGCACCGCGAGCGGGCGCTCGAGAACCTGCGGCCGGCGCTGGGGCGTGATTACACGGAAGCGCAGCTGCGCGCGATCGCGCGGCGCTCGTTCGAGCACTTCGCGCAGCTCTACACGGTCGAAGTGGCGCTGACGCCGCGCCTCATCAGCACCTGGGCCTGGGCCAGGCATGTCGAGCTCGGGCGGCTGGATTCAGCGCTGCGGGCGCTGCTCGCCGGGCGCGGCTGCATCCTGCTGACGCCCCACTTCGGCAACTACGAGCTGCTGGGCCTGACGCTCTGCCGGCTAGGGCTGCCGATCACAGCCGTGATGCGCCCGCTCGACAACCCGCTGGTCAACCGGTTCCTCGTCGCGTCCCGCGAGCGCGGCGGCATGGAACTGCTGTTCAAGAAGGGCGTCTCCGCCGTCGCCGGCGAAATTCTCGACCGCGGGGGCGCACTGAGCTTCATCGCCGACCAGGACGCCGGGCGCAAGGGCGTGTTCGTCGAGTTCTTCGGCCGCAAGGCGTCGACGTACAAGTCGATCGGGTTGCTGGCGATGCACAAGCGCGTGCCGATCGTGGTGGGGGCCGCGCACCGCGTCGGGCGGCGGTTTCGGTATCACATGGACGTGGAGCGCGTCATCCACCCGCCGGAGTGGGAGGGCCGCGACGATCCGCTGCTCTGGGTGACGCAGGAGTTCTCCGCCGCGATGGAGCGGCTGATCCGTCGGCACCCCGAGCAGTACCTGTGGGTCCACCGGCGCTGGAAACACCGCCCGAAAGAGGAGCTCGCCGCGGCGGATGAGGCCGGCGCCCGATCTCATCCCGTCCCCGACGCAGCCGACGACGCGTAGCGTCCGACCCCCGTGTCGGACGCGGTCAGGCGGGACCGGGTGAAGCCCGCCGCAACACCGCCCCGCTGTTCGTGCGTCCGGCGGCGGCCGGGTCCGCGGCCCGCCCCGGGCGAGCCCGGCAACAAAAATGGGCGACCGGCCGATCGCTCGGCCCGCCGCCCGCTCGTGAGCGTCACCCGGCTCAAGTTCGTGTCAGCGCATTCGTCCGCGCATCATCCGCAGCACCAGCGGCACCACCAGCAGCGGCGCCAGTCCCGCGCCACAGCCCAGCGGCGCGACGGGCGCCGGCACCGTGACCGCGCCGCCGTCCGCGCCCGCCGTGGTTCCGCGGTTGACCGTCTGCCCGGCCGTGCCGGACACGACCGTCACCGTGACGGGAGTCGAGTCGGCCTGGCCGTACGGGTCCGTCACAACCAGCAGGAAGTTGTACGTGCCGGGAGCGACCGCCCGCCACGTGCTCACCGCCTCCCGCAGGCCGCTCATCGGCTGGAACGCCGCGGCCACTTCGTCGAACGTCAGCTCGCCGCCGACTTCGTTGGTCTGTTTCCAGCGGTAGTTCAGCGTGTCGCCGTCCGGGTCGGACGAACCGCGCCCATCGAGTGTGATGACCTGCCCCACCGTCACGTTCGCGGCCGGCCCGATCGCGCTCGCGACCGGCCGACGGTTGGCCGAGGGCAGTTCGCTGGCGTTCCGCGCGAAGATGTTGACCGTGTCCACGCTCGGCGGCACGGTGAAACCGTCCGTCGCGATCACGCGATAGACGTAGTCCCCGCGGACGGTGAGCGTCACCGTGGCCAGCGGGGAGTAGATGCTCGACTGCGTGGGCTCCACCCGCGCGGGACCCGAAACCCATTCCCAGATGAACGTGAGGCGGTCCTTCTCAAAGACGTTCGGATCAGCCAAGTCGAAGCCGATGTTCCACGCATCGAAGGTCCCCCGGGCGTCCAGCGTCACGAGCGTGTTCAGCGCCACCGTCTGGTCCGGCCCAGCGTCCGCGAACGTCGGCGGGTTCGGAGGCCGCAGGACGAAGTTCTCCTTGGCAACCAGAGGAAGCAGGATGCAGCTCGCAAAACCCGGCTCGGGTTCGCGCACGTTCGCAAGGCAGATCAGCACTAACCAACCGACATCGTACGGGTGACCCACCGGATCGCGCAGGCGCGCCTGACTGGGACCGTTGAACTCAGGAATGCGGAAGATGTACACAAACCGGCCCGTCGTCGCGGGCGGGGGGTCCACTTCCAGATTGGGCGCGGGGAAATAGATGCTCGTGTCGCCGCCGACCGGAGGCGGCTCCGGCGGATCGGGAAAGTCCAGCAACCAGGTGCTCTGCTTGAGAGCATAGAACTCCTGCGGCTTCGTCCGGTTGCCGTTCTCGTCAACCTCCCCCAACTCGACGTCTGAAAACGGCACGAGGATCAAGATCCGGTCGCCCTCATTAGCGATATCCGTGTTCGGGTCAAACGGCGCCGGCGGATCCGCCAGGTCGGGAACCCAGCCGGTGGCGGTGAGCCGCCAGATCCCGAACGCCACGCCGGTCTCATCGATCACCGGCGGCGTATCGGCGGTACCCTGCGCCAGCCCCCACGGCGCCGCCCCCAGAACGGCCGCCACGCCGGTCAAAATCGCCAAGCGCCTGCACATCGTCCATACCTCTCACATTCCGTCGCTCGATTATACCACTCGCACCGGCCGAACCCGACCGATCCTGTTGCGAGTTTGCAACGTTTTACGGCGTCGTGCCCGTCGTGGGCGTGAAAGTAAGATCGGCTCCGATCGTCACGAACGCGAAGTTGCCATCGGCGTCGGACCCTTCGCTGAACGTGAACAGGATGCTGTCGCCCTCGACATACTCATTGTCCGCCGGGCGCCCGCCGCCGACGCGCAGAAACAGCCCCGGCCGAAGCGGGTCGCACTGGTAGGCGTCGATCTGCGCCAGGGTCTTGAAACCGCCGGGGCCGGAGACCGGGCCGGTCAAGACGTTGCCGCGGGCGTCCAGCAGCCGCCAAGCCACGCTGTCGCATGACACCGGCGGTTGCGAGAACACCAGCAGGGCGTCGGGCGTCAAGAGCGAGATCTCGTACGTCGGCGAGCCGACCCGCGCCCCGGGGATGCCCAGCCGCACCGGCGTGGCCCCGGCCAGCCCCGGTCCGTTGTACACATACGTGCCGATCGGCAGCGTGAAGACCGTGCCGATGGCCACCGGCCTCGTCAGACGGGTGTACCCGGCCCGCAGCAGATCGTCCTGCTGGTCCGTGGTCCGTACGCTGCCCGCCTCGACCCAGGCGATCCACGAAGTGTCCACCTGCGCCGAGGAGTGCAGGTTCTCCATCAGCAGGCGCACATTCCGCCGGAACGCGCCGCCGGCCTGGGTCCCGCTGCCGCCCGAGTCGGTGTCGCTGTCGGTCCCCGTCGGCGTGACGCCGAACGTGTTGGCCAGCGTGAGGTACGGATTGATGATGCCCGTCGCGGGCGTGCCGCACGCGGCCAGAAGGACCGCCAGCACGAGCCCGCACCCGCCGAGAAGCCCGCGGTTCATCACACGTCCACTCCTGCGGTCGCACCGGGGCGACCGGTCCGTCGTCAATCTCCGAGCCCGTAGATCAGGTACACTTCGCCCGCCTCCGTCCGATCCCGCGGCGAGGCCGTCGCCGAGCCCAGCAGCAGGTCGGCGAAGCCGTCGCCGTCGATGTCGCCGGCCGGCGCGATGGCCCGGGTGCGGTCGCCTTGCAGGCCGACCGCGGCGCCGAGCTGATCACCGCTGCGGCGGCCGATGAAGACCACGCCCGGCAGGTGCTCCGTGCCGCAGTACGCCAAATCGAAGACACCCGGCGGGTTGCCGGGAGTCGCCATACTCGCCAGGCGCGGCGAGCCGTAGACCAGATACACAACGCCGCAGTTGGTGCGGTCGATCTCGGTCACGCCATCCAGGTCCAGATCGAGTGTGACCGTCCGGCCCGGCGCGGCGATCAGGAGATCCGTGTTGCCGTCACCGTCGACGTCGCCCGCGTTGGACACCCGCGCCCCGGCGAGGTCTCCCGAGCTTTCGCCGCGGAAGATGACGCCCAGCCCGCGGCTGGCGATCTCGTTGAACGGAATCTCGTCCTCCGTCAGGTTGATCACGGTGCGCGAGCCGAAGAACACGGCCGCCCCCCCGCGGCGGTCGTTCAGGTTCCGCGAGCCGATGATCACGTCGGCGATGCCGTCATTGTTGAAATCGCCGGCATCGTCCTGCGATTCGCCCAGCCGGTCGCCGGGGGCGCCGACCACCCGGATGCCGTCAAACACGCGCTGCGCCCCGCCCGCATTCATCGGAAGGCTCAGCTCCTCCAGTCCCAACTCGGTGCCCGTGACGAGGGCCGGAATCCGGCCCAGCACGATGTAGCACGCGCCGCGCCCGCCGAACGCCAGCGGGCTGCCGACCAGCAGGTCGGGCAGGCCGTCCGCGTTGAAGTCGGAGACCCCCACGGCGTTCCCCGCGGCGGCGCCGGCGAACTCGCCGTACAGCCGCGCCGTGTTCGACCGGATGGGCGTGTTGGACGACTGGATCTGCTCCGTGCACGGGTCATCCGTCAGGGTGGTGGTGTAGTAGCCGGCCAGTGCGAACGGCGGGTACGTCCGGTCGTCGAGAATGTAGTGGAACGGCCCGCCCACCGGCAGCTCGTCCGTCTCGGTGTCCCACAGGTTGTACCCCGGCGTGTGGTAGAAAATGCTGACCGTGCCGGCGCCGGGCCGGCTACCCACGAACGCGGTCCGCGTCGGGTCGCGCCCCGGGGCGGAGATCACCAGGGCGGTGTTCGACCCACCGGCGAAGAACGGGTAGGTGGACAGCGTCTCACCGCACTGGTCGCCGAAAACGGCCGTCGAGATGCGCATGCCGAGCCGCGTTTCGAGCACCGCCACGCCGTAGTTTTCATGGAAGAGCGTCCAGCCGAGCGACGACGACGGCGCCTTCACGCCCACGAACCCCTCGGGACAGTAGACCGGGTCCGGCGGTCCGGGCGACGGGGTCCGCGTGCCCACCTCCGCGAGCGGGATGTACGTCTGGCCGAAGAAACCGCCGAACACGGAGCCGGACACGACCACGACGCCGCCGGTCCGGAAATAGCCGGCGGCATCCAGAATGCCCTGCGGCGCCGAATCGACGAACGGCAGACCGAACGCGAGCTCCTGGGCCCCGTCGCCGTTCATGTCGGACACGACGGTGAAGCTCGTGATGCCCCGCGTCGGGCGGATCGGATCCGACGCTTCCGGAACGCCGCCGAAAATCTCGCCGCGGAAGAGCGTGCCGGTCGAGTTCAGATTGTTCACCCCGGTAAACGCCTTCCGGCGACCGTAGATCAGGTAGGCTTCACCCAGGCCGATGCCCTGGGTGTTCACCTGGTAGCGCGGCTTGCCGAACTGCGAGACGATCATGAAGTCGCCGAAACCATCGCCGTCGAAGTCCTTGGCACTGGCGACGAGACTGCCCGCATTGTCGCGCGGGTTGAAGCCCTCGAAGATCGCGCCGCGCACCGGGCTGCTGGGCAAGTCCATGAACCGCAGATCCACGTACCCCGCCAGCCGCGACCGCAGCGTAACCACGCCCGGCGCGTAGAACGGGATGGCCGTGTTGCCGTCCGACACGATCGCCAGGATGCGGTAGCGGCCCGGCGGAAACGACGCCGGCGGCAGGTCGAACGTGAACCCGTCGCGCGTCACGCCGTCCGCGTCCGGGGCCCGGGCACTCGTGTACAGCAGGATTTCGTTGCCGTTGACGCCCAGGGCCGCGTTGGCGTTCACGTCCTCGCCCCGGTCGGGATCGAGATACACCCGCACCGTGTTCGTCGAGTCCGGATCACTGAACTCCCACTGCACGTTGAACGTCAACACGATGCGATTGGACCGGTCGCTGATGGTCGATTCCCGCACATCGTCGGTCGTGAAGCGGAACGACGGCCGCTGGTCGATGACGACCTGCCCCGGCGCGTAGCCGAACGCCACGACCGCGCCGGCCTCCTTCACCCGCACGCCGATGAAGTACGTGCCGCGCAGCAGGCGGGTCGTGTCGAGCAGGGCCGAGGTCTCGGTCAGCGGCCGGTTGCCCAGCGCGACGATCTCGTTGCCGTTGGCGGCGTTCCGGTCGACGTCGAAGAAGACGTCCAGCACCGCGAAACGCGTCGTGCCGAAGGCCTGCCAGTTGACCTCGACCTGTGTGCCGCCGGTGATCGACAGCGTCGCCGACGGGGTCAGCACCCGCACCGACGCCTCGTTGCGGATCTGCCCCGTGTCGCCCGTGCCGCCGGCGATCACGTCGCCGCCACCACCCGGCCCCGTCGGGCACCCGCCCGCCAGCAGGCTGACGAGCACCCCGACGGCCCAGGCTCCGGCCTTGTGTACTGCGTTTCTCATCCGACACTCCCGCGGACGCGGCGCCGTGGCCGCCGCTCAATTGTTGCGCAGCCGCGCGTACGTCTGGTAACCCGAAGCCGTGTTCGACGAAGCCCGCACGATGAAGTCCACCCCGTCGCCGCACTCGTAGTTCACGCCGCTGCGGAGCAGCAGCCCGAACGGCTCCACTTCTACGAACGGCGAGTCCGCCAGACTGCCCGTCGCCGGGTCGGACAGGTAGACGACGGCGCCGACCGCGCCCAGATCCGACACGTTCCCGAGCGTGATCTCCTGGATCTGGCAGACCAGCATCTGCCCCGTCCGCTCACCCGGCCCGACCACCTGCGTGAAGCTGCGGGCGTTCCCGTCCCCATCCCGATACGAGACGGCCGCGCTGATCCAGCGCGTCGTCTGGTTCTCGACAAACACGGCGAGCCCCGGGGCATCACCCGGCAGCGATGCGACGCTTCCGCTCCCGCGGCTCAGACTGTCCACAAACTCCGGATTCAGGATCTCCGTCGGGTCGGCGCAGCCCCCGGCCAGCACGAGTCCGGCCAGCACCGTCCACCGCCAAGCCTGTGCTCCCACCATCACGCTCTGCTCCTTACGGCGTTCACTGCCCGGGGATCACCCGCACCACGATCCGCAGATTCTGCTGCTGCTGGTCCCCCGTGCCGGTCGCCGTCGCGACCAGGCGGACCTCGATGACGTCGCCGCACTTGTAGGCCGTGCCGGAGCGCAGCGGCCCCCCGGCGTAGCCCACGGTCGCGACATTCTGCCCGGCGACGACGACCGCGGCGGCGGTATCCACCGACAGGTCCGCCCCGAGCGTCCCGGGACCGAGCACGGCCACCGGGCACTCGATGATCTCGTTGGCGACTTCGCCCGGTTGCGCCTGCACCGAGAAGTTCCGGCCGCTCGTCGCGTCGGTCGCATCCCCGGCCTCAAATGCCAGGAACACCGCCGGAAACTTCGTCGTGTTGTTGAACGCCATGATGACGACGCCGCGCTCGCCCGACTGGCTGCCCGGCAACCCCAGGGACGACGCCAGCGTCGGGTTCACCAGGTCCGTGGCGAGCGCGCAACCGCCGATCGCCACTGCCGCCAGCCCGGCGACCACGCCACACCGCCACGCACCGCGTCTGAGTGTCATGCCAGCCTCCAACCGCCGACACGCGTCAGCTCCGGACGGCCGCCCCGCGAGGGGCGTACCCCATTCCGGACCGATCCAACTCCGCGTGCAGCGGTGTACCGCGCGGCCGTGCGCCCGGCAAGCGGCCTTGCTCCAACCGCCGCCGGCGGCCCCGCCACCACCATTGTCGCCACCGCATCAACCTCCGAGGTGTCCAGCCCGCGCCCGAGGGTCTGCGGCACCCCATCCACGCAAACGTTTTCCCCAAAGCGACTTACGGCGTCACTTCGGATAAGATATCACGCTGAACACGGGCACGTCGCCGAGCAGCGCTCGGCCGCCGAGCTTCGGGAGCTCAATGAGCACCGCGACTGCCTGAATCCGCGCGCCGGCGGCCCGCACGAGCCCGCAGCACGCCGCCAGCGTGCCGCCGGTCGCCAGCACGTCATCCACGATCAGCACATTCTGGCCGGGTTGAAGGGCATCGGCATGCATCTCGAGCGCGTCCGTGCCGTACTCCAGCGCGTATTCCACGCGCCGCGTGGAACGCGGCAGCTTGCCCGGTTTGCGGATCGGCACGAACCCCACTGAGAGAGATTTCGCGGCGGCCGTTCCAAAAATGAAGCCCCGCGACTCCGCTCCCACCACCACGTCCACATGCGTGCCGCGAAACGGCTGCACCATCAGCTCGACCGCCAGCGCGAGCCCGGACGCGTCGCGCAGCAGCGGCGTGATGTCCTTGAAGAGCACCCCCGGCTTCGGAAAGTCGGGCACGTCGCGAATGAGTCGTCGCAGGTCCGCCGCTTCCGAAACGTCGCGCCACACCTGCCCGGAGTTCATAGCGTCGCCGCGCCTCGGCTGCGGTCCGCCGGTCGGCGCCCAGCCGCCCGGCGAAACTCGCGCAAAAAAAGGCACACCGGCGCCGCCCACGGCCGCGCGGGCCGGCGCCATGACTGCTCCCTTCCGGCCGGGCGGCATCCTAGTCGCACCGCCGCGGACCCGCAACGCCCGCTGCCCCAGATTTGACCGGCCGGCGCAAACCAGTCGATACTTCGGGCGGGAAGCGTTGCGGCTCCCGCCGCGTGCGTCCGTCCACGGAGACCCATCGCAACGCCATGTCACCCGGAACGCTCACATGGCTGGCCATCGCGGTGGGTGGCGCGCTGGTGGTCTGGCACCACGTCAGCCGCACCAAGCACATCTCCGAAGAGATGCTGCGCAGCTACCGCGAGGCCCTCGCGGAAGCCCGTGCCAAGAAGGCCCGCGGGCAGGCCGCCAAGGCCGAGGAGGCCGCCCGCGAAAACGAGCAGCAGGCCGCGAAGAAGTAAGACGGGCGCGGGGCGGGCGCCCACCGCCGCGCCGGCACGCCACAGTGAGCTCACCGCCCGCCTCGGAAGCCCCCGATTTCGCGCCCTGCGTCCCGGCGCGGGCCGCTCAGCGCAGCACTTGCGTGCCGGCCCCGCGCGGGCGACACTGGTCGGGAGCTCGCTTGGGTGCCTCCCGGGAGTGTCGCATGCGCGTCCCCGTCACGCTCATCACCGGCGCGAATGGTGAAATCGGTCACGGCCTGATCGAGCACCTGCGGAAGAACGGCACGGCCGTGGTCGCGCTCGACCTCAAGCCGATCGATGAGTCCCTGCGCCCGTACTGCCACGCGCACATCGCGGGCGACATCCTCGACGATTTCCTCATGGGACGGCTGGTGAGCGAGTATGAGATCAACGCGATCTACCACCTGGCCGCGCTGCTCAGCACGCGGGCCGAGTACACGCCGGAGACCGCCCACAGCGTCAACGTGGAGGGCACGCTCAAGCTCATCAAGCTGGCGGTCGAGCAGGCCCGGTGGCACGGCCACCGCGTGAAATTCCTGTTCCCCAGCTCGATCGCGGCCTACGGTTTGCCTGATGTCGAGACCAAGAACAAGGTCGGCCGTGTGCGGGAGACCGACTGGAACTTCCCGACGACGATGTACGGCTGCAACAAGCTCTACTGCGAGCACCTCGGCCGCTATTACACCCTGCACTACCGGCAGCTCGCGGCCGAGCAGACGACCAGCGGCGTGGACTTCCGCGCGATCCGGTTCCCAGGCCTCATCAGCGCGGTGACGATGCCGACCGGCGGCACGAGCGACTACGCCCCCGAGATGATCCACGCGGCCGCCCAGGGCAAGCCCTACGCGTGCTTCGTCGCGCCGGAGGCGCGGATCCCGTTCATGGCGATGCCGGACGGCGTGAAGGCGCTCGTGACGCTCGCGGCGGCGCCCGAGGAGCGGCTCACGCAGCGGGTGTACAACGTCGGAGCGTTCAGCCCCACCGCGGCCGAGATCCGCGAGCGCGTGCTCCGGGCGTTCCCCCACGCGGACATCACGTTCAAGCCGGACAAGCCGCGCGCCCGGATCATCGACAGCTGGCCGGCCGACGTGGACGACACGGCCGCGCGGCGGGACTGGGGCTGGCAGCCCGACTACGACTTCGCCCGCGCGTTCGACGAGTACCTCGTGCCGACGATCTCGCGGTATTACGCAGAGCGGAAGTAGCGGGTTGAGGAGCGGGATGAGCCCGCGCGCTTCGGACGCCGGCGGGAGCGGGGCGACGGGGGCGGCTCCCGCACGCCCTTCCAGACGTTACGCGGCCGCCGCTACATCACGCCCAGCACCTGGCGGGCCAGGTTGTCGGGCATGCGCTCGTACCGGCACGGCTCCATCGCATACGACGCCCGGCCCTGCGAGAGCGACCGCACCTGCGTCGCGTAGCCGAACATCGTCGCCAGCGGCACTTCGGCCGTGATCACGTGGTTCGGCCCGCGCAGCGTCGTCCCGGTGATCGTCGCGCGGCGCGACATCAGGTCGCCGTTGATCGCCCCGAAGTACTCTTCCGGCGTCACCACCTCGACCCGCATGATCGGCTCCAGCAGCACCGGCCCGGCCTGCTGCACCGTCCGCTGGAACGCGATGCCGGCGGCGCTCTCGAAGGCCAGCTCCGACGCGTCCGTCGGGTGGTCCTCGCCGCCGATCAGCGTCACCTTCACGTTGATCAGCGGGTAGCCGCCCAGGTTGCCGCTCCGCCCCGCGTCGCGGACGCCCTGCTCGATCGCCGGCAGGAACTGCGGCCGGATCAGCCCGTCCGGCAGGCGGTTCTCGAACCGGAAGTGCTCCTCGCCCGGCTGCGGCGTGAACGGCTCGACCCGCAGCCGCACGACCGCGAACTGGCCCTTGCCGCCGGCCTGCCGCACGAAGCGGCCCTCGTCCTCGGCGGCCCGCGTGATCGTCTCGCGGTAGGCGACGCGCGGCTTGCCGACCTTCACGGGCACGTGGAAGTCGCGCTCGATGCGGTGGCAGATGACCTCGAGGTGCAGCTCGCCCATCCCGGCGATGAGGGTCTGGCCGGTCTCGGCGTCGGCCCGGAACTCGAACGTCGGGTCGCTGCGCGCCAGCATCGCCAGCACGTCCAGCAGCTTGTCGCGGTCGGCGCTGGAGCGCGGCTCGATGGCCATGCGGATGACCGTCTCGGGGAACTCGATCCGCTCCAGCAGCACGCCGCCGTGCGTGTCGCAGAGCGTGTCGCCGGTCGTCGATTCCTTCAGGCCGACGGCGGCCACGATGTCGCCCGCGTGGGCTTTCTCGATCTTCTCGCGTCGCTTGGCGAAGACGCGGAAAATCTGCGGCACGTTCTCCTTCTTGCGGCGGCCGACGTTCAGCACCCGCGAGCCGGCCTTGAGCGTCCCCGAGTAGATGCGAAGGAACGCCACGTCGCCATGCGGGTCGGCGACGACCTTGAAGACCAGCGCCGTCAGCGGACCGCCGGGGTCGCACTTCCGTTGCACGAGCTTGTCGGGGCGCTCGGGGTCGTGCCCCTGGATCGGCGGCACGTCCAGCGGCGACGGCAGAAAATCACAGACCGCGTCGAGCACCGGCTGCACGCCCATGTAGCGCAGGGCCGAGCCGCACAGCACCGGCTGACACTGCCGCGCCAGCGTCCCTTTGCGCAGCGCCGCCCGCAGCTCGGCCTCGCTCAGCGGCTGGTTCTCGACGTACTTGAGCATCAGCGCCTCGTCGATCTCCGCCGCCTTCTCCTCGAGCTGGTGGCGGAACTCGGCGGCCGTGGCGGCGTGCTCGGCGGGGATCTCGACAACGTCGAACTGCCGCCCGTCGCCGCCGCGGTAGACGCACGCCGTCATCGTCAGCAGGTCGATGACGCCGTGGAACGCGTTCTCCTGCCCGAGCGGGAGCTGGATGGGCACCGGATTCGCGCCCAGCCGCGCGCGAATCGTGCCCACGGCGCGGTGGAAGTCGGCCCCGGTCTTGTCCATTTTGTTCAGGAAGCAGATGCGCGGTACGCGGTACTTGTCCGCCTGCCGCCAGACGGTCTCCGACTGCGCCTCGACGCCTTCCTTGGCGTCGAACACCACCACCGCCCCGTCCAGCACCCGCAGGCTGCGCTCGACCTCGGCCGTGAAGTCCACGTGCCCGGGCGTGTCGATCAGGTTGATCCGGCAGTCGCGCCAGTCGAACGACACGGCGGCGCTGTAAATCGTGATGCCGCGCTGCTGCTCCTCGACGTCGAAGTCGGTGACGGTCGTGCCGTCGTCCACGTCCCCCATCTTGTGGATCGTGCCGCTGTAGTACAGCACACGCTCGGTGGTCGTGGTCTTGCCCGCGTCGATGTGCGCGGCGATGCCGATGTTCCGGATCTTGGATAAGTCGTCCATGCTCGCCTGACCACTTCGCCGGGGCCCCCCGCCCGGGCCGCAAGACCCGGTAGTATACGGGCGCCGCCGCCGAGCGGGAACGCGCGCAGCGGCGTTTCGCCCGCGGCCGCGCGCCGGCATCCTGGTATCCGCGGCGGCGCGCGGTCCCGTCGCCCGCCGCAGCCACCGAGGACGGGCCGGAGATCCAGTCGGGCGGCTACCGCGCGTGCGAATGGGGTGGGGCCTAGCGCTTCTGGCCGTGACGCTGGGCTGCGCGACGCCCTACAAGGGCATCACCAAGCCGACGCCGAGCCTGCGCGGCGTGTCGGGCGACCTCCAGTCGCTCTCCGACACGGCCATCGAGACGTACCTGAAGGCGGACGTGCGCCCGGCCTTTCCGACCATGCTCGCGGTCGCCAAGGTCGCCGACGCCAGGGAAGGGACCCGCGACGGATGGACGTCCCCGGTCTGGGTCGAAGGGGTCTGGGGGGCGGAAGGTGACGGCTGGTGGCAGCTGGCGGAATCCGGCAGCCCGACGGCGGCCCTCATCGAGCAGGTTCAGACGGTCCGCGGGCTGATCGTGCGGCCGCCCGCACGCGCACGAAGTCGCCGAGTGCGGCCGTGCAGGCGCTCCAGGCGAACGTGCGGCAGTTGCTGCTGGACCTCTCGAAACGCGCGACGCCGGCCGGGCCCGCGGATATGCCGCACTGAAGGGGGCCGGGCCCGCGAACGGGACGCGCGGACGGCGGCCGTGCCCGCGAGCGGGGCGCGCGGACGGCGGCCGGGTGGCAACGCGCGGCCACGCGAAAGGAGCTGAGGGACTGAAGGATGGAGGGTTTGAGATCACGCGATTAGGGCTGCTCGGTTCCCGGCTGAGCCCATCGCGCCGATAGCGGCAACCCCTCGCGTCGGCCGTCTACGCAAGCGCGAAACGCCGGCGAGCGTTCAAAGCCGCTCGCAACCCGCGCCACCTCGCACCGGCCATCGGCCGGTGCCGCACGGACCGCCCGGCCGGCTACGCGTGGGCCGCCGCGGCTTCGCGCTCGATGCGCTCGCTGTCCGCGCGGAAGCGGCGCTCGTTGAACAGCAGGGCGTACGCCACGGCGGCGACGACCGTGATGGCGATCGGGACGAGGAAGATCTTCGCCCACGCGTGCCCGCCGGTCTCGAGCAGGAAGAAATTCGCGACCTGCCCGGCGAGGAGGCTCCCGATGAGCATGCCGACGCCGTTGGTCGCGAAGACGATCAGGCCCTGCGCACTGGCGCGGATGTCCTTCGAGGCGAGGCGCTCCACCGCGATCATGCCGCCGACGAAGAAGAACGAGTAGCAGATGCCGTGCAGGCCCTGGGCCGCGACGACCAGCCACGTCGGCTGCCCGAGGGCGAAGATCGCGTACCGCAGGGGCCAGGCCAGAATCCCGAGCAGAATCGTGGTCCGCATGCCGAGGTAGCGCAGCGCCGGCGCCAGCAGCAGCATGATGAGCACTTCGGCGATCTGCCCGAGGCTCATGGCCAGATTGGCCTGGCTCTCCCGCAGGCCGATGCCCGTACCCGGCTCGGTCAGGAACAGGAACGTCAGGTTGTAGTAGAACGGCAACTCGATCGCGACCACGAACGAGATGACCAGCAGCACCGCGAAGTTGCGGTTGGCGGTCAGCTTGAGCGCGTCGAGAAACGCGTAGGGGTTCTGGGCCTGTTTGCTCGGCGGGGTGTGGGGGAGCGAGAAGCAGTACAGCCCCATCAGGGCCGACAGGATCGCCGCCGCGACGAGGCAGTCGCCGATGCGGGACGCGCCGGGGGCCCACTGCTCCCACATCCGCAGGTAGAGACTCATGACCCAGTTGATCACGATCCAGCCGATCGTGCCCCAGACCCGGATGAAGCCGAACTTGCGGCTGTCCGGCATGTGGTGAAAGGCGATCGCGTTGGTCAGCGCGATCGTCGGCATGTACAGCACGGCATAGGCCAGGACGACGGCGAACAATCCGTTGAAGGTCTGCTGCCGCCAGGCGACCACCAGCAGCGCCGCGCCGACGAGATGCACGCCGCCCGTGAAGACCTGGTTCGGCAGAAACCGGTCGGCGATCCAGCCCGCGATCAGCGGGCTAAGCATGGCACCGATCGCCGTCGTCAGGTACACGAGGTTGATCTGCGGATCGCTGAAACCAAGATTGCGCATATGCCCGGCGACGAGCACGGCCCACGAGCCCCAGATCGCGAACTGGAGGAACATCATGATCGAGAGCCGGGCGACGGGGGCGGCGGGAACACGCGGGGCGCGGGTCAGCGGGGCGTCGTCGATCGGCGTCATGGGCGGGCGCACCTCCGGTGAAGGTTGACAATGCGGCCGGCATCCTACCGCCGCCCCGGCCGATCGCGTAGGGCCGCGCGCCAGGTCCGCAGAGCACAGCGAGGAGCGAGCGAGGGACCGGGCGGGCTGCTTTTCAACGCGCTCTTCGCTGCTCGCTGCTCACCACTCGCGCTGCCCCCGCGTTATTCGCCCACCACCTGCACCACCACCTCCCGCCGCCGCGGCCGCGTGTCAAAGTCCAGCAGCACGATCTGCTGCCACGTCCCCAGCGTCAGCCGCCCCTCCACGACCGGCACGGTCAGCGACGGACCGACCGCGGCCGCCCGCACGTGGGCATGCCCGTTGTCGTCGTGCCAGGTGGCCTCGTGGGCGTAGTCGGCCCCGGCCGGCGCGATCCGCTCGAAAAACGCCCGCAGGTCATGGTTCAGAAGCCCCGGCTCGGCCTCGGTGGTCGTCACGCCCGCGGTCGAGCCGATGACGAACACCACCGCCACGCCGCTGCGGACGCCCGCTTCCGCCACCACCCGCGCCACGCCGTCGGTGATATCGAGCACTTCGGTGTGCCCCTGCGTCGCGATGTGCAGCCGGCCGGTGTGGATCATGCGCGGGCCTCGCGGGTTTCTTGCGTTTCCGCCCGCGCGGCACCGGCAGCCGACCGGGCGGCGGGCGGCGGCCCCCCGGCGCGGACCGCGGCGGCCGAAACCACGCTCGGAACCAGCAGGCGGGCGCGACAGGCTTTCATCCGGGGTGTTCCTCGGCTAGACTCCCAGTGTCGTGACGCGGGCCGCGTTGCGGCAGGCCGCGGCTCGTGCACACTGGTGGTGTGGATCATATCGTCCGCGGCGGGTTCACTGACAGCACGCTCGTGTGGTGTGGAGCATGGCCAGTTCCGTAGCGGATGATCACCTCTTGCTCGTGCAGGCGGTGCGCGACTACGCCCGCGGCGAGCTGCTCGCGGCGGATCGCGACTGGGACCGCGAGGAGCGGTCCTGCTGCGAACGTCTGACGCAGTTCCACGAGATGGGGCTGCTGGGCCTGCGGGTGCCCGAGTCGGACGGCGGGCTCGGCGTGCCGATGGTGCCGTACGCGCACATCATCCGCGAGTTGGCGTACGCCTCGCCGTCGGTTGCGGTGACCGTCAGCGTCCACAGCATGGTGTGCGAGGCCATTCGGATGTTCGCCCCGCCCGACGTGCGCGACGCGGTGCTGAAGCAGCTCGGCACGGCCGACAACCTGGCAGCGTTCGCCATCAGCGAGCCGGACGCCGGGTCCGATCCGGCCTCCGCCAAGACGCGGGCCGAGCCCGTCCCCGGCGGGTGGAAGCTCTCCGGCACGAAGATGTGGGTCACCAACGGCATGACCGGCCGGTGGTTCGTCGTGCTGGCCCGGACGGGGCGGGACAGGGGCAGCCGCGATTTCAGCATGTTCCTGATGGATGCGCGGCAGGCGACCGTCGAGCGGCGGCCGATCCACGGCAAGATGGGCATTCGCGGGTCCGAAACGGCCGAGATGGTGCTGGACGCCGTGTACGTGCCGGAAGATCACCTGCTCGGGCAGCCGGGCGACGGACTCAAGATCGCGCTCTCCGCGCTCGACGGCGGGCGGATCGGCATCGCGGCGCAAGCAGCGGGGATCGGCGAGGCGTGCCTCGACCTGATGACCGCCTACGCCCGGCAGCGGCAGCAGTTCCAGCGGCCGATCGCCGACTTCCAAGCCATCCAGTGGATGCTGGCGGACACGCGGACGGAGCTGGACGCGGCGCAGCTCCTGATCGAGCGGGCGGCCGCGCTCAAGGACGCCGGCCGGCCGTTCACGCGCGAGGCGTCGATGGCCAAGCTCTTCGCGTCGGAGGCGGCGAACCGGATCGCCTATCGGGCGGTGCAGGTCCACGGCGGGTACGGGTTCGTGCACGAGTTCCGCGTCGAGCAGCTCTACCGCGACGCCCGCATCACGACGATCTACGAAGGCACCAGCGAGATCCAGCGGCATGTGATCGCCCGCGAGCTGCTGCGCGGCTGACCGCTCGGGGCCACCGCCGGCGTCCGTCGAAAACTGTCGATTGCGGCCGGCGGGCGCGGGGGATGGGCCGCGGTCCCTTGTGTGACGTCGGCCGGGGCGTCTACGATTGGTAGCGGCCTGCGGAGCCTCGGACGGAGAGGGTCGATGAACCGGGCGTGGACACTGCTGGCGGCGGCATGGGTGGCGGCGACTTCGGCCGCGGCGGCGTCGGTGATCGTGCTGCGGGAGGGCGCGACGATCCAGGCCGACGTGCTGCGCGAGACGCCCGAGCGCGTGGTGGTGGACCTCGGCTTCGACGTGCTCTCGATCCCGCGCCGCAGCGTGCTCGAGATCCGGCCGGTCGAGGCGCCCGCCGCCGCACCGGCGGGGGCGGAGCGCACGACCGAACACCTGTTCACCGCGCGGGAACTGCCGCCGATGAGTGCGAAGCAGCTCGCGGAGCGTTTCGGGGAGGGGGTGGTGCTGGTGTCCTCGCCCAGCGGGCTCGGCAGCGGGTTCTTCATCTCGGCGCAGGGGCACCTCATCACGAACTTTCACGTCGTCGAGGGTGAGCGGAAGCTGGCCGTCACGATCTTCCGTCGGGTGGGCGACGAGTTCCGGCGCGACAAGTACGAGGAAGTCGAGATCGTCGCGACGAACTCCTTCCTCGACCTGGCCCTGCTGAAAGTGAGCCTGCCCGCGGACTACCAGCCCGTCATCACGTACCTCGACACCGACGACGACCTGCGGGACGGCGACCCGGTCTTTGCGATCGGCAACCCGCTCGGTCTCGAGCGCAGCGTGTCGGAGGGCATCGTCAGCCGCCGCAACCGGGCGGAAGAAGGGCTCGTCTACATCCAGACCACCACGCAGATCAACCCCGGCAACTCGGGCGGACCGCTGTTCAACGCCCGCGGACAGGTCGTCGGGGTGACGAACATGAAGATCATGGGCGGCGAGGGACTCGGTTTCGCGATTCCGGTGCGGTACGTGATCGACTTCCTCAAAAACCGGGAGGCGTTCGCGTACAACAGCGAGTCCTCCGAGGCCGGCTACCGCTACCTGCAACCGCCCGCCCGCAAGGAGGCCGGCGTCGCGCCGGCGCTGCGGCCGGCGGCGGCGAAGCCCTGACCCACCGGACCGGTCGCCGCCCCGCGCGACAACCACGGCTCAACGGACAACGAAGCCCATTTTTCGTGGAAGGAACACGGGATGAAACGCACGCTTCTGCCCCTGTCGCTGCTTCTGGCCCTCCTCGCGGCCTCCGCTTCGGCTCAGGACTCGCCCTCGAAGGAGATCGATCCGGCCGAATGGGTGCCGGCCGACACGCTCCTGTACTTGGGCATCACGGACGTGGAGCGCGTCTGGGAGGACTTCAAGAAAACGGCGAGCTATGCCATGCTGAACGACAAGTCGCTGACCGAGAAAGCCCCGGAGATGGGCTTGTTCGCCTCGGCACAGGAGAAGCTCCAGGAGCGCCTCGCGAAGGCGCTCGACGTGTCGAAGGAGCAGCTTCGGAACCCGTTCCGCGGGCCCCTGGCGCTCTACGCGCTGGGCGACCCGGCCAAGCCGGGCGAGCTCGAGCCGGGCCTGATCGCGACCGTGGGCGACGCGGCCACCATGCGAAAGTACTACGACGCCGCCGTCCGGAAGCTGAAGGACGTCGGCAAGTACGAGACTGTCAACTTCGGCGGAGACACGATCGACGTGTTCACCTCCCGGAGCGAAGGGGACGGGGCGAAGAAGGAGGACGACCAGGACCCGGATTTCGACGCCGGTGAGTCGCCGCTGGAACTGCTCGCCAGCGGCCCCGACAAGGCCATCGAGCGGGCCCTCGATGAGCTGTTCTCCGCCGAGACGATGCCGCCCACGCTGGCGCTGTGCCTGACGCAGGACCGGCTGATCGTGGCCGGATCGATTGATCAGGTGAAAGCGGCGCTGAAGCGCGACAAGCCGGGCAAGAGCCTCGCGGAGGCCGATGATTACAAGGCGCTGCTGCGGCATCTGAAGCCGGTCGGGCCGGTCCGCCTGGTGTGCAACGTGCCGCGCGTGATCGAAATGGGTAAGGCCGCCGCCAAGGACGACGACGAGGACCTCGCAAAGATGCTCCAGGTCATCGGCGTTGACAGCCTGCGCAGCTTGGTCGGGCACATGCGGTTCGGCGCGGCCGCCTACGACTCGAAGTTCGAGCTTCTGCTCCTCATGAAATCGGAGCGCTCAGGCCTGGCGAAGATCCTGAGCATGGAGAACCGGCCGACGGCGCCGCCCGCCTCCATCAGCGCCGACACCGTGGTGTTCTTCGGCGTGAACCTCCAGCCCATGAAGCTGTACGAGGACATCGAGCGGATGGTGCGCCAGACGGGCGCGGAAGCGGCGGACCAGATGCGGCAGGCGCTGGAAGCCGTGCCGCTGCCCAGCGGACAGCCGGTCAACATCCTCAAGGACTTCATGGACCACCTGCGCGGCCCGCTGACGATGAGCCTGGCGTTCGCGCGGCCGCTCAACGCGGACGCGGTCCGCTTCGTCCTGTCGCTGGGTCACAAGGACCAGCCGGCGATGACCAAGTTCTTCAGCGGCTTCGCCGGGCTGCTTCAGCCGCGCGATCTCCGGGGCACGCAGGTGTTCGACATGCCGATGTTCCAGATGACCCTGGCCGCCACGAGCGACCGGCTCGTCTTGGGAAACACCGCGGCGGTCGAAAACGCCCTGGAAGCGAAGTCGGGCGACCCGCTGGCCGAGTCGGATGCCTGGAAGAAGCTGGCGCGGCTCGTCCCGGAGCAATCGTGGCTGACCGTCTACGCCGACAGCCGCAAGATGATGGAAGCTGCGATCGAGCTGGCGAAGACGGACGTCCCGATGGACGCCAGCGGCCTCCTGTCGGGGCTCATGAGCGGCTTGACCGGCGGCACGGGGGACAAGGACCCGGAGGTCATGCGGAAGATGCTGCCGTACTCGGCGGCCGGCGTGATGACCATCACGACAACGCCCGAGGGCGTGCAGTTCACCTCCGTGACGCTGAAGCCCGAGAAATAGCCCCGCGAACGCCGTCCGTCGGGGTTGCCGCCGGTGCCTCGGCCGCTCCCCGTCGGACGGATCGGCGGGGTCGTGTCAGAAACCGACCGTGAGTCGCAGCGCGGCCGCCCGTGCGCGCGCCCGCTCGAGCGGCAGGCGCGGGTCGTCGCTAATCCGCGTCACAAACAATGGCTCGCGTCCCACGATGTTGATGGCGAGGCCCCGCGGCGTCGCCGCCCCCGGCGGGACGCGCAGGAGTTGCCCGTTCCAGTTGCACACGTACGTCCCCGCCCCGGACACCGCGTCCAGCGGAATGCTCACTGGCACGCCGGCCCCGGGCTCCACGTTCTCCGCCGTCGCCGCTCGCATCGCGACACCTCCAGCCCGCCCCGCGTGCCAACCGCTTCGGCTCCAGTGGCACGCACCTCCGCCGCACTGAAAATTCCACACGAAACCCTGCGCGTCAAACGAAAACCGTCGATTCGTATCGCGTCCGCCTCGTGCGCGTGCGCGCGGTCATCAGGCCGGAGGCTCACCGGGATAACCCGGGACGGCTGCGCGCAGCGCGCGGCCGCAGGCGCCGCACGTCACCCCGCTCCCCCGCCACGTCGCGCTCAGAACCCGATGTTCAGTCCGAACGACCACGCCAGGCCGCGGGCCTTCGACAGCGGCAGATCCGGGTCGTCGCTGATCTTCGTCACGACGAGCGGCTCGCTGCCGACGAGGTTCACGCCGAGCACCCCGTCACGCCCCAGTCCGCCCGGTGGCACCCGCAGCAGGTGTCCGCTCCAGTGGCAGACGTACGTCCCTGGCGTCGTGACCGCGTTCAGCGGCATCGCCACACCGCTGCGGGACCGGCTCCTCACACGCGGAACCGACTCGGCTGCAGCCGACGGCGTCATGAGCCATCTCCTCGCGTGCTAAACCATTCGTGACGGCGCCACCCGGTCGAACCCTCGCGGCTCGTCGCGACTACCGCCGGGTCACGCTCCCGGGCTGGCGGGGGCCGCGTTCCGCCGCGCGGCGCACGCCCGACCTTTGCGCTCTCTCACGCCTTTGACTATCGACTTCGAGCGGCTTCTCTCTTGAGCAACCGGCTCGCCGGTTCATGCGTGAAACGGTACATTCTGCGCGGCCCGCCCGAGCGTTCGCCGCTTCAGGGCCCTCGGTCTCGATACACTACGTCGCCAGATGCCGTCCGGTTCGTCACCCGCCGCCGTCCCGCCGTCCCCGCTCGGGGACTTCCGCGCGCGCTACGTGGACAACCTCGCCGCCCTGTACGCCGTCGACGCCGACCTGGCCACCCGCGTTGAGGCGCTTCCGTTCGCCGCAACGCCGGCTCTGGAACCCACGCGCGACGGACTGCTCACGCTGCGGCTGAGCGCGGACGACGGCCAGCCGATCTACGCGCACAGCCGTTACCGGCCCCGCGATGAGGCCCGGACGCTCGTCGCGCAGCAGGCGCAGCGCGCGCCGGACTCCGACGCGGCCGCGCCGAACGCGGGCGACGACGACGATGAAGCCGAGGGGCTCTGCTTCCTCGTGCACGGACTCGGGTTGGGTTATGTCGTTGCGGAACTGGAAGACCGCTACCCCCGTCCCCTGCTCATGGTCGCGGAAGACGATCCGGGCGTGCTGAAAGCCGCATTCTGCGTGACCGATTTCACCAAGCCGCTCCGCGAGCGCCGGCTGACCTTCCTCACCTCCGCCGACAAAGCGACCGTTCATGAGCGGCTGCGACCGGCGCTAACGGCCATCATGCTCGGGCTGCGGCTGCTCGCAGCGCCGTATACCACGCGCTGGCACGCCGGGTTTCACGCCGCCGTGCGAAGCCTGGTGCGCGACTTCGTGTCGTACTCGCGCGTGCAGATGTATTCGCTGCTCCGCAACGCGCGGGTGACGTGTAAGAACATCGCCTTCAACCTGCCAACGTATCTGTCGCAACCCGGCGTGGAGGTCCTGAAGGACCGGGCCGCAGGCTACCCGGCGATCCTGGTCGCGGCCGGGCCGTCGCTGACCCGCAACTTCGATCAACTCGCCGGACTGCGGGACCGGGCGGTGCTGATCGGCGTGCAGACCGTGTTGAAGCTCATGCTGTCGCGCGGCGTGCCCCCGCACTTCGTCACGGCCCTCGATTACCACGAAATCTCGGCCCAGTTCTTCCGCGGCGTCGAGAACTTCGGCGACGTCATCCTCGTGGCCGAGCCGAAGGTGACGTGGCATGTGCTCGACACCTTCCGGGGTCGCGCGCACGTCCTGCACGCGCCGTTCGCCGACGATCTGCTCCAGGCGGCGGCGCCGGCCCGGGCCGCACTGCCCGCGGGCAGCACGGTCGCCCATCTCTCGTTCTACCTCGCGCAGCACCTCGGCTGCGACCCGATCATCCTCGTCGGCCAGGACCTGTCGTTCACGGAGGGCCTGTACTACCCGCCCGGCATGCAGGTCGAACGGATCTGGGCGCCGGAGCTCGGGCGGTTCATGACGGTTGAGACAAAACAGTGGGAGCGCATCATGCGGATGCGCGGCGGGCTGCGGCGCGTGACCGACATCCACGGGCGGCCCGCCTACACCGACGACCAGATGTTCACCTACGCCGAGCAGTTTCAGGCCGACTTCCTCGCAAGCCGGGCCCGCGTCATCCATGCCTGCGAGGGCGGGATCCCGCTGGAGGGGACGGAAATCATGACGCTCCGAGCGGCCGCGGAGCGGTTCTGCGCGCGCCCGTTGCCGCCGGGGCTGTTTGCGCTCCCGCCCGGACCGGCCGGGACCGAGGCATCCCGATCCGCGTGCGCGGCCCTGGAGGACCGCCTCCGCGAGCTGCACGAGATCCGCGCCATCGCGACCGAGACCCTCGCGGAACTGGACCGGCTGGCCGGATTGCTGGACCGCCCGGCGGACTTCAACCGCGGTGTCGCCCGCATCGACGAGCTGCGCGTGCGGATGGGACGGCACGACCGCACCTACGGACTGGTCAGCCATGTCTCGCAGTTGGCCGAGCTGCGGCGCGTGCGGGCCGACCGCACGATCAGCGACGACGAGCGCGAGACGCCTGCCCGGGCGCGGCGGCGGCTGCGCCGCGATCGCGAGTACGTCGCCGCGCTCATCGACGGCTGCGACTACCTCCTCGGGCTGTTGCCCGAGGCCCTGCGGCGCGTCCGGGAGCGGACCGCATGAACATCGTCGCCGCCGTGCTCGCCGACTTTCACGAGGCCAACCCGGGCGGGCCGGCGCGCCTGGCCGAGCCGCTCGCCGGCACGCCGGTCCTCGTGCGCACGCTCCAACGCGTCGCCCGCATCGACGGACCCGCCGGACGCTGTCTGTGCGTGCAACCCCGCGATGAGACCGCGGCCCGCGCGCTGCTCCGGACCGCCGGCCTGGCCGACAGCTTCGAGGTCAAAACGCTCGACACCGGACTGCGCCCGCGGCGCGAGCTGATCCGCGCGGCGCGCAAGTGGAACCTCGCGTCGTGGCGCGGCGGGCTGCTCGGCGTGAGCTGGTTCGACGAGTTCGCCGATCCCCCTACGCTGGCCCGCATCGTCCAGCACTATCGCTGCGACGCCGTGCTGTGTTGCGACGGCCACCAGCCCCTGCTCGATCCGACCCTCGCTTCCGCGATGTGCGCCCACCACGTCGAGCACGCCCAGCTCGCGAAGTTCACGTTTACCCCCGCACCGCCCGGATTGGCCGGCGTGCTGGTCGGCGAAGCGCTGCTCGTGGACCTGCTGCGCGGCGACTGGCCGATCGGACTGATGCTGTCGTACCGGCCGGAAATGGCCCACCCCGACCCGCTGACCCTGTCCGCCTGTTGCCACGTCGCGCCCGAGATCGCACAAACCGCGGCCCGACTCACTGCGGATACGAGAACGTCGTTCGAGCTGCTCACGGCGGCGCTGACCGAACTCGGGGATGAGGCCGACGCAGCGCGCCTGTGCGCCTGGCTGCGCGACGGCCGCTGCGACCCCTGGGCGGCCCTGCCGCAGGAGGTTGAACTCGAGCTCACGACCACCGATCCGCTGCCCGACACCGTGTTGCGGCCGCGCGGCGCCCGCGTACCGAAGCGCGAGTTGTCAGACCTGGAAGCGGTTCAGCGCCTCGGCGCGGAACTGGGGGCGTGGGATGACCGGCTGGTCTGCCTCGGCGGGCACGGCGACCCCCTCTGCCACCCGCACTTCGCGGACGTGTGCCGGCTGCTGCGGGCCGGCGGCGTCTACGGTCTGGCCGTGGCCACGCCGCTGGTGGAGTTGCCCGAAACCGCGTTCGAAGCGCTCTTCGCGGCCCCCGTGGACGTGGTGGAGGTCCTCCTCGACGCGACGTCCGCCGCTTCCTACCAACGTATCCACGGGGTCGATGCGTTCGACCGTGTCATGGCCAACCTGGCCCGGCTCGAAGAACGCCGCCGCACCGCTTCGGCGCCGCGGCCGATCCTGGTGTGCAGTCTCACCCGGCACAGCGCGACGCTGGCGGAGCTTGAGACATTCCACGACGCGTTTATCGTCCGGCACGGAACGGCACTAATCCGCGGCTACAACGAATTTGCGGGGCGAATGCCGCCGGACACACTCTTGCGGACCGAACCACCCATTCGGGAGCCCTGCCGGCGACTCGGGCGGCGGATGATGCTGCTGGCCGACGGGACTGCGGTGCTGTGCGAGCAGGATGTCGGTGGGGAGACTCGAATCGGGGACTGGACGCGGGAGCCGCTGGCGGCGATCTGGCAGGGGGCGGCACTGCGCCAGGCCCGGCTCTGGCACGCCAAGCTGGAGTTGCAAGAGCTCGCAATTTGCGGCCGGTGTCAAGAGTGGCACCGCCCCTGAAATCGCGCACGGAGAACTGCGGTTGGGATAACTCGTCGAATTGACGCCTTGGAATCGTTTTTTATCAGCCACCGGGAACATTTCACGGGAGTCGCGGGTCAACTTTAGTGATTGCGACGCACTTGGTGAGTCGATACGATTAGACGCAGCGAGTGTCCGGCTGAGCACCCGCACGAGTTGCCATCATTGATCTCATCTCGCTCATAGCCTTGATCAGCCGACAACGTGGTCTGCGAGGAGTCCGAAGCGTGAGGGACACGGCGAGCAGCATGGCTGCACGCCCGCGCGAGGGACCGAGGTGAGTCATGGCGGAAACGATCAAGTGCACGTGCTCGAAATGCGGAGCCAAGTACCGGCTCCCGATCGAGGCGCAGGGTCGCACCGCCCGCTGCAAGCGGTGCGGTGAGAAGTTCGAGGTCCCGCGGCAGCAGAGCCTCGAAGACAGCGTGCTGGCCTGGCTGGCGTCGCCCGAGGACGAGGACGCCGAGGAGGCGGTCGAGCAGCCGAAGGTCATCAGCATGCCCGCCGAGGCTCAAGCCTCCGACGAGGCCGCCGACGCCGTCAAGAAGATGCGGGGCCCGATCCGGATCAAGGCCCCGGGCAAGGGTGATACGGCCTGAATCCGGGTCGCATCGTGCGGTGCGGTCTTCCGCCCGGCGATCCCGTCGGGGGGTTCGGGGTTCACTCGGCGGCGCATGTGCCGCCTCGGCCTGAGGGGGTTCAGCGTCTGGCAGCCAGCTCGGCGTAAGCCGCGGCGTAGACGGCCCGGACCGCCGCAGGGAAGAACGTCTCCCGGGCAGCCGCGGTTACAACGGCCGACACGACGCGGGCCTCCGGCGGCGCCTCCAGTGCCGCGAGAAGTGCCCGAGCGGCGTCCTTCGGGTCCCGCGGTCGGCACCACCATACGGCCCCACGATCGCCCCGCAGCTCCCGCACCGCCGCGTTGTCCGTCGCCACCAGCGCCCGCCCCGCCGCGAGCGCCGCAGCCAGACCGAACGGCCGCACGGGACCGAGGGCGAGGTGCGCGGCGAGGTCGGCGGCCGTCACCAGCTCGGGCAGGGACACGTCGGGTTCGACGGTCCGGAACATCCAACGGTGCTCGCAGGCCGCCACGAGGCGCCCGATGCGGTTGCCTTCCGCCGATCCCAGTGGGAGCACCAGTCGCACGTCGGGACGGATTTTCTCCACCAGCATGCCGGCCCACGCCGTGTAGAACGCCCCGCTGCCGCGCTCGATCGGCGGCAGAATCAGCACTGCCGTGTCGCCGCTCGACAAGCCGCAGCGTGCCCGCGCAGCGTCGCGGTCGGCGGCCTCGAGCGCCGCGACATCGACGAGCGGCGGAACGATCAGACACTGGCGCCGGGGCACGCCCAGCGCTTCAAGCCGCGCGCGAACCGCGCTGAGCGGGCAGGCCAGCGCGGCCGCGGCGAGCGGCACGTCGCACAGCCACGTCCGCAGCCCGGCCGCGTCCAGCGTCGGAGGAACCTCGAACAGCATGGCCGCGGCGTCCTCGGCCAGGCCGACGGCCCTGCGGGCGGCGGCCCGCGTCCACACGTGGACGATGCGGGGCGGACCGGCGGGCACGCGCGCCAGCACCGCCCGACGCAGAAGCCCGGCGCCGAGCACGGGCCAGTCGAACGGGGCATGCACGCGCTGCACCGGGAGGCCCGGCACGCGCGGACCGCGGCCTCCGCCGACGTGGAACAGGTAGTGGGCATAGGAGTCCTGCGGCGCGGCAAGCCGTTCGAGCACCGCGCGCTGCGCGGGGTCGAGATCGGCGGCGGTGACGTGAATGACGACCGGCGCGAGCGGGGTCATGCGGCGGCTTCTCCACGCGACGCGGCGGATTGTACCGGCCGGCGGCGGCCAGCGCCGCGACGTCCGCACTCGCTGGCGCTTCGCGTTCGGCTGGGTCGCCGGCGTGCGACCGTTGTCACCTTGTCACTTCATGACCTTGTTACCGTATGCCCCCGGCTCCGGCTCCAGCTCGGACGGACGAAGCGCCCCCTCTTGCTCTCTTGATCTCTCGTTCTCTTGCTCTCTCGCCTTTTCGGGCTCTGCTCACGGCCGCTGTGCGGTGGTCAATTCAAGTTCCGCTCCCCGTCGATGCCGCTGAATCGCCGGCGCGCGGCCAGCGCGGCCAGGGTCCGCAGGTGGCGAACGAGCAACTCGGCCCGTTCGGCCGCGTCGGTCTCCTCCAGCAGCAGTTGCCGCACGTCGGCGTCGGCGGGCAGGGCGGCCGCGAGCAGATCGGTGAGCGGGTCCAGGTCGAGGTCCGTAGCGAGGAGTTTGTCCCAATGCCCGCGGAGGGACGGGTCGAGGCCGGGGTTCTCGTGGGCCGCGGCGGCGAGCTCGGCGCGGAGCTCGGCGACGCGGTCGGGATCGGCCCGACAGCCGGTCTCCAGGAGCTCGATGCGGGCGAGGCGGTACGCCTTGTCCTCAGACTCGTCGACCACGCGCGCCCGGCTGAGGCCGCGCACGAGGATGTTGTAGCGGCCCTCCGGCAGCCGCACGGCCTGCTCGAGCCGGGCCACCGTGAGCACCGGGTGAATCGGGGCGCGGTGCGTGTGGTAGAGCGGCTCGTAGCCCGCGCGAAGGTGCGCAAGGGCCACGGCCCGATCACCGGCCCAGGCGTCGCGCGTAAGAGCACGATACCGCGGCTCGAACACGTGCAGCGGCAGCAGCGTGCCGGGGAACAGCACGAGCTGGGGCAGCGGGAACACCGGCACGACCGTCGGGATATAGAAAACCTCGTCCATCGCCTTTCGGCGGCGGGGCGTTCCGCTTTGCCTCGCGCCGCCTGTTCTCATTGTAGACCCGCCGGCGAGCCGCGAATGCGGGGCGGAAGCCCGCAGTTCGAACGCACCGATTCCCACGTCCCTCTTCTCACTTCGCCCCCCTCCGCGCCCGCGGTGCCAGCCGCTCCGCCAGCGCCGCCAGCGACACCTGCAGCTCCGCCACGGACGGCTCGGTCCCCGGCCGCGGCGAGGCCACCAGATCCAGCCCCGCCGGCAGCGTGGCCTGAATCTGCCGAAACGCTTCGCGCAACCGGCGTTTGATGCGGTTCCGCCGCACGGCACCCCCGTGGCGCCGACCCACCACGATCCCCAGCCGCGTCACACCGGTCGGCGAGGTCAATGCCCACAACGCGATCCGGCCGTCGCTGCCGCGCACGCCGTCCCGCATCACCCGGTCGAACTCGGCGTGCCGCACGATGCGGAGCTTCCGGGGAAAACGGAGACGGTGCCGTCCCGCGGCCGCCGGCCCCGTACCACCTGCGTCCGCGTTCGACGCCCCCCTGGACGGGCCGTGCGGCGGGTTGGCCGCCGATTCGGTTTCGGACGGCGACTGGGGACGCTTCGCAGACATGATCGGCGGTACCTCGCGGTTGCGGGCAGGGTCCGGCGGTGCGGCCGCGGCCCGCCCGGCCGTCGGCCACAATACCCACGCGGGGCGGCGGCGGGAAATGACGGTAACGAAACCGCAGCGCGGCCGGGAGGAGAAGCCGTTTCATTGGCTCGCCCGGTCGGGCGGCGGTACACTGCCCCACCCGATGGGCCGCAACGGCCCATCGGCTACCGCGAGGACTCATCATGATGCTCACGCCCTGTTTCAGCCTGCTCGCGCTCCTGCTCCCCTTGGCGGCCGAGCCGCGGCAGTTCCCGCTGATTGAGACGTTCGGACCCGGAGCGGCCGAGCGTTGGAACGTTATCGCCGGGAAGTGGGATTTCGCCGAGGGTCGGGCCCGGCAGACGGCCGCCGACTTCGACTGCGGCGCGCTGCTGAAGGACGCCCGGCCGACCGGGCCGTACTACCTGGCGGTGCGGTTCCGGCCGGACAGCGCCTTCAACGGCGGCGGTCTGTTCTTCGCGTTGCCGACCACGGAGAAGAAGGCGGGCGGGATGCTGGTGCGCTGTGATCCGGGCGGGCGGATTCTGTGGGGCTGGTTCGACGCGGGCGGCACGTTCAATTACTACGGGGACGCCACGTACGACGACGACGGCGACGCCGAGCAGACGCTGGCGATCGCGGTGGACCCGGACAAGCAGGGTTTCAACATCTACCACCACGGCGAGCGCATGGC
The DNA here is from genome assembly GCA_937928595.1 of uncultured Phycisphaerae bacterium. Taxonomy (GTDB): domain Bacteria; phylum Planctomycetota; class Phycisphaerae; order UBA1845; family Fen-1342; genus CALGJV01. The sequence goes on along the minus strand of CALGJV010000027.1, from coordinate 22,837 downwards.
GACGAACGTCCGCACGTTCCACACGCAGGGGTTCGTCGGGATTCAGAGCAGCGGCGGCCCGCACACGTTTCTCAAGGTCGAGCTGCGGCCGGCGACGGCGCAGGAGCTGGAAGGCATCAAGCCGCCGGGGCAGTACAGCGGCATGATCGACGTGCTCGGTGATGCCCAGCGGGTGCTGGTGCTGCGGCGGGCGGCGGATTTCCTCGTGAGCCTCGATGCGCAGGGCACGCAGCGCGGTCAGGCGCGCGTGGCGGACCTGAGGGGCCGGCAAGGCGACGATTTCCAGCCCTCCGCGTTGGGTTGGGACGCGCCGGCCGCCGGAGCGGAGCCCGACGCGCCGCGCGGCGTGCTCGTCCTGGCCGAGGGCGGCACGGCGCTGTACCGGTTCGACGCGCAGCTCAAGCAGGTCGGCGACGGGCCGGTGCTGCGCGACGCGGAGATGAAGGGCATGGGCGTCGCGGTCGCGCCGACCGGGCACATCTTCATCAGCGACGAGAGCATCCCCGGCATCCGCGTTCTCGACGCGGCCGGGAAGGAGTTGCTCAAGTTCGGGGAGAAGGGCGACGCCAACGGGTACGGCCGGCCCGACCCGAAGGCGGCCGGCAAGTTCAAGCAGCCGCGCGGCATCGCGCTCGGCCCGGATGGCACGCTGGTCGTCATGGACCGCGGCAACTACACGTACGTCGCGCACCGCTACGACGCGGACGCGAACAGGTTCGAGTGGGTGACGCAGGGGCCGTGGCTGCCGATGGTCGAGGGCGTCCGGTTCGATCGCGCCGGCCGGCTGGTGCTGGCGGGTCTGTTCGAGTTCTACCGGTCGTACGGCGCCGTGCGCGTCATGACGCTGGACGGGCTCGGCTGGCAGGTGTTCACGGGGGCCGCGCTGGGCGACCTGACCGAGAAGGTGCGGGCCGGCGAAGGGCCGGGCGGGCTGATCTACGTCGCCGACCCGGACAAGGACCGCATCCTCGTGTTGCCGCCGAACTTCGTCGAGCCGCTGCCGAAGTTTGCGTGGACGCCCGACGGCGGCGTGCAGCTCACGCTGACGAAGGCCGACGGCGTGACGACGACGGCCACGTCCCGGGAGCGCAACGCGAAGGGCGACCGGATCGTCGTCCGGCCGACGGAGCCGCCGTGCACGGTCTGGCCCGCGGCCGCCCCGACGGACTTGCGCGCGTATGAGCTGCCCCCGCCGCCGCCGGCCGGGAAAAAGTATGTGATCGACATGCCGGTGCTCGTGGCGGTGTTCACGCAGGCGAAGGATGAGAAGGGCAAGGAGCTGCGCGTCGAGGCCGATCCGCAGGCCGTCCTCGCGCGGCTCGAGCGCGAGCTGGCCCGTGACCGGCATTTCTACTGGCTGAGCAGCCACGCGATCCTGAACAAGCAGTTCGAGTACATGGTGATCGACGATGTGGAGGCCGAGGTCAACGGGGGGTGGATCCAGCCGACCGCGGCCCGCACGCTGGTGAACCGGGCACGCGAGCAGCGGGGGCTCAAGCCCATCACCGCGGAGCACAGCCTGATCGGCATCCACCCCATGGGTGGTTTCGATGTCGCAGCCTTGGACGACCCGGGTTACGTGGGTGGCGGCGGGCTCACGCCGTTCGCGTACAGCGGCTACGCGCTGTGGAACCACGGGCAGGCCTGGCTCATGGCCCACGAATGGGGCCACCAGCTCGACGCCTACTTCGAGAAGAGCGGCTTCACCGACTGGTGGCTCAACCACCCGGACGCGACGGTGCACATCGGCCGCTACGGCGAGCACTGGGACTGCAACGCGTTCCTGTGCCGGCGAGCAGACGCGCTGAACTGGTTGCGATTCAAGTTCGGGACGCTCCGGCTGGTTGATGACGCCGACGGCGACGGCCTGCCCGATGCCGACCCGACGCTGCCGCTCGACGAGCAGCGGTTCGGGTCCGATCCGGCCAAGCCGGACACCGACGGCGACGGTCTCGACGATCTCGGCGAGCTGTGTGCCGGGACGTTCACCAGCAGCGATCCGCGGAAAGCCGACACGAACGGCAACGGCGTGCCCGACGCGCGCGACCCGTACCCGCAGTTCAAGGTGCAGACGACGATCACGGCGGCCGGGACGCAGCCGCCCGCCACGCTGGGCCGTATCCAGAGCGCGTGGGCCGATGCGACGATCCGCGCGGCCTGGCAGCCGGACGGGCTCGCATACGAGATCGAGTTGGCCCGGCCCGCTCGCACCGTGTTCCTGCCGATGGACTGGAACAACGACGGCTGGTTCACGGGGTTCGATCAGACCTACTCGACGATCGAGCTCGAGTGGAAGGACGGCGCGGCGGAGGTCAAACGCGCCAGCGCGTGCACGGCGGAAGTGGCGACGAGCGGCGGGCGGACGGTGCTTCAGGTGCTCGTGCCGCGGCCGGTGGCCCGCGTGCCGCTGGCGGCCGGCTCGAAGGTGGGCCTGATCCCGCGGCTCCAGAACGGCGGCGGGACGATCGCGTTTCTCATCGATCCATGGCAAATCATGGGCGTCGAGCTAAAGTAGCGGGGCGGTGCGGGGCCGCGGCGCCGGCCGGCGGCCGTCGCCGACCTTCCGCTCCGTTGACGGGCGGCAGTGGTCATGCGCGGCCGCGCACCTCCGGAGTCTCCCGCGATGTCACCCGCGCCGGCTGCGTCGTCCCTGGCCTATCTTCTGCTGGCGGGGGCCGGCGCTCTGTTTGGCCTCGTGCGACGGGCCCGGGGCTGGCGCGGGGACCCGGCGCGCGGCCGACCGCGCTGCCCGAAGTGCTGGAACAACCTGACGGGCCCGCCGGAGCCGCGCTGGCCGACCTCGCGCAGCGCATCCGGGCCGACGTCGGATGGGCGCGGGGCGGGGTTCCCTCGGCGTGCTACGAAGCGATCCTGGACCTGATCTACTCCGGCCAGCCCGGAGCCGCGTGGGAACTGGCCGACGCGGCCTGGCCGACGGAGGCGGACACCGTGCCGGACGCGGCTGCGGCCGCGGCGGGGCTAACGCGCAAGGCGGCGTTCCGGGCGGAGCCGCGCGGCTATCTGGCCCGCAGCCCGTACTGGCGCGACATCCGCGGGCTCAGCGCGGGCGGAGAATAGCGCCCGATGGCGTCGAGCCCTGGGGGATCTGTGGAACACCGGCGAGGGGGCGTTCAACGGGCGGCCGCGGGGGTGCGCTCGGCGAGCCAGTGCGTGTAGAACGTCTCGAAAGCGACGTAGAAGTAGCCGGCGATGAAGATCACGAGGAACGGCAGGGCCATCGAAACGCGCTGGAACCAGTTGTCGTAGAAGAACAGGGCCGCCGCGCAGGCGAGAAGGTACAGGGCCATCGCCAGCTCGGCCCAGGCCTTCCAGTTCCTGCGGATCCGGAGTCCGCCGAGCCGCTTGCGCCAGTCCGCCGGTCGGTGGGCCGCATCGCCGAACTTGGGGGTGCGAACGAACTCGCCGGTGGAGCCGAAGAAGCCGTCGAGCGCTGCGACCGCGTTGTTGAACGCGATGCCGATGCCGACGGCCATGAGCGTGGGCACGTAGCTCAGCGCCCGCCACCAGCTCCGCAGCAGCTCGCGCTGGCTGATGACGTAGAAGGCCGTCGTCGAGCCGAACCCGATGATGAACAGCGCGAGCTCGTACCAGAGCACCCAGCGGGACTGCTCGTGCTTGAGCGTCAGCTTGGCCAGCAGCGCCGGGCCCACCAGCAGACTCAGCAGAACGACGAGCACGTACACCGCCCCGCTGGTCAGATGGAAGAACGCCTCGAGCTTGACCCACCAGGGCGCCCGGCTCCGCAGGACCTGCGGCAACAGCTTCACGCAGGTCTGCGCGCCGCCCTTCGTCCAGCGGTGCTGCTGCGCCTTGAACGCGTTCATCTCGGGCGGAAGCTCGGCCGGCGACGTCAGGTTCGGCAGGAAGACGAAGCGCCAGCCGCGCAGTTGCGCCCGGTACGAGAGGTCGAGGTCCTCGGTCAGCGTGTCGTGCTGCCACCCGCCGGCGTCCGCAATCGCGGCCTTCCGCCAGATGCCCGCCGTGCCGTTGAAGCTCATGAACCGGCCGGTGCGGTTGCGGGCGGTGTGCTCGATCACGAAATGGCCGTCGAGAAGAATCGCCTGGGCCTGGGTCAGGACGGACACGTCGCGGTTGAGGTGCTCCCAGCGGGACTGCACCATGCCGACCGCCGGGTCGGTGAAGAAGTGGATCGTCGCGCGGAGGATGTTCGGCGGCGGCAGGAAGTCGGCGTCAAAAATGGCGATGAACTCGCCGGTCGCCTCCCGGGTGCCCTCCTCGAGCGCCCCGGCTTTGAAGCCGGTGCGGTTGGTCCGGTGGCGGTACACGATGTCATGGCCGGCCGCCCGCAGCCGCTCGACCGTCTCGCGGGCGATGGCCTGGGTCTCGTCGGTCGAATCGTCCAGCACCTGGATCTGGAGCCGGTCGCGGGGGTAGTCGATGGCGGCGGCCTGCTCGATGATCCGGCGGGCGACGAACTGCTCGTTGAACATCGGCAGCTGGACCGTGACGCGCGGCAGCTCGGCGAACTCGGCTCGGGGCCGGGGTCCACGCGACCGGACCCGGTAGTACAGCAGGACCAGGAAGTACCGGTGCGCCCCGTAAATGCAGATGAGGGTCAACACCGCGAGGTAAGCGGCGATGGCCACGCGAGCTAAGGTTTCGGACTCCATCGAGCGCAGAACCCGCCAACCGGGACGTTAACCCTATGTCCGTAAGCGGATTATCCTAGAAACTCGGCGCCCGGGGGTCAATCGGGCGCCGGGGGCATTTCCGCTGCCGGCGGAAGGCAGCTACACTATCCCGGCTGGGCCGGGTGCGACCGCCGCGCCGGCGCTTGCAGACCTGAAACGGAGTGGGACGGCGTGACTTCCGGGCCCGCCGATGTATCCGATGCACAACGCCGCCGCGAGCGGGCGGCCGCCGTCCGCGCGTTCGCGGATCGGTTCCTGTCCGGCCCGAACCAGGACCTGTACGAGGAGATCCTGGTCACGCTCACGCGTCTGAATCGGGACGAGGCCCCGCGGGGGGACGTGAAGATTCTCGCCAAGGCCCTCGGGGAACTGCGCTACGCGTTCAAGGTTTTCGCGCCGTACGCGCACGTGCGGAAGATCAGCATCTTCGGGTCCAGCCGGACGCCGGAGGGCCACCCGGACTACGAAACAGCCGTGCGCTTTGCGCGCCGCATGTCCGAGGTCGGCTGGATGGTCATCACCGGGGCCGGGGACGGGATCATGAAGGCCGGTCACGGCGGGGCCGGCCGGGAGGCCAGCTTCGGCGTCGCGATCCGGCTGCCGTTCGAGCAGAAGACCAACACGGTGATCGCGGACGATGACAAGCTGGTGAACTTCCGGTACTTCTTCGCCCGGAAGCTGATGTTCATGAAGGAAGCCTCGGCGGTGGCGCTGTTCCCCGGGGGGTTCGGGACCCAGGACGAGGGGTTCGAGGCGCTGACGCTGGTCCAGACGGGCAAGGCGCCGCTCATCCCGATCGTGATGGTGGAGCGGCCGGGCGGGACGTACTGGCTCCAGTGGAGGGCGTACGTGGCGGCGGAACTGCTGCGGACCGGGATGATCAGCGAGCCGGACATGCACCTGTTTCGCATCACGGACGACGTGGAGACGGCGGTGCAGGAAGTCGTGCAGTTCTATCGGGTGTACCATTCGATGCGTTACGTGGGGGACGACCTGGTGCTGCGGCTGAACCGGCCGGTGTCGGCGGACACCCTGGCGCGGGTGAACGCGGAGTTCGGCGACATCCTGACGGCCGGGCGGATCGAGCAGGGGCCGCCGCTGCGGGAGGAGGGGGACGAGTTGCCGGACAAGGCCCGCATCGTGCTACGGTTTGACCGGAAGAGCACGGGGCGGCTGCGGCAATGCGTGGATGTGCTGAACCGGGACGGACTGTAGCGGGCCGGGGCACGGCGCCCGAAAACTTCTGGAATTCCCGACAATTCGGCACGGGGGGGCGCGAAAACCCCTTGACGAAAGGCGAAAAACGTGCGAGAAGGACGCGCGCGGCGCCGCGGAACGGCGCGCGTGGATGGAGCCCCGAGACTCGTGCGTAGCCTGCGCCACGGCGTTCATCCGTATCGTTCTTCACCAACCTGATGGGGGGCCCTGCGGCCCCTTGCCAGGGCCCACGGTCCCGGAGAAGCAACATGGCCAAGAAGAGTGCGAACAAGCCCCGCAGCAAGTCCGAGGTGTACGCCGCTCTGGCCGAAACCAGCGGCCTGACCCGCAAACAGGTCGCATCGGTGTTCAACGAGATGACCGGCCTGATCAAGAAGGATCTCAACAAGGGCCCCGGCATCTTCGCGGTCCCCGGCCTGATGAAGATCACGGTGGTCAAGAAGCCCGCCACCAAGGCCAAGACGGTCCCGAACCCGTTCAAGCCCGGCGAGATGATGACCGTCAAGGCTAAGCCGGCCCGCAAGCTCGTCAAGATCCGTCCGCTCAAGGGTCTCAAGGAACTGGTGTCCTAGAGCCGCGGCGAAGCGCAAGCACGCAGCCCGGAAACGCGGCGCGGGCCGCGCTCCCGGGCTGTGCGTCGTTTCGAGCCGGCCCGCGCCGGACCGCCCCTCCTCAGTTCCAGCTGGGATCGGGAGCTTCCTCCCCGCCCGGCCCCAGCGGCTCCCGCTGCTCCAGCTCGTCCCGCAGCAGGGCCGCCTGCTCGAAGTCCTCGTGCGCGATGGCCTCGGCCAGCCGCTCCCGCAGCGTCCGGCCGATGCCGTACTCCGACCGCAGCCGTCGGCTCAGCTCGCGGAGATAGCTGACCCCGGGGTCGTCGGCCTGCTGTTCCTCGTCGTAGCCGAACTCCGCCAGCACGCGCGCCAGGTGGGCCGCGCCGCGCTCGGCCTCCTCGATCGCGTCCTCGTAACGCTCGTTGACAATGTGAAGCTGGGTCCGCAGCCGCGCGTGGTCGAACACGAGCGTGGCCCGCAGCGTCGCGTACTCGCCGCCCAGCGGCTCCCGGCGCGCCAGCAGCGCCAACTCCGCCAGGCAGAACTCGACGTCCACCAGCGCCCCGCGCAGAAACCGGCGGGCCGCGTCCGGATCGTTCACGCGCAGCGCGTCCTCCGCCAGCGTCGCGTATGCCATCCGGCGGTAGTTCACCTGGGTGATCTCCCGCTCCAGCTCGTCCCAGTCCGCTTCGCTCAGCGACCGCGTACCGACGTGCAGCTCGTGCGCGACGAAGTCCCGGGCAGATTCCAGTCCGTGGCAGCGCTGCCCATCCGGACGGCCCTGCGGCTGCATCTGCATCACGCCCAGGTCAATGCGGAGCTGCAACAGCTCGTGCCCGTCGCGGCCGACCACCACGCGGGCCCGAATCTCACCGGGAGGGCAATCCCAGCCGGACGTCAGCTCGTCGAGGTCCAGCGTCATTCGAGCTCCGGTCTGCGGCGAGTGTCCGCAGTGCCCATCGGCTACCCGCCCGCACGGCTGCAATACCGCAGCAGGGCGGATAGTCCCCCGCCGGACCGCCCCACCGCCGCCGGTTTCCCGGACGCGCGGACCGAAGTCGTGCCTGACGCTCAAACCGACCGGCCCAACTCACCCGCCGCCCCCACGAGGCCCAAATCGGCGGTAGTGCCGGACGAACAGCGCGGTCAGAGCAACGATACACGCCGCCCTCCACGCCAGCAGCCACCACGGCCGCCACCACGCCCCCGTCCGCGTCTCGACAACGTCCGAAAGCCCGAACAACACGAGAATGACTGCGCCGGCCCACGCACTGCGACGGATGTCGCCGCGGCGTCGCAGGCCGCCGAGCGCCAGGCCCAGCCCGAGTAGCGCCCAGAGGCCCGCCTCGGCGTGGTTCGCGAACCGGAAGAAGTCGTCTCCGCCGGCGCCCACCGTCTACCGCCCGTCCCGCGGCCCCCGCGCGAGGCCGCGCGCGGCGTCCCAGTGCCAACCCGGCCACGGCGGACCGCTCCCCAGTTTCTGCCAGCCGGCGCCGATCCGCGCCTGGACTGCGTCCCAAGTTTGCACGCCACTCGTCGCGTCCGGCCGCTCGGCGCAGCACGCGCCCACGGCCACGGCGGCGGCGGCCGCTTCGTCGAGCGACTGGCCGTGCAGCAGCCCGGCCAGGAAACCCGCGATCGTACAGTCGCCGCAGCCGGTCGTCCCCGCCACCTCGACGGCGAAGCACGGCGCCAGGAGCTCGCGGGCCCGCCAATCGTCCCGCCGGCCGCCGGCCGCCGCGGCCAGGCGCTCCAGCCGCCCCGCGTCCGACGTGGTGCGGACGTAGAACCCGCGGTCGCCGAGCTTGAGCCCGACCACGGCGGCGCCGCAATCCAGCAGGCGATCGGCCACGTCCGCCAGCGTGTCGCCATCCCATGTCCGCCCGTGGGCCGGGTGGCGGAGCATGAACAGAATCTCGTCGATGCTCGGGAGGAACAGGTCCACGTGCGGCAGGACGCGCGCCAGAAGGCTCGGCCAGTCGGCGCGGCCGGCGTCGCTGGCGGGGTCGGGAAAGGCCATGTCGAGCGAGACGGCGGGTCCGCGGGCCCGGGCGGTGCGCAGCAGGTCGGCGAGCTCGGCGCCGCCGTCGGCGAACATGCGGCGCATGATCGGGGGATAACCGAAGTGGAACAGCCGCGTGCCGCGCAGCTCGTCGTAGGGGACATCGGCCGCGGCAAACGTGTCGTTGACGCCGGGGCAGTGCAGGAAAATGCGGTCGACGCCGGGCGGGCTCACGACGACGGTGTACGACGTCGGTTCGCCGGCGGCGGTGAGCAGGCCGTCGGCGAGAGCGGGGCCGTGGCGGCGGAGCAGCTCGCGGACGGCGGCGCCGAACAGGTCGTCGCCCACGCGGCCCATCAGGCGGGTGGGAACGCCCAGCCGGTGCAGCGCCAGGCCCGTGTTCGAGACGGCTCCGCCGGTCGAGAGGGCGGCCGGGCCGACCTGTGCCAGCGTCCCCGGCCGCAGGAGGTCCGTCAGGCCGCCGGCCCGCGGCGGCAGCGCCGGGATGATGTCCAGACAGATGTGACCGGCCACGACGGCGACGGGCGAGGGCATGGGAGCTGCTCCGCGCGCGGCGCGGCGGCCGCGTTCACAGGTCCTCGGTGTAGTGCTTGAGCTCAGCCGACTTGCCGTAGAACTCGGCCTGGCTCATGTCGCGTAGGTAAACCATGCCGCAGGCGGCCCGCAGGCCGTGGTCTTCGTTGTAGACGAAGAAGTCCTCGCCGAGGAAGGTCCGGACGTGCTCGAACTGCTGCGCCTGGATGCGGCGGGCGAGCTTGGAGAACGGCCCGTCGAACTCCCAGCTCGGGAACGACGCCGTGCGCTGGGTGGCGAAGCACGTGTCGAAGCAGTCCTCGAGGTCGTTCATGTGCGTCAGCGAAGACGGCACGTACAGGTTCGCGTCGGCCGGGTGGAAGCGGAACCACACGTTGCGGTAGCCGATGACCCGGACGTCGTGGCGGCCGGTCTCCTCCTCGAAGAGCCGCAGGGCGTGGGCGACGGCCTGCAGCACCTTGTAGTGCGTGTCGGGGCCGCTGCCCTCGGGGTCGAACGCGACGGTCACGATGTCGGGGTTGATCTCAAGCAGCAGGTCGCGGATCGGGACGACGTCGCGGTCGACGGTCGGGATCTCGGTGAAGACGTCGCCCTTGTAGAAGCCCAGGCGCAGGTGGCGCACGGCCTCGCCGGTGAAGCCGTAGTAGGCCCACTTCAGGTCGCTTTCCCACTCGCGCATGCGGCCCTTGAGCGCCTGCACGACGGCCATGTCCTTCTTGCCGGGGTACTGCGTGCGGAAGTAGTTCTGGAGCTCGGTGAGCCGCTGCTGGATGTTGTCGAGGTTGTCGTCCTCGTAGAGCTCCATCAGGTTGCGGAGCAGGCGCTGGCCGGCCGCGTCCTGCCGGAGCTCGTCGTGGTTGCGGGCCACGCCCTGGAAGTAATGCGAGGTATCGATGCGCCGGGCGAGAACGTTGTCGACCTCGAAGACCTCGGGCTTGAGTCGGGCGCGGAACTCCGGACTGCGGAGCCGCTCGGCCAGGGCCGTGACCGCCTCGTACATGTAGCTGTTGGTGACGGCGTTGAAGCCGGAGGTCATGTAGGCGAAGCAGTGCTTCGTGCTGCGGCGACGGACGGCGTTCGTCACGTACGGCAGATACGCGAGGATGATGTCGTCGTGGTGGGGCGCGGTGTGCAGCAGCGTCTTGTTCTCCACCGGGGCGTGCCCCCGCTTCAGGTTGTCCAGCACCCGCTGCTCGGTCTGCTCGCGAAGCTGCTGGTGCGTCGCCTGCGTCTTGCGGAGCAGCTCGGCGCCGAACCGGTCGCCGAGGAAGTCCTCGCGGCTCAGCGTGCGCAGCGGCTTGTGCAAATTCAGCGAGAGGTTCATGACCACGCGCCAGACCTGCTCCTCCGGCACCGGGTCCTGCCGCGCGAAGTCCACGAACAGCCGGCTCGTCAGTCGGCTGGCCGCCCCGGCCGTCAGGTAGAACCGGGCCTGCGGCAGTTGCGCCAGCACCGAGCCGGGATACTGGTTGCACATGTCGCTCTGGATCGTTCGCGCGACGATCTTGGCCTTGGCCTCGCCGGCCGCGGTGATCAGCGCCACGCAGTCCGGGTTGTACGTGATGGTGCGCAGGCCGATCGTAATCACGCTCTTGTGCCGCGCGACCTCCATCCCTCCCAGGTCAGTGGCCGCCGCCGCCTTGGTCTCGTAGTTGGGGTCGAGCAGCCGTGTGGTCGAGTAGCGGTCCGACCCGCGGATGTTGAACGCGATGTGCCCGTCCGGGCCGATGCCGCCGAGGAAGAAGCCCAGCCCGCCCATCGCCCGGATGCGCTGCTCGTATTCCGTGCAGAACTCGTCGACGGCCCGCAGCACGGCCTGTTGCCGCTTCTCCAGCAGCGTCCCCGCCCGACGCACGCGGAGCGACAGATCAACCTTCATGTCCGGGAACACGTCCGCCAGCGTCGTGCCGCGCGGCAACCCGATCCGCAGCGGGTCGATCAGCAGCGCCCGCTGCCGGCTCATCCCGAACCCCTTCAGGTAGAACCGGTTCACGTAGTAGTAGAAACTGTTCTGCTGCTTCGTGTCGATCGGGTAGAACTCGTCGATCTGCACGAAGCGCAGCCCCGACAGGTCGGGCTTGCGGCCGGTGGCCAGGCCGAGGTTCTCCAGCGCGCCCTGGGTCTCCTTGCGGTTCCAGTGCCGCAGGTAGTGCTGCACGTACTTGATGAAGTACTCGGGGGTCTTGCCGGTCGGCAGCGAGACCACGCCCTCCGGGTTCTCCAGCACCCACTCGAGAAAGCGGGCCGCGGTCAGGCGGCCGAGCGCGGGGAAGTTCGAGACGACGATCGAGGGAATCTTCTCTTCGGGCGCGTAGCGAAACGCGTAGCCGCTCCTGGCCAAAGCGATCTGTTCCACCCGGCTCGTGGGGCCCTCCGCGGGCGCAATGGGCACGGCGGGCGGCGCTTCCTGCGTGTGGGACATCGTACGACTCTCCTGGGCCCGGCTGGAGCCGGGCGGCAGCGGTCCCGGCGCCGGGCCGGCGACCGCGCAGTCCCGAAAGGATAGCACGTCGGGCGCGGCAGGTCGAAGGGGCGCGCGCGTCTCGCCCGCCGTCGGCGGGCCGCACCGGCAAGAAGAACGGAACACCGCCGAGCGAAGGCGTAAAGGAGAAGTCGGAAGCACCCGCCCCGTGTTCACGTTCCCGCCTTCCCACGCGCGCACAACGCATGCACCGGCGACTACGCCGACGGCGCCCGGCCCCGCCCGGGACGCCGAGACGCGCGGGCCGCTCAGGCCTCGGGTGGCGGCGGGCCCGTCGTCTCGTTCACCTCCAGCGTCTCGGGCAGCATGACCGACGGGGCGGGCTGGCCGATATCGAACTGGTGCTTGAGCATCCGCACGGCCGTGCGGCCCAGTTCCACCGTGGGGCTTTTCACCGTAGTGAGCTTGGAGAAGCCGTACTCGTGCAGGACCACGCCCTCGTGGCCGACGACGCTCATGTCCTGCGGGATGCGCACACCGCGCTTGACGAGCGCGTTGCAGACCAGGATCGCCATCGCGTCGGAGAAGACGACCAGCCCGGTGACGCGCGGTTTCATGGCCAGGTACAGGTCGACGTGCTCGGCGATGTCCAGGTAGCGGTCGTACGTCGGGACCGGCTCGAGGCCGTGCGCCCGCAGCCCCTCAAGGTAGCCCTGCTCGCGCTTCACCGTCACGTGGTGCCGCTCGCCCGTGAAGTGGTGCACGAAGCCGATCCGCCGGTGCCCGAGCCGCACGAGGTGGTCCACCGCCGTCCGCGAGCCCTGCACGTCGTCCACGTGCACGCAGTTGTGCGGCTGGTGCAGGGCCGTGTTGAGCCACACGTGCGGGATGTCGTAGTGCAGCAAAGCCGCGTTCGTCCGCGACTCGGCATCGGCCGGAATGATCACCCCGTCGATGTTCTGCTCGGCGAAGATGCTGGCCCCCTCCATCTCCGTCGTGCTGCGGACGGTGATCAGCGTCAGCGGGTAGCCCTGCTCGCCAGCCTCGTTTGCGATACCCCGCAGCGTGCTGCTGTAGAAACTGCCGAGGAAGCAGTACTCCGTCGCCAGCACGCCGATCGTGTGGACCTGCATGCCGGCCATCGCCCGGGCCGCGGCCAGCGGGCGGTACCGGAGCTCGACCGCCACGCGCCGCACGCGCTCCCGGGTTTCCTTGCTGAGGGCCACGTTGCTGCGCGTGTTGCTCAGGGCGGTCGAGGCCGCACCGACCGAGACGCCCGCCGCCCTGGCCACGTCCCGAATTGTGACCCGCTTGGTACGCTTGCTGTTGGCCATAACCGCAGACCTGCGAACCGCATGACGTGTGGCGCAGCGGCCACCCCGCGCCAGCCCGCGGCGCCGGGCGACCGCCCCAGGCCCGACATTTTACAGCTCCCGGCCGCGGCTGTCTGCGCGCCGCCCCCCCGCCGGGCCCCCTACGCGATCGTGACCTCCTTCGCCAGGTACACGTCCTGGATCGCGTGCAGCAGGTTCACACCCTCGCTCATCGGCCGCTGGAACGCCTTGCGCCCGCTGATGAGCCCCTGCCCGCCGGCGCGCTTGTTGATGACGGCCGTCACGACGGCGTCGCGGATGTCGTCGGCCCCCTTCGACTCGCCGCCGGAATTGATCAGGCCGATCCGGCCCAGGTAGCAGCCGGCCACCTGGTATCGGCACAGGTCGATCGGGTGGCCGCCCCTCCCGGCCTCGTCGCTGCCGCACAGGTTCGTGTAGACGCGCTTATCCCACTTGCCGTAGCCCGACGAGCCGGTGTTCAGCGCCGCGTAGCCGCCGTTCGTCGTGGCCAGCTTCTGCTTGATGATGTCGGCCTCCAGCGTCACGCCCAGGTGGTTGGCCTGGCTGGTCAGGTCGGCCGCGGTGTGGTAGTCCACCCCGTCCTTCTTGAAGGCGCTGTTCCGCAGGTAGCACCACAGCACGGTGAACATGCCGAGCTCATGCGCGGCCGCGAACGCCGTGGCGACCTCCTCGATCTGGCGGGCCGACTCGTCGGAGCCGAAGTAGATCGTCGCGCCGACGCCGACCGCGCCCATGTCCCACGCGGTCTTCACGGTCCCGAACATGCGCTGGTCGAACTTGTTCGGGTACGTGAGCAGCTCGTTGTGGTTGATTTTGACGATAAACGGAATCTTGTGCGCGTACTTGCGGGCGCAGGCCCCCAGCACGCCGAACGTGCTGGCGACCGCGTTGCAGCCGCCGTCGATCGCCAGCTTGACGATGTTCTCCGGGTCGAAGTACGCCGGGTTTGGTGCGAAGGACGCGCCGGCCGAGTGCTCGATGCCCTGGTCCACCGGCAGAATCGACAGGTAGCCGGTGCCGGACAGCCGGCCGTGCTTGTACAGCCACGCGAGCCGGTTGATCGTGCGGTTGTTGCGGTCCGTCGCCGTGAACACCCGGTCCACGAAGTCCGGCCCCGGCAGACACAGCGACTCCTTCGGGATCGTCACACACTTGTGCTCGAGCAGGCCGCGAGCCTGGTCTCCGAGGTTCTTCAGCACGCTTTCGAACATCGCTTTCTCCTGAAACGCGGCCCGCAGGCCGGCGAAACGTCGGGCGGCGGCCGGCCGCCGGGCCCCGCCCGCCCGGCCGGTAGTGTAGCCGCCGCCGCGCGCCCCGTCTCGGCCGCGCGCACCCTAGCGGCCGACGCCCCCGTCGGCCGTCGCCCGCCGCCCGCCCGCGATTCTGGAACGGCGGGCGTCCCACCCGCCGTTCCGCGAAACACGGATGGGCGAACTGGACGCCCCGGCTCACAACGCGCCACTCGCGACTCGCGACTCGCCCCACCCCTCAAACCGGCTCGAACCGCTTCAGATACGCGATCACGCGCTGCCGTTCGGCGGCGCTGTACGCGGGATCAAAATGCGAGCCCCCTGCCAGGTACACGAACTCGAGCGGCGGCAGGTCGGTACGACCGGCGCGCAGCAGCGCCGCGTACCGGGCCTCGAGGTGCCGCGTGTTGTCCACGACGTACACGAAGTCGCTCGTGCCGTGGATGAAGAGCGTCGGGTTGCGGAACTCCGCCACACGGTTCACGGCGTCGAGCGCGGTCCAACGCGGCTTCCCGGGCGGACCGTACGTGTCGAGCGTCGTCGCGAGCTGACAGAAGCCCGTGTTGTCCGGGAACAGGAGCGTGAGCAGACGGTACAGCGGCTGGAAGTACTCGAGCTGGTCGGGCTCGGACAGGCCGGCCAGCGAGACCATCGCCGTCACCCGACGCTCGGCGTTCAGCAGGTTCACGACCGTCGCCCCGGTCGAGTACCCGACGACGTAGACGCGCTCGGTTCCCAGAAACTCCGCCCCGCCGGACGCGAGCCAGTCCACCACGGCCCGCGCGTCGGCCAGGTCCTCGCCGCCGTACGGCGTGTGGCACTCGGACAGCACCGGGGCCAATGTCCGGAAGCCCGCCGCCCGCAGGTCCGCGCCGTACAGCCGATCGAACCGCCGCACGGCCTCGAACCGCCCTTTCGGGTCGAGCGTGCTGGCGCCGCACAGCAGCACGACCAGGCCCGGCCGCGGGTCCGGCGACAGGAGCGCGCCGACGGTGCGGCCGGGCTCGGGCCGGTCGATCAGGAGCCAGAGTGTGTTGGGAACGTCCGGGAGCGCCTGCTCGACGGCGCCGGCCGTGGCGCGCACCGTCGTGCCGTCGATCTCGACGACCGCGTCGAGATTGTCGGCCACGAGGTTCGTGATGCAGCCGGCCGTGAGCAGTGCCAGCCCGACGAACGCCGCGGCGCGCGCGCGGTCCGCACTGGCGCGGCGGCCGGCCGCCCGCGGCGACCGGCGAACGCATCCGAAGCGCAGGAAGAGTAGCGGTCGAGAAAGGCTCGACATTGAGGCGGAAGTATACCGGGAAGTGCGGGTTGTGCCAGGAATCCGGCCGGTTCCACCGGGACTGCGGCTTACTACAATACGGCAAGCGCGGCGGGGCGTCCGCCGCCCGTGCGTCTCTTGTCCCGGCTGCGAGAATCGACGCTTGCCCACCCCGCGCCGCCTGACCCGCTGCGTTTCCGTCGGCCCCGTCCGCATCGGCGGCGACGCCCCCGTGGCGCTCCAGTCGATGACCAGCACGTACACCTACGACGTCGACGGCACCCTCGCGCAGATCCACGCTCTGGCCCGCGCCGGCGCCGACCTCGTTCGCGTGGCCGTGCCCGACCGGCGCGACACCGAGGCGCTCCGGACGATCGTGCCGAGCAGCCCCGTGCCGATCGTGGCCGACGTGCACTTTCACTTCGAGCGGGCGCTCGAGGCGATCGAAGCGGGCGTCCACAAGATCCGCTTGAATCCCGGGAACCTCCAGGACCGGACCAAGGTGCGGCGCGTGATCGCGGCTTGCAAGGAGCGCGGCATCCCGATCCGCGTCGGCGCCAACGAGGGCGGCATCGTCGAGCGCCGGGACAAGGAGCAGCGCGCGGCCGAGAAGGCCGCCCTCGACCGGGACTACGCGGCCGGTCTGATCCGCATCATGCTGGAGAAGCTGGACGAGTACCTGAAGGTTTTCGAGGCGGAGGACTTCCACGACGTCGTCATCAGCGCCAAATCGCCCGACCCGCGCATCGTGATCGACGCGTACACCGCCATCAGCCGCCGCTACGACTACCCGCTGCACCTGGGCGTGACGCACGCGGGACCGCCGGAGACCGGCCGCATCCGCTCGATCACCGCGCTCGGCACGCTGCTGGCGAGCGGCATCGGCGACACGATCCGCATCTCGTACGCCGCCGACCCGGTGATCGAGGTCGAGGACGGCAAGGAGCTGCTGTGCTGCCTGGGCCTGCGGCCGCGAAACGAACCGGAACTGATCGCCTGTCCGACGTGCGGGCGGATCGAGGTGGACCTGTTCAAGCTGGTGCAGGACGTGCGGCGGACGATCCTGACGGAGATCAAGATTCCGCTGAAGCTCGCGGTGATGGGCTGCGTCGTGAACGGACCGGGCGAGTGCGAGGGGGCCGACGTGGCCATCTTCGCGGGCAAGGGCCGCGGAATCATCTACGTGCAGGGCGAGCAGAAGCAGACCGTGACGGAAGACCGGATGCTGGAGGCGCTGCTGCACGAATGCCGCGCGTTCGCGGAAAGGGTCGCCCGGGGCGAGGCGCGCCTGACGGGCACGGCCGTCGCCGTCCGCCCGCCGGACCCGCTGCCGCGCCCGGACGGAAGCATCCCCCTGCCGGTCGGCGGGCCATAGCGCCTCGCTGACCAGCGGCGGCCGGCGTCGGCTTCCGGCCGCGTTCCCTGTGCGTTCGGTCCTCCGAGCCCGTTCTAATTGCGCCCGGTCGGGTTGTCGAAGCGACCTTCGGAGCCGGGGGGCTCACAAAGAATTAACCGCAATACCTCGACCCGGCCGACATTCGGCTCCCCTGGGAAGACGGAGGCAAGACATGACCCGTTCCGGCCCGCTCTGGCTGCTCGTCTCGCTGGCAGCCTTCTCGGCCCTCGGTTGCGACCCGCCCTCGACGGAGATCCCCGTCGATAATGGTTCCGAAACGACCGCCACCGTCCGCTGGATCGCCCCGGCCGATACCGATCCCGCCATCGACGACTGGCTGGAGCCGCACTTCGTGGCGCTCGACGCCGCCGTGCCGTCGCGCGGGCGGTTGCTCGTGTTTTTTCCGGGCTCGGGCGCCTTGCCGAGCCAGTACACCGAGTTCGTGCGCTTCGCGGCCGGCCTGGGCTTCCACGCAATCGGACTCCGCTACCCGAACTCGTGGAGTGTGAACTTCGACCTGTGCGGCTTCTCGACGGATGCGGACTGCCACGAGCGCGTGCGCAGCGAAATCCTCGACGGCGGCGACAGCAGCGCGCTGATCCAGGTCGGCCCGGCGAACTGCATCATCAACCGCCTCGTGAAGCTGCTTTTGCATCTCGACCATCAGTACCCCGGTGAGGGCTGGGGCCAATACCTCGCCGCGGGTCTGCCACGCTGGAACCGCATCGTCACGGCCGGGCACTCGCAGGGTGGCGGACACGCCGCCTTCATCGCCAAACGCTACTCGGTCGCCCGCGTCGTCATGCTCGCGGGCGGCACCGACCTGTTTTTCGGCTGGCCGCGTCGCTATGCGCCGTGGCTCAGCGGGCACACCACGCCGGCCGCCCGCTATTACGGGCTGGTGCACGAGCAGGATTCGGCGGACGCCTACCTCGGCGCGTGGGAGATCCTCGGGCTGCCCGAATTCGGTCCGCCGCGCAACACGGAAGAGACGCCGCCGCCGTACCTGATGACCCACCAGCTCACGACCGGCTTGCCGCCGCCGAACCCGGCGGCGCAAGGGGCGTACCACAACGCGGTGGCCGCCGACGCGTTCCTCACTCGGGACGAGCAAGGGCGACCGCGGTTGTCGTCCGCCTGGGAGTATCTGCTGATCACACCGGCCCCGGGCGAGGCCGAGCGCGTCAGCGGGCCCGGCGTCCACCTGATCGATCCCGAGGTGCTGAGCGAACAGGAGGCCATCGTCTCGCAGGACGGCGGTGGCAATGCGTGGTTCGCCCGGATCGATCCGAGAACAGGCCGGTTTCGTTACGGCGACGGCCGCGAACAGCTCATCGACTTCGGTCTGCCGACCCCGCTGATCAGCTACAACGGGCCCGAGTTCGGCTGCGACGCCGCTGGGTGGGCGGTCTTCTACACGAAAAGCGTCTCCGGCATCCCGCAGACATGGCGTGCCACCCTTGGCGAAACCGGATTCACCACCGTCCCGCTCACGAGCGGCCCGCCTCACCTCGCGGCGCTGGCCAGCCGCAACCCGGCCGCGCCGCACACGCGCTTGCTCGTGCTGCGCGGGTCATGGGAAAACGGTGGCATGCTGAGCTGGCTGGACGAGTCCGACCCGCAGACCGAGCACGACATCGAGTTCGTCGTCGGGCGCGCCTCGACGCTCCACTGGGTCCACGGCTCCAACGACTTCGTCGTAAGCTGGCGCGGCGGGCCGGCCGCGGGCCAGGTCGCCCGCTACGACGCCGCCGCCGACCGCCTGATCACGATCACGAACGACGCCGGCTTCAAGAGCAACCCGTGGGGCTGGCACGCCCCCGAGTTCGGCGGTGCGCTGCTGGTGCTGGCGGTCATCGACGATGCGGCGCTCGGCATCTACCGCGACACCGGCGGACCGTACTGGACGCGGATCGCGACGTTGACCCCGCCTGTAGGGGCGACCTACCCGGTCGTCGCGTCGCCGGAACCGTTCGTGGCCAACGGACGTTCGTACATCAGCCTGACGCTCAAAGCCGCCGCCGCCGGCCCCCAGCCCGGGGAAATCTGGATTTTCGGCATGGATGACGCCCCCGCGACACGCTTCGCGCGCCGCTGTGACGACGGCGAACCCGGTGTGACCCGCTTCGACCCCGAGTGGCTGATCGGCCGGACGCAGGTTTTCGTGTATTACAACCGCCTCGCCGCAAACGGCACGGTCGAAACCTGGACCTGTCCGACGGGGATTCCCGTCGGCCCGCCGGGCGACTGCGACTACGACGGCGTCGTGACCGCCGACGACGCGCTGGGTCTGGCCGCCTGCCTGCACGGGCCGCAGGCCGCGGTGCCCGCACCGTGCAACTGCCGCGACATCGACGCTGATCAAGACGTCGATCTCGTCGATCTGGCCCGCGTCCAGGCCGCGCTGCGCGACGCGGGCCCGCGGCGCGCCCCGCGCCACGCAGACGCCGCCGCCCGCGGGCGGCGCAGGTACTTCAGCGGCCGGACGAACGGCTGGTAGACAAAGTTTCGCCAGATCTTGCGAGCCGCCTGGTAGCCGAAGAACACCGTGGGGCAGAACCAGCGGCGATCGAGGACGGCCCGCACCGGCCGGGCGATCGCGAAGTCGATGATGCGGTGGCATACCCACCGCGGCACGCCGATGTTCCGCAGGTTCAGCACGATGCGCAGCCACACGGCCAGGTAGTCGTGGCGGGCCAGCTCGAGCGCCCCGCTGCCCATGTAATCGTAGGCCGCGTGGTCGCGCCCGCGGATGCGCCCCTCGGCGACCGCCCGGGCGTGCAGCGGCGTGCCGGGATAGAACATCAGCGGGAAGACGCGCAGCCGCGCAGGCCCGCGGTGATGATCGGCGATGAAACGCAGCGTCTCGATGACGTTCGCTTCCGGCTCGTACGGGTTGCTCACGATGTAGTGATACTCGGTGGGCACGCGGTGCCGGGCGAGGGTCTCGATCGCGGCCGCGATGCGGGCCGGCGGCGTGGGGCGGCGGTAGAGGTTCTCGAGCGTGTCGGCGCTGCCGCTCTCGATGCCCATGCTGACCAGCCGCAGCGGGACCCGCCGCAGCGCGGCCAGCTTGCGCTCCGTGACGGTGTTTGGGAAAACGTCCAGCTCAAGCGGCCAGCCGATGTCGCGGGCGTACCGCTCGGCGAACCGCTCCAGCTCCTCTTCGGAGCGCACCAAGAACAGATCATCAACGAAGTTCACCGCGTGGATCGTGGGGAAGCGCGCCTTGAGCTGCCGCAGCTCGCCCAGCACGTGATCCACCGACCGCAGCCGCACCCACGGCCCCTGCCCGCGGTGGATCTCGCGCAACGCGGTGTTGTTGCAGAACGTGCAGTGATAGGGGCAGCCGCGCGCCGTGATGACGCGCGCCACATCGAGCGCGCCGCGCAGGTTGCGGGGCGTCGCACGGGCCAGACCGTCGGGCTGCGCGACCCAATGCGTGTCGAGGTCGTAGTCCGGGAACGGCAGCTCGTCGAGATTCGTGCGGAGCAGCGCGAGCGGGTTGCGGATCTCGCGCGTCGGGCTGAGCGCGCCGCCGACGCGATACCACAAGTTGGGCACGCCGGTCGGGTCGCGCCCGGCGGCGAGACGGTCGGCCAGCTCCAGCATCGCCTGTTCGCCCTCGCCGATACACACCGCATCCGCCAGCGGCAGGCATTCCTCCGGTGCAACGGTCGGGTGCGTCCCGCCCCAGACGACCGGCGCCGACAGCCCCGCCGCCCGAATCGCCTCGAGCAGCGCGCCAGCCCGGTGGAACGTGTTCGTCAGCAGACTCATGCCGATGAGCCCGCAGTCCCGCAGGACATCCACGAACTGCGCCAGCGCCGCCGGACTGTAGTCCGGCCGCGCGGTGTCGCGCCGCGAGGACATGAACAGCATGACGACGTCGTGCCCGGCTGCTTTGAGTGTCGCGCAGACGGAACGCAAGCCGATTGCGAACGGATGCGTGTGGGTCGAGACGAGGCCGATCCGCATGACCGCCCTCCGTGCAGGTCTGTCACTCGTCGAGCGTGGCGGCCTCTCCCGTCGCCGCGCCGCCGTCGGCGTCGCCGGCGGCACTCTACCACCGCGCGGGACGCGCGGCCAGCGTTTTTCATGGCCTGAGCCGGCGCCCGCGCTCGCCGCCGGCCGGGCCGCCTCCGCCCCGCCCGCAACCCCGCCTTCGCGCGCGGCACGGCCCGGGTCGGCAAGCCGGACAACGTAGGGGCTCCGGCCGCCCGGCGGGACCGGACGACACGGAGCCCGAGAAGATACGGTTACGACGACGCGGTTAGCGGCGGCGCAGCCCCAGCAGCAGCGTCACGCACAGCAGCGCGGTCGCCGGCTCGGGCACGCCGATCGGGTTCGAGTAGAACCACAGGTCCGCCCACGCCGCGGCCGCCGTGTTCGTGCCCGGGATGTCGCGGAGGGGGTTGCCGAACTCGTCCACCTGGTCGCCGCCCAGCACGTTGTTCGTGCCGCGGATGCGATAGTACTTCTGGCCGTTGACGACGGTGGTAAACGTCAGAACCGTATAGCCGTCGGCGTCAACGACGAACTGGCCCGGCTCGTTCGCCGCGCGGTTGAACAGCTTGGCCACGTGCGCGCCGGAGATGTCGGCGGGGTTGTCCACGCCGTCCACGATCAGACCGTCGGACTGGCGGCAGATGTAGTTGGCGTAGTCCGTCGGGTTGAGCGCGCCGACCACGTTGCCCTCGATGAGCTGGACGAGATTGACCAGATTCTGGTCGCCGTTGTTGTTAAACTGCGGGCTCTTGAAGCGGATGTTGATCGTGACGGTGTCGCCCGCGGACATGGGCAGGAACTCGCCCATCTGCCCGGTCTGGCCGGTGCTGTCGTTCGTCACGGTGAAGCGCAGCTCGTTGATCAGGTCGCCCATGACCACGTAGCTGTTGCCGCCGCGGAGGCTGTCAACGATGTCCTGAGCGCTGACATTCTGGACATCGGCGACCGCGCTGTAGGTCTTCTGATACTCGCCCGGCCAGAAATCGGAGCCGATGCTGTGGAAGTCGGAGCTGGCGAACAACCAGAACTTGCGGCCCTCGGCCAGCATGTTGTCCCACACGCCGCCCACGCGGGCCGCATACACGCCGCAGCCGCCGTACGCACCGCTGCCCATCGAGCTGGTGCCGTACTCACCGCGGTTGCCGGCCTTCTGGTGGCCCGGCATCGACTCAAAGCCGAAGAAGACGCTCGGCGCTGCGTCGTTCAGCTCACGCAGCGACTTCAGCGTCCACCCCGTGCCGTTGCCGGCATCGGTCGCGGTCCGCCGCTCCGGGTGCGCCGGGATGAACCAGCTCTGCGTCGGGTAGTTCTGCTGGAGCCACTGGGCCGCGCGGATGCTGGCCGCGTGCCCGACGCGGTCGGCCACCCAGCCCTGGGCCTGCGTGAACGGCGTGTCCGGCGCCGTCTCGGCCCGGTCGAACTGGAACTCGAACTGCGCGATCGGGTCGCAGTTCGGGTTCGCGCTGAACTGGTTGGCGATGATCGCCGTGCTGGCGTGCTCGTGGCCGGGCGGGTTCAGCTCGAGGCCCTGGATAACCGTGCGGTTGGGGTACGCCGCGCGGCCGTTCAGAACCTCCTGGAACGTGCTCACGTAGGTGGCGCTGCCCTTGACGATGGTCTGCGGGACGTACACGCCGCCCGGGCGGTTGGTGTCGCCGTAAAAGTCCTGCCAGCGGTAGGACGTCTCGCCGTTGATCGTGGCCCTGAAGCCGCCGTGCTCGGAGTTGGCCCACCAGTTCAACCCGAAGGCGTTGGCCTGCGCAAAGACGTCAGGCATCTGATAGCTGCCGTCGGTGTGGACGCTGTGCTGGTGGAAGTCGCCAACAAGGTAGCCGGGCTGGGCCCAGGCGGCGACGGCCAGCACCGGCGCCAGGAACCCGGTCGCGAGTTTCCTGCCACTCATTCTGAACCTCCTGCTTTTCTCTGCGAAACTCGTTCCGCTCATCCGGAAGCACACGCTCCGGCTTGTGCTTGCGGGGATTTCGGGGCGTCCGGTCCGTGCCGCCCGCGCGGGCGCGCACCCCGGGCCCCGGGCGACGCTTCGGCGTCGCGACACCGCTTCTTGGGTCCGCCCCGCAGAATAGAGACGGGCACGGTTATCTGCTTTGTTCGCACTACGCAGTCCGGCCGCGCGGCGCTGCGGCCG
>CALGJV010000026.1 GCA_937928595.1 uncultured Phycisphaerae bacterium | reverse complement strand
GGTCACGCGCCGCGGCACTCGGCCAGCGCCGCCTTGAAAGCCGGTAGCGCTCCGAGGATCGTCGCCCGCTCCACGCAGAACGCGATCCGCACGTGCCCCGGCCGGCCGAACCCGCGCCCCGGCACGACCAGCACACGGTGCTGCAGCAGGATTTCCGTGAACGCGACGTCGTCCGGGATCGGCGTCTGCGGGAACGCATAGAGCGCCCCGCGCGGCGTCGTCAGCGCATACCCGTACTCGCACAGCGCGCTGCACAGCAGATCCCGGTTCGTGCGATACACCGCGACGTCGCACAACGCGTCCGCGCAGCGCGCCAGCACGCGCTGGATCAGCGCCGGCGCGTTCACGTACCCCAGCGTCCGGTTCAGCATCGTCAGCGCGCCGAGCAGCTGCGCCCGCTCCGGCACGGCCGGCGGGACGACGATGTACCCCGCCCGCTCGCCCGGAATGCTGAGGTCCTTGGAGTAGCTCGAGACGATCACCGTCCGCGGGTAGTCGTGTACGGGCGTCGGGCACCAGTCCAGTCCGTACAGGATCCGCCGGTAGGGGTCGTCGCACACGAGGTACAGCGGCCGATCCGGCCGGTCGTGCCGGGCCAGCACGGCCGCGAGGCCCGCGCAACGCTCGGCGGTATACACGGCGCCCGAGGGGTTGTTCGGCGTGTTGATCAGGACGGCGCGCGTGCGGTCGGTGAGGGCGGCCGCCAGGGCGTCGAGGTCGGGCTGGAACTCGGCGTCGGTCTGCACGAGCACCATGCGCCCGCCGGCCTGCTCGATGTAGAAGCGGTACTCCGGGAAATACGGGGCGAGGACGATGACCTCGTCGCCGGGGTTGCAGATCGCGCGGAGCACGCAGTTCATCCCGCCGGCGGCGCCGCTGGTCAGGATGACGCCGTCGGGGCCGAGATCGACGCGGTACTCGCGGGCCACGAAGGCGGCCACCGCTGCCCGGGCGTCATCGAACCCGGCGTTGGGCATGTAGCGGTGGCGGGCGGGCTGGCGGTCGGCGGCGACGGCCCGGAGGGCGTCAAAGAACGCGTCGGGCGGCGTCGCGTTGGGGTTGCCGAGCGAGAGGTCGTAGACGTTCTCGGGACCGTGCTCGGCCATCAGCCGGCGGCCTTTCTCGAACATCTCGCGGATGAATGAGGCGGCCTGCATGTCGGCGGCGATCTTGTCGGCCAGGGCGTGGGGCATGGCGGGCTCCGGGTCGAGTGCGGACCGGGGTGACCGGCCGGCCGTCAGGATAACCACGCGGGCGGCGCGCGACCAGAAAGGGCACTGCGCCGGGGGACGGCCGGCGGGCCGCCGGGCGCGGTTTCTCGGACCCCGGCGCCCGGGCGCGGCGCCTTGTGTTGGACGGGTGGTCCCGTATGATGGACGTTCTGCGGTTGCGCGGGCCGGACAGCGGTGCCGTGGGCCGCGAACCCTGGAAGCGCCAAGATGAACCTGACGAAGTTCTTCCGCAAGAACAGCCGCACGTTGCTCATGGTCTTCATGGCCCTGCTTCTGGTCGCGTTCCTGGTTCCGGACGCGGTCCAGGGCCTGAACCGCGGTGCGCAGGTCCGCGGCGTGAAGATCGGCGAGGCGTTCGGGCGCACGCTTTACAGCGAGGAGGTCCGGGCGCTCACGAGCGAGCTGCGCGTGGTGCAGCAACTCGGGATGGCCGTGGGAGCGCCGCCGACGAACCTCCTCGGGATGAATCTGGACGCGCTCGATCATTACCTCCTGACCGAGGAGGCGGCTCGCGCGGGCGTGCGCGTCGGCCGGGAAGAGGTCAAGGAGCGGCTGCGCGCGGCCGGCGTGACGAACGAAGCGCTGCGGCAGTGCGCGCGCGACGCGTCGATGAGCTACGACCGGGTGTACGACACGCTCGGGCGGTGGATGGCGGTCTGGCGGCTGATGTTCGTGCAGGGGGCGGCGCTGACCGTGAGCCTGCCGCGGGCGGAGCTGGCCTATCGGGACGAGAAGCAGGAGGCGGTCGCGACCGTGTCGGTGTTGCACGCCAAGGCGTTCCTGGGGCGGGTGCCGGAGCCGACGGAGGAGGAGTTGGCGCGGTTCTTCGAAGAGAGCAAGAACCGCACGACGGCGCACACCGAAGACACGCTGGTGTACGGTTACAAGCTGCCGGACCGGGTGCAGCTGGAGTACCTGACTATCGAGCCGGAGCCGCTGCGCAGCTATGTCACGGCGAAGGCCTCGGCGCTCGAGCAATACTTCGAGGAAAACCGCTTGAAGTATACCAAGCCCGACCCCGCGGCGACGCAGCCCGGCGCGACGGTACCGATGACGCTCGACGAGGCCCGCGACAAGGTGAAGGAGGACTATCGCACGCAGCGGGCCGTCGAGGTCGCCCAGGCGATCCTGAACGAGCTGCGAGACGAGGCGCTCGCGCCCTGGCGGGCGCAGGAGCGAGGCCCCGACGGGTTCTACCCGCCTCCGGAGCAGATCGTCTCGTTCGAGACCCTCCGCGAGAAATACCTGCGGCGGTACGAGACGCAGTACGGGGCCGGCTTGCGGATCCTCTATCACAAGACGGAGCTGGTCGACACGCGGGGGCTGGCCCTGGTGCCGGGCCTGGGACAGGCCACCGTGTCCGACGGCACGCCCAGCGGCACGCCGCTGCGAACGGCGGCGTTCCGCGTCAAGGGCATCAGCGACCCGAAGACCACGCCCCAGTCCGTCAACGTGCTGGAGCCCGGTCCGCTGGCGATCAGCCGCGTCCCCGGCCGGCTGCACCAGGCCTACCTGTACCGGGTTGTGGCGGTGGCGCCGGCGGCGCCGCCGGCTTCGCTGGACGACGTGCGGCCGCAACTGATCGAAGACTGGAAGAACATGCGGGCGTTCGAGCTCGCGCGGGCCGAGGCGGAGCGGCTGCTGGCAGCCGCCCGGACCGTGGGCCTGGTGGCTGCGCTCGAGCAGGCCACCGAGCTCAAGGCCTTCCTGACGGAAGTGCAGACGGCGTCCACGGAGCCGAAAGACGGCGTCGTGCCGCCGGCCGCGCCGGCCTACCTCACCGACCTCGGGCCGACCCCAGTGGAGGGCATCCGCCGCGGGGACCAGATGATCCGCGGGGGCGTGGGCGCGGCGCCGGCGCTGGTGAAGGCCCTATTCGCGTTTGTCGACGAGCCGCCGGCGGGGCAGCGCCCGGTCGCCCTGGCGCCGCAGACGCCGGCGCTGCGGTGGGCCCTCGCGGAGCTCGAGCGCGTCAAGCCGTTGTACGAGGAAAGCCTGAAGAGCGAGCTGCCCGAACTCATCCAGCGCGCGGTGGGCGGCGCCCGCAATCAGTTCGTCCAGATCTGGTTCGGCGACGTGCGTGCGCGGACCGGTTTCGTGAGTGCCCTGACGCCCGCCGTGGAACCCTAGCGCACCGGTTCCGGCGCGCGGGGCCGAGGCGGCGGGCGGGCGCCTGCCGGGAAGGACGATCCCGTCGTGAACAACCGCTACGACTTCAACGAGCTCGAGCCCCGCTGGCAGCGCGTCTGGGAGGAGCGCGGCGTGTTCCGGGCGGCCAACCCCGGACAGCCCGGCAGCGAGCGCCCGCCGTTCTACGTGCTCGACTTCTTCCCGTACCCGTCCGGGGCCGGGCTGCACGTGGGACACCCGCTCGGTTACATCGCTTCCGACATCGTCGCGCGGTTCATGCGGATGCGGGGCTGCAACGTCCTGCACCCGATGGGCTGGGACGCCTTCGGCCTGCCGGCCGAGCAGTACGCGATCGAGACCGGCGTGCATCCGCGTGAGACGACGCGGAAGAACATCGCCACGTACACGCGGCAGCTCAAGGCGATCGGCCTGTCGTACGACTGGGACCGCGAGCTGGCCACGTGCGACGAGTCCTACTACCGCTGGACGCAGTGGATCTTCCTGAAGATATACGACTCGTGGTACGACCCCGAGTGCCGCTGGATTGACCGACGCGGGCGGGCGGTCGTCGGCCGCGCCCGGCCGATCGAGGAGCTGCCGATTCCGCCGGAGGTCGCGGCCCGCGGCGAGGCCGCGATCGACGAGTACCGTGCCGAGCACCGGCTGGCGTACCTCGCCGAGGTGCCCGTGAACTGGTGCCCGGCGCTGGGGACCGTCCTGTCCAACGAGGAGGTCACGAACGAGGGCCGCAGCGAGCGCGGCAACCACCCGGTGTACCGCCGGCCGATGCGCCAGTGGATGCTGCGCATCACCGAATACGCCGACCGGCTGCTGCGCGACCTCGACGCGCTGGACTGGCCCGAGCCGATCAAGCTGATGCAGCGCAACTGGATCGGCCGCAGCGAGGGGGCGTACGTCGATTTCGCCCTGGTGGGCGACGGACCGGCCGCCGGGAGCACGATCCGGGTGTTCACGACGCGGCCGGACACGCTGTTCGGCGCGACGTACCTCGTGCTGGCGCCGGAACACCGGCTGGTCCCGATCATCACGACGCCCGAGCGGCGCGAGGACGTGCGGGCGTACGTGAACCAGGCCCAGCAGAAATCGGAGCTTGACCGCACGGCCGACTCGAAGACCAAGACCGGCGTGTTCACGGGGGCGTACGCGGTGAACCCGGTCAACCGGCAGCTCGTGCCGATCTGGGTGGCGGACTACGTGCTCATCAGCTACGGCACGGGCTCGATCATGGCGGTGCCGGCGCACGACACGCGCGACCTGGAGTTCGCCGAAACGTTCGGGCTGCCGGTCCGCCAGGTCGTGCAGCCCCCGGCCGGGACGGACTGGCGGGGCTTCGTGGACGACGGCGTGGCGGTCAACTCCCCGCCGGACGACGAGCCGCACTTCACCGGGCAGTGCGTGCTGAACGGCCTGCCGACGCCGGAGGCCAAGCGGCGGATCACGGCCTGGCTGGCAGAGCACGAGCTGGGCGAAGGCACGGTGCAGTACAAGCTGCGCGACTGGCTGTTCTCGCGGCAGCGGTACTGGGGCGAGCCGTTTCCGATCCTCTACCGCGCGGACGGGCGCATCGTGCCCCTGGACGAGCGCGAGCTGCCCGTGGTGCTGCCCGAGATGGAGGACTTCCGACCGCACGCCAGCGACGACCCCGAGGCCGAGCCGCAGACGCCGCTGAGCCGCGCGACGCACTGGCTGACGCTGGCGCGCGACGGGCAGACGTATCGCCGCGAGGCGAACACGATGCCGCAGTGGGCCGGCTCGTGCTGGTATTACCTGCGCTTCTGTGATCCCCGCAACCCGCGGGCGTTCGCCGCGCCGGAGGTCGAGCGCTACTGGCTCGGCGGCGCCGGGCCGGACGGCACGCCCAAGCATGGCGGCGTCGATCTGTACATGGGCGGCGCCGAGCACGCGGTCCTGCACCTGCTGTACGCCCGCTTCTGGCACAAGGTGCTCTACGACCTCGGCTACGTCACCACGCCGGAACCGTTCCAGAAGCTGTTCAACCAGGGCATGATCCAGGCGTACGCCTACCGCGACGGCCGCGGCGTGCCCGTGGCCCACGACCTGGTCGAGTTCCGCGCGGAAGAGGGGGGGACGGAGGTTCCCTACCACAAGCAGACGGGCGAGCGCCTCTCCGCCGCGGTCGAGAAGATGTCGAAGTCGCTGCGGAACGTCGTCAACCCGGATGCGATCATCCACGAGTACGGCGCCGACACGTTGCGGCTCTACGAGATGTACATGGGGCCGCTCGAGGCCAGCAAACCCTGGAACACGCGCGACATCATCGGCGTCCACCGCTTCCTCCAGCGGGTCTGGCGGCTGGTCGTGCCCGTTCCGGCCGAGGACGGCGCCGCGCCCCCGCTCAACCCGCGGTTGGCCGACGCACCCGACCCCGACCTCGAGCGGCTGCTGCACAAGACCATCCGCAAAGTCACCGAGGACATCCCGAAGTTCGCCTTCAACACCGCCATCGCCCAGATGATCGTCTGGGTCAACGAGGCCGGCCGCGCCGCGACCCTCGGCCGCGGGCAGGTCGAGCGCTTCCTGTTGATTCTCGCCCCCTTCGCCCCGCACATCGCCGAAGAACTGTGGGCGCGTCTCGGCCACCCGCAGCCGCTGGCCCGCGAGCCGTGGCCGACCTACGACGAGGCGCTCACCCGCGACGAGGTCGTCACGATGGCCGTGCAGGTCAACGGCAAGGTCCGCGACCGCATCACGATCGCCGCAAACGCCAGCGACGCCGAAATCACGGCCGCTGCGCAGGCCTGCCCCAACGCCGCCCGCGATGTGGCCGGCCGGCCGCTGAAGCGCGTCGTGATCGTCCGGGGGCGGTTGGTGAACCTCATCGCCTGAGCCGCCCCGCCGGCCATTTTTCGGCCGCGGCGGTCCGGAGCAAGCGAATCCCGCCGGGGGGCGAGCGAATCCCTTCGAGGACCGCGTCGTCGCGGCCCGGAAACGCGCGGATTCCGGACAACGTCCCTTTTTGTAGCCGCGTTACCCTTTGTATCCATTACACTTGGAGACGATGGAAAGCGGTGGCGGCGGCCTGCTGGGTCGCCTCGGCGAAAAGGTGCTGACGTGGGTCGCGGCGGGGCTGCTGCTCGTGCTGGCCGTCGCGGTCTATCGCATGGACGCCGGCACCCGCGGTGCGATTCTCGGCGGCATCGGGCGCACGATCCTTTGGGTGGTGGTGGCGGCCGCCCTGCCGTGGGTCACGCGGCTGTTCGTGACGCGGCTGCTGGAGATCGGCTCGAACTGGGCCGGCGCGATCCTGATCGCGGTGCTGACGCTGATCAACGCCGGGCTGGGCCTGATCCTGATGGGCGGATGGCCGTCCGGCGGCTGGGCGTGGCTGGCATCGCTCGCAGCCCTCGCGGTGGTCGGGACTTATAATTACCTGGTGGCGGAGTACCTGGCCGAAAGGGCCGGCGGCTGAGGCCGCGGCGGCGCCGAGGCGGGCGGAGAACATGGGCGACACGAAATACCGGTCCGGCACGCGGGTCAGCGAGTACCTGCTCGAGGAGTGCATCGGGCGGGGTACGTTCGGCGAGGTGTGGCGTGCCCGCCACCACGTCTGGGACAAGGAACACGTCGCGATCAAGCTGCCGACGGAGCCGGAATACGTCCGGTTCCTGCGACAGGAAGGGGTGATGGTCCACGGCCTGCGGCACCCGAACATCGTGCGCGTGCTGGGGCTCGATCCGTACGCCGACGTGCCGTACCTCGTGATGGAGCTGGTGCGCGGGCCGTCGCTGCGCCAGGTGCTGGCCGAGCATCCGCACGGCGTGGCGATCGACACGGCCGTCACGGTGCTGCGCGGGCTGCTGCGGGCCATGACCGTCGCGCACGAGGCCAACATCGTGCACCGCGATCTCAAGCCCGGCAACGTGCTGCTGAACCTGGACGGGCGGCCGCTCGCGGCGCTGACCGTCGATGATGTCAAGGTCGTGGATTTCGGCCTGGGGGCGGGCGATGCCGACACGGTCCGGTCGCTGGTCATGCAGTCGGCCTCGCTCGAGCGCAACGAGCAGAGCGCGGCCCTCACGGGCACGCTGGCGTACATGGCCCCCGAGCTGCGCGAAGGGGAAGGCCGTCCCAGCGCCCGCAGCGACCTGTACTCGATCGGCGTGATGCTGTTCGAGCTGCTGACCGGCGACCGGCCGGCCGGCGCGGAGCTGCCGAGCACCATCCGGGCCGAGGTGCCGCCCGCGCTCGACGAGGTGTTTCGGCGGCTGTACGCCCGCGCGGATCGTCGCTACGAGAGCGCAACCGCCGTGCTGGCGGACCTCGACGCTCGCCTGAGCGGTGCCGGCCGACTGCCGCCCCTGCCCGCGGGGGTCGGCGCCGGTCCAAACCGCCCGCCGCCGCTGCCGAACGCGCCGCTGAAGCCGCGCGCGACCGCCTGCCCGAGCTGCCGGACGCCGCTGGAGCCGGACGACCAGTTCTGCACGCAGTGCGGCCGTCAGGTCGTGGAGCGGGTGCGCCGCTGTCCGAGCTGCGGCGGCTTTCCGGCGCGGGGCGACCGCTACTGCATTTTCTGCGGCAGCGCGCTGCTCGCGCCGACGGAGTGACGGGCCGTGATCCTCGCCGACGGCATCGTGATCGCGTGGTTCGCCGGCGTGTTGCTGCTGGGGTTCGTGGCGTTCTTCATCACGATCCTGGCGGCCATCGTGCGCTTGGCGCGGCGCGTGCTGCGCAGCGCCGCGCGGCTCATCGGGCCGGCGCTGCCGACCAGCGCGGGGCGCGCCGGCGCCCCGGCCTTCGCTCGGCTCTGCTCGCGGCCGCGATGCGGATACCTGAACGCCGGCAACGCGCGCTTCTGCGCCCGGTGTGGACAGCCGCTGTCAGGCTGAGAGCGATGGACGAACGCAGTCGCCACCGGCAGTTTGAAGACCGGTTTCTCCGCCAATTGCGCGCCCGGGCGCAGCAGCTCATTGACGGCAAGCTGCCGGCGGACCGCGTCGTGATCGAGGCGTTGCCGGACGGGATCGACGGTGTCCGCGCGACGCTCACGCGCCTGGCGCGCTACGACCGCGGGCTGCTGGACGAGCTGCCCGGCACGCGGGCCGTGCAGCTGCGCTTCGAGCGCCGCGTCTTCGGACCGCTGCGGCGCACCTGCGCCCGGCTGCGGGCCCAGGCGCTCGCGCCGATCGAAGCGCTCGTCGCCGGGCAGCCGCCGGGGCCGGTCGGGCGCGAGCTCGTGCTGGACGCGCTGGCCCGCTACGAGCTCCTGCCGCGCCGCGAGCGCCCGACGGCGGTCGCGCTGGCGAGCGCGACGGGTTTCACGCCGGACGCCCAGGCGCTGGTGCATGCGGGCGGCGGGCCGACGCTCGTGCTGCTCGGCGGCCGGGCCGACGGCGGCTGGGACGTGACGCTGCCCGCGGCGTTGCGAAAAACCCGCTGGGCGGCGTTGTTCGAGCTGGAGACCGAGGACGAACGCCTCCGCCGCCTGCTGTATCATCTGGAGCGCAGCGGCGCGGAGCTCGAAGCGCGCGGGCTGTCGGTGCCGGAGCTTGCCGAGCGGCTGGGCCTGCCGCGGGCCCAGGTCGAACCGCTGCTCCGGCAGGCTTGCCGGCACGATCCGCGGCTGATGACGGTGGTCCACGAGGGCGTGGCGCACGTGTGCCGCAGCCCGCTGGCGGACGAGGGTCAGACCATGAGTCTGCGGAGCTGGATCCGGAAACTGCTGCGGCTGAGGCCGACGCCCGCCGAGCAGGTGCGGGCCCTGACCGCGCAGCGCGTGCGGCTCGAACAGCAGCGCCACGAGCTCGATCAGCGCCTCGACACGCTCGAGAAGGACGAGCGCGAGGCCGTCGAGCGGGGCGCGGCCGCGAAGACCGACGTTGAGCGCAAGCAGATCGCCGGCCGGCTCGTCCGCTCCCGGCGCGAGCTGCGGCGCGTGCGGGCTCAGGCCACGCTGCTGTCGCAGCAGATCGACATCCTCGGCACGCACATCCACAACTTGACGCTCGCCCAGCAGGGCAAGCAGCTCGCGCTGCCCAAGGCCGAGGAGCTCACGCAGGTCGCGGCCGAGGCCGAGCAGATGATGGCCGAACTGGCCGCCAACGCCGACCTGGCCGCGGGCATCGAGGTCGGCGCCGCCACGCCGCTCCAGGATGAGGAGGAAGCGGCGATTCTGGCGGAATTCAAACAGGCGGCCGCCGAGCAGCAGGCCGCCGCGCCGGCCCCCGCCGCGCCCGCCCCCGCCGCGGAGCGGGCCCCCGCCCCGGCACCGCCGGCTGCGGAGAAGAGCAAGGCCCGGCCGGAGACGGGGTGATGACGAGAGGCACGAAGGCACGAAGCAAGGGACTGAGGGAATCAGAGTTGAGGGATTGAGGATGAGTCGCCGGTGCCATCGCCTTCGAACGTTCGCACGCCGGTGCCGCGGCTCGCTGGTGCATGTGCCACGGCTCGCCGGCACATGTGCCACTGCGCTTGAGCAGTGGTCCTGGTCCGGACGCCGCGCCGGCGGCGGCAAGCGGATGCCGGACGGCTGAGAGCAGATCGCGGACGGTTGATGGCTGAGAGCAGGTCGCCGGCGGTTGAGGGCCGAGCGCCGGACGCTGACGACGGAGAGCCGAGGGCTGTCGGCCGAACGCCGACGACTGACCGCTGAGAGCTGCCGATGAACTTCTTCGAATGGCTGACCACGCGGCGCAAGACCCTCGCGACCATGTCGGCCGCGGAACTCCGGGCGCAGGAAATGCTCCTGACGAATGACCGCGACCGGCTGCTGGCGAAAGTCCGCAAGCTGGCCGCGGAGAAGCAACAGCTCGTCGCGCAGGGGGCGGGGGAAAAGACGCCCGAGCTGCGCCGCACGTACGCGCAGCAGTACGACCTGCTGCACACCGAGCAGATGATGATTGCGCGGCAGCTCAACATCCGCAGCAAGGAGCTGCTGACGGTGTCGCGGCTGCGGATGCTGCGGGAGAACGCGCCGTCGGCGGCGCTGTCCGGCGCGGGGCGGGTGGCGATCCGGGAGGGCGACCTGGCGGTGATCGCGCGGCTGATCGAGAACGACCAGATCACGTCGGAGGTGTACCAGGAGCGGCTGGATGAGATCCTGCGGCTGGGGGCCGCGGCGGACGCGGGGGCGACCGGGCTGTCGCCCGCGGGCGAGGAGCTGCTGAAGATCTGGAACGACATGGACGCGGGGCTGATCCGCGACCCGGCCACGGCGTACGACGAGGCCGAGAAGCGGCTGCGGGAGCGCGGCGCGGCGGCGGAGTGACCGGGAGTGACAAGGTGACAAAGGCACAAAGTGGCCAGGTGCCGCGCCCATGGGAGAGAAGCGGGGTGACTGTGTGATTCGGAGGTTCGAGGATCTCAAGGTGTGGCAAGCGGCCCGCGAATTGAGTCGGGGCGTATACCGCGCGGCCGCGACACAGAAGCTGCGCAACGATCCGGCCCTGGCCACCCAGATGAAGCGGGCCGCCACCAGCATCGCGGGCAACATCGCTGAAGGCTATGAGCGCGGGACGCGGAAGCAGCACATCGAGTTCTGCTACATCGCGAAGGGCTCCGCCGGTGAGCTGCGCAGCCACGTCACGCTGGCCCGTGACGCCGGCCTGCTTGACGAGACCGCATCAGCCTGGTTGCTGGCCCGCTGTGAAGCCTGTTCGCGCATGCTGTCGGCCTACATCGCGGTCCTCCAGCGCACGCGTGCGGAGTTCCCGGGGGTCAAGACGCACGGAAGCCGCGATCGACCCGCGACATCCGACGGCCGCGACCGCGCCGGCCGCGTTGCTTTGTGACTTTGTCACCTTGTGACTTTGTGACCTGGGCCCCCAGCGAGTGCAATCATGGGTCTCTTCAAATCCAGCGAAGAACGCCGCATCGAGCGCGACATGAAGATCCGCCAGGGTATCCGGCGGATCGAGAAGGCCATCGCCGAGCAGAACAAGTTCACCGACGAGTTCGTCAAGAACGCCCGTCAAGCCCGCCAGATCGGCGACCAGGCGAGCTACCAGTTCATCCGCAACTCGCTCAAGAAAACCGCCACGATCAAGAAGATGCTCGAGCGCCAGCTCCTGGCCGTGAAGAACGCCCTGCTCATCAAGCGGCAGGCCGAGGCCACGGCCGACTTCGCGGCTGCGATGAAAACCATGGCCTCCGAGGTCAGCCGCCTCTACGGCGACACCAACCTGTCCCAGACGCAATTGGACTGGGAGAAAGCCATGGCCCAGTCGCAGACCATGGAGGAGCGCATGACCATGTTCCTCGAGGGGTTGGAGGACACGGCCGCGGCCGACGTATCGCGGGCGCCGGCCGAGGCGATCACGGACGACGAGATCGACCGGCTGATCGCGGCGGAAGAGCAGGTGGACCAGGCCCGCGAGGCCCAGCAGATGAGCGCGCTGCGGGCGGAGCTGAACGCCCTGAAGGGCGAAGCGGGGCAGAAGGAGACGAAGTAAGGCGGGCACCCCGCCCCGGGGCCGCCGGCCGCCCTCGCGACGGCGTATTCGGGGCGGAGTGAGGATTGGGCAGCACTAGAGCTATGGCCACCTTTGCGACTTTTCTGCGTCTGAAGGACAAGGGCCTCGCCGCTCTGCGCGCCGGCGATTACGTCGCCGCCCGGCCCTACCTCATCCAGGCCGCCGAGTGCATGATCGAGCTGGCCGAGGCCAACCGCGACCCCGCCCAGCGCGCCGACCAGGAGGCGTACGCCAAAGAGCTGATCGAACTCGCGAAGGACTGCGACCGCCGGGCCGCGGCCGGGCCGGCTGGCGCCCGCCCGCGCGGGGCGCGGGCCCGCGATGAAGAAGAAAGCGGCGCCCGGGCCGAGGACTGGATCGTCCGCGAGAAGCCCAACGTTCGGTTCGACGACATCGCCGGCCTCGACGAGGTGAAGGAGGAGATCCGCCTCAAGATGCTGTACCCCTTTCAGCACCCGGAGCTGGCCCGGAAGTACGGTATCAGCGTCGGCGGCGGCGTGCTGCTCTTCGGCCCGCCCGGCACCGGCAAGACCATGTTCGCCAAGGCCATCGCCTGCGAGCTCGACGCCACCATGTTCGTCATCAGCCCCGCCCAGATCATGAGCAAGTGGGTCGGCGAGGCCGAACAGAACGTCAAGAAGCTCTTCGACGCCGCCAAGGCCGAGCCCAAGGCCGTCATCTTCATGGACGAGGTCGAGGCCCTCGTCCCCCGCCGCCGCGAGAGCCAGTCCACCGTCATGACCCGCGTCGTTCCCCAGATCCTCCAGGAGCTCGAGGGCTTCGACCGCCAGGCCGGCCGGGCGCTCATGTTCCTCGGCGCCACCAACGAGCCCTGGAGCCTGGACCCGGCCATGCTCCGCCCCGGCCGGCTCGACGCGAAGATCTACGTGCCGCTGCCCGACGCGCCGGCCCGGTTCAAGCTGTTCGAGATCTACCTCGGCAAGCGTCCGCTGTCGGATGATGTGGATTTCGCCCAACTGGTGGAGGCCACGGACGGCTACAGCGGGGCCGACATCAAGGCCTTGGCCGAGCGTTCCGCACAACGTCCGTTTTTGGAATCGGTGGCCGGGGGCGAAGCGCGTAACATCACGTTGGCGGATGTGCTGGCCGTGATCGCCGAACAGCCGCCGTCGGTGAACCGCCGCGGTCTGGCGAGGTTCGAGCAGTGGGCGGCGGAAAACTGACGGCCGCGCCGGAGGCCCGGACGGGCGGCCAGCGCCGCCCGCGGAGGTTCGCGCCCGAGCGCGTGCTCCGGTGCGGGGGCCGCGAAGCGCGGCAGAAGGGAGCCGGTATGCGTTCGGTGGGCACGGCATACGGGTTGTGGGCGCTGTGTATCGTCGGCGTGGCCGGTGTGCACCGGTTCTATCTCGGCAAGTGGCTGACGGGGTTGCTGTGGCTCGTGACCTGGGGACTGCTGGGCATCGGGCTGGTGTACGACCTGATCGTCCTGCCGCAGATGGTTGAGCGCTTCAACAGCCACGCAGCGCGCTGGTAGTCGCCGCCGTCCGCGTAGGTTACGCTGTCTCTGAGTGGGCGTGCCATGATCCTGGATGTGCTCAAGACGCTCGCCGACCCGCAGGTCGTGGCGCTGCGCATCCGCGGCGCGCAGTGGCCGCGGAGCCTGCTGCGCGGCACGCTCATCCCGGACGCCTGGATGGCGCTGGTGCAGCGCCCCGACGGCCGCCGGCGGTTCGTCCCGTCCGGCGAGGATCCGGCCCCGGACCGCGAGGACACGCTCGTCCTCGTCCGCAACCGCGCCATCACGGTGCCGGTCGCGCCGGCCGTCGGCCGCTCGGCCGACAACCACGAAGTGCACGCCGACGTCGAGCTGCTGGTCCGCTGGATGCCGCGGGACGACGAGCTGGCCGCGCTGCATCGCACGTTGCTCGACGAGGACACGCTGACGCTGGCGCGCTTGGCGCAGCGCATCGCCGAGGCCGGCGCCACCGCCGGCGTGCGGCGGTTCCTGGCCGCGCGCCCCGCCGCGCGGCTGGTGGACGAGGACGTCCGCGAGCCGCTGCAAGCGCAGCTCGCGGCGGATCTCGAGAAGTTCCTGTTCGACTGCGGCCTGGTGCTCGAGCGCCTGGGCCGCGTCGCCTGCGCCAGCCCCACCTACCAGGCGCAGGCCGCGCTCGAGCGCCAGACGGCCCGCCGCGCGCAGGAAGTCGCGGCCCGCGCGGCGCTCGAGGCCGCCGCACGCACCGCCACCCGCCGCCGACTCGACGACCTGGGCGAGATCCTCGGCAAGCTCAAGGCCGAGGCCGCCGCCGCTGGCAGCCTCCGCTGGCGCGAGCTGCTGCCGGTGCTGTCGCCGGGGGAGCGCGGCCGGCTGCTGGAGAGCCTGTGGCGGCTGACGCCGGACCGGAACGTCGCGGCCGCGATCGTGACGGTTGCCGGAAGCGAGTGCGCCTGGTTCGACCCGGCGGCCCCGGGGCAAGTCGCGGCGCGGCTGGCTCTGCCGCCGGATCTGGGCGGGCTCCGGTCGGTGACGTACGACCGGCAGCGCGACTGGCTGCTGGTGGGCGCGGCGACCGGCGTGTGGGCGGTCCACGCGACGACCCGCGCGATCGAGCGCCGCTGGCCGGTGCCCGACGCCCCGCCGCCGACGAGCGGTTTCAACGCCGCCGCGATCGCGGGCGACACGCTGATCGCGACGCACTCGCAGCTCGGGGCCTGGCAGTGGCCGCTCGGCATCCCGGGGACGCCGCGGGCGCTGCTGCGGCCGGAGGGCGGCCGGCCGAAGACGATTCGCGCGGTCCGCACGGCCGAGGGCGAGCACGTGCTGCTGGCGGCCGACGACGAGGTGCGGGTGTTCGGCCCCGACGGCACGGCGGTGCGGTCGCTGAGCGTCGGGCGGGGGTCGGTCCACGACGTGGCGGTGCTGGGCCGAACGGTGTACGTGGCGACGTCGGAAGGGTTCGTTCTGGAAGACGACTGGCAGTCGCCGAACATCTGGCAGGTGCGGTACCGCGGCGGGCAGAGCATCGAGACGGTGCACGCGCGGACGTGGGACGACCTGGTGGAGCTGGTCATCCCCGCGGGCGCGGACGGCGTGCTGGCGATTTACGGCGACGAGGGCGTGACCGCGCGACTCCTGGCGGCGGCGGTGCCGGTGCGGCGCGCGTGGGCGTGCGACGACCTGATCCTGGGGGTGAACACGCTTCGGGACCGGCTGCTGGTGCTGTCGGCGACGGCGGCCGAGCGTCGGCCGGTGGAGGTGCCGGCGGCGCGGCTGCTGGGTCACACCCTTCAGGATGCGTGCATCGTGACGCGCCCGGCGGCGGCGTAGCGGCGGGCGTTCGCGCCGGCGGGCAACGACTGGAAGCGGTGGCCCGCGCGGCGCCGGTGGTTCAGGCGGCGCGCAGGAGGACGGCGGTTGCTCGCGACACCACTCACCCGCACGGCTCTGGCCCGTGTGATCGACCACACGCTGCTGAAGCCCGAGGCGACGGCCGACGCCATCGACCGGCTCTGCGAGGAGTGCGTCCAGTGGGGCTTTTTCGCCGCGTGCGTGAACCCGTACTGGGTGCCGCGCTGCGTCGCGCGGCTGGCGGGTCGGCCGACGGTCGTCGCCACGGTCGTCGGGTTTCCGCTCGGCGCCGCGGCCACGGCGACCAAGGCCCACGAGGCGCAGCTCGCGGTCCGCGCGGGCGCGCGGGAGATCGACATGGTCGCGAATCTCGGGGCCCTGCTCGGCGGCGACTACCCCGCCGTGACGCGCGACATCGCCGCCGTGGTGGACGCCGCGAAGGGCACGGACGCCGCGGTGCTGGTCAAAGTGATCCTCGAAACCCGCGCCCTGACGGACGAGCAGATCATCCGCGGGTGCCGCTGCACCGCCGAGGCGCAGGCCGATTTCGTGAAGACCTCCACGGGCTTCCACCCGGCCGGCGGCGCCACGGTCGAGCATGTCGCGCTGCTGCGGCGCCACGCCGCGCCGATTCGCGTGAAGGCCTCCGGCGGCATCCGCGACCTGGCCACGGCCCGCGCGCTGCTGGCCGCCGGCGCCGACCGGCTGGGTACGTCCGCGAGCGTCGCGCTGGTCACGGCACTGGAGGCGTAGATGGACGAGGGGCGGGCCGACCGCACGTGTCCGCGCTGCGGGCGGACGACGGCGCCCCGCGACGGCCGCGCCCTGCGCTTCTGCGGCACCTGCGGGCAAATGTTGACCGGTGCGGGGCCGTCCTTCACCTCGTTCGGGGCGACGCCGCCCGCGGCCACGGCGTCGCTGCTGCTGGGGCTGTTCAGCCTGATGCCGTTCGTGGGCGTCGTCTTCGCGCTGTTGGCGATTCCGCTGGGGCTGACCGCCGCGAGCCAGATCGAAGCGTCCGGGGGGCGCTACTCGGGAAAGGGCATGGCGCTGACCGGCGTGGCGCTCGCCGCGGCCGCAACGCTTCTGTGGGTGTCGCTGTGCTGTGGCGGCTGGTACCCCGCTTGAACCGCGCCGGTCTCCTCGCGACGGCTCCGTGTCCTCGGCCGGCTCGGTGCCCCGGCGCTGATCCGGGCGCCTGGGCGCGGACGTGGCCCGCGTTTACTTGCCGGCCGCCAACACCGCCGCTTCGCGCGCCCGCATCAGCTTGAGCGCGGACTCGGCGTCATCCACGTCCCGCAGCAGGTCCGGCAGCTCGCCGTTGAACATCATCGCCAGCCGCGCCAGCAGCCCGAGGTGCAGCTTCTCGCCGGTCGCGATCACCAGCACGAACAGGTCCGTCAGACCTCCGTCCGGCGCACCGAACGGGATGCCGGCCGGCACCCGTCCCAGGCACAACAGCGGCTCCGCCGTGGCGTACTCCAGCGGGCGCCGCGGGTGCGGAAACGCGATACCCCGCGGCAGGGCCGTGGGCCCGAGCGCTTCGCGCTGCTCGAGGGCGTCCACGATCTGCGCGGCGTCGTACACGAGCCCCGTGCGCTCGGCGACCTGCACGAGCTCGCGCAGGACGGACGCCCGCGAGTGCGCGTGCAAATTCATCTCGACGGCCTCGACCGGCAGGTACGCCGCGATCAGGCGGTCGGTCTCGCCCTCGCGCATCGCCTGCTCGAGATTGCGGATGTGCTCGACGTCGAAGGAGTGCATCTCGCGCTGGAGCCAGTCCAGCATCGCCGCCCGGTTGAACCGCCACTCCCCGCCGACGAGCTGCCCCGGCAGCTTGCCCTTTTCCGCCCACTTGCGCACGACGCGGGCG
Source organism: uncultured Phycisphaerae bacterium (assembly GCA_937928595.1). Lineage (GTDB taxonomy): Bacteria > Planctomycetota > Phycisphaerae > UBA1845 > Fen-1342 > CALGJV01. Next base: position 153,934 of record CALGJV010000026.1, on the reverse strand, counting down.
TCCATCCCGATGTGCCGGGCGAGATCTTCCAGCGACATGTTGCGGTACGGCACGGGACGGCTCCCAGTACAGCGCGCTTCAACCATTCTACTAGATCGCGAGCCGCGGCCCAAAACGGACCCTCGCTCGGCCCCCCCGCCGACCCAGCAAACGCGGCGCCGCGCCCTGTGCCGCCCGCCCCCGCCGGTGAATAATGCGTGCCAGGCGGGAGCGCGGCGCCGCGCTCCACCCCGGGAGACGGCCATGCACTTGCACTTGCCCACGCGGATCTGCCAGGACCTCGATGCCGTGCTGCGCCGCGAATGGCTCGTCACGAACGGCCTCGGCGGCTTCGCCTCCGGCACCATCGCCGGCCCCCTGACCCGCCGCTACCACGGCCTGCTCGTGGCGGCGCTGCGCCCCCCCACCGGCCGCACGCTCCTGGCGGCCCGCTTCGACGAGGCGCTCACCGTGGGGGACGACGAGCACCTGATCTACACGAGCCTCTGGCGCGACGGCGTGGCCGACCCGGCCGGCTGGCGCTACCTGCGGCGTTTTGACCTGATGGACGGCATCCCGACGTGGACATACGAGGTCGCCGGCCGCGTGCTGGTGAAGCAGGTCTGGATGGAACACGGCCGCAACGTCACGTTCCTGCGCTACGAGGTGCACGGCGCGGGCCCGGTGGAGCTCGAGGGCCGGCTCTTGGCCAACTACCGCGACTACCACTACCTGACGACCGGGGCGGGGCCGGGCTTCCAGATTCATGTGCAGGACGGGCGCCTGACGGTCCGCCCGGAGGGCGCGCGGACGAGCCTGCACGCGCGTGGCGCCGCGGCCGACGGGGCCGCCGTGCAATGGCGCGTCGATCACACGTGGTACCGCGGGTTCCTCCTGCCGATCGAGCGCGACCGCGGCTTCGACCACGTGGAGGACCATTGCAGCGTCGGCCTGGGCCGCATCACGCTCCGGCCGGGCCGCCCGGTGACGATCGCGCTGGCCGCCGGCGACGAGGCCGCCGCCGTGCCCCTCACCGGGGCGCTGGAGCGGGCGCGCGAGCGCGCGGGCGCGCGGATCACCGAGTGGGCCCGCGCAACGCACGTCGACCCGCAGCATACGCCGGCCCCGGTGCGCCGGCTCGTCCTCGCCGCCGACCAGTTCATCGCGGTCCGCCCCCTGCCGGATGCTCCCGGCGGGCACACGGTGATCGCGGGGTATCCGTGGTTCACGGACTGGGGGCGCGACACGATGATCGCGCTGCCGGGGTTGACGCTGTGCACGGGCCGCTACGAGCTGGCGCGCGAGATCCTGCGGACCTGGGCGGGGTACGTGGAGCAGGGGCTGATTCCGAACCGTTTCCCGGACGGTCCGGGTCGCCCGGAGTACCACACCGCCGACGCGACCCTGTGGTACCTGTGGGCCATCGACCAGTACTTCCGCGCGACGGCCGACATGGCCGTGCTGCGCGAGCTGTTCCCGCTGATGCGCGAGATCGTTAACTGGTACCGCCGCGGCACCGTGCACCAGATCCGCGTCGGCGACGACGGCCTCGTCGTAGCCGGCGAGCCGGGGCTGAACCTCACCTGGATGGACGCGAAGATCGGCGACCGGGCCGTCACCCCCCGGACGGGCAAGCCGGTCGAGCTCAGCGCCCTGTGGTACGACGCCGTGTGCAACCTCGCCCGGCTGGCCGAGCTGATGGAGCAGTCCAGCGACGAGTACGTGCGCCTGGCGCAGCGGACGCGGGCTTCGTTCACGCGCTTCTGGAACCCGCGCCGGCACGCGTGCCTCGACGTGCTCGACGGCCCGCACGGCGACGACGCCCGGCTGCGCCCGAATCAGATTCTGGCCGTCGCGCTGTCGCACAGCCCGCTGACCCGCGAGCAGCGGGAGCAGGTGGTCCAGACCTGCGAGCGGCGCCTGCTCACGTGGTTCGGCCTGCGCAGCCTGGCCCCCGGCGAACCGGGTTACCGGGGGCACTACCGCGGCGGTCCGGTCGAGCGGGACGAGGCGTATCACCAGGGCACGGCCTGGGGCTGGCTGCTCGGGTTCTTCGTGCAGGCCCACTGGAACCTGCACCGCGACGCGCGCCGCGCGCGGCTGCTGCTCGAGCCCCTCCTGGGGCAGCTCTGGACGTACGGGTTCGGCAGCCTCGGTGAGATCTTCGACGCGGAGGAGCCGTTCGCGCCCAACGGCTGCCCGGCCCAGGCCTGGACCGTGGCCGAGGCCCTGCGGGCCTGGCACGTGACGCAGCTCCCCACGCTGCGGCACCGCCACGCCGCCCCGGCCGAAGCCGACGTCTGCGGCGACGTCCCGGCGGACTGAACCCCCCGCTGCCGCGCGCCGCTATCATGCGCGCGGCCCCGGAGTTCGCCGTGAAGATCGCCCTCGTCCAGACCAATCCGCTCATCGGCGACATCGCCGGAAACAGCCGCCGTGTGCGCGAGGGCCTGCGCCGCGCGGCCGCCGCCGGCGCCGACCTCGTCGTGTTCCCCGAGCAGACGCTCATCGGCTATCCGGCCAAAGATCTGCTGCTCCGCCGCGAGGTCATCGACGCCAACCTCGCCGCGCTCGAGGCGCTCGCGGCCGAATGCCGCGGGCCCGCGGCGATCGTCGGCTTTGCCGAGCGCAACCCCGGCCCCGTCGGCCGCCCGCTCTTCAACGCCGCGGCGCTGCTGCACGACGGCCGCATCGTGGCCCGCTGGCGCAAGCGGCTGCTGCCGACGTACGACGTCTTCGACGAGGTGCGCTACTTCGAGCCGGGCGGACCGCACCCGGTCGTGCCGCTCGGCGGCCGGCGTCTCGGCGTGACGATCTGCGAGGACATGTGGTCGCGCGAGGAGATGCTCGGCCAGCCGCTGTACGCCGGCGACCCGCTGGCCGAGCTGGCCGCCGCCGGCGCCGACCTGCTGCTGAACATCTCGGCTTCGCCGTATTTCCTGGGCAAACACGCCGTGCGGGTGGACCTGCTGGCGTCGCACGCGCGGCGGAACCGGACGCCGGTGCTGTTCGTGAACCAGGTCGGCGGCAACGACGAGCTGCTCTTCGACGGTACCAGCACCGTCGTCGACGCAACCGGCCGCGTGGTGGGACAGGCCGCGGCGTTCGCGGAGGACCTGCTGCTGGTCGATCTCGACGACCTGGCGGCGACGCGGGTCGAGCCGCAGCCGACCGGCGCCGCCAGCCTGCACGACGCGCTGGTGATGGGCGTGCGCGACTACGTGACCAAGTGCGGCTTCCGCGAAGTGCTGGTCGGCCTGTCGGGCGGGATCGATTCGGCCGTCGTCGCCTGCCTGGCCGCGGCGGCGCTGGGGCCGGAGGCCGTGCACGGCGTGGCGATGCCGAGCCGTTTCAGCAGCGACCACAGCCTCGCGGACGCCCGCGCGCTGGCCGAGAACCTGGGCATCCGGTTTTCCGTCATCCCGATCGAGCCGGTGCACGCCGCGTTCGAAACGCTGCTGGCGCCGCAGTTCGCCGGCCGCGCCCCGGACGTGACCGAGGAAAACATCCAGGCGCGCTGCCGCGGCGTGATCCTGATGGCGCTGTCCAACAAGTTCGGCCGCCTGCTGCTCACCACCGGCAACAAGAGCGAGGTCGCGGTGGGCTATTGCACGCTCTACGGCGACATGGCGGGCGGGCTGGCGGTCATCAGCGACGTGCCGAAGACGATGGTCTACGACCTGGCGCGGCACATCAACGCGCGGGCCGGCCGGGCGCTGATCCCGCCGGGCGTCCTCACGAAACCGCCCTCGGCGGAGCTGCGGCCGAACCAGACCGACCAGGACTCGCTGCCGCCTTACGAGGTGCTCGACGCGATCCTGGAGCGTTACGAGGTCCGGCTGGAAAGCGCGGCCGAGATCGTGGCGGCCGGCTTCGATCCGCGCACGGTGGCGGACGTGCTGCGCAAGGTGCTCACCAGCGAGTACAAGCGGCAGCAGGCCGCGCCGGGGCTGAAGGTCACGTCGCGGGCGTTCGGCTTCGGGCGGCGCATGCCCATCGCGGCGCGGCTGGGGCTGCCGGCTGGTTGAGCCGCGAGGACCGCCCTGACTGTGAACACGACCGCCGACGAACTGCGTCACCGCCTCGCCCACGGCCCGCTCGTGCTCGACGGCGCGCTGGGCACCGAGCTCGAGCGCCGCGGCGTACCGACCCCCGCTCCGCTCTGGTCCGCGGCCGCGCTCATCAATGCTCCCGAGGTGGTCGCGAAGATTCATCGCGAATACGTCGCCGCCGGCGCTGACATCCTCGTGGCCGACACATTTCGCACGAACTCGCGCACCCTCGCCCGCGCGGGCCGGTTGGCCGACGGTCCGCAGCTCAACCGGCTCGCCGTCGCTCTCGCCCGCGCCGCGGCCGACGACACCGCTATCCGCCGGCCCGGCCGGCCGCGCCCGCTCGTGGCGGCCAGCGTCGCGCCGGTCGAGGACTGCTACACGCCCGAACGGGTGCCTTCCGATGCGGAGCTGGCCGACGAGCACGCCCCGCTCGCCCGCTGGCTCGCCGACGCGGGCGCGGAGTTGCTCTGGATCGAGACCATGGGCACGCTCCGCGAGGCGCGGGCCGCGATCACCGCCGCGCGGGACGTCGGCTTGCCCGCGGCCGTGTCGTTCGTGACCGGCGAAGATGGGCGCCTGCTCGGCGGCGACGAACTCGCGACGGCCGTAACGGCGATCGAGCCGTTCGATCCGGTGGCGATCGGCCTGAACTGCATTCCGCCCGCGGGGATGACCCGGCAACTGCCCTCGCTGCGGGCGCTGACCGGCCGGCCGCTGGCGGCCTACGCCCACGTCAACAATGCGGCCCCGATTCGCGGCTGGTCGTTCGCCGGAGCTGTGACGCCGGCCGAGTACGGGCGGCTGGCGGTAGCCTGGCGTCGGGCCGGGGCGGTGATCATCGGCGGCTGCTGCGGGACGACGCCGGCCCACGTTGCCGAGGTCCGCATCGTGCTGGACGCAGCCACAACGACAGCCGACTCTGAGCCGTCCGACCGGGAAGCGTCGTTATGATTATCGGTCGCTGTGCCTCCGGCGGACTTCGCCGAATAGCCCGCCCGATCGCGCGTCTTACTGTTCAGGAAGCATGAGCGTGCGCTCCGAGGCCGCGAGCCCGCTGCGCCCGGATGACCGGGCGTTCGTCGAGACGCTGGTTCGAGACCTCGGGCCACGCGTGCTGGCGTACGTCCACCGCGTGTGCGGTGATCGGCAGGCGGCCGAGGACATCGTGGCCGAGACGTTCTGCCGGGCGGTCGAGAACCTGTCGGCGGTGCGGACCGGCGGCCGGCACGATCTGTACGTGCTGAAGATCGCGCGGAACCTGTGCCGAGACCGGTTCCGGCGACGGCGCGCGAGCGAGTCGGCCGAATGGCTGGATGAGCGCGCGGCGTCGGGCGAAGCCCCGACGGACGTGGCGGTCCTGCGAGAGCAGCGGGCGGCGGTTCAGGCCGCCGTGGACGAGCTGCCCGAGCCGCTGCGGGAGGTTGTGGTGTTGCGGATGTCCGTCGGGTTGAAGTTCGAGGAGATCGCCGAGCTTCTGCACATTCCGCTCGGGACGGCTCTGTCGCGGATGCATGCGGCGCTTCAGCGGCTGCGAAGCGCGTTGGGTGTCGAGCGATGAATCGGTCGTGGACGCGTGCGTGTGACGAATGGCGAGGGGCGGTGGAGAGGCTCTGCGCCGACGATACCGCCGAGCCGTCGGCGGCGCTCGCGGCGCACCTCGAGCGGTGTCCCGCGTGTCGGGCCGAGGTGGACGAGTCGCGCGCGCTGGCGGCCGAACTGCGGGCGGCGTTGCGCCCGCCGCCGCTGGACGCCGCGGTCATCGAACGTGTCGTGGCGCGGGCGGCCTCTGGGCGCTGCGGGCGGGGCGTGTTCTTGCGGCTCGGACGGTGGGGCGCGTGCGCGGCCGCCGCTGCGGCGCTCGCCGTGGCGTTGCGGCCGGCGACGGGCCCCGGTTCCGGCGCCGAAGCCGAGGCATTGACGCGGGAGGCGGTGGAGGCGATTGCCGCCACGGTCGCCGCGGGGCAGTGGGATGCGTCGGGGGCGGGCGCCGAGGCGTTGGCCGAACTGGCAACCAATGTGGTGGAGACCCTCACGGCGACTCAGGCCGGCAAGCGCGGCTTGCCGTGGGGTGTCGAGGACGACTGGGACCTGCCTCCGCAGTGCGGGACCCGATCATGATTCCGTTTACTTGGACGAGTTCGACGGCCGGCCTGCCGGCGCCGGCAAGCGAGGTGCGCCATGCGATCCACGATTCTGATTCTCGTCATCCTGGGGTTGGGTTGGGCTGCCGCGAGCACGCTCGCGCAGCCGCCGGGAGGGCCGCCGCCGGGTGGTCCGGCGGTGCAGCCGCCGCCGCCTCCGCCTCCGCACGAGGTGGACGCTCCCCCGCCCGCACCGCCGCCGGACGGTCCCGGTGGCCCGCCGGCCGGCGAACCGGGCCGGCCGCCGTTCAGATCCCCTGCGGCGCGACCGCCCATGGGACCTGCGGATCCGGTGCTGCGGCTGGTGCATGCGCGACGGCCGGACCTGGCGCGGCGGCTGCGGGAGCTGCGTGAGCGGTCGCCGGAGCGCTTTCGCGAGGTGATCGCGGACGCGCTCCTGTCGCACCTGGAGGAGGCCTTGGACCGTGCGGAAGGGGGGCCTCCGCGAAAGGGCCCGCCGGGACGCCCAGAAGGCCGCGGCCCGCGGGGTGAGCCCCCGAGGGCTCCCGATCGGCCCGGGCCGGGCTTGGGGCCGGGCCCGTGGGGACCGGGGCCGCAGGGGCCTCCCGGCGACGAAGCGGTCGAGTCACGGGTGCGGGAGCTGGAACAGCGCGTGGGCGAGCTGGAACAGCAGACCCGCGAACTGGCGCGACGGACGCGGGGAGCCACGGAAGCAGATCGGCCGGCGGCTCGAGAGGAGTTGCGCAAACGGCTGCGCGAGCAGTTCGAGCTGCGGGGCGAGCTGCGGAAGCTGCACGCGGAGCGGATGGAGCGCCAGCTCCGGATGCTCCAGGAACAGCTGGAGCGCGTGAAGCAGGAGCTCCGGGAGCGCGAGGCCGAACGCGAGGCGATCATTGACCGGCGGCTGGAGAACCTGCTCGGCGGCGAAGGCGACAAGTGGTAGCCGCCGGCCGGCGGGCGGCGGTGTACGGCCGATAACCGCTGGGGCGGCCGACAAAAAGGGGTGGCGACTGTCCCGCACAGCCGACCACCCAGGAAGGCGATCCGCCTGCCGCGCGACGCCCCGACAGCGACTGTGCGTCGCTACGCGATGCGCGGCCGAGGCCGATCCGTTCCCAGTGTAGAAAACGCGGCGCGCCGGGGGCAAACAAAAACCGCGAAAAACCGGCGCCGACCGGGCGGCTTTACAACCCCGGGCGGTTCGGTTTTCATGCGCGCCATCTGGCCTGAACGCACGCACAAGGAGATCCACGGATGGAACGGTGGCACCTGATCCTGGTTGCCGGCGCGGCGCTGCTGGTCGCCGGCTGCGAGCAGAAGAACAACAAGAAGACGGAGCCGCTCAAAGAGGAGCCGGCGCCCGCCCCGCTTGCCAACGACAACATGGGCGCGACCGACCCGTACGCCAGCGACCCGCTGCTGCCGACGGACGACGCAGCCGACACCCGCATGACGACTCCGCCGCCGCCCAAGAGCAGCGGCAAGACGGCGAAGAGCGCCGCGGCCCCGGCGACTTCCGGGCGAACGCACGTGGTCGCCAAGGGCGACACGCTCTCGTCGATCGCGCGGAAGTACTACGGTGATTCGTCGAAGTGGAAGACCATTTTCAACGCGAATCGCAACCGCATTTCCGACCCGAACCGTTTGACGGTCGGGACCAAGCTCATCATTCCGTAGGCCGCGGCCGGGCCGCTGCGGGCCCGCGCCCCGCGCGGGCGGCGCGGGGCATGCCTGCGGGCGCGCTGCACGACCGCGGCACGAGCGTCATGGGAAACCTGCGGGCGGACAGCGCGCTCCAGTATGTCCAAGGGGTCGGGCCGCGCCGCGCGGAGCTGCTGGCGACGCTGAACCTCCGCACGGTCGGCGACCTGCTCGAGTATTACCCGTTCCGGTACGAGACGGATTGCGGCGAGGCCGCGATCGAGGACGTGGTCCCGGGCACGCTCGTCACGATCCGGGGCGAAGTCGTGCGGGTCGGCGGGCGCCGGCCCACCGTGCGCTGCGAAGTCGACGACGGCACCGGGACCTGCGTCCTGCGCTGGTTCAACATGCCGTACGGCGCCTACAACCTCTTCCGTGGTGCGACGGTCATCGCGACGGGGGTCGCCGAGCTCTTCAACGAGCGCCTCGAGCTGCGCCAGCCGCGCATCCAGGTCTTCGCGCCCGATGCGCTGCTGACCGCGCAGGCCCGCGGCCCCCGGCAGGTCGGCGTCTACCGCGGCAACGCCCAGGTCAACAGTGCACTGATCCGCCGCACCGTGCAGAACGTCCTCGCCCACGCCGAGCTGCCGGTCGAGGAATTCCTGCCGCCCGCGCTGCTGGCCCGTCGCAAGCTGCCCGGGCGGGCCGAGGCGATCCGACAGATGCACCGGCCGACCGGCGCCGCTGCGCTCGAGCGCGCGCGGCGTCGCCTGGCCTACGAGGAGCTCCTGCTCATGGAGCTCGCCATGGCGGTGCGGCGCCAGAAGCGCCTGACGCTTCAGAGCGGGATGAAACTGCACGTCACGCCCGAGATCGACCGCCGCATCCGCGCGCGTTTCCCCTTCCCGCTCACCCCCGCGCAAGACCAGGTGGTGCGGGAGATCGCGGCCGACCTCCAGAGCGGCCGGCCGATGACCCGCCTGCTCCAGGGCGACGTGGGCAGCGGCAAGACGGTGATCGCGCTGTACGCCGCGCTCACGGCGGTCGCCAACGGCCGGCAGGCCGCCATCATGGCGCCCACCGAAATCCTCGCGGGTCAGCACTTCCGCAACATCGACCGCTACCTCGTCGACAGCCGCGTACGCTACGTGCTGCTGCGCGGCGGCATGAGCCAGCGCGACCGCGCGGCCGCGCTGGCCGCGATCGAGCGCGGCGAGATGGACCTGGTGGTCGGCACGCAGGCCCTCATCCAGAAGGACGTGGCGTTCAACGAGCTGGCACTGGTCTTGGTCGACGAGCAGCACAAGTTCGGCGTGCTGCAACGGCACGAGTTCCGCACCAAGGGGCCCATGCCGCACTACCTGGTCATGACCGCCACGCCCATCCCGCGCACGCTCGCCATGACCGTCTTCGGCGACCTCGACGTGTCGATCATCCGCAGGCCGCCGCCCGGCCGCGGCCGCGTCATCACCAAGGTTGTGCCGCGGCAGAAGTGGGACGTGGTGATGAGCTACGTGCGCGGGCGGCTCGAGCGCGGGGAGCAGGCGTACGTCGTCTGCCCGCAGGTCGGCGGGCGGGACGAGGAGGCCGCGCCGCCGGACCCGGCCGAGCGCCGGCGGGGCAACCCCGGGCGGGCCGTCGTGACGGCCGCGGAAACGTACCGGCGGCTGACGGAGGGGCCGTGGTGCGGGCTGCGCATCGAGTTGCTGCACGGCGGGCTGCCGGCGGCGCGGAAACAGGCGATCCTGGCGGACTTCGTGGCCGGAAGGATCCACGCGGTCGTCGCCACGACCGTCGTCGAGGTGGGGGTGGACGTGGCGAACGCGACGATCATGGTGGTGGAGCAGGCGGACCGCTACGGTCTGTCGCAACTGCACCAGCTCCGCGGACGCGTCGGGCGCGGCGCGCGGGACAGCCTGTGCGTGTTGCTGGCGTACGAGTCGAGCGGGTTGGCCGGGGAGCGGCTCGCCGTCATGGCCCGGACGACCGACGGTTTCCGGATTGCGGAAGCCGACCTGAAGCTGCGCGGGCCCGGGCAGCTCTTCGGCACGAAGCAGCACGGCCTGCCCGAGCTGCGCGTCGCGAGCATCGTGGACGATTTCGGGCTGCTGGAGCCGGCCCGGCAGGACGCGTTCACGCTCATCGCGGCCGACCCGGGGCTGGTACGGCCGGAGCACCAGGCGCTGCGGGCCGCGCTGCGGAAGATGTTCGCGGACAAGCTCGCGCTGATCGACGCGGCGTGACGGCGTCAGTCGTCCGGGTCTGCGCCGATGGCGACCAGGGCGCAGGCGAGGATGGGGTCGAGCCCCAGGCGGCGGGCTTCCTCGACCAGGGCCGGGCTCTCGGCCCCGGGGTTCACGTAGAACTCGCGGGGGGCGACGGCGGCGATGTCCGGCAGCACGTGCTCGCCGAGGTGCGGCGGCAGGTACAGCAGAACGCGGTCGAGCCGCGCGGGCACGTCCCGGACGCTGGGGTAGACCGGCAGTCCCTCGATGAACCCGCCGCGCGGATTGACCGGAAACACCTCCCAGCCGCGCCGCCGGTAGGCCCGCACGGCCCGGTTGCCGAACTTGGTCCGGTCGGGCGAAGCCCCGATGATCGCCACGGTGCCGACGGACATGCGCTGCTCCCGGTTCCCGCGCGACCGCCCCGGGGTTCCTTTCAATCGTTCTGAAACATTCCGACGCGGCTGGACACCCGGACGCGCGGTTGCAAGAGTGTAGCAGCACGCTCGGGAGATCGGCCGGTGCGACGGGACAGCGAACGCAGAGTGCTGCGACTGGCCGAGCTGTACGCGCCCATCGCGGCCGACCTGGAGCGTGCCCAGGGCATCCTCGCCGACGAACTGATCAGCGATCAGGCCTTCATCAGCGATTTGTGTCACCACGTGCGGCAGTTTCACGGAAAGCTGCTGCGGCCTGCGCTGCTGCTGCTCTCGGCCCGCGCGACCGGCGAGTTGCGGCCGGAACATGCCGTGCTCGCCGCGGTCGTGGAGCTCGTGCACATCGCGACGCTGGTGCATGACGACGTGCTGGACGAGGCCGACATCCGCCGGCGGGCCGCGACGGTGAACCGGCTCTGGGGCAACGAGCGGGCGGTGCTGATGGGCGACTTCCTGTACAGCCACGCCTTTCACCTGTGCAGCAGCCTGCCGACGCCCCTGGCCGCGCGGCTCGTGGGCCAGACCGCGGTCACCGTCTGCGAGGGGGAGATGATGCAGGTCGCCAACCGCGGCAACCTCGCCCTCACCGAAGCCGAGTATCTCGACATCATCGGCCGCAAGACCGCGGTGCTCACGGAGACCTGTTGCCACCTCGGGGCGTACTACGCCGGCGCCGACGAGGCGACGGTCGCCCGGCTGCGAACGTACGGACACAGTCTGGGGCTGGCTTTTCAGGTGGTTGACGACCTGCTGGACCTGACGGGGGACGAGTCCGAGGCCGGCAAGTCGCTCAGGCGGGACGTGTGCGAGGGTGAGCTGACGCTGCCGGTCATCCACGCGCTGCGCGTGGCGCCGCCGGACCGGCGGGCCGCGCTGGTCGCCGCGCTGCTGTCGGACGACCCGCAGCGGGACCGCACGGTGGGGCACCTGCTCCGCGCGACGGAGAGCCTGGCGTACGCGGAGGGGGTAGCGCGCGAGTATGTGGCGTCGGCCCGGGCAGCGCTGGCGGACCTGCCGCCGTCGCCGGCGCGCGAGCGGCTCGATGCGCTGGCCGAGTTCGTTGTGGCGCGCCGGGCCTAGGCCCGTCGGCCGCGGTGTATCGCCGAACCTTGCGGAGGTGGGTCGGGAGCAGTTTCCGGCGCCCGGGACGCGGTATCCGCCTTGTATTGCAACCGGCCGGGCCGACATAATCAGGGGGGCCCGCGGCGCTGCGGCCGCGGCCGGTGCGCTGGTGATAACAAGCGCGAGCACAAACGCCGTCGGGCCCCCGGCGGCAGCCGCGGGAGGATACGCGATGCGTGCGGGCATGCAGCGTTGGATGGCCGGGGCGCTCGTTCTGCTGGTCGCCACGACGGCGCGGGGGCAATGGAACCCCGCGGCGGGGCAGTGGGGCAAGACGGAGCCCACCGACGTACGAGTGATGACGTACAACATCCGCGACCACATCTGCCGGAACGCCGTGAAGGCCGAGGGGTACAACGGCTGGTGCGCGCTGGCCCGCGTGGTGGCGGCCATGAAGCCGGACGTCCTGATGCTCCAGGAAGCCGGCGACAACGACGGCAACGGCACGACCGGCGGCAATGACACGGTTGACCAGCTCACGATCACGCTGGGTTTGTTTCTGCGCGGCGGGACGGACCCGTTCCTGCCCGGCGGTCCCGTCGGCGCGTACGTGCAGAAGTACGCTCCCGATTACGACTTGCCGTTCGTGTGGGTCAGCTCCGTGACCGACGGCTACAACCGCAACGTGATCCTGAGTCGGTTCCCGTTCGCGGACCTGAACGGGGACGGCGTCAGCCAGCGGCCGTCGCCGGCCACGATCAGCGCGGACGCGTATGCCTGGGGCGGCAACGGCGGAATTCGCGGGTTCATGTTCGCCGAGTTCGACCTGCCGGACGCGGTCTACGCCGGCGATCTCGTGATCGGCAACGCGCACCTGCAAAGCGGCGGCACGAGCAGCGACCTTTCCGCGCGGGAGCGCGCCGCGCGGAATGTCGCTTACTACATCGACTACCTGCTCAACGGCGCGGGCGGGACGGTGCCCGATCCCAACAACAAGATCGCGGACGTGCCCCCGGCCACCCGCATTCTGGATCCGCAGACGCCTGTGATCATCGGCGGCGACTGGAACGAGGACGAGGCCGCCAACGGCCGCAAGGGACCGGCGGAGTGGCTCACGCAGGCGGCGACGGCCGGCGGCACCGACGGCACGGACCGCGACCGGTCCGACATGACGTATGACGCGTCGGTGGAGCCCCGCAGCAACACGCGGAACACGCAGAACTCGGGGAGCAAGCTGGACTACATCGCGTGGCAGGACAGCATCGCGACGCTGCGCCGCTCGTTCATCTTCTACTCGAACGAACTGTGGAACGTCCCGAGCTGGATTCCGCCCGAGCTCATCGGCTTTCCCAACGCGGCGTACTGGGTGAGCTCGGTGGCCTCGGATCACCGCCCGGTCATTGCCGATTTCATCCTGCCGCCGGCGCCGGTGGGCGTGCCGGCGGACCTCAACTGCGACGGCGTGGTCAACTTCGACGACATCGACCCCTTCGTGCTGGCCCTCAGCGGCCAGGCCGGGTACGAGGCGGCGTACCCCGCGTGTCGCTGGCTGAACGGCGACGTGAACGGCGACGGCGCCGTGGACTTCGACGACATCGACCCGTTCGTCGCGGCGCTGGCCGGCTGACCGTCGTGAAATGAACACATCCGCGGGCGGCCGAACGGCCCCCCCGTCCGAGCGTACCTTCTCGTGAGCGGGCGCGGCGGCGCGGTTCACGCAGTTGCCGGCCGAAACTTGCCGATAACTCCCCTGCCGGAAGGCATCCCAGCGGCCGCTGTGCGGCTTGCCGGGGCGCCGCGGGTCGCGTACAACCCCGGCTCCGGCACCGGGTTCACAGCGCAAGGACACAGCGATGAAACATGCAGACGCGTTGATGGAGAAGATCAAGTCCCGCCAGGTCGTCGTGGGCGTCGTCGGCCTCGGGTACGTCGGGCTGCCTCTCGTGCGCGAGTTCTGCAACTCCGACGTGCGGGTGATCGGCTTCGACATCGACGAGCGCAAGGTGCGCAAGCTGAAGGCCGGACAGACCTACATCGAGCATCTGCCCGGCGCTTTCTTCAAGGGCCTGATCCAGCGGAAGCTCTTCACGCCGACTACGGACATGAATCTGCTGGCCAAGCCGGACGTGATCCTGATCGCCGTGCCGACGCCGCTCGACAAGATGCGCGAGCCCGACATGTCGTACATCGTCAGCACGACCCGCGACATCGCGAAGCGCCTGCGCCCCGGGCAGGTCGTCGTCCTCGAGTCCACGACTTACCCGGGCACGACCCGCGAGGTCTGCCAGCCGATGCTCGACGCGACCGGCCTCAAGCTCGACCAGGACTACTTCCTGGCGTTCTCGCCCGAGCGCGAGGACCCCGGCCGCAAGGACATCACCACGAAGCAGATTCCGAAGGTCGTCGGCGGGGTCACGCCCACCAGCGGCAAGCTCGCGGCCGCCACGTACGCGCTGGCGCTCGACACGGTCGTGCCGGTGGCGACGGCGGATGTGGCCGAGGCGTGCAAGATCGTGGAAAACGTCTACCGCTGCGTGAACATCGCGCTGGTCAACGAGCTGAAGGTGCTCTTCGACCGGATGGGCATCAACGTGTGGGACGTGATCGAGGCGGCCAAGACCAAGCCGTTCGGTTTTCAGGCGTTCTACCCCGGGCCGGGGCTGGGCGGGCACTGCATCCCGATCGACCCGTTCTATCTGTCCTGGAAGGCCCGCGCCTACAACATGACCACGCGCTTCATCGAGCTGGCCGGCGAGATCAACACGGCCATGCCGGAGTACGTGGTGTCGAAGGTCATGCAGGCCCTGAACGAGCACGGCAAGCCGCTGAAGGGCTCGAAGGTGCTGGTGCTCGGGCTGGCGTACAAGAAGGACGTGGATGACGTGCGCGAGTCGCCGTCGGTCACGCTGATCGAGCTGCTCCAGAAGCAGGGCGCGTCGGTCGACTACCACGACCCGCACATCCCGGTCGCCAAGGAGATGCGTGAGCACAACATCACGCACATGAAGAGCGTGCCGCTGACGGCCGCGAACCTGCGCAAGTACGATTGCGTGCTGATCTCGACCGACCACTCGAAGGTCGACTACGCACTGGTCTGCCAACACGCCCGGCTGATCGTCGACACGCGGAACGCGACCGGCCGCCTCAAGCACGCGGCGAAGAAGGTCTACCGCGCCTGAGCGGCCCGCGCCGCAACGGCCGGAGCCCCGGCGCGCCGCGTCCGCCCCCCGGGGCCCACAAAGTCGGGCCGCGACGCGAAGAGCGGGCCGGGCTCGCTTCGCATGCGCGCACAACCGGTGCAAGCCCGGCATTCCGGTTCTCGACGGACCGGGCCCCACGCCCCCCAGGTCAACGCGGCCGGCTCTCGCGCAAGGTACGGGCCGCGGCGCAGGGCACCCCGATCTGCACCGCGGCCCGCGTTGTTTCGACTGCGGCCGGCGCCTCGCGCTGCGGCGGCTAGCGCACGTGCCAGCGCGTCAGGCGGCTCTGGCGGTCGCTCATCCAGATCATGTTCCAGTCGTCGGTGATCTGCCGGAGGCCCAGCTCGGCCGCCTGCCGCTGCGCGTTCCAGTTCTCCTCGGGAGTCCGCGTGACCGTCGCGCACCCCGTCGCCAGCCCGACGCCCACAAACAACGCGATCAAGAGCCACTTGCGCATAGCACACCTCTTGAGGGCGACACTCACTCAAGCGCCGGGGTGTAGTGTGGGCCCCAATCGCCGCGGTGTCAACCGCGCCGTGCCCGGTTACGCCGGCGGATCGAGCAGCGCGGCGAACCGGGCCAGGCGCGCACGGTCCGACCATGTGGCCCGCAGCCGACGCTCCAGCTCGCCGACGTGCGCAAACTCCACATGAACCGCCCCGGCCGGCACCGCATCCGCCACCCGCTCCGCCCACTCCACCGCGATCACGGCGTCGGCCTCGGCCAGCATCTCGTCGAACCCCAGCGCCCGCAGCTCCTCCGCACCCGTCAGCCGGTACGCGTCCACGTGGTACAACCGCAGCCGCCCCGCGTACTCCCGCACGAGCACGAAGGTCGGACTGACGACCGGCTCGTCCGGCGGCACGCCCAGCCCGGCCGCCAGCCCCTTTGCGAACTGCGTCTTGCCCGCGCCCAGCGGCCCGTGCAGCGCCACCACGTCCCGACCGCGGAGCAAATGTCCCAGTTCGCGGCCGGCGGCGTAGGTGAGCTGCGGGTCCGGTGAGGTGTAGACGACCTCGGTGATCATCGGAAGTGCTCCCAGCCCCGGACCGGCAGTGGCTCCGGCGGGCCTTCCCCACTCGCCAGCCATAGGCCGCGATCCGCCACGATGCATCCGATCGGCCGCAGGCCGAGCGCGGCGGCGTCGGACTCCGGCACGTCCGACGGCAGGACCGCGATCAGCTCGAAATCTTCGCCGTCGTACAGACCGTGCTCGCGCGCCGGCCGGCCATCTTCGGCCGCCAGCCGCGCGGCGTCGGCGTGCAGGGCGGCGTCGAGCGCGGCCGCGTCCAGCTCCGCGCCGCAACCGGAGGCGGTCAGGATGCGGCTCAGGTCGAGCGCCAGGCCGTCGCTGATGTCGATCAGGGCGTGCGGCCGCAACCGGGCGGCAAGCTCGAGCGCGAGCGTGACCCGCGGCTCGAACGTGAGATGCCGCCCGAGGATCGAGCCGCCGACCGGCCCCGTGAGCCAGACCGTGTCGCCCGGGCGGGCGCCGTCGCGGCGGACCGGCGGCGCGCCGGAACGGGCGCGGGCGGCGACGGTGATGCTGATCACGGTCGGCGCGGCCCAGCTGTTCGTGTCGCCGCCGACGATCGGGCAGCCGTACTGCCGGCCGCAGGCGTCCGCCGCCGCGATGAGCGTCTCGGCGTCTGCCATGCTCAGCCGTTCGTTGAGTGCGACGGCGCACAGGGCCGCGACGGGCGCGACGGCCATCGCGGCGCAGTCGCTGAGGTTGACGGCCATGGCCTTGCGGCCGACGGCGTCCCACGCGTGGCGGCGCGAGTCGAAATCGACGCCGTCCATGAGCATGTCCACGGTCCAGAGGAGCGGTCCGGACGGGTCGAGCAGCGCCATGTCGTCGCCGAAATCGACGGCGCCGCGGGCGGCGCCGGGGGGCGCGAAGCGCGCGGCGAGGCGGCGGATCAGCTCGAGTTCGCCGCGGGGCTCGGAAGACGCCGTGGTCATGGGACACCTGCCGACGCGGGATTCTACGCGGCGGGCGGGGTGGGAACGACGACCGCCGGCGGCCCAATTGGTGCGGGGCGCGGGACGGGCCGAAGGTGAGAAAGCGAGAAGCCTCCGAAACGGTCAGTGTGAGTCGCGTCCGGCCGGGAGCGGCCCTGCGACCGAGCCTAAGCGGGCGCGAGGAGCCGAAGGGCAGAGATCAAGCGAGCGAGTCCTCAGGAGAACAAGGGTTGCCCCCGCGATGCAATGCCACGGTGAGCGCTCGACCAATCACGTCTTGAAGTCGGCACGGTAGATTTGCGAGCATGCCGCCGAAGGTGCGGCATGTCGGGACGTGCGGCGTATTGGCGGCGGTTGCTGGGCGAGTGGGAAGACAGTGGTCTGAGTCAGGCGGAGTTCTGTCGGCGGCGGGAACGGACCGGGCGGCAGCGCCCAATCAGGGAAGTCGCCGCGCGGCGGAGGACATCGATGCAAGCCCGGCCGATCGCCGCATGAAAACCGGCCGCGGCCGGTTGTCCCCCGGCGAGGGTCGGGGATGGGGCTGCGGGCAGGGCGGAATTGGGCTTGACTGGTCTTCGTGGTTTGGCTATTGTATACGGTCATCCGGATGTACGGATACGAGGTCGGGAGCCGGGCGTGCGGAGCAGTGCTGAGCTTTTCAAGGCCCTCGCGGACGAGACCCGCCTGCGGATTCTGAATCTGCTGGTGCGCGCGGAGTTGTGCGTGTGCGACATCACGGCCGTGTTGGGCATTGGCCAATCGAAGGCGTCGCGGCACTTGGCCTGTTTGCGAAACGTCGGGTTGGTCGAAGACCGGCGCGAAGGGGTCTGGACGTATTATGTGCTGGCCCGCCCGAAAAGTGCGACACATCGGTGGATCCTGCGATGGTTGCGGCAGGCCGCGGTTGAATCGCCGCGGGTCCTGGCCGACCTGAGAGCCCTCCGCCGGGTGCAGCGCGGCACGCAGCGCTGCGGCGTGCGAGGCGACGGCGGCGACCGGGACCGCGGGGCTCTGCTGGTGCAAGACTTGGGAAGAGGCTAGAGCGTGCCGCTGGGCGCGGTCACTGGGACCCGGGCCACGTGGGGGCCGGGCGATGTGGCTGCGACGGCGTGTTGCCGAAACGGCGCAGCGCCCCGCCGGCCGCTGCGCGTCGCGGCCGCCCCGGTGCTGAGCAACGGACGTGACGGTCGCCCGCGCAGGGCGGAACGTTCGGGGTGCCGCGAGCGGCCGGGCCACCCCGCATCGTACACGTGGCCCGCGCCGGCCAGGCTCGCGGGAGCGCGGCCTTGGGGACGCGACTCCGTCCGGAGTCTTGCGAGCCGTCGGAACAGTAGGAGCACACGAATGTTGGACAACCGGGTGCATGCAGGTTTCGTGACCGGGTTGGCGCTGCTCGCGCTGGCACCGGGTGCGCCGGCCCAGACGCCGGCGAGCGCCCCGGCGCCGGCCGTCGCCGCAGCGCCGTCGCCGAGTCCCTTGACGGCCGCGATCGAGCAGGCCGCCCGGGAGGAGAAGTATCTCTTTCTGTTTGTCCACCGGAACGAGGACGAGCCGACGCCGGCGGCACGCAAGGTCTTCGAGGCGGCCTTGGAGAAGCTCGCCGATCGGGCCGCGGCCGGCACGGTGAGCGTCCTGGACGCCCGCGAGCGAGCGCTGGTGCTCAAGTACGGTTTGCATCGGTCGCCGCTACCGCTCGTGCTGGCCCTCGCGCCGAACGGAGCCGTGACGCGGGCCTTCCCCTGGCCGTTTGCCGAGGAGCAGTTGCAAACCGCCTTCGTGAGCCCGGGCATGCAGAAGTGTCTCAAGGCCTTGCAGGACCGCAAGCTCGCGCTGCTCTGCGTTCAGAATGGCACGACGGCGCACAATGCGGAGGCCCTGCAGGGGGTGCGGGAGTTCGCGGCCGATCCGCAGTTCGCTCCGGCGACCGCGATCATCACGGTGGACCCGCGGGACGCGGCGGAGGAGGGCTTCCTGAGGCAGCTCCAGGTGGACCCGCAGACCGCAGAGGCGGTGACGGTTCTGCTGGCGCCGCCGGGGACGCTGGTCGGCACGTACAAGGGCGAGGTCCGCAAGGAGGTGCTGGTCGCGGCGGCCCGGGCGGCGACCCAAGCTCCGGGCTGCGCGCCGGGCAGCGGCTGCTGCCCGCCGCCGCGGAAACCCGCGACCGCGCCGCCGCGTCCCCCGGGTCGGACGCCGTCCGCCGGCGGCGCCGAGAACCAGCCCTGACGAGGTACTCCCATGCACCTGCGAAAGCTTGTGTGGCGCGAGATGTTCGAGCGCAAGAACCAGCTCGCCACGAGCTTCCTGGCGATTCTGCTGGGCATCGCGGTGGTCGTCGCGATCCAAAACATCAGTTTTTACTCCGAAAAGGCCGTCGCCGCGCAGCTCGACGCGCTGGGCGCGAATATCCTGGTTCTGCCCAAGTCGGCCTCGCTCCAGGATTACTACAGCGCCGACATGCAGGACGAGGAGTTTCCCGAGGAGTACGTGCAGCGTCTGGCGCTGTCCGATCTTCAGGGACTGGACAACCTGTCGCCCAAGCTCTCGCTGCCGGTGAAACTCCGTGAGCGCACTTTCACGCTCACCGGCATCCTGCCCAAGAGCGAGTTTCAGGCCAAGGCCATGTGGTCGGGCGCGGGCATCTTCTCCCGGCCGGCCGAGGGTTGCGGGGCCGTCGCCGACGTGCCCGGAATCTTCCGGCCCCCGGCGCGCGAGACGCTCGTCCGCCAGCGCGTGATCGACGATTTGAGTGACACAGAGGTGCTTACGGGCGCCGACGTGGCGGCGGTCCTGGGGTTGCAGCCGGGCGACAGCCTGGAGCTGCTCGGCCGCCGCTTCACGGTGACCGCGGTTCTGCCCCCGACCGGCACGGTCGATGACGCGCGCCTCTTCGCACATCTGCACGCCGTGCAGGAGCTGGCGGGCAAGGGCCCGGTGCTCAACGCGATCGAGATCGTCGGCTGCTGCCACGAAATTTCCGGCGGGTTGGTGCAGAAGATCAACAAGCTTCTGCCGGAGGCCAAGGTCGTCACCATCGCCCAGGTGGTGGACACGCAGGTCCGAACCAACCAGATGATGGCACGCCTGTCGTTGATTTTCCTGGCCATCATCGTCCTCGTCGGCGGCGCCAGTATCGCGAATTACATGTACGCCAACGTTTATGAGCGGCGGCGGGAAATCGGCACATTCATGGCGCTGGGCGCGAGCTCGGCCGTGATCCTGAAGATGTTCCTGCTCAAGGCGCTCCTGCTGGGGCTGGCGGGCGGCATCTGCGGCTACGGACTCGGCACGGTCCTGGCGGTGTCGTTGGGGCCGCGGGTGGCCGGCATTCCCGTGCTGCCGATGCCCGTGCTCGTGCCGTGGGCCATCGGCATTTCCGTGGCGCTGGCGCTGGTCGCCAGCTATTTCCCCGCCCGGCGGGCCGCTCGCCTCGACCCGTGTGCGACCCTTCAGGAGGTCTGACGCTTCATGCGATTGGAATCCGTCAGCAAGACCTACCGGCACAACCGGCGCACCGTCACCGCGTTGGATAATGCGTCGGTGCAGATCGCCGCGGGCGAATTCGTCGCCGTGGTCGGCCCCAGCGGCAGCGGGAAAAGCACGCTCCTGCTGGTGTTGGGCGGCATGTTGTCGCCGACCGCGGGCAAGGTGTATCTCAACGGGCACGCGCTCTACGATCTCTCCCCGAACCAGCGGGCCGAGCTGCGCCGGCGGCAGGTCGGGTTCGTCTTTCAAACGTTCAACCTCGTGCCGTATCTGACCGCCCGGGAGAACGTACAAGTGCCCCTGTACCTGGCGGACATGAAGCCGGCGGCCCAACGGGAGCGCGCCGCCGCCCTCCTCGAGCGCGTCGGTCTGGGGGACCGTCTCGACCACAAGCCGTCGGAGCTGAGCATCGGGCAACAGCAGCGTGTCGCGCTCGCGCGCGTTCTGGCCAATGACCCGGGAATCATTCTGGCCGATGAACCCACGGGCAACCTCGACCCCGAAACGGGGCAGCACATCCTGGATTTGCTCGAAGACATGAACCGCGAGGGGCGTACGATCGTCATGGTGACGCACGATCCCCGCGCTGCCGCCCGAGCGAAGCGGACCTTGCGGTTGCAGAACGGCCGGATCTCACAGGAGTGAGCGCCACCGGGGGGGCCTTCCCCGTCGGCGCCCCGAGCCCCCCGTCCGCACCCGCGGCCGTGTTTGGGACACGGAAGCCCCCGGCGCGGTCGGGGCATGCGCTCTCCGGTCGGCGGATTCCGGCGGCGGTTGCCGCCCGGATGGCGGATCGGCGGGTTTCTGCGCGCGGTCGGCGTGGGCGGGCTGCGGCTGCGAATCCGCCGGCATCGCTCAGCGCGCTTTTAGTCCCCTTTCCGCGATGGTGGTGTGCCAGGCCGAGTGTCCCCCCGCTCGCCCTGGGACCGGCCCGTCGAGAGCACTTCCACACGCCGGGCAGCGCGGTTCCGGCCGTCCCTGCTTCGGGTGGCCGGATGTGGCGCAGCGCTCCCCGAGGTCGTCGTTCGTATTTCGGCGTCGCCGCCGGCGGACCATCCACCGTATGGGCCGCACCACTGGGTCCCGGATCAGAAGAACGGAAGCGTTGGATCCGTCAACAGGACGGCGATGATGATCGCTCCGGCGAGACCGACTTGTATCAGCGGCGGCGGGGACTCCTTGCTCGAATCTGCAGCAGCCAGCGTCACGAGCCACCACGGGACCGCGGTCATTTGCTCGACCGTCCGTCACTGCCGCCCGAAAGGCCACGAATGAGCGCTCCGATTGGATCCAACTTCCGCTCCGGGCGAATCACGGGGCCCGCTGGCATGGGGCCTGCTCCTCAAAACGGGTCCAGGCGTTGTGAGGGGCCTTGGCCCGGCCGCGCCGGACCCCGTGACCCGCCGCGGCCGACGCCGTGGCGGCAAGCTATTTCACGCGCTTGCTCGTGCCCTTCATCTCGCTGACCTTCATCAGGCCCTGCCATTCCTCCAGCGACCACTCCATCGTGTCCGGGTTGGTAAATCGCAACGTGCCTTTCATCGTCGACTCGCCCCAGGCGCCGTAGCTCTTCGCCTTCATGTGCCACACCTGGGCCTTCTCGTCGTACGTGCTCTCGCCGGTGCCCGACGAGCCCATGCTGTCCACCCATGTGGAGCGGTACTTCTTCGCGCGGGCGTCGTACGTCCAGGTCTCCAGCCCGTGCATGTCGTCGAAATGCTCCATCGCCATCACGCT
This sequence comes from uncultured Phycisphaerae bacterium, assembly GCA_937928595.1. Taxonomy (GTDB): domain Bacteria; phylum Planctomycetota; class Phycisphaerae; order UBA1845; family Fen-1342; genus CALGJV01. The sequence goes on along the minus strand of CALGJV010000026.1, from coordinate 132,045 downwards.
CTTGCCGACGACGAACCAGCGGTTGCCGCCCCACTCCATCTGCGTCGTCCCGGTGATCCTCAGCGGCGCATCGAGGAACGCGAACTTCGCCTCGCCGTCGCCCTGCCACTTGCCGACGAACGCCTCCAGCCGATCCAGTTCCGCCGGCCGCTGCGGCATCTGCTGCTTCATCTGCTCGATCGTCATTTTGGGCATGCAGCCCGTGACGCCGAGCGCTACACCGGCCCACAACGTGATGAGTGCCCACTTGCGAAGCATGCGTGTCTCCTTCCTGTCGCGCCCCGCGCGGCGCACATCGTGTGCGACCGGTATCCGCACCGGCCCCACGGCCCGTCTTCAAACACCCGCCGGTGAAGTCCCAGCCGGCGTATTCCGCCGCGCGACCCGCCGCGCGGCGAGCCCCGTTATCAGACACCACCGCCCGGCTTGTGCGGTTCTGTGAAGATTTCTGTTGACGAATCCGCCCCGAAACTGATACCGTCTGCCTTTGGAGGAGGTGTTCGGGTCGCAATCGAACCCGCTGTGAGCCGGACGAAAGTCAGCGGGGTTGCCTCCGACCGGCGTATGCTCGCACCATGGGGCACGCGCGTCTCGTGAGCGCGCCGTTCACCCGACACCCATTTATGGTTCTGAAACAATCAGGCGCCCCGGCGGTGGATGGCCGGCGGGGCGCTCACAATCGTGTTTGTCTGGACGGTTGAGAGAGGAGTGTCTGTCCCAAGTAGGAGGAGGTTCAAGATGAACCGTGTTCTGGCTGTGGTGGCCACGCTGAGCGTGGCCGCGTTCGCTGTGGCCGATCCCATCATCTACGACAACGGCGCGCCGGGTTCGACGAGCACCGGGTACTCGTCGCAGCTCGACACGGTGTATCCGTTCCAGTCGCAGACGGCCGACAACTTCGTGTTGCAGGCCGGCGGCAACGTGATCACCGACGTGCACTGGTGGGGCACCTGGTGGAACCCCGGCCCCCCGGGCAACGCCACCGCGTTCCGCGTCATCATCTACGCCGACGCCGGCGGCCAGCCGACCGGCGGCAACCCCGACCCGACGCCCACCGCACTGAAGGTGTGGACGATCCCGGCTGCGGCTGCCAACGAGACGCCCAGCGGCAACTTCTTCTCGTACAGCGCGGACGTGTCGGCCGATCCGTTCATCGCCACGCCCGGCCAGCAGTACTGGATCGCGATCCAGTCGGTCAACACCTTCCCGCCGCAGTGGGGCTGGGTGACGGCGACCTCCACGGGCGGCAACGCTCGGCAGGGCTTCCCGCTGCTCGGCACCAACTTCTGGACGCCGCTCGCGCCCGGCACCGGTGGCGTGGAGATGGCGTTCTACCTGACGGGCGTTCCCGAGCCGGCCAGTCTGCTGCTGATCGGTTTGGGCGCGCTCGTTCTGCGCCGCCGCTAAGCCACGGAGACGTGGCGCGCGACGCGCTCAGCTGAAATGCGACGACTCCCCGGCGTCCGCGCGGAGGCCGGGGAGTCGTGTTTTTCCGCGGCTCTCTTGCTCCCTCAATCCCTCCATCCCCCGACCCCTTCCTCCATGCCTTCGCGACTGGTCTCCCTTGCCGCGATCCCCCTGCGTGCCTTCGTGCCTGCGTGCCTTCTTCACTCCCACGTCGTCGCGAAGAGCGTGTACGGCTCGTACACGGACAGCGCGCCGCCGTCCGCGAGGCGGATGTAGAACGCCAGCGCCACCGGATGCCCCGGCCCCGCCTGAATCGGCAGCTTGCCGGCCCCGTTCGGCAGCGCCAGCTCGAACACCCGCCGCCCGTTCGCCGCGCTGCTCCTGAACGTCACATCCCGCCAGTCCCCGTACATTTTCGGCCGCGCCCACGTGTACGCCCGGCCGGTCCGCGGGTCCGTCCACGTCAACGGGCGGCCGTCGTCCCAGTACGGCCAGCCGCGCTGGCTCGAAATGTGCCCGAGCACCTGCCGCAAGACCGGCGCGCCGGCCGGGTCCAGTGCGACCCCGCGGTCCGGCGACCGTCCCGGCCCGGGGTCGTTCTCGGCGGCCGGTTGACCGACCACGATCTGAAGGTTGTCGTTGCCGACGTACCAGCCGTCCGCGTCCGCGTCGATGTTGAACATCACCGAGCTGTACGCGCCGACGATCTCCACCGCGTAGTACAGGTTCTGGTCGTCGTGCGCCGTCTTCAGCGTACAGACCAGCTCCGCATCCGACCGGTCGCCTGCCCAGCGCAGCGCGCCGATCGGCGGCACGTCCGCCCAGTCCGCCAGGTCGCCGTCCACCGTGATCTGCGCCGCGGGAATCGCGGGCTTCCACGGATAAATCGGGTACGGATCCTCGGCGTCCGGCACGCCGTCGCCGTCGCTGTCGGTCGTGCGGAACTCCGGCCAGCGGTAGCCCGCGTCGCCGGGCCGCGACTCCGGCCGGGCCGCGCCGGTGCTCAACGCCCACAGCGCCGCATAGCCCGGGTTGAATCGCCGCACGCGCAGGTCGGTGAGCATGGACGGCACCCACTTGGCCATCAGCACCTTGTCCATGTCGTGGTTGACGCCGTCGGTCGTCGCGCTCGTCGCGTCGCTGCCGAGGCGTTTCTCGTCGAGCGGCAGGCGCGGGTCATGGTCCGGGATGCCGTCGCCGTCGGTGTCGGTCGCGGTCGCGATCTCGCCGAACATGTTGCGGAAGTACTGCGCGTCCGTCAGCATCCGCAGCTCCCACGCGATGCCGTCCCAATGCTCGCCGTGGTTGAACGCCGTCGCCCAGCGCTGCTCGTCGAACGGGCTGCGGTAGGGCGGCGCGAAATGGCAGAACACCACACGGTCGTGCTCGGTCGTCAGCCCCGAGAACGCGTACTGGCTCTCCTTCTGGTGATGGAACTCGTGGCACATGAGCCAGGCCTGGTCGCTGCCGCCCAGCCACGTGCTCCGCCCCGGTGCCGGCCGCTGAGTCTCGTCGCCCCACAGCATCCAGTCCACGCCGAACGTCCCCCCGCCGCTCAGCTGATACACCCACGCCCGCCGGGCCGCATCCCACCGCCGCTCGCAGACGATCACGACCTGTCCCGTCCAGATGCGCTCGTCCTTCAGCGGCGGCCGGGGGTCGTGGTTCGCGACGTCGCCCGGGTCGAACACCCGCAGACCGTCCCGCACCGGCCGCAGGTCGCGGTAGAACTCGCCCAGCTCGGGCCGCGGCTCGCCCACGCGCTGCCACTCGGGCTCGACGAAGAACTCGCAGTCGATCCAGTAGCGCATCCGGCTGTTGACCCAGTAGAAGAGGGCCGCTTGGCGGAGACTGACGCGGTACTGCTCGATTTCCTCCTCCGGCATCGGCGTCGGCGCGGGCGCCTCCGGCGCGACGGTGCTCAGGTTGATCACGTTCGGCACGATCAACACCTTCACGGGGATGCGCAGGAAGCTGGTCCGGCCGGGGCCGCCCAGCGTCGCGAAGGCGTACTCGCGGCTCCAGGGCGGGTCGGCCGACCACGGCCCGGGCCGGTCGCCGTTCTCGTCGCCGACCCAGTAGCGATAGAAATAGCGCGTGGCCGGCTCGAAACCGCTGAGCGTGACGCTGTGGCGGCGCTTGGGGGTGGGGTCGTTGTCGAGGATCAGGACGTCACGCCACGCCTCCTCCTGCCCGGGCGTGCTGGCCGGCAGCGTGCCGACGCGGATCTGGATGCGCGTCGGCTGCGGCGTCGACGTTTCGTAGTTTAGCACGGCCTTCGTCGCGCTGAGATAGCTCACCGGCCGGGCGTCGGGCGTCGGTGCGCCCCACGCGGCCCGCTCCGCGGCGCGGACGGGTGCGCTCAGCGCACCCACCACGGGCAACAGGACGGCGAACGCGGACCACCGCCGCGCCGTGCCGCGGGGCCTGCGGCCGGTGCGGCCCGGGTCGGCGCCGAGAGCCGACGGATGCGAAGAATCGGCCGCCGGCGGTTCGAGTTCCGGCGATTCGACCTGAGACGGACCCAACCGCAACGCATCGACCTGCGACCGATCAACTCGAGCCGGACGACTTTTCCGTGAACAGGTTGTGCGTGACGATGCCATCGGCGTGGACTCCACGGCGTTGGGATACTTGCGGGGACAGCGTACCGCGGAGGAGCTGCACGCACGAGTACCGCCGCGGATGTCGGGCCGACCCCCGTGTCGGCCGGGCCCGGCGAGGCGACGGCGGCTGGCACGGCACGGTGCGCGGCATCCGAACCCGGGGCGCGAGCTCCGGGTTTCGTCCGGGTCGGCGATCGATGGACCCCGGCCTGGCGGCCGGGGCTCGGACGACATTTCCGACCTCCCGTTTGCGATCGGGCGGGGTCCCGCCGGCGGTTTCGGGGGGGAAGAAAAGCGTTTTCCGTGGCGGTGGGCCGTTCCCGGCGCGGTGGGTGGTTCGGACCGGGCGGACGGTACAATGAGGGGGTCGGTCGGGCGGCATGCGGGCGTCGTGCCGTCCCCAGCGGCGGCCCTTCGGGCCTGGACGGCCCGGCCGGCGGCCGCGCCCGGCAGGGTTCGGAGGCCATCACGGGTGTCGCAGCGACCGCGCGAAGATCTTTCCGTCCGGCGTGAAAACGCGGTGCTGGTTAAAGTCCTGCTGGGCGACGCCCCCCTGACCGACGATCCGCTGGCCGAGCTGGCCGAGCTGGCCCGCTCGGCCGGGGCCAATGTCGTGAGCCGGGTCGTGCAGCGGCGGCCCGCGTACCACGCGGCCACGTGCGTCGGCAAAGGCAAGCTCGAGGAGATCCGGCAGCGGGCGGACGCGTACGAGGCCGATGTCGTCATCTTCGACAACGACCTGTCGCCGTCGCAGATTCGCGAGATCGAGAAGGCGACCGGTCGCAAGGTGCTCGACCGCAGCGAGCTGATCCTGGACATCTTCGCGTCGCGGGCCCGCACGCACGAGGCGCGGTTGCAGGTCGAGCTGGCCCAGCTCGAGTACACCGCGCCGCGGCTGCGCGGCATGTGGACGCACCTGGAGCGGATCGCCGGCGCCGGCGGCGGCACGGGCGTGGGCGCGGTCGGCGGCATCGGCACGCGCGGCCCGGGCGAGAGCCAGCTCGAGATCGACCGCCGCCTGGTCGAGAAGCGCGTGTCGCTGCTGAAACGGCAGATCGCCGAGATCGACCGGCGCAAGGTCCGCGAGGTCCGCGCCCGCAAGGACTTCTTCAACGTCTCGCTCGTGGGCTACACCAACGCGGGCAAGAGCACGCTCATGAACGCCCTGACCGGCGCGGGCACGCTGGCCGAGGACCGTCTCTTCGCAACGCTCGACACGCTGACGCGCCGCTGGGACCTCGGCAACGGTCGCTACGCCCTGCTGTCGGACACCGTGGGGTTCATCCGCGACCTGCCGCACCACCTGGTCGCGTCCTTCCGCGCCACGCTGGAGGAGGCCATCCACGCCGACCTGCTCCTGCACGTGGTCGACGCGGCCAGCATCGAGGCCCCGGCCCAGATCGCGGCCGTGCACGGCGTGCTGGCGGAGCTCGGGGCTGACAAGCGCCCGCTCCTGCTGGTGCTGAACAAGATGGACGCGGTGGGCGACCCGTCGCTGGCGGCGGTGCTGCGGCAGGCGCATCCGGAGGCGCTGTCGCTGTCGGCCCGCACGGGGGAGGGGCTGGAGGCGCTGCGGGCCGAGGTCGAGCGGCGCATGCGGGGCGAGCAGCGGCGAATCACGTTGTCGCTGCCGGCGCACGACGGGCGCGCGCTGGGGTTTCTGGAGCGCTTCGCCGACGTCCTGACGCGCAGTTTCGAGGACGGGCGGGCGATCCTCGAGGTCGAGATCGCGCCGCGGGCGCTGGATCACTTGCACAGCATCGCGGCCGACGTGCGGCACGCGCCGCTGTAAACCACCCGCCCCCGGGCTTGCCCGGCCCCGGACGGCGGCCGTCACGCCGCCCGGCGGGGACCGGCGCGACACGTCCTGGGGGGCACGTCCAGACTCATTTGTCCTCGCCTTCCGGCTCTTCCGGCGCGGGCGGCGGCAGCGGTTGGCGAGGCGGCAACGCGGGCCGTGTGGCGGGACGTGGCGGCGGGGCGGGTGTCTGCGGCGCGGCGACCGGCGGCAGCTCGCCTTCCTTCGGCGCCGCGGCGGGCTTCGCGGCCGGCCGCGTAGCGGGAGCGGCGGCCGGGGGGGCGGTCGGTGCGGCGACCGGAGGTGCGGTCGGCGTCGCAGCCGGCGGCGACCCGCCGGTCGACGGCTCCGTCGGGCGCCCCGCGCCGGGCGGCGCGGGCGTCAGGCAGTCCAGCAGAGTCCCGCCGACTACGGTTGCCACGGCCCCGCGCAGACGCACGACGACGACCGCGTCGCGTGCGATCCAGCCCGGCACAGGCGTTTCGGGCGCCCGGATGAGCACCGCGCGATCCTCGCGGCTGAGCATCCAGCGGGCGATCGGCGGATACCGGGACTCGATCTCGCGGGCCCGCGCCACGCGGAAGTCCTCCACGAGCAACTCACCCAGCGGCGCGGGCGCCCGCGCCGCCACCAGTGCCGCGACCGCGGCTGCGTGCAGCGGTTTGTCGGGCCGCTCCGGGAGCTCGCCGGTCTCCGGCAGGGGCTGGTAGCCGCTGCCGTCGATCACGAGCGCGGCCCGTTTGCCGTCGGCCTGTCCGAGGGCGAGCGTCAGATCGAGCACGGCCCGCAGCGCCCGCTCGTTGTGGGTCAGCGCCGGCGGTGGCGGTGGCGCGGTCGGCAGCGGCGCCGCCCCCCGCGGAGCGCGGCGCGCCGGGGTTCGCAGTGGTTTGGGCAAGACCGGCGTCAGCCGGCGAAAGGCGTCTGCCACGGTTTCCGGGCCGGCTGGCCGGGTCTCGGCCGGTACGGGATCCGGCGCCGGTTGTGTCGCCGGCGGTGGAGTCGGACGGGAGGCCGGCGTTGGAGCGGCCTTGCTCCGCGAACCGCGATTGCGGCCGGTCGGGGGTGACTGGGCCAGGGCCGCGGCCGCGCACGAAAACGCGACGGCCGCCACCAGCAGCCGCCGCGTTGCGCGAATCCAGGCGCGGGAGCTAGGCATTAATCGCCGCGATCTCCACTTTCATCATTTTCTGGCGATGACCCCAACGTTTGTAGAGGCCTTTGCGGCGTGCGAACTTGACGCCGCGGACCTTGGGCATCTGGAGCGTCTCGAGCACCTTTGCGGTGACGGTCGCGCCGCTGACCCACGGCGTGCCAATCCTGGCGCCGGCGCCCTCACCGACCATGAGCACTTTGTCGAACGTCACGTCGGTCTGGCTTTCCGGCAGGTCGCGGAGTTCGATCAGCAGCTTGTCGCCGGAAGATACCTTGTACTGTTTGCCGCCGTCTTCGAAAATCGCGTACACGTTCGCTCCTTCACGCCCGGCGTGATCCCTTCGCCTTGGGCCGCGCGTGGCGCGGCCACCGCGCACACTCCGCGCCGGCCGCCGGCCCGGCAGCTCCACGGGAACCCGGTAGTTTATCTGAGATTCAGACGGCCCGCAACGGGGAGCCGGGCACTGGTCTTCTGAGCCCTAAATACCGTACGGGTAGCAGTTTGCCGCCCGGAGCGCGCGGGTGCCGTGCCGCATGTCTCCGGGGCCCGGCCGGGGGCGCCGGGGCCCGGCTGCGGCGTCGCAACGCCGGGTGCCTCGGCTCATCGGTCGGGCTCGAAGGGTGCAGCGCTGGGGTTGGGGTGGGACGCCGCGGCGCGGCGCGCAAAACGACCCCGGCCCGCAATCGTCGGGGACGATTGCGGGCCGGGGCGGATGGGGGAGAGGAATGGGAGCCAAAGTCTGTCGAGATCCTCCGCCGCGGGGCGGCCGCCGTTGGGCGGCGGCTGCGCCGCAGCGTTCGCGCGGCTTACGCCGGGCGGCGCCGGAGCAGCGCACCGAGCGTGAGCAGCACGAGCGAGGCGGGCTCCGGAATGTTGTGGAAGACCGAGACGTTGCCGCCCCGCAGCAGCCCGTCGGTCGGGTACGGGACACCGAGGTCGAGGGTCAGCTCATCGAGCCAGTCGCCGATCTTCAGGTCGGTCGTGCGGTTGAGGAACACGTCGCCCTGGCCCAGCGGCGCCTGGAACGAGCTCATGATGGCGTTGAAGCGCGGGTCGTTGGGCGTGATGGCACCGGCGACGTTGAAGAGCAGCTTGCGCGTCACCGAGGTGCCGACCGGGATATCGCCGAAGTCCCAGGCGGGCACATAGTAGTTCCCCGCCGGCCCGAGGCCCACCGGATTGTCCGGCGTGTAGCAATACCACGCGGTCTGGTCGTGATTGACCGCGACGATGTACTCCGGCCGGTCCCGATACGGACCGACCCACGCGGCCGGCACGAACTGCAGACTCGCCAGCGCGAACTCGGCCGTCAGCTTCGCCTGGTACAGCGTGCCGACGTACTGCTCCTGCGTGACCAGAAATTCGCCGTGGCTGTTCCGGCCGGGCTGCCACGGACCGGTCGCCGGACCGTCGTTCGTGATCGTCGCGGTGATCTCAAACGCGGTGATCCCCGCGGTTCCCGGCACCATCACCACGTTCGTCACTTTGCCGTAGATCGCGTCCGTGCCCAGGAAACCGCCGCCAAACTGCACGGCGTTGTCGTAGAACTCGTGCGAGCGGGGCTGCGGCAGCCCGGTCGCATCGGCAAACCACTGTCCGTTCTGCGCGTGCGAGTCCAGACCCGGACCGGTCCAGCTCGGCAGCGGCTGCACGGGGGGCTTGGTGACGGGCAGGCTGGGGCCGGCCACGGCGGCCAACGTCAGGGACGCGACGGAAACACCGACACACACGTATGCAACGCGAGCCATGAGACTCCTCCTCCGGGAAAGCGGCCCTTGGCCGGCCCGGGGGACTCCTCACCCGCCGTGGCCGACCTTCACTCCGCCCGTACATAGCCGGCGGGACGAGGCGCTTTGACAGGAAGTCGCCGAAAAAACTGACGCGGGATTCAGCGATCACGGGAGCTGGTGAAACCGCCGGCGCCGTTCACGGGCGCACCCGCCCGCCCGGTTTGGTCTGGGCCGGCCGCGCGAGTACACTGCGCGCAGCGCCCGTGGGGCGCGTCAGGATTCAGCCGCAACGGAAACGCCGATGAGCACCGCTCCCCCATCGTCCACCCCTGCCGACGACACCTTCAAGGGCTATCGCGGCCCCGGCCGAGCCGTCCTGGAGCGCTTCCACGTCGGCGTCTGGAGCGAGGTAGAGCTCGACAGCACCCGCGGGAGCTTCCGCGGCCTGATCCTGCCGCGTTCGGAAACCGCCGACGATCAGCACATCGTGCTCAAGCTCGCCAGCGGTTACAACATCGGCATCGCGGCCGATTCGATCCACGCGGTCCGCGAGACGGGGCGGCGCGTGGCCCATTACAAGATCCCCGAGAAGGAGTTCCCGCACGACCCGAAGAAGCCGAATGTGATGTTGTTCGGGACGGGCGGGACCATTGCCAGCCGGCTGGACTACCGCACCGGCGCGGTGATCCCCGCCTTCTCGCCCGGCGAGCTGTACGGCTCCGTGCCGGAGCTGGCGGACATCTGCAACCTGCGCACCGAGAAGCTCTTCGGCGTGTTCAGCGAGAACATGGGCCCCGAGCAGTACATCCAGCTCGCGGAGCAGATCGGCGAGGAAATCCGCCAGGGCACCAGCGGCATCGTCATCGGCCACGGCACCGACACGATGCACCATACCGCGGCGATCCTCACGTTCATGGTCCAGAACCCGCCCGTGCCGATCGTCATGGTCGGCAGCCAGCGTTCCAGCGACCGGCCGTCGTCCGACGCGGCCATCAACCTGCAATGCGCGGTGAAGGCGGCGGCGGAGGGCGACATCGCTGAGGTGCTGGTCTGCATGTTCGGGCCGACCTCGGACGAGTACAACCTGCTGCACCGCGGGACGCGGGTGCGGAAGATGCACAGCAGCTACCGCAGCACCTTCCGCACGCTGAGCGATATCCCGGTGGCGATGATCTCGCCGCGCGAGATCATCCCGCTGCGGCAGGATTACCGCCGGCGACGGGCGGACCGCGACGTGGTCGTGAACACCGCGTTCGAGGAACGGGTCACGATCCTGTACTACTACCCGAACATGCGGCCGGACATCGTCGACGCGATCGTCGAAAAGGGCTATCGCGGGATCGTGATCGCGGGGACCGGGCTGGGACACATCAACAAGCCGCTGTACCCGGCGATCAAGCGGGCGGTGGACGCGGGCGTGCACATCTACATGACCGTGCAGACGCTCTGGGGCTACTGCGGGATGTACGTGTACGACACGGGGCGCGACCTGATGACGCTCGGGATCGTACCGGCGAGCAACATGCTGCCGGAGGTGGCGTACATGAAGCTGTGCTGGGTGCTCGGGCAGACGGACGACCGGGTCGAGGTGCAGCGGCTGATGCTGACGCCGGTGTCGGACGAGATCACCGAGCGCGAGCCGTACAACGGCTACCTCGTCTACCAGGGCGGCATCCCCGAGGTGCAGGAGTTCCTGCGGTCGATCAAGCGGTAGCGCGCCGGGCGGGGCTTCGTCCGAGCCCGCGCGAGGGGCACGGTGGGGTTGACCTGCTCCCCGGAATCTGGACCAGTCGTTATGAGAGTCCGTTGCCCGGCCGCGGCTGTCGGGGGGGCACTACTGAGCGCCGCGCGGGCCCCGGTTGCCGCAGCACAACACCGCGTCGACGCCGGGCAGCTCGCGCACTGCGCCGAGGAACTCCGGCGACGGATCGACCCCCGGCCCCTCGCGCCGCTTGATGGTTGCCGTCCACCCCTCCGGCGACACGACTTCCAGAAACAACGTCGACGGGCCGCGGTGCGCGCGGCACAGCGATTGGAGCTCCGGCAGCGCGGCCGACTCGCGGCCGAGCGTGCGCAGCCGGATGACGACCTCGCGGGCGTACTCCCGCTCGGCCTGCTCCATCGGCACGAGTCGCTCGGTGCGGATGCACGGCTCCTCGCGTCGGCGGTCCACGGCGCCCTCGACGAACACCACGCTGTCCGGCCGGAGCAGCGGCTGGAGCGCCTCGAGCTGGTCCGGGAACACGATGGCTTCGGTTGCCCCGGCGAAGTCCTCAATGGTCGCCACGAGCATCTTCTTTCCGGCGGAGCGGCCGTTGCGGATCAGCACCGGCCGCACGCGCGACACGAGGCCGCCGAGCACGACCTGGGTGCCGTCGGAGAGGCGGACGAGGCCGGCGGTGTCGGACGTGCTGAAGCGCCGCACGAGGCTCTCGTACTGCGCGAGGGGATGCTTGGTGATGTAGAAACCGAGCGTGGCCTTCTCGTAGGCCAGCATCTCGCTGTCGCTCCACTCGGCGGTGCCGATCGGGGGCGGGGGCGGTGCGGCGCCGCCGAAGTGGCCGAACATGCTGAGCTGGCCGGCGCGGCGGTCGCGCTGGGCGTTCTGGCCGAACTGGATGGCGGCCTCGAGGACCTCCAGGAGAGCGCGGCGCATGGCGCCGGTGCAGTCGAACGCCCCGGCCTTGATGAGCGCTTCGAGCACGCCCTTGTTGACCAGCAGCAGGTCGACGCGCTCGCAGAAGTCGTAGAGGTCGCGGAACGGGCCGCCGGTCTGCCGGGCCGCGAGAATCGCCTGCACGGCCCGGTGGCCGACGCCGCTGATGGCCGCCAGACCGAAGCAGATGTCGCTGCGCCGGGGCGGTGCGGAGCCGCCGGCGGGCGCGTCGGCGGCGGGGGCGCGCGGCCCGTCGGCCGGGACGACCGTGAAGGCCTCGTCGCTCTGGTTGATGTCGGGCGGGCGGACGCGGATGCCCAGGCGGCGGCACTCTTCGATGTATTCGGCCACCTTTTCCGTGCTGCCGCTCTCGTAGGTGAGGAGGGCGGCCATGAACTCGGCGGGGTAGTAGGTCTTGAGCCAGGCGGTCTTGAAGGCGACGACGGCGTAGCCGGTGGAGTGGGCCTTGTTGAAGGCGTAGCCTCCGAATTTGAGGATGTCGGCGAAGATCGCCTCGGCGGTGTCGGTGGATAGGCCGTTGGCGCGGGCGCCCTCGAGGAAGGGGCCGCGCTCGGCGTTGATCATCGACTCCTTCTTCTTGGAGATGGCCTTCGCGAGGCGGAAGGCCCGGCGGAGCGGGACGTTGCCGAGCCGGTGGACCAGCCGCGAGACCTGCTCCTGGTAGACCATGATGCCGTAGGTCTCGCGCAGGACTTCGGTCATGATCGGGTGCGGCGTGTCCCAGGCCTTGCGGCCGTGCTTGCGGGCGACGTACTCGTCGATGTACTCCATCGGGCCGGGGCGGAAGAGGGCGTTGGCGGCGATGAGGTCCTCGATGCGGTTGGGTTTCATCTTCATGAGGACGTCGCGCATGCCGCCGGATTCGAACTGGAAGACGCCCTTGGTGTCGCCGCGGGCCAGCAGGGCGTAGACCTGCGGGTCGGACAGATCGAGGCGGTCGAGGTCCACGTCCACGCCGTGGTTCTTCCGGATGAGGCGGCAGGTCAGATCGATCTGCGAGAGCGTGCGCAGGCCGAGGAAGTCCATCTTCAGCAAGCCGACCTTCTCGACCGTGCCGCCCTCGAACTGCGTAGTGACGTCCTTGGAATCCGCGGGCTTGTGCAGCGGGACCAGCGTGTCGAGCGGCACGTCGGCGATCACGACGCCCGCGGCGTGCACGCTGGCGTGGCGGGCCAGGCCCTCCAGTTTGCGGGCGATGTCCAGCACCTTGCGGATGGTCGCGTCCCCGTCGTACAGGCGCTTGAGCTCCGGCTCCTGCCGCAGCGCCTTGTCGATCGTCATCTTCAGCTCTTCGGGGACGAGCTTCGCGACGGCGTCGGCCCGGCTGAGCGGCACGTCGAGGGCCCGGCAGATGTCGCGGATCGCGGCCCGGGCCTTGAGGCGGCCGAAGGTGATGATCTGCGCGACGTGCCCGTACTTGCGTCGGACGTACTCGATCACCTCGGCCCGGCGGTCCTGGCACAGGTCGATGTCGATATCGGGCATCTCGTCGCGCTCGGGGTCCATGAAGCGCTCGAAATACAGCCCGTACCGCAGCGGATCGACCGCGCTGATGCCCAGGCAATAGCCGACCACCGTGCTGCACCCGCTGCCGCGGGCGACCGCCGGGATGCCGTGGTCCCGGGCGTACTTGACGAAGTCCCACACGATCAGGAAGTAGCTGCTGAAGCCCTTGCTGCGGATGACTTCCAGCTCGTAGTCGATCCGCTCGCGCAGCTCGGCGTGGATTTCGCCGTAGCGGTCGCGCGCCCCGGCCAGCACCAGCTCGCGCAAGTAGTCGTCCGCCGTCCGCCCCGCCGGCGGGTCGTACTTCGGCGCGAAGCGCCGCGTGAAGTCGAACTCGACGTTGCACCGCTCGGCGATCCGGGCCGTGTTCGCCAGCGCCTCCGGCCAGCGCCCCAGCGCCGCCGCCATCTGCTCGGCCGACTTGAGATAGAACTCGTTCTGCTCGAACCGCAGGCGCTTCTCCTCGCTGACGCGGGCCCGTGTCGCGATGCAGCAGAGGATGTCGTGTGCCTCGTAGTCACCGGCGTCGAGGTAATGCACGTCGTTGGTCGCGACCACGCCGACCCCGAGTTTCCGCGCCAGCTCCGCCAGCTCGGGGTTCAGCTCCCGCTGGTCGGCGAGGCCGTGGTCCTGGAGCTCGATGAAGAAGCGGTCCGGCCCGAAGATCTCGGCGTACGTCTCGGCCACCTGCCGGGCGAATTTCGCGTCGCGGCGGATCAGCGCCTGCGGGATTTCGCCCCCCAAGCAGGTGCTGGTGCAGATCAGACCTTCGCGGTAGGCCCGCAGCACCTCCTTGTCGATGCGCGGCTTGTAGTAGAACCCCTCGAGGTAGCCCAGGCTCGTGAGCTTCAGCAGGTTGCGGTATCCGGTCAGGTTCTCGGCCAGCAGGAGCAGGTGGTAGCTCGCCTCGCCGAGCCCGCGCGTCTCCCGGTCGCGTCGGTCCCCCGGCGCCATGTAGACCTCGCACCCGATGATGGGCTTGACGCCGGCGGCAATGGCGGCGGAATAGAACTCGATCGCGCCGAAGAGGTTGCCGTGATCGGTCACGGCGACCGCGGGCATGCCGAGCTGCTTGCAGCGCTCGACGAGGTCCTTCGCCCGGCACGCGCCGTCGAGCAGCGAGTACTCGGTGTGCAGGTGCAGGTGAACGAACGGCGGTACCGCGATCTGCGTCTGAACCATCGTGTCCGTCCGATCGCCGATAACTTCTCGTGCCTCGGAGACACTGTAGGGGGTGCCCTGACGCGCGACAATCCCGGTCGCCCGCGGAGCTCGGGGTGTACGGCGGGGCACGGCCGGCCGCGTGGCGGCTGGGGTCCCCGACCGGGGCGTTTTTTCATGAATGAGACGCCACGAGCCGAAGGACTACCAGAAAGGTGGTACTTATGCCGCCCAGCGGAAGAAGCGCTTGCCCACGTGACGTGCGCGCGCGTCCACGCGCCGTGGCGGGCGTCTGCCGCGCCGGTAGCACCCGGAGGTGTCGGGAATTATGACTTTGGGAAAAAAGGTCCTCGTCTCGCAGTTGTCGCTGGCCACGTTGCCGGTTGTGATCGTGGCGGTCATCTGCCTCTGGCAGGCGTCGAGCGGCTTCAAGCGGGGCAGCGCCGACGCGGAGAAGGGGTTCCAGGAGGTCGCGCAACACGCGGCGCAAGCGCTCACTGAGGCGAGCCTGGAAGACCTCACGCACCAGGCCGGCATTCTCTACAATTTGTGCGCCGTGCAGCAAACGACGCTGGAGCAGAAGCTCGCGGCGGATCTGAAGACGGCGCAGGACGCTTTGCGGCGGGCCGGCCCGCTGAAGCGGCCTGACGCGACGTTCGAGTGGCAGGCCGCCAACCAGTTCACCGGCGAGAAGGTGACGGTCGCGCTGCCGAAGCTGCAATTCGGCGACACGGTGATCGAGCCGGTCCAGAGCGCGTCCGAGCCGGCGCCGATCGTGGACTACGTGCGGGAACTCACCGGGGACACGTGCACGATCTTCCAGCGCATGAACCCGGCCGGCGACATGCTCCGGGTGTGCACGAACGTCCAGAAGGCGGACGGGACGCGCGCGATCGGGACGTTCATTCCGGCGACGGATCCCGACGGCCGGCCGAACCCGGTCGTGAAGGCCGTGCTGGCGGGCGAAACGTACACCGGACGGGCGTTCGTGGTGGACCGCTGGTACATCACGTCGTACGAGCCGCTGCGCGACGCGGCCGGGGAGGTCGTGGGCATGGTGTACGTGGGCGTGCCGCAGGAAAGCACGCGGACGCTGCGCGAAGCCCTGTACCGGATGAAGATCGGCCGGACCGGCTACGTATACATCCTGAACGCGACCGGCCCGACGCGCGGCCACTACGTGGTTTCGGCCGGCGGCAAGCGCGACGGGGAGAACGTCTGGGACGTGCAGGATGCCGCGGGGCGCTACGTGATCCGCGACATCTGCGAGCTGGCGCTCAAGCTCAAGCCCGGTGAGATCGGCGAGATCCGCTATCCGTGGAAAAACAAGGACGATCCGGCGCCGCGCGAGAAGGTCGCGAAGATCGTCTACTTCGCGCCGTGGGACTGGGTGATCGGCATCGGCACATACATGGACGAGTTCACCGCGCCGGTCAAGGAGATGGAGCAGGTGGCGGCGACCGCGATGCAGGCCGTCGGCGACGCGAACCGGCACGCGCTGGGCGCGGTGATCGCCTGGAGCAGCGGCGTGGGCCTGGGCATCACGGCGCTGGCGACCCTCGTGGCGCTGCTCGTGGCCCGCAGCATCACGGGGCCCGTCAGCCGCATCGCGCGGGACCTCACCCAGCGCTCCGAAGCGGCCGCGAACGCCGCCGCCCAGATCAACTCGGCCGCGACGCAGCTGGCGTCGTCGACCTCGGAGCAGGCGGCCGCCCTCGAGCAGACCAGCAGCGCGCTGGAGCAGCTTTCGGCCACGACCCACGGCAACGCGGAGAGCGCCGGCCAGGCCGCGGAATTGGTCGAGCAGGCGCGGGCCGCGGCCGGCGAGGGCGAGCAGACCGTCCAGCGGCTGAACGCCACCATGGCCGCCATCAACGACTCTTCGCGCGAGATCCAGAAGATCATCAAGGTCATCGAGGAGATCGCGTTCCAGACCAACCTCCTCGCGCTGAACGCGGCGGTCGAGGCCGCCCGCGCCGGGGAGCACGGCAAGGGCTTCGCCGTCGTCGCGGAGGAGGTCCGCAACCTCGCCCAGCGCGCGGCCACGGCGGCGCGCGAGACCACCACGCTCATCGAGCAGGCGGCGGGTCGGGCCCGCGACGGCGCCGGTGTCGCCGACCAGGTCACCGCGGCGCTCGGCCGCATCGGAACCGACGTGGCCCGGTCCGCCGAGCTGGTCCGCGCGATCGCCGAAAGCAGTCGGCAGCAGGCCGAGGGCGTCAACCAGATCAACACCGCCATGACCGAGCTCGACAAGGTCACCCAGTCGAACGCGGCCGGCGCCGAGCAGTCCGCGGCGGTGGTGCACGAGATGCGCGAGCAGGCCGAAGGCGTGGCCCACGCCGCCGACGCGCTGGCCCGGCTGCTGGGCATGGTGCGGGCCGCCCGCGCGCAGGCTCCGGCGGAGCACGCGCCGGCCCCGCAGCCGGCGGCCGCGCCGAAGGCCAGGAAGCAGACGGTCGCACCGGCGACGCACGCCGCGCGGGACATTCAGCCGGATCAGGGCACTGAGCAGTTGAAGGACTGGTAGGCACACAGGCTCCCGTTTGGCTTGACCACGCTCGGGCGCGGCGGCTGCCTGCGGCCCGGCTCGCCGGAACCCTCCGGGTTTCGAACGGGCCGGGTCGGCGCGGCCGCCGCGCCTTGCTTGCGCTTCGGACACGGCGAACGACGTCGGGCGGTTCCGCTTTTTGCTGATATATCCCTTGAGAAGTCCGCGTCGCGCGCGGACAATGTTGCTGGATTGAACGCGGACCGGGATGCCGCCGACGCAGGGGAGGGGAGTGCGGACGAGGCGGACGGCCCGGCGAGGAGTCGCGTGTGGATCCGGGCATGCGCGTCGCGCTCGATGTCGCGCAGGGACCGCTGGTGCGCTTCGCGCTGGCCCTGGCGATCCTCGGAGTGCTCCGCACCCTGCTCCTGGCGCTGGCGGATCTCGTCGGCGGCTGGCTGACCTGCACGGACCGCGGCGAGTTCTGGCGCAAGGTGCGGCAGCGGCTGGTCTGGCAGGTTGCGCCGACGCTCGTGGCGGACGAGGCCCGGCCGTTCCGCAGCCGCGGGCTGTACGCGTACCATCTGGCGTTGTGCGGGGTCTCGCTGCTGTTCCGGCTGGGGGTGGTGCTCGTGCCGACCTTCATGGTGGCGCACGTGTACCTGTTCGAGCGGGGCCTGGGGTTGGCATGGCCGGCGCTGCCGGGGCGGGTGGCGGACGCGTGCGCCGTGCTGACGATCACGCTGGGCTTCGTGCTGTTCCTGGGCCGGCTGTACTCGCCGCTGCTGCGGGCGGTGGAGCCGGCGTGGACCTTCTTCAAGCCGCTGATCCTGCTGGTGCCGTTCTTCACCGGCGTGCTGGCGCGGCACCCGACGTGGAGCCCGCTGGACTACCACACGACGCTGCTGCTGCACGTGCTCAGCGCTGTGGTGGTGCTGGCGCTGGTGCCGTTTGCGCGGCTGCTTTCGTACACCCACACGCGCATCACGACGATCGTGCCCGGGGCGGGCTGGCGGCCCGAGCCGCCGCCCCGGCCGTCCGAGGCCGCCGCGAGGTATCTGACGACATGAGTACTCCCGACCGCGGCGACCCGATGTTCGCCATCCTGACTGACACGACGCGCTGCACCGGGTGCGAGACCTGTGTCCACGCGTGCCAGCGCACGTACAACCTGCCGCCGGACCGGGCCTGGCGCTGGAAGCAGAAGATTGACGACCTGTCGTCGAGCCGCTTCACCACGATCATCCGCCGGCCGGGCAGCAAGTTCGTGCGGCAGCAATGCCGCCACTGTCTCCAGCCGGCCTGCGCCTCGGCGTGCATCGTCGGCGCGCTGCGGAAGACCGAGCTGGGGCCCGTGATCTACGACGAGAAGCGCTGCATGGGCTGCCGGTACTGCATGATGGCCTGCCCGTACGGCATCCCACGGTATTCGTGGGAGGCGAAGGTTCCGCTCGTGCGGAAGTGCATCCTGTGCTACGACCGCCTCAAGGCCGGCGGACAGCCGGCCTGCACGGAGGCGTGCCCCTACGGCGCGACGATCTTCGGACGGCGCGACGCGCTCCTGGCCGAGGCGCGGCGCCGCTTCGCCGCCGAGCCCGGCAAGTACTTCACGCCGCCCGGCCGGTCGGGCCCCGAGATCTACGGCGAGCACGAGGTCGGCGGCACCTGCGTGCTGTACATCTCGGACATTGATCTGAGCTTCCTCGGCTGGCGCCCGAACCTGGGCGACGAGCCGCTGCCCGCGCTGACCTGGGCCGCGCTGAGCAAGGTGCCGCCGGTGATCTTCGGCGTCGCGGCCGCGATGTCCGGCGTGTACTGGATCATCGGGCGGCGGATGAAGCTCCAGGCGGAGGCGGCCCAGCGGGCGGCGGGCGGCCCCGGCGCGACGGGACACTAGCATGCAGCCGACGGTCGGGCGCACCAACCTCGAGCGGGTCAAGACCCTCCTCTGGGCGTGCATCGGCGTGTGGACGGTGGTGACGGTCGCGCGTTTCGGGCACGGCATCGGCGCCACGAGCGGCCTGACGGACGTCGCGCCCTGGGGCTTCTGGATCGCCTTCGACGTCATGGCCGGCGTGGCCCTGGCGGCGGGCGGGTTCGTGATCGCGGCCGCGGTGTACATCTTCGGGCTGGAGCGCTACCACGGCTTCGCGCGGCCGGCGATTCTTACCGCACTGCTGGGCTACATCGCGGTGGCGGTGGGCCTGCTCTACGACCTGGGCATTCCGTGGCACATCTGGCACCCGATGGTCTTCCCGCAGCACCACTCGGTGCTGTTCGAAGTGGCGATGTGCGTGATGCTGTACCTGACGGTGCTGTCGCTGGAGTTCAGCCCGGCCATTCTCGAGCACCCGCTCTTTCACCGGCCGGTGTTCCAGCGCCTGCTGCAGTTCATCAAGCGTATCACGATCCCGCTGGTCATCGCGGGCATCGTGCTGTCGACGCTGCACCAGTCGTCGCTCGGCTCGCTGTTTCTCATCCAGCCGTTCCGCGTGCATCCGCTGTGGTACAGCCCGATCCTGTACGTGCTGTTCTTCGTGTCCGCGGTGGGGCTGGGCCTGATGATGGTGACGCTGGAGGCGCTGCTCTCGGCCTGGCTGTTCGGACATCGCGTGCGAACGGATCTGCTGGCGGGCCTCGGTCGCGTGGCGGCGTTCGTCCTGCCGCTGTACGTGGTGATCCGGATGGGCGACCTGTGGCGGCGCGGCATTCTGCCGGAGGCGCTGGACGGCTCGTGGCAGGCCGGCCTGTTCCTGCTCGAGCTGCTGCTGAGCGCCGTGATCCCGGCCGTGCTGCTGTTCATCCCGCGCGTGCGGCACAGCGTTCCCGGGCTGGCGACCGCGGCCACGCTGGTCGTGTTCGGCATGATCGGCTACCGCTTCAACATCTGCATCGTCGCGTTCGATCGGCCGGAGAACATGCCGTACTGGCCGACGTGGACCGAGCTGGCCGTGAGTGTGGGCATCGTGGCCGGCGCCGTGCTGGTGTTCATCTTCTTCAACGAGAACCTGCGGATCGTCGACGAGCACGGGCCGGCGGAGCCCGTCCCGGCGTCCCGGCCGGCGGCGCCGACGCCGGAGGGGCCGGGGTTCTACACGCCCGCGCTGCGCCGCCACTCGCTGGCGTTCGTGATCGCGGCCGCGCTGGCGGTCGGCTTCCTGCCCGAGGATGCGCTGTTCGGGCCGCGTCCGCGGCCGACCCCCGTGCGGTTGGCCCGGTCGCTGGAGGCGCTGGCGACGCCGGCGCCGCCGCCGCTGCGCCGCTCGTTCCATGTGTCGAGTCTGGCGGGCAACGTGCCGCGCGCGGCGGAGCCCGTGGCCACGCGCGTCCTGGTCGTCGACGGCAACCGCGACTGGCGTTTTGTGCCGTTCACGCACGACGACCACATCGCGGCGCTGGGCGACCAGGAATCGTGCCGGCTCTGCCACCACCAGAACATGACCTTCGACCAGCACTCGGCCTGCTACGAGTGTCACCGCGACATGTATGAAGTGACCGACACGTTCGACCACGCCCTGCACATTCGCAAGCTGAGCGACAGCCGCGGCTGCACGGTCTGCCACTCGCCCGAGATCGACCGGCGCTCGCGCGACACCGCGCTGGCCTGCTACGAGTGCCACGGCGACATGGTCGTCCGCGGCTCCATCATCCCCACCGTCGAACGGAAGCTGGTCGGCCGGGCGCCCGGCTACATGGAGGCCATGCACGGCCTGTGCATCCGGTGTCATGCGGACCTGGCGCGCCGCGCCCCCGAGCGCTATGCCGAGTTCGACCGCTGCGACGTCTGTCACCGCGAGTTCCAGGACACCGACCATCGGCGCATGGCCCCGTATGTGCCGATGCCGCCCGGACACGTGTCCGCCGACGCCATGCGGAGTCAGCCGTCCGCGCCCGCCGCGGTGCCCGTGCCGCGTCCGGCCGCGACGACCCGCCCGGAGGGCCGACCATGAGCCGGGCCGCCCCGTTGCCCCCCGGTCCGCGCCCCGTGGCGCGCGTGCTCGACCGCGTCGCGTGGGGCGTTCAGACGCTCGTACTGAGCGGCGCCGTGGTGGCCGTGCTGGCGGCGGCCGTCCCGTACGTCCGACAGTGGCGGCAACCGCGGGCGGCGGTCGTCCCGCCGGCGATCGAACCGGTGGACTGGCACGACCCGGGCAGCAGCATCTACTGCCTGGCCTGCCACCGGCAGGTGGCGCCCGCGGCCGGCGGCCTGGAGGTGCGGCGCGGACACTCGCAGAACGTTGTGCTGAACGAGACGCAGCGGGCCGCCATTCGCGAGATGGGCACCGTCGCGGGCCCCGGCGACACGCTCATCTGCATGTCGTGCCACCGGCTCGGCGTGGACGGCACCGGCTACATGCTGGCGGTGTCGCTGGCGGACAGCGGCCTGTGCCAGCGCTGCCACCCCGGTCACTACGCCCAGGGAACGCCGCACGATCTGCGCGTCTCGGCCCCCCAGGAGCGCAACCGCTTCGGCCAGACGGCCGGCGAGGCGGGGCCGTGCAGCGCGTGTCATCTGGCCCACAGCTTTGCCCGTGAGATCATCCCGTCGCCGCTGGATCCGGACGGGTATTGCCTCAGTTGCCACCGCGCGTACCAGGTCGCCGCGGGCCACCCGCGGACGACGATGGAGCACCCGGAGTCGCACTGCCTCCAGTGCCACAACCCGCACGACGCCACGCACGGCGAGTTTCTGCGTCAGCCCGCCGCCGAGCTTTGCATCCGTTGCCACGCCGGGCTCGCCGACGGGGCCGCCCGCGGCATGCACCCGCTCGGCCCGACGGCCCAGGCGGTACCGGCCGAACTCCGCACCGGCCCGCACGACCCGGGTACAGACGTGACCTGCCTCACCTGCCACGCGGTTCACGAGGCCGGCCACGAGCGACTGCTCCGCCTCCCGCGCGACCGCAACGAGCTGTGCCTGAAGTGCCACGCCGAGGCCCTCGCGGCCGGCACGCTGCACGGCGGCCTGCCGCGACACGGGCAAAGCCCGCCGCTCGACGCGGAGCAGCGCGCGGTGGTGGCCCGCTGGAACGGCCGCGTCGGTCCGGGCGGCGAGCTGCTGTGCCTCTCGTGCCACCGCGTGCACGGCGGCGCGCCCCAGGCGAAGCTGCTGGCGGACCGGCCGCACTACGGCGACGCGTGCGTCGCGTGTCACCCGCAGACGGCCGGCGTCTTCGGCACGCCGCACGACCTGCGGACGAACTTTCCGCGGCTGGCGAACGCGGCGGGCCTGACGCCGACGGACGGCGGCGCGTGCGGGGCGTGCCACCTCGCGCACCGGCCGGGGCGGCCGGCGGTGCCCGGGCCCGGCGATCCGACCGGCACCTGCGTGAACTGCCACCGCAGCGGCGAATGCGGGCAGGCGAAGGTCGTCGGCGGGGCGATGCATCCTCAGACGGCCTGCACCGGGTGTCACGATCCGCACAGCCGTCGTCACGGGCAGTTCCTGGCGCGGCCGGCGGCCGAGCTGTGCCAGACGTGCCACGCGGACGCGGCGCGGCTGGTGGGCGGGCCGCACGATCTGACGCGCTTCTTGCGCGGCCGGCCGGCGGCGTCGGCCCCGGCGGCGCTGACGCCCGCGGCGGCGGCGCTGGCGCAGCACGGGCCGTGCCTGCCGTGCCACGTGCCGCATGGCGGCGACCGGGCGGACCTGTTCCGCGTGGGCGGTCCCGAGCCGGTCGGCAACCACGACGACGTCTGCCTGTCGTGCCACGTCGATACCGCGTGGCAGGCGAACTCGGCCGTCGCGGCCCTCCATCCGCAGCGGATCAACCCGGAGGCGTCGCGCGTGAACCTGGCGCTGGTGCCGACGGACGAGACGGGCACGTTGCGGCTCGGCTGCCGCACCTGCCACGATCCGCACGCCGGGGCGCAGCCGGCGCACCTGGCGCGGGTCGCTCCGGGCGAGCCGGGGCAGGCGTTGTGCCTGAACTGCCACGTCGAGAAGCAGTACATCCGGCACACCGGGCACTCGGCGGAAAAGCTCGCTGCGGTCGGGTTCGAGGCCGACTCGTGTCGGCCGTGCCACGCGATGCACGCGGCGCCCGACGGTTCGTGGGGACAGATGCTTTCGCCGCGCTTCCTCGAGGGCCGGTGCGACGACGTGCCCGGGTTCGAGGGCGAGTCGTGCCTGCCGTGCATGGCCTGCCACCACGCCGACGGCCCCGCGCCGCTGCGGCGGTTCATCGCGCATCCGAAGATGCCGATGATGAACATCAAGCAGGCCGGCGAGCCGGGTTACCTGCCGCTGTTCGGTCCGGACGGGCGCGAGGACCCGCAGGGCCAGGTCGTGTGCCGCACGTGCCACGTTTCGCACGGCCGGCTGGACCTGCTGAAAGTGCTCGAGCAGAACCCGGACTTCACGCCCGAGCAGCGGCACGCGCTGCGGGCGCAGGTGCGGCCGTTCGTCGCGCCGAACGTATGCACGGCCTGCCACGGGGTCGAGGCCCGCAATAAGTTCCTGTTTTTCCATGATGCGCGGGTGCGCAACACCGTGCCGGCGGGCGCGTCGGCGGCGCAGTGAACGAGGCCGCGAAACGGGAGTTGCTTGATATGCGAACGGTCGTTCTGCTGAATCATGACGGGCTGGGGCACGGCGATGCGGCGTTGGGCCGCCGGCTCCTGGCGACGTTTCTGCGGAAGTCGGTCGCGTTCCAAACTGTCACCGCGATCGTGCTGGTGAACGCGGGCGTCCGGCTCGTGGCGGCGGATTCGCCGGTGCTGGCCGAGTTGCGCGCGCTGCACGAGCACGGGGTCGAGCTGCTGCCGTGCGGGACGTGTCTGGAGGCGTTCGGTGTGCAGCCCGCGGTCGGGCCGGTGTCGAACATGGACGAGATCATCCGCGTGCTGGACGGGGCGGAGAAGGTCATCACGCTCTGAGCGGCCGCGCATGGCCCGGCACGCGCGTCCCACGAAGACGATGTGGGGTCGCCGGCCGGCGGATGCGGGCGGCAGCGCGGGGGTAAACGATCGGGGTCGCGTTCGGGGCGAGAACCCGGACGCGACCCCGCGTTTCGCACGTCGGTGCGCAGGGCGGTTTCAGCGACGCCGGATGAGGGCGGCGCAGCTCACCAGGAGCAGCAGGCTGGCGGGCTCGGGAACGAACACGTCGATCTCCTGGATGATCGAGCCCGTGACGTCGGCGTAGCCGGGGTGCTGGCCGGGGACGGCCGGCGTCGGCTGGAAGCCGAGGTCGAACTCCTCCTTGCCCGGGAGGATCTGCGAACCCCAGGACGAGACTAGCCAGTAGTTGAAGCGGAGGCCGTAGATCATGGCCCCGCCCGCCAGCAGGCCGCCGTTGGGGTTGTAGATCTCGATCAGCGACTGCGTGGCCGAGGGGTACTCGACCGCGATGTTCTCGCCCCAACGGGGGTTGCCGTCACTGCCGGTGATCGTGGCGTACATGTGGCCGAAGCTCGGGCTGTCGGCGAAGAAGCGCGTCCAGACGCCCTGGGCGTTCTTCCACTCGACCACGAGGTTCTGCCAGTTGCGCGTGTCGGGGTTGCCGCCGAAGCTGCGGATACGCTCCACGACGGTGGGGGTGAAGTTGTTCAGGGTGTCCTCGAAGGTGATGATCGTCGCCAGGTGCGCACCGAAGTCGGCGTTCACCACGCCGGCAGTCGTGCCGTCCGTCAGCCTGACCTCGCCGCCGGGCGGGGTGGCGCCGTGGAAGCCCTTGCCGCCGACGGCCGGAACCTGCCCCTGCACGTGGTCGGTCGTCGAGATCTCCGGCCGATCCGACGGGTGAATGCCACCATAGAGCCGTCCCATCCACGTGTCGGCGGCGGCCATCGGCACCAGGAGGGCCACCAACAGCGCCATCACACAAGACTTCCTCATTGCCATCTCCTCATCCTCGTTCAACGGACCTGGACGTGTTCTCTCCCCGCCGACTCCCCGCACCCGACGGGCCGTTGACTTGCCAAGGGCCACAGGAGCACGACGGGCCCGGTCTCCGCCACCGGTTTATGCATCATACTTCCTGTATTGAACCCGTTCAAGTTTGTGCGCTCCTTTGTGCGCTCATTTCACATTTTGGAACACAGCATTATCAGACCTTTCGCTTGCTGGGGCGGCGTTCTCACGCCGGCAAGTCCGGCCGATTCTTCGCTCCGGCGCGAACGCGCGGGGGCGGGCCGCATGGTGTGCGGCCGTGGTTCGACGGGTTGGGGCGGACCGCTCGGCGCTTCGTGCCGGGTGCGGTTTCGGCGGACTAGGGGGCCGGCTCGAGCCGGATGTAGTCCAGTCCGAGCATGTAGCGCTGGGAGACCGACTCCTCGTTGGTGCCCACGAGCTCCGCGCCGAGCCGGTTCTGACCGGCCGGCAACTCGAACGTGCCCAGCGATGTCTCCTCGGTCAACACGGCCTCCGGCGCGTACAGGTCCACGGGCGGGCCCGCTGGCGCACCGTTGACGGACCACTGGACGATGCCGAAATCGCGCGACTTGAGGAACCGCGCGAGCATGCGGTAGCGGCCGGCCTGCGGGACGTCGAACGCCAGCTCCAGCCGGTCGCCGAGCCGTGTGTCGTAATGGTACAGCAGCGTCTCGTCGCCGCTGGCGCCTTCCTGGAGATGCGGATCAACGCGGGCCTGCTCACGCTTACCCAGGACCCGGAGCTTTTCGCCCTCGATGGCTCCCGGCACCGTGAAGACGACGTACTTCGGCAGCGGTCGGAGCTGGAGGTCGGCGGCCGTGAGCGGGGCGAAGCCGTCGGTGGCGCCGGGGCGGGCGTACCAGTAGGCCGTGACGGCGTAGCTGATGCGTGTCTGCGGATGCCAGTGCCACAGCTCGAGATCGAAGCGGAAGTCGCGCTCGAATGGGATGCGGTCGAGGATGTGCCAGCGGTTGCAGACGCTCAGGCCGTAGTTGCCGGGCCCGTCGCTGCGGGGCTGGTTGTGGTAGGCGTGGCGGAAGGGCACGTTGCTTGACCAGGCATATCCGAAATAGTCCTCCGTGCCGGTCCCGAAGAAACTCGGGAACGCCTCGCCGTCCACCCAGATCTTCTCGTCGCCCTCGCCCCACCAGTGCCGCACAGGGTTGCTGATCGAGAACGCCGCGCCGACGAAGACGCCGCGCCCCCGGGCCTTCAGGACGCTCAGGTCGCGGAAGGGACGCGTCGGCACGTCGTACTCGGCCCGCCAGCCGGCGTGGAAGTGCATGGAGCGGTCGGTCCAGCGGTATGGTGCGACGGTCCACTCCAGCGCGACCTGCACGTCCTGTGTGCCGCGATTGTGGAGCGCGAGCTCCGCCGCCCGCTCGAAGGGCATGACCCAGTGCGACCACATCCGGCCGTCGGCGTCGACGCCCATGGGCAGCGATTCGTACGTGTTCACGCCCGGCCCGCCGCCGAAGAAATCACCCAGCGGGCACTCGACGGTCTGCTGGCCGTCGCCGGTCATGGTCAGCACGGTCTGCCGCAGCGCGAGATCCACGTCGGCGGCCGTCACGCGGGCCGCCAGCGTGCGAAGTGCGGCCGGGCCGTCGAAGCGGCGCGGACCGGCCGTGCCGCCGGGCGGAAGCTGACATTCGAGGGACTCCGCCTTGCCGACCGGGCCGGGCCAGGTGCCGCCCTGGGCGGGGGCGGCCAGCCGACCGGCGACCTGCCAGAGCTCCGGCGCCAGCGCCGCAAGCTGCTCGGGCCGGAAGGTTTCGACCGGCGTGCCGGGCGGATACGTGCGGTAGTTGACGTGGTAATAGAACTGGTCGCGGTCGCTCGTCACCACGCAGCGCCGCGCGTACGGGATCGGCAGGTAGCAGTTGCAGCCGCGGCTGCGCGTGTAGCCGAGCGGGTCGGGCACGCCGGGCGTGCGGCCGCTGAGCAGGTCGGCCATCGGCGTTTCGAGGGTGGGCTGGTCGGATCCGTCGAGATAGATGCGGAGCACGCCCTTCGGGTTGGCCGACCAGATCCGCACGAGCGCGCCGGGGCCGGGGACGTCGAGGAGCACGTACTCGGTGCGGCCGGCGCGCGTTTCGGTGCGCACGAAGTGGTTGTAATCGCCGTTGGCGAACCAGCCCTCCTCCGGCGGTTCCGGCTGCGTCGGGGAGGTCGAGCGCCGGTCGTAGCTCGAGCTCTGCGCGGTCTTGAACGGCGGGTCCGGGTGCTCGGCGAGGCCCGCGAGGTCATGCATCTCCGCAAGCAGCGCGCGCGTCGTGACGGGCGGGCGGGCGGCGACGCAGCCGACGAGCGGGAGGAACAGGGCGAGGAAAGCGGTGCGGCGAATGTGCATCGGCGGGTCTCCTCGGCGGACGGCGCGGCGTCCGTGCGGCGCAGCGTACAGCGCGCCGCGCGGAAGCGGAACTCCGGGAGCGGGTGCGCTGACCGCCGCTTGAGCGTCCGGCCGCGCCGGGACGACCCGGGGCGACGCAGGGGGTTTTTCGGCGTCGCGCGTGACCCGACGGCGGGGCACCGACGTCAGCCGGCGGGCTGCGCCGGTCGCGGGGCGGATTGCCACTCCGCCCCGATGCGTTCCCATTCCTCGAACACCGCCCGCACCGTGTCCGGCCGGGCGCCGGGGCCGAACTCGCACTGGGCGATGACGCCGCCGCGCCCGCGGTACAGCGCCGCGGCCACGCGCCGCACGGCCGCCCGGGTTTCGTCCACGGTGCCGAAGGCGAGCACGTGCTGGCGGTCGATCTCGCCCCAGAACGTGATGCGCCCGGCGAAGCGCTGCCCGATGGTCTCGATCGGCATGCAGAAGAGCTGGCTGTTGATGGCGTCGAGGCCGATCTCGATGAGGTCTTCGTAGATGTCGAGGATGTAGCCGTCGCTGTGCATGAACGCGAATTTGCCGGCCGCGTGGATGATTCGCACGTAGTCGGCGTAGAGCGGCTTGAAGAGCTCGCGCCACAGCGCCGGGCGGATGAGCAGCGCGGTCTGCGTGCCCCAGTCGTCGAACCAGACGATCCCGTCGATGTCCGTGCGGACCCACTTCTCCAGCAGGGCGCACGCCCACTCGTGGATCCGGTCGCGCAGCTTCAGCAGGTTGTTCCGGTCGCGGTACAGGTCCCGCATGAGGGCCTCGGTTCCGCGGAGGAACTGCATTCGTTCGAACGGCCGGATCGGCGCCAGGGCCAGCATGAAGGCGTCGCTGGCCGCGCACGAGCGGTTCACCGGGTCCGGGTCGATGTCCACCCAGGCCCACGGCGGCCGCACGCGGTCAAGGTCGGTGGCGTAGTCTTTGAGTGGGGCGGTCTTCACCTCGCCCATGACGTACGGCTCGAGCGTGACGAACTCGCAGCCCCACTCGTCGACGTAGGTGCCGACGGCGTCGGGGTCGCCGCGCATGCCCTCGATCGGCGGCAGCACGATGTCCGGCCCGCGGATGTCGTCCGGGTAGTCCCGGCGCAGGGCGGCGAGCTCGGCCGGATAGCGGCTTTCGGCCAGCTTGCCGGCCCAGAGCTGCCGGGGCAGGCGCGGCGTCGGCTCGTGCCGCAGGGTGCGAATCACCAGTTCCCGCGGGGTCACGTCTGCCATGCGGTTCCCACCTCGTGCCGGCCGGGGCCCTCAGGCCGCGGACCGGGCGTAGTCCACCAGCGCCCGCAGATTCTCGGGCGGCGTGCCGGGGGGCACCTCGCACCCGGCGGCGACGACGTACCGCGGGCCGGCCTGTCCGTGGCAGACCGCCAGGTCGCGGCGGATCCGCTCCGGGTCGCTGTGCAGCACCTGCTCGACCGGGTGCAGGTTGCCCGCGAGGCACACGTCCGGCCCGACCGCCGCCCGCACCTCGGCCAGCGTCTGCGGAAAGTCCACGTCGATGAGGTCCGCACCGGTCGCGGCGGCCGCGGCGAACTTGCCGTGCAGATCGCCGCAGATGTGCAGCCGCACGGCGGCCCCGGCGGCGTGAATCGCAGCGACCAGCCGCCGCTCGCGTGGTGCGATCTCGCGCTCGTAGTACGCGGGGGCGACCAGGGACGCGGCCGCGTCGCCGATGCCGATCAGGTCGGCCCCGGCGGCGACCTGCGCGCGGGCGAAGCGCTCGCCGAGCGCGACGCACCAGTCGAGCAGCGCCGCGGCGAACGTCGGCTCGCGCCGCGTCGCGATCAGGAACTCGTTGAGTCCGTACAGGTTCGCGGCCAGCGCCAGCGGGCCCTCGATCCAGCCCAGGATCGGGACGCGGCCTTTGACCGCGGCGGCGAAAGCCTGCACGGCGGCGATGCGGTCGGTCATGCGTCCGCCGCCGAGCGGGTCGGTAGGGGTGAGCGTGGCGAGGTCGGCGGGCGCGGTGAGGCGGCGACCGGCGGCGTGCGGCGGCTGGTGCTCGGGAAACTCCAGCGCCGCGCCGCAATCGGCGGCCTCGCGCCAGGCGTCCGAGCAGCAGGAGACGAGGTCGAGGCCGTAGTCCTCGCACAGCGCGAGTTGAGCGCGAACCAGCAGCCGGTGATCGCGAACGTAGTCGCGATAGCGCACGCCGATGTGATCGGCCGCGAAGACCATCAGCAGCGGCGCGACCGGCAGGTGATCGACGGGCCGGCCGCGAAGCTGGGCGAGGGTGCGGTCGTAGGAGTTCATCAGGCCGGAATGTCAGGCAGTTGGTAAGCGCTGTCAACCGGGCAACGTGCCGCTGATCGCGCCAAATGTCAGAACATTTGTCCAGGTCGGCGCGCGGTGGCGGCGGCCGTAGAATGACCCCGCGTGAGCGGGCGCGGCGGCGGTGACTCAGATCACGACAGGAGCGTGGCCATGAGCGGATGCGCGACGGGGAGTGGTACGACGCGGCGGAAGGCGACGTTGTGCGGGCGGGGGCGGGCAGCGGGGCTGGTTCTCGCGACGGTGTGGGTGGCCGGGAGCGCGGCGGCGTGTCGTTCTGCGGGCGGGCCCGGCAGCGGCGCGGGTGCGGACCCGGGTTGGTCGGGCCCGCTGCGGCCGGCGCGGGATCCGGCGCGCAGCTACTTCGGTCTGAACGGCACGAAGGCGTTTCACATCCCCGACGAGCTCGACACGACGGTGCCGCGGCGGGCGGCGTGGATGGGCGAGTTGGGCGTGACGTGGGACCGGTGCGATCTGTGGTGGCACGTCGTCGAGCCGGAGCGCGGGCGGTTCGACTTTGACCGCGCGGAGCGAGTGTACGCGGCGCTCGAGCGGGCCGGGCTGCGCTGGTACCCGATCCTGTGCTATGGGGCGGCGTGGTATCCGACGGGGCGAACCGCGCCGCTGGAGGACCGGGACTACGAAGACTTCGCCCGATACGTCGAGGAGACGGTGCGGCGTTTTCGCGGCCGCATCACGCAATGGTCGGTTTGGAACGAGCCGAACATTCACGAGTTCTGGTCGCCGGAGCCGAGTGTGGCGGACTATGTGCGGCTGCTAAAGGTGGCGTCTGCGGCGATCAAGCGGGCGGACCCGGCGGCGCGGGTGTGTGCGCCGGCGGTCGCGCCGCTCGGGGCGTGGGACCGCCAGTTCGTGGAGGGGCTGTATCGGCTCGGGGCGCGCGACGCGTTCGATATCTTCGATTATCACTATTATCGGAACGATCCGCCGGAGCATGAGGTTCCGCGGGAGATCGCGGAGATCCGCGCGGTGATGGCCCGCTACGGCGACGCCGCCAAGCCGATCCACATCAGTGAGAGCGGGGTGACGAGCATCGTGGACGGCCGCACGGGGCCTGACGAGCGCCAAGCGGCGCTGGTCGTGCGCAACCAGCTTTTGAGTCTGGCGGCCGGCGTGGAGCGCATCTACTGGTTCGATCTCCAGAACTGGGCGGACGACCGGCCGGCCGAGTGGGGCACGCAGCTCGGGCTCGTGACGGCGGCGGGGCGGAAGAAGCGTGCCTTTGATGCATACCGCACGCTCGTGCAGCAGGTGGACTACCAGCCGATTCTCGGCCGGGTGCCGGGGCTAGGGGAGAACGTGTGGGGTGTGCTGTTCTACGACGCCGACGCGGACGAGTACGTGCTAACGGCGTGGACGGCGGACCTGGGGCGCAGGGCGACGCTGGACGTGCGCGCGGCAGGGTCGGCGCTGCGCGTGGTCGGGCCGTACGGCGACGTCACGACGCTGCGGGCGGTCGCCGGGGCCGGCGCGCGGGCGGATGGGCGCAGCGCCGCCGTATCGCTGGACCGGCACCCGCGGTACATCCGGGGCGTGGACCGCGCGTACGCGCTGCGGGCGGGCGTGCGCTTCTCGGCGGCGCTGACGCTCCTGGCGCCGGGCGAGTCCGCGCCGCTGACGATCGTGAAACACCCGCTGCTGGCGGACTGCCGCGTGGAGGTGCAGCGCGTGGTGTGCTCGCCGGGCCTGGCCTGGGACGCGGAGCACGGGCGGCTGACGCTCGCGCCGCTCGAAGCGGCGCCGGCGGGCAACCCGACGGTGACGGCCACGGTGTGCGTGCGGCCGGCCGCGGCGGCGGATGAGGGCGCGGTCACGCTGTACCTGCACAGCGAGGTCGAGGTGCTGCCGACGCTGACGCTGACGGTCGGTCGCCGCGTCGAGGGCGAAGCGCTGCACCTGGCGGCGCGCCTGACGAGCGAAACCGAGCGGCCCGCGGCGGGCGAGTTGCGGGTGGTCGGCGGGCCGGCGGGCGGAGGCGAAGTGCTGGCGGGGCAGCGCATCGAGGTGCTCGCCGCGCGCGAGACCCGCACGGTGGAGCTGGCGGTGCCATTGGAGCGGCTGCGGCGCGTGGCGACGCTCGAGGAGTGGTTCGTCGAGTTCGGTCCGGCGCGGCAGCGGATCGGCGTCGTGCCGCTCGCGTGGTCGGACGCGCGCGGGCCGAAGCTGGGCGGCGCGGCGGATGCGGCCGGGGCGGGCTGGCACGCGCCGCCGCTGCGGATCGACCGCGCGGAGCAGCTCTTTCATCGCGCGGGGGCGTGGTCGCCGGAGGACGCGTCGGCCGAGGTGCGGCTGCAAGTCGGGCCGGATGCGCTGTACGTGCGGGCGGACGTGCGGGACCAGGACCCGCTCGTGAACCCGCATCCGGCGCGGGAGATGTGGCGCGGTGACGGGCTCGAAGTGTTCCTCGGGGTGTGCGGCCCGACGGCCCGCACGGTCATCCGCCGCGACTGCGAGATCCACCTCGGCCTCGCGCCCGTTCACAACACGGACGGCCCGCCGGTGGCGTTCTGGTTCGGGCCCGACCGCGTGCTGACGGGGGCGCGGCTGGCGGCCCGGCGGACGGACGATGGGTACGTGCTCGAGGCCGCGATTCCGCTGGCGGAAATCGGTCTGACGGCGCATCAGGTCCGACCCGGCACGGTGCTGGGGCTGGATGTGACGCTGAACGACGTGGACCGCAACGAGTTCGTGCCCGCGGGCGTGGCCCCGGGACGGCGGGCCGCGTGGACCGGCGGGGCCGCGAACTGGATCGACCCGTCGCGTTACGGGATCGGCGTCGTCCGGCAGGTCCCTTCTCGCGAAACCGACGTCCCGGCTGCCGCGCCGCTTCGCTAGAGTACTGCGGCATGACGACGCCCCCTGCGATTTCGCCTCCGGCCGGCGACCGCGTGCCGTCGGTCGATGTGTTCCGCGCGCTGACGATCCTCGGCATGATCTTTGTCAACGAGCTGGGGCAGGGGTTCCTGCGGGATGTGCCGGCGTGGCTGCGGCACGCGCCCGCGGACGTCAGCGCGATGACGGTGGCGGACCTCGTGTTCCCGGCGTTCCTGTTCATCGTCGGCCTGGCGATTCCGCTCGCGCTGGACCGGCGGCGGGCCCAGGGCTGGCCGCGGCACCGCGTGCTGCGTCACATCGTCGGCCGCACGTTCGGATTGCTTGTGCTGGGCGTGTTCACGGTCAACCTGCACGCGCTCGATCCGGCGGCGACGGGCCTGTCGCGTCCGGTGTTCGAGCTGCTGCTGTACGCGGGCGTGATCCTCGTGCTGAACCGCTACCCCGACGCGCAGGGCTGGCGGCGCGTGCTGTGGCTGGCGGTGCGCGGGCTGGGGATCGTGCTGCTGGTCCTGCTCGCGCGGCAGTACCGCGGCACGACGCCCGACGGCCCGGTCTGGCTGCGTACGCAGTGGTGGGGCGTCCTCGGCCTGATCGGCTGGGCGTACCTGGTGAGCAGCCTCGCGTACCTGGCGACGCGGGGCACGCCGGCCGGGCTGATGGGCGTGCTGGGGCTGCTGGTCCTGCTGAACATCGGCGACCGCTGCGGGGCGCTGGCGGCGTTTCAGCCGGTGCGCGAGTACATCTTCCTGGGCGGGCACATCGGCGGGCACGCGTCGCTGACGGTCGCGGGGATGCTGGTGGCGGTGCTGATGGGGCTCGGCGGGGCGCGGGCCGGCGGCGGTTCGGCCGCGGCGGGCGCGGCGGCCCGCGGCGGCGGGGTGGCATCGGTGTTCCTTCTGGGGCTGGGGCTGGCGGCGGCGGGTTGGCTGCTCGATCCGCTGCACGGCATTTCCAAGGTGGAGGCGACGCCGACGTGGTGCCTGTACAGCGCCGCGCTGTGCACGGGCCTGTTCCTGCTGCTGTATCTCCTGGTGGACCGCCGGCGGTGGCGGGCGTGGGCCCGGCCGCTGCAACCGGTCGGCGCGAACCCGCTGCTGGCGTACATCCTGCCCGACATCGTGTACGCCGGGCTGGCCGTCGCGGGCGTGCGTTGGCTGGAGGAGCACTTCATCGCGGGCGGCGTCGCCGTGGCGCGGGCGGCCGTGTTCGCGGCACTGATGGTGGCCTTGACGGCGGTGGGGACGCGGATGCGGATTCGGTTGGCGCTGTGAGAGCGACTAGCGAAGAGCGAGTGGCGAGGAGCGAGGCGGAAGTAAGAAGTGGGAATCGGGAAGTTGGAACGGGGAAACGCACGCCGTCGCCGTTTTTCCGCCATCCGGACCTCGTTTCCGCTCAGCCGCCTCTGACGGTTCGCCGCTCGCTCCGGGCTCGATCGGCCCGTCGAGAAAGCAATCGGCCCCTCATGGCAGCGGCATCCGGCCGGTGAGAACATGGGCGGGACGCCCGTGCCGCCAGTCTTTCAACAGGTCGCTATGCGGCGGGCGCGTTGCGGCCGACCCGGCGGTGTGACGCCAATCCAGCGCGCGTGGGGAACGGCGGGTGACGGGTTGAAGTGCGCGACAAGTCGGTTTCGTCGCGACGCTTCCGCCTTCGCGCTCCCCAGTTCCCACTTCTAACTTCCGTCTTGCCAACTTGCTCCCGACCTCCCGATTCGCGATTCGCAACTCGTGCCGTTCACCCTGTTCCCGGCGGCCGCTACAATCGCGGTCCAAGCGGGTGTAGGGACGAGGCCTGCGAAGCAGGGACACGCGATGTTCGACTTCAAGCTGCCGGACCTGGGCGAAGGCGTTCACGAGGGACAAGTCGTCAACGTGCTGGTCAAGGAAGGCGACACGATCGCCGAGTACCAGCCGATGCTCGAGATCGAAACCGACAAGGCCGCGGTCGAAATCCCCTCGCCGCGGGGCGGTCGCGTCGCCAAGGTCCACGTCAACGCGGGGCAGACCGTCAAGGTCGGGCAGGTCCTCATCAGCATTGAGGAAGGCGGCAATGGGCAGGCGGAGGCCGCTCCCACCGCCAAGCCGACCGCGGCACCGGCACTGCAGCCGACCGCGGCGCCCGTGTCGGCGGCTCCGGCCGCGGCGGTGCCGGCCGAGGCTCCGGCGGCCGCGTCGCGCCCGGCTGGGGCTGCGAGCGCGCCGGCGCCGGCGGCGCGCGGGGAGGATGAGGGGCCGGTCCCGGCCGCTCCGGCGGTGCGCAAGCTGGCGCGGGATCTCGGGGTGGAGATCAACCGGATTGCGGGCAGCGGGCCCGGCGGGCGGGTGCTGCGGGAGGACGTCGAGCGGGCGGCGGCCGGCGGGGCGGCGGCGCCCGCGGCGCCGGCGGGCGCCGCGGCGGCGGTGTTGCCGGCCGGGGCGGAGCTGCCGGACTTCGCGGCCCACGGGCCGGTCCGGCGAGAGGCGGCACCGCAGATCCGCAAGACGATCGCGCGGCAGATGACGCGGGCGTGGCAGAACGTGCCGCGGGTCACGCATGCCGACACGGCCGACGTGACGGAGCTCGAGCGGCACCGCAAGGACTACAACGCGACGCTGCGCGCGGGCGAGGCGAAGCTGACGATGACGGCGATCGTCATCAAGGCGGTCGCGCTGGCGCTGCGCGATTATCCCATGCTGAATTGCAGCTACGACGCCGCGTCGGAGGAGATCGTCTACAAGGACTACCGGCACATCGGCATCGCGGTGGACACGCCGCGCGGGCTGGTTGTGCCGGTGCTGCGAGACGCCGACCGCAAGAGGCTGCCGCAGGTCGCGGCCGAGTTGCAGGCCATCGCCGAGAAAGCCCGGGCGGTGAAGTTCGAGATCGCGGACCTGCGCGGCGCGACGTTCAGCATCACGAACGTGGGCGCGATCGGCGGCACGTTCTTCACCCCGATGGTGAACTTCCCGGAGGTGGCGATCCTCGGGCTGGGGCAGGCGAAGCTGCGGCCGGCGGTGTACGAGGGGCAGGTCGTGCCGCGGCTGATCCTGCCGCTGTCGCTGTCGTTCGATCACCGGGTGGTGGACGGGGCCGACGCGGCGCGGTTCACGACGGCGGTGATCCGGGCGCTGGAGAACCCGCTGCGGCTGATCGCGCTGGCGTAGGGGGCGACGGGCGCGCGTCCGGGCCGTCCCGCCCCGGCGACGCGCGCCGCAGCGAATCCCCCGCGGGAGTCGAGAGCGAAACATGGTGGTCGGCGAACTGCTGGAAGAAACGGATCTGGTCGTCATCGGCGGCGGGCCCGGGGGCTACGTGGCCGCGTTCCGGGCGGCGGACCTGGGCGTGCCGACCACGCTGGTCGACGCCAACCCCGTGCTCGGCGGGGTGTGCCTGCGCGAGGGGTGCATCCCGTCCAAGGCGCTGCTGCACGTCGCGCACCTCATCGAGAACGCCCACGCGGCGGCCGAGTGGGGCGTGACGTTCGGCAAGCCCAAGATCGACGTGGACAAGGTCCGCGACTGGAAGCAGTCCGTCGTCGACAAGCTCTGCGGGGGCATCAGCACGCTGGCGAAGAAGCGCAACATCCGGGTGATCCAGGGCGTGGCCCGGTTCGAGGACGGACGGACGATCCGTGTGGACGGCCCGCAGGGCGCGCGGCTGAAGTTCAAGCACGCGATCATCGCGACGGGCTCGCGGCCGAAGCGGCTGCCGGAGAGCCTGATCCCGGCCGACTGCTGCGTCGATTCGTCCGGCGCGCTGGAGCTGGCGACCGTGCCGAAGACGCTGCTGGTCATCGGCGGCGGGTACATCGGGCTGGAGCTGGGGCAGGTCTATGCGGCCCTGGGCAGCCGCATCACCGTCGTCGAGGCGCTCGACCGGCTGCTGACGGGGTGCGACGACGATCTGGCCCGGCCGCTCGTCGCTCGGCTCACGAAGCAGTTCGAGGCCGTCCATGTGAGCGCCAAGCTCGAGGCGGCCCGCCGGGTCGGCAAGGAAATCGAGGTCGCGTTCACCAAAGGCCCGGAGCGGCACGTGCTCAAGTTCGAGCAGGTGCTCGTGTCGGTCGGCCGCCAGCCTCTCACCGACAACCTCGGGCTCGAACACACGCAGGTCGTCGTGAACGACCGCGGGTTCATCGAGGTCGATGCGACGCGCCGCACCGCCGACAAGCGGATCTTCGCGATCGGCGACGTGGCCGGGAACCCGATGCTCGCGCACAAGGCCAGCCGCGAGGGGATCGTCGCGGCCGAGGTGATCGCGGGACACAAGGCCGAGTTCGACGCGCGGGCGATTCCCGCGGTGGTGTACACGAGCCCCGAGGTGGCCTGGTGCGGGCTGACCGAGAGCGAGGCCCGGGCCGCCGGCCGCGCGATCAAGGTCGGCAAGTTCCCGTGGGGCGCGTCGGGGCGGGCGATCGCGATGGGCCGGCCCGAGGGTCTCACGAAGGTCATCGCGGACGCGCAGACGAACCGCGTGCTGGGTGTCGGCATCGTCGGGGAACATGCCGGCGACCTGATCGCCGAGGCGGTGCTCGCGATCGAGATGGGGGCGCTGGCCGAGGACATCGCCCTGACGATCCATCCGCATCCGGCGACGTCCGAGACCCTCATGGAGGCGGCCGAAAGTGTGCTCGGAACGGCGATTCACGCGTTGCGGAAGTAGCACGGCCCGCCGCGGGCTCGCGTGGACGGCACTGCTCGCGGCACTGGCCGGTTGCGAGTGGTTTCAGCCGGCGCAACCGGCGGCGCCGGCCGCGGCGAGCCGGCCGAAGCTGTCGCCGATCCTGGAGCGGATGCGGCAGGCGTACCCGGACCTGCGGGAGGGGCCGTTCATCAGTCTGGCCGACTTCGAATCGCCGGGGCAGGTGCTGCTGTTCCGGACGCTCCGGGCGGACGGGACGCAACCGGACGAGCAACCGACGCTGAGCATTCTGCGGAGCCGCAACGAAACGGGGGCGGGCGGCCTGAAGGCGGTGCTGCGGGGGCCCGATGACCGGCTCGTGTTCGACGGCGCGCGGTCGTCGGAGCTGGCACTCATCCGCGATTGGCGGCCGTACGCGCTGCTGCTCATGAGCCTGTACGGTCCGCCGGGCGGGGCGGTGGTCGAGTTCACCGTTACCAGCGGCGAGGATCCGTCGCGACACTGGACGCGCACGCTTCAGCTCAAGCCGCAGTGGAATCTCGTCACGTTGGACGTCGCCACGATCGGAGATTACGTCGATCTGGCCGACGTGCGGGCCCTGGCGTGGCGGGTGCCGGGGGCGACGGGCGGGGTGGAGCTGTTCGTTGACGACGTGATCCTCGCGGACAACCGGCGCTGGGTGCTCGGCGAAAACGCCGCGTCGGGCGAGCTGTATGTGCGCACGCGCGGGCGGCGGCTGTACGTCGGCGCGCGCGACCGCTTCGAGCTGGCGCTGGCCGACGGCGTCATCGTCCGCTGGCAGGACGCGACGGGTGAGAACCTCTGCGACGTTGGTGGGCTGGGCCCGTGGCCGGTGCCGCTGCCGGACGGCTGGGCGGCCCCCGACGCGGCGCCGATCGCCTACGACGACCCGCAGCTCTACGCCGGGTGGGGGCCGATGGTGGCGACGAGCCAGGGGCTGGTCGAAGCCACGCCGGCCCGCGTGGTCGTGATGGGCGAGTGGCGCTGGCGAAGCGGGGCCGCGCCGCCGGACGCCGCCGCCCCTGGGCGCGAACCCGGGCACTGCTGGACGTACACGCTCTATCCTTCTGGAGCGGTGCATGTGCAGCTCGCCAGCACCGCGCCGCCCGGGGGCTGGGGCGCGCCGCGGGTCGGTTACGCGGTGGGGCTCGACGGACGGCGGGGCTTCACGTCCCCGCGGATCGACGCCGTGCCGGACGCCCCCGCGCTGGTCCTGCTGGCCCGCCCGCAGCCCGGCCGGGCCGACCTGCTCTGGACCTGGCCGGAGCGGGGGGCCCTGCCGCTGCGCCGCGACTTCGCAAGCCAGGACGAGCGCCGCATCGCGACCGTCGCGGGCGATGTTCCCGCGGCGCCGGAAGTGCACACGGTGCATTTGCTCCGGGTCTGGCCGGCCGATCTCGACGGGCCGCCGGAGGCCGCGAGCTACGCGGCGGACTACGCGCGGCCGGCAGGGGTGCGGGTGCTGGCGGGGCGCCTTGTGACGGATGTGGCCGGCGACCGGGACGGCGACGGGTTCAACGAGGGGGAGGGGCTGTTCGAGCTGGAATTGGCCGATAACGTGCTGCGGTTCACGTTCGATCCCGGCAAGGTGGTGCGGTTCGAGCCGCGATTCCGCGTGCACGGCACGGCGGGGCGGACGTGCTGGGTTTACGCCCGCGGGCGTCCGGTCGAGCCGCTGTGGCGTGAGCGGGGCGACCTGCTGCTGTTCGAGTTGCCGCGGACCTCGGCGGGCACGATCACGGTGGAGGTGCATGCCCGGCCGGGTGGGGGCTGACGGCGGGGACCGTTGCTAGGGGCCCCAGGCACCGCGTAGAATCTGCGGTCTGTACCTGTGAGCCGGCGCGGCCGGCCCGCGCGTGGCCGTCCCCGGATGCGCCTCCGCAGGCAAGCGGGCCGTTCCGGACGCTTCGCAGCGCTGCGGCCCATCGGCTCCGAGAGAGACTTCATGAGCACGGCAACTTCCGAGAAGACGCAGCCGGGTCGGCCCGCGCCGGCGCGCGAGATCGACCGGGCCGCGGTTCGCTTCGCCGGGGACTCCGGCGACGGGATGCAGCTCGTCGGCAGCCAGTTCACGGCGACGTCGGCGATCGTCGGGAACGACATCGCGACGTTCCCGGACTACCCGGCCGAGATCCGGGCCCCGCTCGGCACGCTGGCCGGCGTGTCCGGTTTCCAGGTGAACTTCAGCAGCCACCACATCCACACGCCGGGGGACCGGGTGGATGCGCTCATCGCGATGAATCCGGCGGCGTTGAAGGCCAACCTGGGCGACCTCGTCGAAGGCGGGGTGCTGATCGTCAACTCGGACGAGTTCGACGAGTCGAATCTCCAGCGGGCGCAGTACCAGACGAACCCGCTGGAGGACGGCAGCCTGAGCCGCTACCAGCTCTACAAGATTCCGATCACCCAGCAGACGCTCGCGGCCGTGAAGGAGACCGGGCTGGGGCCGCGCGATGCGAGCCGCTGCAAGAACTTCTACGCGTTGGGCTTGGCGTACTGGCTGTACGACCGGCCGCTGGAGCCGACCCGCCGCTGGATCAACAGCAAGTTCGCGAAGGTGGCGGCGGTGGCGCGGGCGAACACGCTGGCGCTGGAGGCGGGCTATGCGCTGGGCGAGACGACGGAGATCTTCACGACCCGCTACCGCGTGAAGCCGGCGAAGCTCGCGCCCGGCACGTACCGAAACCTGACGGGCAACCAGGCGACGGCGCTGGGGCTGATCACCGCGGCGCAGCTGGCCGGCAAGCCGCTGTTCTATGGGAGCTACCCGATCACGCCGGCCAGCGACATTCTGCATGAGCTGGCGTTGCACAAGAGTTTCGATGTGCGGGTCTTTCAGGCCGAGGACGAAATTGCCGCGATGTGCGCGGTTGTCGGGGCGGCGTTTGCCGGCGCGATCGCCTGCACCGGCACGAGCGGTCCGGGCATGGCGCTCAAGCAGGAGGCGATCGGCCTGGCCGTCATGACGGAGCTGCCGTGCGTGATCGTGGACGTGCAGCGCGGCGGCCCGAGCACGGGCCTGCCGACCAAGACCGAGCAGTCCGACCTCTGGCAGGCGGTCCTGGGTCGGAACGGCGACTGCCCGCTGCCGGTGCTGGCGGCGCAGAGCCCGGCGGACTGCTTCGCTGCGGCGATCGAGGCGGTGCGCGTCGCGGTGAAGTACATGACGCCGGTGATCCTGCTGACGGACGGGTACATCGCGAACGGTTCCGAGCCGTGGCGCGTGCCCGCCGTCCGTGAATTGGCGCCGATTCCGGTCCATCACGCGACCGACCCGGCGACGTTCCAGCCGTACCTGCGCGACGCGAACGGGGCCCGGCCGTGGGCCGTCCCGGGGACGCCGGGGCTGCGGCACCGGATCGGGGGGCTGGAGAAGGCGGACGGAGCGGGGAACGTCTGCTACGTGCCGGAGAACCACCAGCGCATGACGCACCTGCGGGCGGAGAAGGTGGCCCGCGTCGTGCAGGACGTGCCGGCGCAGGAGGTCTTCGGCGACGCGGAGGGCGACCTGCTCGTGGTGTCGTGGGGCGGCACGTTCGGGGCCGTTCGCACGGCCATCGAGCAGGCCCGCGAGAAGGGCCAGAACGTTTCGCACGCGCACCTGCGGTGGCTGAACCCGATGCCCGCGAATCTGGGCGCGGTGCTTCGCCGCTTCCGGCGCGTGCTGGTGTGCGAGCTCAACATGGGCCAGTTGCGGCAACTGCTGCGGGGCGCGTACCTGGTCGACGCGCAGGGCCTGAACAAGGTCCAGGGTCGGCCGTTCATGGTGAGCGAGATTTGCGACCGGATTGACCAGCTCCTCGGAGGTGCGGCGTGAGCGCGACCCCGCCAACCGGCGTGACCGTCAAGGACTTCAAGAGCGACCAGCAGGTCAAGTGGTGCCCGGGCTGCGGCGACCACTCGATCCTGACGCAATTGCAGAAGGTGCTCGCGGCCAACGGCGCCGACCGTGACCGCACGGTCTTCGTCTCGGGCATCGGCTGCTCGAGCCGTTTCCCGTACTACATGGAGACGTACGGTTTCCACGGGATTCACGGCCGCGCGCCGGCGGTGGCGACGGGCGTGAAGTGCGCGAACCCGGAACTCGACGTGTGGGTCGTCACCGGCGACGGCGACGCACTGAGCATCGGCGGCAACCATTTCCTGCACACGCTCCGGCGGAACGTGGGCCTCAAAGTCGTGCTGTTCAACAACCGCATTTACGGGCTCACCAAGGGGCAGTATTCGCCGACGAGCGAGTTCGGCACGCGGACGCGATCCTCGCCGCAGGGGTCGATCGACCACCCGATGCACCCGATCTCGGTCGCGATCGGCGCCGAGGTCACGTTCGTGGCCCGCGCGATCGACACCGACGTGCAGCACCTCCAGTACGTGCTGAAGCGGGCCAGCGAGCACCGCGGCACGGCGTTCGTCGAGGTGTACCAGAACTGCCAGGTGTTCAACCCCGGCGCGTTCGGCTTCGCGACCGACCGCACGGCCAAGGCCGACAACGTGCTGTACCTGGAGCACGGCCAGCCGCTGATCTTCGGCAAGAACCGCGAGAAGGGCATTCGCCTGAACGGCGACCTGCTCGAAGTGGTGCCGGTGGACAAGGTGCCGCGCGACGACCTGATCATCCACGACGAGCGCAACCCCGACCCCTCGATGGCGTTCCGGCTGGCGCGCATGCACTACCCGGATTTCCCGGAGCCGATGGGTGTGTTCCTCGCCCAGCAGAAGCCGGTCTACGAAGATCTGCTGATGGAGCAGATCCATGCGGCCCGCGCCAAGAGCGGTCCCGGGCAGCTCGCGGCCCTCTTCGCCGCCGGCGAGACGTGGACGGTCGAGTAGCCGCCGCCGGCCGGACGCCTCAGTCCTCGTACCGCTTGAGCCGCTTGCGGGCTTCGTCCCGTTCGCGCTTGTACTCGTCGGCCCGCTGCTTCAGGCGGGCATTCTCGCGTTCCAGGTACTGGATGTTCTGGTACGCGCGAATCAGCTCGTCCCGGCAGTCGGCGTGCGAGGTCGTCTCCGGCACGCGACTCGCGTCCACCGGCGGCGGGTCGCCGTTGAGGACGATCCGCTCCGGCGCTTTGACGTTGACGCACCC
The DNA here is from genome assembly GCA_937928595.1 of uncultured Phycisphaerae bacterium. Taxonomy (GTDB): domain Bacteria; phylum Planctomycetota; class Phycisphaerae; order UBA1845; family Fen-1342; genus CALGJV01. Next base: position 90,405 of record CALGJV010000026.1, on the reverse strand, counting down.
GGCCAGCCCCGCGAGCACGACCGGCAGTCCCATGAGCAACCATCGGCGACCCATCGTATTTCTCCTCGGCGCCCGTGGCGGTGCCGTAGTGTAGCTCGGCGCTGCCGGAGACGCAGCCGTATCCCGAGGGGAAGACAGGCCCGCGCCGGAGCGGTTGGCGTGCTTGAGCCCGCCCCGGGGGCCGCGATACAACGGCGGCGTGGAAAACCGCGTGCTGGTCATCCTCGGCTGCACGGCTTCGGGCAAGGGCGTCCTGGCCCGGGCCCTGGCCGCTCGGATGGGGGCCGAGATCGTCAGCATCGACTCGATGAAGGTTTACCGCGGGATGGACATCGGCACGGCCAAGCCGTCGGCCGCGGCCCGCGCCGCCGTGCCGCATCACCTGATCGACGTCGCGGACCCGTGGGAGGCGTTCTCGGCCGCCGAGTTCGTGGCGCGGGCGGACCGGGCCGTCGCCGACATCCACGCCCGCGGGCGGCCGGTCGTGGCCGTCGGCGGCACGGTGCTGTATTTCAAGTGCTGGTACGAGGGGCTCTTCGCGGGGCCCTCCGCGGATCCGTCCGTGCGGGCGGAGCTGCGCCGCCGGGCTGCGGACGAGGGCGTGGCCGCCCTGCACGCCGAGCTGGCGGCGGTCGATCCCGAGGCCGCCGCCCGCATCCACCGCAACGACCTGCGGCGGATCGAGCGGGCCCTCGAGGTGCACCGGCTGACGGGCCGGCCGATCAGCGCGTTGCAACGCCAGTGGGGGGCGGCGACGCCCCGGCGCCCGGAGTGGAGCTGGCGGCTGATCGGTCTGCGGCGCGAGCGGGCCGACGCGAACCATCGGATCAACCTGCGTGTGCGGCAGATGGTCGCGGCCGGGCTGCTCGACGAAGTGCGGCGGCTGGCCGCCGACCCGCGGGGCCTGGGCGCGCCGGCGGCGCAGGCGGTCGGCTACGCGGAGCTCCTGGCGCACCTCGCGGGGCGGTTGTCGCTCGACGAGGCGATCGAGCAGATCAAGGTGAACTCGCGGCGGCTGGCCAAGCAGCAGCGGACGTGGCTGCGGCGGATGGGCGGGGTGACTTGGCTGGATGTCGCGGCGGACGAGCCGGAGGCGACGGTGCTGGCGCGGGCGGAGGCGCTGCCTGCGCGGGGCTGACGCTTGGCGCAGGGCGGCTGCGGCTTATAGTACGGGCGTCACGTCCCGAGTCTCGCGCGTCGCGGGCACGGGCGCCGCCCGCATCCCGACGCGTTCCAGGCAGCGCTGCGCCGGGCAGCGGAGCGCGAGGAGGCAGCCATGGCCGGCGACGAGGAACAGGTCCTCGCGTGTGCCGCGTGCGGCGCGACGATCTACCCGGAGCATGTCGAGAAGCACCTGGCGGCGGAGGTGGACGGCCGGTTGCTGTGCCGTCACTGCGTAGGGGAAACGAAGGAGAAGTCCGGCGCGCCGGTCGCACCCGAGCCGATCCAGCTCGTCGGTGAGGATGCGCTCGGTCTGCCGCCGTCGCGCAGCCCCAAGGCCATTCGCTCGTTCGGCGGCGGGCCGGGCAGCATGAGCGAGGCCGCGGTCGTGCCGCAACTCAACCTGCGGCGGCCGCTGCTCACCGGCAGCCCGAACGCGACCCGTTGCCGGACGTTCCACTGCAAGCTGACGGATGCCGCGCTGGGGCACCTGAACGCCCAGATCAACGAGTGGGCCGACGCGGACGAGCACATCGAGATTAAGTTCGCCACGTCCTGCATCGGCGTCGTCGAGGGCAAGCATCAGGACCCGCACCTGATCGTCACGGTCTTCTATTGAAACCCGCGTCGCGGCCCGCGAGGAAGCATGCGCATCGCCCGCTTTGTCACGCCCGACGGCCGCACCGCCATCGGGCGGCTCATCGATGACCGTACGGCCGAGGCGCTGATCGGCGCGCTGTTCGGCGCGCTGGAGTTCGCCCCGGCGCGCCTTCCGGTCGCCCGCTTTCTCCCCCCGGTCGAGCCGCCGAACGTCTTCGCGATCGGCCGCAACTACCGGGCGCACGCGGCCGAGACCGGCGCGGCGGTGCCCGAGCGGCCGCTGATCTTCATGAAGCCGACGACGGCCCTGCTGGGGGACGGCGGGACGATCGTGCTCCCCGCGGCGGCCCCCGCCGAGGTGGACTACGAGGCCGAGCTCGCGGTCGTCATCGGCCGGCCGGCGCGGCGCGTGTCGGAGGACCGGGCGCTGGACTTCGTGCTCGGCTATACCTGCGCCAACGACGTGTCGGCCCGCGACTGCCAGCGCAACGACAAGCAGTGGGCGCGGGCCAAGGGTTTCGACACGTTCTGTCCGCTGGGGCCGTGGCTCGTGACGGCGGATGCGCTCGACCCCGCGGACCTTCGTATTCGCAGCCGGCTCAACGGCCGGATCATGCAGGATGCCCGCACGAGTGCGATGCTGCATTCGTGCCGGGCACTCGTCAGCTACCTCTCGCACCAGTTCACGCTGCTGCCCGGCACGGTGATCCTGACCGGCACCCCCGAAGGCGTCGGGATGGCCCGCACACCCCCGGTCTTCCTGAGGGCCGGGGATCGGATCGAAGTCGAGATCGAGGGCATCGGCACGCTGACCAACACCGTGGCCGATCCCGCCGCCCCCTGACCGGCGCTCAGGGCCCGCCCGGCCCGGGCTCGAAGGCGACGGCTTCAGCCGGTACACCCGCCGCAAACAGCACGCGACGCAGCGCGGCCACGTCGCTGCGCAGCGCGGCCGCGGCGTCGATGCGCACGACCGCCCTCGGGTCGGCCCGCCGCGCCAGCCAGATCCGCTCGGCGGCGTCCGGCCAGGATACCGGCCGGCCGTCCAGCGCGAGCCTGCCCCGAAGGTCCAGACGCCACGCGCCGGCCGCGGCCGCGGCCGGGCGCAGCACGATGGTCACCGGCGTGTCCAGCGGTGGAATCGCAGACGGGTTGGCCCGCGCCCACAGCTCTGCGTCGCGGCTAGTGTGCGGCCGGCGCGGCGCCAGCAGCGCATCGCTGAAGTCCACCAGCGTGATGGCGGTGCCGCTGGCGTCGGCGGCGAGCGTGCCGTCGCCGCGCGCGACGGAGCCCGCCAGAACCCACGGCCGGGGCTGCGGCGTCCGACCGTATTCGATATCGATCAGCCAATCGTGCGCGGGGACTTCGCGGGGGGTGCCGTCGTTCGTCCAGCGGAGCAGGATGTCGACGGGCTCGCCGTCGGCGGGCAAGGTCTGCTCCCGCTCGTCGTCCCAGCGGGGCGGATGTCCGGGCTGCACGCCGAGCAGGCCGAGGGCGAGATACACGTGCGTGGCCGCGGCGTCGAGTCGCAGGATGCTTTCGTGTTCCTTGCCGGGTCCGCACGCCAGCAGTTCGAGCGGCCCGGAACGGAGCACGACGTGCGCCGCCGCCAGCACTTCGCGGCGGGCCCAATCGATCTGCACGCCGGGCTGGAACGGCCGCGGTCCGGCGGGGCGTGTGGCCGGCGCGGGTGCGGCGCGCGGCAGGGGATCGTCGGCCCGCACGCCGCGCGCGACGGTGAGCGCGCCGAGCAGGGCCGCGAGAACGGCCGCCGCCAGGCCGTGCGGCGTGCGGCTTCGGATCATGCGGGACTCCGGAAACGGCCGCGCCCGCCGCGGGAACCACGGCGGGCGCGGGACGAGTCGCGAACCACGCGGGCGGATCAGACGCCCGAGCGGGTGAAGGTCGGGAAGGCCTCTTCCTCGGCCTCCTTCTGAATGATGATCTTGGACTTGACGAGGATCAGCAGCGTGCGCGTGTCCTTCACGGTCGTCATGTTGCTGAACGCCCGCTTGAGCACGGGGATCTTGCTGAGCACGGGGACGCCGGCCTCGATCTCAACTTCGCCGACCTGCTTGACGCCGCCCAGCAGGACGGTGCCGCCGTCCGGCACGGAGACGGTGGTCTCGAGAATGGCGAACGCCTGATCGACGAGCTGGATGAACGCACCGGGCGAGCTGCCGCTGGCCCGCTGAACCTCGAACTTCTCGAGCGTCGGCTCGTCGCGCTGCTGCACGGACAGCGTGAGCGTGACGTAGCGGCGGTCGGCGCTGATGGTGGCCTCGACGTACATGGACACGCCGCTGTCGGCCTGGCTGATTTGCGGCGAGAAGCCGACCGCGCCCTCGGCCAGCCGCGGCTCGAGGCTGGAGACGTAGTCGCGCGAGCGGCCGACCTGGATCGACGAGGCCTGGCCGTTGAACAGCACCAGGCGCGGCGCCTGGAGGATGCTGGAACGGGCGTTGGCCTGGGTCGCGCGGATCAGGAAGTCGACCTGGAGGTTGTCGAGGAACGAACCGGCGATGCTGAGTGCCGGGTTGAGCGCGGCGTTGGGCCCGAACGAGCCGGGTACGCCGGTGTTGCGGTTGCCGGGGTCGACCAGGTTCAGCGAGCTCTGCTGCGCGCCGATCGGCGTCATGTCATCGAAATGCGGGGAAACGCCGGTGCCGCGCGGCACGAACCCCGCCTGGTTGTAGGGCTGCTGCGGGACGGTGCCGGGCGTCAGCGGGGTGCCGAACGGCGGCGGGCTCGGGAACACGCCCGCGCGCGAGTAGCGCCGGTCGATCAGGACCGGAGCGCCCGTGGCCGGGTCGACAATGGACTCGCCCTGCGCGCCGATCGCGCGGTCGTAGCCGGCCGAGCCCGAGTTGAACACGAAGTCCAGGTCTACGCCGAACTGTTCGAGGAAGTTCGACACGACCTGGAGGAACCGGGCCTCGACCGCGATCTGCAGGGCCCGCTGCTCGCGGAGCTGGCTGAGCAGGTCAGCGACCTGCCGATGGGCGTTGGACGTGTTGTAGATGATGAGCTGCCCGTTGAGTTCGCGGATCGAGGCGTCGCCGCCGCCGGTCTCGCGCCACGAATCCGGCTCAACCGTCTGCCGGATGATGTCGATGATCTGCTCGACCAGCACACGGTTGGCGCCCTGGTTGTTCGGGTCCTCCTGCTGCTGGTTCTGCGCGCCTTGCTGGAACATGCCGGAGCCGCCGCCCCCGCCGCCCCCCGCGCCGCGGCCCTGCCCCATGCCCTGCGTCACGTCGAACGACGAGCGCCGCTGGGCTCGCGGGATGTTCACCAGCAGATCGCGGATGTCGTAAATCAGGACCATCTTGTCCTTGTCAAGCTTGGCCTTCGTCGCGATGCGCAGCAGGCCGTCGCCCACCGCGTAGGCCAGCTCCACTTCGCCGCCCACCTGTCCGATGAGCTCCTGGAGCACCGTGCGGAAGCTCAGGTTCGTCAGGCGGAGCGTGACCTGCTTGTCCCTCTCGATGCCGTGGTCCGCCAGGTCGGTCCAGTCCACCGCGATGTTGATCTTCGTGATCTCCGCCAGGAACTCGACCACCTGCTCGAACGGCTGCTGCTCGAACCGCACCTCGGGCAACGTCTCGCTCAGCTTGCGGTTCAGCTCGTTGTCCTCCGCCGCGCCGGCCCGCCCGGACACGCCCAGCGGCGAGCGCTTGGCGGTCATCTCGATCCAGTTCCGCGGGTACAGCACCTCCTGCACCCAGGGGATCAGCGCCTCGTCCGTTTCGATGAGCGTCTGGCGCTGCTGCGTGTACAAGTCGTGGTGCCACTCCGCCTGCTGGTTGTACGAAGCGAAGTCCTCGGCCCAGGTCAGCTCGTAGCGGGCGCGGGCGTTGTCCGGGGCGATCCGCAGGATCTGCCGGAGCGTCTCGGCGGCCTCGCCGAACTTGCGTTCCCGGCGGAGCTGGTCCGCGTTATTGAAAAGCTGCTCGATCGTCTCGGCCTTCTGACGCTCGAGAATCTCCCTCCGCGCGGCCTGGCGCGCGCGAATCTGATCGAGCTGCTGCTGGGTGCTCTGCTGCTCGTGCTCACGCGCCCGCGCGTCCAGCTCGTCGCGGAGCTGGGCCATCTGGGCCTTCATCGCCTCATAGCGGGCGACGGGCTCGGCGTAGCGCCGTGCCGCCTCGATCACCTGCTGCGCCGTGTCCACCAGCTTGCGGGCTTCGTCGTAGCGGTTGTTGCCCATCGCCTCGCGGGCCGCGTCGGCCGCCGCCAGCGCCCGGGCCACCGCCCGCTGCCAGAGCAAGTCGTCCCGCATGCGCATCTCGTCGGACGGCGTGAGCCGCCGCGGCTCCTCGGGCTTAGGGGGCTCCGGAGCCGGCATCGGCTCGGCGGGCCGGGCCGCGGAGACCGGCTCGGCCGGCGGTTCCTCCACCACGCCGCCCGGTTTCGCTGCCTCGGCGAGCCGTTTCTTCTCCGCGATGCGGGCCTGCTGCTGCGCGGCCGACTGCCGCTGCTCGGGCCGGGCGAAGCGGTTGTCGACCACGGCCTGGTACAGCCGCTCGGCCGCCTCCCACTCGCCCCGGTCGTACGCCTGCCCGGCGGCCGCCAGGTCCTGCTCGGCCCTCTCGGCCGCCCGGATTGCCTCGGGGACCTGCTTCAGGAGTTCATCCAGTCGGGCGAGTTCGGCCTCCGTGAGCCCGTCGCGCTGGACCTCCTGCAGGGCCTGCTGGGCGGCCTTGTAGTCCTGTCGTTCAAACAGGTCGGCCGCCTCCCGCAACTTCGCGTTCTGCGCCACCGCCGCGGGGACGAGGGTCAGCACGAGCGACACCGCGACTCCGCTCCAGATTCGAACCACTGATTTCACTCGGAGTTCCTCCGATCTCACGCCGACCCGCGGGGCGGGTCAGCTCATCCGCCGCGCAACCGCAGCGCGGCGCGGGCGGCCATCCTCTGTCACACGACAAAAACCGACAGTCGGGATGGATGAACGAATGAAGCCGGGCTGGAAGTCAGACCACCACATACGGGGGGCCAGTGTAGCCCTGCTCCTGCCCGCTCGCAACGGCGGGAGCGCGGCCCGGCGACACAAATTCCGAGCCCTGCGGCCGCCCCCGCAAGGCGCATGTCGGCCGTGCCCAGGGCGGCCGGGGCCGCCCACGGTCTATCATTCCGGCATGTCTCCCGCGTCCAAGCCCGGCGAGCGGCTCCAGTTCCGCATCCGGGGGATGCACTGCGCGGGGTGCGCCGCGTCGGTCGAACGGGCGTTGCGGCGGGTGCCCGGCGTGACGGAGGCGGCCGTCAACCTTGCGACCGGTCAGGCCACGGTGACGCTGACGAACGACGCTCCCGACGACCCCGGGCCCTGCCTCGACGCCGTGCGACGGGCCGGCTACGACGCCGAGCCCATCGCCGCCGGTGTGGTTGCGTCCGGCGAACACGAACGGCGGGACGATCCGGCGCGCGAGCGTCGGCGGCTCACGCTGGCCGTGGTGCTTGGTTTGCCGCTGCTGGGCCGCCACCTGGCCGAAGCCGGACCGCCGGGGCTCGTGCCGGTTCCGGTCGCGGCGGTGCTGTCGCTGTTCGCGGGCTGGCCGGCCCAGGCGACGCTCACCGTGGCGATCCTGATCGTGGCCGGGGGGCCGATGCTGCTCGGGGCGGGGCGGGCCCTGGTGCGCCGCACGGCGAATATGGACCTGCTCGTCAGCCTCGGCGCCGTGACGGCCCTCGTCGCGAGCGTCTTCGGCGTCGCGCTGCACATCCACGAACTGATGTTGTTCCACGCGGCCGCGCCGATCGTGCTGTTCGTCGCGGTCGGCAAGCACCTGGAGGCCCGGGCCCGGGGTCGGGCCTCGGCGGCCTTGCGCGCGCTGCTGGCCCGGCTGCCGCAGACCGCGCAGCGCGTGGCGGGGGATGCCGTTGAGACTGTCGCGCTCGATGACATCCGGCCGGGCGACGTCGTCCGCGTGCCTGCCCATGCAGCCGTGCCGGTGGACGGCGACGTCCTGGCCGGGCACGGCGCGGTCGACGAATCCCTGCTGACCGGCGAATCGCTGCCGCGGGCGTGCGGGCCGGGCGACCGCGTGCTCGGCGGCACGCGGGTGCTCGACGGGCTGCTGGGCGTGCGGGCGACCGCCAGCGGGGCGGAAAGCGCCGCCGCGCGCATCGCCCGACTGGTGGCCGACGCCCAGGCGGCTAAGCCGCCCTGGCAGCGCTTCGCCGACCGCGTCGCATCCGTCTTCGTACCCGCCGTCGTCGTTCTGGCGGTCCTGACGCTGCTCGGGTGGAAACTGGCGGGCGCGGACACCGCCGCCGCCCTGACCCGCATGATCGCGGTGCTGGTCGTCGCCTGCCCCTGCGCGCTGGGGCTGGCCATCCCCACGGCCGTGCTCGTCGGCACGTCGCGCGCGGCCGAGCGCGGCATCCTCGTGCGCGACCCCGCGGCGCTCGAGGCGGCCGGACGGGTCCGGACCGTGCTGCTGGACAAGACCGGCACGCTGACGCTCGGTCGGCCGAGCTTGCAGGCGGTGGTGCCGCTGGGGGGCCGCCGTGAAGAGGATGTGCTGCGGCTCGTGGCGGCCGTCGAGCAGCACAGCGAGCACCCGCTGGCCCGCGCACTCGTGGCGGCGGCCCGCGAGCGCGGGCTGACGTGGCCGGCGGCGCGTGAGCTGCGGTCGCGGCCGGGGGCGGGCGTGCGGGCGGACGTGGCCGGGGCGGACGTGGTGGTCGGCACGGCGGCGTGGCTGGCGGAGCAGGGGGTGGCGACGTCCGCACACCCGGCGGCGGCCGAGGAATGGGCGGCGACCGGGGCGACGGTCGTGTGGGCGGGGCTCGACGGTCAGGCGGCGGCACTGTTTGTGTTGTCCGACACCCTGCATCCCGAGGCCGCCGCGGCCGTGGCGGCGCTGCGCGCCCTCGGCGTGGCGACGCACATTCTCAGCGGCGACCGGGCGGCGGCGGTGCGGCACGTGGCGCAGCAGCTCGGCGTCGCGTCGTTCGAGGCGGAGCTCAGCCCCGCGGACAAGCTGGCGCGCGTGCAGGCGCTGGCGGGGCGTGACGGCGGCGTGGCGATGGTCGGCGACGGCGTCAACGATGCTCCGGCGCTGGCGGCGGCCGACGTGGGCATCGCCATCGGGACGGGCGCCGACGTGGCCCGCGAGACCGCCGACATCTGCCTCGTCGGGCACTCGCCGCTGCGCATCGCGGACGCGATCCGCCTGTCGCGGCGGAGCAGCCGGGTGATGAAGCAGAACCTGTTCTGGGCGCTGGCTTACAACGTCGTGATGCTGCCGCTGGCGATGCTGGCGCCGCTGCCGCCGACGCTCGCGACGGTGGCGATGATGCTCAGCTCGCTGACCGTGGTGGGCAATGCGCTGCGACTGCGGCGCGCGGCGTAGGCCGCGGCGTCCCGACGCGCAGAGTGCTCCACGTCGTCAGGGCTGCACGGTGAGCCGGGTCTCGCCGGGCGCGACGCGCACCGGCAGCGCGACGTCGTTCAGCCGCAGTTCGGGCGGCGGCAGCAGGCCGCTGCCCGTTCGCGTCGTGAGCAGCACATACGCGTGTCGGTGCGTGCCCGGGGGCAGCAACGGCAGCCGGTACTGGAGCCGCTCCGCGGGGCCGAGCACGCGGCGGCCCAGGGGCGGGCACTCGGGCGGGTCGGCTGCCAGGCTCGTGCAGGTCAGCGGCAGCGGCTGCGTCCAGACGATCAGACCGTCCGACCGGCGCAGCTCGAACTCCTCACGAACGCGGAGGTAACGTTCCGGCGGCACGGGACGGCCCGGCGGAACCGGCACCCACGCTCCCGCGGCGGCACGCGTCGCGGCCGGCGGCGACGAGGAGCCGGCCGGCGTGCCCGACGGCCCCGGTCGCGGCTCGTCCGTCGGAATGGTCAGCGGCGGCGCGGGGTTGGCACTGTCTTCCGGCACCCAAACTTCGATCGTGCGCCGCAGCTCGAGCGCGTCGGTGGCCGCCGTGCCGCCCGGCGCGGCCGCGATCTCGAGCGGTGCGGACCAGGTGTGGGCGTCGCCCTCCACCGGCTCCAGGGTCAGGCGGACGCTGCCCGAGCCCGGTCGGGCGGCTTCGGCCTCGACGGTGATCCAGGTCGTCGCGCCGGCGGCCAGCGGGACAACGCCGTCCGCAGCGCAGAGCTGCCAGTCGCCCGTCAGCCCGGTGCGGTACCGGAGCTGTTCGAGAGCCAGTAACTCGCCCCCCTCGACGGACACGCGGGCCGTCAGCGCCGCCCCGGCGGGCCGCGTGAGGCCCAGCGTGACGCGGCCGCGGTCGCCGACCGTCCAGCGGGGCGGGACGTCGAGCCACGCAGCGCCGGTGGGTGCAGCGGGCACCCTGATGTTCGCGTCGCCGACGAATCCGTGTCGGTTCACCAGCCAGAGCGACACGGTCTGCGTGCAGCGCGCCTCCGGCAGCGGTACGGACAGCTCGCCCGTCCCCTTCGGCAACGGGACGGCCGCGCACCACGCGGTCGGTCCGGCCAGGGCGCGCCAGCGCTGCGTCGGCAGCAGTTCGGGCCAGTCCACGTCGTTTACCGCGAGTTGCGTGGACAGCGGCAACGACGCGGCCACGGCGGGTGCGTCGGGTACCCGCCCGGCCCACGGCGGCCGCCAGCGCTCCGTGGGCAGTTCGGCGACGCGGATGAGCAACGCTTCGTGCGCGGAGGGCGGACACGCCGGATCCCACGTGATGCGCAGCCGCGCGTCGCCCCACAGCGCATCCCGCTCGATTGCGACGGTCGGGCTCGGACCGGGGCTCGGCGGGGGACGGACGGCGCGCGGGATGACCCGCGTGACCCGGTCGCTCTCCGCCACGAAGGCGTGCAGGCGCAGGTTTGCCGCCGAGACGCCGGCCGGAAGCGGCACGCGCAGGTGCTCGAGGGTGTTCGGTGGCCCGACGAGTGCCTGCACGAATCGGCCGCCTTCGAGAAGCACGGCGACCGGGCGTCCGTCGCGCGTCCGGGCCTCGAGGTCCACAAAGGGCGGCCTCTCGTCGGTGCGCAGCTGCGCCGACAACTCCACCGCCGAGCGCGGCAGCGGGTCTTCCGCGGCGGCGGGCGGCGCGCCGGCCGATCGATTCTGGACCGCGCAGCTTGCGAGCCGCCGCGCGCTGCGACCGTCGGCCAGCCAGCCCGTCAGCTCGAGCCCGCATTCGAGCAGGCGCGCCTGCCCCGTCGGATCGAGGGCGGACAGGTCGGCCGTCCAGCCGCGGTCGTGCGCGGCGAAGGCTTGCGCGGCGCTGGCGAACGGCAGCGACCACACGTCACCCGGCACGGGCGTGGGGGTGTGGATGCTGATGCGGAGCCGGCCGCCGCGGAGCGTGGCCGGCGCACCCCACGCCCACACCGCGCTGACCGGCGCCGCGCGCGGCGCGGGTTGATCGGCGGTGCTCAGGGTCGGCAGGTCGCACTCGAGCCGGGCCGCGCCGGTGGGTGCGAGGACGCGGATCGTCTGCGGCGGTGCGAGGTTCTCTATGCTGCGGCCGCTCGCGCGCAGCAAGACGCGCAGCGCCTGCGGCACGGTGTCCGGCGGCACGCGCACTTGGACGGCGAACCCCCCGCCGACGTCGGGCGTCAGGGGCGCGGTGGCCAACACGCGCTCGAGCGTGTCCACCAGCTCGGCTTGCGGAGCCGGCGGCGTCGCCGTGGCCGGGTCCGGCGGCGGCGCGATCCAGCCGGCGACGGCCACGGATCCGCCCGGCGCGACCTCCGCCGGCGCGGCGAAGAAGATGGCATCGCGCGTCTCGGCCGCGGCCGGGTCCGGCAGTTCGCCCCGGCACAGCGCGACGTGCGCGCCGGCGCGCAACAGGCACACCCAGCGACGCTCCCGCGCGACCCGCGCTTCCGGCGGCAGCGCGAAGAGCCCGGCGCCCGCGGTCATCGGGATTTCCGTGGGCGCAAACGACGAGTACATCCAGAAGCGCCCGGTCAGCGCCGCGAGGTCGGGCGGCGCGGCGGCCGCCGGCCGCGGCAGCCCGAAGACTGCGCCCTCCTCCAGTCCCACGCACGCGATGCCGAGCAGGTCGCTCACGATCAGCAGGCGCTTGGCCGTCACTTCCCGGCCCTCCGCCGTGCGCCCGCGGGCGATCACCGCGTAAGCGCCCGGCGGTCCGCGGAACGCAAGCGGAGGGGTGAGTGCGGCGCTGCGCCAGGCGGTTGCGAGCGACTGGCCAGGCTGGAATTCGCGTGCGAGTGCCACGGACCCGGACTCCGGCAGCAGTGCCTCGTTTCCGCGCTGCGTCGGCCTGGCCAGCCATGCGTCGAGGTCAATCCGCCGCACCTCGAGCTGGACCGCCACCAGGCCGCGCGCCGTCACGTCCAGCGGCGCGGCCGCCTCGCTGCCGACCGGCTCGAGCGCGGCCACCGTCAGTTCCGGCCGGGACAACGCTGCGATGCGCTCTAGCGCCTCCTGTCGCGTGCGGCCGGACCCGACGTCGGCCGCCCGGCCGTACCAGCGGTGCGCATCGGCCGCCCGGCCTGCGTCGTCGGCCAGGCGCGCCAGCACCAGCGCCGCTTCGGCGGCCGTCTCGGCGGGGGTGGAACGCTGCGCCAGCGCCTCGAGGAGTGTCCGACTGCCGTCCGCGGTCTCCGGCTGCTTCAGTCGGTGCCGGGCGAGCGTCAGGTCGATCGCGGCCACGATGGCGTCGCTGCCGGGGAGGGCCGCGGCCTCTGCGCGGACTCTTTCAATCTGCCGGCCGCGAATGGCGTCGGCCTCGGCCGGGTCGCGCGGTGGATCGACCCGAAAGCGGGCCGGCGTCGCGAACCACTCGCCGTGGGCGGCCCACGCCTGGGCGAGCGCGGCCAGCGCGGCGAGCTGCGCGTCCGGGCGATGCTGCGCGGCGAAGCCGTCCGCGGCGCGCGCCAGGGCGTCGAGCGCGCTGCCGGTCTCGGCCAGCGCGGTCTGGGCGACGCCGTACGCGAGCAGGCAGTCGGGGTCGTCGTGCAGGCGCGGATCGGCGCGGGCGAGTTGGGCGAGCAGACCGCGGCCGCTGAGGCGTTCGGTGCGCTCGGGCTGCCGCAGCAGGCACAGGGCCTGGAGCAGCTCGGCGTCGCGGCGGGCGGCGGCGTCGGGCGGGTCCGTCAGCACGCGCGTCAGCAGGCCGGCCGCGTCGTCGTAGCGCCCGTCCTCGTAGGCGGCGCGGGCGGCGCTCACCGCCGGCGACCAGTCCCGCGGCGGCGGCGCGTCCGCCGGGGCCGCACACGCGAACGCCGCGACGATCCAGCCCGCCGCTCCACACCGCATCCGGCACCACTCGCGCCGCATGGCGTCCCTCGCGTCGGCGCGCTGCCGCGCGCCCCGCCGCATTGTACGGAGAAGTCACCGCCGGGTGGCGCGTCAGCGGGCGCGGACGAACTCATTCGCCGCGACGGCTGCCCGCGCCAACCCCGGCCGGATGTCGGCCAGGAAGCGCTGTGCGTCGGTGTGGTAGCCCGCCGTCGGCTGGACGCCCGGCACCACGCCGCGCCAGAAAGCGTTGAACTCGTGCATGAGCAGCTCGCGGAGGTACTTGGCCAGCATGCTGGCCAGCGCGATCGGCAGGTACCGCTGGTCGCCGTCCACGACGAACTCGAGGTGCCAGTCGCTGGTCGCGTCCGCCAGGCGGTATGCGCTGCGGCCCTCCTCTTCAGCCACGACGTGCAGGTGACGCTCGGGAAAGGCGGCCAGCAGCACGCTGCGATAATCCGCCCGGCCGCCGAGCCGGTCGACGACGACGTACAGGTCCTGGCGCGCGGCGCGGGCGCCGGCCCAGTGCACGAGCCGCAGGACGGATTCGAGCAGGACGGCCGCCTTGTTGCGGGTCGCGGCGACGCGGCGATTGTACAGATCCTCGGGCAGGACTTCGGCCCGCAGCGCGATGCACGCGGCCCGGGCGGCCGTCATCGTCGCGACGAGCCGCTCTCTCGCGCCGGCATGCGCGTCCGGGGCAGCAGCGACCGGCAGGCGCCGGCCGAGATCGGCGTACCACGGGCACACGCTGCCGAGCGGCACGCCCGCGAGGGCGGTGACGAACTCGCCGAGCGTCCCGTGCGGCACGCCCACCGCGTCCGCGAAAGCCAGGACCGTGCGCTCGAGCGAGGCCGGCCCGCGGCCGCGATCGAAGACACGCTTGGAATCGTCCACGACGAGCCGGCTGTCGCGGCGGCCGGCGGCCCGGGTGACGGCGGTGTCCAGGCGCTGCCAGAGGTCGGCGTCGGCGGGGCGCAGCGCGCAGCGCCAGAGGGTGGCGCCGATGATCAGCGGGCCGAGCAGCGGGCCGTAACCGGCTTCATCGATGCCAAGCACGAGCGGCACGGTCACCACCCCAGCGCGTAGAACACCACGGTGAAGAGGCAGTCCGCGCCGATCAGCCCCACGATACTCTTGACGACGGTCGTCGTCGTGGCGCGGCCGACGCCCTCGGCGCCGCCGTGGACGTTCAGGCCCTCGTAACAAGCCAGCCCGGCGATGAGCAGGCCGAACACGCCCGCTTTCGACAGGCCCGTGAAGTAGTCGCCGAGCGTGAGCGCCTGCTGCGTGAGGTCGAGATACGTGTTCGGGCTGACACCGAGGACGAACACGGCCGTGCCCAGGCCGCCGAGCACGCCGACCGCGTCCGCGAGCACCGTGAGCGCAACGAGCATGATCGTCGTGCTGAGGACCCGCGGCACGACGAGGAAGCGGATGGGATCGAGGGCGTGCGCCCGCAACGCCTTGATCTCCTCGCCCTCGACCATCGCCCCGAGTTCGGCCGCGATGGACGCGCCGGCGAAGCCGCTGAGGATGACGGCGGTGATGAGCGGGCCCAGCTCGCGGAAGACGGCGATCGCGACGACGTCGGCGACGCGCTCGAGCTGGCCGTAGGTGGCCAGGGTCGGCGCGAGGTTCAGCGCGAGGATAATGCCGATGAACACCTGCACGAGCACGACGATGGGAATGCTGCGCACCCCCACGCGGACGGCCTGGTCGCTCAGCGCGCGCCACGAGAGTCCCAGGGCCCCTCCGCGGGCGGAGCGCGGCGCGCGGCGTGCCGCCGTGCCGTAGAGCCGCGTCAGGCCGCCGACGTAGCGCACGCCACGTCCCAGGGCCGCAACCCCGCCGCGCACCAGCCGGCCCACGGCCTCCGGGCCGCGGCGCCAGGCGGCGGCCCCGCTTGGCGGCGCCGGGGCGCTCACGGCTTGGGCACCTCTCCCAGCGACGACACGATCGTGAAGAAGCGCTCGAGCTGCGTCACCTGGAACAGGCTACGGACCTGGCTCGTCAGGCCGATGAGGATGAGGCGGCCGCCGTTGCGCTCGAGCTCGCGCTTGACGTAGACCAGCGTGCCGATGCCGGAGGAGTCCATGTGGGCCACGCTCGCGAGATCGAGCAGCATCCGCCCGCCTTGCACATGGCGCGCCTCGCCGGCCAGGAAACGGCGGAATTCGGGCGCGGTTCGCAGGTCCACTTCCCCGCGGACCCGGAGCACCTCCTGCCCGTCCAGCGTCACGCGTTCGATCTCGAGCGGGTGGGCTGCGTCGCTGCTCACACAGGCCTCCGGCGCCGTGGGCGTTCCACGTGGTCTGCCGATTCTCGCCGCGCCGTGGTCGCGACGCCAGCCGTGCCCAGCCGGTAGCGCGTCCGACGCGCTGCTCAGGAGGCCGGCCGGGAGTCCGGCGACGGAGAATCGGGGTTCGCGCGGGATCGGTCGGTCGTACCGCCGAGGGTCAACTCGCCCGAGCGGGCTGCGGCCTGCCACCGGGCGATGGCCGCGGCCCGGTCCGCATCCGACGCGTAGTACCGGTACCCGTAGTCGTTGCCCGTGAGCCGCCGCAGCGCCTCGATCGCATAGAGCCGCACTGCGATTTCGGGGTCGTCGAGCAGGCCGATCAGGGCATGCACCGCGTCGCGGTCTTTCCGTTCCGCCGCCACGACCGCGGCCTTGGCGCGGTCCACGGGATTCGGCGACTGAAGCTGGGCGCGGTTCTGCGCGGCGGACCGGCAGCCGGCGGCGGCCAGCGAGAGGGCAATGCCCATGAGACACGCGCGGGTGAAGGCTCCGTTGGACATGGGTGCGAAGATTATACGAAAGGACGGCGAATGGTGGTGCGGAGGAGGTCGAGCCGCAACGCCTATTACGACAGGACACCGGCGACGCGCCTGGAATCGCGCACGGAAGATATGTGCATCGGGGTCCCGACTGACGGGCGTGTGTCCATAGGCGTGCGTTCTGCCTTATTTCATTATGAAATAATGACTTATGAACAATTCGCCGTGCCGCGCACCTTGGCGACGGTGCGGCGTATCAAGGATGAGGTATAGAGGACCGGAAAAATTCCATTTCGGGCTAACAAGTTCCCGAAAGTGGTGTTATACTAACTAGTACGGTTTAGGTGCTATTTTGGCGTTTGGAGTGGAATCAGGACAGACCCAGTCCGGTTTTAGTCAGTGCTGAACCCGCCGTTCTACGGCCAGCGCGGCGAACTCGCCGCCGAGGGAGTGCGAATCATGAAGAAGCCCGCCCTCAACGTCGCCAACAAGCCCCGGCCGGCCGCCAACGTCCGGCGCATTCGGCCGACTGCCCGACCGCCGGTCGAATCGATTCTGTCGCGCTTCAATCCGGCCGACCGCACGCTGCTGATGTCGTTGCTGGGTGCGCCGGCCGAATGCGTTTACAACCCGATCTTCCGGCGCTCGACGTGGCCGGGGTCGGACGAGGATCTGCCGGCGTTTCTGACCCGACCCGTGCCGCTTGTCGCGGAGGAGGCGGACGATCCGGACTACGTCGCGCCGACGGAGGTGTTGACGGCGCGCGCCGAGCGGACGCTGTTCCTGCGGTTCAACTATTGCCGTTACCGTGTCATGCGCATGCTGCACGCTCACCGGGGGCGGCGGCTGACGCTCGGGGCGACGCGGGACTTGTTGCATTGGGCGCGGCTGGCGGATCGTCTGCGCGGGGACATTGTGCGGGCGAACACGTCGCTGGTGCTGGCGATGGCCCGGCGTTCGCGGAACTCGAGCACCGAGATCAGCGAGCTGGTGTGCGAGGGGAACCTGGCGCTGCTGCGGTGCGTGGACAAGTTCGACGTGTCGCGCGGCTTCAAGTTCAGCACATATGCGTGCCGGGCGATCCTGGCGAGCTTCTCGCGGGCGGCGGCGAAGTCGACCCGGTACCGGGTGCAGTTTCCGACCCCGTACGACCCGGCGCTCGAGCGCAGCGACTACCTCGACGTGAAGCGCGAGCGCATCGAGCACGAGTGCATCGACGAGCTCAAGCGCATCCTGTTCGAGAACACCGCCGACCTGAGCCCCGTCGAGCAGCGTGTTCTGAGCGCGCGGTTCGCGCTTGGACAGTCCGAGGAGGATGCCGGGCGGTCCGGTGCCCGCCGTCGCACGCTCGACCAGGTCGGCGTGTCGCTCGGCGTGAGCAAGGAGCGCGTGCGGCAGATCCAGAACCAGGCCATGCTGAAGCTGCGGGCGGAGCTCGAGCGGCGCCTCCTCGCGGCCTCGTAGAGATGATGGAGCCACGGTCCCCGGGTTATAACCGCCCCGGCCGGGCCCCGGGGGTGCCGCGACGGCGAACGCGCGCCGACTACGACGCGCGCTCGCCGCGTTCGTCTCCGGCCGCCCGCGTCGGATGGACCGTTGCGCGGCGGGCGGCGGTTCGCAGCTCCGGGTTGCCGAGCTGCCCGCAGGCGGCCATCTGTTCGCGGCCTTTGGTCAGGCGTCGCTTGCACATCTGCCCGGCGCTTTCCAGCCAGTTCAGAAAGCGTACGACGGATTCCTCGGCGGGCGCGGGCCAGGGTGAAGCGGTGCGCGGGTTGTAGGGGATGACGTTGACCACGGCCTTGAGCGGCCGGAGGAACTCGACGAGCTCCAGCGCGTGCGCGTGGGCATCGTTGACGCCGGGGATGAGCACGTACTCGATCATGAAGTACTGGCAGTTGCGCAGCGGGTAGTCGAGCAGCGCGGCGCGGAGCTCGGCCATCGGTTCGAAGCGGTTGTGGGGCATGATCCGCGAGCGGATCTCGTCGTTGGGGGCGTTGAGCGAGACGGCGAGATTGAGCCGTCGCCAGCCGAGCTGCGCGAGTCGGCGGATGCCCGCGGTCCGGCCGACGGTCGAGATGGTGAGGCGTTCGGCCGCGAAGGACAGGCCGGCGGGGTCCCTGAGCACGCGGAGCGCCTTGACGACGGCGTCGAAGTTGTCGAGCGGCTCGCCCATGCCCATGAACACGACGTTGCGGACCCGGCCGCAGTCCCGCTGCGCGGCGGCGACCTGCCCGACAATCTCGGCAACCGTCAGGTTGCGCAGGAGCCCAAGCTGCGCCGTTTCGCAGAACCGGCACGCGCGGGCGCAGCCGATCTGCGACGACACGCACAGCGTCTTCCACTGACCCCCGCGCCGCTGCATCGGCACGACGACGCTCTCGATCTCGAGGCCGTCGGCCGTCCGCTGCACGAACTTGCGGAGCTCGCCGTCGGCGAGCGTGCGGACGACCGGGCGGATGTCGGCGGTGAGCGGCACGCCGTCGGTGGGCGGGCCGCCGTGCAGCAAGCGGCGATACGCCGCCCGCACCCGTTTGCGCTGGTGCGCGCGCAGGCCGAGCGCCGTGTCGATTTCACAGAACTCGCGGTCCAGAACGTCCATCGCTCGCGGGTTCCGGCGGGGCCGGGCGCGCGCCGGGCGGGCGGATTGCACCGCCGCCGCGCGGGGTTATTGTAGCCGGTTGTGGCGCGGACCCCCGGCCCGACGGAGGCCGCCGCGCGAAGCGGAGCGGACATGGGCCCGACGAGCGACAAGGTGGCGGCGGTTGTGCAGGCGCTGCGGGGGACGCTGGCGGGGGACGTGCGGGACGACCGGCTGGCCCGCGCGCTGTACGCCACCGACGCCAGCATCTACGAGATCGTGCCGGATGTCGTCGTGCTGCCCCGGTCGGTCGCCGACGTGGCGGCGACGGTCCGGATCGCGGCGCAGCACGGCGTGCCGGTGACGCCGCGCGGGGCGGGCACGGGCCTCGCGGGCGGGACGGTCAACCGCGGCGTGCAGGTGGATCTGTCGCGCTACCTCGACCGCGTGCTGGAGATCGACGCGGCGCGGCGCGTCGCGCGGGTCGAGCCGGGCGTCGTGCTCGACGAGCTGAACGCCCGGTTGCGGCCGCTCGGGCTGCAGTTCGCGCCGGACGTCGCGACCAGCAGCCGCGCCACGATCGGGGGCATGATCGGCAACAATTCCTGCGGGGCGCACTCGCTGATCTACGGGCGCACCTGCGACCACGTGCTGAGCGTGGACGTGGTGCTGGCGGACGGTTCGTGCTGCACGTGGGGCGTCGGCGCCCCGCCGCCGGACAATCCGCTCGCGCGGCGGTGCGAGGAAGTGGTCGGGGCGGTCGTCACCGAGCTGGCCGACGAGATCAGGGCCCGCTTTCCGACGGTCTCGCGCCGCAACGGCGGCTACGCGCTCGACCGCGTGCGGTCCGTGGACGGCCGCCTGAACCTGGAGACGCTGATCGTCGGCAGCGAGGGAACGCTGGGAATCGTCGTGGGGGCGACGCTGCGGCTGGTGCCGCTGCCAGCCGCGAAGGGGCTGCTGGTCGCGCACTTCGCCGACCTGCTGGAGGCGCTGGGCGCCGTGCCGGCGCTGCTCGCGCATCAGCCGGCGGCCGTGGAGCTGGTCGACAAGTTCATCCTCGACGCGACCCGCGACAACCCGACGATGCAGCGCAAGCGCGCTTTCCTGGAAGGCGATCCGGCCGCCATCCTGATCGTCGAGTTCTACGGGGACGACGCGGCCGCGGTGGAGCGGCGGCTGGCGGCGCTGCGGGCCGACTTGCAGGCTCGCAAGGTGGGCTACGCCTGGCCGCTCCTGACCGACGCCGCGCGACAGGCGGACGTGTGGGACGTGCGGAAGGCCGGCACCGGGCTGCTCATGTCGCGGCCCGGCGACAAGCAGCCGCTGGACTTCGTGGACGACACCGCGGTCGAGCCGGACCGCCTGCGCGACTACGCCGTGCGCTTCGCGCGCATCCTCGAGGAGGAGGGCGCGGCGCACGCGGGCTACTACGGGCATGCCAGCGTGGGCTGCATCCACATCCGCCCCGCCCTGAACCTCAAGCAGCGCGACGACATCGCGCGTCTGCGGCGCATCGCGGAGCGCGTCAGCAGCCTCGCGGCCGAGTTCGGCGGCACGATGACCGGCGAGCACGGCGACGGTCTGGTGCGCTCCTGCTGGCTGGAGAAGATGTATGGCCGCACGATCGTGGCCGCGTTCGAGCGGATCAAGGACACGTTCGACCCGGCGGGGCTGCTCAACCCGGGCAAGATCGTCCGGCCGCTGCCAATGGACGAGAACCTGCGGTACGGCGCGGGGTACGCGGCGCGGCAGCCGGCGACGCTGCTCGACTTCGGCGCACACGGCGGCATGGCCGGGCTGGCCGAGATGTGCAGCGGGCTGGGGCAGTGCCGCCAGCGCCTGGTCGGCACGATGTGCCCGTCGTACATGGCGACGGGCGACGAGACGCACACGACGCGGGCGCGGGCCAACGCGCTGCGGGCGGCGCTGAGCAACCGCGGCCTGCTGGACGGGCTGGCGGATCCGGCGCTCGACGAAGTGATGGATCTGTGCCTGGCGTGCAAGGCGTGCAAGACGGAGTGCCAGACGGGCGTGGACCTGGCCCGGCTGAAAGCCGAGTGGCTGCACCACCGCAACGAGCGGCAGGGCGTGCCGCGGCGCAGCCGGCTCATCGCGGCCTCGGTGCACCAGGCCGCGTGGGGCAGCCGTCTGGCGCCCCTGAGCAACTGGCTCATGCAGTCGCGCGCCGTGCGCGTGCTCCTGGAGCACTGGTACGGCCTCGACCGGCGGGTGCCGCCGCCGCGCTTCGCCCGCACGACGTTCCGCCAGTGGTTCGCGCGGCACCGGCGCGTGCAGGCGCCGCCCGGGCCGCGGCCGCCGGTCGTGTACTTCGTGGACACGTGGACGAACTTCTACCTGCCGCAGGTCGGACAGGCCGCCGTCCGCGTACTCGAGGCGCTGGGCTACGAAGTGCTGGCGCCGCCGACCGGCTGTTGCGGCCGCCCGCTGATCAGCAAGGGGTTGCTGAAGGACGCCCGGGCGCTGTGCGAGCGCAACACGGCGGTGCTGGCCCCGTACGCGCTGGACGGCGTGCCGATCGTCGGCACGGAGCCGAGCTGCGTATCGACCCTGCTCGACGAGCTGCCGCAACTGGTGCGGAAGCCCGAGGCCCGGCGCATCGCCGCCGCGGCGCAGACGATCGAGCAGTTCGTCGCGCGGGCACTGGCCGAGCGGCCGGACGCACTGCGGTTCCGGGCCGGCGCCGCGCCGCTCCTGTACCACGGACACTGTCACCAGAAGGCGCTGCTGGGCACGGCCGACGCGGTGCAGGTGCTGGCGGCGTGCACCGGCGGGCAGGCCCGCGAGATCAACAGCGGCTGCTGCGGGATGGCGGGCTCGTTCGGGCACGAGGTGGAGCACTACGACGTGGCGCGGGCGGTGGGGGAGCAGCGGCTGTTCCCGGCGATCCGCGCGCGGGGCGCGGCGCAGATCGCGATCTCGGGCTTCAGTTGCCGGCACCACGTCGAGCACCACACGGGGGTGCCGGCCCGGCACGTGGTGGAGTACCTGGCGGACGCGCTGGAGTAAGCGCGCCGCGACGGGGGACGGCGCGCCGGACAAGCGTCCGACGCAGGGGTCGGACGCCACGTGGTCACAATTCGCAGCGGATTGTTACAGGCCGGGCTCGTACGGCACCGGCGGCGCATGTTCCGGCGCCTTCCCATCGGGCACGCACCAGAAGCGCACGTCGTCACGGTCCAGATCGAGCGTGGCCACCGTGTGCACCGCCGCCCGGTGCAACGCCCCGGGGTTGACGACGCGCAGCGTCCCGACCGTCCGGACGCCCGCGACATGCGTATGCCCGTGCAGCACGTAGTCGTAGCGCGTGCCGTCCGGCGCGGGCCGGCCGTCCTCGGCCGCCGCCAGCAGGCCGTGGAACCCGCCTTCGTGTCCGTGGCACAGGGCCAGCGTGCGGCCGCCGAGCGCGACGCGTGCCGGCCCCTGTCGGGCGAGCCGGACGCCGAGGACCGCGGCGTACTGCTCGCAGGCGCCATCGAGCGTGTCCGTGTTGCCGCAGACCGCCCAGGCCGGCAGGCCCGCGAGCTCTTCCAGCACGGCCGGGCTGCCGATATCGCCGCAGTGCAGGAGGGCGGTCGCGTCCAGTCGCCGCAGCAGCCGGACGGCGGCGGCGGTGCGGCGGACCTGGCCATGCGTATCGGAGAGGATGCCGACGATCACGGTGCCGCGTTCCTCGTGTTCCCCGGCGGCCGCTACGCCCGCAAGCTGTCGAGGAAGCCCTCGAGCGTGTCGTACTTCTGCATGCGGTCGAGCAGCGTGGTCATCTGCTTGGCGGGCGGCAGGTCGCCGAGCTGCCGTCGCAGGAAGTAGGCTTTCTTGAGCGCGTCGGGCGGCAGGAGCTTCTCTTCCTTCCGCGTGCCGGACTGGTGCAGGTCCATCGCGGGCCAGATGCGCAGGTTGGCGAGCTCGCGGCTGAGCACGAGCTCCATGTTCCCGGTGCCCTTGAACTCCTGGAAGATGAAGTCGTCGGCCCGGCTGCCGGTGTCGACCAGCGCCGAGGCGATGATGGTCAGCGAGCCGCCCCCCTCGATGTTGCGGGCCGAGCCGAAGATCTGCTTGGGCTCCTGGAGCGCGCGGATGTCGAGACCGCCGGTCATCGTGCGGCCGCTCGAACCGACGAAGGCGTTGAAGGCGCGGGCCAGGCGCGTGATCGAGTCCAGCAGCACGACGATGTGCCCGCCGAGCTCGACCATGCGGCGGGCCTTTTCGATGACGAGTCGCGCGACGCGCACGTGCGAGAGCACGTCCTGGTCGTTGCTGGAGGCGACGACCTCGCCACGGACATTGCGCCGCATCTCGGTCACTTCCTCGGGCCGCTCGTCGATGAGCAGCACGATCATGTAGACCTCGGGGTGGTTGACCGCGATCCCGTGCGCCATCTGCTGAAGCAGGATCGTCTTGCCGGTACGGGGCGGTGCGACGATCAGCCCGCGCTGACCGCGCCCGATCGGCGTAAACAGGTCCACCACGCGCATCGTGAGCGGGCCGCCGGGCGTGCTGAAGCGCAGGGCCTGGGTCGGGTCGATCGCGACCGTGTCGGCCAGGGGCGTGGGCGACTCCCACCGGTCCGCCGCCACGCCGTTGATCGCCTCGATCCGCACGAGTCGGACGCGCCGGTTGCCCTTGCCCTCGACCGGTCCGGTCGGGCCGCGGAGCAGCTCGCCGCCGCGCAGGCCGAACTTGCGGATTGCGTCGGGGGACACGTACGGATCGTCCGGACGGGCGGCGTAGTTGCGGGCCGCGAAGCGCAGGAAGCCTGCGCCCTGCTGGTCCAGTTCGAGCAATCCTTCGCTGACGTCCCCAACCGCCACGCCGGCGGGTCCACCCGTGCCCCGAGTTCCATTGGCTGGCATACTGGCCTGTCTCGCTGTGCTGGGATCGGCGCGCACGCACAAGCGGTGGCGCCGCCCGCTGTGACTCTGCCGAAACAACTGCGTGAGCCGCACCGGTTGACCGGAAACCGCGTCCCCCGTGGCGGTTGCAACTGTCCGCGCGCCTTTCGGCACCGTTGCCACCGCTACGCGCAGTGTACGTCGCGACGGTCGCCTTGGCAACGGCCCGCCGGGCGAGCGGCGGATCGCGTCAACCAGGGGTGGGGGGGCGCGGCGCGGACGGCCCCCAAGGCTGGGGCACGGCGCCGGCCGACCGGCTCCTCGGCCGGATGCGGCGTGCCCATGTGCGAACGGATGCGCTCAGGCTTCCGGCGGCGGGGGCGGGTCGGGCGGGCCGTCGCCTGCGCGTTTCAGGTGGCGAATCCTGAGCAGGTTCTGCACCCGGGTAATGAGTTCGATCTTGTTGACGGGCTTGCTGAGGAAATCGTCGGCGCCGCACTCGCGGGCCCGCTCGAGGTCGCCCAGTTCGTGCAGCGCGGTGACCATGATGATCGGGATGTCGCGATAGCGGGGATCGTCCTTGAGCGTGCGGCAGACCTCGAATCCGCTGCGGCGCGGCATCATGATGTCGAGGAGGATCAGATCGGGCTCGTCCGCCTCGACGGCAGCCAGCACGGCCTCGCCGTTGCTGGCCAGGCGCACGGCGACGCCGAGCGGTTCGAGGTAGGCCTCGAGCAGTTCGAGGATCTGCGGGTTGTCGTCGGCGATCAGGACTTTCGAGGGCACGCCACTCTCGCTGCTCATGGCCGCACTCCGCGACCCCGCGGACAGTTTGCGCGCGGCGGGCACGAGACGCAAACGCAGCCCGGCGGCGATCGGCGGGAGCGGTCGCGGCTTGTCGCCCACATGGCGGGGCGGTATAGTTCCCTCGGTGCGGGTCAGGCGGCGCCGTGCGCCGCGATGGACGGTCTGACCCCGCGACGGCACAAGCCGGCTGGTTTCCGGAGCGAACAGGCATGGTGACGTCACGAAGCGCGCCCGGCTGGCGCAGGCCGGCGATGGTGCTGGGGTTGGGGTTCGCGTCGGCGGTCGCGACGGTGGGGTGCGGGGGCGGCGGCGCGTTCTCGAACTTCGGCGGCTCACCGTTCCCGTACGTCGGCGGTGGCACGACGACCGGGGGCCCGGGCGGCAGCGGTCGGTCGACCGGCGGCAGCCTCGGGGGAACCACCGGGACGATCGATCCCTGCAACGAGACGCAGAGCCGCAAGTTCGTCCGCATCTCGATGCGGAACCAATCGACCGACTACATTCACTACTTCCTCGTGCTGGTCGCGTTCGTGCAAAGCACCGAGTACCCGGACGGGGCGGTGTGTCCCGACGATGTCGGGCTCTACACCTCCTTCGGCTACGTCTCGGTACCGGCCGGCAGCGCCCGCGAGTTCGGAAACTACTGCATCGTGGGGCCCGCCCTGTACTACTTCCACCGCAACGGGCAGTTCCGCGGCTCGGGCGGTAGCGGCGGCGTATCGCTGGCGTCGGCGATCGCGCCCGCCCAGGGCAGCGGCGCGCCGACTTACGACGGTTTTTTCACCAGTGCCGGCGCGTCAGTGCCTGTGCCTGACCTGATCCTCTTCCACAACCCGGGGATCGGGGCGGGGTCCTCCCTGAAGATCAGCCGGAGCCTCGTGTCACCTTGTTCCTCGGGCGAGCAGACGGCGCCGGACCCGGTCTGTCGCCAGGACGCGTTCTACTACGTCGATGAGAACGATCTTCTGGCCGGCTCGCGGGCGCTGGGGTTCAACTCGGGTCGCCGCGTTCCGGACGAGATTCAGGGTACGGGTTGCAGTTGCGGCCTGGGCAGCGAGCCGTGGGCGATCCTCGGAGCGTCCAACCTGACGGCTTCGACCGTCAGCGGCGTCCCGGGCCTGTGCAACGTGTTCCTCCGCGGCGGCCGCATCGATTACGTTTTCGTACGGGACGACACGGACCCGCCGTATCCGCAGCTTCTCTGGCAGGTGACGGACGCGTCGGGCTCGCGGGCACACACCTTCGACTCGCGCGCGGGCGTCCGCTAACGGCGCAGCGCTGGAGCGAAGCGCATCACGAACCAATCGGGGCCGTCGGCGGCGAAGTCGGCGGCCCCGTTCGCTGCGCCTCGTTATCCGGCCGTTGCGTCGATGTCGGCTGATCGACTGGCCGCCACGCCCGAATAATCGCGGCTCGCAGCGGCCTTGATGTCGAGGCGCGGTGGGATTCGCGGCGCGAACGGCTGGTCGGCGGAAGCGGTTTTTGACACGCGCGGGGGCCTTTGCGTAAGATAGGCAAAGCGAGGTCCGGGGCTCAAGGAGCGCCAGCTTCTCGACAGGTGTGGCCGGTGTACGACGTCCGCAGCGCAATTCATGTCCGGACGGGGCCGGCGGCGCTGACGGTCGCGGTCGACGAGTGGCTCACAGGGCATGGTGTGGCGAGCCGCGCGTTCGACGACGCGTACGCCGCTTGCGCTCATCTTCTGCTGGATTTTGACCTGGTTCCGGACCTTGCGCTCGTAGCCGTCGACGCCCTGCGCCCGGACGAGCTGGAACTGGTCGGCTTCATCCGGCAGACCTGGCCGCGCACAGGCATCATCGTGTACGGCGAGCTGGCCGGCGCGGGGTTGGCGGACGGATGGCCGCGCACCATGAGCTGTCGCTCGCCCGCGGCGCTCCGGCAGTTGCTGGCTGAGCCGCCGACGGATGCACTCCGACGCCTCTTGGTTGGCGATCCGCCGACGGAGCGGAGTGTGCTGCCGCGGCCGGTGCCGGCCGGTGGAGCGCAGGCGCCCGCGGCAGGCGTGCCGATGTCCGGGATGCCGCGGGCGGCGGATGGACCGGCGGCGCGCGCGGCAGGCGGCGCGAACCCGGACTCCCGTGCCGTACTGACGGCCGAGGAATTGGCGGCATTGCTCGACGAGGGTGATGCCACGCGACGGTGACGGCCGGCGGCAGCCCCGCGCGTGGGCGCGGCGGTCCGCAGCCCGGCCCTCTCTGAGGAAGGGTTGGTAAGCGCGCGATGGCGGAGCGCCCGCGCCTGCTGGTGATTGGCTCGTCGGAGCTACGCGGCGACGTCGCGCGGGCGCTGCCCGAGTGCGATGTGCTGGGCCGGGGGACGCTCTTGGCGGGCCTATGGGCGGCCGGGCACGAGCGTCCGAGCGGCATCGTGCTGGCCCTGGGAACCGGCGCTGACGTGCGCCGCGTGCTCCCGCACCTGCGGCAGGTCGCCGCAGACGCACGGATCGTGCTCGCCTGTCCGACGGCGGCCGAGCCGCACGCGCTGGAAGCGCTGAAGGCGGGGGCCGACGACTACGTGCTGGAGCCGCTCGCGGGCGACGACCTGGCGACCGCGCTGCGGGTGCGGGCGGCGGGGCCGCCGGCGGTCGCGCCGGCCGCGGGGACCGAAAGTGGACCGACGCTGGCGGAGTTGCACGGGTTGAGCGACGTGCTGCGGAACCTGCGCGAGGGTCCGGCGGCGGTGCTGGCGCGGCTGGCGCGCCTCCTTCGGGAAGCGTTCGATGCGGTCGGGCTTCGTGTGAGCGTCGATGAACTGAGCGCGACCGACGGAGAGCCGGAGTGCGCCGCCGTGCTGTCGGAGCCTGTGCTGCGCGGCGGCGCGGCGGTCGGGTGCCTCGCGGTGGGGCGGCGGCGGACGGGGGCGTACACGGCGCGCGACGCCGCGCGCCTCGCGGACTACGCCGTGCTGGTCGAGGCGCTGGTCGCTCAGGCCCGTGAGCAGGCGCACTGGCAGGATCTGGCCTGGCGCGACGACCTGAGCGGACTGCGCAACCGGCGCTACTTCGAGGGGGTGCTCGACCGCCTGCTGGACGAATGCCGCGCCGGCCGCCGGCGCCTGACCGTGCTGCTGTTCGATATCGATGACTTCAAGACGTACAACGACCGCTACGGCCACGACACGGGCGACGCGCTGCTGCGCGAGGTGGCGACGCTGCTCACCCGTTGCTGCCGCGAGCGGGACGTCGTGGCCCGCTACGGCGGCGACGAGTTCGCGGTGATCTTCTGGGATGCCGAGCGGCCGCGCGTGCCGGGCTCGCAGCATCCGACGTCGGCGGTGGCGTTGGCCGAGCGGTTCGGGGCGGTCATCCGCGGGCATCGGTTCCAGTGTCTGGGCGCACAGGCGCCGGGGCCGGTCACGATCAGCGGCGGGCTGGCGTGCTTTCCGTGGGACGCGACGGACCGCGCCGGGCTGCTGCGCGCGGCCGACGCGGCGTTGCTGACGGCGAAGCGCGAAGGCAAGGACCGGATCGCGCTGGCGGGGCCGGCGTCGGGGGAGGGGGGGGCGCGGCCCGCCGCGGAGACGGGCCACCCGGTATGACGCGCCGGCGGACCGTCAGCGCTCCCACGCGGCGACGCTGTTGTAGTGTGCCTGGTACGTCTCGTTGCGGGGGAACAGCTTCAGCGCCTCACGGAAGTCACGCGCGGCGCGGCGGAACTCGCTCTGCTCCTTGTAGTCGAGTCCGCGGCGGATGTACGCCTCCGCCAGCTTCGTGCGGGCGGTGGTGTTGTCAGTGTGCAGGTCGTACGCCGCGCGGTAAGCGGTGACGGCATCCGAGAGGGCGTAGGCGGCGCTGCGCTCGTCGCCCCAGGCCAGGAAGGCATTCACCGCCCGGTCGCGATAGGCGTCGCGGCGGGGGAAGAGCTCCTGGGCGCGGCGGAACGCGTACGCGGCGCTCTCGAGCTTGCCCGCCACCTCGTACTGCTCGCCGAGGGCGGTGCGCGCCTCCGCCAGCTTCTGCCGGTACGTGGCCTTCTGGGGGGCCAGATCGAAGGCCGTCTGGAACGCGCGGACCTCGGCGTCGATCTCGCCGCCCGACGCCTGCCGCCGCTGCTCGAGGGCCCGGCCGACGTCGTACACCTGGTCGGCCAGCGTGGCCCGCAACTTGCGGCCGTCGGAGCCGCGCAGAAGCGGCGCCGCCTGCGTGAAGTCGTTCAGCGCGGCGGCGTACTGCCGCCGCTGGGCCTGCTGCGTACCGCGGGCGATGTAGCCCTCGGCCAGCGCCAGGCGGACCGCACTCAGCGTGGGCGCGAGGGTCCGCGCCTCCTCGAACCGTGACAGCGCGCCGGTCAGGTCGCCGCGCGCGAGCTGGACCCGGCCGGCGCCGACGTAGGCCTCGGCCAGATCGCTGTTGAAGGCGAGCGGGGACGGGTTCAGCGCCGCCGCGCGCGTGAGGGTCTGGATCGCGTCCTCGAAGCGTCCCTGCTTGAGCTGGGCGACGCCGAGCAGCCGCTGCGCGTACGAGGACTTCGGCTGCTTGCGGACGAGTTCGGCGAGCTTGTTTTCGAGCCCGCGGAGCTGGCTTTCGTCGGCGGTGCGCAGCGCGGCGTCGTATTGCAGCAGCCCGTTGATCGGGTCATTGGTCAGCAGCAGCGTGTCCCCGAGCAGCACGTGGGCCGCGGCGTTGTCCGGCGCCCGTTCGGTCAGGGCGACCAGAAGCCGCTGGCCGTCCTTCCGCTGCTGGGGCGATGCCACCATGGCGCGGGCGCGATTGAACACCGCCTGGTCGTCGCCCTGGAGAATGCGGGCGTTCTGCGCGTCGCGATCGTAGCCCACCGTGGGGTTGAGCGCGTGGGCCCGCGTGAAGAGCTGTTCGGCCCGCGCGTAGTCCCGGTCCTTGAGTGCGGCGTAGCCCAGGGCGTGCACCGCCGCCGCGTTCGTGCGGTTGTCGGCCAGCACCGCGTTCAGCAGCGCGCGGGCCTCGTTCGACTGTCCCGCGTCCACCAGGGACAGGGCCTGTTCGACGGCGGCGGCCTCGGCCTTCCGCTGCTCGGGAGACCGCGCGATCGTCGGAACGGTGGCCCCGCGGCCGGCCTCGAGGATCGTGGCCGCGTCAAGCAGGTCGGCCGCCGCGGTCGCGGCGGGCGGGGTATAGACCGAGCCGCTCAACGTCAGGAACGCGGCGGGACCAAAAGGAGATGGCACCGACGTCGCTGCGGCGCCGGCGCCACCTGAAGTCACAGCGAAACCGCTGCGGAGAAAACCGGAGGCGCTGGTTGAGCTCACCTGCATGGACGGGCTCCGCGCTTCTTCCCGGTGCCCCAAGCGTTCCAATCCGGCCGCGGCGCGTCAAGTCGCCGCCCCGTTTCGCGGCGGCACCGCGGCCCTGCCGGCTTTTCCCGGACGCCGACGGCGCTCCGTGCACGGAGTGACGGGCAAGCAACAACGAGGCAGGCGACCGGTCGCCGAGGCCGGTCGCCTGCGCGCGGGCGGTGCGCCCGGGGGTGGCGCACCGCAACGTCCGATACGCCGCGTCAGCCGCCGGCGCCGGTGGCGAGCGCCTGCTGGAACGACACGTCCCGCAGGTCGACGTCGCCGTCGTGGTCGAGGTCGGCCGGCTCACAGCCCGGCGCGGCCGGGAAGTCCGGGCCGGTCAGGCACGGCAGCAGGAGCGCGGCATCCGCCGCGTCCACATCACCGTCGCCGTCGAGGTCGCCGCGGGGACCCGTGCAGCCGCCCACGAACGCGTGCGTGCCCGGAGTGGTCTTGTTGAGCAGCAACTGGGTCGGGTTCGGCCCGGCCAGACTGTTGGGACCGCCGAGCACCCATTCGTCGGGCGTGAACGTCAGGCCGGCGCCCGCGTGCACGGCCGGCCGGCGGTAGGCGTAGCCATCGGTGAATTCCCAGGGCTGCCCGGCGTTACTGGCCCCGAACACGCCGTAAGCATCGAGCAGGTGCGAGCCGTCGGCCTTGCCCGTGAGCAGGAAGCGCTCGGTGCCGAAACCGAACGGCACGTTGGTGGCCAGATCGGGCACGCGGCCGTAGATGCCCTGGTAGGCCCCGGTGCAGGCGCCGTTGACGTTCGAGACGATGACGAAGGCCGCGCCCGGGGCGATCGTGATGCCGGCGAGCGGCACGTCGACGACGAGGTCCGTGCTGTTGTCGGTCTGCACGATCAGGCCGCCCTCGAAGAACGTGAACGGCTCGGCGCCGGCATTGACGAGCTCGACGTAGCGCGGGCAGTCACCGCTCTCGGTGCCCTGCACGATCTCGCTAATGAATACGCAGCCGTACTCCTGCGGCGCGCACGGGTTCGGGTCGCAATCGGTGTCGACGCCGCGGAACACGCCGCCGGCCGCATCGCACTGCGTGGCCAGCACGACCGAGCAGGTGGTGCCGACGCAGCAAGCGCCCGGCCGTTCGCACGCCAGGAACGCCGACAGATCGGACTCGATGAAGTCCGCGGGGACGCCGCCGCCGGCCGAGAGCCCGACGATCCCATCCTGGACGCCGATGCCCAGCCACGTGATGCGGATCTCGCCGTTGAAGAACAGCTCGATCTGGAAGGTGTTCTGGTTGGAGGTCTGGTACTCGGGCACGTTCAGCCAGGTCGCGACGAAGCGGTCGGCCAGACGCTTGTAGCTGACGGTGCCGCCCGCCGCCGGGTTCAGGTCGTCGAACAGCGCGCAGATGTGGGGCGAAGCGAAGTGCGCGCTGAGCGTTTCCTGCCACGTGCCGTCGGCGGCCGTGAAGGTCATGTTGCCGTTGGCGTTGATGTAGCCGCTGGTGCGGGCGACGCCATAGAAGGTGAAGGTGCCGCCGAGCGTCACCTGCGCCGAGCCGTCATCGCTCAGCGTGACGGCGGTGCCCCCCGCCGGATCGGTGGGCAGGGCGGTCGCGTCGGTTCCGCACATGCGGTAGTAGTTGCCGGAGCCGTCCGGGATGAACCGCAGGGACTGGTACGCGAGGTCGAAGCTGTTTCCGCCGCCGGGGAACTGCTGCGTGAAGTAGTCCCGCTGGGCGATGGTCGTGAAGCTGAACGCCGCCGTGCTCAGGCCGGTGCCGCAGGCATTGCTGGCCGTCACCCGCCAGTAGAAAGTCGTGCCGGAATCGAGCTGCACGCCGACGGTCGTCGACGTGGTCGAGACGACGGTGGTGTAGACGATCTGCGTGAAGCTCGGGTTGCGGGCGACCTCCACGGTGTAGGTCGCGGCCTGCGGTGCGGCCTGCCACGTGAGCGTCGGCGTGCGCGCGACGCCGGTCGCGCCGTTGGCGGGCGTGAGGAGCGTCGGCACGCCCGGCGCCTGCCGCGAAACGACCAGACGCACGGCGCAGGTCTGCTGCTTCGAGGGCGCGGTGCCGCGGATGGTCAGGTCGTATGCGCCGGCCGCCACGGCCGCGAGGTTGCCCAGCGTGAGCGTGCTGGTGTAGGGCGGCGTCTGGTGATTGGCGCTGAAGGACGCGGTGGCGCCGGCCGGCAGGCCCTCGACCGTGAGGGCGACCGACTCGGCGAACTGGCCCTGTCGGGTGATCGAGACATTGAAGGCCGTGGCATTCTCCGGCGGGGCGCAGACGCTCTGGGAGGCCGGCGCCGCCCCGAGCCGGAACCCGTTCGGCTGCGGCATGAGGACGGCGGGATCGCCGAGAATCACGAATTCCTCGAAGAAGTTGCGGCAGACATCGGCGTTCTGGGTCGGCGGACCGCCGGGATAGGCCGGCTGTCCGTAGTCCTTCAGGAACTCGTACAGGCCCTCGAGCCAGGCCGGGCCGATTCGCCACAGATCCTTCTCGAAGAAGGACTTGAAAAACGCCTTTTCAAGGATGGCCGAGGGACGCCAGGCCTCGACACTGCCCCAGTAGATGTAGTTGGACGCGGAGATGTACGCCACGGCGCCCTTGTTGGCCTGTCGCACCCACGTCTCGCCGAAGCACTCGTCGTTGTCGAAGTGCGCGGTGTTGCAGGACCAGCCGAAGGCCAGCGGATAGCGGCCGACGTTCGTCAACGCCTGAATGTTCGACTGGTTGAATGCGGGATCCCACCAGCCGCTCGAGCTGCTGTGGCCCATGTAGAGCACGAACACGCAGCCGGTGTTCAGCGCGGCCGTGACCTGCGCCGTGTTTCCGCCTTGCGACGAGTAGATGCGGATCGATTCGTAGCCGCGCGGGTCGAGGTAGTTGGCGATGACCCAGTCATGCGTGGGCTCGGCCGTGCCGTTCGTGTCCGGGTTGGCCAGGAAGGCGACCCGCCGAACGTAATCCGGGTTGGGCGACGTGCTGTTCTCGACGAACAAGGTCTTGTCGACCATGGCCTGGAGCTGCGCGATCGAGGTGACCGGCAGGCGGCCGATCGGAATCTCCGGATACCAGTCGTCGCCGCCGCCGAAGCAGACGTAGGGCCAGTCCGTGGCCGCGTGCTTGCTGCCCACGCCCACCCAGTGCGGGATGGTCGTGGCGCTGGAGGTGGACGAGCCGCTGGTGTCGCCGACGAGCACGACGTAGTCCGGCGGGGTGTTCCCCTCCCAAAGGCCCTGGAGATACGCCTTGATCGCCTCCTTGGTCGTGCCGCTGGGCACGTTGTACACGGTCACGTCGAAGCCCTGCGCCTGACGCTGGGCGATGAGCTGGTTGAGCGGCGCGCTGTTGTAGTACGTCGGCGCCGTCACGACGACGTACCGCAGCGGCGGCGGCAGCGGCAGCGCCAGGCTCGGGTCTCCGAGCAGCGGCGTTGATTCCATGTAGTCGCGGGAAATGGGGTCTGCCGGACCGTAGAACGCGACGAACCGGTTCTGGGCGGCCAGGGCGGCCGGACCGAGCGCGCGGATGCCGTCGGTGTAGAGCGATTGGAACAGGAACTTGTGCAGATTGGCCCACGTCGACCAGGCGTAGTCGTCCAGCGAGAGCGCGGGACCATAACCGGCCACGGCCCCCTTGTTCGCCAGCGTCATCCACTTCTCGACGAAGCCGGGTGACTGCGTCGTGTCGGTGTACCACCACGCCGTCGGGCTGCAACTCCAGGTCACGAGGAACGGGTACAGTCCGCCGTTGACCAGCGCCTCGATGTCGCTGAACGTGAAGAGCGGCGTGCCCCACGCCTGGAACCCGGCCGCGTGGCCGAAATACGCCCCGACCGCGCAGCCGTTGTTGAAGGCCGCGCTGACGTCCTGCGTGGTCGCGCCGTCGCGCGCATAGAGTTTGTTGACGGACATGCCGGCCGGCTCGAGGTACGTCGCGGCGATGTAATCCTGCACCGACTCGGCGTCGGCGGCCGGATCGGTGCCGGCGATGACCGTCGCCCGCGCCGCATACGTGGGATCGCGGTAGTTGCCCGACGCGACCGCGAGCGTCTTGTCGACAATTGCCTGGAGTTCGGCCACGGTGCGCACCGGCCAGCGGCCGTACGGGAAGTCCGGAATCCAGTCTTCCGGGCCGTCCATGCAGGCGTAGGGCAGGTCCGTGCGGCAGTAGCGCACGGCTCCCAGGAACGGCGGGAAGGAGTTGGTGCCGGCGACCCAGGTCTCGCCGATCGAGTCGCCCACGATCAGCATGTAGTCCGGCGCGTTGCTCGTGCCCCACAACCCCTGAATCCAGGTCTTGATGTTCGGCGCGATCGTGCCGGCGGTCACCGTGCGCACCGTGACGCTGAAACCCTCGGCCTGCTTGGCCGCAACGAACTGATTCAGCGGCGCACTGCCGGCGAAATCCGACACCGTCATGATCAAGTAGTTGCCGCCCCGCGGGCCGCGTGCCGCTCCCGTCGGCGGATTCAGCACGCCCGCGTCCATGCCGGCCGGCAATCGACCGCCGCCCAGGGCGTCAACGCCCGTGAAACTCACCTGGACCTCGATCCGCGGCCAAAGCGCCAGCGCACCCTGCCCTGGGCTGTACGCCACCGGCCGCACCTCGAGCAAGTACAGGTCATAATTCCGCGCGGTGCCGATCCGCGTGAGCGCGGCGCGTTCCGCCGGTGCGTAGTTGCTGGTCGCATACGCCGCCTCACTGAACTGAAGCGGCGGCAGGGGCTGCGGCGGCAGCGGCGCACCGTGTTCGTCCATCTGGCGCACGCGGGCGCGGCTCGGCGCGCCCTGCACGGGACGGACGACCGCCGGTCCGTCCGATGCCCCGAGATCCGCCACCGCGACCGGGCCGAGATCCAGCGCCAGTTGCACCTCGGCACCGCGCGGAGCGCAGAAGATGCGCCGGACAACCGGCAGCGCGGGATGCCCGGAGTCCCCCGCCAGCGGCGCATCGGGCAACGTGATGTCGAGCACCTGCTCGACCGGATCCAGTGCGACCCGCACGCCGGGAACTTGGACGTCCACCATCAGGCCATGCTCATCCGCCGCCGTGACCCGCACGGTCGCAGCGGCCGGCGCACCCCCCACGATCGGAGCGAGCGAGCCGTCGGGCTGTACGGCGAGCCACACATCGGCGGATGCCGCCACGGCCCCGCAGAGGCCGAGGATCAGCAGCGAGGTCCCGCGGTGTTGCGTCCGTGAAACAGACATGCTTGACCTCCTGCCGCGCATCCCTCAATGCCCAAGGCTCGGGC
Organism: uncultured Phycisphaerae bacterium; assembly: GCA_937928595.1. Taxonomy (GTDB): domain Bacteria; phylum Planctomycetota; class Phycisphaerae; order UBA1845; family Fen-1342; genus CALGJV01. The sequence goes on along the minus strand of CALGJV010000026.1, from coordinate 55,923 downwards.
GCAGCGCGACGCGTGTGGAAACGAGGGCATCCAGTCCGCTGTTGCAGCGCACGCACCTATGCTATCGACGCGGCCGGGGTGGCCGCAATCGCAACTGCGAGCCCCGAAAGGGGGAAACACCCGTTTGGAGCCCCCGTGGTCGGGTCGCTACGGCAGGGGGCGGCGGGCGAATACAAACGCGCGGGTCCAGCCTTCATGGTACAGAGGGTCGGCCGGGTCGAAGCTGGAGACCTGTACCTCGGGCGGTGCGCTGTGGACGAACCGCAGTCCGCCGAGCGACACGCCGGTGTGAATGACGGCGCCGCTGGCGTCGCAGAAGAAGACCAGGTCGCCGGGCTCCAGTTCACCCAGATGCCAGGGGGTGCCCACGAGCCGCCCGACGAGGATCTGCTGCCGGGCGTCGCGCGGCAGCACCAGTCCAATCGTCGCGTACGCCACGCCGGTCAGGCCGGAGCAATCCAGACCGAGACGACTACGACCGCCGAAGAGGTACGGGGTGGCGAGGTACTCCAACGCGGCTTCAGCCGCCCGGCGGCCGCCGGGGTCGGCGCCCGCAATGCGGACGGCGGCCGCCGGCACGGTGATGCGCCAATCGTCGTCGTCGTCGGGGTCGGGGCGCGGCACCCGCAGCTGCACGCGGTCGTCCCGAGGATGGCCCGCGAGGGGCAGCGTTGCGCCGGTCGGGAGCCGCAAGTCATCCGTGAAGCAGTCCCGCAGCAGCACGCCGCGGGCGCCGCCGATCCAAGCGGTCCGACCGGCCGCGTCCAGGCGAAGTACGGCGTCGGCTCGGACCCAGCCGACGTAGCCGTCGCTTCCGTGCAGTAGCAGAAACGTGCCGTCGTCCGACTCGTCCAGCAGGAACACCGGCTCGCCCAGGAGGAGCTGCGTCTGAACGCCGACGCCCTCGCGGGGTGCGTTCCAGACCATGACCGTCGGCCGACAGACCACGCCGTAGCGCCGCGGGCCGAGCCGAGCGGCCGGCAACAGCGTGATCTCCGTCCGTACCGGTTCCGCGCCCACGGCGGCGAGAATCGCGGCCGGCAGTTCGCGCAGCGGCGGGCAGTTGGTCGCGCCGCTCACGATCCACGCGTCGTCCGCGCGCGTGACGTGCGTTCGCAGGTAGAAGAACGTCGGGTCCGTCACGGTGCGCCGCACGTACTGCTCGATGAGCCCCTCGGCCTCGGCGCCGTCGGTGGGCGGCGCGGCGGCCCGCCAGAGACGCCGGGCGGTTGCGGCAATCTTGGCGTCGGGTTCCCGGGGCGCCGTTGCGGGACGCGAGGTCGGCGACGCCGCGCGCCCCTCGGCGCGGGCGATGCGTGCGGTCTCGAACGCGGCCTGCTGCGCGGGCCAGGCGGCCGCCAGTCCCTCGTAAAGCGCGATCGAGGCAGCGCGAAACGCGCCGCGCGGCCGCACCCAGGTCCGGAACGCCGGGTCGGCCAGCGTGCCGAGCTCGACCCGGACAGTGGGCACCGCGCCGCGAGCGGCCCCGATTGGTTCGCCGGGCACGCAGACCGCGCCGCCGGGCAAGCCCTGCGCGCTCAGGGCCGCGGCCAGCGCTTCGGCGAGCGCGCGCTCCGCGTCCGGCGTGCGGCCCGGAAGAGTCGCTGTCGCGTCGTAGAGCACGCGCGCGCCGGAGGTCGGCGACCCCGTGTCCGGCGCCACGGCGATGCGCACGAGCAGATGGGCGCGGTGGTCGCGCGCGGCGTCCAAGTCGGCCGACGCCGGGGACGGGGGCAAACCGTCGTCCCAGCGCGCGAGCTGGACGGTCGCGCCGGCGTCGCGCAGGAGATGCTGAGCGTGCGCGGCCACCAGCAGGCTGACTTCGCCGGGCAGCCAGTCGCGCTCGCGGGTCGCGCGTGCGGCGGGCCGCGGCTCGCCGGGGCGGGCGGGGGCCTGCTCCGGTGACAGCACGATCGCAAGGCCGGCCAGCGGGCGGCCGGCGACTCGGTGGGGGAGCTCGGCGTCCACCGCGACGGGCAGGGCGGCGCCGCGCGAAAAGCCGCAGAGGATCAGTACCCCGATAGACACGGCGCGTCGGTGGGTGTACATGGCTCAGTTGTACCGGGACCGTGAGCCCGCGGCCACGCCGCGGGGCTTCGTTATGAGTGCCTTGGGGGTTGCCCGCTGAGCGGCGCACCGAGTTTATTCTGCGCCGGGCCACGGGCCCAGAGTGGATTTAGTATCGGACGGTGGCGGCGGGACGAGGTCCGGGGTGCGCATCCGATAGCGGGGCCCGAAGCGCAACGCTTGCGTGCCGCGGGGTCCGCGACGTTCTTTCGGGACGCCGATGTCGGCTATAGGGACGCGGGGCGCGGGGCTCCGTCGCGGCCGGGCAACGTCCGGTCCGGGCCGGTTCAGAGGGCGCGTGAAGTCCGGGGCCGCGCGAGTCGAAGTCAGGGCTGGCAATCGCTGCCGCAGTCTCGCCGCGGGCCGTCAGGTTGGCCGCAAGGGAGCCGCGAATGTCGCTGTGTCTTACTCGCAAGAAGACGCAACTGGATTTGCTCGCAAGTGTATGCGCACGGCGCGCGCAGGCCCGGGTGGCATTGCCGGCGTCGACCCAGGCGGGCGATGTGCCGACGCGTTTCCTGGCGTTGGAGCCGGATCGGCTTCTGCTGGCGTGGCCGCCCGGTGGGACCGGGCGCATTCCCGTGAGCGGGGCGCGAGTGGATGTGTACTTCAGCGACGGTGGCGAGCACTACGCTTTGGCGGCCGAAACGCGGGGGCGGGAGTGCTTCGTTTCGCCGGCGCGGGCGAACGTCGCGGCGTGGGTGCTGAGCGTGCCGCTGCGCGTGGAGCAGCGGCAGCAACGCGGACATTTTCGGGTCAGCCTAGCGGACCTGCCGCCGGTCGAAGCCGTCTTCACCGGTACGGCGGACGGCCACACGCGATTCCGGGCCCGGCTGCGCAACATCTCTGTAGGCGGACTGGGGGCGGTGCTGCGCGCCGGCGGAGGGGTGACTCCGGTCGTCGGCGAGACGTACTGGGTCGATTTCCAGTTGCCGGGGTTGCCCGAACTGTTCGAGTTCGTCGCACGCGTGGTCCACGTTCGGCCGGGCGGGCCGGGGGCGGGGCCTGTGCTGGGGGCGATGTTCTGCGCCGGCGACGACGGCGCGGGACAGCGCGCCGCGGTGCAACGGATCGAGGCGTTCGTGCGGGCCCGCGAGCGCGCGCTGCTGCGCCGGGCGACGCTTCACGGCGGACGGGAGGTGGGACCGTGCTAGTGGCACTTGATCTGACGCCACGCCAGGCCGCGCGGGTGCTCAACCAGGCGGTGCGGGGCCGCACCAAGCTCGAACTCGAGCCGCGGCCGGAGGCGGCCCGCGCTCTGCTGTGGGGCACGTTGGTCGGCAGCGAGCCGGAGGTGCTCCGGGTCGATCTGCACGACCGGGAGCACGAAACGCTGCTCGCCGGGTTGATCGGCGCGATGTGCGACGTGCGGATGTGCCTGGCGGGGCAGCTATACCTGTTCTCGACTTTCGTACTCGACGCCAACGACGGCACCGTACCGCACCGCCTGACGCTGGCGGTGCCGGAGACGATCCAGGTCGCCAACCGTCGGCGCCACACGCGCCTGACGCCGTTGGAGCCGGTGCCGGTGCGGCTGGGGGTCGGTGGGACGCTGAAGCCGGTACTGGCCGAGCTGGCGAACATCGGGCCGCGCGGGCTGGGCTGCCGCGTGAGCGCCGGCGACGACGCCGGGTTGTTCTACATCGGCGACCCGGTGGCGGTGGAGTTCGCGCTGCCCTGGAACAGCGACCTGTTCGCGCTCTCGGCGGTGATCTGCAACAAGGGGCCGAGCTCGGAGCCCACGCACGTGCTCGTGGGGCTCGAGTTCAGTGCGTCGGACGCGGCGGCGCGCGCCGCGCTCGAGCGGCTGCAGGCCGCCCTGCTCAGCGAGACGGCGCGCCTGTGTGAACCGGGTGGTGAACTATGAAACCGCGCAGCATTGTCTCGCCGCATGAGAGCGCGGCGCTGTTCGACGTGGCCGTCCAGGAGCGGGCCCTCGCCGTACTGACGCTCCAGGACGGCGAGAACTGGATCACGTTCAAGGCTCGCTTCCTCGAACGCGACGTCAAGGGCCGGTTCTTCGTGCTCGATCACCTGCCGATCGACAACGAGACCCTGCCCAACCTGACGCCCGGCCAGTGCGTCGGCGTCTCGTTCCGGCAGCGCAGCCGTAAGCTGCTGTTCTCGACGGTGGTCGAGGCGCGCGGGCACTACGTGCTCGACGACAAGACCTCGGTACCGGCGGTCCGCTACCGCTGGCCCACGAGCCTGACCGAGTTCCAGCGCCGGGCGTATTACCGCACGCCCGTGCCCGAGGGAATGCATCTCGCCGCGGCGGTGTGGGGCGGCGGAGTCTCGGCGCGGGCCGCGCCGCGGGCCCAGACACTGCCGGTCTTTCACGGCGAGCTGGCCGACCTGTCCTGCGGCGGCGCCATGGTCCTGCTGCCGGTGTTCGCCAACCCCGCCTGGGCCGACGACGCGCTGCTGGGCGTCGAACTTCAACTGGGCGACGAGCACCCTCCCATTCAGGTTGACGCCCGCTATCGGGGAACGCGGCCGGAACGCGACCAGTCGATCGGTGTTGCGATCCAGTTCATCGGGCTCGAGATGACGGTCGACGGGCGGCTCGTGCTCCAACGCCTCGCCGCGGCCGTGCAGCGGCTGCACCGACACAGCTTCGCGGTCAACCGCCGGGATTGGGACAGTAAGTTCAAAGCCTAGAGGGTTTTACGAACACGCGCTGGACGGGCCGGGGTCGCGGCCGACGACGGTCGGTCCAGTGCGGGTGACCGGCCGGCGGTCACCCGCGTCGCTGTGCGCGGGAGCGGGCCCCCGAAAAAAGTGTTATGAAAGCGCGACACTTTCGGGCGGTTGCTGCGTTGGAAAGGGGTGGAACGCTTCTAAAGCCCATCCCAGCGCACGGGTCTCCGAAACGCGCTCCCAGCGCCTTCGGGACCCTTTTTTGCGCCCGCGTTTCATCAGGCGCATCCGTTTCGTAAACCTCTTCAAATAATCAGCTTACGACGCCAGCCGCGCAGGTGACATGCGTCTCGGCCGCACGGTCCACCGCCTGGTGGTAGCGCAGGATTCGGCATGGGTGTCCGGGAAGGGCCCGCAGCAGGGTGTAGAGGCAACCTGCGCTGCACACCCGCGTCTCGTTGTCGGTTTTACGCAGCCGCTCCAGGAACTGCTCCTCCGACCGGCGTTCAAGCAGCTCAAGGAGGGCGCGGTCTGATCGGCGGACGCTCTCCAGAAACTCGTCCGTGGTTGGCTCGGGATCGCCGAACCGTTGTCCAATGTGGCTGAGGTCCGCGGCGGCGATCAGAACGGTTCGGCCGGGGGTGTTACCGATGACCGCGGCGATCGCGTCCGCAACCGCTCCCAAGTCCGGCCCCTGTCCGTCGAGCGGGCGTGTGCCGGTCGGCCCGCACGGACTCGGGCAGAGGATCGGCACGATGGCGGGCGGCCGGCCGTCATGGAGGTGCTGGAGCCAATGGACCTGGAGCTCGATCGAGTGCTCGGCGGCGTGGTCGAACTCGTGCTCGCGGAGCGAGGTTCCGAGTTGCTGCTCGAGCGCCACGAGGAACTCGACATCGACGCGGGCGGTGCCGAGCGGCGTGAGGAAGTCCTTGCCGGTCGCGACGGCGGCGGTGGACTGCCCGCCGTGGTTTGTGCCGAGGATGACATAGCGGTCGGCCCGCGGCGCCGCGGCGAGCGCGCCGTAGGCGGCGGCGTAGCAGGGCGCCCCGCGGGCGTAATCGAGGTGCGGCGCGATGAGGCCGCGGACTTCGCCGACGGCCGGCGGCGGGGGTGCCGTTTGCAGGATGTCGCGCAGTTCGGCGCGCAGCTCGTCCGCGGGCGGGTAGCGGTCGCGGTTGTCGCGGGCCGGGGCGGCGCGGTAGGCCGCGTGCGCGGCGGCGAGCGCTGCGGCGTACCGGGGCGTCTGGAGCAGCAGCGCATCGTCGAGCGCCGCGACGAGCTGCTCGATCTGCTCGGCGGGCATCGCGACCTGGAGCTGCTCGCGGTAGATGCGACAGATGTCCGCGCACGTGTGCTCACCGTCGAGGTGCGCCAGCGCGACGTAGCCGGCCAGCGAGACCGTGACGCTGCGCGGGGCGAGCTGGGCCGGGTCGCGCAGCAGGAAGTGGGTGTCGCCGTGCTCGTCGGCGATGGGGATGATGTCGAGCGGACGCAAGGCCGGCAGCGGTTCGTTTGACACGAGCGACTCTCCCGGGGCTACGCCGCTGGGCGGCGGTAGATGCCTCCAAGGGGCAAGCACATCGAGTCTAGGCGCGAGCCAGGCCGACGGCGTCGCCGTCCGGGGCCGCGCAGCGCCGGTCAGGAGGACGCGGCCGGTTGGGCGCCATCGCCCGTGGAGGTCGCGTCCGATTGCTCGAGCTGCGCGAGCTCGCTGCGTTTCGGCAGGTGCGCACCCAGCAGCGGCACGAGGACGCCCGGCAGGGCCCAGACGAGCTGGATCAGGCGCACGGCCAGCGCCAGCGCCACGGCCTGCGACGGCGTGTTGAGATCGCCGCGCGTGAAGAAGCTGACGTAGGCGGCTTCCATCACGCCGATGGCCTGCGGCGGCGAGATCGGGATGGCAGCGATCAGAAACCCGACCGATACGTAAACGAAGAAGGAGGCCGGCGAGCCCTCCATCCCCAGTGCGCGGGCCGCGAAGACCGCACTGACCATGACCAGCGCCTGCAACGCGAGCGTCAGCAGCATCGACACCGCGACCAGCAGCTTGTGATGCCGCAGCGCGATCGTGGCGCGACCGACGCGCAGCAGTTGAGCACCGAACGGGAGGCGGGCGGCCAGCGCGGGCAGGCGCAGTTCATCGCGGATGCGGCGGCTGAACACCACTGCGGCGCCGGCGGCCAGCGCGGCGCTGATGGCGCCGAGCACGGCCAGCAAATGACCGAAGCGGTCGGGGTCCCACTGGGTGAGCATCGCGCCGGCCGCGAGGATCACCAGGCCGAGCAGGCCCACGGCGCGGTCCAGGAAGATGGTCGTGACGACCTCGGTCTTCAGGTGCGTGTACTGCGCGACGTAGTAGGCCTTGATGAGGTCGCCGCCCGTGGTGCCCGGCAGGGCGAAGTTGAAGAAGTTGCCGGCGAACGTGAGCTTGGTGGCGTTCCACGGTGAGAGCCATACGCCCTGGATGCCGACCATCAGCACGAGCCGCAGCGACTGGAGCAGCACGACTGGCAGAAACAGGAGCACGGCCCACAGGGCTTTCTGTCGGTCGATTCCGGCCAGAACGCGCGGGATGCCGAGCTCGATGTCGGGGACCTGCCGCCCCGCGACCTCGGCCACGTGAATGTCCGCCAGCGTTATCGTGCGGCGCTGCCCGCCCTGCTCGATGATGAAGCGCTCGCCGTCCTGCTCGATCAACCGGACCCACGGGCCGTTCTGATCACCGAGCCGCACACGGTCGTGCCACGGCACATGCGTCACGAGCCAGGCGATCGCCGCCGCGCACAGGCCGTAGCGGAGCAGGCGCAGCCCCCAGCGCCGGGCGGCGGCGGTCATCGGCGGCCTCGCGGAGACCGGAGGCCGGCCGGTCGCGGTCGGGGTTCGCTCGGGGTCGGGCTCACTCGCGCGGCACCTCGTAGACTTCGACGCCGGGCCGGTCCAGTTCGGTCGGCACGGGCACCGGTCGCAGGCCGGCCGCCCGGAGGTCGGCCACCCAGTCGCGCGTCACGTGGGTCGGGAAGCCGTACGTGCGACGCAGCCGTTCGATTTCCGGCCACGAGAATACCAGATGCGTGACGCCGGCGGTACGGAGACGGGCCAGGGCCTGCGCCGGCGCGAGCCCGGCCGCCTCCGCAAGCCACGGGTCGCGGTTGAAGACGACGGTGTAGTCGACGCGGCGGTCGATATAGTACGCCCGGGCCTCGCCGATGAGCTTGACGCGTCCGTCGGCGGGCACGACGTGGTTCACCGCTTCGAGACCGCGGAGCAGGCTCGTGGTTCCCGGCAGCTCGCGCAGCGGCACGCCGCGGGCGCGCCAAGCGGCGTCTTGCCGAAGCCAATCCCGGACGGCCGTGACGTTGTTCCACCCGGCCGCGACGACCAACAGCCCGAGGAAAGCGTACCGGACCGGGGGAGGGCGGGCCGCAGCCAGACCCAGCCCCGCGAGGAGCACGAGCGGCACCACGGTCGGCACCGCGAACCGACCCGGCATGTGCGTGAGCAGGACCCACGCACCGACCGCCACGCCGAGCCACACGGCGAGTAGCGCGGCGGCCCGCCCGCGCGCGAGCACGAGACCGACCGCGGCGGCGGCGATCACGGCCGGCCCGAGCCGGCGCTCGGTCAGCCACTCGTTCCACAGGCCGGCCAGCCGGTCGGCGAGCATGTCGCGCCCCGGCGGGAGGCGGTGGCCGCGGGCCCACTGCTCGTCCTGCTCAGCGCTCCACGCTGCGCCGCCGAAGACGCGGTACGCGAACGGGTACACGGGGTTGCCGGTGAAGGCGGCGTTGCGGACAAGCCAGGGGCCGAATGCGGCCAACGCGCCGGCACCGTAAACGACCGCGCCCCGGATGCGGCGCCGCCACGGCAGCGGGGCCGCAAGCAGCCAGGCGATCCCAAGCGCCGCCGTGACGAAAACGAGCGCCGTGTACTTGCACCCGCCCGCCAGTCCGGCGCACAGGCCGACCGCCAGGAGCGTGCGCGCGGTCGCGCGCCGCGGGTCGCGCACGGCCGCGAGCAGCAGTCCGCCGGCCACGGCCGCGAACAGCAGCAGCCCGAGCTCCACGTACGCGAGCGCGCTGAGATACGCCAACCACGGAACGGTGCCGGCGAGTGCGGCGACGGCGGCCGAGGCCCACGGCGTGGGCGGCGCGCCGGACGCGGGAGGTGTGGCGAAGGCCGCCAGGGCGAGGACGGCGAGCACGCCACAGAACAGGTGAAGGTACTGGGCCGGGATGGCCGCGGCCCACGGATCGCCCGCGAGGTGCATGAGCAGGAGGTACAGCATCTCGACCTGCTGCGGGAACGAGGTGTAGACGTTGTGCGGCAGGAAGTGGATGCGGCCGGAGTCGAAGTACTCGCGCGGGCCCTGGAGGTGGTACTCGAGGACGTCGTACCCCCCGTTTTCCTCGTCCCACAGGATGCCGGGGGGGATGCTGGCCCCGACGAGCCCGAGCCCAAGCGGCACCGCCAGCAGGGCGAGCAAGGCGGCACGGAGCACACGCGCGGTGCCGCAGGCGGGAGCAGGATCGGCCGGGTTGCCGGCGCTTCCCGTCGCAGCTGTCACCGTTCCGCTCTTTCCGGATGGTGTCCGCCAGGCCTCCAGGGCCCGGAGGGCCGCGAGCGCCAGGCCGGCCACGAGAAGCGCGCCGGCCACGGGACGATTGAGGAGGCCGGCCGCGCCCAGCGCGAGCGTGAGCAGGCCGAGCCCGCCGAGGCCGAGGGCCGCGGATAGCGCGAACAGCTGACTGCGCGGGACCGCTGGGCCGAGCAGTGCCCGCGCGGGTCCGGCGCCAAGTCCCAGCCCGGCCACGATGACCAGCGAGGCCAGCGTGCCGTCGGTGAACAGCACGAGGATCGACGGCGCGGCCAGGACCGTGACGATCACGAGCGTAACGGCCGCGGCCACGACCGCAGGAACGAGCCATTTCTGGGCGGAGCGGGCGAGGGGCGGTGCCGCAGGCGTGTCCGACGGTGGATTGGGCGGCATGGCGGCACGTTCGACGGGGGCGGAGCGGGCGTCAAGGGGGCGCAAGGCTGCCCGCCCGTAGGGGGATTGACTGGCGGCCAACCGGCGTTAGTATATTACGCAGTATTACCGTGGAGCGGAGTGTGGCAAACGGCCGCTGGCGACAGTTGCTGGTGCTGGTGGTGCTCGGCCCGACGTTGGTCGTGCCGGTTCCGAAGTGGCATCACCACGCCGAGGCCGAAGCGGGGACGCCGCGGCACGCGGACTGCGGGCTGTGCGATCTGGCGCTGTCCGTGGATTGCGTGCCGGTCGCGGCACCGCTGCTGGACTTGCCGCTGATCGTGGCGGCCAGGCGTGGATGGCCGGTTCCGGCCCCAATGGCCGCCCCCGCTGTCGAGCACTTCGCCCGCGGCCCTCCAACCGTGACCCACTGAGCCCCTGCTCTCGTGACCGGGGATCCGGACCCGTGACCGTCGCGCGCCGGCGCGACGGGGCTCGTGTGGAGTCATGGCCATGTCGTCGACAATCGCGCGGCATGCCGCGGCGCGCTGCGCTTTCACGCTGATCGAGCTGCTGGTGGTCGTTGCGATCATCGCGCTGCTCATCTCGATCCTGCTGCCCGCGCTGGGCCGGGCGAAGGAGCAGGCGAAGCTGGTGGTGTGCGAGAGCAACATGCGGTCGCTGGGGCTGGCGGTGCTGATGTACACGGAGGCGAACCGCGGCTGGTTCCCGCAGTGGGGTTTCGCCCACGGCGGCGGCGAAGCCGGCGCGGAGCATGCCTGGATCAACACCGCGAGCAAGGAGTACGGCGAGAACCGCAACGTGCTGCGCTGTCCGAACGACCGCAGTCCGCTGTGGAACCAGCCGGCCCGGCCCGGCGGACCGCTGCGCCGCACCAGTTACGCGACAAACTACTACGTCGTGACGGGCGGTGAGGACAACCCGCTGTGGGAGCGCGACCGCATCGCGTACAACCGGATCGACAACGTGCGGCATCCGAGTACGACGATTTTTCTGGCCGAGCTGACGGAAACCGGCGACTTCGCGCTGTCGGATCACGTGCACCCGCACGAATGGGTGGATTTCTACCCCGAGCATGAGAAGCAGGCGGCCACGCAGGTGGCGCCGGCCCGACACCTGGGGCGGTCGTGCTACGCACTGGTGGACGGCCACGCGGAAGCGCTCCCGTTCGATCGGACGTTCAAGATCCGCGCGTTGATCGGGGGCGATACGCCCGACTGGCTGTTCAACAAGTACGACCCGACGATCGCGCGGTAGCGCGGCGGCGGGCTGGTGTTTTTGCAACGTTTGGTGTTTCGAGTAGGCAGCAGTTGACGCCGGCCTGCCGTAAGCGGGCGCGGCGGTAGTTTCGGAGGAAAGATGAACATGCTTCGATTCGTGTTTTCGACCGTGACTGTGGTGGCGCTGGCGCAGATCGCTCTGGCGCACTCGGATGACCTCGAGGTGGGATACAACCCGAGCACGAACCAGATCGTGGTAGAGTACGACGCCGACCTCTACCCCTGGCTGCTGCCGCCGTCGGAGGAGCCGGCCCTGGCCGGCTTCGCGCTCGACGATCCGGGCTTCGTCAGCATCGTGGAGGTCGAGGAGCCGGGCGCGTTCGAGCCGCTCAGCCCGCTGGCCAACATCCAGCTGCGGCTGCTCTCGGCCAGCCCCGCGATGAAGGTCTGGGACCCGCTCGGGCCGGGCGAGTCGGGCTTCCAGATCGAGGGCAGCCGTTTCTGGACCATCGGTCCGCGGTTCTTCGACACGCACCCGTGGTGGCAGATCGACACGGCTGACCCGGCGTACGACCCCGCCGCCGGACCGTGGAGCGTGACGTTCCAGCTCATCGACTCGGCAGGCGTGCACGAGCCTTCGGAGCCGGTCACGCTGACGTTCATCCCGGAGCCGGGTGCTCTGGGACTGCTGGCGGCGGCCGCGCTGGTCCTGCGGCGGCGGGTGAGCTGACCGGGACCTTTCAACGAGGGCATCATGAAGACTGCAAGCGTTATCCGTTCCGCGGCTCTGGCGGCGATCCTGCTGAGCCTGTCGGCGCCGGCGTTGGCACAGCACGCCGGCGATATCGGCGTCGGGCGCACGGCGGCCGGGCGGCTCACGCCGCGGCCGTTCGTACCGGGCGAGCCAACGCCGTCGTTCGACGTGGTGACCGGCGTCGGGGTGCTGACGGCGATTCCGGAACCGCCGGCCCCGCCGACGAGCTTCCGGAGCACCGATCCCGGCTTCGACGCGAACTTCGCGGCCGACCCGGCGCGGGACTACTACCCGCTGGAGTCGGGGGCCTCAATCCGGCTGGTGGCCGTCAGCGATCTGGAGCCCGCGTTTCGCGTGCGTTACAGCTCGCAGACGATCCGTCTGGCGGGCGACTTCGTGTCGCTGGGGTCGTACCAGCTCCACCGGCATCCGATCTGGATCGTGGACTGCACGGACCCGGGATACGACCCGCTGCGGACGCTGTGGTTCGGCACGTTCATCCTGCGGGATGTGGGATCAACGGCGTACGCGGACTCGGCGCCGTTCACGCTGCGGTTCAGCATCGTGGCGTGTGAGGCGGGCGACGTGAACGGCGACGGAGCGGTCGATTTCGACGACATCGATCCGTTCGTCGCGGCCCTGGGCGGCGGCGCGGCGGTGCCGGTGGAGCAGCGCTGCGCGGCGGATTGCAACCGGGACGGTTACGTCACGTTCGATGACATCGATCCGTTCGTGGCGGCGCTGAGCGGCTCGTGAGGTCGGACTCCGGCGCAGCGGATTGACGACGGAGGAGGAGTGAGAGGCGGCGTCGGTGCGGTATCCACCGTGCCGACGCCCGCCGTTTTTTCAGCGTGGGGTTGGACACCGGCGGGGCAGCGCGAGGCGACCGGTCAGGGCAGGCCGTATTCGCGGGCCAGCAGGGCCACGTCGAGCAGGTCGACGGCGCCGTCGCCGTTGAGGTCGGCGCAGCCGTTGGCGGGGTCGAAAGCGACGCTCGGGCCGCTCAGGCTGTGGAGCAGGCCGCCGGCGGTGCGTTCGCGGACCCGGCCGGCCCAGGTGTCGGCATAGGTTGTGCTGCCGCACACGCCGCCGAACAGCACGACTTCCGCGCGGTCCGCGTCGTAGGCCCAGGCGAACGCACTTCGGGCCGCGGGGCCCGCCAGGGTTCGCAGCGTCCACAGCGCGCCGTCCCATTCATAAGTCTCGGGGCGGCAGAGGCCCGCGCCGTCCTGGCCGCCAAAGAGCAGCACGGTCCCGCGGCGTTCGTCGTAGGCGAGCGCATGGCGGTTGCGCGGGCCGGGGCCGGAGCCGTACGACACGGCGACCCACGCCGCGCCGTTCCAGGTCCACAGCTCGGTGCCTCCGGCGGAGCCGCCGTAGAGCACGGTGTGCCCGCGCGCGGCGTCGTACGCCATCGCGGCGTAGTCGCGCGGCGCCGGGCCGCCGGTCGCTCTGAGCGTCCAGTCGGTTCCGTCGTACTCCCAGGTGTCACCGAGCAGGGTGAAGCTGCTGTTGCGTCCGCCGAAAAGCACAATCCGCTGGCGCGCGGCATCATACGCCAGCGCGTGCAGGATGCGGGCCGGCGGATTGTGCGGCAGCGACCGCAGCGTCCAGTCGTGGCCGTCCCATTCCCACGTCTGCGCGGTCGGCGCAGCGCCGACGAAACCGCCGAACATGACCGTCACGCCGCGCGCCGAGTCATACACCATGGCATGTCCGGAACGGGCCGCCGGCGTCGTGGTGGCCGGCGTGCGCTGCGTCCAGGCGACGCCGTCCCATTCCCAGGTCTGGTTGTGAGTCGTTGCGCCCGCCGACCCGCCGAAGAGCACGCTGACGCCGCGGGCCCGGTCATAGGCCATCGCGGCATTGCCGGCGGCCGGCGGACCGGAGCCCGCCCGCGGGGCCCAGAGGCGGTAGGTTCGCGCGAACTGGAGCGCGTCGGCCGCGTTCACGACGCCCGCCCCCGAGTCGCTGTCAAAGCCCGGCGCGTAGATGTCGGTGCATGAGAAACGCAGCACTTTTTCGGCGTCCAGGGCGCTGAGGAAGGGGTCGAGCGTCAGCACGAGCGCGGCGGCGCCGGCACCGTGGGGCGCGGCGAAGGAGGTGCCGTTGACGGTGGCGTAGTCGCCGGAGTCGCCGCCCGCGGGGCCGGTGCGGTCGGTCGTGCGAATCTCCGCGCCGGGGGCCATGAACGCCAGCCCGCTGCCATAGTTGCTCCACGCCGTCCGGACGCCGAAGCGGTCGATCGCGCCGACGCCGTTGACCGCGTCGAGCCGGGCGGGCCAGGCCAGCCCGACGCTGCCGTCGTTGCCGGCGGCGGCGAAGTGGATCACGCCCGCGGCGCGCAGCTGCTCGTACTTTTCCCGGATGGCCGTCGAGGGAATGGCGTAGGCGTTGCTGTTGTTGGTGACGCGGACGCCGAGCGACTCGCCCCACATGAGCGCGTCGACCGTCCAGCTAAGCTGGCCGCTCCAGGACAGGTTGCAGGCGGGGTTGCTGATCCCGATCCGGGCCGAGGCCACGCGGGCCGTGGGGGCCAGGCCGACCACGCCCCGGTTGTTGTCGATGTGGGCGGATACGCAACCGGCGACCCAAGTGCCGTGCTTGTCGCACGCATTCTGCGGACCGCCGTCGCCGGCGTCGGTGGTGAAGTCGGCACCGGGGATCTGGTTGAGGTCGGGGTGGCTCTGCTCGACGCCGGTGTCGAGGATCAGCACGAGGACCGTGGGGGCGCCCGTCGTCAGGTCCCACGCCGCCGGCGCGTCGACGTCCATGTCCACCAGGCCGCCGCTCTGCCCGATGTTGTGCAGTCCCCATTGCAGCGGGAACTCGGGGTCGTTGGGCAGGCGCGCGGCGCGGCCCGTGACGATGAGGTCGGGCTCCGCGTACGCGACGCCGGGTTGCAGCGCAAGGGCGGCGGCCGCCGCCAGGACGCTGAGTCCGTCGCGCGCGCCGTGGCGTACGCGATAGGCCCCCGGCATGCCGGCCCAGTCGGCGGCGAGCACGCGCTCGACGCCCACTTGCAGCAGGAGCTCCGCGTGCACGGCGCGGTCGGCCGCGGCCGTAAAGCGCACCAGGATGTCGGGCGTGACGATGAGCGGGTCGCCGCGGTGGTCCCGGAAGACCGGCGACACGAAGTCCAAGGCTTCGTCCGCGGCGAGCGTTGCCAGCGTCGCCTCGTCTACCCCGCGTGCATCGCCGAGTGTAACGATGCTCCAGCCGGGGAGGATGAACGGTTCGATCCGCGCGACCGCGACCCCGGACTCCGCGAGCGCATCCGCGAGGGCCAGATCGGCCGCCTCCGTGTTGCAGCGCCAGACCGCCAAACGCGACGGGTCGCGCGCCGGCGTGACGATCTCACCGTCGCCGATGTACGACTGGGCGTGCAGCGTGGCGGCGCAGACGAGAACCAGGGCGGCGCGACAGCCCCATCCCCTGGCGTCCTTCGAGTGCATCGGGGTTCGCTCCCGGCGCGGCCCGCCGGCCGCGGCCTGAACAGTGCCAGCGCCACGAACGCCGCGCGGCACCCGTGGCGCGGTTGGGTTCGACTTCGCGCTCGCGCGGCACGGCTACCGCCGCCGCAGGCCCGCCGCGGCGATCAGGACGAGCAGGAACGCGCCGGGCTCCGGCACCCGCACGCGCAGGAAGGCGTCGCCCAGGTCGTTGCCGAAGGCGTCGCGGATGTCGGAGTTGAAGTAGAACCACAGGTCGTCGGTGAGGAAGCCGCCGACGAACGTCGGGCTGGCGCCGCTGGCCGGCCCGGCGAAATAGATGAACGCGTTGTCGAGCACGCCGTCGCCGTTCAGGTCGACCTGATCACCGGAGCGCAACACGACCTCGCTGTTGTTCAGGACCCAGGCGGCGTTGCGCGTACCGTCGGGGTTGCTGGTGAACCCGCCCAGGATGTAGTCCCCGTTGTTGTTGCCGGAGAGATGGAAGAACGTCGGCGAGGCGGCGTAGGTCCAGGCCGCGGAACTCCAGACTTCGCCCGGGTCACCGCCCGGCACCGCGTCGCCCGTCTTGGCGAGCACCGCGCCGTTCTTGACGGCGAAGCCGAAGCCGAGGTTTGTACGACCGCGCGCGAACCAATCGCCGTTCGACTCCATCGTGGGCAGGTAGAAGCTGCTCACGGTCCCGTACGTCGCGGAGGGCATGGACGCGTGAACCTCGAAACCCTCACGCAGCACGTTGACGCCGTCGACCCACAGGCCGTCATCCGAGGTCGTCGGAGCGCCCGCGACGTTCGCCTGCGCCAGCCAGCGCGTCCCCGTCGCGTCCACGTAGAACGAGCTGGACACGCCGTTGCCGTATGGCGCGACTCCCTCGCGCAGGGCCAGCGAACCATCCGGCCGGAAGAACGACAGGTCGTTGCTCGACGTGATGCCGCTGCCGACGACCGGCGCGGTGAAGCTCGGGTTGCCGAGCGTGGTGAGCTGGACGGAGTTCACGGAGTTCGAGATCAGGCCATAGGTCGTGCCCGGCGGCAGGCCTGCGGCGGCGGGAACGGGGCTGCCCTCGCGCGCGGTGATGACGAAGCCGCCCGCGGCAAACCCCTTCACGATGACCGCGTCGTCCGCGGTGGAGCCGGTCAGGTTGGCCGGGATCGCGAAGTCGCCGATGTTGTTGATGCCGATGCGGCGGTCCGCCATGGATTCGGCGGTGCGGCCGGGCTCGAGTTCGGTGACGCCTTCGCGCACGCGCACCGTGCCGATGGTGCCCTGACCGGTCAAGTAGATCGCGTCGCTCGCGCTGGGAGCGTTGGTGCGCGCGAGCAGGGCCCAGAACTGCCCGTTGGGGCTCCGCACCGGGCGGTCGAAGCTGACGAAACTCAGGCTCGGGTCGCCCGGCACGCCGCTCAGCGAGCCGGATGTTGCGAAGATTGCGGTCACGTCACCGGCGGGGCAGACCGCTGAGAGGCCGAGTATCAACGCGACGCCGGTGCAGACCACCACTGCGGACTTGAGCATCTCCGATCCTCCTCCTGATCTGCAGCGCCCCGCGGATCGGAACGAGCCCCCGCGCATGCGTGGTACTGTTCCGCCGTTGCGACGGCACCCAGACCAGCTTGAGTATGGCCCGCCCGCCGGTCGGAGTCAAGACCGAGTCGGCCGTCGCGGCGGGCCGGGTGTCGCCGTTTCAGGTGCGGAACGGCGCGCAATCGCGACGTTTCGCCCACGAGTGGTCCGATGGACCCGCGTCGCGCGTTGGCTACGTCCCGATCAACGCCACGAACGCGTCGATGTCGTCGAAGTTGACCGCACCGTCGCCGTTGGCGTCGGCGTTCAGCCAGTTGCACGCCGGGTATTCGGCGTCGTACGCGTCGTAGCCCGACAGCGCCAGCACGAACGGGTCGATGTCGTCGAAGTTCCGCGCGCCGTCGCAGTTCAGGTCGCCCGGCACGACGGCCGGCGGCCGCGCGTAGAACACGACGACCGACGGCACGCCCGAAAAGCCGAGCACGAGGTCCGGCCGGCGGTCGCCGTTGATGTCGCCGAACGCCAGCGCGGTGCCGACATCCGGCGAGTCGTACGACCACGCCGGCACCGGGTCGAGCGCACCGCCCGTGTTGACGTAGAGCTGCGCCTTGCCGTTGGAGAAGTGGATCTCGGCCAGGTCCGGATCGCCGTCGCGGTCGACGTCGCAGAAGCGCAGGTCGCTGTGCCCGAAATACGGCGCGACCGCGTTCCAGGTCAGGGTCAGCGTGCCGCCCGCGTTCGTGTACAGCCGTGTCGGCGAGTGGCCCAGCGCCAGGTCTGGCCACCCGTCGCCGTTCACGTCCGCCCAGCCCACGCCCTTGTCCGTGTCCGTGTTGCCGACCGTCCAGGCCGGCGTCGTCGCGAGCGTCCCGGCGAGGTTGCGGTAGACGCCGCTCTGGAAATTGGCCCACTTCGAGACCGCCACATCCTCCCAGCCGTCGCCGTCGTAGTCGGCCGCGGCGAGGAAGTTCTGGATCGACGTCTCCGCCGATTGCCAGCTCGGCACGGTCTCCAGCGTGCCGTTGTGGTTGCGGAACAGGAACATCGGGCGGTACGGATCGCTCGAGCTGTTGCCCTGGCCGCAAATCAGCACGTCCGGATCGCCGTCGTGGTCGAAATCAAACGGCAGGGCGTAGTTCGTCCAGCAGCGCGCGGGGATATTGCTGGTCCAGCCGGGCGCGGGACTCGGACCGGTGGGGCTGCCGAAGTAGATCACGCAGGGCGACATGCTGCTGCCGCCGTTGGCGGCGAAGATGTCCGGGTAGCCGTCGCCGTTGATGTCCGCCACCTGCACGTCCCCGGTGGAGACCTCGTCGGTCGAGACCCACGACGGACTGGCCTCGAGCTGGCCGCCCGTGTTGTAGTAGATGAGGTTCTCCCAGTCGGTGTACGGCGGGTAGCTGTTCGAGATGTAGCACCCGACCACGACGTCGTTCCAGCCGTCGCCGTTCAGGTCGGCGACCGCGAGCCCGCCGCACTGCCGGCGCAGCGTGTTGCTCCAGTCGGGGACCGTACCGTACGGGACGCCGGTCCGGGCGGTGCCGACGGGCGCCGCCGACGCGTCCTTCAGCCGCACCGTTTCCTGACCGTCCGACGACACCTCGATTCGCTCGCGCGCGACGGCCGTCCACGCGGTCGCCAGCACCAACACGCCCACCGTGGAACGCAGCATCGTTCGTCCTCACCGATCCGGCGGGCGGGGCACGGCTCGAAGCGCAGGGGGTCGCAACTCGCGGCCCCGTGTCCGGTGGCGCCCGCCCGGCGCAAGCCATTCTCAATTCGCGACGTTCATTGTAACGGCGTTGCGGCTGCGGCGCGCCGCGAAACTTTACGTCGCGCTCGCCGGCGGTCGAACGGCCACCAAAGTTGCCGCCTGCGCGGACCGTCCGGCGGCTACGATTCCTGCCGGCGCACGCCGCCCGTGGAGGGCCGCGATGATCCGCCTCGCGCAGACCGATGCCGAGATCGACGCCTGTTGGCCGGTGATGTCCCGGCGGTGCCCGCATGTGCCCTGCGGGGCGTTCGTGGCGCGGGTGCGGCGGCCGGCGGCCGGGGGCTGCACGCTAGCGTGTCTGGAGGAGGACGGGCGGATCGCGGCCGTGGCGGGCTTCCGCCCGGGGAAAACCTGGCGTGGGGGGCGATACCCGCACGGGGATGACCTCGTGACGGACGCGGCCGGCCGGCGCGGCGGCCCGGCGTTGCGGCCCCCGCCCGTCGACCCGTTTTCCGTTTCCCGCCCCTCGCGGCGGGCCGTACAATGGCGCGAACTCGGCCGGGGCGTAGCTCAGACTGGCTAGAGCGCGTGGTTTGGGTCCACGAGGTCGCAGGTTCAAATCCTGTCGCCCCGAGTCTCGGCGAGCAGAACGGCCCGCGGCCGCCCCAAGCCGCGGCTCACGGGTCGGTAACGGGTTCGTCGCGGGAAGTTAGCGCGACGGGCCGTCCCGGTGCCCGGCGTCGGCCGGTACAATGGACCTGTGGGCTTGAGGGCCTGCGAAAGGGCCTCGGCAGCCGCACCCGGGGAGTACGAACATGGGCCGTCCTCGAACAAACACGATCGTATTTGCTTTCTGGGTACTCGTGTCCGCAGCTCGCGCGGACTTCACCTTCACCCGGATTGCCGACCGGACCACGCCGATCCCCGCCGGCTCCGGGACGTTCACGGGCTTCGCCGCCCCCGCCTGTGATCAGGGGCGCGTGCTCTTTGCCGCGACGGGCGTCGGGCAACAGGGCCTCTATTCGTACGAGGCCGGCGAGCTCGAGCGACTCGTGGATCGCCAGACCCCCGTGCCCGGGGCGCAGACGAATTTCTACGAAGCGCGCGGCCCCGCGCTCGACGGCGGTCACTATGCGTTCACCGGATACTACGGCGGCGGCCGCGGCGTCTTTTCGAATCTCGGCGGGCTTCACGCGGTCGTGACCACCGGCACGACGATTCAAACTCCCATCGGCCCGCGGATAGTGAACGAGGTCGGATTAGCGAGCGTCGCGGGTACGGAGGTCGTCACCTTTGTCGCCTCCCGCAGTCAAGCAGACGAATACATGGCGATTCTGCGCAGCGGGCCCGGTGGCACCACCATCGTCGCCGACACGGCCCCCGGCAGCCCGTTCACGAGCGTCATCCAACCCGCGCTCGGGACCGACTTCACCGCTTTCCTCGGGTACGGAGCGCTCGGCGGCGGCGTGTTTCGCGCCAACGGTACAGACATCACGCCCGTGGTCCTTTCCGGCGATCCGGTCCCCGGCTCCACCGCGCTGTTCACCGGCTTCACGTCCCTGACGGCGCGGGGCGACGGCCTCACGTTCCTCGGATGGTCGGAGGACTACCTGGAGTCACGCACGGGCATCTACGCCTATCGCCAAGGCGTGCTCTCGACCGTCGCCGACACCGACACCCCCGCCCCCGGAATCGGCCTGCCCTTCGACGATCTCATCAACTACGGACAGCCCTCGATCGATGGCGACAACGTCGCCTTCGCCGCGGGAGGGCCGGGCTTCGCCGGCCTCTACGTGCGTTACGAAGGCCGGCTGCTGCGGGTGCTCGACACGCGCGACACACTGGACGGCAAAGCCCTCCGTTACCTCTCCGTCGGCCAGTACGGGCTTTCCGGCCGGCACCTCGCGTTCTTGGCGCTGTTCGACGACCTGACGTCCGGAATCTACGTCACGCAGATCCCCGAGCCGGCGACGCTGCCGGTTCTGGTCGCGTTGTGCGGTCTCGCGTTGCGGCGGCGATGCGGATGACTCGATCGCCCCGGCCGGCGCGTCGCGGGCGCCACTTTGGGAGGGTCGACGTTGTCCCCGGACCGGCCCGGAGCCGCCACCTTGTGGTAGCTCGCCGGGGAATTCGCGCTGAGCCGCGCGCTCCGCGCGGTGTTCACGCTCGCATTGGTGACCGGTGCGATCTTCCACGACTGGGCATGGCGGGCGTGGCGGACCGGGCACTGGAAGGATGACCCGCACTTCGCGCCGCTGGCCTTCGTGCTCGTGGGCGCGGCGACGCTGGTCGGGCTGCTCGGAACGTTCCGCCGCGGCCGGGCGGAGGCCAACTGCTCTCCGCCGGCCGGCGCTCGGCCATACGGCTCATCGGTCGACGCGGCGGCGACTGCCCCGACGTGCTCCCGCGATGGTCGGGAAAAAACACCCGGGCTGGCCTCGGGGTCAAGCGCCGCGATCGTCCTGCCGATGACTCCTTTCGGGAATGCGTCCGGCTCAGGCCGGGGCTGCGGAACAAGCCGTAACCGCCCCGCGCGAGTCGTTCTTGTTCAGGGAAAAACGAACACGGGTATCTTCAGGAGTGAGCTCATGCAGGACAGAGCCCTGGCCGGAAGCCTGGCCCTTGTGGGGTTTGCCGCAACGCTCATGCTGGGCGGCTGCCCGGGCGGCCCCGCGGACTCCGCCGCTTCCGGCACGAGCGCCGCGCAGAGGCTGACGCTGGTCCATGCGGGGGTCGATTTCTCGGCTGGAACCACCGGCGACGCGATGGCGTCCGCGGACGACAGCGACGGTTTCACCACCACTTGGCCGCCGCCCCCGAACAATTGGTACTTCTCCGGCACCGAGGTGTGGTTCGCACCGGCCGTGAATACCGACGACACGAACTATCTGAAGGACATGGGAAACGTGTCGCTCAGCTCCGTGACGTCGGCCCCGCAGAGCTGGGACGGCGGCCAGGGGCTGGATCTGCCGCCCCTGCAAGTCGGGCACGTCTATGTCGTCAAGTGTCGGGACGGCTACGCCAAGTTCCTCGTCCTGGCCATCCGCACGGATCCGCACTGGGAGGCGGACGTCGAGTACGTCTTCTCCTCGGATTCCCTCTTCACCAACTGACGCGCCCGCCGGTTGTCGCGTGCGTGCGCCTCCGTCCGGCCACGGCGTGACCGCGCCGCTGCGGAGCCGCGCACCCCATGCGGGGCGGTCCGCGTGTTGACCCTTGTGCCGGGCGACGCGTGCCGCACTGCGGCCGACCGTCACCGCGCGCCGCCGGTTCAGCCAGATCTGTTCTGGCCGCCCGCTCGGACCGCGTCCCGTCCCCGGGGGACCTGGAAAAGAAGCGGAACGCGACCAGGACCGGGGGGCCTGCGGACCCCCCCGCCGACGCAGCGCCGCCCCACCGTCGCGGCGAAAAAATAAAAAAAAGGCTGCGAGGCTCTCGCCGGCAGCCGGTCGCTCCGCAGAGCGTGGCCTGCGAATTTCTCGTCTTTGTTGCGAAAAACCGCGGGCCGGGGTCGGTTACACGAGTTGCATTTTGTCCATCCGGTCCTATCTTGTCAACCGCCTTGGCATGGGAATCGGGGACCGCGATGGCACATCTGACCTTGGGACTGGACCTGGGGCCGACGTCGATCGGCTGGGCGCTCGTGGACGAAAACGAGGGGCGGATTGTCGCCGCCGGAGTGCGCGTCTTTCCGGAGGGCGTCGACCGCGAAAAATCCGGGGCTGAGAAGCCCAAGATGCAGCAACGGCGCTCGGCGCGGGCCATGCGGCGGCAGATCGCCCGCCGGGCCCGGCGCAAGCGGGCCCTCCGGCAGGCTCTCGTCGACCTGGGCTTGTTGCCGGAAAGCGCGCGGCGGCCGCGCACCGACCCGCAGCGCGTCGCCTGGGAGGACGCCGCCGGCCGGGCCGCCGACCCGTACACGCTTCGGGCCCGCGCGCTGCACGAGCGACTCGAGCCGCACGAGCTCGGCCGCGTTTTCCTCCATTTGGCCCAACGTCGCGGCTTTCTGTCCAATCGCAAGGCGGACCGGGGGCGGCGCCAGGAGCAGTCGGAGCTTCTCCAAGAAATCAGCGTCTTGGGCGAAAAGCTCGCCGGCGCGACATTGGGACAGTACCTGGCGGCGCAGCGCGGCGACGACCCGCGGTGCTTCCATCTCGTGCGGCTGCGCGGCCGGCACACGTCGCGCCAGATGTACCGCGACGAGTTCCAGCGCATCTGGGAGGCCCAGGCCGGCCACCATCCGGCGCTGCTCACGCCCGAAGCGCGCCGCCGGATCGAAAGCCTCATCTTCTTCCAGCGCCCGCTGCGGCCGCCCGGCCCGGGTCTCGTCGGACGTTGTGAGCTCGAACCGCGTCTGCCGCGCTGCCCGCGGGCAGACCGCCGCGCCCAGCGGTTCCGGCTCTATCAGGAAGTCAACAACCTGCGGGTCATTGTGCCGGGCGAGGGCGGCGAGCGCCCGCTGACCGCCGAAGAGCGCGCGCAGGTTCTGAAGGAGCTGCGAGCGAAGAAGGAGTGCGCCTTCGACACGCTCGCCCGACGCCTGTTCCCGCAGTCCGAGAACGTCCGTTTCAACCTGGCGCGCGGGGAGCGCAAGAAACTGAAGGGTCTGCCGACCGATGCCGCGCTGGCGCATCCCAAGCATGTCGGTCCGGCGTGGCACAAGGTCGAGGAAGAGCTCAAGGACCGCATCGTCGCCGCCATCATCGATGACGAGGAGCCGCGGTTACGCTATCTGCTGGCGAAGGCGGGCCTCGACCCTGAGCGCGCGCCGCAGCTCCTCGAGAACACACCCCTCGAGGACGGCTACTCGAGCTACAGCCTGCACGCCATCAAACGCCTGCTGCCGCATCTGGAAGCCGGGCTGCCGCTGTCGAGTCGCGATCCGTCCGTCCCCGGCGCGCTGCGGGCGGCCGGCTACCTGATGCCCTGGGAGCACGCCGCGCAGCGCCAGGAACTCCTGCCGCCCCCGCCCTTCCTGACCAATCCCCTCGTCCGTCAAGCGCTCCACGAGGTCCGCAAGGTCGTCAACGCGGTTCTCCGTGAACTGGTCTGCCGGTCGAATCACACCCTGGCCCGCATCCACATCGAGCTGGCCCGCGAGGTGCGCGGCACCGCCAAACAGCGCGCGGCACGCACGAAAGAAATGCGGGAGCGGGAGCGGCAGCGGGCACGCGCCGCCGAACGCATTCGCGAGGAGGGCCTGCACCCTACGCGCGACGCGATTACCCGCTATCTGCTGTGGGCAGAGCAGGACGGCGTGTGCGCCTACTCCGGCCGCCCGATCAGCCTCGCGCAGCTGTTGGGCGGCGAGGTGGACGTGGACCACATCCTGCCGTACTCGCGCAGCCTCGACAACTCGCTGATGAACCAGGTGGTCGCCTTCTGCGGCGAGAACGCCGCCAAGGGCGACCGGACGCCGCACGAGTGGCTCGCCGCGATCGACCCGGACCGGTACGCGCAGGTTCTCCAGCGCGCCCGCCGGCTGCCCTACCCCAAGTACCGCCGGTTCCTCCAGAGAGAGGTCGAACTCGACGATTTCTTCGCCCGCCAGTTCGTCGATACGACCTACATCACGACGCAGGTGCAGCGGTACGTGCAGTGCCTCGGGGCCGACGTGGTTTGCTCCAAGGGCCAGCACACCGCCGAACTGCGCTGGCAATGGGGCCTCGACACCGTCCTGTCGGAACTGCCCGACAGCCCTGCGTGGCAGGCCGCCGCCGACCTGCCGCCCGGCGAAAAGAACCGCGCCGATCACCGCCATCATGCCGTCGACGCCGTCGTGATCGCACTCACCACCCGCTCCCGGCTGCAACAGCTCGCCGCCCTCCGCCGCGCCGGCGGCACCGCCGCCACCGGGGAGATCCTGTCCGAGCCGTGGCCCAACTTCCGCGCCACGGTGCGCGCGGCGATCGCCGGCATCCACGTTTCCCATCGCCCGCGGCACCGCGTCAGCGGAGCCCTGCACGAGGAAACGCTCTACGGCCCGACCGACACGCCCGGGCAGTTCGTGGTTCGCAAGCCGCTGACCAAGCTGTCGCTCTCCGAAGTGGACCGGATTCGCGACCCCGCGATCCGCCGCCTGGTCACCCGGCGCCTGCGCGAGTTCAAACTCGAGCCCGGCCGGGGCCAGGACAAGCCCGTTCCCGCCGAGGTCTGGAAGGAACCGCTCTGCCTGCCCTCCGGCATACCCGTGCGCCGCGTCCGGGTGCTGAAGCGCGACCAGACCATCGTGCCGATCCGCGGCGGCACCGCCTTCGTCAAATCCGGCGCGGTGCATCACGTCGAAATCTTCGAGGTCCCGAAAGGCCGCAAGACGGCTCGCCAGGGCCGCTTCGTCTCGCTGCTGGAGGCGCACCGCCGCCTGCGGGCCCGCGAGCCGATCGTGCAGCGCACCTGGCCCGAGCGCCCCGACGCACGCTTCGTCGGCTCGCTGGCCCCCGGAGACACAGTCCTCGCCACCACCGACGGGCGGGAGCGGCTGTGCGTGGTCAACACGCTCGTCTCCACAGTCAACAAAATCGGTTTGGTGCCGGCGGAAGACGCCCGCCCCTCGCGCGGTCGGCAGCTGTTTCTATTCACCCTGAACACGCTGCACGCCGCCAAGGTGACGGTCGATCCCCTCGGCCGGATCCGCCGCGCCGGCGACTGAAGCCCCGCCCGTTCCCGGCCGATACCTCCCCGGGCGGGCGAACGGGCGCGGCCATGATTCGGCGAACGATCGAGATCTCGCAGCAGGCCGTGCATCTGACGGTGCGCGACGGTCAGCTTCTGCTGTTGGCCCGCGCCGACGACGGCCGGCGGCTTCCCGCGCAGCCACCCGGGCTGCTGACCGCCGTGCCGTGCGAGGATATCGGTCTGCTCCTCGTGGACCAGCCGAGTACGACCTACACCCACGCCGCGCTCGCCACGCTGCTGGCCCACGACGCGGCCGTCGTGATCTGCGGGCGCGACCATCTGCCGGCCGGTCTGCTGCTGCCGCTGGGGGAGCACTCGCAGGTCGTCTGGCGGATTCGGTCGCAAATCGCAGCGCGTCGCCCCCTGCGCAAGCGGCTGTGGCGCCAGTTGGTGCGGGCCAAGATCCGCGCCCAGGCCCGGAATCTGGCCCGCGGGTCGGCCGCGCGCACGCGGCTGCTGGAGCTTGCCCGGACGGTCCGCTCCGGGGATCCGGAGAACGCGGAGGCCCAGGCCGCGCGGTCCTACTGGGCCGCGCTCTTCACGGGTGTGGGGTGGGCGGACGCACCCCGGTTTCGCCGCGATCCCGAGGGGCCGCCGCCCAACGGCCTGCTGAACTACGGCTACGCGGTGGTGCGCGCGGCCGTCGCCCGGGCCGTCGTCGCGGCCGGGCTGCTGCCGGCCCTCGGCCTGCGCCACGCGCACCGGGCCAACGCGTTCTGCCTGGCCGACGACCTGGTGGAGCCGCTCCGGCCGTTCGTGGACCGGGCGGTGCGGGCTTTGTGGTCGGGCGGGTCGGGGGAGGTGACGCCGGCGGCGAAGCGGGCGCTGCTCGAGCTGCTGACGGTCGAAGCGGCCTGCGGGGGCCAGCGGGGCCCCCTGATGGTGACGCTGCACCGCTACGTCGCCTCGCTGGTGGACTGTCTGGAGGGCCGCGCTCGGGACCTGAGCATCCCCGTGGTCGTGGAGGAACCGCCGGAGCCCGGCCCCGCGGCGGACGACGGGGCGGAGCCGTGAGGCTGAGCGGGTATCGGTTCATGTGGGTTGTGGCGATGTTCGACTTGCCGGTCGATACGAAGGAAGCCCGGCGGGCATACGCCCAGTTCCGCAAAGCGCTCGTGAAAGACGGCTTTACCCGCTTGCAGTACTCCGTCTATGCTCGCCACTGCGCGAGCGAAGAGAACGCGGGCGTGCACATCGCGCGGATCGAGCGAGCGTTGCCGGATGACGGCGAAGTGCGGGTCATCACGATTACCGATAAACAGTTTGAGCGGATGCGCATTTTTTGGGGGAAAATGCGACGGGCGCCCCAGCGGGCGCCCGCGCAGCTCCTGCTGTTCTAGACCCGGAATGTCCGAAGTCCTTTTTTGCTCGAAGGTTCCGGGGGTGCAAGTGTAACCGACCCCGGCCCGCGAGCAATCCGCAACACTGCCGCATCGCTCGTGATGAACTGTGTCAGTGTAACCGACCCCGGCCCGCGAGCAATCCGCAACCTGCGACAGGCGGAAGCCGCAAACCTGGTCAGTGTAACCGACCCCGGCCCGCGAGCAATCCGCAACGAAGATCATGAGTATCAGACGGTCGTCATCAGTGTAACCGACCCCGGCCCGCGAGCAATCCGCAACCGTGCGAATCTCCAGAGTTGATGGACCTGAAGTGTAACCGACCCCGGCCCGCGAGCAATCCGCAACAGTGTACGGCGTCGGTGGTGTTGGCAAAAGAGTGTAACCGACCCCGGCCCGCGAGCAATCCGCAACGCTGAGCTGGCGAATCAGCGCCGCTCGTTGAGTGTAACCGACCCCGGCCCGCGAGCAATCCGCAACTCGGCGGTACAGCGTCCCACGACGCCGGCGGTACACTGCCGACCGTCCGCCCGGTACGCGGGGCGATCCGCCCTGCGCCGCGGCACAAGAGGAGGTGCGGCGCCGTGCGCATCCTGGGTTCCCTCCTGCGGTGGCTGCTGAACATCAACACGATCTGGGGGCTCATGATTCTCGTCGCGTTCGGGCTCTGCGCCGTGCAGCACTACTGGCCGACCACGACCGTGCTGCCCGCCGATGCGCTGGCCGCGGCCGGCGACACGTTCACCGTGCGGATCACCGGCCGCGAGAACAAGGTCGTGGAGCGCACGTTCCGCCTGACGCGCGGGGCGGGCGACGCGCTCGCCGTCCCGGCCGCAGACGCCGTGCCGCGCCCGGATGCGCCGTGGCTCATCGGAACGAAGCCGGGCGACGCGATGTCCGGGGATCTCGGCGGGCCGTCGCCGGTCTGCCTGCTCACCTGGGATTACGCCGGCCACGGCACGTACGAGGTGCTCATCGACGGCCGGGCCTGGGCGCGCGGGCGCCTCGTGACGCTCCAGTCGCTGACCGACGCCGCCTTCGACTACGCGAAGACCGGGTTCGACATCGCCCTGGGGCTCGTGGCGTCGATGGTGCTCTTCCTGGGGCTGATGCGGGTGGGGCAGGATGCGGGCCTCGTGCAGCTGGTCGCGCGCGGGCTGCACCCGCTGATCCGCCGCCTGTTTCCGGATGTCCCGAGGGACCACCCCGCCAGCGCCGCGCTCCTGATGAACTTCACCACGACGGTGCTCGGCCTGGGCAACGCGGCCACGCCGTTCGGCCTCAAGGCGATCCGCGAGCTTCAGAACCTGAACCCGCACAAGGCGATCGCGACGGATTCGCAGGTCATGCTGCTGGGGTACAACACGGCCGGTTTCGCGCTGCTGCCGACCACGCTGCTGGCCCTGCGGAAGTCAGCCGGCTGCTCCGACCCGTTCGAGATCATCGGCACGTGCATGCTCGCGGGCGCGGCCTCGACCGTCACGGCGATCGTGATGGTCCGGCTGCTGGCGCGGCTGCCGGTGTTCTCGGTCAAGGCGGCGCTGGCCGAGGCGGCCCGCGAAGAGGCGGCCGCAGCGGCCCCGACGGAAGGAGCCCGGTGATGCAGGACGGCTTTCGCCTGGTCGTGAATCAGGTTTCGCTGCTGACGGTGCCGGCCATCTTCCTGCTGATCGTCGGCTACGGTCTGCTGCGGCGGGTGAAGGTGTACGAGTCGTTCGTCGAGGGCGGCAAAGAAGGCTTCGACATCTTCATCAAGGTCCTGCCGTACATCGTCGCGATTCTGGTGGCGATCGGCATGTTCCGCGTGTCCGGGGCCCTGGACTTCCTGTCGGAAGCGCTCGCTCCGCTGACGCTGCGGATCGGCATGCCGCCCGAGACGCTGCCCGTCGCGCTGATGAAGCCGCTCTCGGGCTCGGGCTCGCTCGGCCTGGTGGCCGAGATCCTCCAGCGCGACCCGGATTCGTTTACGGCGCGGGTCGCTTCGACGATGTTCGGCAGCACCGACACCACGTTCTACATCATCGCGCTCTACTTCGGCTCGGTCGGCATCCGCCGCATCCGCCACGCCCTGGCCGTCGGGCTGATCGCCGATGCCGCGGGACTGCTGGCGGCCGTGTGGGTTTGCCACCTGGTGTTCAAGTAGGCGGGGCCGCGCCCCGGCACATGGGAGCACACGACGCATGAATTGGCTGCGAAATCCCGGACGGGCGCGCCTGCCGGCGGCGGTCGCGCTGCTGTGGCTGACGGGGTGTTTCGGTCCCGACCGCCGCCTGTCCGAGCGACTCGACCCGATCCTCACGCGCCTGGCGCACACCGGCGCGACGGTGACGGCCCGCGTCGTCACGGTGCCCCGCGGCCGCGAGCTGTACGCCCGCGACGCGGACGTGCCGTACACGCCGGCGAGCAACCTGAAGGTGCCGGTCAGCGCGGCGCTGCTCGACACGTTCGGCCTCGCGCACACCTTCAAGACCTACGTGGCCGTGGACGGTGACGACCTGTGGATCATCGGCACGGGCGATCCGGGACTGGGCGATCCGCGCCTCGCCCAGCGCCGCGGGTCCACCGTGACCGGCGTGTTCGACGCCTGGGCCGACGCGCTTCAGCAGCGCGGCCTCACGCACATCGCCGGGGACCTCGTGTACTACGACGGCGCGCTGGATGCGCAGTGGGTGCATCCGACCTGGGGCGACGACGCGCTGCACTGGTACGGCGCGCCCGTCTCGGGCCTGAACTTCAACGACAACTGCGTGGACATCACGGTGATGCCGGGCGAGCCGGGCGGTCCGGCCGCCTACGAAGTCCAGCCGCCCGTGCGGAACATCACGGTCATCAACGAGTGCCGGACCGCGGACACGCACGCCCCCACCATCGAGAAGCTCCCCGGCGGCAACGTCTACCGGCTCGGCGGCACCTGCGCCCGACGCGAGGAGCTCAAGAGCAAGCCGGTCGAGGACCCGGGGGCCTTCACGGCCGACGCCCTGCGCACCCACCTGGAGGGCCGCGGCATCCGCGTCGCCGGAACCATCCGCCGGGCGGCCGCGCCGCTGGGCGGCACGCTTCCGCCGCCGCCGGCCCGCGTGGTGGCCCTGCACGAAACCGCCCTCCGCGACATCCTCGGCCGCATCAACACGAACAGCCAGAACATGTTCGCGGAAGCGGCCTGCAAGCTGACCGGGCAGGCGTGGGCACGGCGGCAGGGTCGGCCGGTGCCCGGCTCGTGGGCCGACGGCTCGGCGGCCGTGCATGCGTTCCTGCGGCGGAACCGCATCGACGACCGGGGGCTGGTCGTGGCGGACGGGTCGGGGCTGAGCGAGGACAACAAGCTCACGGCGCGGCTGCTCACGGACCTCTTCGTGGTCATGTACCGGCGGCCGGACCGCGCGGCCTTCATCGACAGCCTCGCCAAGGGCGGCGTGAACGGCACGCTGGAGCAGCGGTTCGCCGGATACGAGGGCCGCGTCTTCGCCAAAACCGGTTTCATCGGCGGCGTGCGGGCGCTGAGCGGGTACGTCCGCACGCAGCGGAACGAGTGGCTGGCCTTCGCCATCATCTACAACCGCATCCCGGGCGATGTGAAGCCGTACGAGGGGCTCCAGGACGAAGCCGTCAAGCTCCTGATCCGCTGGCCGGACCTGAACTGAGCGCCCGACCGACGGCTACCGCGGACGCCAGCCCGGCCCCCGCACGACGCGGCCCGGCTTGGCGCCGGTGTGCTCGCCGTCGCGCAGCACGGGCACGCCGTTGACCAGCACGTCGCGCACGCCGACGGCGTACTGGTGCGGCCGGTCGAACGTCGCGCGGTCGGCGATCGTGGCCGGGTCGAACACCACGACGTCGGCGAAATACCCGGGGGCCAGGCGGCCGCGCTGCGCAATCCGCAGATTCGCCGCCGGCCGGGCCGTCAGCCGATGGATCGCCTGCTCGAGCGGCACCAGCCCCTCGTCGCGGACGTAGCGGCCCAGCAGCCGCGCGAATGCGCCGTACGTCCGCGGGTGGGGACAGCGCTTCAGAAAGACGCCCTCGGTCGCGACCGACTGCGCGTCCGAGCAGAAGGTGATCCACGGCACGCGGATTTCGCGCCGGATGTTGTCCTCCGACATGCTGAAGAACGCCGCGCCGACGTTGTTCTCGTCCTCGATCACCAGGTCGATGGCCGTGTCCTCGGGCGACGTGCCGCGCTCCGCGGCCACCTGCGCGAGCGTCCGGCCGGCCAGCGGCTTGAGCTGCTCCTGCCGGAAGCCCACGAGGATGATGTTTTCGGGCGAGCCGGCCGCGAGCCAGCCGTTGTCCCATTCCTTCGTCGGCGTGTTCATCTCCTGCTTGACCCGGGCGCGGACGGCCGGGTCCCGCAGGCGGGCGATCCACGCCTTGCGGCCGCCTTCCTGCACCCACGGCGGCATCACGCTGTCGAGGCCGGTCGAGCTGGCGTGGTAGGTGTACATGTCGGCGCTGATCGGCCGGCCGGCCGCGCGGGCGGCCTCGAGCCGCGCCAGCAGCTCGGGCAGCTTGGGCCAGTTGGCCCGGCCGGACGCCTTGAGGTGGTAGAGCTCGGCCCGGCAACCGGAGCGCTCGGCGATCGTCAGGAACTCGTCCAGCGCTTCAAGGAGGCAGTCTCCCTCGTTGCGGATGTGGGAGGCGTACAGACCGCCGCACTCGGCCGCGACGGCGGCCAGCGCGATGAGCTCGTCGGTGCCCGCGAACGTCGCGGGGGCGTAGATGAGCGCCGACGACACGCCGACGGCGCCTTCCTCCAGCGCCTGCCGCGCCAGGGCGCACATGCGGCCGAGCTCGGCCGGCGTCGGCGGCCGGTTGACGTGGCCGAGCTCGTGGATGCGCAGCGTCGTCGCGCCGACGAACGACGCCACATTGCAGGAGACGCCGCGCCGCACGAGGCCGTCGAGGTACTCGCCCAGCGTCGTCCAGTCGATCTCGTAGCGGATGTCCGTCTGCTCCTCGCGCTGCTCGGCCTTGAGCGCGTCGTTCAGCGGGCCCATCGACCAGCCTTCGCCCAGCACCTCGAGCGTGACGCCCTGGCGGATGTCGCTCTGCGACCGGCCGTCGTGGAGCAGCGACTCGTTCGCCCAGCTCAGCATGTTGATGAAGCCCGGCGCGACGGCCAGGCCGCGGGCGTCGAGCTCGAGTCGGCCGCGGCCGGTCGCCGCCGGCCCGACCGCCGCGATCGTGTCGCCGCGGACGGCCACGTCGCCGACGACCGGCGGGCCGCCGCTGCCGTCGTACAGCGTGCCGCCGCGGATCAGGACGTCGTAGTCAGCGTCCGGCATGGGCGTTCTCCGGTGGTTTTCGACGCCGTCGAGTGGTCCGCGGAGCTTTCCGGCAGCCGCGCGGGCGACTCCGCGCGACCGTGAAGCCGATCTCCCGCGACGGCGTCCGGGCATGGTACGCAGCCCGCCGCCCGGTCGCCATTCGCTCGCCGGGCGCGAGCCCGCGCCCGCGCTCCGAACGCGAAGCGTTCGCGAGCGCTGGTGCGGCGGAGCGGGGCGTGTGCGAGCTTAGCGTGTGCGGGCGGGCGGTACGGGCGTGCCGTCGTAACTCAACGCGAACTCGTCCATTCGGGCCGAAGCGCCCTCATACTGCAGCCGGGCCGTTACGACATACTGCCCGGGCGTGAGCTTGCCGGCCCGCACCGGCAGTGTGAACCGGTAGAAGCCCGACGGCTGCTCGCGCTCGGCCCGGATGGCCGCGGGCGTCCGCAGTTCGATGGACCGGGCGGCCACCTGCGTGGCGATGTGCTGTCCGGTGCGGCGCGTGAGCACTTCCAGCACGAGCGTGCCGACCAGCTTCGTCGGGTCGTCGCAGGCGTCATATGCCGCGAGCACGACCTCGACCGCGTCGGCCGTGCCGTCCCCGCGGAGGCTGACCGGCTTGGTCCAGGTCAGGATGCGCACGCGCGCCGGGAGCGACACCTCGAGAAACGCCGACAGCTCGGGGGCGTTGGGCTGCACCGTGCGCCCGCCGCCGCAACCCGTCAGCGACGCGAGCAACAGCACCAGCGCGGCCTGCGGGCACGCTCGTCGCGCGGGATGGCGGCAAGATCGCATGCGGGGTCTCGTGCACGACCGGCGACCGCCCCAGTGGCGGCCTTAGCGGCCGCAGTATAGCGGAAGTTGCCCCGCGCTGTGTGAAGCCGGCGCTGCGCACAGTTCACGCTCGCTGTAGCCGATGAATTGGTGCTGGGACCGCATCGCGGAACGCCAGGGAAACGCTACACTCCCCGCCGGCTGCGGAGCCCGAGCCGCCCCCGGGGGTGGAGAGCGCGTCCGGGTCGGCCCGGAACTGACATCGCGACGAGGAGCTGACGATGCCGCTGATGACCACCAAGCCGATGTTCGACCTGGCCTACGACGGCGGGTTCGCGGTCGGCGCGTTCAACGTCAACAACATGGAGATCACGCAGGGGATCGTCACGGCCTGCGCCGCGGAGCAGGCTCCGTTGATCCTCCAAATTTCGAAGGGCGCCCGCAAGTACGCCAACATCCGCTACCTCAAGCACATCATCGACGCGGCCGTGGAGGAGCACCCGGAACTGCCGATCGCGATCCACTGCGACCACGGGGACACGCTGGAGTTGATCCAGGCGTGCATCCGCGACGGCTACACGTCGGTCATGATCGACGGCTCGCACCACCCGTACGAGGAGAATGTTCGGCTCACGCGGGCCGTGGTGGAGGCGGCGCACGCCGCGGGCGTGGTCGTCGAGGCCGAGCTCGGGCAGCTCGGCGGGATCGAGGAAGACGTGGTTGGGCTCGACGCGGCCGCTTACGAGAAGAATCTTGCCAAGTTCCTGACCGACCCGCAGCAGGCGGCCGACTTCGCGCAGCGGACAGGGATCGACAGCCTGGCCGTGGCGATCGGGACGAGCCACGGCGCGTACAAGTTCAAGTCGGAGGCGCGGCTGGCGTTCGACCGGGTCGCCGAGATCATGCGGACGTGCCCCGGGCTGCCGCTGGTCCTGCACGGCTCGTCGAGCGTGCCGCAGGAGTTGATCGACCTCGTGAACCAGTACGGGGGGAGCATGCCGAATGCCAAGGGCGTGCCCGAGGACCAGCTCGCGATGGCGGTCCGCAAGTACGGCGTGTGCAAGGTCAACATCGACACGGACTTGCGGCTGGCGCTGACGGCCAAGATCCGCGAGGTGTTCGCGACCAAGCCGGCGGAGTTCGACCCGCGGCACTACCTGGGGCCGGCCCGCGATGCGATCGTCGAGCTGGTCCGCCGCAAGCTCCACATGCTCAACTGCGCGGGTCAGGCCGCCAAGATCGTGGCGCACTGGAAGAAACTCGGCGAGCCGCGCCCGGCGTTCTACGGGGGGTGAGGCGGACCGCCGGGGTGAAGCGGGAGACGACCCGGACGGCGCGACCGACCCCCAGCCGTAGGGGTACGACCTGGACCGCACCCACAACGGGCGGTATTCGGCTCGGGTATGACCGGGCGGGAGACCTCGCGTGATTTCGACGCGGGGAAAGTGGGCAGGGCCGATCGAGGGGCTAACGTTCTGCGGACGTCGGGGTCTCTTGTAATGCCCATGGCGAGCGATATAGTTACCTACTTCGCCTGCGGAGCGGACGGTGCGGTCGGTGTAGACCACCCGGGCGTGTGGTCGTTCCGCACGGCGAGCGGCAAGGAGAGACTTGCAATGTCGAGTCGCATGTTGCGTTGGGTTCTGGTTCCGATCGTAGCGCTGGCGTTCAGTGGGGCGGTGACGGCTCAGGAGTACGGCCAGCCGGCCAAGCCGGATGCGGCGAAGAAAGAGGAGCCGACGAAGGAAGAGCCGAAGGCCAAGGACATCGTCGAAGTCGCGGTTGAGGCGAAGTTCAACACTCTCGTCGATCTGGTCAAGGCCGCCGACCTGGTGGAGACGCTGAAGGGCAAGGGCCCGTTCACCGTGTTTGCGCCGACCGATGAGGCCTTCGCCAAGCTCGGCAAGGAGACTCTTGAGGATCTCAAGAAGCCGGCGAGCAAGGAGAAGCTGGCGAACATCCTGAAGTACCACGTCGTCAGCGGCAAGGTCATGGCGGCCGACGTCCTCAAGATGGACGGCAAGGCTGCGAAGACCGTCGAGGGCGGCGAGATCAAGATCGCCGTCAAGGACGGCAAGGTCACGCTCGATGGCAAGGTCAACGTGACGAAGACCGACGTGGCCGCCAGCAACGGCGTGATCCACGTGATCGACGGCGTCCTGATGCCCCCGGCGAAGCCCGCCGACAACTCGGCCGAGAAGCCGGCCGACAAGCACTAGTCGGTTCGGAAGGGGCGGGGATTCCGAGCTGACCCGAAGACCCGGGCGGTACGACCGCCAGATTCCAACGAAACGCTCGGCGAAGAAGGCCGCGACCCTCGCGGCCTTCTCTTTTTTTCAGCGGTCGTCAACCCGTCGCGACCGGCGGACCCGCCCGCCGCCCCTTCGATCCATGTCCGCCGCGCGGTAGCTTACAACCCGTTGAGCAGGGGCCCGAGGCGCTCTGTGTAGCGTCCGACCCGCGTGTCGGACGTCGCGGGGAGACACAGCGGCCCGCGCGCAGGCCCGGTAAGTCCAGTGCGGGAGTTGCTCAACGGCGTACTGCGGGCCGCGCAAGGAGAACGTCGTGGCGAAGAAGGCAGCACGGAGTCGGCTGGCCGCGGGCCCGTCGACGCGGGATCGGGCCGGGGTCGCCCAGCGGATCGGGGCACTGGCGAAGGATGTGGTGCGGCGGGTGCACCAGCGGGAGGACCCGTACGTCGACATTCCGGCCCGCACGCTGAGCAATGTGCAGTTCAACCCGAAGAAGGGGATCATCGAGCTTCTGGACGGCAAGCAGCGGCGGTTTTTCTTCAGCCTGCTGGGGCGGCGCAAGGGGGAGGGCAGCCAGGCGAAGAAGTTCATGCAGACGTTGCGGGTGGCGGAGGTCTGCCGGCGGCTGATCGAGGCGGACGACTCGACCAGCCTGCGTGACCTGTTCTACAACCTGAAAGTGCCGATCAAGACGCCGCCGGGACAGCCGCGGAGCCGCGAGCTGATCTTCGCGGACCAGTCCGAGAGCGATCCGATCATCGAAGACATCGAGGTGACGGTCGCGGCGCTGCGAGAGGAGTTGGGCGTCCACGCGGAGACGAAGGGGGCGATGGTCGGGCCGCTGACGATCGTGGACAACGGCGACACGATCGACCTGACGGCGATGGGCTCGGGCGGCTGGGCGGTGCCGAGCATCGTCGAGGCGGACGTGATCCAGTTCGTGAAGAGCCGGGCCGACTTCGTGCTGTTGATCGAGAAAGGCGCGGTCTGGCAGCGGTTCAACAAGGACCGCTTCTGGGAGAAGCACAAGTGCGTGATCCTGCATGGGGGGGGCCAGCCGCCGCGCGGCGTGCGGCGGCTGCTGTACCGCATGCACCACGAGCTCAAACTGCCGGTGTACGTGCTCGTCGACAACGACCCGTGGGGCTATTACATTTACAGCGTGGTCAAGCAGGGGTCGATCAACCTGGCGTTCGAGAGCCAGCGCATGGCGATCCCGGCCGCGCGGTTCATCGGGATGAGCAGCTTCGACGCGGACGAGTTCGACATTCCCAGCCACGTGCCGATGCCGCTGACGGACGAGGACCGGCGCCGGGCGAAGGAAATCCGCGAATACCCGTGGTTTCAGAGCAAGCCCTGGCAGCGCGAGATCCAGCACATGGAGCGGTTGGGGGTCAAGCTCGAGCTCGAAGCGCTCTCCAACAAGAACTTCAGCTTCATCACCGAGCAGTACCTGCCCCGCAAGCTCGCGGAGAAGCGCTGGCTGGATTGATGTCCCCACAGCGCGGGGTTCCGCCGGCCATGCGAGCCGCGGCCGGGCGAATTGGCCGCCCGCGGGCGCCCGCCCTCGGACCGGTGCGCCGCGGCGGGTGGCACGCTATAATCGCGGCACGACTTGCAACCCGCGCCGGGGTCGAGCGCGGGCCCGTCGGGCGCGACCGTGGAACCCGCAATGAGCACCCGCGACGTCTGGCCGGATTGCCATAACCTCCCGTTCGCAGAACAGTTATACGCCGAGTATCTGCGGGACCCGGCCGCGGTTCCCGAGGACTGGCGCAGCTACTTCGCCGCCCTGCCCGCCGGCGACCGGTTCGGGGCCGCCTCCCGCCTCGGACCCTCGTTTCGGCCCGGCAGCATCTTCAATCCACCGGCTCGGAGCAACGGGACCGCCGCCACGGCGGGGCCCGTCGCCGTCGGCCAGGACCGCATCGACCAGCTTATTCGGGCGTACCGCGTGCGCGGGCACAAGATCGCGCAGGTCGACCCGCTGCACCATCCGCGGCCGTACAGCCCCGAGCTGAAGCCCGCGTACTACGGCTTCACGCCGGCGGACCTCGAGCGGCCGTTCTCGGCCCGCACGATCGCGGGGGCCCCGGTGCGGACGCTGCGCGAGATTCTGCTGCTGCTGCGGAACACGTACTGCCGCTCGATCGGCGTGCAGTTCATGCACATCGATTCGCTGGACGTGCGGCACTGGCTCCAGGAGCGGATGGAGGGGACGCAGAACCGGCTCCAGCTCACGCGGGCCGAGCAACTCCGCATCCTCACGAAGCTCACCGATGCGGTCATCTTCGAGGAGTTCATCCAGAAGAAGTACGTCGGGGCGAAGCGCTTCTCGTTGGAAGGCGCCGAGAGCATGGTGCCGCTGCTGGACCTGGCGATCGAGCACGCCGCCGAGCAGGGCATCGAGGAAATCGTCATCGGCATGGCCCACCGCGGGCGGCTGAACGTGCTGGCGAACATCATGGGCCGCAGCCCCCGGCAGATTTTCCGGCAGTTCGAGGACGTGGACGCCGAGCTGTGGGTCGGGCGCGGCGACGTGAAGTACCACCAGGGGCACCACGGCGATTGGGTGACCAGCACCGGCCGCAAGCTGCACCTGGCGTTGTGCTTCAACCCCAGCCACCTCGAGTTCGTGAACCCGGTGGTGCTGGGCCGCACGCGGGCCAAACAGGACCGGCTCGGCGACCGGGCGGGCGAGCGGAGCATGGCGTTCCTGCTGCACGGCGACGCGGCCTTCGCGGGGCAGGGCATCGTGCAGGAAACGCTGAATCTGAGCGAGTTGCGCGGCTATCGCACCGGCGGCACGCTGCACGTGATCGTCAACAATCAGCTCGGGTTCACCACGCTGCCGGACGAGGGCCGCTCGACGAGCTATGCGACGGACGTCGCCAAGATGCTCCAGAGCCCGATCTTCCACGTCAACGGCGAGGATCCCGAGGCGGTCGCGCAGGTGGTGCGGCTGGCGCTCGACTTCCGCCGGACGTTCCATCGCGACGTCGTGATCGACATGTACGGCTACCGCCGGTACGGGCACAACGAGAGCGACGAGCCGTCGTTCACGCAGCCCGTGCTGTATCGGCGGATCGCGGCCCGCAAGTCGGTTCGCGAGGGCTATCTGGAACACTTGCTGCGGTTGGGGGGCGTGACGAGAGCTGAGGCCGACGAGCTGGCCGCGCAGCGCCGCAAGTACCTGGAGGAGGAGCTCGCGGGTGTAGCGCAGGCCGTGCCGGCGCCGCCCACGCGCGAGAGCGTGCTGGGACGCATCTGGGCGGCGTACGTCGGCGGGCGCGAGGCGCAGTGCCCCGAGACCGACACCGCGGTCCCGCAGGACCGGCTCGCCGCGCTGCTCGAGGCCCAGACCCGCCTGCCGGACGCGTTCCACCTGCACCCCAAGCTCCGGCGGCTGCTCGAGCAGCGCCGGCAGATGGCCCGCGGCGAGCGCCCGCTGGACTGGGCCGCCGGCGAGGCCCTGGCGTTCGCGTCGATCGCCGCCGACGGCGCGCGCGTGCGCCTGAGCGGGCAGGACAGCGGCCGCGGCACGTTCAGCCACCGGCACGCGATCCTGCACGATTACGAGGACGGGCACCCGTACATCCCGCTTCAGCACGTCGCGCCGGACCAGGCCCCCTTCGAGGTGTACAACAGCCCGCTGTCGGAGGCGGCCGTCCTGGGCTTCGAGTACGGTTACAGCATCGCCTACCCCGACGCGCTGGTCATGTGGGAGGCGCAGTTCGGGGACTTCGTCAACGGCGCGCAGGTCTTCATTGACCAGTTCCTCGCCAGCGCCGAGGACAAGTGGCACAGCCTGAGCGGCCTGGTCCTGCTGCTGCCGCACGGACTCGAGGGCCAGGGGCCGGAGCACTCCAGCGCCCGGATCGAGCGCTTCCTGGATCTCGCGGCCGAGGACAACATCCAGGTTGTGCAGCCGAGCACCCCCGCCCAGTACTTCCACGTGCTGCGGCGGCAGGTTGTTCGGCCGTGGCGCAAGCCGCTCATCGTCATGACCCCCAAAAGCCTGCTGCGCCACCCGCAGTGCGTCTCGTCGCTCGACGACCTCGCGACGGGGCGTTTCCAGCGCGTCCTGCCCGACCCGGCCGCCGACCCGCGTCGGGTGCGGCGCGTGCTGCTGTGCTCCGGCAAGCTGTACTACGACCTGCTGGCCGAGCGCACGGCGCGCGGGCGCGACGACGTGGCGCTGGT
Organism: uncultured Phycisphaerae bacterium; assembly: GCA_937928595.1. GTDB lineage: Bacteria > Planctomycetota > Phycisphaerae > UBA1845 > Fen-1342 > CALGJV01. Next base: position 17,057 of record CALGJV010000026.1, on the reverse strand, counting down.
CCGGATCGAGCAGTTCTACCCGCTGCCGGAGGAGCGGCTCGCGGCCGCGCTGGCGGCGTACGCCGACGGCACGCCGACGCTCTGGGTGCAGGAGGAGCCGCTGAATATGGGCGCGGCGCCGCACTTCCGCATAAGATTCGGGTCCGCGTTGCTGGGCCGCCTGCCGCTGGAGTTCCTCGGCCGCCCGGCGTCGGCGAGCCCGGCGACGGGCTCGGCCGCGAGCCACCAGCTCGAGCAGCGGCGGCTCGTGGCGGCGGCGCTGGGCGAAGCGGCGTCGGCCTGAGCGGCGCCGGGGCCGCCTACCCGGCGGCGGCGCGACACGGAGAACGACAGACATGGCCGTCGAGCTGAAGATCCCGTCCGCGGGCGAGTCCATTTCCGAGGTACAGATCGGCGAATGGCTGAAGGCCGAGGGCGATTACGTCGAGCGCGACGAGGTTGTGGTCGAGATCGAGACGGACAAGGCGTCGATGGAGCTGCCGGCCCCGACCAGCGGCGTGCTGACGAAGCGGTTGCGGCAGGCGGGCGAGATCGTGCCGGTCGGGGCGGTCATCGCGATGATCGAGGAAGGCCCGCGGCCGGCCGGTGCGCCGCTGGACCGCGCCGCCGCCCGTTCCGCGGCCTCGGCCGCGCCCGTCGCCGCGAAGGCCGACGGCGGCCCGACCGCGACGGCGACCGAGCCGCGCGTGATGCCGGCGGCGCAGCGGGCGCTGCACGAGGCCGGGCTGGCGGCGGCCGACGTCACGCCGACGGGGCCGGGCGGGCGGCTGCTGAAAGAGGATGTGCAGCGGCACGTGGCCGCGGGCGGGGCGCCGGCGGCGGCGGGGCACGCCGAGCCGGCCGTGGTGGGGCCGCCGGTGGGCGGCGACCGGCACGAGGAAGCCGTGCCGATGACGATGCTGCGGCGGCGGATCGCGCAGCGGCTGGTCGAAGCGAAGCAGACGATGGCGATGCTGACCACCTTCAACGAGGTGGACATGTCCGCCGTGCTGCGGCTGCGCGAGGAACGGGGGGAGGCGTTCCAGCAGCGCTATGGCGTGAAACTCGGGCTGATGTCGTTCTTCGTGAAGGCGGCGATCGACGCGCTGAAGCGCTTCCCGGCGGTCAACGCGGAGATCCGCGGCAATGACATCGTGTACAAGAACTACTACGACATCGGGGTGGCGGTGAGCACGGACCAGGGGCTGGTCGTGCCGGTGATCCGCAACGCCGAGCGGCTCAGCTTCGCGGAAGTGGAGCAGGCGATCGGCGACCTCGCCCGCCGGGCGCGGGAACGGAAGATCGCGGTCGAGGAGCTCCAGGGCGGGACGTTCACGATCACCAACGGCGGCGTCTTCGGCTCGCTGCTGGCGACGCCGATCATCAACCCGCCGCAGAGCGCGATCCTCGGGCTGCACGCGCTCCAGGACCGGCCGGTGGCCCGCGGGGGGCAGGTCGTGATCCGGCCGATGATGTACGTGGCGCTGACGTACGACCACCGGATCATCGACGGCCGGGAATCGGTTTCGTTCCTGAAGCGCGTGAAGGAGTGCGTGGAGGACCCGGCGCGGATGCTGGTCGAGGTTTGACGGCTTAGCGGGCCGCGTAGGCTGGCGGCCGGAGGAGCGGCTGAAGCACGGCGCCGAGGGCCTGGGAGAACGGCTCCGCGTCGCGGTAATCGAGGTGCGAGCCTTCGGGGCAGGTGAACTGCGCCAGGGTGGGAAAATCCGTGAAGTTCACACCGAGTGCGCCGGTTTCGCGGATCAACGCATCCCAGAACACGTCGCGCGGATAGCGTTCGTCCTCGATGGCACGCACCGCGCCGCTGACCGGCATGCGCAGGAACACGACGCGGCCGCCGCGGGCCTGAATCCGCCCCACCAGCGCGCGGAGTTCGGCCAGGGCGGCCTGCCATTCCGCCGGGGCGGCCGGGCGCGCGCTGGCGGCGGTGTCACGGGCGCGGTCCGCGGCCGCCCGTGCCAGGTCGATCCTGGCGTAGTCGGCATTTTCCGAGCGGTCGGGCCGTGTCTCCACGTATCGCGGCGCGGGAAAACCGCGTTGGTACCAGCGGTAGAGATTGCGCCAGGACAACCGCACCTCGGGGAGCTGCACCGCGAAGCGGCGCTCCAGCGCCAGTCGCAGCCGGCGTTCGACCGCGGCCAGAACGCTGTGCGCGGCGTACTGACGGACGAACTCAGCCTGCACGCCGCCGTCCAGGTGCTGCGGTGTGTTGAAGAACACATAGGGCGTGACATCGACCAGCACGATCCCGCGGAAGTCGCGTGACGCGCTCAGGTCCCGCAGTACGGGCATACAACTGCTGCCGCTCACGGCGAGCTGCACGGGCGGCCGCGTGCCGAGGGCGGCGGCGAGTGCTGCGGGCTGGAGGCCCAGTTGGGCGCGCGAGGCGCCGATGATGACGACCTGGTCCGGGTCGTGGGGCCGCACCCGGCTGCGCGCGAGCGACCACAGTCCGGCGTCATCGGTGATGTGCGGCCGCAGGCCGCGCCAGCGGAGCGCGCCTTCGTAGCCGCCCAGGGTCGCCCCCGCGAGCAGCAGCGCCACGAGCCACGTCCGGGCCCACGGCCCCGCCGGCAGGCGCGCGTCAGAATTGGAAGTAGATGAAGGCACGCGTGTCTCCCGGGGCCAGGACGAGAGCGACGATGAGCAGCGCCAGCGCGGCACTGCGCGCCCACCACGGCACGGCCGCGACCCAGGCCTCGAGGGAGCGGCGCCGCAGGTGCCACTGGCCGATTAACATGAATGCGACCACCGCCAGCGCGAGGGCGGCCTGGCTGCGCACCAGCAGATCGAACGTCGCCGTGGGGCGGGCCATGGCGCGCAACAGGTCGCCGGCGGCGTTGAAGCTCTCGGCGCGGAAGAACACCCACGCCACGCACACCAGCAGGTAGGTGACCAGCGCGGCGGGCGCCGCCAGTCCAGGGACCTGCGTGAGCCGCCAGCGGCGGGCGAGGCTTTCGACGCCGCGCTGGCCGACCAGGTACAGCCCGTGCAGCGCGCCCCACGCCACGAAGCGCCACGCGGCGCCGTGCCAGAGGCCGCCAAGGAGCATCGTGAGCAGGAGGTTGATGAGCGTGCGGCGCGGACCGCGGCGGTTGCCGCCGAGCGGGATGTACAGGTAGTCGCGCAGCCAGCTCGACAGCGAAATATGCCACCGCTGCCAGAAGTCGGAGAAGCCCACCGCGGCGTAGGGAAAGCGGAAGTTGTCGTTCAGGACGAACCCGAGGCACAGGGCCGCGCCGATCCCGCACAGCGAGTAGCCGGAAAAATCGAAGAAAATCTGCCCCGAGAACGCCAGCGTGCCGATCCACGCGTCCGCGAAGGTCGCGCGATCCGTGGCGCCGTACACGATATCCACAATCGGCGCAAGCAGACCGTCGGCCACGACGACCTTCTCGCACAGGCCGACCGTCAACAGGCACAGCCCCCAGCCGAACTGGGCGGGCGTCGCCCGGCGCGGAACGGCGCACTGCGGCAGGAAATCGCCGGCCCGCACGATCGGGCCCGCGACCAGGTGCGGGAAGAACGTCAGGAACAGCGCGTAGTCGATGAACGAACGCCACGGCGCGAGGCGCCGGCGATAAACATCAATGAGGTACGAAATGGTCTCGAACGTGTAGAACGAGATTCCCAGCGGCAGCAGGATGTCCGCGCGCGGCGGCTGGTAGTGCACGCCCACGGCGGCCAGCGCCGCGACGCAGTTGTCCAGCAGGAATTGACCGTACTTGAAGTAGCTGAGCAGGCCGAGGTTCAAACTGATGCTGAAGACCAGCAGGCCGCGGCGCACGCCCGGCCGGTCGGTCCGCCCCATCCAATGGGCGAGGTAGTAGTCCACCACCGCTGCGAGGATCAGCAGCAGCACGAACGGGGGGTTCCACGCCGCGTAGAAAAGGTAACTGGCCAGCAGGAGGTTCAGTTTTCGCCAGCTCCACGGCAGCGGCAACGCGTGCACAGCCAGCACGGCGGCGAAGAACACCGCGAACGTCAGCGAGTTGAAGACCACGCCCGGCTCATCGACGGCCACAGGCCGGCAACGTTGAGCGGGGCGCACAATCTGCCGCCAGTCGGGGGCAGCGCAAGCCGCGCTGCCGTTCCCGGTGGGCGTGGCCGCCCCGCGTTGCGGGATCGGGGGTGAGCGTTGGAAGTCAATCCGGGGCGTGCGTAAGCACAGAAGAAACAAGCTCTTACAGCGAAGCAACAGACGCCCCCGCCTATTCCCCCGACAGTTGCAGCGCGACGGCGCTTGACGACGCCGAATTGCGGTCCGTGGTGGCCGCGTGGCCCGCTCTGCCCGAGCCGATTCGGCGCGCGGTCATAGCACTCGTGGGTACCGTCACCAGTAACACCACAACCAAAACCCCCGCCGACGCCCACGAGAACGCGGGTTTTGGTGGTGGTGTCACAGGGGGCGAGCGATGAAACGCCGGACGATTCAAACCAGTACGGCGGCTGGTCCCGCGGCGATCGGCAAGCGCGGTCCGGCGGAAGGACCCGCCGATTGGCCCACCCCGGGCGCTCGCGGGTCCTTCCCTGCGGGATTTCTTCCTGATGCCTGCGGGAACGCGAACCGATTTCGTCTGAGTTTATTTGTTGTACGTGATTCCCGATGAGCGACCACCTCGACGTTTTCGGCATGCAGGTCAGCCACGTGCGGGGCATCCTGGGCTACGCCTGCCGCGAGGTGGCGCGCACGGGCCGGCCCCTGGGCATCCGGCGCTACCGGGCGATGGACGTGGTGCTCGTGCCGCTGGCGGAGTGGCGGCGGCTGAAACGGCTGGAGCGCGCCGTGGCCGAAGAACACCCCGGCGGAACCGGGGTGCGGGAGGAGGATTGATGATGTTCAGTCGGCCTGGTCGTCCTGGCCCGCGACCTGGCGCGTGGTCGGGTTGTAGCGGGTGCCGCAGGTCACGCAGCGGACGACGTTGTCGTCCACCCAGACCAGCAGGTCCATCTCCCGTTCGCGGCAGGTCGGGCACTCGCAGCCCGGCCGCACCGCCTCGTGGGTCCGGTCGCCGTCACCGGCCCGCTCGTGGCGGTCGGGTTGCGGCGTCATCGGCCACCCCCGGCGTTGTACGCGAACTGCCCACGGTCCGTCTTGCGGAAGCGGGCCTGGTCGCCCTTGGCGGCGATCTCCCTGACGATCGCGGCGTAAACCGTCGCGTGCGGCGTCTTGCCGCCGCTCTTCCACAGGTCGCCGTTGATCATCGCGTCCACCAGCGCCTTGGCCCGCATGGGCTCGCCGGCGTCCTGCAGCACCTTGGCGGCCGCATCCAGCCCGCTCATCGGCTTGTCGGCCGTGGCGGGCTTCTTCGCCGCCGCCCGCTGCTTCGCAGCTCGGTCGGACATGTCCGACTTCGGCGTCCGGGCGCCCTTCGTGGTCTTGGCGGTCTTCGCCGCCTTCTTCGTGGTCTTCTTGCTCATCGCTGTTCTCCAGCATGCGTTTCCGCTTTCGTCCAGGCACGCGCCCGGGCGGCTCGCCATGCGAGCGGGGCAGTCAGTTACCTCGACGGGCGGGGAAAGCAAGCGGATTCGGGCTGGAGTTGCGGCAGTTTTCGCCGCGTTCTCGCGCCAGATTCCGGGCCAACATGCCTTGATGTTTCGGCCCCGTTGAGCGAAGGGTCAGTGGGTCCGCGTGGCCCGGAAGGACGGTGAAACATGAGCGCCAAGAAGCTGATCCCGGCGGCCGGCTACGCCCGCCGCTCGACCGACATGCAGGAACGCTCGATCCCCGACCAGCAGGCCTACGTCGAGAAGTGGGCCGCCGCGCGCGGCTACCGCATCCTGCGCTGGTTCATCGACGATGCCATTTCCGCTACCAGCACCCGCGGTCGCGAAGCCTTCGAGCGGCTCATCCACGACGCCGAGAACGGCCGCGACTTCGACGCGGTGCTCTGCTACGACATCTCGCGCTTCAGCCGTGGCGGCACGAACGAGACCGGGTATTACCTGCACCGGCTCAAGCTGGCGGGCGTCGAGGCCATCTTCCCGGCCGAGGGCATCCCCGACGGCGACGAAGGCGAGCTGCTCCAAGGCGTGAAATCCTGGCAGGCTCGCCAGTACAGCGTGAAGCTGGCCCGCGACAGCATTCGCGGGCAGCTCTCGCACCTGACCCGGCAGAAGAGCCGCCTGGGCAGCCAAGCGCCGTTCGGCTACGACCGCCAGTACCTCGCCCCCGACGGGAAGGTCCTGCGCATGCTGCGCGAGATGCCCGACGGCAGCCGCCACGAGCTGGCCCCCGACGGAACGCTGTTGCGCGTATTGCCGCGCGGCGAGTACCTGCCCAAGGCGAAGTCCGACATCGTGCGGCTCGTCCCCGGCCCGGCCGAGCGCGTACGGACCGTGCAGCAGATGTTCGAGTGGTGCGCCGGCGGGACCGGCATTCGCACCATCGCGATGCGGCTCAACGCCGCCGGCATCTGCACACCGATGGGGCGACGCTGGGAACACACCTCGGTCGCCAGCATCCTGCGGAACCCCGTCTACAAGGGCGCGCTCGCGTGGAACCGCAAGACCAAGGCGAAGATCAACGCGCCGTCGCCGGATGGCTCACTGCGGCCACCAGCGCGCAATCCCAACGGCGAGCGCAACGGGCAGGATCAATGGGTGGTCGTCGAGAACGTCCACGCGCCGCTGGTCAGCACCGACCTGTGGCAGCGCGCCCAGGACGAAAACGCCCGCCGGTCCAAGCTGGGCGGGCTGGCGCGGCCGACGAACCGCTACCTGCTCAGCGGGCTGGTGAAGTGCACCCGCTGCGGGTTCAACTTCAACGGGCACAAAGGCGGGACCGGCGGGCGACTGCGCTACTACATGGACGGCGCGTACATGCGCTACGGCCGCAAGGGCTGCGACCCGACGTACCTGAACGCCGAGGCCCTCGATGCGTTCGTGCTGGCGCAGGTGCGGCGCATCGTCGCCGGCGATCGGGTCGCGGTCGAGAAGGCGGTTGATCGATTCGTTCAGGCGGCGTAGGCCCAGTCGCGACCCGACGACCAGCGCGGCCGGATCGAGAAGGACCTGAAGGCGGTCCAGAAGCGGATCGACAGCGTCGTGGCGCTGCTGGCCGACGGCGAACTCGACGACCTGGCCGAGCTGCGGGACACGCTGGTGGGCCTGCGAAAACGGCGGGCGGCGCTGGAAGCGGAACTGGCCGCCGCCGGGGCCGGGGCGACTACGCCCGTGAACGTGGCCGACCTGCGGGCGTGGGCGCTGCGCCGGCTGGACGAGCTCGGCAGTGCGCTGGCCACGGGGAACGCGGACGAACTGCTGCGGCAGGTGGTGCAGGCCTACGTGATCAGCATCGACATCGACCCTGAGGCCAAGCGCGGCGTGCTGCTGCTGCCGGCGGATGCGGTGGCGATCCTGGAACGCGACGCATTGGCTCTCTCACGGGTCAAGCCCGCCGACGCCGGGTTCACGGCCATCAAGAACGCCTTTCTCGCGTCGGGATTGATCGCCCTGAAGATTCTGGACAAGGCCGGCGGCCAGGGGCCAGACGGCGATTTTGCGATCACGTCGTTCAGCCGCAACGAGGCGCTGGAGGAGGCCATCACCGTCAGCGTGACGGCCAAGCTGGCCGTTTTCCGAAGCTGGATCGAGGGGACCTGACATGAAGACCTTCACCGACACCGCCGGGCGGACCTGGACGCTGGCGCTCACCATCGACGCGGCCAAGCGGGTGAAGTCGCTCTTGGACGTGAACCTGCTGGAACTGGAGGCCGGCGACCCGCCGCTTCTGACGCGCCTCGGCACGGATGTCATCCTCCTGTGCGACGTGATCTTCGCCCTCGTCAAGCCCCAGGCCGACGCTGCTGGCGTGAGCGACCATGAGTTCGCGGCGGCTCTGGGCGGCGACGTAGTGCTGGCCGCCCAGACGGCCTTCTATGAGGAACTCGTCGATTTTTTCCGCAAGCTGGGCCGGGGCGACATGGCCAAGGCCGTGGACGCCCAGCGGCGGATGATCGACCTGGCGGTCGCGCGGATCGAGACGCGGCTGGACAAGCTGGACCTGGAGGCGGCCATCGAGACCTGTCTGCCGGACAGGCAGGCGACCCTTGGCGAACCGTCTACGAGTTCGCCGCCGTCGTCGGAATCGACCCCGGGCCGCTGACGCTGCGGGAACTGTTGTGGATGGCCGAGGCGCGGGGCCGGGACAACTGGGCGCACACGTCGGCGGCGCTGGCGCTCGTGGCCAACGTGAACCGCGACCCGAAGAAGACGCGGGCCTACAAGCCCAGCGACTTCGACCCCTACTCGGCCAGGGACAAGCGCGACGAGGCCATCGAGGTGACGGATATGGGCGTCCTGAAGGACGCCTTCACGAACAAGGAAAGGAAGCCGACATGAACTGGGAAACGATTCTGACGGGCCTGTGGCAAGCGATCAACTCCGTGCCTGGCGTGATGCTCATGGCGGGGCTTCTGGGCTGGCTCTTGACGCGGCTCTACTCCATCCGCCCCGCGTGGGAGGCCTACGAGGGGACGATCATCTCAGGCGTAAAGCACGCCGAGAAGGCCATTCCCGACGACGTGCCAAACAAAGGTTTGGCGCGCCTCGACGAGGCCCTGCGATACGTGCTGAAGGTCTACGCCGAGACGCATCGCGGCCAGCAGCCGTCCGACGCCCTGGCGAACGACCTGCGCGAAGGCATCCAGATCACCCACGACCGGCTGGAGGCGAGGGGCACGCTGTGAACCAGTGGCTGGCCGCCATCATCGCCGGAATCGTCCAAGCCATCGTGGCGATTCTCGCCAAGCGGTCCGAGCGGACTGCCGAGGACGGCGCGAGACAGCCGGAGCTGCGCGACCGCCTGCGGGAGCGCGTGCGCCGCAAGTGGTCGGGCAAGACGCTGCCGGTGGTCGTTTTCCTCGTCGTGCTGCTCGCGCTGCCCGGCTGCGGCGCTCGCACCATCTACGTGCAAAGCGGCGAACCCGTGCGCCTGCGCGAGACGGTCCGAAGCGCCAAGGTCTGGGTGCTGGACCAGGACGGTAAGCCAGTGGTTGGAGTCATGGATTTGCCGGAGGGCTGGTACTGCCTATCCGTCCCGGACGACGTCGAGACCGGCGCGGCGGGAACGCCGAATCGATAGGAGCACCATGCTGAACGTGGACCTCGTCAGCCCCAAGGACGCCCGCGCCCTGTGCCTGCGGTGGCACTACAGCAACATCTTCCCGCCGCACTGCATGGTGCACCTGGGGTTCCACGACGGCCGCGGCCTGGCGGGCGTGGCCATCTGGGGCTGGGGCACGCGGCCCCGGCACACCATCCGGCGGCTGTTCCCGTCCTTGGACACGCGGGACTACTGGGAACTGTGCCGCCTGTGCTGCCGGGACGACCTGCCCCGGAACACCGAGAGCCAACTCCTGGCCGCATGCACCCGGTGGTTCCGAAAACATCAGCCGGAGAAGGTGGTGCTGTTCACGTGGGCGGACGGCATTCGCGGCAAGCCGGGCTACGTCTATCAGGCCGCGGGCTGGCTCTACGGCGGCTTCATCACCACGGAGATTTACCTCACGGCCGAGGGCGAGCCGGTGCATCCGCGCTTCATGATTACCCGGTTCGGCACGCGCCGCCGCGAGGTCTGGATGGGCCTGGGGCTTCGCAAGGTCTGGGGACGCCAGTTCCGCTACGTCAAGTTCCTCTGCGGCCACGCTCGCCGCAAGCGGCTGCTCCGCGAAAGCCCGGTCGAGTGGACGCGGTTGTATCCGAAGACGCGGGACTTGGCGTGGGCGATTGACGCGGGCGAGGGGTCAAGAGAGACCCGCGATCCTCCCAGGATCGAGAGGACGGGGCGGTTCCGTCAGCCCGCTCCAGCAACGACCCGGCCGCTGCTCTTCGAGACCTGCCTGTCCGGCAGGCAGGCGGCGGCCGGTTGCTCACCTGCCTTCGCCGACCTGCCTGCTGCCGCGCAGAGGCAGGCAGGGGCTACGGCAGGCAGGTAGGAGGAGATTGAATGCCGCAAGCGGGAGCCATCCGGGCAGGACGCGCGTTCGTCGAGCTGTTCGCCGACGACTCGAAGCTCGTGCGCGGCCTGAAACGCGCGTCGGCCAAGCTCAAGGCGTTCGGCGAGTCGGTCCGCAACATGGGCCTCAAGCTCGCCGGCCTGGGCGCGGCCATCGCGACGCCGCTGCTGGCGTCCACCAAGGTCTTCGCCAAGATGGGCGACGACCTGGCGAAGATGTCGGCCCGCACCGGCTTCACCGTCGAAACGCTTTCCGAGCTTGGCTTCGCCGCGGACCTGTCCGGCGCAAGTATGGAAGTGCTGGAGAACGGCATCCGCAAGATGCAGCGGACGCTCGTGGACGCAGCGACCGGCATGGCCAGCGCGCAGGACGCCCTGGCAATGCTGGGCCTCACCGTCGCCGACCTCGACCAGCTCTCGCCCGAGCAGCAGTTCAAGCTTATCGCCGACCGGCTCGCTCGGATCGAAGACCCCACCATCAAGGCCGCCGCGGCGATGGAACTGTTCGGCCGCTCGGGGACGCAGCTTCTTCGGATGCTCGCCGGCGGCGCGGCCGGCATCGAGCAACTACAGGAGCAGGCCCGCAAGCTGGGCCTGACCATCTCCACCGAAGACGCCAAGGCCGCGGAACGGTTCAGCGACACGCTGTCGATTCTCTGGAAGGTGCTCAAGCAGGGCGTCTTCACCGTCGGCTCGGCGCTCGTCCCGGTCCTGTCGCAGCTAGTCCAATGGGTCACGAAGGTTGCCGTCTCCGCGGGCGAATGGATCAAGCGGAACAAGGAACTGGTGGTCACGGTGCTGCAAGTGGCCGTGGGCATCGTCGCCGCCGGCCTGGCGCTGGTGACGCTCGGCCACGCCATCGTCGGCCTGTCGAAGGTGCTGGCCATTCTTGCGGCGGTCGTTACCGGCGTCGGCGTGGCGCTGAAGCTCTTGGGCGCGGTGTTGGCGTTTCTTGTTAGACCCATCGGCCTTGTGATTACCGCCGTGGTTGCGCTGGGGGCCTACATCCTCTATGCCACAGGCGCCGGCGCGAAGGCCCTTGGCTGGCTCGGCGAGCGGTTCGAGTCGCTCCGCGACGAGGCGGTCGCCTCGTATCAGGGCATCGCCGATGCGCTCGCCGCCGGCGATATCGCCCTGGCCGCGAAAATCCTCTGGCTCATGCTCAAGATGGAGTGGACGCGGGGCATCAACTTCCTGGAGAAGGCGTGGCTGAACTTCCGCAACTTCTTCATCAAGATCGGCTACGACGCCTGGCACGGATTGCTCGCCGTCGTCGAAATCGTCTCGCACGCCTTGGAGGTCGGCTGGGTCGAGACCACGGCGTTCCTCTCGAAGATCTGGACGCAGTTCACCGGCTGGGTGACCAAGGCCTGGCACTGGTGCGGCAAGCAGCTTTCCAAGGCGTGGAACTGGGTGCGGAAGCAGTTCGACTCCAGCTTCGACGCCGAGGCCGCCAACCGCGCGGCGGATGAGTACTACGAGGCGCGGAAGGCCGACATCGAGCGCCAGACCGGCCAGGAACTCGCCGAACGCGAGGAGCGTCGCCGGCAGGAACGCGAACGGGCCACGCGGACCCACGAAGCCACGATGGCCGAGATCGGCCGCGAGAACCTCCAGAAACACCAGGAACTCGATAGCGAATACCGGCAGCGGATGGCCGAGAACGAGGCCGACCTGGCGAAGGCCCGCAAGGAATGGCAGGACGCCCTCGGCGAAGCCCGGCGGAAGCGCGAGGCGAAAGAGGCCGAGGGACCCGGCCCGATGGAGGGCCCCGAAGACCTGCTGGCCAAGGTGCGCGGGAGCCTGTCGGGTCTGGGCGATCTGCTTCAGACGGCCAAGGAGCGGACCATCGGCGTGGCGGGGACCTTCAACGCGGCGGCGCTGCTCGGGCTTCAGGCCGGCGGGGCCGATGAGCGGATCGCCAGCGCTACCGAGCGCACGGCCAAGGGCGTCGAGGGCCTGCGCCAGGACGTGCGGAACAACCGCGCGGCGTTCGCTTGAGGTGACGTATGCCCCTGACCCTCACCGAGAAACTTGACAGCCGGAAGTGGACCACGGGCGACAATGCCTCGGTGGAGATGGTCTACATCCTCACCGGCACGAGCGACGACGTCACCGCCAAGAACCTCATCGCCAGTTCCACCGTTGGCACCTACAACGGCCTGGTCCGCCAGTCCATCCAGATAGAACCCGAATGGGTGGACACGACCACTGGCGACGGCCAGTGGGTTGCCACTGTCCGCTACGGCGTCCGCCCGCCGACGGAGGTCGGCGAGTCGTCCTTCTCCTTCGACACCTCCGGCGGCACCCAGCACATCACCCAGTCGCTGGCGACGGTGCATCGCTACGGCGCGCCCGGAACGACCGCCCCGGACTTCGGCGGGGCGGTCGGCGTGACGCACGACAACGTCGAGGGCGTGGACATCACCGTCCCGGTCTATTCCTTCTCCGAGACGCACTACCTTCCCTCCGCCGTGGTCACGCCCGCTTACAAAGGCACGCTCTTCAGCCTCACTGGCAAGGTCAACAATGCCTCTTTCAAGGGCCTGGCGGCGGGCGAATGCCTGTTCCTGGGCGCTTCGGGCTCGAAGCGCGGCGCGGAGGACTGGGAGATCACCTACCGCTTCGCCGGCTCGCCCAACCGCACCGGCCTGGTCGTCGGGCCCATCACCGGCATCTCGAAGAAGGGGTGGGAGTACATGTGGGTGCGCTACGCCGACAGCGAGGACGCCGCCGCCAAGGCCATCGTCAAGAAGCCCGTCGCCGTCTACATCGAGCGCGTCTACGAGGAGGGCAACTTCGCCCTGCTGGGGATAGGAACCTGACCGATGGGCGACGCGATGAAGAAGGTCAAGCCCGGCGACCCGCTGGTCATCCCGGCGGCCACGTTCAACACGTTCGTGGACGCCGCGCGCGACTTCCTCGCCCGCCAGCACCAGCAGGCACAGACCGGCACGCCCTCTGGTCGGCACAACTGCATCGTCCTGGTCCGCAATGACAGCGGCGCGGACCGCGAGCGGTTCGATGTGCTCGGCGTCAGCGGCCCGGTCTTCGACCCGGCCTCCGATGCCGAGGCCTTCAAGAACTACCCGGCCATGACGGGCGTCACGCCCGCCGAAGATGACCACCGGGGCAAGTTCGTCATCCTGCTCGAACCCGTACCCGCCGGGAAACTCGCCCGCGCCGTCGCTGCCGGGGTAGTGCCCGCACGCGTTGACGTGCCCGATGAGGACTACCCGTACCGCCTGGCCGACGTGACCGACGGTTCGGCGGCGAACCTCACCGCCGCCAAGGTCGGCTCGGCCGCCATCCTCTGGCGCGAGGGCGGCACGGGCGTCCAGTGGGCGCTGGTGCGCCTGGGCAACCCGCCGCAGACATCCGTCTTCCCCGTGGACCTGGTTCAGTACGGCGGCGAGCAAGGCGACGACCAGAATCCGGCCACCTGGACCTATGACGTGACCGACCCTTTCACGGGCGAGACGTTGGCCAGCGGCGTGGACCCGACCGCCGCGCCGCACAAGTGGCAGCGGCCGTCCGTCGGTTACATCATCCCGGCGACTTTCGGTTATGCCCACTGGGACCCCGATGGGGAGCTGGTGCTCGGCTGGATCAACGAGGTCGCCGACCAGGAGGCCTGCGAGACCCCTGCCTGACGGCAGGCAGGTCCGGGTCGAGAACGTAGGAGGCTGGAATGAGCACAAGCGGCAAGGCGGTGGCCATCTCCAGCGGCAAGCGCGGCGTCCTCGCATCCGGCAAGGCGGCCGTCTTCGACGCCGAGGGCAAGTGCGCCGCCTGCTGTATCGAGTTCACCCAGCGCTGGTCGTTCACGGACTCCGGCTTCATCGACGGCGGCCAGAACGGGGCCTACCGCGCCTACGACGACCCCGACGACGTGCCCGCCAGCCCGTGGACCATCCTCAACCAGGGTCTCGGCCTGCGGCTCGACTGGGAGAACGACCAGAACTGCATGGGCCACAACCCGTACACGCAGTACGCCACGGCCACCTGCGAGATCACCGTGCCGCAGGCGATCATCATGACGGTCAACTGGTCCGGAATGGGCGAGACGCAAGACCCCAACTACGAACTGATGAGCCTGTACGTGGACGGCGGCCTGGTCGGCTCGGCCCACGCCCCGGGCGGCAAACTCGGCTGCGCGGGCGGGATGGCCCCGGTCGTCTCCAACCCGCCGCCGCCCCAGCAGGTGTTGCTTGTGCCGGGGCCTCACGTGCTGTTCATCGATGCCACGACCAACGACCCGCTGTACCACTTCGGCGCGTGGTATCGGTTCGACCTGACCTTCGCCCCCGCGCCCTGAGCCGCCGGCCAGCCCGCGTCGCGGACATCGCAGGCGGGCCGGAAGATTGCATGGAGGTGCCGACAATGGCTGACACGCTCGTTCCGAAGCAGAAGAAGTGCGGCGACTGCCCGCCTGCGTCGCGGACGCGACAGGCAGGCCCGCCGCTGGTCGTCCCGCGACGCTCGTACACGCCCACCCGGCCGAGTTGCGTTGCCTGCGTCGAGAAGCACCTCGGCGCGGCCTACGTCCTGCTCACCGAGGCCCGCGAGGGCTACGCCTACCGCCTCCGCGCCGTCGGCCACCTGTTCGAGGCCGAGGACGAGTCGCAGGAGTGGCCCGACCTCCACGCCGCCATCCGCCAGGCCCGCAAGAACTACCAAGCCGACGGCACGATGCCAGACTGGAATACGCTTGAGGGGATGCTTGCAGAGGTACGTCGACAGGTACGGGCGGGTCAGGCGTGATCAACCGCCGTGGTTGGGCTGCTGCGGAACTTGCTGCTCGGCCAGAAGTTGCTTCCACATCCGCCGCTGTTTTCGCCAGTCCAGGACTCCGGCGATGGGGCGCAGGTGGCGCTCGCGGATGGGGTCGCGGCCTTTGACCGTCCGGGGCAGGAACAGCAGCTCTTCCTGGATGTCCGGGGCGAGATTCAGGAGGTTCATGATCTGCGTCACGCGGGCGCGGGTGACGTGGCCGAGGCGGGCCAGGTCGGCATAGTCGGCCACTTCGCCGCTCTGGACGAGCCGCTGGAGGCGCAGCGCCAGGGCCATGAGGCGCGAAACGCGGGGGACGCTGCCAGGCTCGACGGTCGCGGTCGGCGCTTCCCCCCGCTCCAACACCTTCCGCCGTCCGCGTCCGTGACGGAAGTGCACCGCGCTGGTGATCGTGATCCCCCGCGTCACACTGCCACCTCCTTCCTTTCGGCCTTGCGAGCCGCCGGTGCCGCCGTCGCGGCGGACAGGTCGGCGAGCGCGCCCATGCCCGTCGGGTGGAACGTCACCGAGACCGTCCCGTTCTTGCCGTCGTAGTCCACCCGCTCAACGAGGAGTTGCATCACCCGCACCTGCTCGCGTGGCGACAGGCTTTCCCAGACCGGGTCGAAGAGCGCCAGCGCCCGGGCGGCCTCCTTCTCGTCCACCAGTTCCCGGCCAAGGGCGATGAGTTCCTCGCGGACCTGCGTGGCGCGCTGCTCGGTCGAACGGATGCGGTCCTGGAGGTCGGCCATCCGGTCGGTCGCCGTGCCGTTACGGCCGAGGCGGCCCACCAGGCTGCGCATGTCGTCGTTGTGCCGCCGCAGGTCCTTCTCCAACGCCGCCTGCTCGGCCCGGAGTTCCTTGACCCGCTTTTCCGCTTGCACCCGCGCCTGGCGGATGGTCTCGGCGACGAGCGCCGAGTCGTTGGCGACGGCCCGCACCTGGTCCACCACGAACTTCTCGATCTCCGCCGCCGGGATGGACTTCGACGGACAGGCGTGCCAGCCGCGCTTCTGGGCGTTCAGGCACACGTAGTAGCGGTATCGCCGGTTGCCGTTCTTGAGCGTGTGGGTATGGACCATCGCGCAGCCGCAGGGCACGCAGTGAAGCAGGCCCTTCAGGAGCGCCCCGAACCGGTTCCGCACGTGCTTGCCGCCGGAGGTGCCGTTGCGGCGCAGGAGCGCCTGGACGCGCCGGAAGACCTCGGCGTCCACGATTGGCCTGTGCTCGCCCTCGAAGACCTCCTGCTTCAACGTGATCTTGCCGAGGCAGAGGAGGTTCGTCAGGAGATGGAAAAGGGTGTTCTTGTTGAAGGGCTTTCCGCCGCGCGCTCGGCCGTTCTTCGTGGTCCAGCGCTTGGTCGTCCAACCGCGCTCGTCCAGGGCCTTGATGGTCTCGATAAGCGACTGGTGCTCCAGGTAGAGCTCGAAGATGCCCCGGACCCGCGCCGCCTCCTCCTCGTTGACGAGCAACTTCCCGCCGCCGGGGGCCACGTCGTAGCCCAAGATGGGCATGCCGCCGGACCACTTGCCCTTGCGGCGGGCGGCGGCGATCTTGTCCCGAGTCCGCTCGGAGATGATCTCCCGCTCGAACTGGGCGAAGGACAGCAGCACGTTGAGCATCAACCGGCCCATCGAGGTCGTGGTGTTGAACTGCTGGGTGACGGAGACGAAGGAGACCCGGTGTTTCTCGAAGGTCTCCATCATCCGGGCGAAGTCCAGGAGCGAGCGGCTCAGCCGGTCCACCTTGTAGACCACCACGCAGTCCACCCGCCCGGCCTCGATGTCGGCCAGCAGGCGCTTGACGGCCGGGCGCTCCATGTTCCCGCCGGTGTACCCGCCGTCGTCGTAGCGGTCGGGGAGAGCCACCCAGCCTTCGGACCTCTGGCTGGCGATGTAGGCCTCGGCCGACTCGCGCTGGGCGTCGAGGGAGTTGAACTCCTGCTCGAGGCCCTCCTCGGTGCTCTTGCGGGTGTAGATGGCGCAGCGAATGGTCTGTTTCTCAGGCATCGTCGTCACCCCTTTGGAGCAGGTTGAAGAAGTGGTAGCCGTTCCAGTGCGTGCCGGTGACGGCCTTCGCTACGGCGGAAAGCGACCGGTAGACCTTGCCCTCGTACTCGAAGCCGTTGGGCAGGATGGTCACCACGACCGTGCGGCCCTTGTACTGGCGGCTGAGCACCGTGCCCGGCATGGGAAGCCGCTTGTCGGCCGAGATGCGGAGCGTCCCGACCGCCATCATCTGGCCGTCCGGTGCGGGAGTCCGGCGCGGCGGGGTCATGCGGATGTCCGCGTCGTTGGCGAGTTCCGCCGCCCGTGTCCGTGCCCGC
>CALGJV010000025.1 GCA_937928595.1 uncultured Phycisphaerae bacterium | reverse complement strand
ATGGCGGTTACGGTTACGGTCCTTACGGCTACGGTGCTCCTTATGGCTACGGTGCTCCTTACGGCTACGGTGCCCCTTACGGCGCCCCGGTTGCCCCGGTTGCCCCGGTTGCACCGGCTGCTCCTGCACAGTAAGTAACCTTACTAAGCCAGAAAAGCCAAACGGGGGCGGCTCGCAAGAGTCACCCCCGTTTTTATTTACAGGGACGATGTACAGGGATGTACAAGTGTCGCGGGAGGCAGGATGCCGGGAGCGACCGTAGTGTATGCAGCGGGAGGACACGACTGCAGGGATGCAGGCTGTTCCACTACCGCCCGGTGATGACTTCTCTCTAGCCTGCCCTTGCCCGCCTCTTTGTCAGGCGCCGGTGCTGCGCCAGTGTCTGTTTGAGGAACTGGCCGGTGTAGGAGCTTTTGTTCCTTGCGACGTCTGCCGGCAGGCCGGTGGCGATAATCTCGCCGCCACGGATGCCGCCCTCGGGGCCGAGGTCGATGATCCAGTCGGCGGTCTTGATGACGTCGAGGTTGTGCTCGATCACGAGGACGGTGTTGCCCATGTCCACGAGCCGGTTGAGCACCGCCAGGAGGGTCTCGATATCGGCGAAGTGCAGGCCGGTCGTGGGCTCGTCGAGCACGTAGAGCGTGTGGCTCTCGAGGCGGGCCCGCTGCGTGGCCGACGCGCTGGGCGGGCCGTTCGGCGCGACCGGGTGCAGCGCCCCGCGGGCCAGCTCGGCCGCGAGCTTGACGCGCTGGGCCTCGCCGCCGGACAGCGTGTTGGACGGCTGCCCGAGGCGGACGTAGCCGAGACCCACGTCCGACAGGGCCTGCAGGCCGTGCTTGATCCGCGGGAAGCTGTCGAAGAACTTGAGCGCGGTCTCGACCCGCAGGTCGAGCACGTCGGCGATCGACTTGCCGCGGTAGCGGATCTCGAGCGTCTCGCGGCTGTAGCGCGTGCCGCGGCACTCCTGGCACTCGACGAAGATGTCCGGGAGGAAGTGCATCTCGATCCGCCGCGTACCCTGGCCCTGGCAGGCCTCGCAGCGTCCGCCCTTGGCGTTGAAGCTGAAGCGGCTGGCGTTGTACCCGCGGATGCGGGCCTCCTTCGTCTTGGCGTACAGCCGGCGGATCTCGTCGAACACGCCGGTGTAGGTGGCCGGGTTGCTCCGCGGCGTGCGGCCGATCGGCGTCTGGTCGATCTCGATGACCTTGTCGATCCGGTTGGCACCCACGAGCCGGTCGTGCGCGCCCGGGTTCGCGCGGGCCCGGTACAGCCGGCGGCGCAGGGCCGGCAGCAGGATCTGCTCGACCAGCGTGCTCTTGCCGCTGCCGCTGACGCCCGTGATCGCGCAGAACACGCCCAGCGGGATCGTCACGTCGATGTTCTTCAGGTTGTTGTGCCGCGCGCCGAGCAGTTGCAGCACGGCGCTGCGCCGCACCGGGCGGCGCTGCTCCGGCAGCGGAATGCCGTACTCGCCGCGCAGGTAGCGGCCGGTGATCGACTGCGGGTTGGCCAGGGCCTCGGCCGCCGGCCCGGCGGCGATGACCTGCCCCCCGCGCACCCCGGCCCCGGGGCCCATGTCGATCAGATGGTCGGCCGCGCGGATCACGTCCTCGTCGTGCTCGACGACGATCACGGTGTTGCCGATGTCGACCAGGCGGCGGATGGCGTCCAGCAGCCGGGCGTTGTCGCGCTGGTGCAGGCCGATGGTCGGCTCGTCGAGCACGTAGCACACGCCGACGAGGCCGGCGCCGAGCTGCGTCGCGAGGCGGATGCGCTGCGCCTCGCCGCCGGAGAGCGTCGCGCTGGGGCGGTCGAGCGTCAGGTACCCGAGGCCGACGTCCCGCAGGAAGTGCAGCCGCTGGCGGATCTCGCGCAGCAGCGGCTCGGCCACCCGGGCTTTCTCGCCCGCGAGCGTGAGGGCATCGAACCAGTCGGTCGCCGCGGCGATCGTCCGGCGCGTCACGTCGGCGATGTTGGCCCCGTCG
The DNA here is from genome assembly GCA_937928595.1 of uncultured Phycisphaerae bacterium. Classification (GTDB taxonomy): domain Bacteria; phylum Planctomycetota; class Phycisphaerae; order UBA1845; family Fen-1342; genus CALGJV01. Next base: position 155,891 of record CALGJV010000025.1, on the reverse strand, counting down.
ATCCGCACCGCCAGCGACGTCGGCCGCAGGCGCGCGCCCTGGCAGGCCTCGCAGACGACCTCGGTCTGGAAGCCGACGAGTCGGCTGCGGGTGCCGTCGCTGCCCGCGGCCCGGTAGCGCCGCCGGAGGTTCGGCAGCACCCCCTCGAACTCGACCCCGAGGCGCGCCGCGTCGGCGGGCGTCGTGCCCTCGAGGATGATCCGGCGGGCCTCCTCCGGCAGATCGCGGAAGGGCGTCTCGGGCTTCACGCCCAGCGCGGCGCAGAGCGTGCGCAGCAGCCGCAGGTGGGCCGCCGCGATCCGCTTCTTGCCGGCCGACCAGGGCGCGAGCGCGCCGCCCGTCAGCGACAGCGTGTCGTCGGGCACGACCAGTTGCGGGTCGAACCGCAACGTCGTGCCCAGCCCGTCGCAGCACTCGCACGCCCCGTAGGGCGAGTTGAAGCTGAACGCGCGCGGGGACAGCTCCGCCAGACTGATGCCGCAGGCCGTGCAGGTGTGCCGCTCGCTGAAGACCTCGTCGCTCCAGGCCGCGTCGTCGACCGGCGCGCCGGCCGGGGAACCGTTGGTCTCGGCCCGGCTCACGATCAGCAGTCCATCCCCCAGGGCCAGCGACAGCTCGACCGCGTCCGCCAGCCGGCTGCGGATGTCCGGCCGCACCAGGAGGCGATCGACCACCACGTCCACGTCGTGGGGCCCCGCGCCGGGCAGTTCGGCCAGGTCCTTCACGTCGCGGAGCACGCCGTCGACGCGCGCCCGGACGAAGCCCTCGCGCTGAATCCGCCGCAGCACGGGCTGGAGCGCGCCGGCCTGCCGGCGGGCCAGCGGCGCGAGCACCATGATCCGGGTTCGCTCGGGGTACGCCAGCACGCGGTCCACGATCTGGTCGATCGTGCGGCCGAAGATCTCCAGGCCGCACCGCGGGCAGTGCGGCGTGCCGACCCGGGCGTAGAGCACCCGCAGGAAGTCGTAGATCTCGGTCGTGGTGGCGACGGTGGAGCGGGGGTTGGCGGCGGCGGCCCGCTGCTCGATGGCCAGCGTGGGCGGGAGACCCTCAATCCGCTCGACGTCGGGCTTGACGAGTTGCTCGAGGAAGTGCCGCGCGTGCACACTGAGCGACTCGACGTACTTGCGTTGCCCCTCGGCGTAGATGGTATCGAACGCGAGGCTGCTCTTGCCCGAACCGCTCAGCCCGGTGATGACCACGAGCTGGTCGCGCGGGATATCGAGATCGATGCCCTGGAGGTTGTGCTGACGGGCCCCGACGATGCGGATGTACTTCCGCTCCACCATCCACCTCCCAGGCCGTCGCCGCCGGCCGGCGCGCCCATCCGGCAGCCGCCGCAGTGAACCGCCCGAATCACTGACAAGCCGTTGAGTCTAGCGGGAACCCGCCCCTGTTGGCAGCCCCCGGAATCGCGCACGGAACACACCCGCCCGAAGTGGCCATGCACGGAGCGCAGTCAGTCGCGGCCGGCGGGGCGTCCGCCGGCGCGCCGCCATAAACCCTAAACCACAACGCGCACTAATCTTGCGACTGACCGTCGCCGCGGCCGAAGTCCGGCACCGCCGCCGGCCAGCCCCAGATCCAGATGCCCGCAGCGAGGCCCAGCGCCGCGACGGCCGCGATGCCCGTCACGTAGGCCGCCGTCGTCACCTCCTCGAACCCGAGCAGCGCCGTGGTCCCTGACAGGAGGACCCAGAGAATGAGCAGCCAGCCCGCCACGACCGCGGGTCGGCCCCGCAGCGACCGGCCGACCGGGACCGGCAGCACCTGGGCGAACGCGCCCTGTGCGCCGAACATCAGGAGCTGGCTCTGGATCGCGGCCACAAGCGCGACGCTGGCCACGACGGCCCACTGGGCCGCCGGAGGGAAGCGCACGAGCAGCCCGCGGATGGGCTCGTTCATCGCGAAGACCAGGAGCGCCCCGAAGAACAGCGGGCTGTAGTACGCCCAGGGTCCCATGCCAGACCTCCTGCCGGCGCCGGTCGGGCGTGCGCCGTCCGAATCATGGTATCATGGCCCGCTGCGAAACGCGGCGCCCGGCAGGGCGCGCGGCGTGCCCCGTTGAGTCGCGGCGGGGCGGGCCGCCGGCGGAGATGGCGCATGATCACAGGCTGGGTGGGCGAGAAGATCCGGCTGGTGCCGCTGGACCGCGACCGGCATTTCGAGAACGCGCTGCGGTGGCTGAACGACCCGGAGGTGACGCAGTGGACGCTGATGGGTGATCTGCCGCTCACGCGTCTGATGGAGGAGGACTACTTCAGCCGGGCGTCGCGGCCGAACGAGACGGACGTGGCCTTCGCGATCGAGACGCGCGACGAGCCGGAGGAGCACGTCGGCTTCGCCGGCATCCACCGGATCAGCTTCCGCCACGGCACGGGCGTGACCGGGACGATCATCGGCCGGCGGGGTCTGTGGAACCGAGGGCTGGGAACCGACGCCATCGCGGTGCGGACGCGGTACGCGTTCGAGGTGCTGGGGCTGCGGATGCTGTACTCCGAGGTTCTGGCGGAAAACGTCGGGGCCCTGCGGGCGCTGGAGCGCAGCGGCTACCGCGAGGTCGGCCGCCAGCCGCAGAAGTACTGGAAGCGCGGTGCGTACCGCGACGTCGTGCTCCTGGCGCTGCCGCGGGACGAGTGGCGCGCGCTGCCGAAGGACGCCCATGGACGCGTGGCCCCGTCTGCTGGCTGACTTCCGGCCCCTGCGCGGGCAGATCAAGGCCGATTACACCGACTTCCTCGTGGAGGAACTGCCGCTGTATCCGGCCGCCGGAGAGGGTACGCACACGTACTTTCTGCTGGAGAAGGCCGGGCTCAGCACGATTCAAGCGATTCACGACCTGGCGCGGGCGCTGGGCGTGAAGCGGCACGAGATCGGTTTCGCCGGGCAGAAGGACGCGCGGGCCGTGACGCGCCAGTGGATGTCGGTCGAGCACGTCCCGCCGGAGACGGTCGCGGCCGTGGCGCTGCCGCGAATGCGGGTGTGCGAAGTGACGCGTCATCGCAACAAGCTGCGCCTCGGCCACCTGCGCGGCAACCGCTTCGTCATCAAGGTGCGGGGGACCGAGACGGAGCGGAGCGGCGAGCTGTCCGAAGCGTTGCGGCAGCTCGCGGGGCGCGGCGTGCCGAACTACTTCGGGGCCCAGCGCTTCGGCTACCGCGGCGACACCTGGCGAATCGGGCAGGCGCTCGCCCACGGGGACTGGCAGGCGGCGCTGGACCTGATCCTCGGCCGGCCGACGGACGACGATCACGGCGACATCCGCCGGGCACGCAAGCTCTACGACCGTGGGCAGTTCGCCGCCGCGGCACGCCTCTGGCCGGTGATGTTCCACACGGAACGCCGTGCCCTGAAGGCGCTGGCGCAGAGCGGCGGGAAACGGCGGGCGGCACTGCGAGCGATCGACCGCTCCACGCGCGACTTCTACGTGGCGGCGTACCAGTCGCACCTGTTCAACCGGGTGGTCGCGGCCCGCCTGCCAGTTGGGCTGGGGACGCTTCAGGTCGGTGACCTGGCCTGGCGGCACGCGAACGGGGCCGTGTTCCGCGTCGCCGACCTGGCCGCCGAGCAGCCGCGCGCCGACCAGTTCGAAATCAGCCCGTCCGGACCGCTGTTCGGCTATCGCATGACGGAGCCGGACGGGGCGCCCGCCGAACTGGAGGCCCGCGTCCTGGCGGAAGAGGGGCTGAGCCGCGAGACGTTCCACGCGGGGCCGCTGCGCGTGAAGGGCGGGCGCCGGCCCCTGCGCTTCCCCATTGCGGAAGCGGGGGTCACGCTTGCTGCGGATGACGGCGGACCCTATCTTGAATTGCGGTTCGCGCTGCCGCGCGGCTGCTACGCCACGGCCGTGTTGCGCGAGCTGTTTACCCCGGAATCCGCAGTGGCTGAGGCGTCCGGGAACGGCGGAACGGAGACCTCCGCGGAGTGACCACCGGGTCGCGCGGAGGAGAAAGTCACGGACTACGCATGCCCCACGAGCCGACGCTCGACTGGGACCGATTGCTGCTCACGGTCCAAGGGGATGAACCAGGCCTGTACCGGGCCTGGTTCGCCCAGTTGCGCCCCGCGCAGCCGGACCGTGGAACGCTGGAGGTGCAGGTCGACGACGCGGCGCAGGCGCACTATCTCCGCGAGCACTGCCGTGACGCCTTCGCGCGCGCCGCGATGAAGCTCACGGGTCATCTCGTCACCGTGAACTTCACGAGCCCGATGACCGCGCGGCCCGCCGGCGATAGCCGTGCGCACGTCCTGACCGAGATGCCGCTGTCCGCCGACTACACCTTCGAGCAGTTCGTGGTCGGCGCCTCGAACCGGCTGGCACATGCGGCCTGCGGCGCGATCTGCGGCCAGCTCGGGACGCTGTACAACCCCCTGTTCGTGCACGGCGCGTCGGGACTCGGAAAGACGCACCTGCTGCAAGCCGCATGCGTCGAGGTGCTGCGGCGCAGCCCGCACCTGCGGGTGGTCTACGTGACCTGCGAGACATTCATCAACGACTTCGTGCGGGCGATCGCGAGCGGCGAACTCCAGCCGTTCCGCGAGTCGGCGCGGCAGGCCGACTTGCTCGTGATCGACGACGTGCAGTTCCTCGCCAATCGCGAGTCCACGCAGGAGGAGCTGTTTCACACGTTCAACGTGCTGTACCAGGCGCGCAAGCAGATCGTGCTGTCGGCCGACAAGGCGCCCACGGAGATCCCGACGCTCGAGGACCGCTTGGTCAGCCGCTTCAAGTGGGGGCTGGTCGCGCAGATTGATCCACCGGACCGGGAGACGCGCCACGCAATCCTCCAGAAGAAAGCCCGGCTGCGAGGCGTCGAGATCTCCGACGAAGTGCTCGACTTCATCGCGGAGCACGTGGAGGCCAACATCCGTCTGCTGGAGGGAGCACTCACGACGCTCATCACCGAGACCCAGCTCAACGGTAAGCCGCTCAGCCTCGAGACCGCGCGCGCCGTGCTCCACGCCCAAGGACAGCGCGAGACCCGCCCGCTCCAGGTCAGCGAGATCCTCGACATCGTCTCCAAGCACTTCGGGATCCGCCTCCAGGAACTCCTCGGGCGCAAACGCACCCGCTCCGTCGCCTACCCTCGGCAAGTCGCGATGTACCTCGCCCGCAAGCTGACGCCGCTCAGCCTCGAGGAAATCGGGATGCATTTCGGCGGGCGCGACCACTCAACCGTGCTGCACGCGGAGCGGACGATCGAGGCCGCCCTCAGCAGCGATGGGAACCTCGCACAGGTCGTGTCACAGCTCCGGTCAAAACTCCTCGCGCACACGTAGCCGGCGAGTCCGCGCAGGCCCCCTTTCTGTCGGGGAGGCCGCCCGCAGCGCGCTTCCGGTCAGCAACCCAGCGGCGCCGCACACAGGGTCACCGACTCCGGGCACCGTCATAAAAGCTTGTCCCCCAGGGTTTTCCAACCGCAGCGGATGAAGATGACAGGACACACAGGGCCTAAGAAGGGAGCGACAACCGAATTGATTGCTCAGAAGTCCCCGTCATCACGCCCTCGGTACTGTGCACTACCTATCTATCGGCTATCGGCCGCTGCGGCCAACCTACTTGAGCGGTTTGGGGGGCTCGCGCGAAACCCTAGGGGGAGTGGCGAGTTAGGCGGTTTTCGAGTAAAAACACGCGGCGGATTCGCGCCGCCGGGCGGGCGCGCACCGGGTGTGCGCGGAGTCCGGCAGCTAGGTTTGCGCACGGGATTTCTGGCAGGGACGCGAGACCATGAAAACTCGTCTGCCTCGACTGGAGTTCGTGGATGCGCTGACCGCGATCACGGCCGTCACGAGCACTCGCACGCCGAAGCCGATCTTGGGGTGCGTGCAACTGACGACGGAGGGAGACGCCCTCCAGATGGCTGCGACCGACGGTGAGGTGTCGGCGCGGTTGGCGGTCCGTGCGTTCAAGGTGGAGAAGGGAGGGGGGGTGGTCGTTCCCGCGGAGCGGCTGCTCCAGATCGTGCGCGAGATGCCGGATGCCGAGGTGCGGCTGGAGTCTGACGAACGCCACTGCTTGATCAAGGGAGGGCGAAGCGAGTACCGGATCTTCGTGCATCCGGAGGCGGACTTCCCGGCGGTGCCGACGTTCGAGGAGGAGTCGGATCTGGCGATCGACGGCCATCGCCTGCACCGGATGGTCGGCCTCACGCTGTACGCGGCGGCGCGCGAGACGAGCCGGTACGCGATCAACGGGGTGTTGTGGGAGAAGCAGGGGAAGCGGCTGTACCTGGTGGCGACGGACGGGCGGCGGCTAGCGCGGGCGGGCGGGCCGCTGGCGGGGGCCCGCAGCGCGGACTTCAAGGTGATCGTGCCGTCGAAGGCGCTGAGCGCGTTCGAGCGCGTCTTTGTACCGGCACGCGAGGCCGAGGACTGGGTGATCGGGGCGAAGGTCACGCCGAACCAGCTTATCCTGCGAAGCGGCGAGCGGACGCTGAGCACGGCGCTGGTCGAGGGTACGTTCCCGAAGTACGAGGAGGTGATCCCGACGGAGGCGACGCGCCGGGCGAAGCTTAACCGGCTGGAATTTTACGGCGCCGTGCGGCGGGCGGCGCTGCTGACCACAGACGAGGCCCGCGCGGTGAAGCTGGCGTTCACGAAGGACCTACTGGTCATCACGAGCAACTCGCCGGAACAGGGCGATGCCCGCGACGAAATGGCCATCGAGTTCGAGGGGGAGCCGGTGGAGATCGGCTTCAACCCGTCCTTCCTCGGGGACGCGCTCAAGGCGCTGACGAGCGAGGAGGTTCAGATCGAGCTCACGGAGGGCTTTCGGCCCGGGGTGCTGCTGGGCGGTAACCGGGACGAGTTCCTGTACGTCGTGATGCCTGTCGCGACGTGAGCCGCCGGGAGCGGGGTGTGGACGAGGCCCAGTACCGCCAGTTGTGCGCCAATCGTCGGCGAAGCCGGCCGGCGTCTGCCGGGGAGGTCACGCCGCGCGACGAGCGGCGCGCCGTTCGAAGCGGTCGGCCGGCGCGGTCGCCGGTGGCCGAGGTTCTGGCCCGCGCCGCCCAGGCGGTCCGGGCCCGGGAGGCGGCGGCGGAAGGTTGGGCCCGCGTGGCGGAGCCGGCGTGGCTGCGCGGGGCAGTGGTCGAGAGCATGCGCGCCGGAACCGTGACCGTGGCGGTTTCGAGCGGGTCGCTGCTGTACGAGCTGCGGCGCCGGGCGCATGCGCTGGAACGGCACCTGGCGCGGGTCGTGCCGGGTGCGCAGCGACTGGTGTTCGTGGAGGCCGAAGCGCCACGGTCAGGCGGTGATTGAATGTCCGGGAGTAGCGTCGTGACCGCAGGACGGCTCAACGGGGCCTATGACGAGAGCAAGGTGCAGGTGCTCGAAGGAGTCGAGCACGTGCGCAAGCGTCCGAGCATGTACATCGGCGACACCGGCGTCCGGGGGCTGCACCACCTGGTGTACGAGGTCGTCGACAACGCGATCGACGAAGCCATGGCCGGGGCCTGCCGGAACATCGACGTCGTGATCCATGACGATGGCAGCGTGAGCGTCGAGGACGACGGGCGCGGGTTTCCGGTGGGGATCAAGCCGGAGTACAACCTGTCGGCGATCGAGCTGTGCCTGACCAAGCTGGGGGCGGGAGCGAAGTTCGACCGCGACTCGTACAAGGTGTCGGGCGGGCTGCACGGCGTGGGCGTCAGCGTGGTCAACGCGCTGTCCGAATGGCTCCAGGCCCGCACGCTGCGCGACGGGCAGGTGTGGGAGATCGGCTTCGAACGCGGCCGCACGACGACGCCCCTCACGGCCACGGGGCCGGCCGACCGGACCGGGACGCGGATTCGTTTCAAGCCGGATGGGGAAATCTTCCCGGACACGACGCTGCAATACGACATCCTGGCGCGGCGCCTGCGCGAGCTGGCGTACCTGAACGCGGGCCTGCGGATCACGATCGCGGACGAGCGGACGGCCGTGCAGGAGGTTTACCACTTCGCGGACGGGTTGCGGCAGTTCGTGCAGCATCTGAACGAGGGGCGGACGCCGCTGCACGAGCCGCCGGTGTTTTTCCGGCGCGAGGACTTGGCCGAGCGTCTGATCCTCGAGGTGGCGCTCCAGTACACCGACGGCTACAACGAAACCACGCTTTCGTTCGTCAACAACATCAACACGGTCGAGGGCGGCACGCACCTGTCGGGCTTTCGGACGGCGCTGACGCGCACCATCAACGCCTACGCGCGGAAGAACAACCTGCTGAAGGGCAACGACCCGACGCCCAGCGGGGAGGACGTGCGCGAGGGGCTGACGGCGATCGTGTCCGTCAAGGTGCCGGAGCCGCAGTTCGAGGGCCAGACCAAGACCAAGCTGGGCAACAGCGAGGTGCAGACGTTCGTCGAAACGAGCGTCAACGAGCTGCTGGGCAACTTTCTCGAGGAGCGGCCGGCCGAGGCCAAGCGGATCGTCGGCAAGGCCGTGCAGGCGGCCGTGGCGCGCGAGGCGGCCCGCAAGGCGCGCGAGACGGCCCGCAAGAGCGCGCTGTCCGGCAGCGGGCTGTCCCGCAAGCTCGTGGACTGCTCGAGCCGCAACGTCAACGAGACCGAGCTGTTCATCGTGGAGGGCGACTCGGCGGCCGGCTCGGCCAAGGGGCACCGCGACGCGCGTACGCAGGCGATCCTGCCGATTCGCGGCAAGATCCTGAACGTCGAGAAAGCCCGCATGCACAAGGTGCTCGGCCACGAGGAGATTCTCGAGATCATCAAGGCGGTGGGCACCGGCATCGGGGAGGAGGACTTCGACCCTTCGAAGCTGCGGTACGGCCGGATCATCGTGATGACCGACGCGGACGTGGACGGCTCCCACATCCGGACGCTGCTGCTGACGTTCTTCTTCCGGCACCTGCGGGCGCTGATCGACCAGGGCGTGGTCTACATCGCCCAGGCGCCGTTGTACCAGCTCGCCAAGGGCAAGACCCGCGTCTATCTGCTGGACGATGCCGCCCTGAACGCGCGCCTCACGGCGCTGGGGCTGGAGCGGGCCGTACTGGAGCTGCGGCGGCCGGGACTGCCGCCGCGAACGCTGCGCGGGCCGGAGCTGCGCGAGCTGCTGGGGATTGTCGAGGAGGTCGAGCGGTACAGCCGCGTGCTGGCCCGACGCGGCATCGCGCTGCGGGCGTTCGTGGCGCGGCGCGACGACGCCGGCCACTTGCCGCTCGCCCGCGTGCAGACGCCCACGGAGGAGCGGTACTTCCACACCGAGGCGGACCTGGCCGCCTTCCGCGCGGCCGCCGCGGCGCGGGGCGAGTCCGTCCGCGTGGAGCAGCTTGGCGAGGCGGCGCAGCTCCAGCGCGCGTTCGCGCGGCTGGCCGAGGCCGGGTTCGGCGTGGACGACCTGTTCCTGCGGCGGGAAGAGCAGGTGACCGGTGAGCTCACGCCGGCGGTGTTCGTGCTGCTGATGGACGGCGGCGAACCGCGGGAGCTGGAGAACCTGGCGGAACTGCCGGCCGGAATCCGGGCCCTCGGCGGCCGGGGCTGGGAGATCAAGCGCTTCAAGGGTCTGGGGGAGATGAACAAGGAGGAGCTCTGGGAGACGACGATGGACCCGGCCAACCGCGTGCTGCGCCGGGTGGTCGTCGCCGAGCCCGGGGCCGACCCCGAGCAGACGGCCCTGGACGCGGTGGAGGCCGACCACGTCTTCAGCATCCTCATGGGCGAGAACGTGGAGAAGCGGAAGGAGTTCATCGAGACCAACGCCATCCACGTCAAGAACCTCGACATCTGACCCGCCTGTGCCCGTGGGCCGCCGGGCGGGTATCATGCCCGCCGTCCCGCGGCGGCCGCGCGGACCCGACCCCGAATTCGGCAGCACCATGAAGAGCACGATCCTCATTCGCGGCGGGCGGGTGGTGGACCCCTCGCAGGAAATAGACGCGGTTCTGGACCTGGCGATCAAGGACGGCCGGATTGCCGCCCTAGGCAAGAGCGCGCCGCGGTCGGCGGACGAGGTGTACGACGCCGGCGGGCTGATCGTCGCGCCGGGCTTCATCGACATGCACGTTCACCTGCGCGAGCCCGGCCACGAGGCCCAAGAGACGATCGAGTCGGGCACGGCGGCGGCGGCGGCCGGGGGGTTCACGGCGGTGGCGTGTATGCCGAACACGGCGCCGCCGCTGGACAACGACTCGGCGATCGAGTTCGTGCTGCGGCAGGCGGCCCGGACGGCGCACACGCGCGTGTATCCGATCGGCGCGCTGACGGAGAAGCGCGAAGGCAAGGAGCTGGCCGAGCTCGGTCTGATGGTGCGGGCGGGGGCGATTGCGTTCAGCGACGACGGGGACGGCATCCAGGACGCGGGCGTGTGCCTGCGGGCGATGAAGTACCTGAGCATGTTCGACCGGCTGTTCATTCAGCACTGCCAGGATCGGACGCTCGGCGGCGGCGGGTGCATGAACGCCGGCCCGACGGCCACGCGGCTGGGCCTGCCGGGGATCCCGGCGGCGTCCGAGGTGCTCATGGCGCAGCGCGACATCGCGCTGGCCCGGCAGACGGGCGTGCGCTACCACGTCGCCCACGTCTCGTGCGCGGGCACCGTCGAGCTGGTGCGGCAGGCCAAGCGGGCGGGGCAGCGGGTGACGGCCGAGGTCACGCCGCATCACCTGCTCCTGACCGACGAGGCCTGTGCCACCTTCGACACGAACTACAAGATGAATCCGCCGCTCCGCAGCCGCGCGGATGTGGAAGCGTGCGTGGCCGGCGTGCAGGACGGCACCATTGACTGCCTGGCCTGCGACCACGCCCCGCATGGCAAGGAGGCGAAGGAATACGAGTTTCAGGAAGCGCCGTTCGGGATCATCGGGCTGGAGACCGCGGTCGCGCTCTACATTCGGGCGCTCCTTCTGCCGAAGGTCATCGACTGGCCGCAGCTCGTCCGCGCGGCCTCCACGCGCCCGGCCCAGCTCCTGGGCGTGCCGGGCGGGTCGCTGGCGGTCGGGCAGCCGGCGGACGTGACGCTGATCGACCCGACGGCCGAGTGGACGATCGATGTCGAGCGCATGCGCTCCAAGAGCCGCAACTGCCCGTTCGACGGGGAGCGCGTGCAGGGCCGCGCGGTGGGCACGATCGTGGAGGGCCAGTGGCGCTTCCGGCTGACGGAGCGCGACTAGCGGCGCGCGGAGCGGGGCGGGTGCCGCCCTTTCAGATCGCCGCGCCGCTGGCCGGGCATGCCGCAGAACAGCAGGACCGGCCCCGCGACTGCGAAGCCGGCCCTGTGATTGCGCAGTGAGTCGCTAATGGAGTGGGACGCTCACTGCGGTAGGAGTTCGCGCAGGCGTTCGTACAACTGCGGTTCGGCCGCCTTGAGGTCTTCGATGCTGTCGAACCGATATTTCGTTTCCTTGGTGCCGGATTTCTCGATGACGGTGATCGCGCCGCTCGCGTCGAGCCGCGCGATGAGAGTCCGGGCATCCTCGCGGCCGGAGCGGATATACCGGCGGTATTCCCGCAGCGCGTCTTCGTGCGCCTGGGCCGCCCTCTCCCGGGGCCGGCGGGCCTCGGCGCTCGGTTCCAGTGCTTCGCGGAGCCTCTTCTCCACGTCGACCTGGAATTCCTGACGCCACTTCCGGATCGCGTCGGGGGCCGGCCGGGTCCAGATGAACGCGCGCCGTCCGGACCGGACGTGCGTGGTGTACAGCTCGTGCGCCGCCGGGTCGCCCTCGGCCAGGGCTTCCTCCGAGTCGTATGTCGCTTCCTTCTTTTGGCCGTGGGCATCCACGCGCGTCACCGTGAACTTCCCGTCGGCGTCGCGCTCGATCTCGGTGCGGCTGCCGTCGACCCGCACGGCGATCCGGATCTCCACCTGCTTGTCCGCCGCGGCGTCGTCATCCGGGCCACCGTAGAAGAACCGCAGCGCAGGCGGCTGCGGCGCTCCGGGCGGAGCGGGTGGAACCGGCGGCTCGACGTGGATGAACTTCTGCGTGAGCTCCTTCAGAACGTCGGGCATCTCCTGGAGCGACCCCAGGTCCTGCAACAGCCACTGCCCGTCGGGCCCCGGTTGCAGCGTGAGCCCGCGCAGCCGGAGGTAGTCCTGCACGAGGGTGTCTTCGTCCGGCTCCGGGTACTTGAGTTCGCCCGGCGCTCCAGACGGCCGATTCTGGGGCTCAATGGTCAGGCTGCTCGTCGCACCTTTGCGAACGAACTGGACGACGACCGCTTCGCCCGGTGCCGCCGCGCCGACGGCCGCCGGGAGGTCCTGCGGCACCGCAATCTCGCGGCCGGCGAACTTCACGATCACGTCGTACTGCTCGAGCCCGGCGGCGTCGGCGGGACTATCCTTCACGACGTTCGCGACCATCGCACCTGCGGAGCCGATGTGCGCGGCCAGGGGAGCCGGGACGGGCGTGACGCGCACGCCGATCCAGACCTTGGGCAGATCGGCCTCGGGCTGGGACGCCCGGAGCCGCCGCTGAATCCGGTACTCGCGGACCGCCGGGCCGCCGTCCGCCGGGTCCCCGCCCCGCGGCTGCGGCGCCAGTGCCTCGACGCCCGTTTGCGGCTCGCCCTGCGCGGCGCGCCCGGCCTCGCTGTCCCCGGGCTCTTCCGCGCGGGCCAATGACTCCGGCGTGCCCGCGACGTCGTCCCTCGGCTCCACGACAAGCGCGGCCGGGTCCGGATCGATCGGCTGCGGAGCCGTCAGCCAGGTCGCCGCGAACAAGGTCAGCAATCCCACGCACCAAAGACTCATGGATGTTCTCTCCTTCGACACCCCGGAGCGCCAGGGGCGATCCGGGTGCGGTCGGCTGCGGAGTCGGCCGTCCGATGACCTTGATGAAACGAGATCAATCCAGCGAGCACAGGCTCGCGAAGACTCCCTGCCAAGGTCTACCGCCGGTCGGTGCCGTGCGTCAGTAATCCTCGTGCAGCCCGGTCACTTCGGTTCGGACCCGATCTACCTCGACGATCATGAACTGCCCGGGCTCGTCCCCGGGGACGATGATCCAGTGCCGCTCCGTGCCCCGAAAGCGGGCCTGCGGCCGTTCGAATGTCGCGGGCAGCATCTCGACCGCGTCGTGCGGCGGCTCCACCGGGGCGAACCATGAACCGGCCTGTTGCGGTCGCTCGTGATCCGGCGTCGCCGGCGGCGGCGGGTACAGCCAGATCAGAGTCGCGATGCAGGCCGCCACGCCCACCGCCGGCGCCCGCCGGATTCGCCAACCGAGCCGACGACTCACGACGGGGGCGGCCGCGCGATCAAGGTCGGCCCGCAGCGCCGATCCCACCGCCTCGTCGAGGGCCGCGTACGCCTCGAACCGCGCCCGGACCGCTTCGTCGCGGAGCAGCGTGTCCAGCAGGTCCCGCTCATCGCGCGACGCCGCGCCGTCCAGCACCCGCGAAAACAGGTGCTCGAGCCGATCCGCGTTCGCGTTCATGATGACACCCGGTCTTGCAGAAGCTCGCGCAACAGCGCCCGCCCGCGCACGAGCCGCGTTTCCACCGTTTCCACCGAGACGTTCAGCACCTGGGCAATCTCCGCGTAGCTCCAGTCCTGCAAGTGCCGCAGGACGAGCGGCTCCCGATAGTCGGCCGGCAGCGCCTGAACCGCCGCCAGCAGCACCTCCCGCTGTTCCCGGCGGCTGGCCGCCTGCGCCGGATGGCGCTCCGAGCGCTCATCCACGGCCGACACGTTCTCGAGCGAGGTCGTGCGGCCGCTGCGCCGCCCGTGCGATGCGCCGACATCCAGCGCGGTGTGGCGCGCGATGGTGTACAACCACGGCCGCAGCCGCGCGGGGCTCTGGAGCGTATCGAGTCGCTCCCAGACCCGCAGCCAAACTTGCTGTGCGACGTCGTCGACGAGGTCGGGCCGGCCGATCACGGCGTAGATCGCGCTGCGAACCCAGCCGTCGTGCTCGCGGACGAGGCGATCCGCAGCCCGGCGGTCCCCGCGCTGCGCGAGGGCCACGAGCCGGCCGATCATCGCCGTGTCCATAGCGGCGCCCGTCACGACACCAGTATGGACGAGCGCGGCGGCGGACTCCTGTCAGAAATCGTAAGTAGCTGCAAAGAAGACCCTTATGACGTTGGTAGCGTACGACGGGCGTCCGGCGGCCGCGCCACGCTCACCGCGCGTTGACCACCAAGACGAAGACCGGCGTTGGCGCGTTCGCCGTCGGCTGAACGGCCTACGGGACCAGGGCAGGCGGACTAGGAAATGCGCTTCGTCCACCGGTGTGAAATCTGTACGATGAGCAAGTGGCACGCAGTTCCTCATCTTTGCACGGTGACCCGGACGGCTCCACACCGCGCGGGGCTGCGCGATTTGTCTGTCCGGGGCCTGCCCGCCTCGTCAGGAGCAGCTCATGTCGTCACGACCCCGCGCCCGGTGTTGCTTGAGAATCACGGCCCTCTTCCTTGCGACGGCCGCGATCGCGGCGGCCCGCGGTGGGGAATTCCGCCCGATCGCGGAAGCCCACGGAAATCCGGAGTACGACTTCCGCTTGGTGTCCCCGGTGCGCCTCTCTGGCAACGGGCAGGTGGTGGTGGGCAGTTCCTACTCCGCTGCGCCGGGGACCTTTCAGGCGTGGCGCTGGACGCCCACGGGCGGCTTCGAGTGGCTGCCGCTCGCGGCGGCGCAGCAGCAACCCTATTGGATGGGGTGTGTCGCGACGGCGCTGTCGACCGACGGCGCCAAGATTTTCGTATCGTGCCAGTTCGACGAGCACCACGTCGTGGCGCTGCGCGTGGATGACATCCGCGCGTATCGGTACGAGGGCGGCACGTTCTACGCGCTGGAGCGCCCGCACGACGAATCCTGCGTTCTGGACGTGACGCCGAGCGGCGCGCTGGGCGTCGGCTACGATCTCGAGGAACATCAGTTGGAGGGCGGCGCGGAGTACCGGCCGTACCGCTGGGACGGCGCCACCGCGACCGAGTTGAGCTGGCTCGCCGCGGGCAGTTGCGGCTGGTGGGACGACGATGACGCACTGGCACTGGCTGTTTCAGACAATGGCACCGTCATGGTCGGAAAAAGCGGAGAGACTTGGGACTATGTCCGCCCGGTCGTCTGGATCAACGGCGCGGTCAGCCGGCTGGACTTGTACGGACCCGAATGCGGCGGGAGCGACTTCCGCCTGAACCCGGTGAGGGACCTCTCCGGGGACGGCCGCTTCGCGGTCGGTTCGTGGGACCTGGAGTACGGCGCGCCGCCGCCCCTGCCGGCGTACTGGACCATCGCCACGCGCGTCCGGACGCTCCTGCCGCTGCCCGCGCTGCACAATGCCGGGGAGGCGTACTGCATCTCCCAGGACGGCGGCCGGATCGGCGGCCGGTGCGAGACGTCCGGCGGGCTCAAGACCGGCGTGCTCTGGGATCGGGCGGCCGGCACCGTGCAGACGGCGGAGGACGCACTGGCCCTGGCGGGCGTCGTGGCCCATCAGGGGTGGCAGCTGCAGTCGGTGGAGGGGATCTCGGCCGACGGGAAGCAGATCGTCGGCCGGGGCCGGCACCCGAATGGGCAGATCTGGTTCTGGTGGGCGGACCTGCGGAACCCGCCCGCCAACGACGCGTGCGCCGCCGCCGAGGTGTTGAACCCCAACCACACGCCGACGTTCCTGCACACGTGGCCGCTGGCGCGCACCGGCAGGACGCGCGAGGCGACGCGCGACGGGATGGCGACGTGCGCGCTGAGCAGCACGGTCAACGTCTGGTACAAGTACACCGCGCCGGTGGCGGGCTTCCTCGAGCTCGACCTGTGCGACACGGCGAGCCTGCCGGACGGGTACATCGCGGTGCACACGGGCTGCCCGGGCACCACCCTGAACCAGATCGCGTGCAGCACGGCCTGCCCGCAGATCGCCGGGTGCGGCCGGCCGTGCCTCGTGCTGCCGGCGCTGGAGCTCGCGCCGTACGTCACGTACTACATCGAGGTCGGCGGCGCCGCCGGGTACGACTTCACGCTCACGCACCGCTTCCTGCCGCGGAACGATGAATGCGCGCAGGCGCTGGCGGTGGGCCACAATCCTTCCTCGACGCCCGGCACGACGGACGATATGCAGCTCGATGCGGCGCCGACCTGCCAGGGCGTCACCGTCACCGCCCCCGGCGTCTGGTACACGGTGATCGGGACCGGCACGACGATGACCGCGCAGACGTGCAACGGCACGGACTACGACACCAAGCTGAGCGTTTATTGCGGCGGCTGCGGGGTTCAGACCTGCATCGGGGCGAACGACGACACGGCGGGGTGCGGGCCGCAGGGGCGCGGCTCGTCGGTGTCGTGGTGCAGCATTGCGGGGGCGCTGTACCACATCTTCGTGCACGGCTATGCGTCGTACACCGGGAACTTCCAGCTCGACGTGTTCGACAACGGCGTGCCGTGTCAGTTCGCGATCAGTTGCCTGCCGGGAAACGACACGTGTGCCCAGGCCATCATGGCCTCGGCCGGCACGCAGACGGGCGACAACACCAACGCACAGACCGACACGCCCGCGGCCTCGTGCGCACCGTCCGCGCGCGACGTGTGGTACCGCTACGTGCCCCGTTGCGACGGGCAGCTCTGGGTCGACACCTGCCAGAGCGGCGGCACGCTGGTCGATTCGGTCATCAGCCTGTACGACGGCTGCACCGGGGCGGAGCTGGCCTGCAACGACGACTACAACGTCCCGCCGACGAACTGCGGGAGGCGCTCCGTCGCGATCGCGTCGGTCGTGCAGGACCAGGAGGTCGCGATCCGGGTCGCCGGCTACGGGAGCGGGGGCACGCACCAGGGCACGTTCCCGCTCCGCATCACGGAGGTCGCTGCGCCGCTGGTCGTGTACGGCGGCGTCATGCCGGACGCGTGGGCCGCGGCGCCCTACTCGTATCAGGTGCAGTACTACGGCAGTTGCGGCCGCCGGTTCACAAGTGCCACCGGGCTGCCGCCGGGGTTGAACGTGGATCTGTGGACCGGCCTGATCAGCGGTACGCCGATCGCCCCGGGCGACTACGTGATCCATGTGACGGTGACCAACAACGACATCGTGAACCCCGAGTGGGCCGAGGCGGACCTGACGCTGCGCGTGCTGCCGATCAACAACCTGTGCGGCGATCCACTGCACATCTCCGAGGGTCTGCACTATTTCGGCACCGTCGGCGCCAGCACGGACGGCCCGGCCGAGCCCGGCTGCTTCCCGAGCGATCCGCAGATTCACGCGGATGTCTGGTTCCGCTACACGGCGAGCTGCACCGGGCCCGCGACGATCGACCTGTGCGACAGCAACTACGATAGCAAGGTCGCGGTCTACTTCGGGGCGAACTGCCCGACCACGGGCGGCACGGCGTTGGCCTGCAATGACGACGCCTGCGGGCTCCAGTCGCGCGTGTCGTTCTTCGTCAGCGCCGGGGTCACGTACCTCATCCGCGTCGGCGGCTACCTGGGCGCTCAGGGCCAGGGCCGCATGCTGCTGACCTGCTTCAACGACTGCAACAACAACGGCGTCGACGACGCGGAGGAGATCGCCTCCGGGGCGGCCGGCGACTGCAACCACAACAACCGGCCGGACTTCTGCGACCCGCCGGGCGACATGAGCGGCGACGGCCTGCTGAGTCCGGCGGACTGGCCGTACTGGGCGGCGTGCCTGCGCGGTCCGGGCGTGCCGTACACGGACGATTGCTGCGGTCTGGCGGATTTTGACTTCGACAATGACGTGGACGTGCATGACGTGTGGCGTTGGATGCGGGCGGTGAGTCCGTAGGTCCGCGGGGCGCGGCGGGGCCCGGCGCGCGCCCTTTCTCACTTTGTCACATTCTTCCGTGCCCGCTCTAGGCTCTCGCCGCGACCCGGCCGGCGCGCGTGGTATCCGGCCCGTGGACGGTTATGCTACGCCCCGCGCGCCGGGGCAGTGCCGACGGTCGGCGAAGCGCGGGCCGGCGGTGCGCCGGTTCGTCCGCCGCGCAGACGCGCTGCGCGGGGTATCCCCGACCGAAGGAGTATGCTCGCCATGTTCAGCCCCCTGTCCGGACTCGCCACGCTCCGCGACGCCCGCTCGAAGCGGGCCTCGTCGTACGACCGCACCGGCGGCAACGCCGACCGCATCGTCATCGCCCCGCACAGCACGGCCGTGCTGGCGGACCTCCGCGGGGCGGGCTGCATCCGCCACATCTGGATGACGCACGACTCGAAAGACCCGCTGATCCGCCGCAACGCCGTGCTGCGCATGTGCTGGGACGGGCAGGCGCACCCGAGCGTCGAGTCGCCGCTGGGGGATTTCTTCGGCCAGGGCTGGGGCGAGAACTACAACTTCATCGCGCTGCCGCTGGCCGCCGCGCCGAACCGCGGGCGGGCGTTGAACTGTTTCTTCCCGATGCCGTTCGGCGCCGGCGCGCGGATCGAGGTGGAAAACCAGTCGGATGCGGCGATCGACGCGCTGTATTACTACATCGACTACGAGGAGTGGGCGCAGGCCCCGGCCGACGCGGGCCGCTTCCACGCCTGGTGGCACCGCGAGCTGAGCGATCCGTACCATGCCGACGGGCGCGAGCACGAGTGGAACGCGTTCGGGCTGGTGCCGGACAACCCGTCGGACCGGGATAATTACCTGTTCGCCGACATCCGCGGCCGCGGCCACTTCGTGGGGGTCAACTACTACGTCGATTGCCCGACGCCGATGTGGTACGGGGAGGGCGACGACATGTTCCTGGTGGACGGCGAGCCCTGGCCCGGCAGCCTGCACGGCACGGGGACGGAGGATTACTTCTGTTCATCCTGGTGCCCGCTGGAGCTCTACCAGCACCCGTACTTCGGCTATGCGCGGGTGAACAACCGGGCGGAGGACTACCTGCACAACTCGGGGTGGCTGGGCCGCACCCACTGCTACCGCTTCCATATCGAGGATCCGATCCACTTCACGCGGAGCCTGCGGGCGTCGATCGAGCACGGGCACGCCAACGGGCTGGTGCTCGACCTGTGCTCGGTGGCGTACTGGTACCAGACGCTGCCCAGCGCGCCGTTCCCGCCGCTGCCGGAGCGCGACGCGCGGCAGAACATGAAGCCGATCGGCGTCATCGACATCCACCGCTGGCGCGAGGCGTGGCGGCAGAGCCGCGGCGGCGGCAAGCTCTGGGGCAACGAGGCGTAGGGCGGCCGACTGCGGCCCCGCGCGGACGGACGACGCACCACCCAGTCGCCAGGAGCGCAATGGACGCCAAGAGGTCCCGACCGAGCTCGGGTGTCCCGCTCCGGGGGTGTCGCGCGCCGCGCCTCGCGTTGGAACGATTCCGCCCGACTACTTCAGCAGGTGGGCGTCCGTCGCCGTCTGCGGGCCTTCGCGGCCGGTGTACTCGGTGACGTGCTTCAGCGTCCAGATGTTGTCGCCGTCTACGCCGTGCGTGGGCGTGGTGATCCAGATCACCTCGCCGCGCAGCGTGAGGAGGTTCTGGCCGGCGCCGCCGTGCGCGTGCGAGTTGGCCTGCGCCGGGTCGCCCCAGCGGATGCGCCGTGCGTCGAAAAGCGGCAGACCGTCGTCGAACAGCGGGTTGTTGTCCGCCAGGATCGGCAGGCGTGGATCGCTCTGGGCCGACGGCCGCACCCCCGCCATGTTCTGGTAGGCGTAGCTGACGTTGCGCGCCTCGGGGAAGTCCTGCCGCTGCGCCACGAGCCCCAGCGGCATCGGCACGTCGCGCTGCCCGGGACAGATGAACAGCCGCGGATCGGGCACGTACGCCAGCCGCAGCAGCGGGTACATGTGTCGGCGATTGGGAACCCGCTCGACGCCCGGCTCGCGGGTGGGCTGCCAGGAGCTCCGCCCGTTCCACCCGGCGAACGGCAGGTCCGCGTTGAACATGCCGGCGTACTGCTGCACGCCCTGCCCGAGCTGCGCGAGGTTGTGCGAG
Source organism: uncultured Phycisphaerae bacterium (assembly GCA_937928595.1). Taxonomy (GTDB): domain Bacteria; phylum Planctomycetota; class Phycisphaerae; order UBA1845; family Fen-1342; genus CALGJV01. The sequence continues at coordinate 136,089 of CALGJV010000025.1, read as the reverse complement.
CAGCCCAGCCGCTGCGACCGCTCGCGCATGTGCATCAGCCCCGGCACGCCCACCCCCACCGCCAGCACGATCAGCGCCGCCGCCGCGATCACGTCGCGGAAGTACCCGATCCGGATCACGCGCTCGCTGCGCTGCTCCACAAAATCCGTCAACGCGTCCCGCGGCCGCACCACGCGCGGCGCCGGCCCCGCGGCGCGCACGCACGCGGCGACGCGCTCCGTCAGGCCCTGCGCGGCCGGCACCGGCTCGAGGGCCCGCAGCGCGGCCAGTGCGTCGGCCAGCACGCGGTCCTGCGCCTGGAGTTCCGGCCGCGCGGCGATCTCGCGCCGCAACGCCGCCTGTTCATCCGTGGACAGGTACCCCAGGTGTAAATCGAGAAGTCGCGGATCGAAATCTTGCTCGGCCATGCACGAATACCCGTAAGAAGCGTCTGTCTCCTACTACGCCGCCGGCGGCCGGCCGTTCGCGGCCTCCTGCCACAATCGCGCAAACTGCGTCACCGCCGCATGCAGCCGCGATTTCACCGTGCCGATGGGGATGCCGAGAATCTCGGCGATCTCCGCGTACGGCAGCCGCTGGTAGTGGCCCAGCAGCAGGATCAGTTGCAGGTTTTCGGGCAGACGTCCGATCACGGCCCGCACCTGCGCCCGAAGTTCTTCCGTCGCCATATGTTCCGGAGCGGCGACCTCCGACGACTCCACCTGGGACGCGTGGGCCGGTCCCTCCGCCTCTCCGATCACCGTGTCCAGGGATTGGGCCGGGCGGCGGCCGCGCGACCGCATGTAGTCGCGCCCCTTGTTGGCGGCGATCGTGTAGAGCCACGGCTTGAAGGCGCGGCCCGGGTCGAAACTGCCCGCCGCCAGATGCACCTGCAAAAAAGTATCCTGTACCAGGTCTTCCGCGGCGGTGCGGTGTCCGACGAAGCGGACGAAGAAGCTGTAAAGCTCGTCGGCATAACGGGCAACGAGCTGGTCGAACGCACCGGCGACGCCGGCGAGATGGTCCGCCAAAAGTTGCTCGTCGCGCCTCGTCTGCACCAGCCCTATCCTGTCGGTACGCCGGGCACCCACGGCGGGTTCCGGCAGTTTGCGGCGGGGGAGGAAAAAGAGCAAAGGCCCTGGGCCGCGGTCCGATTATTGGACCCGCTCACGCGGCCCACAGACGGAAATCCGTCACCTGGGGCAGTCTTGCGGATTCTGTGGCGCGTCACATCGACGTCACCGCGTGGGTGCGTGCAACACGATCCCGTTGATGGGCGGTACCTGCACCGTGAGCGCGCCATCGCGGACGCCGACCGGTCCGCCCGGCGCGGCCGCCGCGTCGCCGAACACGACGTTCCAGCTCGCCGGGGCGTCGGCCGGCAGGGGTATCGCAACGGTGCGGGCTTCGCCCGCGGCATTGAGGACCACGATGAGCCGCTCATCGGGACTTGTTCGCGCGAAGGCCCACACGTCGGCGTCGTCGTCGCAGACGAGCGTCTCGAGCGTGCCGATGCGGAGCGCGGCGTGCGCGTTGCGCAGCGCGATCGCGCGGCGGTAGAAGTCGAGCTGCGCGTCCATGACGTGGTTTTCCTCGGGCTTCTCGTAGGGCTCGAGGTCCTTCCACAGCATGGGTTTGCGGTTCGTGGGGTCGTCGGCGCCCCACATGCCGACCTCGTCGCCGTAGAAGATCAGCGGCGCGCCGACGTAGGTGAACTGGAGCAGGGCCGCGAGCCGGGCCTTCGCATAAGCCTCCGGCGACGGCTTGTCGTTGCTGTAGTGCGGGTTGTTGTCCTGCACGCGGTTCTGGCGGTCGTACTCGCGGTCCGGGTTCGCGGCCATCGACGCGAGCCGGTCGGTGTCGTGGCTGTTGATGAGGTTCAAGAGAGCGTAGGTCGCGGGCGCCGGGTACGCGAGCCGCAGCTCGGCGAGTTGGGCGACGGTCTCGCCGGCCTTGCACTTGCGGGCCTGGTCGAAGAGCCAGCGTACGACGATTCGCGCGAACGGGTAGTTCGTGACCGAATCGAAGTGCGCGCCGTCCAGCCACGAGTCCGCCCGACTCCAGATTTCGCCGGTGATGAGGGCGTTCGGGTTGATCTGCTTGACGTAGCGCCGCCATTCCTCCCAGAACGGGCGCGGGATGTCGTTGGCCACGTCGAGACGCCAGCCGTCGATGCCGTCGCTCGGGTCGCCGTCGCCGTCGGGGTCCATCCAGCGGCGCGTCACGGCAAAGATGTGCTGCTTGACCGCCGGACTGGCGAAGCCGGAGCGGTCCTTGCGGAAGACCGGCATGTGGGCGAAGTCGGCCCAGCCCTTGTACGCGAACGGCTCCCACGACGTGACCTCGAACCAGTCGGCGAAGCGCGACTGGCGGCCGTACTTCTGCACGTCGAGGAAGGCCGGGTGCTGGTTGCCGACGTGGTTGAAGACGCCGTCCAGGAGGATCTTGAAGCCTTGCGCGTGCGCGCTCCGGATGAACTTCAGGAAGCGCCGGTCGGTCTCGGTCCACTGCCAGGTCTTCGGGTCGAGCAGGTCTTCGGCGCTCGCCACGCGGTCGTAGTCGCCGCGCGTGCCGGAGTGGTCATCGACGTGGATGTAGTTTTGGACGTCGTACTTGTGCGGCGAGGGGGCCTTGAAGATGGGATTCAGGTACAGCGCGTTCACGCCGAGCGCCTTGAGGTAGGGCAACTGCTGCTCAAGACCGTCGAGATCGCCGCCGTAGTAGCGGTCGAACGCGAAGAACCGGTAGAACGTCTGCCCGTCCTTGCCCTCCCACTCCGAGGGGGTGAACCACTCGCTGGTCCACGGCCGCACGGGCTGAGGATCGTTGGCCGGATTGCCGTTGCGGAACCGGTCCAGCACGATCTGGTACCAGACGGCGTGGCGGGCCCACTCGGGCGTCTCGAAGACGCCGGCCTGCGTGAAGCTGAAGCGGTAGATGTTCGGGTCGGCGGCGATTTTCGCGCCGTCCTCGAGCACGAACGTGTACTCGATGCTGCGGACGCCGGGCGAGCGCGGGTTGTCGCGCGTCGGCACCGCGATCACGGCCTCCCAGTAGGTGAACAGCGGCCCGATCGAGACGGGCGTCAGCGGCGTCCGCCCGCCGCCGCGCAGCGCCAGCGACACCGCGGCCACGTCGTGTGAGAGCGTGCGGTAGCGTAACAGCGCCCGGTCCAGCCCGAGCGGCTGGATGTAGAGCGGCAGCGGCGGCTGGTGCTCCAGCCCGACCGAGTCGATCTCGCCGTCGCCGACCTGGGCCTCCGAAACGGCCAGCCGCGCGAGGCGCCCCAGCCGCAGCCGCGAGTTGTGCCCGCCGAAGCTGTCCGGTACGCGGTCGTCGTTGGCCGGGTCCTCGAACCAGTCGGTGCCGTTCACCAGGAACTTGTACTCGTGCACCCCGGTCGGAATGACGACCGTCCCCGACCACTCGCCGTCCGTGCCCGCCGCGAGTGCGTGGGCCTGGCGGTCCCAGTTGTTGAACGAGCCGACGACCGTGACGGTGCGCGCTTCGCCGGGCGGCAGAAAGCGGAACGTCGTCTGCCACTGCCCGTCTCCCGTGGGAACGGCGCGGATCGAGGCCGGCAGCCGCGCCGTGTCCTCCACGGCGGCCGCGGCCGGCAGGGGCGGGGCCGGGGGCCACGGTTCGTCGGCCGCAAGCGACAGGACGGGAAGCAGCGCGAGCACGGCGCACAGGGCGCGTGTGCCGGCGCGACACGCGCGCAAAGCAGTGAGTCGTTGGGGGGGAGTCTGCGGGGTCATGGGCGTTACTTTAGCGGCCCGCAGGGCAGTGGCAACGGGCGGCCGCTCGGGTGGGTTGTGCGAAACGTTTCATTCGGTCACTGCGCTCAGACGAGGCTCGCGCCGCGCAGGCCGCGCGGTACGCGCAGCCCGAGCAGCTTGAGCGTCGTCGGGACGACGTCGTACAGCGTCGCGTCGCGTCGCTGCGGCGCCAGCCCCGCGTGCGCGAGGATGTAAAGCCCCTGTTGCGCGTGGTTGGCGTCGTCCGGCCCGGTGTCATTCTCGAACGTGTAGATGCCGGGATTGCCGACCGTGCCGACGCTGCGCCAATGCAGGTCGCCCAGCAGCGCGATCAAGTCCGGCGGTACACCCTTCACGACCTTGTACAGCGACTCGGGCCGGTACACGCGGTTGCCCAGGGGCCGGCCGCGGTGATCGACCTCGGCCTCGAGCCGCGCGATGAGCTCGTCGCGCAGCGGCTCATAGGCGCTGTCCGGCACGGTACCCTGCGGCTCGCGGCCGGCGCGGTTGATGAAGATGCGCCCGTAGTAGCCGCCCTCGCCCCAGACTTTCGTGCGCGACCAGTCCACGTCCGTGAGGGCGAAGCGCCGCGGCCCGGTGAGCGGGGTTTTTAGCGTGAGCAGGCCGGCGCGGATCAGCCAGTCGTTCAGGCAGAAGCCCCCGTCCATGCGCTGCGCGCCGTGGTCGGACACGACCCACACCGCCGTCCGGCGGCGGTCCAGCCGCTCGAGCAGGCGGCCGATCTCGCCGTCGATGAACACGTAGTAGTCGTGGATCGCGTGCTCGAACGGGTTGCCGGGTTGATAGCGATGGTGGGCCGGGTCCATGAACCGCCAGAATCCGTGGTGCACGCGGTCGACGCCCATCTCGACCATCCAGAACAGGCTCCACGGCCGCGTCGTGACGAGGTGGCGCGCGACGTCGAAGCGCTGCCGGGCCATGGCGCGCACGCGCTCGAGCAGCGCGGCCTTGTCGTCGGTGCGAAAGTCGTCCACGTCGAACCGGTACGGTCCGAAGCGCGCGGTCAGCTCGGCGGCCAGTTCGGGCGGGTGCGTCCAGGGGCTGTCGAGGCTGGGCGTGAGGAAGCAGGTAACCTGGCAGCCCAGCGGCGGCGTGAGAATCGGGAAGGTCTGCGGGACGCTCAGCATGATCGACGGCAGGTGGGCGCGGGCCAGGTAGTCCCACAGCCGCGGCACGCGGACCTCGACATTCGTCGCGATGTCGAGGTTCTCGTACGACCAGTCCCGGCGGTTGCGGAAGCCGTAGATGCCCAGCGCGCCGGGGTCGCGGCTCGAGGCCATGCACGTCCAGGCCGGCACCGTGATCGGCGGCACGCAGCTCTCGAGGCGCCCGTGCAGCCCTCCTTCCCAGAGCGCGCGGAGGTTCGGCAGGTCCGCCGCCCAGCGCTCGAACACGAGGCTGGGTTCGGCGCAATCGAGGCCGATGATCGCCACCTGCTCGACGAACGCCATGCTGCTTCCCGGGAGGTCGCGCCGCCAAGCCTACGGTACCGCGGCGCGGCCGGCCGCGAAACCGCGTGTCGCTCCGGCGCCTCAAACCTGCGGCCGTCGCGTGCCCGTCCGCACGCCGCGGACGACGACGGGGATCGGCCGGGGCCCGGGGCAGGCCCCGATGGCCGGGGTCTCGCGGGGCGCGGCCGCGACGAACGCTTCGAGGTCCTGGAAGTCCCACAGCTCGCGCGCCACCGGGTGGCCGCGCCAGTCCACCAGCGGGCAGCCGCAGTGGTCGACGAGGGCCTGCACGGCGAAGCGGTCGCACATGGCTTCCTTGCGGCGCGGGTCGCGGCCGGCGGCCTTGACGAGGTAGTGGTAGAGCTCGTGCCGATAGACGAAGAGCGCGAGCTCGTACGCGTCGCGGATGACGAGGCGGTAGGTTTCGCGCCACCAGTGCGTGCGGTCGGACTGCGCCCGCGCGACGTGCGTGCCGAGGTAGTAGGGGAAGCGCACGTGGCGGCCGAGGTTCACGAAGATACGGGCTTGGCCGTAGTAGCACGTGCCCGAGAAGTCGGCGCCGCGGCTGAAGCGGACGCGCACCACGAGTCGGTCGTGGCGGTAGGGCCGCGTGTACTTGAGCAACAGGCCCAGCAGCCGGGTGGAGTCGAGGTGCGTCGAGTTACGAAAGTCCATCGCGCGTCCCACTCATGCGGCGCATCAGAACGCATCGACCGGTCCAACGCAACGGCGATTGTAGACGACCCCGCGCGCGGCGCGGTCCGCCGCGGTTACACTCTCCGCGCCCCGACCGTCCGGCGGGGTTCGGAGTGCACGCGTGTTCCCTGTCGCCCATCACTTCCGCCGCTCGACGCTCGCGCTGCTGATCCTGTCGCTCGCACTGCCGGCCTGTCGCGGGCCGCAGCCGGCGCTGCGCACGATCACGTACGAGGATGTCTACGGCCGCAAGCGCCTCGATATGGGCGGGCCGCACACGCCGCCGCGGGAATGGCTGAAGTCCGGCGCGCGGTACACCGAGCGGCGCGACGGCGCGCTCGTGATCGTGGACGCGGCCACGGGGGCCGCCGAGCCGGCCTGGGACGCGGCCGCCTTCGAGGCGGCGCTTCGCGCGCAGGAGGACTTCGACGACCACGCCGCGCGCGAGCTGGCCCGGCGTCCGACGCTGCTCAGCGACGATCGCCGCGTCGCGCTCCTGGAGCACGGCCGGCGGCTCTACGCCTACCGCTTCGCCGACGGCGCCCTGCTGCGGCTCACGCGGGACGAGGCCGAGCGCAGCCTGCTGTCGCTGTCCCCCGACGGCGGCACGGCCGTCTTCCGGCAGGACCACGACCTGTACGCGCTCGACACGGCGACCGGCGCGCGGACCCGGCTGACCGGCGACGGCAGCGCCGTGGTGCTGAACGGTGAACTGGACTGGGTGTACCAGGAGGAGATCTACGGGCGCGGGAACTGGCGGGCGTACTGGTGGTCGCCGGACGGCGCGCAGATCGCGTTCCTTCAGCTCGACACGACCGAAGTGCCGGTCTATCCGCTGGTGGACGAGCTGCCGCGGCGGCCGACGGTCCACGAGCTGCGCTATCCGAAGGCCGGCGACCCGAACGCGCGCGTGCGGCTGGGCGTCGTGGCGGTCTACGGCGGGCCGGTCGTCTGGGCCGATCTCGGCGCGTACGACGGCCGCGACATCCTGATTGTCAACGTGGCGTGGTCGCCCGACGGCCGCGTCGTGTTCCAGGTCCAGGACCGCGAGCAGCGCTGGCTCGAACTCAACACGGCGGACCCGGCCACGGGGGCGGTGGCGCGCCTGCTGCGCGAAGAAACGCCCGCGTGGACGACGGTGTACGGGCCGCCGCGGTGGCTGGCCGACGGCTCGTTTCTGTGGCGGGCCGCGCCGGACGGCTGGCCGCACCTGTATCGCCACGCGGCCGACGGGCGGCGGATCGCGCGCCTCACGAGCGGAGCGTGGGAGGTGCGGGAACTGCACGTGGTGGACGAGGCAGGCGGGTGGGTGTACGTGACCGGGACGGCCGACAGCCCGGTGGAGGAACACGTCTACCGTGTGCCGCTGGCGGGCGGAGCGCCGGAGCGGCTGACGGCGCCGGGCTACTACCATGAAGCGTCGTTCTCGGCCGAGGGGGCGTACTTCTTCGACCGGTACAGCAACCTCACGACACCGCCGCGACTCGACCTGCGGGCGGCCGACGGCGCGCTCGTCCGCGCGCTGAGTGCCGCGCCGACGGATCCGCTGGCGGACGTGGCGCACCGCACGCCGCAGCTCGTGCGTGTGCCGACGCCGCGCGGGTACGCGTTGAACGCGACGCTGCTCCTGCCGCCGCGCGTGCCGCCGGGGAAGCGCTGTCCGGTCGTGGTGCTGGTGTACGGCGGGCCGCACATGCCGAGCGTGTCGAATCGCTGGGAAGGTCACGGCTACCTGTTCAAGCAGCTTCTGGCGGCCCAGGGCTGGATCGTGTGGGAGGTGGATCCGTACTCGGCCGGCGGCGAGGGCGAGGTCAGCGCTTGGGCCTGTTACAAACAGCTCGGCGTGACGGAGACGGCCGACCTGGAAGACAGCCTGCGGTGGCTGGCGGGGCACGCGCCCGCCGACCTCGAGCGCGTCGCGATCCTGGGCCACAGTTACGGCGGCTACCTCACCGCTTACGCGCTCACGCACAGCCGGATGTTCAAGGTCGGGCTGGCGGCGGCCGCGCTGACCGACTGGCGCAACTACGACACCGTGTACGCCGAGCGCTATCTCCAGACGCCGGAGCACAACCCCGAGGGTTACAACGTGTCGTCGGTCGTGGAGGCCGCGGGCGACCTGCACGGCCGGCTGCTGCTCGTGCACGGGACGGAGGACGACAACGTGCACTTTCAGAACCTGGAGCAGCTCGTGCGGGCGCTGCAGAGGGCGGGCAAGGTGTTCGACCTGATGGTGTACCCGGCGAACGACCACGGGCTGTGGAACACGTTCGGGCACTGGGACCGTCTGCGGCTGGACTACCTCCGGCAGCATCTGTGAGGTCCGCCCGCGCCGCGCGGCGCGGGCGAGCCGCGGTCACCCACGGGCGTCGCGCGCCGTCGCGCCGGCCGCGCGCGGCCGACGGGGGCCGGGGGCCGCTACCCGCCGCGGCGGCGCAGGAATTCGATGAGCAGGCGCACGCCGAAGCCGGTCGCGTTCTTGCCGCCGGGGCCGGTGCCGTTCTCGTCCGTCGCGACGGCGGCGATGTCCAGGTGTGCCCAGGGGATGTCGTCGGCGACGAACTCCTTGAGGAACATGCCGCCGACGATCGCGTGCGCGTCGCGTTTGCCCGCGCCGGCGGAGTTCTTGATGTCGGCCTCGGTGCTCTTGATGAGCTCGCGGTAGTCGTCCCACAGCGGCAGCCGCCAGAGACGCTCGTGCGTCCGCCGGCCGGCCTCGCCCAGGTCGGCGGCCAGTGCGTCGTCGTTGCACATCAGTCCCGCGGCCGCCTTGCCCAGCGCCACGCCCACCCCGCCGGTCAGCGTGGCCAGGTCGATAAGCGTCGTCGGCTTCAGCTTCTGCTGCGCGTAGGTCAGGGCGTCCGCCAGGATCAGCCGCCCCTCGGCGTCGGTGTTGTTCACCTCCACCGTCTTGCCGCTCATCAGCGTGAGGATGTCGCCCGGCCGGTACGCCCGTTCCGAGATCGCGTTCTCGGCGGCGGCGACGAGCCCCACGAGGTTGCAGTGCAGCTTGAGGGCCGCGGCAGCCCGCAGGACGCCGAGCACCGCCGCGCCGCCGCACTTGTCGAACTTGAGCCATTCGAGCCCGGCGGAGGGCTTGATCGAGTAGCCGCCCGTGTCGAAGGTGATGGCTTTGCCGACGAGGACGGTGGTCGCGCGGGCCTTCGGCGCGCCGCGGTACTCGAGCTGGATGAGGCAGGCCGGGTGCAGCGCGCCCTGCCCGACGGCCAGGAGGCCGTTCATCTTCAGCGCCCGCAGTTGGGGCGGCCCGAGCACCGTGCACTTGAGGCGGGCGGCCTTGGCCAGGCGGCGGGCCTCGTCGGCGAGCGTGGCCGGATTGCACACGTTGGCCGGCTGGTGGGCCAGGCCGCGGGCGTAGTTGACCGAGTCCGCGATGGTGGTGAGCTCCTTGACGCTCGCGAGGGCCCGCTGCACGTGGCCGCCGTCGCTCGCGCGGAGCTGCACGGTGATCTTGCGGGGCACGCCGTCCTCGGGCTTGCGGTAGGCGGCGAACTTGAAGCCTGCGACGGCCATGCCGTGGGCCCACTCCGCGACGGCCTGGTCGATCCCGGCGCCGGTGAGCGTGTCGATCCACAGGGCAACGCTGGTGATTTTCTCGGACACCAGCCAGCGGGCGGCGGCGGCGGCGGCCTGCCGGACGTGGTGCGGTTCGAGCTTCGCGGCGTCGCCGAGGCTGACGAGCAGGACGCGGCGGCAGGCGCCGGAGGCGGTGGTGTGGGCGAGCTGGCCGACCTTGTCGCCGAGGGACTGGGCCGCGAGCAGGTTCGTGACGGCGTCACCGCACAGACGGTCCACGCGGGCCACGAGTTCGAGCGGCGACTGCGGCTTGGCGAAGAGGGGGACGATCAGGGTGGTGGGGATCGTAGCGCCCTTCTCGGCGGCGGCGAAGGTGAACGCGGTGCCATTGGGGTGCATGTTGGTCCTCAGAGCCGCCCCGGCAGGGGCGATCGGGGGCAGCGTAGCATGCCCGCAGCGCGGGCGGAAGAAGGGCGGCGGAGGCGGGGGCGGTCGGGCGGCGCTCGCATCGGCCCCCCGGCCGGGCCTACAATCCGGGCATGGGAGAGAGCCATTCGCACCCGGTCGAAGTCGAGTCCGACACAACTTGCGAGAGCGGCCCGCGCCGACGCCGCGCGCCCTTGACCGAGGCGGACGCACAGGCGTTCGCGCAGGCGGCGGCGCGGCTGGCGGCGGAGAACAAGACCGAGGATGTGGTGGTGCTCGACCTGCGGGGGCTCAGCAGCCTGGCGGATTTCTTCGTGCTGGGTACGGGCACGTCGGAGCGGCAGATGCACGCCGTATTGGACGCGCTGTACGAGTACGCCCGTGGTCTCGGGCGGCGGCCGCTGAGCGTGGCGGACAGCAGCCGCGGGACGTGGCTGCTGGCGGACTACGTCGACGTCGTCGTGCACCTGTTCGACGAAGAGCACCGGGCGTACTACGACCTGGATGGGCTGTGGGGGGATGCGCCGCGCGTGGCGTGGGACGCGGCGGTTGGCGGACCGGGCGCGAGCGCGGGGTAAGGAACATTGGGGGGGCCGACATCGCACGCGTGCGCCCGGAACGAGCGGGGGTCGGACGCTACGCGCCGCGGCGGTGGGTGCGTCGTCGGCCGTCCGGGGGACGCGGTGTCAAAGGAAGGGGCGGGGGCGGCTGAGCGGAAGTAGAGCCCGCGGCGCTTCGCCGAGCGGACCCACAAAAGATAATGCGGTGCAGAACTCGTATAAGCCGAAAGAAGGCTCCGCCATGTCCGCGCAACCGCACAACGCGACCGTCGTGATTCCGACCCGTGTCCTGTCCCCCAACCGCGCCGCCCGCCGCGTCCTCGCCGCGCTGGCGGTCCTGCTCCTGCTCTCCGCCGCGGGCGGCAGCTCCGCCGGGCCGATTTTCTTCGGCAAGGCCGAGACGCCGCGCAACTACAGCCAGGTCGCCGGCCACGGCCCGCTGGTCGGCCCCGTCGACCTCCACGCCCTGCCCGGCCTGCCCAACCAGTTCTGGAGCAGCCCGGTCACGCTGCGCGGCACCACCGGCGGCGTGGCCGACCGCATCACCGCCGTGCACTGCGCCCGGCACAGGGTTCCCGTCTGCCCGGGCGAGGTCGCCCCGGCGCCCTGGTGGCTGGCCCCGCCGATCTCGCCGCCGCCGCGCGCGTCAGGCGCACGCGGCCGCCAGCAGCCGGTCGCAGCCGTCACGCACCGGGTCCTGCACCGGCAGGCCGAGTTCCGCCGCGAGCGCGGCCGCGGCTGCGCGGGCCTCGTCGTCGGAGTGTCCGACGGTGTTCAGCGCCACGCCCCCGACGCGGGTCGGATGCACGAGCGCGGCCGTGTGCTCGTAGGCGCGGATGAGCTCGCGCCAGCCGGGCAGCGGGGTGAACGGCGGCGCGCGGTAGTGCGTGCGGCCGAGCTGGTGGACGAGCACCAGCGCGTCGGGACAGGCGCCGTGCAGCAGTGCGAGCGTCACGGGCGAGAAGCCGGGGTGGCCGATGCTGCCCTGGCCCTCGATGAAGCATACGTCGGCGTCGGCGGTGGCGAGCACGAGCGTCTCGATCGCGCCGGCCGCGAAGTCGGCGACGCAGGCGTCCACGCAGACGCCGCGGCCGGCGATCATGATGCCGGTCTGGCCGGTGGCGGCGAACTCGGCGGCGCGGCCGGCGCGGCGGGCGGCGGCGGTGAGCTCGAGGGCGGTGACCATTTTGCCGACGTTGCAGTCGGTGCCGACGGTAAGGACGCGGCGGCAGCGGGTCTCGCGGGCGCGGGTCGAAGCGACGACGCGCGCGGCGGGCGGGCGGCGGACGTCGAAGAGCCGCGCGCCGGAGCGGGCGGCGAGTTCGGCGAGCTCAGCGTCGTCGGCGAGGAACTCGTGCAGGCCGCTGACGATGTCGAGGCCGGCGGCGAGGGCCTCGCGGATGTGCCGGCGCATCTCGGGCGGCAGCGCGCCGCCGACGGGGGCGATGCCGACGTAGAGGGCATCCGGGCGCAGGGGGGCGGCGCTCGCCACGTCGGCGAGGATGGGTACGGGCGGCGCCCAGGGGACGGCCGAGCGGACGTCGGTGCCGGCGGCGGCGGAATCAAGCACGGCGACGACGTCGGCGGCGCGGTAGCGCAGGAGCGACGCGGCGGTCTTGGCGGTGAAAACGCCGAGCTGCCCCTCGGTCAGCAGCAACAGACGACGGTGCGGCGGGAGGTTGTGCATGGCCGCATTCTACGGAGTCTGCGGGGCGGGGAACCGCGGCGGGATGGGGCGGTGCCGGGCGGACGGCGGACCGGCGGACCCCGGAGGGCGCGTCAGCCCCAGCGGCGCACGCTCTGCCCGAGGATGTCCAGCCGGGTGTGCAGGTCGCTGCTGCCGCGATGACCGAGCAGGGCCGCGCCGCCGATCCCGATGGGCACGGTCAGATTGAGCACGAGGAGTGCCGGCGGCGCGCACAATTCCCAGCCGGACACCGGGCCCTCCCGGGTCGGGACGCCGTGCAGGGCGAAGGCCAGGTGATTCGAGAGCATGACCAGCGCCGCGAACGCGATCGCGGGGCCCGTGCTGGTCCACGCCGTGAAGCCGGCCGCCCGCTGTATACGGGGCAGAAGAATCCACGTCACGAGCAGGGCCAGAAAGGCGCGCGCCAGCATGTTCAGCACCACGTCGGGCGCCATCCACGCCACGCCGCCCAGGAGGAGTGCCAGGACCCACGCCCAAACGCCGCCGACCGCGAGCGCGCGGCGCGTGCCCTGCGCGGGTGACCACGCGTCGCCCTCGGTCGTCTCCACCGGTTCCTCGTCCGGCGGCTCGAAGTGATACGGTGCGGCCGGAACCGCCGTACCCGGCTCCATTGTAGATGGGGATGCAAGCTCTTTGGTCGTCCGAGCACAACTCGGGCGGGGCAGTACGGTTTAGCCCAGGAGCCGGAGATGAATGCGGACAGTGTAGCGACGTTTGTGGGACGGGACTACGCGGAGAACGTGGTGCCGGTGGTGGTGGTGAGCCCGGCGGGCCGGGTCTTGGGGGCGCGGCGTTGCCCGAACGCCCAGGCCGCGATCGTGGCCTACGGCCGGCGTTTCGGGCCCGGCTGCTGGCGGCCGGCAAGCCGCGCTGCGTGATCGCAGCGGCCATCGCCAATCGCTGGGTGCGGAAGTTGTATTGAGATGCGCGTCGCGGAAGCGGCGTTGTCGGCGGGGTCGGGCAGCGCTGCGCTTCTTTCCCCTCCGGCGTGCGGAGCGTGGTGACTGGTGCGTGCGGAGACGCCAGGGTCCAACCCGCGGGCGGACGAGCTCGATGGCCGCTTGGGCTGCCGTACGATGCTCGGTCGTAGATGGGGCCGTCCGCCCGAGGCTCCCTCGGAGCACCCGTGCGGGCTACGCGGTCCGCCGCGGCGGACCGCCGATGCTCGGATAGACGATTGGGACGACCCCGTCGCCAACGCGCTTGGCACTGCGGGAGCTTGCATAGAAGCGGCCGACCCTCGTGTCGGCCGTTCCTCCGCGTCCCGGGTGCCACGCCGGGGGTTCGCCGTCGGCCGTGTGCGGCCCACGGCACCTGGAGCTTGCGCTCCAGGCTCGGACACCGCGGGGGACGCGCAAGCCCCCGCGGCGGCGGGGCCTCGCACCTCGGCGGGCGTGAGGCCCGCGGCCCCGGGTTGGCGCCCGGACGGTCGCGACTCTCGTCGGAACTGCCCGGGCGCGCGCTCGCTTCACGTCCGGGCCCGGGCGTGCCGCACGACCAGCCGCCGGCCGAACGTCTTTTCGAACGCCCGCCGATCCTTCTCGATCGCCTGGATCTCCAGCGTGCAGTCGCCCGCGGCCGTGAGTTGGAGCCGCACCGTCTCGTCGTCCACCGGCCGCAGCAGCGCCTTGCGGATCACGCCGTGGTGCGACCGCTCCAGCCGCTCGGCCAGCCGCAGCAGCACGGACAGCCGGCTGACGACGCCGAAGCTCCGCCCGTCCAGCTCGTCGCATTCGGGGTGCGCGCGGCGCGGTCGGCCCTTGCGGTGATAGCGGGCCAGAGCCGCGATGACGGCGATCTCGGTCTGGTCGAACCCGACCAGGTCCGCGTGCCGCACGAGATAGTACGTGTGGGCCTGGTGGTTGACGAACGACAGGAAGACGCCGATGTCGTGCAGCAGCGCGGCGTATTCCAGCAGCTCGCGCTCCGCGGCGCCGTAGCCGTGGAGGTCGGCCTGTCGGGCCGAGTCGAACAGGCCCAGCGCCAGGGCGGCGACGCGCTCGGCGTGCGGCTCGTCGAAGCCGCAGGCCCGTCCGAGCAACAGGACGCTGCGCCGCCGCGGCGACAGGCCGTAGATCGCCGCGCCGGGCGCCTGGTGCCGCAGAACGTAGTCCACCAGCAGCCCGTCGCGCAGGCCCTGGCGCGCGGTGTGCAACGTGTCCAGCCCCAGTTCGTCCATCAGCGTTTCGATGATCGCCGCGCCGGCCACGATCACGTCGGCCCGGTCGGGGCTCAGTCCCGGCAGTGTGCGGCGCTCGGCCAGCGGCGTGCTGCGCAGCAGACGCGCCACGTCATGCAGCTCCGCCCGTCGCAGGTACGGGTCGGCGCTGCCGAGCGGCCGACCCGCCCGGTGCGACGCCAGCGCCGCCAGGTTCCGCAGCGTGCCCGACGAGCCGACCGCCAGCGTGCAGCGCAGCGGACGCAGGCGCTCGATGGTCCGCACGGCGGCGCTGCGGACGTAGTCGCACACGGCCGCGTACTCGCGGGCCCGCAATGCGCGGGCCGTGCGGTCGAGCTGGAAAAGCTGCGCCAGGCGGATCGTGCCGAGCTTGAGGCTGTCGAGGTAGCGATAGTCCCGGTCGTCGCCGACGGCAATCTCGGTGCTGCCGCCGCCGATGTCGATGAACAGCGCCGTGCGGCCGTCGAGGTGCAGGCTGCGCGACACGCCGAGGTAGACCAACCGGGCCTCCTCCTTGCCCGAGATGACGTGCACGTCGAGCCGGGCACGGTCGCGCAGCCGCCGGACGAACTCGCGCTGGTTGGCGGCCTCGCGCGTGGCCGACGTGGCCACCGCGATGATTTCGCGGGCGCCAGCCGCGCGGGCCATCTGGGTGAAACGCGCCGCCACGAGCTCGGCCCGCGCCATCGCGTCGGGCTGGAGCCGGTTCGACTGGAACTCGTCCAGCCCCAGGCGCACCGGCTCCCGCAGCTCCGCCAGCACGGTGTGCGACTGGTTCGGGTTGAACCGCACCAGCAGCAGCCGCATCGCGTACGTGCCGATGTCGATGAACGCTACGACCGATCCGTCGGACCGGCGCGGGGCTCGTGCCATCGCACCACCACTTCCCGACCGAACACGCGCCGCGCCAGGTCGCTCTTTTCCCGGCCGCGCGCCAGGTCCGCGGCGGCCGGCCCGCGGCCGGAGCACAACACCGAGATCCGCGTGGAGCTTATCCGCGCGCGCACGTCGCGGACCAGCCCCTGATGCGCGTAATCCAGACCGTCGGCCAGGCGCAGCAGGGCGGCCAGCACGGCCACCGTGCGGCGGTCGGCCGCCGGCAGCGCCCCGTAGGCGGTGTGCTCGAGCCGCGGCAGCGCGCGGCGGTGATAGCGGGCGATCGTCGCGACGATCCGGCGGATGCGCGGCGGCCACGGGAGCTGTGGAGCGGCCGCGATCAGGCGGGCGGCGGTCTTGTGGTGTCCGGCCCGGCCGCGGACCCAGCCGATGTCGTGCAACAGGCCGGCCCAGCCGAGCCAGGTGCGGGCGCGGGGGCCGAGGCCGTGGAGCGGCGCAAGCTCGTCGAACAGCCGCAGCGCCAGATAGGTAACATGGTGCGTGTGAGCCGCTTCGTAACGACAGGCGCGGGCCAGGCTCAGAGCGGGCGCCCAGAGCGGGTCGCCGCCGACGTCGAAGGGCGGCGGCACCGGGACGCGGCGGGCAGGACGCGGCGGCGGGGCGGGCGGCGGCGGACCGACGGCCCGGCGGAAGAGGCGGCGGGCGGCCTCGTCGCCGTGGGCCGACCACCACGCGACGAGCTCGGCGTGCAGCGCGCGGCGGCGGGCGGCGCGGTCGGCCCGCACAGCCGCGACGGCCCGGGCCAGCGCGGTTCGCGTCGCGCGGTCGGCGTCCGTCGCGCGCAAGGCGCGGCGACGCAGGGTGGGCAGCTCCGCCTGCCAGACGTCGCAGTCGTGCAGCGCCCCGAGCGTGTCCTGAAGCCAGCGGCCCCACCTGAGCAGCCGGTCGAGGCCGCGCGGGTAGAGCGGGGCGTAAACCTCGACCGTGTAGCGGAGGTGCTTGGCCGCGATCCGCATGGCGTGCAGCGGCGCGACGCAGCGGGGCCGGGGGACGTAACGGGCGAACGCCAGCACGTCGGCGAGGCGGGCATGCACGGCGCGGGCGGCCTCGGCCCTCAGCGCGGCGGGCGCGGCCGGCGGCGCGTCCCCCGGCGGGGCGTGCTGGCGGGCCCAGCGCCGCAGCCCGCGCCAGGCCGCGTCGGCCTCCAGCCGGTCCATCGCCTTGCGCACGTCCTTCTGCTGCCGCCGACGGCGGGCCGCCAGAGCGCCGCTCAGCAGCGCGAGGCCGCGGCGGACGTCGGGCGGGTGCGGCCCGGCGGCGAACTCGTCGAGATAGAGCAACTGGACGTCCAGGTCGCGCGCGACGCCCAGCGCGCGGGTGACGCGCCGGATGCGGCGGAGCCAGCGGGGCCGCTCCGTCGGCGGCAACGCGTCGAAGAACAGGTCCAGGGCGTTGCGGATGCGCCGCGACGCCACGCGCGTCTTGTGGACCGCCTCCACCTCGCGCGCGGCGCGCACGCCCTCGATCTGCGCCGCCAGCGCGCCCAGCGGCGCGTGCAGTGCGCGGGCCGCCAACACGCGGCGGGCGGCGGCCACCGAAACACGAGTCGCGGTCGTCATCGCCCGCTCCCCTACGGCGCCGCGACCGTGCCGCCGGGCGGCGCCGCGGCCGCGGACTGGCGCGCGAGGCCGAGCAACCGGGCATGCACGCCCGGGTCGTGCGGGTCGGCGGGGCGGCGCTGGACATACGTGCCGTCGGGCCGCATGTCCCAGGTCTGCCGCTGATCACTGAGCAGCAGCTCGAGCAGCGACCAGAGGCGCAGCCGGGCGGGCTGGTCCTCGACCGGGACGACCACCTCAACGCGGCGGCTGAGGTTGCGCGACATCCAGTCGGCCGAGCCGATGAAGAAGCGGCCGTCGGTCTCGTGGGCTTCGCCGTTGCGGAAGTAGAAGATGCGGGAATGCTCGAGGAAGCGGCCGATGACCGAGGTCACGCGGATGTTCTCGCTGCGTCCGGGGACGCCGGGCTGGAGGCAGCAGAAGCCGCGGACGATGAGGTCGATGGGGACGCCGGCCTGCGAGGCGGCGTACAACGCGCGGATGATGCGGCGGTCCTCGAGGCTGTTCATCTTGCCGATGATGCGCGCGGGCCGGCCGGCGCGGTGGTTCTCGACCTCGCGCTCGATGAGCTGAAGGAACTGGGTGCGCATGTTGAACGGCGCGACCAGCAGGCAGCGGTAGTCGCTCTTGAGCGAGCGCCCGGTGAGGTAGTGGAACAGCTCGACGACGTCGTCGGTGATCGTGCTGCGGCAGGTGAACAGGCCCAGGTCGGTGTAGACGCGGGCGGTCTGCACGTTGTAGTTGCCCGTGCCGACGTGCACGTAGCAGCGCAGGCCGTCGTTGTCCTGCCGCACGACCATGGCAAGCTTCGTGTGCGTCTTCAGCCCGACGAGGCCGTAGAACACGTGGACGCCGGCCTTCTCGAGCTGCTGGGCCCAGTAGATGTTGCGGCGCTCATCGAAACGGGCCTTCAGCTCGACGAGGCAGGCCACCTGTTTGCCGCTCTCGGCGGCCCGGGCCAGGCTGTCCATCAGCGAGCGGCTGTCGCCCACGCGGTACAGCGTGAGCTTGATCGCCAGGACCTTCGGATCCTCGGCGGCCGTGCGGATGAAGCGCTCGACGCTGTCGGCGAAGCTCTCGTACGGGTGGTGGACCAGCAGGTCGCCGGCGCGGATCACGCTGAACAGGTCGGCGTCGGCGTCGGCCAGGCGCGGCGGCACGGCGGGCGTCCAGCTCTCGTACTTCAGGTGCGGCAGCGGCAGGTCGGCGATCGGGTTGAGGTCGGTGTAGTCCAGCTCGGCCGGAAGTTCGTAGACGTCCTGGTCGCTGAGCTCAAGCTCGCGCACGAGGAACGCGAGCGTCCAGGGGTCGGGGTGCGGTCCGTGTTCGAGGCGGACGATCGGCGCGAAGCGCCGCTCGCGGAGCTCCTGTTCGATGAGCTCGAGCAGATCCTCGGCGTCCTCCTCGTCCCGCTCGACGTCGGCGTTGCGCGTGACGCGGAAGGGCGTGACGCTGAGCACCTGCATGCCGGGGAACAGCGCGTCGAGGTTCTGGCTGATGACTTCGACCGTGCTGATGAAACGGTACGGTGCGCCGGCCTCGCCGGTCTCGATCCGCACCCACACCGGCAGCAGCTCGGGCACCTTCACGCGGGCGAAGAGCGGCTCGTCGCTGTCCGGCGACGCCAGCTTCACGCCCAGCGACAGCGACAGGTTCGAGAGAAACGGGAAGGGATGCCCGGGGTCGACGGCGATCGGCGTCAGCACCGGGAAGAGGTTCTGGCGGAAGTGCTGCGCGACGAACTCGCGCTCGCGGGGCGTCAGGTCCCCCCAGGTGCACAGGTGGATGCCCTGCGCCGCCAGCGCCGGACGGATGTGCGCCGTAAAGCACCGCGCCTGCCGCGCCAGCATCGGCAGCACGGCCGCGCGGATGGCCGCCAGCTGCTGCCCCGGCGTCAGCCCGTCGTTCGAGACCGACATGACCCCGGCGAGCACCTGCCGCTTCAGGCCGCCCACCCGCTTCATGAAGAACTCGTCGAGGTTCGACGTGAAGATGCTCAGGAAGCGGACGCGCTCCAGCAGCGGCGTCCGCTCATCCACCGCCTCGTGCAGCACGCGGTCGTTGAACGCCAGCCAAGAGAGCTCGCGGTTGAACTGCTCGGACGGGCTCAGGGCGCCGTCCGCGGCGGGCGATTCCAGTACTCCGGGCACCACGCTCATCCGTCTTCACCTTCGGCGGCCCGGCCGGCTCCGCCGGTCTGGACGCCGTCTCATTCCTTCCGCAGCGCGGCCCGCGCGGCCGCCAGGTCCTTCCGCTGCGCCGCCGTCACCTCCGGAAACCGCAGGTCCAGCTCCGTCAGCGCGTCGATGATAGCCGCCGCCACGACCAGCCGCGTGAACCACTTGTTATCGGCCGGCACGACGTACCAGGGGGCTTCGGGCGTCGCCGTGTGGCGGATCATGTCCTCGTACGCGGCCATGTACTCCTTCCAGCAGCCGCGCTCCCGCAGGTCGGCGCCGGAGAACTTCCAGTGCCGGTCGGGGTCCTCGAGCCGCGCCAGGAACCGCCGCTTCTGCTCGCCTTTCGAGACGTGCAGAAAGAACTTGCGGATTACGACGCCGTTGTGCGTCAGGTAGCGCTCGACGTTGCGGATGTCCTCGAAGCGCTCGCGCCAGATCCCCTTGTGCACCAGCGGCTCCGGCAGGCGCTGGCGCTGGAGCAGCTCGGGATGCACGCGCACCACCAGCGTCTCCTCGTAGTACGACCGGTTGAAGATGCCGATCCGGCCGCGCTCCGGCAGGCGGCACAGGCAGCGCCACAGGTAGTCGTGCTCGAGCTCCTCCGGCGAGGGCGCCTTGAACGAGTACACCTGGCAGCCCTGCGGGTTCACGCCCGACATGACGTGCTTGATCGCCCCGTCCTTCCCGGCCGCGTCCAGCGCCTGGAAGGTCAGGAGCACCGCCCACTGGTTCTGGGCATACAGGCGCTCCTGGAGCGCCGCGAGCGCCTCGACCCCCGTGGCCAGCGCGTCCTTCGCGCGGGGTTTGTCTTCGGACTTGAGACCGGCGGTGTCGGCCGGGTCGATCTGCTTCAGCCGGAAGGCGGCGCCGCAGGCAACGCGATAGGGGCGCGAGAACTCCCGGGCTCGGCGCTGGACACGTTCGAGGTTCATCGGTGGGCCTCGGGACCGGCTCCGAACAGGGGACCAAGCCCCGTCCGGGAAACCGCCCGGGTGAACGGATAGTATGAACGATCGTGGCATCGCCGCCTACTTGTCGCGTTCAAAAACAATCGACTCTCCGTCCGCAGGTCCACGGGCCTGGGCCCGGCGGCGACCCCGGCTGGTCGAAAAGCCCCGGCGAGCCGATAATTGTGCGTGACGCGGCCGCGCGCTCGCGTGGTTACGCTGCGCTCCTGAGGAACCCTCCGCCGTCCCCGCGGCGCGTGATCTGGAGTTGGCATGAGGCAGGTTCGCACGTTTACCGTCATCCCGGCACTGCCCGAACTGCTGGAGCCCCTGCGGCAGCTCGCCTACAACCTGTGGTGGACCTGGTACCCTCCGGCCACCGACCTGTTCCGCCGGCTGGACATCGACCTGTGGCGCAAGGTCGGACACAACCCGGTGGCGTTGCTTTGGCAGATCGACCAGGAGCGGCTGGTCCAGGTCGCGCGCGACGACGCCTACATCGCGCAGCTCTGCCGCGTCATGGACGCGTTTTACGTCTACTCCAACAGCCGCACGTGGTTCCAGGACACGTTTACCGAGGGCCCCCCGCCGCTGATTGCGTACTTCTCGGCCGAGTTCGGGCTGCATGAGTGCCTGCCGATCTACTCGGGTGGGCTCGGCGTGCTGGCCGGCGACCACCTGAAATCCGCTTCGGATCTGGGCATCCCGCTGGTCGGCGTCGGCCTGGCCTACCGCCAGGGCTACTTCCGCCAGCAACTGACCGAGGACGGTTGGCAGCTCGAGAGCTTCCCCGTCTACGACATGCACCAGTGGCCGGCCACGCCCGTGTCGGGTGCCGACGGTCAGCCGCTGAAAATCAGCGTCAGCCTCGGTCGGCAAACGCTCGTCGCGGCCGTCTGGCTCGTGAACGTGGGCCGGGTGAAGCTGTACCTGCTGGACGCGGACTTGCCGGAGAACCCGCCCGAGCTGCGGGCGGTCACGGCGCAGCTTTACGGCGGCGACCGGCGCATGCGGATTCGGCAGGAGATCCTGCTGGGCATCGGCGGACTGCGGGCGCTGCGGGCGCTGGGGCTGCGGCCGGACGTCTGCCACATGAACGAGGGGCACGCCGCGTTTCTGGCGCTGGAGCGGATCCGGCAGGCGATGCGGGACTGCCAGCTCAACTACCGCGAGGCCCGGGAAGCGGTCTTCGGCGGGCACATCTTCACCACGCACACGCCGGTGCCGGCGGGGATCGACCGGTTCGACGGTCCGCTGGTCGAGGAACACCTGGGCTGGATGGCCGGAGAGCTCGGCATCAGCGTGCGCGACCTGCTCGCGCTGGGGCGCGAGGTGGCCGACCGCGACGAGGAGTTCTGCATGCCGCTGCTGGCGCTGCGCATGGCGTACCGCAGCAACGGCGTCAGCAAGCTGCACGGCGAGGTGGCCCGCAGCATGTGGCAGGGCTACTGGCCGGGGATTCCGCGCGAGGAGGTGCCGATCGGACACATCACCAACGGCGTGCACGTGCGCACCTGGATGAGTCCGACGATGTCCGACCTGTTCGAGCAGTACCTCGCGCCGGGCTGGGCGGAAGCGCCGGCCGACGACGAGATCTGGAAGCGCATCGACGAGATCCCGGACGCAGAGCTGTGGCGCGTGCACGTGCGCCGCCGGGAGTGGATGATCGCGGCCGTCCGCCGCCGGCTGAAGGAGCAACTCCGGGGGCGGGGCGCCCCCCCGGCGGAGATCACCGCCGCCGATGAGGTCCTGGACCCGGAGGCCCTGACGATCGGCTTCGCGCGCCGCTTCGCGCCCTACAAGCGTGCCACGTTGCTGTTCCGCAACCTCGACCGCCTGATCCGGCTCGTCAACCAGAAAGACCGGCCGGTGCAGTTCATCTTCGCCGGCAAGGCCCACCCGAACGACGGGGCGGGCAAGGAGCTGATCAAGCAGGTGGCGGCCGTCTGCAACCGGCCGGAGCTGCGCCGCAAGCTGGTGTTCCTGGAGAACTACGACATCGGCCTGGCGCGGGTGCTGGTGCAGGGCGTGGACGTGTGGCTGAACAACCCGCTGCGGCTGCACGAGGCCAGCGGCACCAGCGGCATGAAAATCCCCTGCAATGGCGGCCTGAACCTGTCGTGCCTCGACGGCTGGTGGCCGGAGGCCTACAACGGCGAGAACGGCTGGGCGATCGGCGACGGCCGCGTGTACGACGACCTCGCCTACCAGGACCACGTCGAGAGCGAGTCGCTGTACAACCTGCTCGAGCGCGAGATCGTGCCGCTGTTCTACGAGCGCACGATCGACGACCTGCCGCGCGGCTGGGTGCGCCGCGTCAAGCAGTCCATGAAGACCATCTGCCCGGTCTTCAACACGAACCGCATGCTCCGCGAGTACACCGAGCAGATGTACCTGCCGGCGGTGCGGCGGATGCGCAAGGTCGCCGCCGACAACTACGCCCTGGCGCATTCGCTGGCGCGCTGGAAGGAGAAACTGCGGCGGCACTGGGGCGAGGTGCGGGTGCTGGACGTGCAGACCGACCGGGCGGACGTGCTGAAAGTGGGCGATGCCCTGTCGGTGCGCGCCCGCGTCCAGCTCGGCGGCATCGCGCCCGACGACGTCGCGATCGAAGCTTACTTCGGCCCGGTCGCGCCGACCGGCGAAATCACCGTCGGACAGGCGGTGCGGCTCGCACCGGTGCGGCCGGACTCCGACGGCGCGCACGTGTTCGAGGGCGCGGTCCCCTGCCGCACGAGCGGCCGGGTCGGCTTCGCCGTGCGCGTGGTACCGCAGCACGAGGACCTGGCCGACCG
The DNA here is from genome assembly GCA_937928595.1 of uncultured Phycisphaerae bacterium. GTDB lineage: Bacteria > Planctomycetota > Phycisphaerae > UBA1845 > Fen-1342 > CALGJV01. Next base: position 113,396 of record CALGJV010000025.1, on the reverse strand, counting down.
CTACGACCAGGGGCTGGTCGTGTGGGGCTGAGGACCGGCCGTCCGCGCGCCACCTGTTGATTTCCGAAAACTTGCGTCGGTCGGTCGCGTCGATGGCGGGCGGGCCCGGGCGGACGTGCCGCGGGCCCCTTTCCGCGTTATCCTATGTCTTTGTCGCGAGTCGGGCCCGGCCCGGTGCCGGTTCGCGTCCCCGAGTCCCGCGTTCGCGGAGAAGCGCGCATGTCCCAGACTTTCGCCCAGAAGGTGCTCGCCCGGGCCGCCGGGCAGCCCCAGGTCGCCGTCGGGCAGATCGTCACGGTCCGACCGGCCCACCTGCTGATGCACGACAACACGGCGGCGATCGTCGGCAAGCTTGACAAGGACCTCGCCGAGTTCGGCCTCGTGCGCCGCGACCTGCCGATCATCGTGCTCGACCACGTGATCCCCGCGTCGGACGAGAAGACGGCGACCGGTCACGCCAAGGTCCGGGCGTTCGTCGAAAAGCACGGCGTGCAGAACTTCTTCGATGTCGGCGAGGGTATCTGCCACCAGGTTGTGATCGAGAAGGGCTTCGCCCGGCCGGGAACGATCATCGTCGGCAGCGACTCGCACACCTGCTCCTACGGCGCCGTCGGCGTGTTCGCGACGGGAATCGACCGGACGGAGGCGGCGGCGCTGCTGTTGACGGGCGAGACCTGGCTGAAGGTCCCGCCGACCATCCGGATCACGCTGCGCGGGCGGCTGAGCCCGCCCGTCAGCGCCAAGGACCTCATCCTGCGGATCATCGGCGACATCGGCGCCGACGGAGCCGACTACGCCGCGGTCGAGTTTCATGGCGACGTCCGGCACCTCACGATCGCCGAACGGTTCACGATCGCGAACATGGGCGTGGAGATGGGCGCGAAGATCACCGTCTTCCCGGTGGATGAAGTCGCAACCGAATACCTTTTCGCGGCCGGCGTGCCCCGCGACCGCTACGAGGCGGTCTGGGCCGACCCCCAGGCCCCGTACGCCCGCGAGCTGACGTACGACCTGGCCGCGCTCGAGCCGGTCGTCGCCGCACCGCACACGGTCGACAACGTCCTGCCGGTCGGCCGCGTCGCAGGGAAACGCATCCACCAGGCGTTGCTCGGCACCTGCACCAACGGCCGGTTGAGCGACCTGCATGCGGCCGCGGCCATCCTCCGCGGGCGCAAGGTCTCGGCGAAAGTCCGGCTGCTGGTGCTCCCGGCGTCGCGCGACGTGTACACGGCCGCCAGCCGGGACGGTACGCTGGCGGCATTGACCGAGGCCGGGGCGGTGATCCTGCCGCCGGGCTGCGGGCCGTGCCTCGGCGCGCACCAGGGCATCCTCGCGCCGGGCGAGGTGTGCCTGTCCACCAGCAATCGGAACTTCAAGGGCCGTATGGGCTGCAAGGAGGGCGAGATCTACCTCGCCAGCCCGGCAACCGTCGCGGCGTCGGCCCTGCGCGGCGAGATCACGGACCCGCGGACGGTGGGGTAGGACACGGCGATGCGGCCCGGCCGGCCCTGCGGGGCAGAGGCATAAGCACGGAGGTACGAAGCCACGAAGGCACGGAGGCACGAAGACAAGGCCGCGGACGACCGCCGGGCGACCTGCGAGGACCTGCGATGAAAGTCTGGCACTACGGCGACGACATCAACACCGACCTGCTGTTCCCCGGCAAGTACACTTACACGTGCGCGACGCCGGACGAGATCCGGCCGCACCTGCTCGAGGACCTCGACGCCACGTTCGCCCAGGGCGTCCAGCCGGGCGATGTGCTCGTGGTCGGCCGCAACTTCGGCTGCGGCAGCTCGCGCGAGCAGCCGGTCGTCGGGCTCAAGGCGGTCGGCGTCGCGGCGATTGTCGCCAAAAGCTTCGCCCGCATCTTCTACCGGGCAGCGATCAACCAGGGGCTGCTGCTGATTGAGTGCCCCGCCGCGGTGGACGCGTACCGCGCCGGGAGCACGCTGTCGATCGACGCGGCCGGCGGCACGATCACCGTGGACGGCCGGGCGTATTCGTTCCCGAAGTTGCCGCCGGAAATCATGGCGATCGGCGAGGCCGGCGGGCTGCTCGAGTACACGCGGAAGAAGCTGCGGGCGCAGCGCGCCGGGTGACGACCCGGCAAAAAAGCGTAGCGCCGGACGTCGGGTTTTCGCGAGCGAATGCGAAGCACATTCGGCGCGCGTGCCGCGGCTCGCCCGCACCGCGTCCGACACGGGGGGTGGACGCTGCGCCCGAAATCGCCGGCCGTCCGCCGGCCGGCGCTGCCGCTCGCGGGCGGTTACGGCGCGCGTCCGGTCGAGCCGCGGATCACCAGCTCCGTCCCCAGCCGGACCGGCGGCTCGGCCGGCGTCTGGCCGAGAATGGCATCGCGGATGCGGCGGTAAGCCTCGGCGGCCATCGCCGTCAGCGGCTGCCGCACGGCGGTGAGCGGCGGGTCGAGCAGCGGGGCCGACGGGGGATCGTCGAAGCCGATGATCGAGACGTCGCGCGGGATGCTCAGGCCGGCCTGGCGGATGATCTGGATGGTGGCCAGCGCGAGGTAAAACCCGCCGGCGACGATCGCGGTGGGACGCTCCGGTTCGCGGAAGCGGCGCTCCAGGAAAGCCCGCGTGTCCTCGTCAAGAACGACGCTGTCGCGCGACACCGGCCGATCGCGGTCGGCCAGCGGAATGCCGTGGGCGGCGAGTTCGGCGGCCGCGCCGACAGCCCGGTCGCGGGCGTTGGTCAGGTTCATGGGGCCGGACAGGACGAGGAAGCGGCGGTGGCCGAGGTCGAGCAGGTGCCGGACGGCGGCGCGGGCCCCGCCCTCGTTGTCGCAGTCGACGGCCGGGATGTCGGAATCGGGCAGCGTACCGCCCAGCACGACGACCGGGTGCCGGGCGGCGAGCTGCTCGACGCCGGCCCGGTCCTCGAGGGGCGGGTGAATGCAGAGCGCGCCGACGGGGCGATTGCCCTTGTCCCGCAGGTCGAAACGGTCGTGAAAGAAGAACTCGACCCGGCGGGTGTCGTTCTGGGCCTCGCGCCGCAGGCCGTTGAGGATCGTGCTGTGGTAGTAATCGTCGAGGTTGACGTTCTGCTCCAGCACCAGCGCCACATGGAGCTGCTGGGCGCTGTGCGCCGGGTCGACGTCGTCGCGCACGTAGGTGCCGCGGCCGACCTCCCGGCGCAGCCAGCCGGACTCGACCAGCCCCTCGAGCGCCTTGTGGGCGGTGATGAGACTGACGTCGAACAGCGCGCTGATCTCCTTGGTCGACGGCAGCTTCGTGCCGGGCGCCAGGCGCCCCGCGCGGATCGCGTCAATCAGGATTTCGCGGGCCTGCAGGTACTTCGGGGTCGGGTCCCGCCGGTCCACCTTCGGCAGCGAGATCGCACGACTCATCGGCACGCTCCGGTACAACACGGATCGTTTGCTCGCACCGCCACGCGCTTCCGCCGTGGAGCCGACGGCGCGGCAACCGCCGCGTCATTCGTCCCAGCAGCGGCCCCGGGCCGGACGCCCCTTACGGGCACGTCGCGCCGATGCGGGCAACGAACGGGTCGATGTCGTCGAAGTTGACCTGTCCGTCGCCGTCGCAGTCGCCGTTGGTCCACGGGCAGTCCGGGTACGGCCAGCCGGCGCCGCCCGGGTAGCTCAGCGCTTCGACGAACCGGTCGATGTCGTCGAAGTCCACCGTGCCGCTGCAGTCCACGTCGCCGGCACAGCCGGTGACGATCGGGCTCGTGCCGAACACGTACAGCCGTCGCGCCGTGAAGTCCAGCACCAGCAGCCGATCCCCGGACGCGTCGTAGTAGAAATCGTAAGCGCCCGTGCCGTCCGGCACCTCGGCCGCCGTCAGCGGCGTGCCGTCGCCCTTCAGGAACTGCACCGCCGGGCTCGGCAGCGCGCCGGTCGTCGTGATCAGCAGCACCGTCGTCAGGAACGGCTTGCCGCCGGAGGTCGTCGGGCGATCGTTGAACACCAGAAGATCCTGGTTGGTCGCTCCCGAGCTGGCCGGGATGAACTCGATGTTCTGGTCGATCACGAACGGGGCCACGCGCGTGCCGACCGGCTGGCCGTCGCCGCAGCCCACGCGCGGCGTGCCGTCGGCGTTGAGCTCGTCGGTCAGGTAACCGTAGCCGCTGAGCGCGTTCGGGCCGCTCCGGTACGCGACCTGCACCTGGTTCGACCGGCGCAGATAGATGTTGCCGGCCGGGTCGTACACGTGATCGCGGTACGCGCTGGCGTCGGCGACGGTGCAGGTCGGGTTCGGGTTGGTCACGGGCATGCCGTCCGACGTGTCGTGAATCGTCGTGCCGTCGTTGATGTCCAGCAGCACGCGCCGGCCGGCCCCGTAGCCCATGATCGACACGCCGCCGCCGCTGCCGCCGAAGCCCGGGTCGAACGCCAGCCCGCCCAGGGCGGGCGACGTCATGCCGGCCGGCTGGAAGACGATGCCGTCGCCGTTGCCGGCGTCGCCGTCGAACGTGGCGACCAGCTCGCCCGTCACGGTGTCGATCGCGCGCACGTTCGTGTTGGCCACCGAGCCGTCCATCGGGCGGTCGCACAGGGCGTACAGGATCCCGTTGCGGACGAACAGGCCGCCGTAGTAACGGAACTGCGAGGCCTCCTGCGTGCCGCCCGGCAGCGCCAGCTTGTCCGCCGGGTTCGTCAGGTTGATCTTCAGGATGCCGATGTTCGTCGGGTCGGCGGCCGCGGTGTAACCGCCGACGTACGCGTACGTCCCGTCGGACGTGACGACGTTCGGGTTGTTCCCCAGCAGGCCGAAGTCGGCGCTGAGGTCCAGCGTGCTGTGCAGGTAGAAATCGGCGGCCGCCGTCGCGGCGCCGGCCAGTAGCAGACCGGCGAGAACCAGTGCCGTGCGCTTGCGCATGCTCGTGCTCCTTCCTTGTCCGAATTGGGTTACGGTGCGGTCGGGGTGTTCCACTGCGGGTCTTCCGGCGACCACTTCACTTTGAGCGAGGACACCAGCTTGCTGGGGTCCTGGGAGTCCTTGATCAGAATCGCGCCTTTCGTGAACGTCTCCACGTGGAAGTCGCTGAAGAGGAAGTTGGCCTTGCCCTTGTGCTTCTCGAAGTCCACGTAGCCGTAGAACGGGCCGCGGTTGTACAGCTCCTCGACCTTGGCCCACTTGCGGTAGATCGACGCGCCGTCCATGCCGATGACGTGCCGCGTGCCGTACAGGTTCGGGTTGTTCCCATCCGCGTAGATCGCGTTCGCCTCCCCCACCAGGAGGAGGGCCGGCGCGTCCTTGACGCGGAACGGGTTGAACGGCACGCCGCGCGTGTACGTCTGCGCGCCCTGCTTCGACGACTCGTAGTTCCCCGCGAACACGTTCATGGAGTAGGCCCGGCCGGCGATGGGGTCCGACGGGCAGCCGAACACGCCGGAGAACGCCGCGTTCGTGCCGGAATTCCGGTTGCCGGGCATGTACTTCGGCACCATGTGCGCGTAGTACCACCAGTCCGAATCGCGGAATTCCGGCGGCGTGCCGCCGTAGGGCGCCCCCGGCGCCGCCTGCATCCGGTTCGGCGGGGGCTGCTCCTTGAAATCCTGGCCGTAGAACGTAAAGCCCATCCCGATCTGCTTGAGATTGCTCATGCAGATCGTGGTCTTGGCCTGCTCGCGGGCCCGGCCCAGGGCGGGCAGCAGGATCGAGATCAGCAGCGCGATGATCGCCACCACCACGAGCAGCTCGATCAGTGTGAATCCACGTCTTCCTGACCGCATCGGATCATTCCTCCGGTCGCTGCGCCCGCCCGCGGGCGTTACGGGCACGTGGCCCCGATCCGGGCCACAAACGGGTCGATATCGTCAAAGTTCACGTTGCCATCCGCGTTGCAGTCCCCGTTGGACCACGGGCACTCGGGGTGCGGCCAGCCCGCGCCGCCCGGGTCGCTCAGGGCCTCGACAAAGCGGTCGATGTCGTCGAAATTCACCGTGCCGCTGCAATCCAGATCGCCGGGACACGGCTGCACGACCGGCGTCGCGCCGAACACCGGCAGCTTGCGATTCAGGAACTCCAGCACCCGCAGCCGGTTCGTCGCGGCCACGCAATGGGAGTCGTACCAGCCGTACGGGTTTGGCGTCTCGGCGGGGGTGTTGTTCATGCCGGCGAGGCCGACGTAGGTCCCGTCGGAAACGACCTCGATCGGGTCGCTGCCGGCGGCACCGAACCGGGAATCGAGGTTGATGCGGGCGACGAGAAACATGTGCCCCATCGCGGCGCCCGCGAGGGCGAGAGCCGTCGCGACGGCGAGATGCCCTCTCATGTGGGTCATCGAGGCACTCCGGGGTGCGCGTGGCGGGCCGGGAACGCGTTCCGGCCCGAGCGGCCCCGCCGGGGCGCCGAATGCGGTCATCCGGCGCCCCGGCCGGGAAAGGATCGCTCCGGCTAGCGCCGCCGCAGAACGAGGACGCCCAGCGCCAGCAGCGCGCTGGCCGCCGGCTCCGGAATCAGCTCGTACGCACGGATGCCGTTGTTGGTGTCCAACACGTAGAGGCGGTTGTTGCCCCAGTCCATCTGCCCGGTCCCGTTCGCGTTCGCGTTGCGAGCGCCCGGGAACACCGCCTCGTGCAGGAACGTCAGGCCCGAAGCGGCCAGGTCGTTGATGTCATAGAGGCGGACGTTGCCGCTAGTGATGTCGGTCGTCGCCAGCAGGCCGTAGTTCGGCTCGACGGCCACCAAAGCCTCGCCCGACGTGGTCGCCGTGTAGGGTGAGCCGACGAGGCGGGCACCGGTCGCCGTGCCGAGGTCGAAGCTGGTGCCTTCGACGTTCGAGGCCGAGCCGGTCTGCTTGCCGAACACCGTGTTGCCCGCGCCGAAGTCGACGCCCAGGCGGAACGCACCGTTGGCCGGACCGGTGATCGAAATGTAGTTCGACGTGTAGTTCTCGCCGTCCGTGGTCGTCAGCACGGTGTACGCGTTGAAGCCGGCCGGACTACTGCCGGACCCGAGCACGATCTGCGTGCTTGCGCCGCTGCCGCGGACCGCCAGCGAATCACCGAAGCGCGCGCTGGTCGCGACCGGGTTGCCGCTGTAGGCGAGCGTCGGAACGGCCGCGTCGTTCGCCCAGCGGTAGACCTTCAGCGGGCTCGTGCCCGAGCCGACGGTCAGGTTGGCGGCGTAAATCGCGCCGTCCGCGCCGACACCGATGGCGCTCAGGGCGAACGTGCCGCCGGTGATGCCCGTGACGTCGAGCGTGCCCAGATCGGCACCGGTGTCGCCGTCCAGAATCCGCACCGACAGCCCGCCCGCCCGGTTGACGAGGTACACACGGTTGTTCAGGGGGTTGTACGCGATGCCGCGCTGGGTGTTGTCAGTCGTGAGGTACGGCCGGTCACCGGGCGCTAGCCAGCCGTCCCCGCCGCCGAACGTCGTCAGCGGCTGCAGGGTGAAGGACGCGGAGGCCGCGACCGTCACCGCCAGTAGTGGTAGAATTGCCAGGGTTGTCCGCACTGTCCTCATTCGACTCCTCCTCTTAGGAACCAGAACTCGACTTCACTCCCAAGCAGACCGACCGACCTCCATGGTCGGACGGGGAACTCCCTCGGTGGGCGGGGCGAAGCGGGCCGCGAGCGTGCGACGGATGGGTTCATTCCCAACGACCTGGGCCGACGAGCAATCCCGCCGGCGAGATGCTAGGCGTCCGCCGTCCATGCGACGGTCCGCCTCAATTAACGGCAATGTTATATAATTATAGAGGCCGACGCAAGACCCCCTCGTCCGCTGATCAGCGGACGTGCGGCCGTGGCGAGCCGCGCCGACGATCCCAACGCAGAAAGCCGGCCGTCAGTTACATAGATACATTATTTGTATATACTTACATGTCTCATGCCGGCCTGTGGACCGGCAGCCCGAAGCGCTCGCAGTACCGTCGAAACAGGGTGTGCGCGCTCGAGTACAGCGAGTGCGGGCTCATGAAGTGCGAGAACTCGAACGTGATCAGCTTGTCGATGCCGGATTCCCGCGCCGCGTCGATCTTGAACTCGAGCTTCCGCCAGTCGATCGGCGGGAACTTGATCGGCATGTCGCGGTCGAACGACTCCACATTCGACCAGCAGGTCATGCCACTCTCCCGCGCCAGCTTCAGATTCGTCGCGAGGTAGTCGGGAAGGTCCAAGTAGTCCACGTGCCCGTCCTGAAACGCGACGATGTCGATGCACTCCCGGATTCGCTGGAAGATGGACCGCCACTCCTCCGCGTGCTGCTCGGCCGAGATGCGGCCAGTGCCGTCCGGCGCTTTCGGCCCGGCGATGTAGGGTGAGATCAGCGTCGGCAGGTCGGGGCTGAGCGTCTTGGCGTGCCGCCCGGCCGCGAGCACCAGCTCCACCTGGCCCGGCTTGTTCCGCGAGAGCTCGAAGGTGATGTACCAGCCGCCGAAGGCCGGGTGGCTGCCGAACTGCTCATGCACCTCTTTCATGAAGCCGCGGTTGACGGCCAGGGCCTGTTCGCCGTTGCGGGCCCAGTCGCCGGGATCATAGATGCCCCAGAACAGCCGCATGCCGTGCTTGTGCGCCAGGTCGAGGAACAGCTCTCCGAGGTTCAGTCGTACCGGCAGCATCGGCCGAAACTCCCGCAGCGTCCAGGAGTTGAAGATGGCCTGCTCGCGGTAGCCGGATCGGATGATGATGACCGTGTCGATGCCGATCTGCCGCATGACGTCGAAGTCGGCGGCCCACTCCTCCGGCCCCCAGTTCTGGCTCGGGATGTCGTGCGTGATCTCGTCCAGAAACGTGCCGGTAATACGCATCGCGAAAGCTCTCCTCTGCGGCGCGAATCGCGCCGGAAGGGGGCGATTCTAACGCTCCCCCGCGCGGCAGCACAGAAGCGGGCGGCACGGGCGGCGGCCCCGGCAGGGTCGCCCCATAACGGCCCGGGCGGGTGGCAAATCCGGCCCCCGATCCGCTATCGTTATATAACGAGCGAAGCGGCCGGCTGTTGCGGACGCCCGGCGGCCTTCATCGATGGAGCCCCGTCATGTCACCCCGCGGTCTTGTGCTTGCATCTGTCCTGGGTCTTTCGGCCGCGGCTTTCGCGGCCGGCGACGGTGCGGTCGTGCCTCGGACGCCGACTGGGGTGCCCGAGGTGCGCGGCTGCTGGCTGACGCAGTATGTCTATCTGGGGAAGTCGGAGGCGCAGCTCCGCGCGATCGCACAGAACATCAAAGCCGGGCACATGAACACCGTCTGGATCGCGATGTACAGCGGCGCGACCGTGTACTGGCCGTCGCGGGCGTACAAGGCGGCCGGCGGGACCTGGGGCTCCAGCAGCACGGACTACGCCGCGCTCCTGACGGACATATTCCACAGCGAAGGGTTGAAGGTCGGGGCGTGGTTCGAGTACGGGATGGCCGTCGGCGTCGCGACGCATCCGCTCGCCGTCGCGCACCCGGACTGGCTAGCGCGCGACATCAACGGCGACCCCGTGACCGTCGAGAACGGCGGGTTCGTGTTCCTGAGCCCGGGACACGCGGACGCGATGGCGCTGCTGAACGAGATGCTGCGGGAGCTGGCCGCGAACTACAACTTCGACGAAATCCAGGTGGACCGGTACCGGTGGGGGCGGAAGTCCTCGACCGGCCGCGAGTTCGGTTACGAGGCCGCGACGGCCGACCGGTATCTGGCGCAGTACGGCGTGAACCCGCCCGCCAACGTGAACGATCCGCAGTGGGTCGCGTTCCGCGAGGGGCTGGTGAACGTGGCGATGCAGCAGGCGTACACGGCGATCAAGGGGGTGAACCCGCAGATTCTTGTGTCGAGCGTGCCGGTGGGCTCGTACGGTATCACGCAGCACATGCAGCGCTGGCCGGCCTGGGTGGAGGGCGGTTACCTGGACCTCGTCATGCCGCAGATGTACCGGACGAGCCTGAGCGCGTTCCGGACGGAGTTCAATACGCAGAAGGCGCTGGCGGGCGCGCATGTGGACAAGCTCGGCGTCGCGTACCGCGCGTCGGAGGACAACGACTGGCAGTTGGTGCGCGACCAGCTCAACTACGCCCGCGGTCGCGGCGTGCCGCACGCCGGGTTGTGGGTCTACCACCAGTACACCTCCCAGATCGCGATTCAGGACGAGATCAACAACCTGCCGCTGCCGGGGCAGCCGTGGGAACTGCCCGCCTACAACCCGTTCGTCAGCGAGCGCATGCTCCAGGTCGTGGTTGACAACCGCGACGGCGCGCCGCGTTACGTCGAGTCCGGCACGTGGACCAACTCGGCCCAGCCGGAATTCTTCCGCTTCGATTCGCGCGTGGCGGCGGGCGGTGGGACGGAGACCGCGACGTTCAGCACTGCGCTACCCAGGACCGGCCGGTACGACGTGTACGTGTGGTACACCGCTTCGAGCAACCGCAACGACGCCGCGGCATACACCGTTGCGCACGCCCACGGCGCGACGACCGTGCCGGTCGATCAGCGCACCGGCGGCGGGCAGTGGGTGCGCCTGGGGCGCTGGGTGTTCGCGGCCGGTCCGCTCGCGCCGCGAGTGACGCTGTCCTCGGCGGGCAGCACGGGCGGCGAGTACACCTCGAGCGACGCGGTGAAACTGACGCTGTCGGGCTACGCGCTGGGGGACGCCAACGGAGACGGCGCCGTCAACGCGGCCGATCTGGCGCTGTTGGGCGGCTGCGCGACCGGGCCGGACGGCGGGCCGGTCGACGCGACTTGCGAGGCGTTCGACTTCGACGACGACGGGGACGTCGACCTGGTCGACCTCGCCGGTTTCCAGGCGGCGGCCCAGTAATCCGGTCCGCGCGGCCCGGAATACGCAGCGGCCGGCGGGGCTTAGAATAGGTTGCCGCCCGCGGTCCATCCGCGCGGGCGCGGCCCCAAGGAGGCCCCGGTGAACGCGCTGGCCGCCCTGCTGCCCCTGATCGTCCTGTTTCAGCCGGCCCAGGCGCCGGAACTGAAGGCCCGGTTGCTGGCCGCTCATGAGGCCGTCGCGCCCGGCGGCCGGACCGAGCTGGTCGTCGAGCTGCTGCCGGAGAAGGGCTGGCACGTCTACGACCCGATCATCCTCGACACCGGCGCGCCGACGCTGATCACGTTCGACGCCCCGCCCGGTGTGACGGTGGGGCCGCCGCGCTTTCCGACGCCGACGCTGGGGGAGGACCACGGCCTGGAGTACCTCGCCCACGAGGGACGGGTGCTGGTCCTGGCGCCGCTGAGCGTCGCCGCCGACGCGGCCGTCGGGGACGTGCCTCTGCGGGTCCGGGTGCGCGCCCTCATGTGCAAGGAGGCGTGCGTGCCCGTGCAGGCGGAGGCGCTTCTGACGCTGAGGATTGCGCCGGAGCAAGGCGCCGCGGTCCACGCCGACATCTTCAAGGCCGCCCGCGCCGCGCTGCCCCGGCCGCTCGAGCAGGCGGAGTACCTCGCGGGCAGCCGTGCGCTGCCGTCGCATACGCAGGTTCCGGTCGGCGGCCGGGCCGAGGTGCTCGTGGCGCTGAAGGTGAAGGCGGGTCACCACATCCAGGACCGCAAGCCGCTCATCGAGGGCTTCATTCCGACGCGCGTGTTCATCGGCGGCCCGGAGGGTGTCAAGCTGGATGCGGCCGCCCAGGTCTGGCCACGCGCGAAGGTGCGCGACGTACCGGGCGTCGGCCGCGTGAACGAACTGGCGGGCGACGTGCTCATCCGTGCGCCGCTGGTCGTGGCCGACGGGAAGTTCACGTCGGGGCCGGTCGAGTTGCAGGTGCTCGTGCAGTACCAGGTGTGCGACGACGCGGGCAGGTGCTTCCCGCCGCTGATGGCCGCGGGGCGCGTGAGCTTCGAGGTCGTGCCCGCGGACCGGCCGGCCGTTGCCTCCGACGATCCGGTCGCGAAGGCCGCCGCCGCTCAGGCCGAGCCCGGCGGCGCGGCGACCGACGGGTCGGCCCCCACGGGAACCACGGGCGGCACGTCGACGTCGCTGCCGATGGTCTTTTTGTTCGCGTTCCTGGGCGGCGTAATCCTGAACATCATGCCGTGTGTGCTGCCGGTGATCTCGCTGAAGATCTTCGGCTTCGTGCAGCAGGCGGGCGACGATCCCGGCCGCGTCTTCCGCATGGGGCTGGTGTACGCGGCCGGCATCCTCGCCAGCTTCGCCGTCATCGCGCTGATCATGGTGTCCGCGGGCGTGGCCTGGGGCGGGCTGATGCAGAAACCGGGCTTCCTGATCGGCCTCACCGCGGTCGTCTTCGCGTTCTCGCTGAGCCTGCTCGGCCTGTACGAGTTCCAAGTACCGGGCTTCGCGCTCAGCGCGGCCGGGCACGCGGCGTCGAAGGAGGGCTACGGCGGAGCGTTCGTCAACGGCATCCTGGCGACACTGTTGGCAACGCCGTGCGTCGGGCCGTTCCTGGGGAGCGCGGTGGGCGTGCTCGCGAAGTTGCCGCCGCCGATCGCGGGCACCGGCATCATGGTGGTGGGGCTTGGCCTGGCCGCTCCGTACGTCCTGTTGACGGCGTTTCCGGGCTGGCTGCGCTTCGTCCCGCGGCCCGGGCCGTGGATGGTGACGTTCAAGCAGATCGTCGGCTTCGTCCTCGTGCTCGTGGTCGTCTGGCTGCTCACGATCCTCGTGGAGCTCGTCGACGTCGGCGCGTTCAAGGGCACACTCGCGCTGCTCGCGCTGGTCGCGATCGGCTGCTGGCTCATCGGCCAGATCAAGCTGACGACCCCCGCGGCCCGCGCGGCCGCGCTGTGGGTGCTGGCCCTCGTGCTCGTCGGCGGGGGCGGCTGGGGCGGCTACCGCCTGTTCGCGGAGGGCGTGAAGAAGATCCCGTGGCAGGCGTGGGAGCCCGGCATCGCGCAGCGGCTGGCGTCCGAGGGCTACACCGTTTACGTCGATTACACCGCGACGTGGTGCCTCACATGCCAGACCAACAAGGCCGTTGTGCTCGAGACCGATCGCATCGCGGGGCGTTTCAAGGAGCTCGGCGTCTATCCGATCAAGGCGGATTTCACGCGCGAAGACCCGGGCATCCAGAAGGAACTCCAGGCGCACGGGCGGAACGGCGTGCCGCTCAACATCGTCGTGCCCGCGGGGCGACCGGGTGACGCGATCGTGCTGCCCGAGGTCCTGACGCCCCAGATCGTCCTCGACGCGCTCGCGCGGGCCGGCTCGTCCCACCGCCGGCCGGAATTCTGGTCGCAGCCGGCCGCCGGCGGCCCGGTGGCGGTCCAGGCGGGGATGCGGTAGAAGCCGCGCCCCGCGGGGTGAGCGATCAACTCGATTCCCGGCGTGTGCCGATAACTCCGCTGGAGTCGCGGCGCACGGGTCGCGCCGCGGGTGTCGGCGTGGGTGGGCGCGGTCCGGACCGGCCGTTCGGGCGGTGCTCGACGGAACGTCCCCATGAGCACGGCGCGACAGAATGGGTGTCGCAGTCTCACGGGAAAGGCTGGCCCGCGAGCCCGAATTATCGCACCGAAACCGTTCCCGAATCTTGACCGTCTCGATATAATGGTTGGGCGGGCCAGAGATGCCGAGCGCATCCGTGCTGGGATGGGCTGGACGGCTCGTGTTGCGATTCGGTGCTGGGCACCGATCCTGGTGGTCGCGTGGGCGGCGATCCTGCCGGGATGTACATCGCAGTCAAAGCGGACCGCCAAGCCACCTCGACCGCCGCTCGTGCTGGTTGTTGCCCCGATACTCAACCTGAGCAACAGCCCGGACGTCGACACGCTGAAAGTCACCGACCTGGTCGCGTCGGAATGTCTGTCCTTCGCGAACGTCTCGGTGGTGCCGGTGAACCAGGTGCTGGCCGAGCTGATCCGTCACGGCCGGACCAGCGTTCAGACGCCCGACGAAGCGGTCGAACTGGCGCGCGTCTTCGGCGCGGATGCCACGCTGGTGGTCGCGATCACGGAGTATCGCCCGTACGACCCGCCGCTGGTGGGCCTCGTGTTGCAGTACTACGCGGCGGCCGGTTCACCGGGCACGGCGGAGGCGCCCGAAGCGCCGCCGTTATCGGGCGTGCGGCCCCGCTGGCAGCTCCAGCGGGTCTTCAACGCGGCGGACGAGCGCGTACTCAAGGAGCTAAAGGAATTTGCTGACGAGCGAGACGGCGAACGGAGCCCCTACGGCTGGCGCAAGTACACGAAGTCCCAGGAACTCTACGTCCGTTACTGCGGCTGGGCCCTCATCCGGACGATGCTAGCACTGGATGCCGACGAGTGGACGGCGGAGCCGAACGAGGCCAGGTCATGAACGCGGCGCGACGGTGCCTCAGTCTGACGAAAGGGCGGGAGCGGTTCGTATTCCGATACGCCGTGGGACGCGAATCGGAGTTACTCGCGGCCCTGGTCGCGCTGGCCGATGATCCGGACAGCGAGTTCGACTGGTTCGACGCGGCCGTCCTGAGTTACCAGTTGGGGCACCGCCGGGCAGAGGAGTTCGACTCGATCGCCCAGGTGGAATAGGGCACACAGCGATGTGGAACACGCAGAATGTCCCCGGCGCCATGCCGCCGACGACTCTCGCCGAAAGTGATGGGCGTATGAGCACGCAGGCCAGTCTGGTCCAGCAGTTCATCAACTACCTCCGGGCGGAACGCCACTTCTCGCCGCACACGGCCAAGTGCTATGCCGCGGATCTCCAGCAGTTCTGCGGGTACCTGTGCCTCGACCCCGCGGTCCTGGCGGCGCCGGCGGGGGGTTCGGGCGGCAACGGCAACGGGCACGGCGGCCTCGACCTGGCCAAGCTCGCGCCGCCGCCGGACGCGAGCGGCGAGTACCTCAACAAGCGTCTGCTGGGCGTCGACACGGACGCCGTCCGGGCGTTCATGGCGACCCTCCGGGACCACAACTACTGCAAGAGCACGGTGGCGCGCAAGCTCGCGACCCTGCGCAGCTTCTACAAGTTCCTCGTGCGGCGCGGCTACCTGACGGGCAACCCCGTCGCGCCGATCCGCACGCCCAAGCAGGACAAGCGCCTGCCGAAGTGCCTCGAGGAAGACCAGATCGAGAAGCTCTTGGCCAACCCCGACACGACGACCCTGCTCGGCGCCCGCGATCGGGCCATGCTGGAGACGCTGTACTCGACCGGCATGCGGGTCAGCGAGCTGATCGCACTCAACGTCGAGGACGTCGACCTTACGAGCAACGTGGTTCGCGTCGCCGGCAAGGGCAAGAAACGCCGCGTGATCCCGCTCGGCCCCGGGGCCGTGCAGACGATCCTGCACTTCCTCGACCTCCGCCGCGGCGATCCGCGCAGCAGCACCTTCGACTCCGAGGCGCTCTTCATCAACAAGCACGGCCAGCGGCTCAGCACCCGCAGCGTCCGCCGCAAGCTCGACAAGTATCTGCTCGAGGCCGGCCTCGACCTGTCCGTGAGCCCGCACACGCTCCGGCACAGCTTCGCGACGCACATGCTCCGCCGCGGCGCCGACCTGCGCGCCGTCCAGCAGATGCTCGGCCACCAGAGCCTGAGCACGACCCAGATCTACACGCACCTGAGCGGGGAGACCGTCAAGGAAGCGTACGACAAGTCGCACCCGCGGGCCTGAGCCCGCGCCCCCCGGGCTTCGCCCGTCTTGTCTGCGGCCCGTGCCATGACCCGGCGCGGGCCGCGGTGTTTCCCCCCTGCCGCACGTCCCGCACACCTCTGACACCCGGCCGGCCGCGCGCGGTACCATGCCTACCGCCAGTGACCGGGCCGAAGGGATTCGTGCATCCGGCCTCGTCGTGACCGGGAGTTCAGCCGTGCTGCATACCGAGCTCTGGAGCGCCAACCAGGATCTCGCGCGGGCGTGCCGCAACCACCCCTTCGTCCGCGGGCTGGCCGACGGCACGCTACCCACCGACGCTTTCCGGCGCTACATCGCGCAGGATGTGTTCTTCCTGCGGGCCTTCCTCCGGGCCTACGCGGCCACCGCGGCCCGCAGCGACGACCTCGACCTGGTCCGGGAACTGCACGACCTGATGGCCGGCGTGCTCGAGGAGCTCAACCTGCACCGGGCGTACGCGCAGCGGCTCCAGATCGAGCTGGCCGGCCTCCGGCCGTACGTCGCCACGCGGGCCTACACCGATTTCCTCCTGCGGACCGCGTGGCAATCGCCGGTCGGCGAAACCCTCGCGGCGATGACGCCGTGCATGCGGCTGTATGCCTGGCTCGGCCGGACGCTCGCTCCCCCCAGCCCCGGCAACCCGTACGCCGACTGGATCCACAGTTACGCCGCGCCCGAGTTTCAGGCTCTCGCCGACCGCCTCGAAGCGCTCCTCGACCGGCTCGCGGAGAACACGCCGGCCGTGCGCGACGCGTACCGCTACGCGCTCGAGTACGAGCTCAACTTCTTCGCCGCTCCGCTGGAGGAGACGGCATGACGCCCGTCGCGCTGACGATCGCCGGCTCGGACCCGTCCGGCGGCGCCGGTCTCCAGGCCGACCTCAAGACGTTCCAACAGCACGGCGTCTACGGGATGAGCGTCGTGACGCTCCTGACCGTCCAGAACACGCGGGCCGTCAGTGCGGTGCAGGTGCTCGACCCCGCCTTCGTTCGAGCCCAGCTCGACGCCGTGCTCGCGGACATCCCGCCCGCCGCCGCCAAGACCGGGGCCCTCGGCAGCGGCGCAGTCATCGAGGTCGTGGCCGAACGGGCCGCAAACTTCACGTTTCCGCTCGTCGTGGATCCCGTGATGGTCAGCAAGCACGGGCACGCGCTGCTCGACCCCGCCGCCGCCGACGTGCTGCGCCGCCGGCTGCTGCCGCGGGCGTTCCTGGTTACGCCGAACATGCCGGAGGCCGCGGCTCTCGCGGAGATGGAGGTCGCCGACGTGCCGGCCATGGAGACGGCGGCCCGGCGTATCGCGTTGTGCGGCGCGCGGCACGTGCTCGTGAAGGGCGGGCGGCTGCCGGGACAGGCCGTCGATGTGTTGTTCTCCGACGGCGAGTTGCACCGCTGCGCCGCGCCGCGGACCGACACGCCCCACGTCCACGGCACCGGTTGCGTGTTCGCCGCGGCCGTCACCGCCCGCCTGGCGCGCGGCGTGCCGTTAACGGCAGCGGTGCAGGGCGCCAAGGTGTTCGTCGCCGCCGCGATCCGCACCGCGCCCGGACTGGGCGGCGGGTGTGGACCGGTCAACCTGTTCGCCCCGGCCGGGGAGTAGCTCCGACACGGCCCGTCGTTCGTCCAGGGGGCTTGCAGCGGCCGCCGCGGGGCGGTGTCATGGCGCGCTCCCGACGCCGCGGAAGCGGCCGACGTGCGTACGATCAACGAGCCGGCCTGCCCCGGAGGCCCTGCCGGGAAGGAGTAACCATGCTTCGCGTGTCGTCGTCGCTCAATTCGTCCTTACGCAGCGCACGTCTCCCGGACGCGGCGCTGTTCGCGCTGATCTCGGGCGCGATCGCCGTGGCGCAGCCGCCAGCCACGCAGCCCGCGGCGGCATCGTCGCAGCCCGCTCACGACGAGGCGGCCTGGTTCCGCAACGTCCGCCAGCTCACGTCGACCGAGATGGGTCTGACCCGGTCGGGCGAGGCGTACTTCTCACCCGACGGCCGGCGCATCTGCTTCCAGGCCAAACCTACCGGCCAGGACGAGTACCAGATCTACGTCATCAACGCCGACGGCACCGGGCTCGAGAGGGTCAGCACCGGCCGCGGGGCGACGACTTGCTCGTACTTCCACCCCAGCGGGCAGAAGATGATCTTCGCCGCCAACCACGACGACCTGCGTCCCGCCGTGACGCCGGAGCAGCTCGAACCGATGCGGCCGCGGGGCGAAAGCGGTGGGCCGCCGAGCGGCCACCTGGGCGGCGCGTCGCAACCGGCCGGTCATCCCGGCGCCGGTTCGCAGCCCGCGGGCGGGCCGCGGCACGGCGGCGGCAGCGGTGACGG
This sequence comes from uncultured Phycisphaerae bacterium, assembly GCA_937928595.1. GTDB lineage: Bacteria > Planctomycetota > Phycisphaerae > UBA1845 > Fen-1342 > CALGJV01. The sequence goes on along the minus strand of CALGJV010000025.1, from coordinate 95,605 downwards.
CTACGCGTGGCAGTATTTCCCAGGCATGGAAATCTACGAGTACACCTTCGCGACCCGCACGCTGCGGCGGCTGACGAACGTGGACGGTTACGACGCCGAGTGCGCCTATTCGCCGGACGGCGAGTGGATCGTGTTCAGCTCGATGCGCGACGGCGACCAGGAGATCTACATCTGCGACGCCGACGGCGGGCGGGCGCGGCGCATCACGCACGCCCACGGGCGCGACGGCGGACCGTTTTTCAGCCCGGACGGCAAGCGGATCGTGTACCGCTCCGACCGGGCGGGCAACGGCAACCTCCAGATCTTCGTCAACAACGTCGAGGGCACGGCGGAGCGGGCCATCACCGACAACGAGACGTTCCACTGGTGCCCGTTCTGGCACCCGTCGGGCAAGTGGATCGTCTTCACCCACGCCGACTTCCGCGGCCGCCCGAACTTCGACCTCTACGTGATCCGCGACGACGGCAGCGAGCGGCACCGCGTGACCTCCGACCCGGCGTTCGACGGACTGCCGGTGTTCTCACCCGACGGCCGCTACCTCATGTGGACCTCGACCCGCGGCGGGCTGACCGCGCCGCAAATTTTCATCGCCGAGTTCGTCGGCCTGCACCCCGACGGCGCGCTCCGCGCCGGCCGGTAGCGGCCCAGGGCGGCCCGAGTCGCTTGAGGACGGGAGTCTGGCTTGAGCTGGCTCACGTGGGTGCTGCTGGAGTCGCCCGTCGCGCTCGGCGTGCTCCTCGGAACGGCGCTGTTCGTGTTGCTCGTGTACTGGCGCCGCACGGGGCGGCCGCGGCCGCTGGTCGTCGGACTGGTGCTGAGCGTCGCGCTGTTCGTCGCGCAGGGGCTGATCGAGACGCGTCGCGAAGCGGGGCTGCGGCAGCTGGGCATTATCGAAGAGGCCGTGCTGCGCGGCGACGCCCGGCCGGTCGCGGACACGCTGGCGCCGACCTTCGCGGCCGGCGGACGCGACCGCGCCGCGTTCGTCGATTACATGAACCGCTGGCTCGGCCGGCTGCGGGTTCGGACGCTGGACCGGACCTGGCCGCCACCGCGGGTCGAGGAGTCGGACGGTGAGCGGTTCGTCCTCTCGGTGAGCTATCTCGCGGACCTGGCGGGGGAATACGCCGGCACGTTGCCCTCGGGCTGGCGGCTGACATTCGTGCGGACGCCGGACGGCTGGCGACTGGCGGGGGTCGAGGCGACGTACATCGCCGGGCTGCGCGACGTGTCCTGGTCGGCGATCGACCGTCAGTGATTTCCGAGCCGGGGCGTGGGGGTAACAGGATAAGAACAGAACAAGATGACGGCGTTGTCAAAGTGGCCCACTCGAAAGTCTCTGTCGGAATGAGGCGCGGCGCCCGCCGGCGCTGGCGTCCACCCGCTGGACGCAGCGCGAGCCTATCTCCGTCCCAGCCGGGGCCTTTGATTGGCTGCTCCCGCAACGCCCCCGCCGCACGCGTGTGCTCGGCCCGACGGTGCCCTCCGCCCAGCGCAAGCGCCGCAGCGGTGTCCACCCTCACCGGCCCGGTTGCGCCGACCGGTCCGCTCGCGACGCGGCCATTGACGCCGCCGCGCCCGCGCTCTACGTTGACCCCGACCGGTCGCGATGCCACGCGGCTGCGGGGGGCGGCCCGCTGCCCCGGAAAGCGGCGGCCGCACCGACCGGCCGGTATCGTCTGCGGCTCGGCGCCTCGCCGGCCGCCCGACCCTGACGAGAGCGGACCATGTGCAACCACCGGCTCGCCTTCCTGTCGCTCGGCCTTGCGGCCGGCCTCCTGGGCTGCGGCCAGTCGCCGGACGCCGCCCGCGGTCCCCGGCCCCGGGCGAGCGCGGACCCCGGCATTCTCGAGAGCCTGACCGAGTACAAACCGGCCGCCGCGGTCGGCAGTCCGAGCGGCGGTCGCGTGGGCGGCACGGCGGACGGGGCGGCCGCGGGCGGCGATGCGGGCGCGCAGGTGCAGAACGTGGTGGAGACGTTCATCGCGCTGCTCAAGGACGGGGAGATCGGTCGCGCGCTGAAGTACTACAACCCGGCCCACGTGCAGGCGCTCGACGCGGAAAAAGTGGACGTGCTCTTCGCGACGTTCGAGAAGGTCGACCGGCTGAGTCGCAGCCTGACGGACAAACTTGGGCGCGGGCCGGGCGAGCAGGCGCTGGCGGCGCTGCGGGGCGGGGCGAACCTCGTGCCGAAATGGGACGTGCTGGACAACGACCACGCGACGGTGACGCCGAACCTGGGGCTGCCGCTGTTCGGCCCCGTCAAGATGAGCCCGACGATGGCGCTCGTGCGGGAGGGCGGCCAGTGGCACTTTGACTTGCCCAGCCCGCTGACGGCGGACGAGGCTCAGGCGATCGTCGCGTACCATCGCCAGCTCCAGGAGATGCTCGACCGCGTCACGGATTGGATCGACGCCCAGGAGAAGGTCGAGCCCGCCCAGCTCATCGAGATCCTGACCAAGGTCGCGACCGGACAGCCGGTCGAACTCGGGACGCCCGGTACGCCGCCGAAGGAGAGCGAGGGCGGGAAACTGGACGAGCGAGCCGGTGGCCTGGGCGTCGCGCCGCCGGACGCAGCCCCGTCGGTCGCCCCGCCGCGCTAGACGGGGGCGCGCGGCCCGGCAGGCCGGGAGGTGCGAAGTGGCACAGATCGCGCGGGAGGAGCTCGAACGCCTCGAGGCCGCCCTGGACAGCCAGGACTGCCTGCGCCGCGTGGTCGACGAAATCGCCAAGCTCCAGCGGGTCGTGTTCCACGGCAACGAGCGGGCCGACTGGGAACGTGTGCGGACGTCGGCCCGGCAGATCCTGATCGCCGAAATCGTCACCCGCCACTACGGCAATCCCGAGGGCATCTTCCTGAGCCTGCGCGCGCTGGAGGACGCCGGCCGCAGTTGGGACGCCGCGATCACGGAACTCGCCAACGCCATCCACTCGTACTTCACGACGCCGCTGGGCGTCGTCCTGCGGCAGGACCTGTTCGGCGACGCGGCCGTGTTCCTCACGCCCGACGCCGTCGAATGGTCCCGGCGGCTGCGCGGCGACAAGGGGGCCACATGAGCACCGGCACAACGTCGGACCATCGGCCCATCGCCGAGCTTCAGGCCGGCGAGCGACTCGAAGACCAGATCTACCGCGTCGCCCAGAAGGACCTGCGGACCACCGCGAACGGCAGCCTCTACATTCACGCCGTCATCGCCGACGCGACCGGGCAGATGCTCGCCCGCATGTGGAACGCGTCGCAGACCCTGTACGACTCCATGCCTGAAGGCGGCCTGCTGTACTTCCGCGGCCGCGTGGAGAACTACAAAGGCGCCCGTCAGTTCATCATCGACGGGATGCGCACGGTCGAGCCCGGACGCGCCAACCCCGCCGACTTCCTGCCCGCCACCCGGCACGACCGCGCGGCCCTGTGGAACGAAATCAAGGAAATCCTGCGGACCGTCGCCAACCGCGATCTGCTGGTCCTGCTCGGCCGCTTCGTCAACGACGCCGAGTTCGCGACCCAGTTCCAGCGGGCGCCGGCGGCCGTGCAAATGCACCACGCGTACATCGGCGGCCTGGTCGAGCACACGCGCAACGTGCTGCGGCTGGCCGACGCGATCTGCCCGCTGTATCCCCTCGTGAGCCGCGACCTGGTGCTGGCGGCGCTCTTCCTGCACGACGCCGGCAAGGTGCGCGAGCTCCGCTACGAGACGAACTTCGAGTACACCAACGAGGGGCAGCTCGTCGGCCACATCGTGCAGTGCGTGCTCTGGATTCACGACCATTGCCGCGCGATCGAGAGCGAGACCGGCCGACCGTTCCCCGCCGAGATCGAGACCGCGCTCAAGCACCTGATCCTCGCCCACCACGGCAAGTACGAGTTCGGCAGCCCGCGCCTGCCCGCCCTGCCAGAGGCCTTCATCGTCCACTACCTCGACAACCTCGACGCCAAGGTCGCGATGTGCTTCGAGGCCATTGCGGCCGACAACGACGCCGCCGGCGACTGGACCGGCTACGTGAAGGCGCTGGAGTCGAAGGTGTTCAAGCCCGACGTGATGGGGATCCGCCCGCCGCCGGCCGGGACCGCTTGATCTATAAATGATTTACCAAAATAGATTTGCGCGACAATGTCGCGTTCTGTCGTGCTCTGTTGCATTATGATAGCTTTTTGATAATACTCATGGGTAGAGCCGGGGTTGGGGGCGGCCGGGCTGGCGGAAGGAGCGCACGATGACGGTCGAGTTCTCGCGGAAGACGTTGAGTGGGTGGGCGGTGCTGCCGGTGCTGCTGCTGCTCAAGGTGGCGGCGGGCTACGTGTTCTACGGGTTCGCGCGGGCGGCCTCCCAGACGCCGCACGGCGTCGTGCCGGTGGCGGACATCTGGGGCATGGTGCTCACCGGTCTGGCCTTCCTGGTGCTGCTGGTGCTCGCCTGCGGCTTTTTCACCCTCCAGCCGAACGAGGCGGCCGTGCTGCTGCTGTTCGGCGACTACAAGGGCACGGTGCGGGTTCCGGGATTCCACTGGGCGAACCCCTTCTACCGCAAGATCAAGATCTCGCTGCGCACGCGGAACTTCAACACGGACACGCTGAAGGTGAACGACCAGCGCGGCAACCCGACGGAGATCGCGGCGGTGGTCGTGTGGCGCGTGCAGAACACGGCCGAGGCGGTGTTCGACGTGGACGACTACCAGCACTACGTCAAGATCCAGAGCGAGGCGGCGCTGCGGCACGTGGCCAGCCGGTACCCCTACGACAGCACGGCCGAGCACGAGCTGTCGCTGCGGGGCAGCATGGACGAGGTCTCGCACACGCTCCAGGCCGAGCTGGAGGAGCGGTTGAAGAAGGCCGGCGTGATGGTCGAGGAGGCGCGGCTCAGCCACCTGGCGTATGCGCCGGAGATCGCGGGCGCGATGCTGCGGCGGCAGCAGGCCGAGGCGATCGTGGCGGCCCGCTTCCGCATCGTCGAAGGGGCGGTCGGGATGGTCGAGGCGGCGCTTGAGCACCTCGAGCGCAAGAAGACCGTGCAGCTCGATGACGAGCGGAAGGCGGCGATGGTCAGCAACCTGCTGGTCGTGCTGTGCGGCGAGCAGGCGGCGCAGCCGGTGGTCAACACCGGAACGCTGTACGCGTAAACGACCGGTCGTTCCGGCGGGCGTCGGCGGCGCGCGGCTGCGCCCGGCGGCGGCGCGCCGGGCGGCCGTTTTCAGACGGATCCGAACCCGAGGTCACGGACCGCCATGGCCGAGACGCGCAAGGCCATCCTGCTGCGGATTTCGCCCGAGCTGTGGGCGGAGCTCAACCGCTGGGCGGCGGCGGAGTTCCGCAGCGTCAACGCGCAGATCGAGTACCTGCTTGCGCAGGCGGTCCGGCAGCGCCGCGGCGCGGAGCCGACGCCGGCGGACGACGCGGCGTTCGACGCGTTCTGGCGGGCGCACCCGTGGCTGCGGAAGCTGACGGACGACCTGCGGCAGCTCGGGCTGACGCACTGGGCGCAGCGGCTGGAGGGCGCGGCGTCGTTCGGCGGCGGCGGGCGGAACGTGCTGCGCAACCTGAAGGCGACGCTGGACGAGCTGCTGGCCGCGACGCCGGACCTGCCGGGGGAGCTGGCGCAGATCGCGCGCGGGCTCCAGAGCGTCGCGGCAGCGCACGCGCGTGGCACGGAGGGCCAATGACGGGAGCAGCGGCTCGCGGGCGGGAGCGACAAAGCAGGAAACGGGAAGCACGCCGTGGGAATGGGCACGTGGAAAGCGAGAATCGCGGAGCGAGAAGCGCGCCCGCGCTCCTGCCGCGCCGGGCGTGGCATGTAGCGGCCGGCGCCCCGGTCGGCCGTAGAACACGCGCCGTCTTCGGAGGCTTCTTGTCCGCGAAGTGGGAAGTGGGAGACGGATACGGGAAGTGCGCGGCGCGTTGGCCCTGCTTCGTGAGAGGGAAGAACGTCCCCGCGCGGTGGCCGGGCTCCGCAAGATGCGTGATTCCCCCGGCGCGGCAGCCGCGAGCGGTGCGCCCGATCGGGTTCGGGCGGGAGATCGCGTCCCACAGGGACAGCCTGAGGCAGGCCCGCACAGAGTGCCGGAATTCTGGCCGGGCATCGGGCTCGGCGGCCCGGAGGGGCGCGCGTTCGCCGCGTTCTTCAATGGCCTGTCGGTGCGCTCGGTTGACCAGGAGCTGCGCTGCCCGGCCATGTTGTCTTGGCCCGGCCCCGCTGACGCCTGGCGAGCGATCTTCGAACAGCGGACCGTGTTGACGTTCAACGTCGACAACCCTTACGACCTCGAGGTCCGCGCGTTCTATTTCGTGGAGCGCGACGGCCGATGGCGGTTGGTTTGGACCAGCGCGGCCGTACCCGGCTGTCCGTGGGAGTACCGCTTCCGTACGCCGGAGTATGCTCACCACGCCCTCTTTACGGCACTGAACGCGCGCGACTTGGCCACGCTGTACGAGTCGATCGATCCGGCGTGTCGGCCGCCGGGCATGGCGCGCGATCCGCAACTCGCTATTCGCTACTCGCCACTCTCAACTCGCTATTCGCCAGGCGCCGTTTCCGGCACTCCCCGCACCCACACCTCCATGCCGCCCGCCGTCGCCCGCCGCGTGTAGGTCGCGCGGAACCACTCGTTGAACGGATCCGGCCGGAGCAGACCCGCCGCGTCCCCGGTCGAGATCACGACCACGCGCGCCGGCCGCGTCCGCAGGTCCGCGCGGGCCCCGTCGAAGATGAACCGCGCGTGCGGCCCCACCTGGCCCAGTTTCTCGAACGTCGCGTAGCGCGACGCCGGCCAACGCAGCGCGTTGCGGTACACGCCCGGCGCCCAGCCCCACACGTAGAGCGTCTCGTCCGGCGGGCACGCCGCGCGCACGGCGGCCGCCAGCGTCGGGTCGGTCCCCGGCGACGCCGCGGCGCCGGCCGCCGCCCACGCCCGCCGACCGGCCCAGCAACGCTGGGCCGCCGCGGCCGCACCCGCCGCGGTCGTCGCCAGCACCCACAGCCACACGACGAGCACCACGGCGGCGACCGGCCGGGCGGTGAGCGTTCGCGCGAGCCCGCGCCGTCCCGCGAGGACATGGAGCGGATAGACCGTCAGCAGTGTGAGCGGCGCGACCACCGGCATGAAATGGTGTGCCTGCCGACCGGCCTGCACGAGCGCGAGATACGCCGCGAGCACGAACCACCAGACGATGACGCCGATGCCGCGGCGCGGCGCCGCCACGGCCCGCGCGCCACGCGCCGGTGCCGCGCCGCCCGTGGGCCCTGCGCTCGGGGCACGTTGCGGCCCGGCGGCCGGATCCCGCAACCGCCCCACCGCCGTGCGGCGCCGCAACCACGCGCGCCCGCCCGCCAGCAACCCCGCTGCCGCCAGCGCGAACACCGCCGCCCGCGGCTCCAGCACCGGCCGGTACACTCGCGCCGCGCGCCACAGATGCACCCACGTCGCGTCATCCACCGCGAAATACGCCCGGTTGAACACACCGACCGCGTACGCCGCTTCGCCGAGCGCTCCCTGTGCCGCGAGCACGCCCGCGGCCGCCGCCGGCGCGACGCACGCCGCCGCCAGCGCCGCCACCGCTCCACGCCGGGGCCGCGGCTCACGCCACGCCAGCCACGCCCAATGCATGCCGATCGCCAGGCCGGCCGCGATGCCCGATTGCTTCCCCAGCGGCGCCGCCCCGGCCAACAGCCCCGCCAGCACGGCCGCGCCCGGCCGTCCGCGCCGCAGCCAATGGAGGTAGGCGGCGACCGCCGCCGACTCGCAGAGCACGACGAGCGTCTCCGTCCGCACCGCGCCGCACTCGAGCCGCACGTCCGTGAGCAGCACGGCCGCCGCCACGGCCGCCGGCAGCACCAGCGCGCGGCGCAGCCCCGCTCGGGCGGCCGCCACGACGGCGATCAGCGTCCCGCCGAGCAGCACCGTCCCGAGCGCGACGTCCGCCGGCGCTCCCGGGCCGCAGAGCCGGATCGCGGCCGCGCTCGCCCACCAGATGCCCGGCGGCTTGTTGTCCCAGAAGTCGAGGTACGGGCGGGCGCCCTGCGTGATGAGCCAGCCGAAGTACGCGAACAGGTCGCTGTCCGCGACATTCTCGCGCCAGTGCACGGCCGACTGGTTGACGGCGACCCCCGCCGCGAGCGTGGCCGCGGCCAGCAGCAGCGCAATGCGGGGGGTGCCGCGGCGGCGGCGTGCGATCCGGGGGGGGTCAGGCCGGCCACAGGCCCCGCGCCCGCAGCAGCGCCTCCAGTTGCCGGAGCATGGCCCGCAGCGCGGCGCCGCGGTGGCTGCGGGCGTTCTTCTCGGCGGAGGGCAGCTCGGCCATCGTGCGGCCGAGTTCCGGGACGAGGAAGTGCGGGTCGTAGCCGAAGCCGTTGGCGCCGCGGGGCTCGTCGATGATGCGGCCTTCGACGCGGCCGTCGGTCTCGAGCAGGATGTGTTCGCCGTCGGCCAGCGCGATCGCGCAGCGGAACCGGGCGGTGCGCCGGGCAGCGGGCACGCCGGCGAGCGCGGCGATCAGCTTGCGGTTGTTGGCCCGGTCGTCGCGCGGCAGACCGGCGTAGCGGGCCGAGTGCACGCCCGGTGCTCCGCCGAGCGCGTCGACCTCGAGGCCCGAATCGTCGGCGAGGGTCCACAGCCCGGTGGCGCGCGAGTAGTGCCGGGCCTTGCGGCGGGCGTTCTCGGCGAACGTGTCGCCGTCCTCGACGGCCTCCGGCACGTGCGGGAACTCGGCCAGCGCGCGCCAGCGGAGCGGCAGCCCGGCGGTGATCTCGCGGATCTCGCGCAGCTTGCCGGGGTTACCGGTTGCGACCAGAACTTCGAGCACCGCCGGTTTCTCCCAGCTCGTCAAGCTGCCGCTGCGCCTTGGGCAGCATCACCGGAAACGACGGCGCCGGAACGCGCTCCTTCACGGCCCCCTTCGCGTCGCGGCGGACCTCGGACAGGATGTGGCCGTTGTGCAGATTGTGCGGGAAGCGCTTCTGCGCCTCCAGCATGGCCGGGTCCACGATCCGCTGCGTGACGGTCACCCGGTTCGAGAGCGGGTTCTCGCTGCGCAGCGTCGCGACCGCCGTCTCGGGGAACGGGCCGATCACGACCGAGCTGTTCACGGTCCCGTGGTGGAAATAGGCCGACTCGCCCTGCGAACGCAGCAGCCGGCAGTATTCCTCGGCCGCCGCCCGACGCGTGCGCAGCGTCTCGGTGTTGTAGAACACGGCCACCTGGAGCGCCCAGTAGCCGTCGACGTTCGTCAGGTCCCACTCCGGGTGCGACGAGCGGAACGTGGGCGGCACATCCAGCGTCGCGAGAATGAACGGCCAGATGTCGGCGCCCGGCGCGTCCAGCTTCTGCCGCCGGATCAGGTCCAGGTCACGGGCCGGATCGGGACGGTACCGCACGTTGCCGTTGGCCTCGACGAAGCGCTCGTAGCGGCCGTAGAAGACGCTCGTGCCGTCCTCGTCGGTCAGGACCTGCACCAGCTCGGGCCGGAGACCGCGCACCTTGCGCAGCGCGGCGGCGTACTGCTCCGCCTGTCTTTCCCGCCCGCCGCCCGGCAGCGTGATGCAGCGGATCGCCCAGACGTCCTCGTCGCCGCGCGGGCCGAGCGCCGCCCCGCCGGCCGGACCGGCCGCCTCGCAGCCGGCCAGCAGGCCGAGCAGCAGCACGGGGGCCGCCCCGCCGAGCGGTCCGCAGCAGCCCCGCCGGGAGTGTGCCGTCCGGTTCATGTGAGACCCTCCGCGAGTGCGGCCCGCTGCAACTCGAACAGCCGCTCGATTCCGCGCCGCCCGAGCTCCAGCATCGCCGCCAGGTCCGCATCCGTATACGCCGCCCGCTCGGCCGTGGCCTGCACCTCGACCCACTCTCCCCGCGTCGTCATGACGAGATTGCAATCGACTTCGGCCGCCACGTCCTCGCGGTAGTCCAGGTCGAGCCGGAGCGTCCCGTCCACGCGGCCGACGCTCACGGCCGCCACGCCCGCGCGCAGCACGTCCTCCCTCCACAGCCCCCGCCGCCGCCCCACCGCCAGCGCGTCGCACAGCGCGACGTACGCACCGGTGACGGCCGCGGTCCGCGTGCCGCCGTCGGCCTGAAGCACGTCGCAGTCGAGCGTGATCGTGCGCGGCCCGAGCCGCGACAGAGCGACCACGGCCCGGAGCGAGCGCCCGATGAGGCGCTGGATTTCCTGCGTGCGGCCGTCGACGCGCGTGCGTTCGCGCGGGCGGCGTTGCGGCGTCGCGCCGGGCAACATGTCGTACTCGGCGGTGACCCAGCCGGCGCCGCTGGCCTCGCGCCAGGCGGGCACGGTTTCGTCAATGCTGGCGGTGCACAGGACGTGCGTGCCGCCGGCGCGGATGAGCACCGAGCCGGGCGCGGCCCGGGTGAAGCCGCGCTGAAGCGTGAGCGGGCGGAGCTCGTCCGGTCGCCGACCGTCGGGACGCATGCTCGAATTGGACCACGGCCCCGCCCGGGACGCAAACGCCGGACGCCGTCGCGATTGACTTGTTCGAGAGCGGGACGCGGCAGCGGCTCCGTCGGGGAGTGCGCGTTGAGTACACCGCACCCCAAGCAGACCGCGCGAGTCACGGGCGATTCGGGGTCACAGCGGCGATGACGAGGGCGAAGTGGCCGTCGCGGTCTTCCACTGATCCGGCAGCCACTCGTCGAGCCGGCTGTGCGGGCCGGGTAACCCGTCTCAGCGTTTTTGGCAGCCTCTGCGGAAGGTGACCGGTTCCGGCAATCGCGGCGCCGGGGGCACGCCGTGCCCTCGCGACGCCGAGAACCGGCTGATCCGGGTGTCGCCGCGGCCGTGCACTCGATCACTCCGGGCGCCAACGGAGGGGCAACCCCGGGGGCGCGGAAGACGGTCGACGTACCACGCGTCCTCTCGGGACAGACGGGGCTATCGCTGCGGGCGCGGGCTCCCGGCCGACGGGGGCGTGGGCGCTACGGCTCGGGCGCGGCGCGGTGGGGCAGTGGGCGCACCGCCCACTGCCCGATTCTCACTCTCCGCCGCCCGATTCCCACTTCTCGCTTGGGAATTTCCCTTTCTCACCTCCCGACTCCGACTTCTCACTTCCCATTTTCCACTTCTCACTTCCTGCCTCCCGCCCCCGCCCCGGCTACCAGTCCCGGTCCACCGGCGGGCGGCGGGCGTCGCGTTGTCGGGCGAGCGCCTCGCGCCGGGCCTTTTCCGCCTCGCGAATCTTCTGGAGCAGCCGCTCGGCCTGTTCGCGCGTGAGCTTCACGCCCGCCGGCCGGGTCGTGGGCTCCGCGGCGGGCGGCTCGGCCGGCTGCGCCTCCGCCGGGCGGCTCTCGGCCGCGTCGGGTTGCGCTTCGTCCGAGGGGCGGTTCTTCCGGTCGGTGGATTCCGGCGGCGGTTGCTGCTCGGACGGCGGATCGGCGGGTTTCTGCGCCTGGTCGGCGTCGGAGGGCTGCTCCTGCGACGGTGTGGAATCCTGCGACGGCGAGGAATCCTGCGGCTCCGGCTGCTCCTGCGAATCCGCCGGCTGCGAGCTGCTTTGCGGCCGGTCGGGCTGCGACGGGGGCCGGGTCGCGGGTTGCGAGTCGCTGCGCGGGTTGGACTGCCCCGGCTGCGTCTGCGGGGCGAGCTGCTCGAGCTGACGCCGCAGAAGCTCGGCCAGCTCGAGGTTCGCGCGGGCGTCGGTCAGCGTCGGGTCGAGCCGCAGGGCGGCGCGGTAGCGTTCGGCCGCGGCGGCGAGGCGTTGCCGGGCGGCGTCCAGGTCGGGCGGCGTCTGGCCCTGCGGCTGGGTGTGGGCGAGCGCCTCGGCGTAGTCCACGTTGCCGAGGTTGTAGGTCGTGCGGGCCTCGAAGGCGGCGTCCTTGCGCGTGCGAATCTGGTCCCACAGGGCGCGGGCTTCGGCGAGCCGGCCGAGCTTGAACAGGGCCGCCGCCCGGTTGTGCAGCAGCTCGGGCGGCGGGTCGGGCAGCGCCGCGGCCGCGCGCTCGAACTCGGCAAGTGCCTCGTCGTACTTGCCCGCGGCATACGCGGCCTCGCCGCGGAGCACAGCGGCACGGGGGTCTTCGGTTTCGCGGCCGTGCGCCGCGAGCGCGGCCAGGAGCATGAGCAGGGCGACGAAGCGGATCATGCGGCTTTCTCCCGGGCCGCGACGGCCGCGCGGAACCAGACGCGGCGCGGGCCGTCGCGGAGCAGGGCGTCGATGAGCAGCACCGCGAGCGCGGCCAGGATGAAGATATGGGCCCGCGACGGCTGGCGGGCGTGCTGCTGCGTCGCGTCCTCCTCGGCGCGGACGCTGCGGACGACGCGGCGGTAGATCTCGCCGAGGTCGAAGTTCTGCGTGCCGACCGGGACGAACACGCCGTGGGGCGAGGCGGCGGCGACGGCCCGCAGCGTGGCGAAATCGGCCTTGCTCACGACGTCCTGCCCGCCGTACTGGAGGAAGGTCTCGCCGCGCTCGCCCGGGACGGGGATGCGGGCGCCCTGCGGGTCGCCCAGCGCGACGGCGATGACGGGGACACGCAGGTCCTGCCACAGAGCGGCGGCGGCCTCGACCGGAAAGCTGGCGTGGTCCTCGCCGTCGGTGATGAGCAGCACGAGCCGGTGGCTGCTCAGGCGCGGGGCGTCGCCGCGGTCGGGCGGACCGCGAAGCACGTCGGCGGCCTTGCGCAGCGCGTCGCCGATGTTCGTGCCGCCGCGGCCGGCGCTGCGGATGCTGACGTCCTGGAGCGCCAGCCGGAACGAGCCGTAGTCGATGGTCAGGGGGCAGGCGAGCACGGCATCGCCCGCGAAAATCATGAGGCCGATCTGGTCGCCCGCGAGGACCGGGAGCAGATCCTCGGCGATGGCGAGTTTGGCGCGCTCGAGGCGGCTGGGCGCGAGGTCGCGCGCGAGCATCGAACGCGACACGTCGAGCAGGACCAGCACGTCCACGTTGCGCCGCACGACGGGGCGCAGCTCCTGCCCCCAGCGCGGGCCGATGAGCGCGGCCGTGAGGAGCAGCAGCGCGGACACGTGCAGGGCGAGGCGCGCGGCCGAGCGCGTCGGGCCGGCCCCGGGCGCCAGCCGGGCCAGCAGCTCGGGCGCGGCGAAGCGGCGCAGCGCGCGGCGCCGCTGCCAGAGCCCCCACACGCCGGCCAGGGCGACCGCGAGCACCGCCCAGAGCAGGTGCAGCCAGCGCAGGTCGTCGAAGCGCAGGTCGCTCACGGGATCTTCCTCAAGACGGTGGCGGAGAGGACGACGTGCGCCGCCAGTCCGATGAAGGCCGCCAGCGCCCACGGTCCGGCCAGCTCGCGCCACTCGACGTAGCGCTGTTCCTCGGTACGGGTGCGCTCGAGCCGGTCGATTTCGGCGTAGATCTCGTCGAGTGCGGCGCTGTTCGTCGCGCGGAAGTGCCGGCCGCCGGTGAGCTCGGCGATGCGGCGCAGGTCGGTGTCGTCGGGGGGGCGGCGGACGAAGCCGATGCGCTGGCCGGTGCCGGCCATGATCGTGTAGACCCGGATGCCGCAGGTGGCGGCGAGCTCGCCGGCCTGCTCGGGCGTGACGAGGCCGGCGTTGTTCTCGCCGTCGGTCAGCAGGATCACGACGCGGCTGCGGATGACGAGCTGCTCGCCGGAGCCGGACAGGTGCCGGAGGTTGCGGAGCCGCTCGACCGCCAGCGCCAGCCCGTCGCCGATGGCCGTGGCGTTGGCTTCGTCGAGCACGCGGCCGTAGCGGTCCACGGCGACCTCGGTGCGGTCGAGCAGGTCGAGCAGGGGGCGTTTGTCGAGGGCCAGCGGGGCGACGCTGTCCGGCTCGCGCGCGAAGCGGATCATGCCGATCAGGTCGTTCGGGCGGCCCGGCAGCCGGCCGTCGCCCGCGACGAAGCGGCGGAACACGTCCTTGACGACGTCGAGCCGGGAAAGCTCCTGGCCGGGGGGCGAGAGGTCGCGGTCGAGCATGCTCGCCGAGGTGTCCAGCACCATCATGATCGCGATGCCCTCGACGACGACGCGGCTGGATTCGTCGGGCGACTGCGGCCGGGCCGCGGCGACGATCAGGCACGCGAGCACGGCCAGGCGCAGCGCGGGCAGCACATGCCACAGGTGGCGCCGCGCGCCGGCGGCCGCGTGCACGAGGGCGAGGCTGGAGAAGCGCAGCACGGGGCGGCGCGCGGGCCGCCGCCAGAGCCACCAGAAGACCGGCAGGAACGCCAGCAGGGTCAGCAGCCACACCCACGGCTGCGGCCAGAGCACCCCCTCGGGCGTGAGCGGCAGATGGACGTGTCTCATGGGGGCGCTCCGGCGGCGGACAGCGCGGCGGCGGCGGGGGCCCCCGCGGCGACGAACGCGCGGGCCGTCGCGAGCGTGCGGTCGATGTCCGCGGGGCCCGGCTCGAGCGCGGCGTACTTGACCAGGTCGCAGGCTTCGAGGAACGCGCGCAACCGGTCGGTGTCGAGCGGCAGCGGGCGACGGTCGAGCGTCGCGAGAAACTCCTCGGTGGTCATCTCGGGGGCCGCGAGCGCGAACTTGCGCTCGATGTACTGGCGGACGATCTCGGTGACGCGGTAGTAGAGCTCACGGGCCGCGCCGCGGGCGAGCCAGTCGCGCTCCGCCAGCCGTGCGAGCTCGCGCAGGGCCCACTCCTCCGGCGAGAGCGGGGGCGGCGGACGGGCGGCCCGCCGCCGCAGCACGCGGACGGTCAGCGCCGTCGCACCGATTGCGGCCGCGAGGCCGAGTGCGAGCAGCGCCCACGCCCACCACGGCCTCGGCGGCGCGGGCGGCACGACGGGGCCGGTGATGTCGCGCGGCTGCGTCGGCTGGTCCTTGTCCGACAGCGCCGAGCGCACGTCAATCCGCAGCGCGCCGCTGACGAGCTCGCCCGGCATACGAGCCTGGAGCGCAAGCTCCTGGTTCGTTTGGCAACAGGCCCCGGCTTCGCAGCCGGGGCTCGGACGGCAACCGGCTCGGACGGCAACCGGCTCGGAGGTCGGCTGCGTGGCCGGGCCGCTGGTCACGGCGGCCGGCGGCGGAGGAACGTACGCGACCGTCAGCGCGGGAAGGTCCAGCGGGCCGGCGGCGAGCGGCTCGAAAGCGAACGTGCGCCGCCAGAGGCGTCCGGCGGCCGCGGGGCGTTCGTCGAACGCCTCGCCGGCCTGGGCCGCCAGGGGGGCGAGGGCGTCGGGGCCGGGCAGCGTCGCGCGGTAGCCCTCGGGGGCCTCGAACGAGATCGTGACGGTGACGCGGTCGCCCACCAGCGGCCGGCGGGGCGCGGCGGTGACGGTCAGGCGCAGCGGGCCGCGGACCTGCTCGTCGCGGGCGGCGTCGGGCGCGGGCGGGGCGGCGGGGCGGCAGCCGGCCGACAGCGCGGCGAAGACGGCGGCGGCCCACGTGGCCGCGCGGCGCGTTGCCGGGCCGCGATGGTCGCGGGCGGTGAAGCGGGCGGTCATCGGCGCTGCTCCCGGCGGCGGAAGAACGCCTTCAGCGGTGCGACGAACGGCTCGCCGGTCGCGATCTCGAGCGCGTCGAGCCGCAGGCGGGCGAGCTCGGCCCGCAGCCGCGCGCGGCGCTCGGCGGCGAGCGCGGCGTAGCGGCGGCGCACGGCGCGCGAGCCGGTGTCCACCAGCACCTGCTCGCCGGTCTCGGGGTCGTACAGCTCGACGAAGCGGACCGGCGGCAGCTCGCGCTCGCGCGGGTCCGCGACGATGACGGGGATGAGGTCGTGGCGGTGGCGGGCGACCTGGAGCGCGCGGTCGAAGGGCGGCGCCTGGAAGTCGCTGATGAGGAAGACGACGGCGCGGCGGCGCTGGATGCGGTTGAGGTAGTCCAGCGCGGCGGCGATGTCGGTGCCGCGGCCCGTGGGGGTGTGGTAGAGGAGCTCGCGGACGACGCGCAGGCCGTGGCGCGGGCCCTTGCGCGGCGGCACGAAGCGCTCGACGCGGTCGGTGAACAGCAGCAGCCCGACCTTGTCGTTGTTCTGGATGGCGGAGAAGGCGAGAGTGGCGCCGAGCTCGGCGACGAGCTCGCTCTTGAGCTGGGCCCGCGTGCCGAAGTCCTGCGACGGGCTCACGTCCACCGCCAGCAGCACGGTGAGCTCGCGCTCCTCGCGGAAGTGCTTGATGAAGGGGCGGCCGGTGCGGGCGGTGACGTTCCAGTCGATGGTGCGGATATCGTCGCCGGGCTGGTACTCGCGGACCTCCTCGAACTCCATGCCGCGGCCCTTGAAGGCGGAGTGGTACTGACCGGCGAAGAAGTCCTGCACCAGCGCCGCGGTGACGATCTGGATGCGGCGGACCTTGCGGAGAATCTCGGCGGGAATCATCGCGGCCCCGACTCGTCAGCCCCCGGTCAATCCCGACCCCAGCAGCACTTCGTTCAGACTTCCCGAACGGAAGCCGCGCAGGTCCAGCGTCACGTACCGGAAGCCCAGTTCCCGCAGCCGCGCGTCGACGCGCGCCCGCAGGTCGGGCGCGACCAGCCGCGCCACCTCCGCCGCCGGCACCTCGATGCGCGCGAGGTCCGCGTGGTGGCGCACGCGGCATTCGCGGAAGCCCAGCGAGCGGAGGAAGGTTTCGGCGGCGTCGATCCGCGCCAGCTTCTCGGGCGTGACGGCCTCGCCGTACGGCACGCGCGACGCGAGGCACGGCGACGCGGGCTTGTCGTGGATCGACAGCCCCAGCGCCGCCGCCAGGGCCCGGAGGTCGGCCTTGGTCAGCCCGGCTTCGGCCAGCGGCGCCCGCACCGCCCGCTCCGCCGCGGCCTTCAGTCCCGGCCGGTAATCGCGCAGGTCGTCGGCGTTCGTGCCGCTGACGACGGCCGCGTAGCCGCGCGCCGCGGCGAGCGGGACGAGGCGGGTGTAGAGCTCGCGCTTGCAGAAGTAGCAGCGGTCGGCGGGGTTCGCGCGGTACTGCGGGTCGTCGAACTCCCGCGTGTCGAGGAACTCGTGCGGCGCGCCGCACTCCGCGGCCAGCGCGGCGGCGGCGGCAAGCTCGGCCCGGGGCACGCTGGGGCTGCGGCCGGTCACCGCGAGCACGTGCCGGGGGCCGAGGGTGAGGACGGCGACGCGCAGGAGCAGGGTGCTGTCGAGGCCGGCGGAAAACGCGACGACGACGGAGCCCAGCTCACGGAGGCGGGCCTCGAGCGCGGCGCGCTTGATGTCAAGATCGGTGCCCATGCCGGGCAATTTTACCGGGTCCGCACGGGGGCGTCGGCCCCCGGGGCGCGTGCGCCCCCGTTCAGCGGTGCCCGGGGCGACGCGGCGTTGCCCGGTACCGCCGCTCCTGAGCGGTGTTTGGCCCGGTGCCGCCACTCTCGAGCCGTGTCTGGCCGGATGTCAGTGCTCTTCAGCAATGTCCTGGCCGGGTGCCACTGCTTTTCCGCAATGGCTTGGTGGGCGCAGCGGGGTCGGCACGGCGAATCCGGCGGCCTGGCCCCAGCGCCAGCCGGCGCTTCGCGTTCGGATCACGGCCGACCCGAGGCTCGGCCGCGAAGGGCGCGGCAGCGCCGGCATGGGGCACGACTTGGCATCCGAGCCTGGAGCGTCAGCTCCAGGTTCCTCCTGCCACGGCGAACGCTTGGCCCCGGCTTCGCAGCCAGGGCTCAGGCGGCAACCGGCTCGGACAGCGAACGGTTCGGGCGGCGGCGGGCGCGCCATCCGGACCGCATACGAGCAGCTCTGCTCCGTGACCGTGCGCCTTCCTCTCAATCCTCCACAATCTCCGGGATGCGCTTGATGCGCGGGTCGGTGAAGACGTCCGCCTCGTCGCGGCTCGTGCTGGAGAACTCCGAGACGATCGCTCCCTCGTCACCCGCCTGGAACCAGTGCAGCGTGTTCGGCGGAATGGTGTACTGATCGCCGGGGTTCAGCACGATCTCGTGAAACACCGTGTAGTACGCCTCGCTCCCGGCCGGTGGACGGGCCAGCCGCTCCGCGGGCGGCGTCGGCGCGCCGGCCACGTTGAGGAAGACGCGGCCGAATCGGCAGCGAAACGTTTCCATCTTGCCGGGCTGCCCGGCGACGGTGGGATGGCGGTGCTCGGGGCAGGTCTGCCGGGGAAAGAGGATGATCTCCTTGGCGCAGTAGCGGTCCGTGTTCACGTACACGACCAGCTCGAGACCGGTCCGCTCGAGCTCGCCCAGACCGAGCTCGGCAACCTCGATCTCGCTGACTTCCTTGGGCGTCAGCGCGATGCCCGCCCTCTGAAGCATCGCCGCCGCCCGTTGCTGCGCCTGCTGCACCTCGCTCCGCTTGATCATCGTCACGCCTCCGAACGCAGTTACGCCCGCCGCAAGCCCCGTCTGCGGCATGCCGGATGGGGCCACCGGTTTCTGCACCCGCATTCTAGCCGCCGGCGACCCCGCGGTGGCGGCTCCCCCCACCCCGCGGTCTGGCCGGGAAAAATGCGCGGGGTCACTTGCCCCCCGGTGCTTATCATGCTACTATGGCCATATGGTCATAAGCGACTGGCCGCGGCTTTCGTTGGCGCACTACCAGGCTCGGGCCCGGGTCGCAAAGGTCCTGGCCCACCCCAGTCGTTTGATGATCCTCGACGCCCTCGCCGAGCGTGAGCGTTGCGTGTGTGAGCTGACCGAGCTCGTTGCGGCCGACCAGTCCACCGTGTCGAAGCACCTCGCGCTGCTCAAGCAGGCCGGGCTCGTCGCGGATCGCCGAGACGGGGCGAAAACGTACTACCGGCCGACGATTTGTTGCCTGAAAGGGCTGTGGGAATGCATCGAGACGGTTCTGAAGGAAAACCTGAGGGCCCAGCAGGCGGCCATGGGCGAGTGAGCTCGGCCGCGGTTTCGGTCGCGTCGCCGCCCCGCGCCGGAGTCGGGACGCCGGCGGTTTGGCCGGTGGCGCCCCGGACGCTGCGGGCCGCGGCTACGCTCGGCCTGATGGTCGCGGTTTTTCTGCTGGCGTACTATCTGCCGTTCGAGGCGCTACCGGCGGGCAGTTCGCGCGCGGCGACGGCCGGGCGTGAAGCACTGCTGATGCTCCAGGATTACGCGCAGCACCATGTGATTCTGTGTCTCATTCCGGCCCTGTTCATCGCGGGCGCGATCTCGTGCTTCGTGTCCCAGGCGGCGGTGATGAAGTACCTGGGGCCGACGGCCAACAAATTTCTCGCCTACGCCGTCGCGTCGGTGTCCGGCACGATTCTGGCGGTCTGCTCCTGCACGGTGCTACCGCTGTTTGCGGGCATCTGGACGCGGGGCGCGGGGCTGGGGCCGGCCGCGGCGTTTCTCTACTCTGGGCCCGCGATCAACGTATTGGCGATCATCCTGACCGCGCGCATTCTCGGCCTGGAAATCGGCTTGGTGAGGGCCGGGGCCGCCGTCGGCTTCAGCTTCATCATCGGACTGGCCATGCACTTCATCTATCGCCGGGAGGAGCGCGTCCGGGCCGCGCAGGCCGAGGCCGCCGGCGGGTTCGTGCTGCCGGAAGGCGCCGTGGACCGCCCGCTGTGGCAAAGTGCCTGCTACTTTGCGGCGATGATCGGAATCCTCGTATTTGCCAACTGGTCCCGGCCGGCCACGCCCAACGCCGTCTGGGAGGCGGTGTTCGCCGCGAAGTGGGTGATCACCGGCCTGCTGCTGCTGGCGCTGGCGACGATGGTCGCCGTGTGGTTCACCCGCGAAGAGCTGAAGCACTGGGTGGCCAGCACGTGGTTCTTCGCCAAGCAGATCCTGCCCCTGCTGCTGGTGGGGGTGCTCGTGTCGGGCGTGCTGCTGGGGCGGCCGGGGCATGAGGCGCTCCTGCCCGGTCGCTGGATCGAGCAATCGGTCGGCGGGAACGGTGTCGGCGCCACGCTGTTCGCCAGCGTCGCGGGCGCGCTGATGTACTTCGCGACGCTGACGGAGGTCCCGATTCTCCAGGGGCTGCTCGGCTCGGGCATGGGCCGCGGGCCGGCGCTGGCGCTGCTGCTCGCCGGGCCGGCGCTGTCGTTGCCGAGCATGCTCGTGATCCGGTCGGTCGTGGGGACGCGGAAGATGTTGACGTACGTGTCGCTGGTGGTGGTCCTGTCCTCGGTGGCAGGCGTCTTGTACGGCACGTTCGGTTGAATCCCAGAGGAGACCCGTCATGTCATCGGCACCGGGCGCGTGTTGCGGCGGAAACGCGGAAACGCTGGTTTTCACCTGTGCGGGGGCGGCGTACAGCGGGCAGGTCGCCAACCGCAGCGGCGTACAGCTCGCGGAACAGGGCGCCGGCGCGCTGTTCTGCATCGCGGCGGTCGCGGCCGGCATCCCCGGCAAGCTGGACCGGGCGCGCCAGGCGGCCCGGCGCGTCGCGATCGACGGCTGCGAGGACCACTGCGTGCGGAAGGTGCTGGAGAAAGCCGGTTTGACGGCCGACGTGCACGTGGTTCTCACGGACATGGACATCGAGAAGAAGCCGGCGCAGCCGAACCTGATCACGGATGCGAAGCGGGTCGTGGACGCGGTGAAGCAGCGGCTCGGCGTCGCCGGCCGAGCGGGGTGCTGTGGGTGAGGACGCGGACCGGCCGCAGAGATTGAGGGACGCGGGGACCGAGGAATTCGGACGCGCGACCCGCTCGGGGCGTCCTGCGGCTCTCGAGCGGCGGCCGGCCGAAAGCGGATGGCGCGACAGGAAGCGAACATTGGAGAACGGCAGCATGAAAATCGAAGTTTTGGGCACCGGCTGCAAGAAGTGCAACGATCTGGAGACCGTCACGCGGGCGGCGGCCGACAAGCTCGGCGTCGCGTACGAGCTGACGCATGTTAAGGACCTCAGCCGCATCGCGGCCTACGGCGTGATGATGACGCCGGCCCTGGTGATCAACGGCCAGGTGAAAGTGACCGGCAAGGTGCCGAGCGAGGCGGAGGTCACGGCGCTGCTGACCAGCGCCGCAGCGTCCTGACGATCCCGGGCGCCGGACCCGAGGGGCCCCACGAGCAAAGTATGCGTAAGGCGGATTTTGTACCCCACTTTTCTGCCCGGTCACTCCCCGGCGCCGCGCTGGTGCTCCTGATTCTGGCCGCCGCCGGGTGCGAGCGCGCCGCCTCGACCGCTGACGGCGGGGCCCCGCCGCCGGAAACGCGCAGCCCAGCCGCCGCGCAGATGCCCGGCGCGGTGCCGCGTACGTCGGCGGCCGCCGCGCCGCCGCCGACACCGGCTTCCGTACGACCCGCGCCCGACGCGGGGCGCTCGCCCGCGTTGTCCGCCGACGACCCCGCGCCCGAACCGCCGCGCCGCTTTTGCGCGTACTACTTCCACCGTACGCTGCGCTGTCCCACCTGCCTGGCCATCGAACGGCAGGCCCGCGCGGCCCTGGAGGAGTTTTACGGCGGCGAGCTCGCCACCGGTCGGCTGATGTGGCAGGCCGTCAACATCGAAGCGCCCGGCCACGAGCACTTCGAGCGCGATTTCGATCTTCAGTCGCAAGCGCTCGTCCTCGTGGAACTGACCGACGACCGTGCGTCCCGCTGGGAGGTTCTGCCGAAAGTCTGGGAGCTGGTCGAGGACCCGCCCGGGTTCCAGGCGTATGTGGTCACCGAGGTGGCTCAGTTTATGGCCGGCGGCTAGCGCAGGATCGACCGCGCCGGGCCGGAGGAGAACGGCAACATGTGTGAATGCCCCACGACGAAAAACAACTGCTTTCTGACCCTGGTCGTCCTCCTGGCGATCGTCGGCGGCGTGGCCTGGTTCCGGTCCACCCGCGGGCGGCCCGACGCCGCGCCGCCCGGCCCGGCGAACCCCGCGCCGGCCGCCGCCGCGCCCGGTGAGCTGTGCCCGGAGCAGCCTCCGCTCGTGACCGCCAGCGCCCCGGCCACGTCCCCCGCCGCCCCCGCGACGCAGCGCCTCCCGCGCCTGGTCGACCTGGGCGCCGACAAGTGCAAGGCCTGCAAGGAACTCGCCCCCATTCTGGAGGAGTTGCGCAAGGAGTACCACGGCCGCGTGGCCGTCGAGTTCATCGACGTCTGGAAAAACCCGCGGGCCGGCGAGCCGTACAACATCCGCGTGATCCCCACGCAAATCCTCTTCGACGCCGAGGGCCGCGAGGTCTGGCGGCACGAGGGTTTCCTTCCGAAGGCCGACTTCGTCGCCAAGTTCGCCGAACTGGGAGTCCGGTAGGTGCTGGAAATACTGGCCGACAATCTGGCGCGGGTCATCCAGACCAACATCTGGCTCGCGCCGCTGGCCGCCATGGTCGGCGGACTGCTCACCGCGGCCAACCCCTGCGTGCTGGCGGCGGCGCCGCTGATGGTCGGGTACGTCGCGGGCCAGCAGGAACGCACCGTCGCCCGCTCGTTCCTGCTGTCGCTGATGTTCACCCTCGGCCTGACCGTCATGTTCGGGCTGATCTGGTTCGGCGTGTGGTCCGCCAGCACCCTGCTGCCGACCGACTGGTGGAAGTATGTCGCGGCCGCGGTGTGTCTGCTCATGGGGCTGCACCTCCTGGGGGTGGTGCGGTTCGCGGTCCCCGTGCCCGCGGGCTGGCTCGCGCGAACGCCGCGCCACGGTTTCGTCGGTGCGTTGTTGCTCGGGCTGCTGTTCGGGCTGATCTCGATCCCCTGCGCGGGACCGGTGCTCCTGGCCGTCAGCGCGGTCACGCCCCTCTACGGCCTGGTGTTCGGCGTCGTGCTGCTGGCGGCCTACAGCGTGGGGCACTGCGGCCTGGTGCTCGTCGGCGGCACCTCCATCGGTCTGGTGCAGCGGCTGGCCGAATCGCGGGGCTGGAGCCGCGGCACCGACGCCCTGCGGCGGATCGCGGGCGTGCTCATCGCCGGCGTGGGCCTGTACCTGCTCCTGCTGGAGTAGCCGGCGGACACGGGAGATTGACCGGGCGGCGGGCCCGCTTATACTTCGCTTGTTGCCGAAGTGTAGAAGAATGCGATGCGTGCGCTCCTGGACATTGCCCGGGCCCTCGGCGACCCCGCGCGGCTGCGCGTGCTGGCGGCCCTGCGCGGCGGCGAGTTGTGCCTGTGCCACTGCATCGCGCTGCTGGGCCTGTCGCCGTCCACGGTCTCCAAGCACCTGGACATTCTCCATCGCGCCGGGCTGGTCGAGCGCCGCAAGGCCGGCCGCTGGTGCTACTTCCGGCTCGCCGGCCGCGACGCGCCGCCGGCCGTCCGGGGGGCCCTGCGCTGGGTCGCGACCGCGCTCCGCACGGCGGCCGAGCTGCGCGCGGACCGCGCGCGGCTGGCCCGTTTGCGCCGCGCCGACCCGCGCGCGGTCGCCGGCTGTTACAAGGGGTCGTGAACATGACCGCCAAACGCCACGTCCTGTTTCTGTGTACCGGCAACTCGTGCCGCAGCCAGATGGCCGAGGGCTGGGCCCGGCACCTGCACGGCGCCGTCCTGGAAGCCCACTCGGCGGGCGTGCGGGCCCAGGGTCTTAACCCCCTCGCCGTCCGCGTCATGGCCGAAGCCGGCGTGGACATCTCCGGGCACCGGTCGAAAACGGTGGAGACGCTCACCGACGTGCCGTTCGACCTCGTCGTCACCGTCTGCGACCACGCGCGCGAGACCTGCCCGGTCCTGCCGGGCGCACGACGCATCGTTCACGCGGGCTTCGACGACCCGCCCCAGCTGGCGGAGGCGGCCGCCTCCGAAGAAGACGCGCTCGCCATCTACCGCCGCGTACGCGACGAGATCTGCGACTTCGTCCGCGGCTTGCCGGCACTGCTGGACCGGCTCGAAAGGAGCGGCCCGTGACCCCCGTGTCGAACTCGAATGACGCTCAGACCATTCGCGAGCAGGTGCGGGCGGGATACGCGGAAGTGGCCCGCGCCGAGGGCCTGTACGGCACGCCGGCCGGTTCCGGCTGCTGCTCCGGCTCGTCCTGCTGCGGGCCGGTCGGCGGCCGTGCGGCCGACCTCGCGCAACGGCTCGGCTACGACGCGACCGAACTGGCCGCATTGCCCGACGGCGCGAACATGGGGCTGTCCTGCGGCAACCCCACCGCGCGGGCCTCACTGCGGCCGGGGGAGGTCGTGCTCGACCTCGGCAGCGGCGGCGGGTTCGACTGTTTCCTGGCCGGGCCGCGCGTGGGCGCCGCCGGCCGCGTCATCGGCGTGGACATGACCCCGGAGATGCTGAGCAAGGCGCGCCGCAACCTGGCCGCCTACCGGGAGCGGACCGGACTGGACAACGTGGAGTTCCGGCTCGGCGAGATCGAGCACCTGCCCGTCGCCGACAGCAGCGTCGACGTGGTCATCTCGAACTGCGTGATCAATCTCTCGCCCGACAAGCCCCAGGTCTGGCGGGAAATCGCTCGCGTGCTGAAGCCCGGCGGGCGGGTCGCGGTCTCCGACCTGGCGCTGCTGCGGCCCCTGCCTCAGCGGGTGCGGGACATGGTCGCGGCCTTGGTCGGCTGCATCGCCGGCGCGGTGCTGGTGGCAGACACCGAGCGGTTCGCGCACGCGGCGGGCCTCGTGGATCTGCGTCTGGAACAGAAGCACGACTACCTGGAGTCGCTGTCGGTTCAGGACCCGCTCTACCGGGAGATCGCCGCGGCGCTGCCACCCGGGACGCACCCCGCCGACTTCGTGACCAGTCTAAACCTTACGGCCCGCAAACCGGAGTGAGCCTGCATGGACGCTAGTTGCCCGACGCGCCTGTCGTTCCTCGACCGCTTTCTGACGCTGTGGATCTTCCTGGCCATGGCCGTCGGCGTGCTCGGCGGCTGGTTGTGGCCCGGCGTCGAGGGTTTTCTCAACCTCTTCCAGGTCGGCACGACCAACATCCCGATCGCGATCGGTCTGATCCTGATGATGTACCCGCCGCTGGCGAAGGTGAAGTACGAAGAGCTCGGCGACGTGTTCCGCAACGTGCGCGTGCTCGGACTGTCGCTGGTGCAGAACTGGGTGATCGGCCCGGTGCTGATGTTTGGGCTGGCGGTCCTGTTTCTGCGCGGGTACCCGGACTACATGGTCGGCCTGATCATGATCGGCCTGGCCCGCTGCATCGCGATGGTGATCGTGTGGAATGAACTGGCCCGGGGCGACAACGAGTACGCGGCCGGCCTGGTCGCCTTCAACTCCGTCTTCCAGGTGCTGTTCTATTCGGTCTATGCGTGGTTCTTCATCACCGTGCTGCCGCCGCGGCTGGGCCTGACCGGCGCGGAAGTCCACGTCACCATGGGCCAGATCGCCGAAAGCGTCTTCATCTACCTCGGCATCCCCTTCCTGGCCGGCCTGATCTCGCGTTTCGGGCTGCTGCGCGTAAAGGACCGGGACTGGTACGAGCGGAAGTTCATCCCGAAGATTTCGCCGATCACGCTGATCGCGCTGCTGTTCACGATCGTGGTCATGTTCTCCCTCAAGGGCGAGAAGATCATCCAGCTCCCACTGGATGTCGTCCGCATCGCGATTCCGCTCTGCATCTACTTCGTGCTCATGTTCCTCATCTCGTTCTGGATGGGCCGGCAGGTCGGCGCGGACTACTCGAAGACCACCACGATCGCCTTCACCGCCGCCAGCAACAACTTCGAGCTGGCGATCGCCGTGGCCGTTGCGGTCTTCGGCATCGGGCACGGCGCGGCGTTCGCGGCCGTCATCGGCCCGCTGGTCGAGGTCCCCGTGCTGATCGGCCTGGTGAATGTGGCCTTGTACTTCCGAAAGCGGTATTTTGGAGTGCCCTCGGCACCCGTTCAGGAGGTACGCACATGAACCGTTCGTCGCTCGGGGCCGCGCTCGGTATCCTGCTCGCGGGGCTGGCCGCGGTGGCAACCCGGACGGAAGCGGAGGACCGACCTCCCGCTTCCGCTCCGCCCGGCGACGCGTGGGCCGGCGCGCCGCCGCAGGGCGTCTGTCCGCCGTTCAAGTTGCGGGACGAGCAGGGGGCCGTGATTGATCCGCGCCACGGCATCAAGGCCACGGTTCCGTACTCGCCGAAACAGACATGCGGGGCCCCGGGGTGCCACAACTACGACCGGATCACCGAGGGCTTCCACTTCACGCAGGGCCGGGGCGAGCCGCTGCCGGCCGACTACGCCGCCCGCTACGGCTGGGTGAAATACCCCGGCAACTATGGCGGGAACTGGTGCTCGCCGGCGCCGCTCTATCGCGAGCTGGCCGCCAAGCGCAACAGCGGCGCGCGCCTGATCGACATGACCTCGTTCGAGTTCGTGACGGCGACGTGCGGCAACTGCCACCCCGGCGGCGGACCGCTGGAGTTCGACCGCGACGGGCACCGGTATGACGAGCGCATGCGCGATCCGGCGGCCGGTTTGACGTCGGGCGGCGACAACGGCTTCGACGGGGACTACTTCAAGGCGCGCTGGTCGGAGACCGGGGTCATCGAGGCCGACTGTCTGCTCTGCCACATGCCCGAATACGACTTCGGGAGCCGAAACGCCCAATTGGCCGCGCTCAACTTCCGCTGGGCCGCCACCGCGGGCGCCGGGTTGGCCACGGTAAGCGGCAAGGTTGCCGCGAATGAGACGCCGACGGTGGCCTACAACGTTGCTCGCTTCGATGGCGAAGGGAACGTGATCCTGCACATTGTGCCGGAGCCGCGCACGGATACGTGCCTGAACTGCCACTTCAAGCCCGACTGGAAGAAGCGGGGCGCGGGCTATTCGACCCGCACCGACGTACACATGGCCGCGGGTCTGCTGTGTGTGGACTGCCACGCCGCCGGCCGCCGGGCGGCCGATCCGCGCATTCGCGGAAAAGAGCTGCACCAGTTCGGCAAGGGCGATGATCCTTCGGGATTCGTCCGTGACGACTTGGACAACACCGTGCGCACGTGCGAAGCCTGCCACCTCGCAGGCTGGCGCAACGCCCCGCGGGCGACACATGAGTGGCTGCCCCCGATGCACATGGAGAAACTCTCCTGTCAAGCCTGCCACATCCCGAACCGGGCCGTGAAGAGCGCCCTCGTGCAGGCCAGCGACGTCTACAATGCCGCGCCGCGCATCGCGCCCCCCGGCAAGCACATCTGGACGTTCTACGACCAGGAAATGAGGTTCTGGAACCACTACGGCGAGCTGGAGCTCTTCGGCGCCCACGACAAGCCGACCGACGTCACCCAGCCGACGCTCATCCGCTACAAAGGCAAGATCTACCCGGCCAATCGCGTCCACAGCGCGTTCGTCGGTTACGAAGAGCCCGGTCAGCCGGGCCTGCGCCAGCTCTTCATGAAGGACTTCTTCACGATGTGGAAGGAGCACCGGGCTGACCCGACCACCAAGTATCCCCAGCTTGCGGAAATCAGGGACGACAATGGCGACGGAGCCCCCGAGGTGAATCGGCCCGCCGAGATCGACGCCCTGCTGGCGGCCACAAGGGACTACCTGACCGCCACCGGGTTCCCCCTCGACGGCCAGCGGCTCGTGTGGGTCAGCGACAGCCGGGCCTATTACTCGTCGAGCGAGTACCGCGACTTGCCGCACAAGGAGCACGAAGCCACGGCCTACGCCTCGGTCTACAAGTTCTCGCACGACGTCGCGCCCGCTCGGGCGGCGCTTGGCGCCGGGGGCTGCACCGACTGCCATTCCTCGCCGTCGCCCTTTTTCGATCGGCCCGTGCTGGCGCAGGCGTTCCAGGCCGGGGACGGGCAGCCGCGCTGGATCCCCAACCACGAGATCCTCGGGCTCGGCGCCGCGTGGATTCGCACGGGCGCCTTCCGGGAACAGACGCTCAAGCCGCTGATGTATCTCCTCCTGGCGGTCCTCGCGGTCGTCTGGCTGGCATCCGCTTTGCGGGACGCCGCCGTCCGAAACCAGACGCTGACCGTCCGCCAAGCGCAACGCGGCGCGTGGGCGCTGCTGGTCGTCGTGCTGCTCGGCGGCGTGCTGGCCGCGCGCACGCCCGACCTCCTGAGTTACATGCTGGCGAGCCGTTTCACGCTCGACGCCCGACACTTCTGGGTGGCCGCCGCGATTCTGCTGGCGGGCATCGTCACCGCGTTGCGACCGCAAGGCGGTGCGACGCGGGCGGAACGCACACTGACGAGGCTGGTGTGGCTCATGGCCGCGTGGACGGGCCTTTGTGGCGGGCTCATGCTCCTGCAATTGCAGGCCCTGCCGACGCTGACGCGGCTCGCGTACACCGGGTTCGATATCGGGCTGGCCCTGGTGCTGGCGCTGACCATTGCGCTCCAGTTCTGGCGGCTGACGGGCACCCCGAAGCCGGGCGTCGGTCGGACCGCCGCAGAGCCGCCGACATGAGCGGCGTCCTCGCCAGACTGCGACTCCGGGCGATCGGCCGCTTCCTGGCCCGCTGGGGCGCAGTGTTCGCCTTCGTGGCCGGCGGCGGCGCGTCCGTCTGCCCCTGCTGCGGGTCGCAAGCCTGCCCGGTCGGCCTCACGGGCGCCGGCGTCGTGGGCTTTCTGGTGACGGTGCTCGCGTACGGACCCCGCTGGCTGGCCGGCCGGCTGGGCCGCCGGCGCACCGCGGACGGGCGCGCAAACCAAGCGATTGGGCTTCGCCCCGGGAGGTCAGCCGGTGCCGGCGTCGCCGACCAGAATGACGGGCAGGACACCGCGCATGCGTGCTGTCCTGATGGCCGCGGTGCTGCTGGTTCCGGCGGGACGAGTCGGGCGTGCGGAGCCGCCGGGGGCTGACCGCGCGGGGACGAGCATCGACCCTCTCGAAGAGCGCCTGGGCTTGCAGCAGCAGCAGCTCGCCGCGCTCGAAACCCGGCTGGAGACAATCCGGCAACGGGATGTGAGTGCGGCCCGCGCCGCAGCGCTCCAGGCGCAAGTGCGAAAGCTCCTCGCGGAACCGGAGTTCCGGGAGGCGCTGCGCCCCCCCGTCGCCGCGGCCGGTTACGACCGCGGATTCGTGCTCCGCAGCCCCGAGGACGCGTTTCTGCTGCGCGTGAACGGGCGTTTGCAGGCCCGCTGGACCGGATACCAGACCCGCGCGGAAAACCGCTACCTGGCGCCCGGCTTCCGCCGAGACGACCGGGCCGGTTTCGACATGCAGCGCATGCGTCTGACTTTCTCGGGCCATGGGTACAGCCGCGACCTGACGTACCGCCTCGACCTGCGAATGGACGCGCCGGGCGGATACGACGCCGGCATTCAGACGGCGTGGGTCAACTACCGCTTCGCCGAGGCGCTCCAGGTGAAACTGGGCATCTTCAAGATGCCGACCGTGCGGGCGCAGATGATCGAGGACGGCAATCTCCAGTTCGTGGACCGCGCCGTCCAGGACGCTGTCTTCCAGTTCGACCGCGGCCTCGGCGCGCGCCTCTGGGGTAGCCTGCTTGAGGGGCGTGTCGATTACTTCCTCGACGTCGTGAACTCGTTCAGCAGCTTCGCCGGGGCGACGATCTCACCAGATCCGCCGGAGCTGGACAACAATCCGGGCATCGTCTTCCATGCCCTTTGGCACGCCCTCAGCGCACAGCCCGGCCGGGACTTCACCTGGCAGGCGGACCACGAAATCCACCAGTACCCGGCGCTGGACCTGGGCTGCCAGTACGCGTTCAACGACAACGACGGTGACCAGAGCACGACCCGCATTCCGTTTCCGCGCCCGGACCCGCACGGCCCCGGCGGGTTCGGCCTGACGACCACCAACGGCCTTCGGGTTCACCAGCTCGGCTGGGATGCGATGTTCAAGTACCAGGGCTTCTCCGCCTCCGGCGAGTACGTGTTGCGGCGGGTCGACCCGCGCGCCGGACGCCCCCCCGCACCCTGGACGCAGCTCACCGGCCGGAGCGACGCCGCGGCTCAGCATGGCGCTTACGTCCAGTGCGGCTACATGCTGCCGATCCCCGGTCTCGAGCGAAAGTTCGAGGTGGTGGGCCGCGTCGGCGGCGTGGCGGCGCTCGCCGACGGCCGGGAGGGGACCTGGGAATACGCCGGCGGTGTCAACTGGTACTTCCGCGGCGACGACGTCAAACTTCAGGCCGACGTGACCAAGGTCAGCGAAGCGCCGATCACCAGCTCGCCGCACAGCCTGGCCAACGTGAATGATGACGTTCTCCTGCTCCGCATGCAGTTCCAGCTCGCATTCTGAGTGCGACGACGGCCGCCGCGCTCGCGTCGCCGCTACGATCGAGGTCATGCAGGTCTACGAGCTCCACCGCGAGCAGGTCGTCCCCCGGCCCGTGACCGAAGTGTTTCCGTTCTTCGCGGCCGCGGAGAACCTCAACGCGCTCACGCCGCCGTGGCTCGAGTTCCGCATCCTCACGCCCCTGCCGATCCGGATGGCCGCGGGCATCGGGCTGGATTACCAAATCCGCTGGCGGGGCATCCCCCTGCGGTGGCAGACGCTGATCGAGACGTGGGAGCCCGGCGTGCGGTTCGTGGACACGCAGGTCCGCGGGCCGTACCGCCTCTGGCACCACACGCACACGTTCGAGCCGCTGCCCGACGGCGGCACCCGGCTGACCGACCACGTCCGCTACGCCCTGCCGCTGGGGCCGCTCGGGCGGGTGGTCCACGGGCTCCTCGTTCGGCGGGACGTCGCCACCATCTTCGACTACCGCGCCACCCGCATCGCCGCCCTGTTCGGCGTCGCGGGCAGCCGATAATCGCTGATCCCACGGTGGCGTTCGATAATTCGGAACCGCGCACGACCATCGCAGCGGCTCGCAATCGAGTACCCTGTTTGAGCGTTTGGCCAGAAGCGAGGACCCGGTGGATCGGTCGGCGCTGGATGAGCTCCTCGAGCGTGCGCGTCGTCGCGAACCGGACGCGCTCAGCCGACTGGTCGACCTGTACGCCGGCCGCGTCTACGGTTTGCTCGTGCGGCTCACCCGCGACCGCGACGCGGCCGAGGACCTGATGCAGGAGACGTTTCTGCGGGTCTGCCGGGTGATTGACCAGTATCAGCACGACAATCGGTTCGAGTCGTGGCTGATGCGGATCGCCGCGAACCTGGCCCGCGACCGCGCGCGGCAGCGCCGCCGACGCGGCGTGACGAGCCCGCTGGACGACGATGAGGTCGGGCAGCACGGCGAGTTGTCGGCGCCACCGCTGCCCCGGCCGGACGAGGCGCTCGAGGCCGCCGAGGCAGGCGACCGCCTGGAGGCAGCGTTGGCCCGGCTCAGCGACCCGGAGCGTGAGATCCTGGTGCTGCGGCACTACGCGGACCTCTCGTTTCGCGAGATCGCGGACCTGCTGGGCGTGCCGCTGGGTACCGCACTGGCGCGGGCGCATCGAGCGCTCGGCCGGCTGCGCGAGTTGATGCGATACGATCAGGATTAGGCCATGGAACCCGGGCTGCACAACCTGGAGCGCGAGATTGAACGGGCGCGGGCTTCCCTGCCCCGGCTGGAGGCCATCGTGCCGCGGCCGGAAGCTGTGGCGCGGGTACGGGCGGCGGTCGCCGCCGAAGCGCGGCGCCTGCGGGCCGGCGGCGGGTGGCTACGGGCGGTGCGGGCGCTGGGCGGTGTGGCGGCGGCGGCCGTGCTGGTGTTCGGGCTGTGGGGCCCCCGTGCCGGAGTCGCGCCGGACGCGGATTCGTTGGCGCTCGTGCAGGACTGGGGCCAGGCGCTGGACGCCTCGGGCACGCAACTGCGGGATACACTCCTGGGCGGGTGGGCCCGTGGCGACCGCCCCGACGCGGCGGCGGAAGTTGACGAGCTGTTCCGTACGCTCGAGCTGTCGCTGGAGCGCTTTGAGGATCTGTAACGAGGAACGGTGTGAGCGCTTGGCGGTGCATCCTAGTCGGATTCGTCGCGGTATCGGCCGCTGCCGCAGCGGCCGCGCAGTCGCGGCCCGGCCGCGAGCAGCCTTTCCCCGCCGGAGCAGAGGCGCCTGCCCGCGATGATGACGGAGTTCCGCCCGGCGAGGTCCGGCGGCACGGGGGCCCCGGCTGGGGTCGGGAGTTCGTGACCCGCTGGTTCCGGCCGGCAGCCGAGGATCGCGGTCCGCTTGAGCCAGGCGAAGACGCCGAGCTGCTGGCGTTCGCACAGGAACACATGCCCCGGCTGCACGAGGCGTTGGCGGCCCTGCGGACCGCCAACCCGCAGCTTTTCCAGCGGAAGCTGGGGGAGAACGCCCCCCGCCTGCGGCACCTGCGGCGCGTCTTCCAGGCGAGTCCCGAGCTCGGACAGCTCATCCGGAAGTACTCGGAGAACCAGTTCGAGCTCCAGCGGCTGGCCCGGCGGCTCCGCCTGCGACCCGGCTCGGAAGCCACGGCCGAACAGATCGTTCAGGAGGCGCGGCCCCTGGTCGCCGAGAACGTCCAGCTCGAGATTGATGCTCTGGAACTGCTGCGGAGCCTGCTCGACCGGCACCGCGGGGCTCGGATCGAAGCCCGGATGCGGTACTTGCAGGACCCGGCCGCGGACCTGACCGCCGAGCCCGAGTGGGTGCGGCAACTGGTCGGGCGATTGCGAGCCGCGGGAACGGCGGAGTCCGAGCGCGCGGCGGCCACCGCCGAGCTGCGGGCCGGGATCGAGGGGCAGGTCGAGGCAGAGATCGCGGCGGCGGGGGAGCGGGCCGCGGAGATGCGGGAGCGAGGGGCGGCGGAAGTCGACGAGCGGTTGGAGCGCTTCCGGGAGGGTGGTCGCCGCGAAAGCCGGGCCCCCGGGCGGATGGGCCCGCGGGATCGAGGGGGGCGGCCGACGACGGAACCGGCCCGGCCGGGAAGCGATCGGTAGCAGAGTTCGGATTGGGGGTGGCGCGGAGCGTGCGTCGGCGTCGCGGGGGGGCTTTGGTTTCATCATTGCGGAGTTTTCCGCGCGCCACCCCTGGCGGATTGACGCATGTGTCCGTATAATAACGTAGGTTTCTGGGGCACCGATGGTTGCGCGCTTAAACCGGGGCGCCGGCGAGGGACCGGCGCCCGCGGCGAGCAGCATAGGCGTAACACTGGAGGCGGTCAGGCGGTCGCGACGAGCGTCCGTGTGAACGTGCGGAATTTACAAGATGCGGACCCGATCTTCATCCGAATCATACTCTCTTCAGCGGTCCGCCTGAGGATCCTGCCGGTCTCCGGTTCTTGGGTACACCTGCCGCGCGGCTGCCTGCGCAGTCGCGCTGACTCGCCACATCCGCAGGCCATCGGGCCCGACCGTGCGCGGCGAGCGGCCGCTCGCGCGCTTTTACAACATCCCGGTGCAATCGTCGGATGAACCCATGCTGGCGACACAACTTGTCCTGGCCGACGCCGCGGGCAACCCGTGGGCGTGGGCGATCGTGGCGGCGCTCGCCGGAGCAGCCGCCATGTGGGCGTACCGTCTCTTTCGGGATCGGCAGACCGCCGCGACGCACGCGGCGGCCGCCGCTCGCCTGATCACGGAGGCCGAGAACCGCGCCGCCGAGCGGATGCGGCTGGCCGAGGTCGAGGCCCAGAAAACCGTGCTCGAGGCCAAGGAGCGCTTCGAGCGCGAATCGGCCGAGACGCGCAACGAGTTGAAAGCCGCCGAGCGACGCCTCGAGAAACGCGAGGAGGCGCTCGAGAAGAAACTCGACGTCCTCATCACGAAAGAGAAGAAGGTCGAGGCGGCCGAGCAGCAGCTCGCCGAGCGCGACAAGCAGTTGGCGGCCAAGCTGGCCAAGGTGGACGAGACGCTGGCCCAGCAGCGGGCGGAGCTGCTGCGGGTGGCGCGCATGACGCCGGAACAGGCCCGCGCGGCCTGTTTGCGCCAGATCGAGACTGAGGTCGAGAAGGAAGCGGGGGAGCTCGTCGAGCGCATCCTGACCGGGGCCGAGACCAACGCCCGCGAGAAAGCCCGCTACATCGTGATCTCGGCCATCCAGCGCTACGCGGCCGAGCACACCTGCGAGACGACCGTGGCCACGATCGACGTGCCGAACGACGAGATGAAGGGCCGCGTGATCGGGCGCGAAGGCCGCAACATCCGCGCGTTCGAGAAGGCCACCGGCGTGACGGTCATCGTGGACGACACGCCGGGGATCGTACAGGTCTCGTGCTTCGACCCGGTCCGCAAGGAAATCGCCCGGCAGGCGCTGGATCAGCTCATCCGCGACGGGCGCATCCACCCGACGCGGATCGAGGAGGTGGTCGCGGCCGTCACGAAGGACGTGGAGCAGAAGGTCGTGGAGGCGGGGCGCGACGCCGCCGCCGCCGCGAACGTGAGCGGCGTGAACAAGAAGATCCTCGACGTGCTCGGGCGGCTCCAGTACCGCACGAGCTACGGCCAGAACGTGCTCAAGCACAGCATCGAGGTCGCGTACCTGTGCGGGCTGATGGCCGACGAGCTGGGGCTGGACGGCGCGCTGGCCCGGCGCTGCGGTCTGCTGCACGACCTGGGCAAGGCCCTGGACCACGAGGCCGAAGGCAGCCACACGAAGGTCGGCCATGACTTCGCGCGGCGCTACAACGAGCCGGCGGCCGTGCTCAACGCGATCCTCGGGCACCACGGCGACGTCGCGGCCACGCACCCCTACACGCCGCTGGTCAGCGCGGCCGACGCGATCAGCGCGGCCCGGCCCGGCAGCCGTCGCGAGTCGATCGAGCGGTACATCAAGCGCCTGGAAGAGCTCGAGGCGATCGCGACCTCGTTCGAGGGCGTGCAGCAGGCGTACGCGATCGAGGCGGGGCGCGAGGTCCGCGTGATCGTCGACGCGGAGCGCATCAACGACCGGTCGTCGCTGAAGCTCGCCCGCGACATCGCCCACAAGATCGAGTCGGAGGTCGGCACGTTCCCGGGCGAAATCAAGGTGACGGTGCTGCGCGAGGTGCGGGCGACCGAGTACGCGATCAGCGGTCGGCACCGCGGCAACGGCGAGCGCAGCACGTTCGATCTGGCCGACCCGGAGCCGGCGGCGTCCGAGTAGCGCTGCACCGCGGCCCGCCGTCCTCCGAGCCGGTTGCCGTCCGAGCCCCGGCTGCGAAGCCGGGGCCTGTTGGCCAACGAACCTGGAGCTTGCGCTCCAGGCTCGGACACCCGGTTCGGACGCCCGGTACGGATGCCGTGCCCGGATGCCGGGCCGGCGCGGCAGTCCGTCGCGCGGACGTTGCGCGCTCAGTCCGCCGGCGCGGCCCCGGTGTGGAACACGAACCGGCGGTACAGCGCCGCGTAGCGCCCGCCGTGGGCCAGCAGCTCCGCGTGCGTGCCGCGCTCGATGATCCGGCCCTGGTCGAGCACGAGGATGCAGTCCGCCCCGACGATCGTGCTCAGCCGGTGCGCGACCACGAACGTCGTGCGCCCCTGGACCAGGCGCGTCAGCGAGCGCTGCACGAGCTGCTCGGTGACCGAGTCCACCGCGCTGGTGGCCTCGTCCAGCAGGAAGATCCGCGGATCGGCCAGGAACGCCCGCGTGAAACAGATCAGCTGGCGCTGGCCGAGCGACATGTTCGCGCCGCGCTCGCCGACCTCGGTGAGCAGGCCCCGCGGCAGCGCCGCGATCGCGTCCCACGAGCCCAGCGCGCGGGCCGCCTGCTCCACCTCGGCGGGCGTCGCCGTCGGGCGGGCGTAGCGGATGTTGTCCAGCACGGTCCCGGTGAACAGGAAGTTCGTCTGGAGCACGAGCCCCATCTGGCGGTGCAGCGACTCGCCGGTCACGCCGCGGATGTCGTGACCGTCGACGAGGATGCGGCCCCGCTGCGGCTGGTAGAAGCGCGCGATCAGCGCGATGACGCTGCTCTTGCCGCTGCCGGTCGCGCCGACCAGCGCGATCGTCTGGCCCGGCTCGGCCGTGAAATCGATGTCGTGCAGCACCGGGCGGTCGGGCTGGTAGCCGAAGGTCACGTGCTCGAAGCGGACGTGGCCCGCGATCGGCGGGAGCGGGCGGGCGTCGGGGGCGTCGCGCACCTCGGGCTCCAGGTCGAGCAGGTCGTAGACGCGCTCCGCGCCGGCCATGGCCATCATGAGCTGGTTGTGGAAGTTCCCGAACGTGAGAATCGGCCCCATGAAGAGGTCCCAGTACAGGAACGCGGCCACGACCGCGCCGACCCCCGCGACCGCGCCGGTCGTGGCGAGGTAGCCGCCGTAGAGCAGGATGACGGCCCGGCCGGCGAAGCCGATGAGCTGGAGCGTCGGCTGGTACACGCCGTTGAGCCGCGCGGCCCGCACGCAGTTCGCCGTGTTCATGCCCTGGAGCCGGTTGAAGACCTCGAGGTTCCAGTTCTGGCGGTTGAATGCGGTGACGACCCGCACGCCGGTGATGTTCTCGGCCAGATTGGTCGAGACGCGCGTCCAGCCCTCGCGGGCCACCTGCCAGGCGACGCTGATCCGCCGGCGGAAGTAGACGTTGGCCGCGAACAGCAGCGGCGCCAGGCCGACCACCGCCAGGAACAGCCGCGCCTCGGTTTTCAGCAGCATCGCCCCGGCCACCAGCATGATCAGCACGTTCTTGATGATCGTGTCGATGCCCCACACGTTGATGTCGCGCAGGGCGTTCACATCGCTCGTGCAGCGGCTGATGATCCGGCCGAGCTTCGTCCGGTCGTAGTAGCTCATCGACAGGCGCTGGAGCTGCGCGAACAGCGCCCGCCGCAGGTCGAACTGCACGCATTCGCCGGCCCGCGTCATCACGATGATGGCCCAGCGCTGGAGGAGAACGGCCGTCGTCAGCACGACCGCCCACAGCCCGATCAGCCCCGCCACCCGGCGGATGGCCGCGTGCTCGGCGGCGGCCGCGGCGGCCGGATCGTCCGGCGCCGGGGCGGCCACGAACGCGGTCGTGATGTTGATGATCGCGCGCATGAACTGCGGCGACTGCATCTCGAGCACGATCATGACGACGCCGAGGGCGATGCCGAGGAAGTACTGCCGCGCGTACGGCCGCAGCCAGCGGAGCATCCGCCGCAGCAGGGCGCGGTCGATCGGCCGGTACTGCGGCTCGTCGTCGGTGGGAACGAGCTCGAGCGGCCGGCCCAGGGGGCGCGGGCCGGCGCGGCCCAGCCGGCGGCGCAGCCGGGCGAGGAGAGTCACGGCTGAGCCTCCGGGCGGGTGTCGGCGGCGGCTGCGGCCCCGGCGCGGGCGGCGGCCAGCGTGCGCGGGTCTCGCAGCCGCTTGTAATGTGAAGCGAACTCGCCCTCGGCGTCGAACTGCTCGTCGCCGTAGAGCTGCACGGCGGCGATGTCGCGGTAGTGCCCGTCGGCCTGCATCAGCTCGTCGTGCGTGCCGGCCTGCACCAGGCGGCCGCTCTCGAGCACCAGTACGAGATCGGCGCGCTTCACCGTGTTCAGGCGGTGGGCGATGACGAAGACGGTGACGTCGCGCAGGGCGGCGCGCAGGCCGCCGTGGATGCGCTCCTCCGTCTCCGGGTCGACCGCGGCGGTCGCATCGTCGAGCACCAGGATCCGCGGCCGGGCGAACAGGGCCCGGGCGATCGCCAGGCGCTGCCGCTGGCCGCCGGAGAGCGACGCGCCGCGCTCGCCCAGCACCGTCTCGTAGCCCTTGGGCAGCTCGGCGACGAACTCGTGGGCCTGGGCCGTCCGCGACGCGAACTCGACGTCGGCCGGCGTCGCGCCCGGCCGGCCGTAGGCGATGTTCGCGGCCACCGAGTCGCTGAACAGGTAGGTCTCCTGAAAGACGAACGCGATCTGCGTGCGCAGGCTGTCGAGGGTGACGCTGCGGATGTCGGTGCCGTCCACCAGGATGCGTCCCGCCTGGGGGTCGTAGAACCGCGCCAGGAGCTGCACCAGCGTGGTCTTGCCGGCCCCGGTCGGACCGACCAGCGCGACGGTGCGGCCGCCGGGAACCTCGAAGGTGATGTCGTGCAGCACGGGTCGCGCGGGGTCGTAGCCGAAGGTGACGTGCTCGAAGCGCACGGCGCCGGGGCCGGGCGGGAGCGGACGGGCGTCGGGGGCCACGGGCACCGTCGGGCGCGCTGCCAGCACCTCGTGCAGCCGGCGGGCGGAGACGATCGCGTTCTGGTACTGCTCGTTGATGCCGGCGACCTGCTGGAGGCGGCCGAGGATCGCGCCCATCGCCGCGCCGAGCATGAGGATGTCGCCGGGCTGGAGGACGCGTTTGATGATCAGGACGCCGGCCAGCATGAACAGGGCGAGGTGCGCGGCCATGGAGATGCCCCGCACGACCGGCAGGTAGTTGGCGAACATGCGAATGCGCTGCAGCACGCGGCGGAGGAAGCGGTCGCAGTTGCGGCTGTAGCGGGCGATCTCGTGCGGCTCGGCGGCGAACGCCTTGACGACGTGCACGCCGGCGATGTTCTCGGTGATCAGCGAGATGTTCCGGTCGCCGACGCGCATGACCGCCTCCTGCGCGGGGCGGATGCGGCGGCTGAAGCGCACGGTGTACCACAGCCAGACCGGCAGCGGGGCCAGGGCCAGCAGCGCCGCCCAGGGCGTGCGCGTCAGCAGCAGCACGATGTAGCCGCCGACGATCAGGACGATCTCGAGCGTCGTCAGCACGGCCGTGTTGATGAACGCGCGGACGTTCTGGAGGTCGGACAGCGCGCGGTTGATCAGCTCGCCGGTCGAGATCTGGTCGTGGAACCGCAGCCCGACGCGCTGGAGCTGGTCGTACACGGCCTCGCGGATGTAGAAGACCTTGTACATGCTGAGCTTGGTGTTGACGACCTCGCGCAGGTACGTGAGGACCGCCATCGCCAGACTCAGCCCCGCCAGCACGAGCACGACGCGTTCGAGCCCGACGGCCTCGGCCGCGTCGCTCCACAGCCAGGCCCAGAAGTTCGGCGGCTGCACCACGTGCCGGACGCGCACCCGCTCGATCGTGTTGACCGCGACGGCCGTCTGGCGGACGGTCAGGATCTCGGCTCCGATCCACAGGACCAGGCTGACGCACGCGGACACGGCGACACCGATCACCGGCCGCAGGAAGCGGAACATCCAGCGGAGCAGGTACCGGTCGTTGAGGTCCGCCGGCCGCGCGGCAGGAATCAGGGGGGGGTCGGGCATCGACGTCGCGGGCGAGCGCCTCCAGGCCGCAGGGTCCGACACCGCGGTGCGGCGCGGACCGCGCGGCCCCAACGCGGGGATTGTAGCACGCGGGGCGGGGCCGCGCTACACGCCGCGCCGGCGATCGCGGCCCCGCACGCGAACGGTGCGCCGCCCGGCGCAACCGCGTTGACGCTCCCGCCGGCCTCAGACCGGCGTCACGGCGGGGCGGGCCCCGGGGATGTAGCGCCGCACGACGTCGAGCAGCGCCGCCCGATCAATGGGCTTGCTGGCGAAATCGTTGCAGCCGCACGCCAGACAGCGGTCGCGGTCCTGCGCCATGGCGTGGGCGGTCAGCGCGACAATCACGCCGCGGTAGCCCGCCCGCCGCAGCTCCCGCGTCGCGGCGTAACCGTCCATGACCGGCATCTGGATGTCCATCAGGATGACATCGAACGGCGTCCCCGCCGCGACCGCGTCCTGGGCCGCACGCACGGCCGCGGCGCCGTCCTCGACCACGGTTACGTCGAGGCCCGCCTTGCGGAGCAGGAGGGTGATCAGCCGCTGGTTGTCCGGCCCGTCCTCGGCCAGCAGCACGCGGCCGTTGGCCGGGCCGTCGGAGAGCGCGGTCGGCGTGGCCGTCTGCCGGTGCGGCACGTCCTCGGGACCCGCGAGCCAGCGCACCCCGTCGAGCGGCCCGGGGTCGATCGTCACGGTGAAGGTGCTGCCGCACCCGGGGGTGCTCCGGGCGGTCAACCGGCCGCCCAGCGCCTCGGCCAGGCGCTTGCTGATCGCCAGACCCAGCCCGGTGCCGCCGAAGCGGCGGGTGGTGGACGTGTCCGCCTGCGCGAAGGGATCGAAGATGCGCTGGAGCTGCTCGGCCGTCAGCCCGATCCCGGTGTCGATCACATCGAAGGCCAGTGCGGCCGGTTCGTTGTCGGTCGGCTCAACCATGCGCATCACGAGCCGCACGTGGCCCCGCTCGGTGAACTTCACCGCGTTGCCGACCAGGTTGACGAGAACCTGCCGCAGCCGAACCGGGTCCGTCGTCACACGCTCCGGCAGAGGCCAGACGTACTCGGCCGTCAGGTCGAGGCCCTTGGTGCGGGCCCGCACGCGCACCAGCGAGATGACTTCCTCTACCAGCACGCGCGGCGCGCAGGGCACGCGCTCCACCACGAGTTTGTCGGCCTCGATTTTCGAGAGGTCCAGCAGGTCATTGATCAGTGCGAGCAGGTGCTCGCCGTTGCGGCGGATCGTGGCCAGGTACTCGGACCGCTCCGCGGCGCCGAGGTCCGGGTCGGCCAGCAGCTCCGTGAACCCCAGCACGGCGGTCATCGGCGTCCGCAACTCGTGGCTGACGTTGGCCAGGAACGCGCCCTTGCTCCGGGCGGCCGCCTCGGCCGCAGCGCGGGCCGCGTTGAGTTCCTCATTGATCGCCCGGAGCGCCGCCTGCTGCTCCTGAAGCGACTGCTTCTGAGCCTCGAGCTCCGCGTTGGCCAACTGCAGTGCGTGGGTCTGCCCACGCAACCGCATCTCCAGGTTGCGGCGCTCCGTGATGTCCACGGCGAACGTGTACCGCAGCCG
The DNA here is from genome assembly GCA_937928595.1 of uncultured Phycisphaerae bacterium. Classification (GTDB taxonomy): domain Bacteria; phylum Planctomycetota; class Phycisphaerae; order UBA1845; family Fen-1342; genus CALGJV01. The sequence goes on along the minus strand of CALGJV010000025.1, from coordinate 55,401 downwards.
GCGCCCGTCCGGCCAGTGAATCAGCTTGTCGGCGCAGCGGTACCACCGCCCGTTGCGCGGGTTCTGCCGCTCGCGGACCCGGGTGCGGCCATCCGCGGCCCGCAGCACGTCCGCGCCCGTGCAGTCGGCACACGGCGCCGGCGCGCCGCACAGCCACACGTAGCATGGCCGGCCGCTGAAATCCCCCCATTGACTCACCGCGGCCGCGTTCGCATAGACCACGCTGTGCGGTTGCGGGTCGGTGATGTAAACGGGCGCGTCCGTCGCGTCCAGAATCGCAAGCAGTTTCCGCCGCTCGATCTCGGTGGCCGCCGCGGCCGCTTTGCGCTCGGCGGCTCGGTGGAGCTGCGCCCGGCGGATGGTGTACGCGCCGATTCCGACGATCGGCCCCACAACGACGGCCGGCACGAAGCTCCAGAGGCAGGCGCGCCGCATGGCGGCGATGCGCTGGCGGTACGTGGCGGCGGTCACGTCGACGCCGACGACCGCTACCATGGCACCTGCGGAGTCGCGAATCGGTGCGAAAGCGCCGAGGAACTCGCCCCAGCGGTCCGTGTACGGCTCGGGCGTGGAGCGCGTGACCCCGTCGCGCAAGGTGGCCCGCGCGGACTCGCTCGCTTCGTCGTACCGCTCCAGAAGACGCGAGTGGTCCTCGACGCCGTCATGGTCCGCGTCGCCGACGGGCGCGGTATCGAGGCCGATATACACCGCTCCGTCGCGCTCGATGAGCGTGTACACGTACACGAGGTCGGGCACGGCCTCGCGCACCCGCCGCAGCGGTTCGACGAGCCGCTCGTACGTTTCGCTCGCTTCCTGCTCGGGCCGGACCAGCGTCTTGTGCAGGTCGCCGTCCACCAGCGCCGCCAGCGCCTCGGCATGCCGCTCCAGCCCCTCCCGCACGCCCCGCGCGTACGTGCGGACCGCGCGGTCGTACAGCGCCGCCAGGCTCACCCCCGCCGTGAGCATCAGCAGCCCCGCCGCGACCAGCGCGACCGGCAGAGGCCGAGCCGCCAGGTCGCGCACCAGGGTGTAGCTGCGTGGCAGGACTCGCCGCACCATCGCGTCGTGGCCCACAACTGACCCGGCAAGGCGACGCGCCGTCGTGACGCGCCCGGAGCGCACCGCGGCAGCCAGTGCCGTCGCATCCGCCCGGACCGGACAGGAGTAGTATCGACCCGGCCGCGCGGCGGGGTGACGTGCCTTGGCTGTGACGGCGCGCGCAGACCGTCGGTGCCGGGCCGGCCGGTGCCCGTGGGTTTTATCGGCAGTCGGCGCGGGACGCCGCGCGGCGCGTCCGAGTTGCGGTGCGCCGGCCCGCCTACCAGGTCCGTCCGAAGCGGTACGCGATGCGCACCACGGGGCCCGGCCCCGGCGTGGTCGCGGCCCGCCCGCCCGCGGGCACGCGCTCGAGCATCTCGACCAGTCGCTCCGCGAGCGGCTCGTCCTCGTCCGCGGGCGCGTCCAACTGGACGATGCGGACCAGGCCCGCGGCGACCCAGGCGTGGGCCTCGCGGACGAACGGGTCGGCCTGGGGCTCCGTGAGGTCGGCGGCCAGCGCCCGCAGGCGGTCGCGCGGCCCGACGTCGGTCAGGCCCAGGAGCGTCGGATCGAGCTCGCCCGCCAACTGGTACGCCGGGTCGCGTCCCAGGCCGTAGTGCCGCTCGTTGTGCACGGCGTGGAACTTCGCGGCGATCCGGCGATCGCGCGTCAGCAGCACGACGATCACGTCGGTGCGCCCCAGCGCGCTCGTCTTCTGGAAGCAGAGGCCCAGGTCGCTGCGCGCGGCGTAGTCCGCGGGCAGCGCCCGACCGACCTCGCGCAGCTCGCGTCCGACTCTGAGCCGGTCGTAATCGAGCTGGGCACAGCCGCACAGCGTCGCCGCGGCGGCGAGAACCAGCAGCCCCGCAGCAGCGCGGGCCACGCTCGGAGGCAACGTCATGCGGAGCATGATCGACGGCCACCGCGGCGCCGGCAAGAGGCCGCGGCGCGGCCGCGCCCCTACAGACTCGACCGGCCCCGCCCGGCATCCTCGTGGGCGATGCCAAGAATCAGCGCAACCCCGACGCCGAGCACGGTCAGCACCGTCTCCTCGCGTAGCGCGAACCCCGCCTGGGCCGCCCAGGCCGTCAGCACCGTCGCCACGGCGACCTGCACCTTGCGGCTCCGCAACGGCCAAAGCCAGCGACGCCAGCCGCCCTCGTCGGGTCTCATGAGCCACCTCCCTCGCTCCACGGCACGGCGGGCGTTGCCCCGCGCTCGCCCGTGTCGTCGCTCTCGCGAACCCGTCCGGCGTCGTCCAACAGGGCCGCCCCGGCATGCGCGGCCAGACCGGTCCGCGCGCGATCCAGCCGCGCCTCGGCGGCCTTGATGAGCAAGTCGAGCGCCGCCTGCGACCCCCAGAGCTGGGCGTCCACGCCCGCCCGGCGCAGCGCCTTGGCCCGCTCGTGCTGGACCTGCCAGAACTCGATCAGGTCGCGGTCGTTCCACGCCGCGCCGACGGCCGCACGCTGCGCGTCGGTCAGCGGGAGACCATCCTCCTCCAGCCGGCGAACGAGGTCGCGGTACAGCAGCACGCACAGTGCGGCGTGCTGGCGGTCGAAGACCGCCTGTTGCACGTCGTCCGCCCGCCGCTGCGCATCCAGCGCGACGCGCACCGACTCGCGCGTGCAGCCGGCCGCGAGCGCCGCCGCCAGAGCCGCGAGGGCCAGCGCCGCGCCGGCGCCGCACCGCCGCTCGCCCGGGTTCCCGAAACCGACGCACCGCCGCATCACAGGCCACCTCCGATCAGCGCGAAGACCCGGATCGCGCACAGCAGGCCGTCGGTCCAGCGCTCGGCGGCCAGAGCCTCGGACAAGCGCCGCGTGACGTCGCGCAGCTCCGCGTCGTCCAGCCAGCCGCCGGCGGGCGTATCGCGCGGCAGGTCGGCCCGGGCGTAGTCGCGCGGGCCGGGCGTGTGCATCCGACGGACGCGCTCGCCTTCGATCAGCAGCGCGTCGATGACGTGCCGCGCGGCCGTGACGAACGCCCGCGCGGTGTCGGCGTTGATGGCGCGCACCAGTGTGGACCAGTCCATGAGATCCCTCCGTTGCGACCCGGCTGAAGTTCGCCGCGCGGCCCGCCGGTCGCTCCGGGCCGCGCGCCGCATCCGCTCCCCGTCGCGTCCGCCCCCCGTGTCGGACGTCTTTTCTCGCGTCCGCCCGCGCGTCGGACGAAACCCCGCGCGCCGCGCGGGGCAGCCCGCTCGCGTTCATCCACGGCTAGGCCGCCTGCGCCGGGCGCCGCGCCAGTTCGGCCAGTTGTTGCGTCAGCCGCGCGAGCCACTCGGTCTCGTTGCCGCGGTGGGCGCGGAGCTCCTCGCGCAGGGCGGCCAGGGCCTCGGTGTTCGCGCGGATCACGTCCAGCAGGCTCTGGTTGACCTCGGCGATGCGGCCGGCGTGTTCGAGGGTGCTGCGCAGGTCGGCCGTGCCCCGCGCGCGATCCTGGCGCTCCAGCCACCACATGACGAACAACAGACCGGCGATCCCGAGCGACGGCAACTCCGCCAGCAGATCGGACATCCTGCGTCCCTCCTTCGTCGGCCCGTCGCGTCTGGCGTTCGTGCCGTCGTGTGCCGCCGCATCCGAGCCTGGAGCGCAAGCTCCAGGTTCCAAGTTCCCTCCGCCGCGGCCGGCAGCGGGCCCCGGCTTGGCAGCCGGGGCCCGGCCGGCGGCCGCGTGCGCAATCTCCACTGTGCTGCGCAATCTCGATCCCCCAGTCCCTCAAGCCGTCAGCCCCCGGTTCCGTCGACTGGCACCCGCGCTCGCCGGCGCTTCGAGTTCGGACGCGGCGGCGGCTCTTGTTCTCTCGGATTCTCGCTCGCTTGATCTCTGCGCGTGCGTGCCGCCGCTTCGGGCACTGGCCCTGCGCGGCACCGCGCGTCACAACCCGTCCAGCTCCGCGGCGGTGAACACCCGCGGCTGCGAACTCGCCCGCGGCGTGCCGTCGTCACGGGCCGGACCCGCGGGCGTGTCCTGCGCGGGCAGCGCCGCCGCGCCGGCCGCCACGGCCGCCAGCCAGCCGCGCGCGGCCGCGTAAACCTCCTTCACGCGTTGCGGCGGGTCGCTGACGAACGGCGAGCTCTTCCACGCGATGTACTCGGCGAGGTCCAGCGCCCGCGCCCGCAGCAGCGGGGCCAGCTCGGGATGGGCCGCGAGATCCAGCGGCGTGCGGTAACGCGGCGCGAGCAGCGCATCGACCTCGGCCTCCGCCTCGTCGACGATGCGCTGACCGACGGTGTCGTCGGCGCTCGCCCCGCCGGCCCGGTCCGTGAGCCGTGCATACAGCGGCGCACCCAGCCGCGCGCTCAGATCCGCCACGCTGACATACGCCATGTCCGCCCCTCCGACCGCGCCCCGCAACCCCGCGGCCGCCCGTCCGCCGCCGGCCGGGCTACGCGAACGTCACCAGGCACGCGTCCTGCCAGTACCCGTAACCGGCCGCATGAACCGCCTTCACCCCGTACTGGTGCTGGTTCTCGTTGATCTCCAGCTCGCTGCCCTCGGCCAGCACCTGCACCTGCACGGGGAGCTCCTCCTGGAAGATGAACGGCCGCGTCGTGCCGTCGGTCCGGAAGACCGCGAACTTGTCGGTCCACGTGAGGCGCGGGTTGGCGACCCACGTCACCCGGAACGGCTCGCCGCCGCGGAGCGGGTTGACGGTGCCGCCAATGGTGTGGCTGCCGAGCGCGACCAGCGTCGGCGCGATCAGGGCCGGCGGCACCATCACGAGAAACTCGCGGGCGCTTTCGTTCATCGGTTCGCCCTGGTCGTCCTTGAATGTGAGGATCTGGCCGATCGCCCGCACGATCGCGCGGTACATCTCCTGGTCGGACGGGCTGCCGGGCATGGCCGCGTCGGCCGTCAGGCGGTTGCTCTGGGTGCCCGAGTCGCCCTCGCTGTGGTCGGTGTCGAAGAAGTACTGCCCGTCGTAGCAGGGCGTGCTGGCTCCGCCGTTGACGAGCGTCGTCAGCAGGCGGTTCGGGTGCGTCGCGACCCGCCGCGCCAGTTCGCTCACGCGGATCAGGATCTGCCCGGTCTTGTCGCGCCGGGCCTCGTCCGCATCCACGCGGATGGTCGCCTCCCACACCTTGTTGACGATCGTCAGCCCCTGGCTGCGCAGCGGCCGCACGCGCCGTCCGCCGACCCACTCGCGGACCTGCGGCACCATGCCGAGCCAGCGGTAGGTCTCCGACTCCTGGCTGCTCGCGAAGTGCATCGCCAGACGCGTCCACCACGCGCTGCGGGCGTAGTCCTCCAGCCGGCGGTAGAACCGCCCGACGATCGCCCGCGAAGTCAAGCCCGTGTCGAGTACCACGCTCATCGGCCTCTCCTTGTCTTGTCCAGTCTTGTCTTGCTCCGCGCGTTCCGACCGCGGCGCCGCGGCCGGCCGTTCAGGCGATATCCCGGCTCAGCACGATCCACTCGCTCCCCGTGCACAGCACGAGCACCGTGTCGTACTGGGCGTCCACGGTCCCCAGCGTCGCCGCCCCGTCGATCGTCTCCGTCCCGTTCGGGTCGAGCACGATCGCCGCGGCCGCGGCCGACGTCTTCACCACCCGCAGCCACGCGCCGGCCCGCGCCGTCGCCACGGGCGGCAGCGTCAGCGTCCGGACCGCCGTGTTGGCCATCAGCAGCGTCCGGTTGAGATGGTCCAGCGTGAGCGTCGCGCTCGCGTCGGGCAGTACCAGCACCGGCAGCCCCTCGAGCACGCCGCTCAGCGCCGCCACCGGCTGACAGCGGACCCGCGCGAGCCCCGTCCCCTCCACCGCCACGATCCGCCCCACGCGGCTGGCGTCCGCCGGCGTGAGCGTCAGCGTGTCGTCGGTGCCGGCGTACACGTCCTTGCCCACGTCCGCGTGCGTCACGCCGGCCAGCGGATGCACGATGTCCACGTGCTGGTGCAGGCGTACCCGCACGCCCCCCGCCGTGTGCCCGGGGCCCGTGTTGTCCGCCCGCCCGTACGCCACGCCGACGAACTCGTCCCGCGCGACCAGCGGCCGCACGTAGCCCGTGCTCCGGTTGCGCCCCACCAGTGCGCCCTTGTAGATGCGGACGTTGTCATCGACCGGCAGTTCGATGAGCTCCTGCGATGCGTAGAAATCGAGATTGCGATCGGCCGTGAGTGCCATCTGCGCGCATCCTCCTTTCCGCTTCCGTGAAATCAGGCGTGCGGCGCGACCACGCGCCCCGCCGCGGCCGCGCGCCCGTACGCCGCCAGGTCATCCGGTTCGGTCGTCCAGGGCCGCGGCGCGATGTCGCCCGCTAGGGCCCCGCCGCCCTCCTCCGGCGTCGTGAGACGCCCCGGCGGCAGCAGCACCGGCGCCCGCCCGAGCCGCGCCTCGGCCGCCTGCGGGTCGCGCAGGTAGTCCGCCCGCCAGTCGCCCCGCGTCGCCGCCACGATCTTGCCCAGCCGCAGGCCGCGCTCCACGAACGCCTCGGCGGCGTGCTCCGCCAGGTCTCGCCGCAGCCGCGCGACCTCCGCTTCCGACGCCGCCAGCGCCCGCCGCAGCACGGCCGCGTCTTCCGGGGTCGCCGGGGCGTCCGCCGCGGCGCCGGCGAGCCCCTCCGACCGCCGGGCCGCCAGCGGCCGCACGCCGTGCATCGCCGGGTCGTTGGTGAGCGCGACCGGACCGAGCGCGGCGATCGCGCTGCGCTCCTCGTCGGCCCAGTACACCACCGGCGAGAAGTAGCGGTACTCGCCGCTGCGCAGCAGCGCGCGGGCCCGCTCCGTCCACACCACGTCCACCGCCCACAGCCCGTCGTCCCGCACCTCCAGCCCGCCGATCCACCCCGCCGCCGGCCGCAGCCCGTCGGCCCGCGTGTTCAGCCGGTCAAAGCTCTGGTGCTCGTAGTCGATGGCCAGCTTGCGGCCGAGCCGAGCGAACCAGGCGCACAGCGCCTCCGCGTCGGCCCGCGAGAAACGGAAGCTCCCGCCCGCCACGGGCCGCTCGACGGTCACGGTGCCGAACGGAATGAGCAGGAAGGCGTCCACCGGCTCCCCGTGCGAGGTCGCGAGCAGCGTCCCCGGCAGATGCGAGGCCACCAGCGCCGGCGTTGCGTCGCACGCCGGCTCTGCGACGCCCGCTTCCGCGGCACCCTCCGTGTCGGCCGTCACCTGCGCCGGCGGCGGCGCCGGCTGCGCCGCGCCTTCCTCGGATTCGGGCGGCGTCGTCAGCTCGAGCGCGGCCACGCGCGCCAGGGCGTCTTCGAGCATGTCGCGCAGCGAACCGAGGCGCGCGACACCCGCCTCCCGTGCCAGCGCGACGGCCTGCGTCAGACGATCCACGAGCTGCCGTCGTGCGAACGTCCCCACCGGCAGCTTCGGCCGCGCCGGCGTCTCGGTGTGCTTCTTCCTCATGGGTGGCCCTCCGTTGTGGTCGTGTTGTGCGCCGCGCGGCGCATGAGCTCGATCTGCCCGCGGCGACCGACGCGCGGGCCCGGCTCGAACCCGAGTCGGCGGTAGAAACCGCGCGGGTCGCCGGTGTGCATGTCGCACTTGACACGGGCCTCGACGGCGCCGGTCCGCTCGACCAGCGCCCGTCCGATGCCCAGCCCGCGGTACGCCGGATGCACCAGCGCGTTGACCAGCCGGGTGCCGCGCGTCGTGATCGCCGGGCCCACCAGCACGCCGTCGATCTCCGCGACCCACACGCGGTGCCGCGGGCCGCGGAGCATCTCCTCGAGCTGCCCGCGCCGCAGGAAGTAGTCCCGCCGCAGCGCCGTATCGACGAAGAACCCCAGCGGCACGGCGTCGCCCGGCTCCGCCAGTCGCACCGTCAGCGCCACCGGGTATTCGGCGCACGGCGCCGTGCGGACCGGCGCTGCGGCCGCGCCGCTGACCGGGCCCGTCTCGCTTGTTTTCATCGCTGCCCCCGTCCGGTCAGCACCGGCTCGTCGCCCTGCGGCTCGGGAATCCCCAACGCGCGGTACACCCACGCGCGCGGCACCTTCAGCCCCAGCTCGTTCACCGCCACCGCCAGCGTCCGCGCCAGCACCTGCGTGTCCACCGCCTGCACCAGCGCCCGGCGAAACAGCGGCACCGGCGTTCCCGGCGGACACTGCGCCCGCACCAGCGGCGTGAGCACGTCCCGTCGCAGCGTTTGCCCCTCGTCGGCGATGTCGTCCACCAACAGGTCCTCGCGCACGCGGTCGTGAATCTCCGCCGCCGCCCGCGAGCCGTGGCTTCGCAGATCCGTCGTCAGGTGCTGCCCCAGCCACAGGATCGTGACCTCGGTGTTGCAGTAGTCCTGGAGCGGGCCGTACGGCTTGTGCCCCGCCGCGGCCGCCTCGACGAACTTCAGGTCCACGTTCTTGCTCAGCACCGCCACCGCCTCGGTGCCGAGCCCCTCCAGCACCCGCAGCAGCAGCCGCTGGTCGTCCTCCGGCGTGCCCGGCTCGAACTGCGCGACCCGCAGCGGCATCCCCGCAATCTGCGAATAGATGAGCCAGTCCTTGAAGCTCAGGTGCTGCGCGAGATACAGCAGCGCCGTCGCCCGCAACAGGCCGCCCGCGAGCGGACGCCCCGGCACCGCCCGCGGCCGATGCACGATCCACTTGTGCGGCTGCGCGTCCAGCGGCACGCCGCGCGCGGGGTCTTCGGCCGTCAGCACCCGCAGCCGCCACGGCTGGTGCGGGTCGGTGCGCAGACGCGTGTGGGGGACGGGTACCAGTTCGACCAGTTGCCCGCGCTCCCAGACGATCTCGGCGACGGCCAGGCCGTGGCCGATCGCGGTGGCGAGGTGCGTGAGGACGTCGCGGAAGGCGGGCAGGCCGGCGAGCGTCGCGCGACAGAGGTCCGCGGCCCGGCGGGCATGGTCGGCGCGTCGCGCGAGCGCGCGGGCCCCGGACGAGCCGTCGGACGGGGCCACGGATGCCCCGGGGGTCGCGCCGGCAGGCAAGTCGTCCGGCTCGCCGGCGCCGGTCGCCGGCCCCGGGCCGGGCTCCGTCGCCGGCACGATCTCCCAGTCCAGACCGGTCAGTGCCAGCCGCCGCGTGGCTTCGACCGCCGCCAGCCGCGGCCATTTCTCGAGCATCTCGCTGAACAACTCGTACTGCATCTGCGGCAGGCCGGCGTCGGCGGCCTGAAGAAACGCGCGGAGGCGCGCCGGCGTCAGGCCCACACCGGGGTATTGCCGCTCGGCGTCGGCCCGCCACGGGCGGACGATCCGACCCGCGGCGGGCGCGGCGCGCCGGCGGCGGAGCAGGGAGCCGAGCGTGCGGAACACGGCGACGGAGCGCGTGGTGATGCCAAGCACTGGGCGGACCTCCCCGGCGGCCCGGACGGGGCCGCATGACGACCAAACTTTACCCTAACTTCAGCGGGGCGTCCAGACGCGGGCGCGGCCGCCCGCGCGCGTCGCACGCCTGCTGGCGGATTCCGGCGCCCTCTGCTCGCCGCCGGGCCTACACCCCCACAGGCGCCGAGGCATCCCGCGGGCGCGCGGCGCCCGCGCCGGCCCGCGCCGCGGCCCGCGCGGTGCGGTGGCATAGGTAGCGCCCGAGCGCCCGCATCGCCTGATCGCAGGACCGGAACACCGGCACACCCGCCGCCCGGAGCGCCCGCGCCATCGCGTCGTACAACCCGCCCGAGTCGATGCTCACCACGACCGGCTTGGGCGTCGCCGCCAGCAGCTTCGGCAAGCGCTCGACCAGCGAGCCCGGCCGCGCGATTTCATCGGGCGTCGTCAGCATGGCCGGTGTGAGCGGCACGAGCGACGCGATCACCGCGTCGATCTCCGGCGACTCCAACAGCACGCGCACGCAGTCCTCGTAGGCCGCGTCGCCGGCCATCGGCGTCACGTCCAGCGGGTTGCGCGCGTTCACGAGCGCGTCGAGCCTGTGCTTCCGGAGCGCGGCCGTGAGGCGCGCCCGCGACTCGTCCGACAGGCTGGCCATCGTGACCTGGTAATCGGCCCCGACCGTGCAGTCGGCCATGCCGACCGTTTCGAAGCCCGCGTTGCTCAGCGCGCCGATCCGCAGCCCGCCGAGCTGCTTGGAATGCAGCGCCGTCGCAACCTCGAGGAGCTGCTCGAACTCCTTGAACGTCTCGACGACCAGCGCGCCGGCGTTGGCCGCCGCCGCCAGGCACACATCGTAGTCGCCCGCCACGCTCGCGGTGTGCCCCGCCGCCGCCGTCCGGCCCGAGGCCGTCCGCCCGGCCTTGTAGAACACCACGGTCTTGCCGGCCGCGGTCACGGTGCGCACCGCCCGCACGAAATCGAGTCCGTCCAGATTCGTGAAGCCCTCGGCGTAGACGCCCAGCACGTCGATGTCCGGTCGCTCGCCGACGGCTTCGACCAGGTCCGCGATCGTCAGGTCGATCTGGTTGCCGAGCGACACGCTCAGCGCCGGGTCGAGCGTCTCGAGGTTGCTCAGGCGGCTGACGATGAACGCGCCGCTCTGCGAAACCAGCGCGACGCGCCGCGGCGGCGCACCCCAGCGCGTGTCGAGCTTGGCCGCCGGGATGAAGAACGTGTCGTAGCGACCCGGCCGCGACTGGATGCCCATGCAGTTGGGTCCGAGGAACACCGGCCCGCCGCCCACCTGCTCGCGTCCCAGGCCGATTGCCAGCCGGATCTTCTTCTCGATCTCGGCCGTGCCCTCGGTTTCGCCCATGCCGCCGGGAATCATGATGGCCGCGCCGACCTTGCCGCTGCCGAGCACGTCTTCGACGATCTCGGGGATGCTGGTCGCGGGCGCGGCGATCACGAGCATGTCGACCGGCTCGGGCAGGGCGGCGATCGTCGGCACGCAGCGGACGCCGTCGATCGTGCGCTCCTTGTCCTTCACCACGTAGAGATGGTCGGCGGGGAAGCCGCACTGGCGGATGTTGTTGAGAATGATTCGCCCGAAGTTCTGCGCCGTACTCGAGACGCCCAGCACCGCGATCGCGCGCGGCTCCAGCAGACGCCGCACCTTGTCCAGCGGGCGGGCCGGCGGGCGCTTGGCCGCGGGCCCCAGCCGGCCGCGGCCGTCGAGCGGCACCATGCGCTGCTGGCGGAAGGCGAACGGGTTGACCTCGAGCTCGGCCACGTCGGGGCCCTCGGCGCCGCGGTCGACGCAGAAGTGCCGCGCGATGGAGATGAACGCGCGGAAGCAGCGCAGCAGCTCGCCGTCGGACACGATGCGGCGGTGCCCGCGGGCCTGCCCGGCGAGGATTTCGTACGCGGCCGTCCGGCGGAAGAGCTCCAGGAATTCCTCCGCGGTGGTGTCCATGGCGCAGGCCTTGGCGACGGCCAGGCCGGGCTTCATCTTGGTCGCGAGGTACTCGGTATCGATGCCGCCGAGGCCGGCCGCGATGACCGGGCCGAATTCGCGCGTGGCGCGGACGCCGACGAAGAGCTCGTTGCCGAAGCCCGGCTGCGTGCGTTCGACGTACTCGACGACCAGGACGCCCTCCACGCGCGCCCCGGCGTGCCGGGCGAGCAGGCGCTCGGTTTCGCGGCGCACGGTCTCGTAGTCCTTGGGGACGAAGACGAGGCCGTCGGCGTCGGTCTTGTGGATCACGTCCTGCGAGACGAGCTTGAGCACGACCCGGTCGCCGGGGAACTGCTCGAGCGCCTCGCGGGCCAACAGGCCGTCGCGCGGCACGAACACGTAGCGGGGCGGCGAGATCGCGCCGACCAGCTCGACCAGCATGTAAACCTCGTGCTCGTACAGGGGGCGACGGTTCTCCTCGTAGGCCCGCAGCAGGGTGCGCTCGAACGCGGTGGCCTCGGCGCCGGTCAGGCGGGCCTCGACCAGGTCGGCGGCGTCGAACGACGGGGGCGTCGGCGGCTCGGGCTTCAGCAGTTCGTCGGGCGCCAGGCCGTCGATCCAGCTCCGCACGGCGCGCGACGTGCCGCCGCGCTGGAGGCCGTCGCGGTAGGCCGCGGCGGCGTTGCGGCCGAGGAGGAAAGCCCGGCGGTTCGTAGCGACGATCTTGTCGCCCTTGGCGCGGAACATTTCGGCCACGGCCTCCTCGAGGTCGGCCGGGTCGAGCTCGAGAAACAGCGAGCCGGCGCCGAGCGTGACGATGTTGGCCGCGCGGACCGAGCCGGCGGCCTGCGCCAGGCCGTCGGCGTCGATGAGCACGTGCCGGGGCAGCGCGGCGATGCGGTCGAGCACCTGCTCGATCGCCGGGTAGTTCTCGATATTCACGAACGCGTTGGTGCTGGCGACGATGACGCCGTCCTCGTGCAGGTACTGCACGTAGCGCAACGCCTCGAGCGGCTCGACCGCGAAGATCAGGTCGGCCCGCCCGGTCGGGATCAGGTCGCTGTACAGCTCGTGGTCGGCGATGCGCAGGTGCGACTGCACCGCCCCCCCGCGCTGCGACATGCCGTGCACCTCGGCCTGCCGCAGGTGCAGGTTGCGCCGCAGCGCCGCGATCGAGATCACCTGCGCGATCGTCAGGATGCCCTGCCCGCCGACACCCGCCAAGATCAGGTTCTGTTCCACGGTCGTCCTTCCCGAAAAAGCCGCCCGGTCCGCCCGTCGCGGCCGGGCCCGCACCGCCCCGGGGTGGCGCGCCGCAGGCCGGGCGGCGCACCCCGCCGCCTCAGTTGCCGCACGCCTCGCACGCGGCCGTCGCCGCCGGGCGGGGGTCGGCGGCCTTGCGCCGGTTGTGGATGCACTCGCGCTGCGCGACGACGATCGACAGCCCGCGGTGCCGCACGGCCCGGCCGATCAGCTCGACGTTGGCCGCATGGTTCTTGCCCAGGGGCTCGATCACGTGCAGGTGCTCCGGCGGCGCGCCCAGACCGCGCAGAAGCCGGAGCAGGGTCTCGCCGGCGGCCATCGTCTCCTGGCCGCCGGTCATCGCCACGATGGCGTTGTCGAGAATGAACACGGTCATGTCCGCGTTGGCGCGAATCGCGCCGAGCAGCGGCGTCATGCCGGAGTGCGTGAAGGTCGAATCGCCGATCGTGCAGAGGACGGGATAGGCGCCGGCCTGCGCCGCGCCGTGGGCCATGGCGATCGATGCGCCCATGTCGACGCACGAATGCACCGCGCGGTAGGGCGGCAGCACACCGAGCGTGTAGCAGCCGATGTCGCTGAACAGCAGCGCGTGCGGAAAAGCGGCCGTGGCCTCGATGATGGCCTTGAACGTGTCGGCGTGCGGGCAGCCGCGGCACAGGGCCGGCGGGCGGGCCGTCAGGTCGTCGACGGCGTGCAGCCTGGCGGCGGTTGTTTGCCCCAGCGCCGCCGCGACGAGATCGGGCGTCAGCTCGCCGTCCAGCGGCAGCGCGCCCGTCAGCTTGCCGCGGATGGCCTTGCCCGGCAGGCCGAGCACGCCCCCCAGCCGCCGCTCGATGAACGGGTAGCCCTCCTCGATGACCGTGATCTCGTCGCAGTGATCGACCAGCGCCCGGATCCGCTCCACCGGCAGCGGGTAGGTCGCGATCTTCAGCAGCGAGAACTCGCTGTGCCCCCCCAGCGCCTCGCGCACGTAGTTGTAGCCGATGCCGGCCGCGATCACGCCCCGTCGCCCGGCCAGCACGAGCTCGTTGGCGGGGTGTTTCTCCGACCACTCGCGCAGCTTGTCCTGGAGCTTGAGCAGCCGCCGGAAGCGGCGCCGGGCGATGCTCGGGACCAGCGTCCAGTCGTTCGGGTCGGGCAGCTCGTGCTGCGGCGGCAAGGCGTCGGCCGCCGGCGGGTCCACCCGCACGTTGGCCCGGCTGTGCGCCAGTCGCGTCGTGATCCGCACGACCACCGGCAGGTTGAACTGCTCGGACCAGTCGAAGGCGGCCCGCGTGAGATCGTAGGCCTCCTGCTGGTTGCCGGGCTCGAGCACCGGAACCTGCGCGAACTCGCCGTAGAAGCGGCTGTCCTGCTCGTTCTGCGACGAGTGCATGCCGGGGTCGTCGGCCACGACCAGCACCAGCCCGCCGTTCACGCCGGTCAGCGCCGAGTTGATGAACGGGTCGGCCGCGACGTTCAGCCCCACGTGTTTCATCGAGACGATCGCCCGACGCCCGGCGTACGACATGCCGAGCGCTTCCTCGTACGCGACCTTCTCGTTGGCCGACCACCGCGCCGAGATGTGCGCGGCCGCGGCGTGCTCGCTCAGGTACTCGAAGATCTCGGTGGCGGGGGTGCCCGGGTACGAGAAGGCGCCGCCGATGCCCGCATGCAGCGCGGCGACGGCGACGGCCTCGTCACCCAGCAGGAGTTCGTGCTTCATGGACGTGTTGCTCCGGGTGGCCGCGGGCAGGCGCCAAGAATGCGGCCGGGTCGGCCGGAAGCGCGCCGGGCGGCACGGGTCTCAGGCGTCACTAGCATACGCCCTTCCGCGGGGCCCGGCCAGCCCGACCGGACGGCGAACGCCGCGCCGGCCGCCGCACGTCGGGCACCCGGAACGTCGACCTGTGCCCGGTCCCGATCGGGGCCCGGTTCCGAGCGCTGCCGCACCGACCGCGCAGTTATGCGACGCTGGTCCGCATTGCACCGGCGGCCTCGCGGCCGGTAAACTGCCCATGGAGGTACGCAAGTGGCCTCTGCATCCGCGTCCGGTGCGGCAGCGCTGGCCGACCGGAGATCAGGCATCCGACCGGACCATTTCGTCTTGACCGTGCGCAGCGCCGCCGGCCTGCGCGCCCCAAGGAGGTTCGCGTGACGCCCCGCAACACGTTTTGGCGGCTGGTGTGGGCTTTCAGTTTGGGTGCGGCCGCGCTGGGCGCGCCGGCGGTGCAGGCCTCACTGCCCGGGCAGGCCGCAGCCGACCAGGTTAGCGTCGCCGGCTATCAGGGCTTTCTGCGGGACTGGCTGTACACGCGGACGGGGCACAACCGCGGGCCGGGGGGCGCCCACCACGACCTGGCGCGGGACAACATCGTGGCGCTGTTTCAGGGCTACGGCCTGACCACGCAGCTCGAGCCGTTCACGTACAACTCGGGGACGTGGTACAACGTGGTCGCGACGCAGACGGGCACGGTGTACCCGTCGCGCGTGTACATCATCGGGGCCCACTACGACTCGGTGAACAACCCCGGCGCCGACGACAACGCCAGCGGCGTCGCGGCGGTGCTCGAGGCCGCGCGGATCCTCAGCCGGTACCCCTCCGACGCCACGATCAAGTACATCGCCTTCGACCGCGAGGAAGCCGGGCTGATCGGCAGCAGCCGCTACGTCAGTGCCCACCCCGGGGAGGACATCCGCGGCATGGTCTCGCTGGACATGGTGGCCTACGACCCCGGCACCAACCACGCGCTGATCTACGGCCGCACGGCGTCGAACCCGATCAAGACCGCGCTGGCCGCGGCCCTGGCGGAATACAGCAACCTGAGCGTGACCGTCGGCGGCGACGTGCCGCAGAGCGACCACGCGCCGTTCGAGGCGGCCGGCTACCAGGCGTGCCTGCTCATCGAGGGCGAGGTCTGGAACAACCCGTATTACCACACGCTCCAGGACTGCTACGACACGGCCGGCTACCTCAACTTCGTGTACGCCGGCGAGATGACCCGCACGGTCGTCGGCTGGCTGGTCGATGCCGCGGGCGTGCAGGTCGTGGTCGACGGCGTCGCGTTCAGCTACCCTGCCGGGCGACCGGAGTTTGCCTCTCCGAGCGGCACGACGACCGTCCGGGTCGACGTGTCCGGCGTCGGCGCCGAGACCCCGGCGCCCGGGACCGGCCTGTTGCACTACCGGGTGGGGACGAGCTGGACGACGGCGCCGATGGAGGCGCTCGCGGATACGTCGTACCGGGCCCGCCTGCCGGGCGCCACGTGCGGCGGCACGGTCGCGTACTACTTTACGGTGCAGGGCCTCAGCGGCGCGACGTACGCGGACCCGCCGGGCGCACCGGCCGCGGTTTTCACGGCGACGGCGGCGTACGGACGCGTCCATGCGTTTCAGACGAACCTCGACACGAACCCCGGCTGGGCGGTGGAGGGGCAGTGGGCCTGGGGCACGCCGACCGGCGGCGGCGGCGAGTACGGCTTTCCGGACCCGACCGGCGGCTACACCGGCTCGAAGGTGTACGGTTACAACCTGGCCGGCGACTACCCGAACAACTTGCCCGAGCGGCACCTGACCAGCGCGGCGATCGACTGCACCGGGCTGAGCGGGACGCGGCTGACGTTCTGGCGCTGGCTGGGCGTCGAGTCGCCCACGTACGACCACGCGTCCGTGCGCGTGAGCCGCAACGGCACGGCCTGGACCACGGTGTGGCAGAACACGCTGGAGATTACGGACTCCGCCTGGCAGTCCATGGACCTGGATATCGCGGCGGTGGCCGACAACCAGCCGGCGGTCTACCTCCGCTGGACGATGGGCCCGACGGACAGCGGCTGGAAGTACTGCGGATGGAACATCGACGACATCGCCGTGACGGCGCTGGATTGCACGCCCCCGCTGACCGCGGGAGACACGAACTGCGACGGCGTCGTCGACTTCGATGACATCGACCCGTTCATCCTCGCGCTCGCGGGCGAAGTCGCGTATCACGCGGTCTACCCGGACTGCGAGTACGCCAGCGCGGATTGCAACGCCGACGGCGCGGTGAACTTCGACGACATCGACCCGTTCGTGGCCCTGCTGGGCGGGTAACCCCCGGAAAGCGGCCGCGGGCTACGTCTCCTTCCCGACGTACGCGCGGGTGCGCGTGTCGACACGGATCGTGTCGCCCATCTTGATGAACAGCGGCACGCGGACGAGCAGGTCGTTCTCGAGGGTCGCCTCCTTGAGCACGCTGGCCGCGTGGCCGACCGCGTGCGACGGCGCCGCGGTCTCGCGGACCTGGAGCCGCACGATTTCCGGCATTTCGAGCGACAGCGGCGTGCCGTCCACGAACAGCACGCGGTATTCCTCGCCCTCCTTGAGGAACGGCTCGCAGCCGTGGAGCTGCGGCGCCGCGAGATCGAACTCCTCGAAGGTGGCGCTGTCCATGAACACATGCGCGTCGCCCTTGGCGTAAAGGTACTGCATCGCGCGCAGCGCGTGCTGCACCTCCTGGATCGGCTCGAGCTCGTCGAGCGTGCGGTCCACCTGGCGGCCGTCGCGCAGGTCGCGCAGCAGCACGTGGACGGTCGGGCGCTGCTTGCCGGTGTGCCGTTCCTGGAAGTCCGCGATCGTGTAGATGTGGTTCTGGTGGCGGATGATCATGCCGCGCTTGATGGGAATGTTCATGGCCGGCTCCGAAAGGGGCGACGTGTTCGGATGATGCCAGTATACCCGCGCGGGGGTCGGCCGCCTGTGCCGGCGAGATTGCCCGCCGGACTCGAGATGGCCGGCACGGCCGTGCTCGGAATCGCCCGGGGTCTTCGCGGTTGTCCCGGCGGTCCGGAGGAGCGGCGGACCGCGGCCCGCGGGGGGCGTTTGACACGCCGCGCCCGGCCGCGAAAATGGACCTTTTCGGCCGGCCCGCGCCGGCCGGGCCCGGCCCAGGAGGACCGCCCCATGATGAGCAGCCGCAGCATTTACGCGAATGTCCCGGCGGGTACGCACCTGCCGTCGGCCGTCAACGCGATCGTCGAGATTCCCAAAGGGCGCCGCAGCAAGTTCGAGGTGGACAAGGACACCGGGCTGATGCGGCTGGACCGGTACCTGTATTCGTCGAGCCACTACCCGGGGGACTACGGCTTCATTCCGCAGACGCTGGCGGAGGACGGCGACAACCTCGACATCCTCGTGATGGTCAACGAGCCGACGTTCTGCGGCTGCCTGATCCAGGCCCGCGTGATCGGGTTGTTCAAGATGACGGACCGCGGGCTCCACGACTACAAGGTGCTGGCGGTGCCGAGCACGGATCCGCTGTTCGCCGAGTTCACGGACCTGGACGACGTGCCGAAGCACTACCTGCGCGAAGTGGAGCACTTCTTCGCCACCTACAAGCAGCTCGAGGGCGTCACGACCGAGATCGAGGGCTGGGACCACGCCAGCGCAGCCAGCGCCGAGGTGCATGCGTCGGTGGACCGTTTCATGGCCGACCTCGCCCGTCGGGCCAAGAGCCAGCTCGGCTAGAGGTCCAACCGGGGGACGAACGTGCCGTCCGGCGGCCGCCGCCCGTACCGGACGCGCGCCCGGAGGTGTCGGATGCTGACCGTCCTGCTGCACTGCCTGCTCATCATCGCGGCCCGCATCGCCGACGTGTCGATCGGCACGATCCGCACGATCATGGTCGTGCAGGGGCGGCGCGGGCTGTCATTCATCCTGGCGTTTTTCGAGGTGGCCATCTGGGTGACGGTCGTGTCGGGCGTGATCGGCCAGGTCCGCGCGCAGCCGCTGTACGTGGTGGCGTACGCGCTGGGCTTTGCCCTGGGCAACTACATCGGCATGACGATCGAGCAGCAGATCGCGTTGGGCCGGCAGGTCGTGCGGATCATGACCCGCCGCGGCATGGAACTGGCGCAGGCTTTCCGCGACCAGGGATTGCGTGTGACCCAGTTCGACGGCCTGGGGCGCGATGGGCCGGTGCAGGAGCTCTTCATCGAGCTCGGACGGCGCGAGGTGCGGCGGGTGGTGGCGGAGGCCCGGACCCTGGACCCGCTGTGCTATTACATCATCGACGACATCCGGGCGGCATCCTCGGCCCGGGAGCCGCTCGGCGAGGATACCGGCTGGCGCGGCGTGCTGAAGCGGAAATGACCGGCGCGCCCGGCGGCTCGGGCGGATACAATGAGGCGGCGGGCGGCGCACGGGGCCGCAGCGGCGGCCCCGCAGGTCATCCGGGCCGCCCCCTTTCAAGGACCGACCGATGACCGCCACGACCACATCCCCGGGACTCACGACGACGCGGGCGCCGTTCATCGAGCAGGCCCGGGCCGCGGGCGAGTTCTTCATCCGTCAGCCGTACGAGCTGTACAGCCCCGACAACCAGGAGACGTGGCGGCGGCTGTACGCCCGCATCCGCCCGCGCTGGGAGCAGTACGCCCATCCGAAGTTCCTCGAGGGCGTCGCCAACCTCGCGCTCGACCCGCAGCAGATCCCGCGGCTAGAAGACATCAACCGCTTCCTCGAGCCGCTCTCGGGCTTCTCGGCCCGGGCCGTCAGCGGCTACGTGCCCGCGTACCAGTTCTTCGACTGCCTGCGGCAGCGGGCCTTCCCGACGACCATCACCATCCGCGACGGCGCCACGCTCGACTACCTGCCCGAGCCCGACATCTTCCACGACGTCGCGGGCCACGTGCCCATGCACACCGACCGGACCTTCGCCGACGTGCTGGTGCGCTTCGGCGCGGTCGCGCGGCACGCGGCCGAGCGGGCCCGCGCCGTCTCCGACGCGCACGCCCGCGTGCGGCGCGTCGAGAGCAACATCAAGGCCCTGGCCCGCTTCTTCTGGTTCACGATCGAGTTCGGACTGATGCGGGTCGGCGACGGGCTGCGGGCGTACGGCAGCGGCCTGCTCAGCTCGTACGGCGAGCTGGCCCATTGTCTCGAATCGCCCGCCGTGCAGCGTTTTCCTTTCCAGCTCGAGTGGGTCATCAACCAGTACTTCGAAATCGACCACTACCAGCCGCTGCTCTTCGTCGTCGACTCGTTCGACCACCTCTACGCGCAGGTCGACGAGCTCGAGCGCTGGCTGCACGCCGGCCGGCTCGACCACGTCAGCCCCGGCGAGCCCGCGGTCAACGAGCGCGACCTCGAGTCGTTCCTCCAGGCGCAGTAGCCGCCCGCCGCGGCGTCGCACGCCTATCATCCAGGACGCAGGTCGGTCGCGGCCGCACGGGTCGCCGCGCCGCCCGCTCACTCTGCAAGGAACCAACCGCCATGACTCGTCTGATGCTGCTTCTCGTTGCCGCCTTCGCGTCCGTCCGGGCCGCGGCCCAGCAGGGCCCGCCCCAACCGACCGCTCCCACGTCCCAGCCCGCTTCGCGTCCCGCGGAAGCGGCCGCCAATCGCCCGGCCGGCGCGCCGGTGACGGCCGCGACGGCCGCGAGCCCGTTGGATTTCACGGTGCTCGACATCGAGGGGCGCGAAGTGCCGCTGGCGCGCTACCGCGGGCAGGTGGTGCTGATCGTGAACGTGGCCTCGCAGTGCGGACTGACACCGCAGTACGAGCAGCTTCAGACGCTGCACGAGCGGTACGCGGAGCGGGGGCTGCGCATCCTCGCGTTCCCTGCCAACAACTTCGGCGGGCAGGAGCCGGGGACGAACGCGGAGATCCGGCGGTTCTGCACCGACCGCTACCGCGTGCGGTTCGACCTGTTCAGCAAGATCTCCGTGCGGGGTCGGGATCAGCATGAGCTGTACAGGTTCCTCACGTCGCCCGAGAAGAACGGCCGGTTCGGGGGCGACATCCAGTGGAACTTCACGAAGTTCCTGATCGGGCGCGACGGGCGCGTCGTGGCGCGCTTCGAGCCGCGGACGAAGCCCGACGCGGCGGACGTGGTCGCGGCGATCGAGCAGGCGCTGGCGACACCGGCCCGGCCGTAGGCGTGGCGGCCCGGCCGGAGCCTCCCGCGTTGGCGGCCGCCGCCGGGCGGCAATATACTGCTGTCCGCGGCGTCGGCGGGGTCGGCGTCCGGCGCCGCGGGAGCACGTCATGGCGATCACGCTGGCATGTATCGGCGGTCGGGCGGCTTACAACCTGCTCCAGCAGGGGGCGCTCGTGGCCGAACGGCTCGGCCCGCGCCCGACGCCGTTCGGCGACTCGCAGCCGATCTTCCGCTGCGAGTCGCGCTCCGGCAGCTTCTACTTTCTCTCGCGGCACGGCGAGCACGGCTACGACTGCACGCCGAGCTTCATCAACTACCGCGCCAACGTCTACGCCCTGAAGGACCTCGGCGTCCGGTCCATCCTCTCCTGGAGCGAGACCCGCGCCCTGAGCCACAACTTCAAGATCGGCCAGTACGTCATCGTCGACGACCTCGTGGACGAGACCGTCTCCCGCCCGCAGACCTTCTTCGAGCACAAGGGGCTCGGCCACATCCGCCAATGGCCCGTCTTCTGCCCCAGCCTACGGGCCGCGCTGGCCCGCACCCTCACCCTCGAGAACTGCGAGTTCGCCGAGCGCGGCGTGTACGTCTGCGTTGAGGGCCCGCGGCACGAGACGCCCGCCGAGGCCCGCAAGTATGCCAGCTACGGCGGCGAGCTGCTGGGTCAGGCCCTCGCGCCCGAGGTCTTCCTCGTCAAAGAGCTTCAGATGTGCTACGCGAGCCTGTGCTACGTCGGCCGCTACGCCGAGGACGGCACCAACTACCGCCCGTTCGAGGACGGCCGCGCCCTCGACGAACGCGTCGAGCGCCAACGGGCCATGTCCGCGGTCGAGCGCATGCCGCGCCTGCTGGAGCGCTTCTCCGAGGTGCTCCCGGCCACGCCGGGCATCTGCGATTGTGAGTCCTCGATGACCCCGCACCTGGCCGAGGGCATCGATCTCGATTGGCGCACATGGTTCGAGTCGAATCCCCAACCGCCGAGCTCGGAACGCCGCGGGTTCTGACCGCCGCGTGGGTCGCGCCCGTCGCCGCCCCCCCGCTGCCGAGCGGCGGTGTGCGGATCGCGGACGGGCGGATCACGGCCGTCGGCCCCGCGGCCGGGATCATCCGGCCCGGTGACCGCGTCGATGACCTCGGCGCCGCCCTGCTGACGCCGGGCCTGGTCAACCCGCACACGCACCTCGAGCTGACCGACTACGCCGGCCGTATTCCGCCCGGGTCGCTGTGGGAATGGCTGCCGCGGCTGGTCGTGCTGCGCCGCGCGCCGGGCCAGGCGGAGCGCGAGACCGCGGCCGTCGCGCGCGGCGCGGCGCAGTCGCTGGCGGCGGGCGTGACGTGCGTCGGCGACATCTCGCGCCTCAACCTGCACTGGCGCGTGCTGCGCCGCAGACCGATCCGCAAGGTCTGCTACGTCGAGCTGCTTGCGCTGGCCGACGACCCGCCCCGCAACGTCGACGAGCTCCGCGCGGCGGCCGACGAGGTCGTCGAGGACGACCGGCTGACGGTCGGCTTCACGCCGCACGCGCCGTACTCCGTGCCCGCGGACCAGCTGCGGGCGGCCCTGCGCCTGGCGCACGAGCGCGGCCGGCCGTGGTGCACGCACTGGGCCGAGACCCGCGCCGAGCGGGCTTTCCTCCTCGGCGAGACGGCCGCGCTGCCGCCGTTCCTGCGCGACCTGCTGGCGCAGTGCGGACTGCGCTCGCCCGGCCTGTCGGCGATCGAGCTGCTCGAGCGCTGCGCAGCCGACGTGCGGCCGGGCCTGCTGGCGCACTTCAACTACGCCGAGGCCGGCGAGGCCGAACGGCTGGCCGCGGCGGGCCACACGGTCGTGTACTGCCCGCGGGCGCACCAGTACTTCGGGCACCCGCCGCACCCGTTCCGGGCGATGCAGCGCGCCGGCGTGCGGGTCGCGCTCGGCACCGACAGCGCGGCCAGCAACCACGACCTGCGACTGTTGGCCGAGGCGCAGTTCGTCCTGACCCAGACCCCGGACCCGCCCCCGCCGGCGGCGCTGCTGCGCATGATCACGCTCGACGCGGCCCACGCGCTGGAGCTGGGCGCGACCATCGGGTCGCTTGAGCCGGGCAAGTGGGCCGACCTGGCGGCCTTTCCGTGCGACCCGGCGTCACCCGACCCGGTGGCCGACCTCGTCCGGACCGCGCCGGCGCCGCTGGGCGTGTGGGTCGCCGGCACCCGCGTCATCTGAGCTTCTCCGCCGCGGGCGGCCCCGGTCAGTACGTGATGACCTTGCGCGTGGTCTCGGCCGTCAGCGGCAGCTCGGCCAGCACGCGCGCGATCCGCGGTCCGGCGCGCCCGTCGCCGTACACGCTCCGCCGGCCCGGCCGGCGGGGCATCCGCAGCGCGCGGGCCAGGGCCGCCCGCACGGCTGCGGCCGTCTCGCCGCATTCGATCACTGTCGGGCCGCCCGGCTCGCGCCCGGCCTGCCGCGGCCCGACGCTTACCGACGGCGTGCCCGCCAGCGGCGCCTCGATCACGCCGCTGGACGAGTTCCCGATCAGCACGGCCGCGTCGCACAGCGCCTGAAGGTAGGCGTCGCGTGGCAGCGACCGCACGACCTGCACGTCGCCCCGCGGGCTGCGGCGGGCGTGCCGCTCGAGCGCGGCGATCACGCCCCGGTTGCCGCGGTCGGTGTTCGGATAGAGGATCACGCGTCGCAGCCCCGCCGCCGCGACCGCCCCCAGAAGCGTGTCCATCGTCCGCTGCTCGACGGCGGCCGGCCGGCCCCACGCGTGGTACACGACCAGCGCGTACGGCCGGGGGACGCTCACGGGGTTGGGCGGCAGGGGCCCGTGCCGCGGACAGTGCGTGCAGCGGGCGCGTTGCTGCGGCGTGGGCGGGCGACGCGGGTAGCAGCGCCGACAGGCGCGCTGCGCCAGGATCGCCCGCAGGCGGTCCAGTCCGACCGCGCCGACCACGTGGATGCGGCGCGGGTCCTCGCCCAGGCGCCGGATGCGGCGGGCCGCCCCGCGCGTGGCCGCGAAATGCACGTGGGCGAGCTTCGTGATCGCGTGCCGCAGGCTGTCGTCGAAGTCGCCCGGGGCGACGTCGCCGCCGTGGATGTGGGCCAGCACCCGCCCGGTCGTCACCGCCGCCAGCGCCCCGGCCATGGCCTCGATGCGGTCGCCCAGGACGACGACGATGTCGCTGCGGGCCCGCTCGAAATAGCGGGCCATGCCCGCGACGCCGCGCGCGAGGCCCGCGGCCTGATCGCCCGGCCGATCATCGCCGCGTTGCATCGGGACGCGGGCCGCGATGCGGCACCCGTCCGCTCGGATCTGGTCGATCGTCCGGCCGAACGCGGGCAGCAGGTGCATCCCGGTCACGACGAGCTGGAGCTCGAGCCGCGCGTCGGCCGCGATGGCCCGCAGCGGTGAAACCAGCAGGCCGTATTCAGCCCGCGTGCCCGTGATGACGGCGATCCGACGCGGCATGCGCTACTCGAGCATCTCCCACGTCAGGACGGTGTCCGGCGCGAGATCGTTCGCCGCGCGCCGGCCGAGCACCGCCTCGAACTCGTCCGGCGGGATGCCGCCGCCGGGGCGTTTCACGGTGAGCAGTTCGGCCGTCAGCGGCGTCCCGGCGCGAATCGCCGTCGCCGTGACGACGCTCTTGCGGGCCACGCGGCGCACGTCGCGCTCCAGCGCGGTCATCCCGAGCGTGCCGCGGCCCAGCGCCCGCTCGGCGTCGCGGGCCGCCCGCACGTACTCCGCCAGCGCGTCCGGCTCGAGCGAGAACGCATGGTCGGGCCCCGGCCGCCGCCGGTCCAGCGTGAAGTGCTTTTCGAGCACGCACGCTCCCGCCGCGACCGCCCAGCCCGCGATGGCCGTGGAGGTCGTGTGGTCGCTGAAGCCGCACGGCACGCCGCTCAGGACCCGCAGGGTCGCCACGGCCCGCAGATTGGCGGCCTCGAGCGGCGTCGGGTAGCCGCTCACGCAGTGCAGCAGGATCAGCCGGTCGCTCAGGCCCAGCCCCCGCAGCCGCGCGACGGCCGCCGCGATCTCGTCCGCCGTGGCTGCCCCGGTAGAGACGATCAGCGGCAACCCGGTGGCGGCGGCGCGGCGGAGCAGCGGCACGTTGTTGAGATCGGTCGAGGCCAGCTTCAGGGCCGGCACGTCCAGCCGCACGAGGCGCTCAACGTCGGGCGGGCTGAACGGCGTCGCCAGGAACAGGATGCCCCGCCGTCGGCAGCGTTCCGCCACGCGCGCGAAGTCGTCGTCCGACAGTTCCAGCCGCCGCAGCAGCGCGTGCTGCGACGTTTCGCCGCCGCTGCGCTGGTACGCCGCCGTCGCCGCATCGGCCGTGACCAGCTCCGCCGCCCGGAACATCTGGAACTTGACGACGTCGGCGCCGGCCGCCGCGGCCACGTCCACCAGCCGCAGGGCGTCCGCGACGCGCCCGTCGTGATTGACCCCCGCCTCGGCGATCAGCAGCGCGGGATACCCGTCGCCGACCGGTCGGCCCGCGATTCGCACCACGCGCTGCGCCTGGGCGGCCGACATGGCGCCTCCGTCCTCGCGGCCGGCCTACGCGGGCGCCGCCCCGGCCGCACACTCCACGATCGAGCGCACATGCTCGAGGTCTTCGGCCGTGTCGATGTCGATGGCGCGGCTCGCGGGCATGACGTAGGCCATCGTTCGGCGGGCCGCGTGGTTCGTCACGTAGTCGTCCCAGCCGTGGATGTAGATCGCGCCGTTGAGGCGGTACATCAGCTCGTCGCCGGCGCTGCGCTCGAACTCGCCGTTGCGGGCGATGCGGCCGAGCCACGCTTCCGGCGCCACCGGCGCCACCGACACGACGGCGCAGGGCGCGTGCTCCTCGTACAGCGCCCAGGCCGCGCGGATGTCGTCCGCGGTGCGCAGCGGCGACGTGGGCTGGAGGATCATGACCGCGTCGGCCCGCGCGCCCCGCCGCGCCAGCAGGTCCAGCAGGAACAGGTTCGCGTCGCGCGTCGGCGTGTCGTCGGCCGCGAGGTGCGCCGGCCGCAGCGTCGGACACTGCGCGCCGCAGGCCCGGGCGACGGCGGCGATCTCGGGGCTGTCGGTGTTGATGTAGAGCGCGTCGAGAACGCCGCTGGCGCGGGCCGCTTCACACGTCCACGCGACCAGCGGCCGGCCGCCCAGCCGGCACAGGTTCTTGCCGGGCAGGCGTCGCGAGCCGGCCCGCGCGGGGATGACCCCGATCACGTTCACGCCGTGTCCTCCTGACACCGGTGCTGCGGCCGGCTTCCGTCCGCCGTTTCCGTCGGGCCGGTCGGCGCTGCCGTCAGATCACGACGGGCCAGCGCGGCGCGGGAGCTGCGGAAGGGACTCCCGCCAGCCGGCCGACGACCACCAGCGGCACGACCCGCCCCAGCAGCATCGCCGCTATGAGCCAAACCATGCCGTATTGGTACTCATCGACCGTCTGCTGAATCCCGCTGGAGAGCCGCTCGCTGGTCAGCGACTCGACCAATCCCCCGGTCAGCCCCGCCCCACTGACCGCCGAGGCCGCGTCCAACAAGGCGTCGCCCACCGTCGGCGGAGCGTCGTAAGCGGAACCGATCCCGGACTCGATCGCCAGCAGCCCGACCGCGACCACCAGCGTCAGGCCGAGCACCGCTGCCAGCCCCCCGGCCGCCGCCACGACAGGCCGCCCGACGGACATATCGCCCGACGGGTCACAGCGAACACAAGCGCTTGTTAGAAAGAGGATTAGCGACAAGACGCCCGTCAACTTGATTCCCCCGGCCATGCTTCCGCCGAGGCCGCCGAGCGTCACCAGTCCGGCCAGTGTGAGCTTTGTTCCCTCGGTGACGCGCCGGTCGCCCAGTGCATCAAGGGCGATGCCGCTACCCCCGGCCGCGGCCGCCGCCGAAAGACACTGGGCGAACCGGGCGGCTGGCGCGGGACGGGCCGTCCGCCCCCGCTCCGCGACCGCAGCACTGATCGTCCGGGGTGCCTCGAACAAGGTCATCAACCCCGCCGCTCCGACCAGGAGCAGCACATATGCGGCCACGCTCAGGATGAGACCGCGCAGCCGCCAGCCGGCGCGTCGCAGCGGCACGACCAGCCAGACGCTCCACCCCAGAGCTGTGACGAGCGAGACCGCGGCCAGCGTCCAGCGCAGCGCCGGGCCTTCCACCGGCGGCGTGCTGAAACCGAGCGACAGGGCCGCGCTGAGGCCCAGCCACGCGGCCCGCTCGGCTCCGAGCACCGCGCCGCTCCAACGGTCCGCCACCACCATCGCGGCCGTCGCCAGCATGAGGACCACTCCCAACGCCCCGAGGATCATCGGCAGGCTCGGCAGCGCCAGCCCCGCGAGCCGGCCGACGACCTGCCGCGCGGCCGCGAGGTACAGCACCGCGCCCGCGGCGCCGAGCCCGACCAGCGTCCAGCGGCCGGCGGGCGTGTAGTCGCGAAGCCGGTTGGTCAGCAGGCCGGCGCCACACGTCGCGCTGAGCGCGTCGAACCGCGCCCGCCACTCCGGCAGACGGCCGAACGCCTGACGGTCGCGTTCACCGAGGGCGATCAGCCGCGGATCCTGGAGCAGGCGGCCGCCGAGCAGCGCCACGAGCACAAGCCCCGCGGGCAGCCAGAGCTCGGCGCGGCCGAGCCGCAACAGCAGAGCGCGGAGATTCATGGCGGCGATCCCGGCGGCCCGTCCGGCAGGCCCAGGAGCTGCCGCCACCGGGCGAGCAGCTCGCGCGCTGCGGCCGGGTCGCAGCGGGCCGGGTCGAGCTCGCGGAGCTGTCGAACGATCAGCTCCTCGGGTTCTTCGAACAGCCGCAGTTGCCGCGTGCGGCGGCGCTGCACGGCCGCGAGGACCGGGCGCTGCGATTCGCGGGCGAAGGTCTTTTCGAGCTCGGTGAGCACGGCGTTGGCGCGTTCGAGCACCGCGCGCGGCAGCCCCGCGAGCTTGCCGACGTGCAGGCCGTAGCTGCGGCCGGCGGCTCCGGGCACGATGCGGTGCAGGAACACGACCTGGTCCTCGTACTCGCGGACGGCGACGTTGAGGTTGAAGACCGGGTCGAGCAGTTCGGCCAGCTCGGTGAGCTCGTGGTAGTGCGTCGCGAAGAGCGTCCGTGCGCCGGTTTGCAGGGCCAGGTGCTCGGTGATGGCCCAGGCCAGGGCGACGCCGTCGAACGTGCTCGTGCCGCGGCCGACCTCGTCGAGGATCACGAGGCTGCGGACGGTCGCGTTGTGCAGGATGTTGGCGGTCTCGACCATCTCGACCATGAAGGTGGACTGGCCGCGAGCCAGCTCGTCGGCCGCGCCGACGCGCGTGAAGATGCGGTCGATCAGGCCGAGGCGCATGGACTCGGCGGGCACCCAGGCCCCGCAGTGGGCCAGCAGCGCCAGCAGGGCGACCTGGCGGATGTAGGTGCTCTTGCCGGCCATGTTCGGGCCGGTGATCAGCGCGAGCGACGCGCCGCCCGCGACCAGCTCGATGTCGTTCGGCACGAACGCGGCCTCGAGCACCTGCTCGAGGACCGGGTGGCGGCCGCCGCGGATCGAAAGGATGGGCTCGGCCGCGAACTCGGGCCGGGTGTAGTGCCGCGTCGCGGCCAGCTCGGCCCAGCCCGCCAGCACGTCGAGGCGGGCCAGCGCGGCGGCGGCCCGCTGCATGGCGGGGATCTCCGCCAGCAGGCTGTCGCGCAGCGCCAGGAACAGCTCGTATTCGAGGTCGTTGGCGCGCGTCTCGGCCGAGAGCGCCTCGGCCTCGTACCGCTTGAGCTCGTCCGTGATGTAGCGCTCGGCGTTCTTCATCGTCTGTTTGCGGACGTAGTCCGGCGGCACGCGGTCGCGGTTGGGGTTCGTGACCTCGATGTAGAAGCCGAAGACCTTGTTGTAAGCGACCTTCAGCGACGCGATGCCGGTGCGTTCGATCTCGCGGGCCTGGAACTCGACCAGCCAGCGCTCGCCTTCGCGCGTCACCTGCCGCAGCCGGTCCAGCTCGGCGTGGTAGCCGTCGTTGAAGATGTCGCCCTCGCGCAGCGTCAGCGGCGCATCCGGGCGCAGCGCCGCGCACAGCCGGGCCGCGACGTCGTCGAGGCCGTCCAGCGGCGCCGCCAGCGCGTCGGCTTCGGCGCAGCGCAGCCCGCGCAGCGCCGTCCGCAGCTCCGCCAGCTGCCGCAGCCCGAAGCCCAGCGCCCGCAGGTCGCGCGGCGTCGTCCGCAGCACGCCCAGCCGACCCAGCATGCGCTCCAGGTCGCCGATCGCCTTGAGCGTCCGCCGCAGCGCGGCGCGCGTCGCCGGGTCGTCGCGCAGCGCGGCGATCAGGTTCTGCCGCGCCGCGATCTCCACCCGGTCGCGCAGCGGGTAGCACAGCCAGTTCCGCAGCAGCCGCGCCCCCATCGGGTTGCTGGTGCGGTCCACGGCCGCCAGCAGCGAGCCCTCGCGCGCTCCGGTCCGCAGCGTGCGCTCCACCTCCAGCGACCGCAGCGTCACCGGGTCCAGCGCGAGGAATTCGTCGAGCGACTCCCGCCGCGGCGGCCGCAGGTGCCGCGCCGCGGCCCGCTGCGTCTCGCGGACGTACGCCAGCAACCCGCCGGCCGCCTGCAAGGACAGGTCGATCCGTTCGAAGCCGAACCCTTCGAGGCTCGCGGTCTCGAAATGCTCGCGCAGGAGCCGCTCGGCCCGCGCCGGCGTGAAATCGGCCGCGCTGCGGTACGTGACGGGCACCTCGAGCCGGGCGCGCAGCTCGCCCTCCAGCGGATGCCGCGCGGGCCCGTCGGACTCCGGCAGCAGCACCTCGGCCGGCGCCCGGCGCCCCAGCTCCTCGAGTACGCGCGCTTCCGGGCAGAGCTGCACAATGAACTCGCCGGTGGACAGCTCGAGCGCGGCCAGCCCGGCCTGCCCGCCCTGCGTGACCAACGCCGCCAGCACGTTGCTGCGCGTGCGGTCGAGCAGCGCCTCGTCGGTCAGCGTGCCGGGCGTGACGATCCGCACGATCGCGCGCTGCACGACGCCCCTGGCCTGCC
The DNA here is from genome assembly GCA_937928595.1 of uncultured Phycisphaerae bacterium. Lineage (GTDB taxonomy): Bacteria > Planctomycetota > Phycisphaerae > UBA1845 > Fen-1342 > CALGJV01. The sequence goes on along the minus strand of CALGJV010000025.1, from coordinate 26,029 downwards.
GCGCGTCCTCGATCTGCTCGCTGATCGCGACCTTGCAGCCTGCCCCCACGAGCCGCGCGAGGTAGCTCTCCAGGGCGTGGTGCGGGATGCCCGCCAGCGGCGTGCGGCCGCCGTCCCGGCTGGTGAGGGCCAGCCCGAGCAGCCGGGCGCCGAGCTCGGCGTCCTCGAAGAACAGCTCGTAGAAGTCGCCCATGCGGAACAGCAGGATGGCGTCGGGCACCTGCGCCTTCTGCTCGCGGTACTGGCGCATCGCGGGCGTGAGCCGCTCGTCGTCGGGCGGGACCGGCGGGGCGGCGGCGGGGGTGTCGGCCGCGGGCGTGACGGACGGTTCGATCACGACGGCACGATAGCCGACGCGCGTTGGGGCGGGAAGCGGGGGGACGGCGGGTCGTCCCGCAGGCGGGCGGGGACTGAGGGATGAACGGGTGGAGGGGTCTTGGGAGACCGCTACCGACGCCGCAGGTGCGCGGACCGGCCCGAGCGCTCGCTCGCGCTGCGCTTTCGGATGGGGGGGGCGGATATCTTGTCACCTTGTGACTTTGTTACTGCGCCCTGGCCGGACTCCCACTCGGCCTTGCACGAACGGCCACCCCGGGGGTCGGCCGCTGTGGGCGCGGCGTCGGCCACAACGCCTTTGTTACCTCGTGACTTCGTGCCCCTGTGCCTTTGCCCTCGCGCCGGACACCTCGCTTCCGCTCGGGCGGGGACGGGAGACTACGTCCTCGGTTCCGGCGCTACTGCCGGAGCTCCGACGCGGCCGGCGTCGTCCGGCACACCGGGCGGTAGAGCGTGTCGCGCTCGACCGGCTCGCAGCCGGCTTCCCGCAGCAGGCGGCGGATCTGGTCCACCGACAGCTCCTGGCGGTTGGTGCCCTGCCCCTCGCGGCGGGTGATGTCGTACCACACGACGGTGCCGTCGAAGTCGTCCACGCCCCAGTTCAGCGCGACCTGCGACAGCTTGGGCGACTGCATGATCCAGAACCCTTTGAGGTGCGGAATGTTGTCCAGCATCAGCCGCGCGACGGCCAGCGTCCGCAGGTCGTCCAGGCCCGTCGGGCCGGGCAGGTGCGCCAGGGCGCTGCCGTCCGGGATGAACGAGAGCGGCACGAAGCACTGGAACGCCGCGCGGCGCTCGCGGAGCGAAACGTCCTGGTGCGCCCGCAGCTTGAGCATGTGTTGCAAGCGTTCCGTGATCGTCTCCACATGGCCGTAGAGCATCGTCGCGTTCGATGGGATGCCGAGCTCGTGCGCGGCCGTGTGCACGTCGAACCAGTGCTTCTCGCCCACCTTGTTCTTGAACGCTTCGTCGTGCACGCGGTCGTCGAAGATCTCCGCCCCGCCGCCGGGCAGGCTGTCGAGCCCCGCGTCCCGCAACTCCGTCAGCACCTCGTGGATCGTCCGCCGCGGCCGGGCGATGCGCGTGAAGTGGACGATCTCGATCGCGGTGAACGCCTTGATGTGCAGCGTCGGGCAGCGCGTTTTGATCGCTCGGCAGAGGTCGGTGTAGTACGAGAACGGCAGCCGCGGATGCAGCCCGCCGACGATGTGGACCTCGGTCGCGCCGCGAGCGGCGGCCTCCGCCGCCAGCGCCACCACCTCGTCCACCGAGTACTCGTACGCGTCGCCCTTCGCCGGCGCGCCGCTCGCGGTCGCGGCGGGGGCCGCCCCATGCAGCAGCGGTAACGTCGTGCCGGTCGGACCCGCCGCGGCCGAGGCGGCGCCGGCCGCCGCGCCCGCGCGCGACGCCTCGTAGGGCCGGTAGAACGAGCAGAACTTGCAGCGGAGCACGCAGTAGTTCGTGTAGTTGATGTGGCGGTTGATGTTGTAGTAGGCCCGCCGGCCGTGCAGGCGCTCGCGGACGTGGTTGGCCAGCTCGCCCAGCGTGAACAGGTCGCGCGTGCGGTACAGCGTCAGGCCGTCTTCGAGCGTCAGCCGCGCGCCCGCGAGCACTTTCGCGCGGATCGGCTCCAGGGCGGAGTCGGTCACCGACGCCAGTTCGGTCGTCATCGCATTCCTCGGCCGCCCGGCCGCAACCGCCGGGGCCGGGCAGGGTACAAGATCACGACGGCCGCGGCTCGCGGCGTTGTCGGGAATTGTAGTGAGCGGGAACGGTCGTGCCGGTCGCGGTGTTCTATACTCCGTACGCGGGCCGCGGCGGCCCGGCGGAGGAATGCGAGATGAAGAACGGCGGCTGGCTGGTGGCGGCGGTCGTGGCCCTCGGGGCCCTGGCGCTGATCCAGTTGCAGATGCGCGGCGGACAGTGAGGGATTGCGCGCCTGGCGTCCGGTTCGGACGCCCCCGCGGTTGCCGGCGCGGCGCTCGTCGCAGGCATGGTCGCCCCGACGTTCACGGCCGAGACGTTGTCGAGTCGGACGGTCCGGTTCCCGCAGGATTTCGCGGGTCGGCTGGTGCTGCTGGACTTCTGGGCGACGTGGTGCGGGCCGTGCCGCCAGGAGATCCCGGCGGTGGTCGCGGCGCACGAGCGTTTCGGGTCGGACGGCCTGGTCGTGCTGGGCGTGACGCTCGATGGCCCGGGCGTACCCGCCGGCAAGGTGCAGGAGTTCATCCGCGACCAGAAGATGCCCTGGGAGCAGGTTTACGGCGACGCGTCCGGCATCGCGAAGCAGTACGGCGTGAACGCGATCCCGTGGGCCGTGCTGGTTGATGCGGACACGGGCCGGATCGTGGCCAGCGGCGAGGAGCTCGCAAGCAAGCGGCTGGCTTCAACGATCGAGCGGTGCCTGAAGGCGAAGCGAGCGAACTGACCGGAGTCAGAAACGTACAGAGTTGTGACCGGCGACGAACTACCGTGCTTCGTCTCCCTCCCGTGACGCAGGCGATTGGGGGACGGCTCTCCGCGAGACAGCCGTCCTTCGTCGCCTGCGACAATTTGCGCGGTCGTCGCCGGCCGGCCGCCTCAACGGCTGGGCCGGGTGACATCCCGGACGCAGCGGGGTAGGCTGACGGCCGCCGGGGGCACGGAGTGACGCGTGCGGATCTTCTGGTCGGGTGGCGGTGGTTTCGGGAGCGCCGGAGTACTTCTGGGCGTGTTCCTGATTCTGCTGGGGGTCATGCTGTTCGTCTGGCCGCAGTTGCTCGCGTGGACGCTAGCGGGCCTGCTGGTGGCGGTCGGGGTGGGCTTCGTTCTGGGAGGTTTAGGGAGCGGTTCCGGCGTCCATTATCGTCGGCTGGACGAGTGGGACGGCCCGCCCACCGTTTGATCGATTCCTCACAGCGTGGGGCAACTGCGCACGCATACACGCGGACGCGCGAACCACGTTTGGCTTGATCAGCCGCGGCCGGGGGACGAAAGGCGCGGAAACTGGCAGGGGCCGCCGGTCAGGCCACCCAAGTCTGGACGACGTCGATAACTGCTTTCGCGGTACTGGTTTGCTGCTCGACGGCGAGTTCGAGCATCGCTCGCAGGATCGCGCCGAAGAGGCTCGTTGAGGTTGTGATGAGGCCGTTCTCGACGGTGGTTCGTACCGTCGGATCACAGCTTCCCATGAAGAAAAGCGATCCGCTCGCGAGGACCGCGAGCCGCCAGTTCGTTCGGCGCCACAGGCTCCGCATCGCAGGCTCCTGAACCGGTTGCCACACGGGCTCGACCGGCACGCGTCACCGCCCGAGGCAGTATACACACGACCCAACGGGCCGGCTACGCACCGGTTTCGCGTCCGGGCCGCTTCTTCCGCATTGCGTCCGCACCCCGCGGGTGGCAGCGGGCGTGGATTTCCTGGAGGCGTCGCGTTTGCACGTGCGTATAAATCTCTGTTGTTGCTATACTTGCGTGCCCGAGCAGCTCCTGCACGACGCGCAGGTCGGCGCCGCCCTCGAGCAGGTGGGTGGCGAAACTGTGCCGCAGCGTGTGCGGACTCACCTTGCCCGCGATGCCCCGGCGGGTCGCTTCCCGCCGCACCAGGTCCCACACCGCTACGCGGTCCAGCGGCCCGCCCGTCCGCGACAGAAACAGCGGCAGACCCGCTGCCGCGGCCCGCGTCAACGGCAGTTTCCATCGGCCGCGCCGCCCGCCTTCCTCAACCAGGCGGGGCCGCAGGTGTTCGACGTACGCCGCGACCGCATCGAGGGCGCACCTTCCGACCGGGACGACCCGCTCCTTGCGGCCCTTGCCCATGCATCGCACGTAGCCGGCCGCGCGGTTGAGGTCGCCCTCTCGCAGCCCGCACAATTCGCTGACGCGCAGGCCGCAGGCGTAGAAAAGCTCGAGGATCGCGCGGTCCCGCAAGGCGAGCGGCCGCTCCGGATCGGGTGAGGTGACCAGTTCGGCGGTGCGGTCGAGGTTGAGCGTGGCCGGCAGCCGCTGCCACTTCTTCGGCAGTTCCAGCAGCGTGGTCAGGTCGCGGTCGACGACCCGGGTTTCGTGGAGCCAGCGGAGCCACATGCGCAGCGCGACCACCTTGCGGGCGAGCGTGGTTTCCTTGAGGCCGCGGTCGCTCAGCTCGATCAGCAGATCCTGAAGGACTTGCGGGGTGAGGGTGTTCCAATCGTCGACGCCGCGGCGACGGAAGAAGTCGCCGCACTGCTCGAGGTCCCGGCGGTAGGCGGCCACCGTGTTGGCGGACAGGCCCAGCTCGACGGTCTGATAAACACGGAACGCGGCCAGCCATTGGAGAAATTGGGGGCTGCACTGGGGTCGATCGGCCGGGGCTCGACGACGGCGGGCGACAGCAGGCATCACGTCCCTCGCCTCCATGCGACAGGGCGACGCGTCGCAACCGGATGGTAGTGTATCGGCAAGGGGTGCCGGAGTGAAAGGCGCACGAAGGTGGCTGAAGTCGTAATCGGCCGGTCCACGGGCAACGGTGTCGGCGGTTGCCACCGGGTTGGCGGCTCGCTACACTAGCGGGGCTAGTCCCGATTTGGGAGAGTGTGCGATGTCGATCGACCGGTCCCTGCGCCGCAAGAGCTCGCTTGAGCGGCACCGTAACGTGCTTACCCGAGCCGAGCGGGTCGCGCTCCTCATGGAGCGGGAGCTCTGGCGGGAGAACAGTTCGCCGATCGGGCTGCCAAAGGTGGCCCATCGCAAGCCCAAGGCCGGCAAGAAGAAAGCCGCCAAGACCGAAGCCGCCGAAGGCGCGCCGGCCGAGGGTGCGGCCGCTGCGGCGGCGCCGAAGGCTTGAGACCCGGCGCGAACGTGAGCCGCGACGTGCGCGGACAGCGTTCCGGGACGTGGGCCCACGTCTCCGAACGCTGTCGCTGTCTGGCGGCCCTGCGGAAACCGGTCGGGGCGGCGAACCGGATGACGCGGCCTCGCGTACTACGTCTCGGCGAGCGGCGGGAGGGGCGGTGTGCCGCGGGATCGGCGGCGGGTCGCGGTCGGGACTCCCCGCGGCATTTGACATCGGCTGCCGAGCGCGTAGATTCGGATGTCTGATAACCCCGATCATGTGATGCGTCCGACGCCGGCGAGGCGGTCTCGGACGCGGCGGAGAGCTATGACGCACGGCCACTTGACGGTGAAACAGGAGACGGGGCGCGCGGCGGCGAAGCTGATCGCCACGATGCTGGGCGGCGTGTTGGTCGCGGCCTCGTTCCTGGTGAAACCGCTGTTCAGCGGCACGGCCGCGGACGACTCGGTGAACATGTACCGCGACCTGATGGCGGCGGTGGGGGCGCTGCTGCTGGCGGTGCCGCTGTGGGCACACGCGCTGAAGGGGTTGGCGACCGGCCACATGCACATGGATGAGCTGGTGGCGCTGGCGATCCTGGCGGCGATGGCCACGGGCGACTACCAGACGGCCGGGGTGGTGGCGTTCTTTCTGCTGCTGAGCAACCTGATCGAGACGCGGACGGCGCTGGGGGCGCGGGCGGCGATCGCGGGGTTGATCCGTCTGACGCCGACGAAGGCGCGGCGTCGGCTGGCGGACGGTCGGGAAGAGACGGTCGAGGCGCACGCGCTGAAGCCGGGCGACACGGTGATCGTGCTGCCGGGCGACAACGTGCCGGCCGACGGCGAGATCATCGACGGCCAGTCCACGATCAACGAGGCGAACATCACGGGCGAGTCGCTGCCGGTGGAGAAGGGGCGGGGCGACGAGGTGTTCGGCGGCACGAGCAACGTGACCGGGGCCCTGGTGGTCCGGGTGACGAAGGTCGGGCACGACACGACGCTGGGGCGCGTGCAGGATCTCATCCTCCAGGCCGAGCGGACGCGGATTCCGCTGATGCGTCTTATCGACCAGTACGCCTCGTGGTACACGCCGGTCACGCTCATGATCGCGGGCGTGGTCTGGTTCTTCACGATGGATGTGCAGCGGGCGATCGCGCTGCTGGTCATCGCGTGTCCGTGCGCGCTGATCCTGGCAACGCCGACGGCGATGGTGGCGGCGCTGTCGGCGGCCGCCCGGCTGGGTATCTACATCAAGGATGTCGGCAACCTCGAGTGGGCGCGCAAACTCACGGCGGTCGTGTTCGACAAGACCGGCACGCTGACGACGGGTGAGCTGGCCGTGACGCGTCTCATGCCGGCGCCGGGCGTGGACGCAGCCGAGCTGCTGCGGACCGCGGCAGCGGTGGAGCGGATGAGCCGGCACCCGGTGGCCCGGGCGGTCATGGCCGTCGCGGACCGCGCGCGGGTGCCGCTCGACGAGGCGGAAGGGTTCGAGGAGGTGCCGGGCAAGGGCGTGAAGGCGAAGGTCGGCGGGCAGGTGGTGCAGATCGGCCGCCGCACGTGGGTGCAGGAGTGCGGCGTGGATCTCGGTCCGCTGGCCGGCGAGGCGTTCGCCGAGCCGGAGGGACTCAGCACGCTGTACGTCGCGAAGGGCGGGCGCTGCCTGGGCTGGATCGGGCTGGAGGACCGCACGCGGCCGGAGGCCCGGCAGGCCATGGACGAGTTGCGGCGCCTGGGCGTGCGGGACCTGATCATGGTGACCGGCGACCGCTGGTCGGTGGCGCGGCGCGTGGCGCGCGAGATGGGCTGCTCGGACCTGCAGGCGGAGGTGCTGCCGCAGGACAAGCTGGCGCTGGTGGACGCGCTGAAGGCCAAGGGGCACACGGTCGCGGTGGTGGGCGACGGCGTGAACGACGCGCCGGCGCTGGCGGCCGGGAACCTGGGCATCGCGATGGGGGCGGCCGGCAGCGACGTGGCGATGAACAGCGCGAGCGTGGCGCTGATGAGCGAGGATCTGCGGCGGTTGCCGTTCCTGGTGAGTCTGTCGCGGGCCACGACCAAGGTGATCTGGCAGAACCTGATCTTCGGCGTGGCGTTCATCATCACGGTCGAGGTGGCGATCGTGTTCGGCGCCGTGCCGCCGATGCTGGCGGCGCTGTTGCACACGGTGTCGTCGGCGATTGTCGTGTTCAACAGCGCGCGGATGGTGCGGTTCGGGGAGCACATCGCCTCGCACGTGCCCGCACCGCGCACGGTGGCGCAGTCGCCGGTGGCGGGGCGCGTGGCGTTGCAGCCGGTCTGACAAGCGAGGAAGACGCCGGGAAGATGGCGCGTGTTGCCCCGCCAGTTCGCCGCCGCGGTACCGCCGGCCGCCGGGCCGGCTCAGCTCACTTCGCGCGTCTGGAAGAGCGCCACGCCCACCGCGAGCACGGCCAGCGCGTAGGCGGTGGCGTAGGCGGCGACGTGGGCGACGAGCGACAACGGAATGCTCTGCTCCTGCGTCAGGGCGTCGCCGGCCCAGAAGAACTGGAAGTTGGGCACGAGCGCGTACAGGACGCGGTAGAGCTGCGGGCCGCCGCTTTCGGCCGGCCGGCCGAGCAGGTAGTTCGACAACAGGCCGAGCACGTAGACGCCCGCGCACAGCAGGAGCGTGACGACCTGGCTGAAGCGGGTGGCCAGCGCGACGGCGAAGGCCGTGAGCACCAGCACCCCGCAGAAGCACAGCAGCACGGCGTACACGAGCTGGAGATTGCCGAAATCGGTGCCTGGCGACTGGAACTGCCACTTGGGCGAGATCAGCAGCACGAGCAGCATGGCGACGCTGCCGAGGGGCACGACCCAGGCCGTCAGGCTCATCGAGAAGTGCCAGCCGTAGACGTAGTTGCCGAACGTCGCGGCCGCGAGGCTGATCAGCAGCGCCAGTCCGGAGAAGATCAGCACGGGGAGGTCGTACCGGTCGGCGGCGGTCTCCATGGTGCCGTGCCGGACGGTCATGAACAGGACGAGCGACAGGATGTAGTAGCCGATCAGCACCGCGCCGCACACGCCCAGGTACTTGCCCAGCAGGAAGGTCGTGCGGTGGACCGGCTTGGAGACGACGGTCAGGACGGTGTGGGCCTCGATCTCACGGGTGATCACGCCCGCGGCGCTGAACACGCTGGCCAGCAGGCCGTACAGCAGCAGCGTGGCCAGGCCGACGTCCTTGGCGATCTTGACGTCGCCGCCGGACTCGAGCGAGAACGCCGCCAGGCTCGGGTTCAGAGCCAGCGCGCCGGCCGTGACCCAGAGCAGCACGCCGAAGATCGGCTGCCGCAGGGTCTCGATCAGGGTGTTGCGGGCGATCGAGAGCAGCTTTCCGAACATCGTGGACCGGGCTCGGTGCGGGCGGCGGCGCCGCTTCGGCGGCGCCCGGCGCGGGTCGCATTATGGCCCCGCGCGGTCCGGGGGACAAGGAAACGTACGTCGGGCGGGCGGGCCGGTTCGCGGCCGCTTTGCCGCGGCGATCGCAGAGGCAGGCCGTGACGGAAACGCTCCATACTCGCAGCCGCGGCGTCAGCCTGGGCGGGCTGGTGCTCCAGGTGCTCGTGTTCGGTGCGCTGTTGCTGCTCGGGCTGGCGTACCAGTCGCACGCCGTGCAGAACCTGGCCTGGCTGGCGCTGGGCGGCGTGCCGATCTGGTTCGCGGCGCTGCTCGTGTTCCGCCAGCGGGAACTCGCGGCGCTGGAGGCGCTGGATCTCGAGGAGCTGCGCCGCGAGAAGCAGGCCACGGCCGGCGCCGAGGCGCTGTTCGGCGAAGGCGGCGGGGCGGGGCTGGCGTTCAAGGTCGCCGAGGCGCGGCTCCAGTGGATGCAACGCTGGCTGGTCCCGGCGTTGAGCATCGTCTCCGGCGTCTACCTCGTCGCGATGGGCCTGTTCCGCTGGCAGGGCCTGCGGGCGACGGGCGCGCTCGGGGCGCCGACCTGGCCCCCGGTGCAGAACGCGCCGGTGCTCATGGTCGCGCTGGCGATCGTGCTGCTGGCGACGTTCCTGCTGGCCCGCTACGCCTCGGGCATGGGGCGGGTGTCCGGCTGGCAACTGCTGCGGGCCTGCGGTTCCTTCATGCTGGGCAACGCGCTCGCCGCGATCGCGGCGCTCGTCGCGCTGGGCGTGTACCAGTACACCGAGGGCCGCGCTCCGGGCTGGGAGCAGGGCCTTGCCTACGCCCTCGCGGCGCTGATGGTCGTCCTCGGCGCCGAGACGCTCATCAACTTCATCCTCGACATCTACCGGCCGCGGGCCGAGGGCGTCGAGCCGCGGGCCGCGTTCGACAGCCGCCTGATCGGTCTGGTGGCCGAGCCGGGCGGGATCGCGGCCACGATCAGCGAGGCGCTGAACTACCAGTTCGGCTTCCAGGTGTCGCAGACCTGGTTTTTCAAACTGCTGGTGCGGGCGTTCCTGCCGCTGACGGCGGCGGGCGCGTTGTCGCTGTGGGCGCTGACGTGCCTCGTCGTGGTGCAGCCGTACGAGCACGCGGTGCTGGAGCGGCTGGGGCGGCAGATCAACCCCGGCGGTCCGGACGCGCCGCAGCCGTGGGGGCCGGGCCTGTACTTCAAGTGGCCGTGGCCGATCGAGACGGCAAGCCTGTACAACACCGGTCAGCTCAAGCAGATCACCGTGGGCTACCGGCAGTTTGACGCCGATCCGCACGCGACCGCCCCGACGCCCGCGCGGCGGCGGGACGGGGGGCCGGAGGTCCAGCCCACGCTCTTGTGGACCGACGCGACGCACTTCGGGCAAGAGCACTTCGACCTGATCGTGTGTCCCAGCCAGGCGGGGCCGGCCGAGCCGGCCGTGCCGCGCCCGAGCGACGAGGAGGAGCGCGTCGACCAGCAGCCGGTGCACCTGATCCGGATGGACGTGGCGGTGCAGTACCGCATCCGCCCGGACGAATTGCACCTGTACACGCGGACGATGCGGGACCCCGATCGCAGCATGCGGGACTACGCCTGGGAGGTGCTGAGCCGTCACAGCGCCAGCCGGACGGTCGAGCAGCTCATGAACACGGAATTGGGGCAGCTCGGCGACGTCCTGCGGGGCCTGCTGAATCGCCGCGCGCGGCAGATCGGGCTCGAGGTCGTGCACGTCGCGGTGATGAACGTGCACCCCGAAAAGACCGTGGCCGAAGCCTACCGCAACGTGGTCAAGGCGGAACAGCAGAAGGTCGCGGCGATTCGCGAAGCGCTGGTGACGGGCAACCAGAAGCTCTCCGCGGCCGCGGGCAACGAGCAACTGGCTCGGCGTCTGGCGCGGATGGTCGAGCGGGCGCGGCGCGCGAGCGAGCAGGTCGGCCGCACCGAGGCCGCGCTGGCCGAAGTGGACGCGGCGACGCTGCGAACCCTGACGGATGAATTGCTGACGCTGGAGGCGTTGTTCCGGGCCCGCGTGGAGGCGGGCGGCCGCCGCGAGCTGGCGGAGGAGCGGCTGCTCCAGGCGCGGCTCGACTTCGAGTACGGCCTCGGGCAGACGTGGGCGGACCAGCAGCGGGCGGCCGCGGCCGCGGCGCAGGCCCAGGCGGACGAGCAGGCGGCGGTCGCTACGCTGGAGGCCGCGCTCGCGCCGCGCCGGGCCGCGCTGCACGAGCGGGTGGGCGCGCGGGTAGCGGAGACGCTGGTTGCGCACGTGACGGCCCGGGTCGAGCAGACGCTCTGGCGCGAGGCCCTGGACCGGGAGTTCACGCCCGCGCGTCTGGGCGGCGAGGCGGCGGCGGCGCTGGCGGCGGCGGCCGCGGAGCGGTGGCAGATCGAGCTGGCGGCGGAAGCCGACCTGGCGGTGGCGCGGAACGAGCGGGCGGCGTTCCGGGCGGCGCCGCAGGTGTACAAGAGCCGGCGGCTCATGGAGGTGCTGACGGAGGGGCTGAAGGACGCCCGCAAGTTCTTCCTGGCCTTCGACCCGGGCGACCGCCGGGTGCGCGTGCGGTTCGTCGCGGAAGACCAGGCCAGCACGGACATCATCAACCTGCGTCCGGGCGGCGCGCAGCCGTAGCCGGTGGACAATCGGCCGCGGCCGGGCGGCGCCGTGAGCGGCCCGGGCGGCGAGGAGTCTCGAGCGATGAAGTGGTCCCAGACGACGCTGATCGTGGCGCTGCCGGTGGTGCTGATCCTGCTGCTGGCGGCCTCGACGTACCAGGTCGCGTTCAACCAGGTGGCGGTGAAGGTGCGGTTCGACGAGGGCGAGGTGATCCGCGAGCCCGGGCTGCGTCTGAAATGGCCGTGGCCGATCGAGCACGTGCAGCACTACGACCAGCGGCTCCAGACGCTCGACACGCCGGAGACGGAGATCAAGACGATCGACGGCAAGAACGTGATCGTCGGGGCGTACGCGCTGTGGACGATCGAGGACCCGCTCCAGTTCTACCGGCGGGTGCGGACGGTGGACGAGGCCGAGAAGCAGATGCGCTCGCGCATCAGCCAGGCGCAGGCGGCGGTGATCGGCCAGAGCAATCTGTCGGACTTCGTGAACCTGGACGCGGCGCTCGTGGAGCAGAAGTACGACGCGCTGTTGGAGCGGATGCGGGAAACCGTGGCGCCGGGCCTGCGGGCGGACTACGGCATCCACGTGGCCGAGCTGGGGCTGCGACGGATCTCGCTGCCGCGCGAGACGACGCAGGAGGTGTTCAACAGCATGCGGGCCGAGCGGAACAAGCTGGCGGCCCGCTTCCGCGAGGAGGGCAAGTCGCAGGCCGAGGGGATCAAGGCCCGCGCCAACAGCGAGGCCAAGCAGATCCTCGAGTTCGCCAGCAGCAAGGCCCAGGAGATCAAGTCGGCGGGCGTGCAGGCCAGCACCCGCATCTACGAGCAGATCGCGGCCGAGGACGCGGAGTTCTTCGAGTGGCTCCGCTGGCTCGACGCGCTGAAGGCGTCGCTGGCGCAGAAGACCACGATTTTCCTCGACCAGAACTCCCCGCTGTTCGGTCCGTTTGTCAATCCGCCGGCGGTGCCGCCGGCGGCCGGGGCGGCCACGGCCGCCGGGGCGCACTAAGGAGCGGTCATGGCGCTGCCACACGACCACGACCACGACCACGATCACGCGCACGGGCATGATCACGACCACCCCGCGCCGGCGGCGCTGGCGCCGGTCGCGTCCGACCCGGCGCAGCAGGCCCTGGTGAGCGCGCTGCACGCCAGCTTTAACATCCTGCGCGTGCTGATGATCGTGCTCGTCGTGCTGTACCTGCTGTCGGGCTGGTTCCGCGTGGCGCCGGGCGAGCAGGGGCTGATCGCCCGCCTGGGCGTGCTGCGGACGACGACGACCGAGCGCGGTGAAACCCCCGTCTTCGCGCCCGGGTTGCATTGGTCGCTGCCCGACCCGTTCGACCGCAAGATCCGCGTGACCGGCACGACGCAGACGCTGGTCAGCACCCGCTTCCTGCCCGGCCAGGACAAGAACGCGGCGACCAAGTCGCTGGCCGAGCTGGTCGGCCCGACGGCCGAGCTCAACCCCGGCCAGGACGGCGCGATGCTGACCGGCGACCGGAACCTGTCGCACGGGCGCTGGACGGTCGAGTACCAGATCCGCGACGCGGCCGCGTTCGTGCGGCGTGTGGGCGAGCGGCCGGAGCAGTTCAACCCGCTGCTGGAGCGGCTGCTGGAGACGGCGGTGGTGCGCGAGGTCGCGGGGCGGACGATCGAGCAGGTGACGCGCGAGGCGCTGGAGGATGTGCGGAGCGGGGTCCAGCGGCGGCTCCAGGCGGCCCTCGACCGGCTCGAGACGGGGGTCGAGCTGAAGCAGGTCGTGGCCGAGACGATCGAGCCGGGCCCGGTGCGCGACGCGTTTCTGGACGTGACCCGTGCCGTGAGCGAATCGCAGCGGCTGCGGGACGAAGCGGAGGAGAAGGCCACCGAGGCGCTCAGTGCCGCGGCGGGCGACCGCGAGAGCGCGCGGCGGCTGCTGGCGCAGATCGACGAGTACGGCGCGGCCCAGCTGCGGGGTGCGCCGGCCGAGGAACTGCGCGCCCAGAAAGCGGCGATTGACGCGGCGCTGGCGGCGCTGGAGGAGCGCGGCAAGGGCGAGGTGGCCGTGCGGCTCAGTGCCGCCCGGGGGGTCGCCAGCGCGATCAACCAGGGGCTGCGGCGCGAGTACGAGCAGTACCGGCAATATGTGGAGCTGCGGAAGGTGCAGCCGCGGATCGCCGTGCTGGGCCTGTGGGTGGCCATGCGGCAGGAGGTCCTGGGGAACCGGAACAACGAAGTGTTCTTCGTGCCGCACACGAACGAGATCGAGATCCTGATCAACCGCGATCCGCAGCGGGCGATCGAGCGCGAGACCGAGGCGTCGCTGCGCCGGCAGCGGGGAGAACCGCCCCGCTGAGCGCGCGACCCGGAGGACCGCCCGTGACCACGCCGCCCGTCATTCAGGCCGCCGGCCTGACCAAGGTGTTCAAGGACTTCTGGCGCCGCGCGCGGGTCCGCGCCGTGAGCGACCTGGACCTCGAGGTGCAGCCCGGCGAGGTCTTCGGCCTGCTTGGGCCCAACGGCTCGGGCAAGAGCACCACCATCAAGATGCTGCTCGGCCTGCTGCACCCCACCCGCGGGCGCGTGGCGATCTTCGGCCGCCCGCCGGAGGACGTGCGGATCAAGGCCCGCATCGGCTATCTGCCGGAGGAGTCGTACCTCTACCGGTTCCTGAACGCGCGCGAGACGCTCGACTACTACGGGACGCTGTTCCGGCTGCCGCGGCGCGACCGCCGGCGGCGTACGGACGAGCTGCTCGAGATGGTCGGGCTGCGCTCCGCCGCGCGGCGGCCGGTGGGCGAGTACAGCAAGGGCATGGCCCGGCGGATCGGTCTGGCGCAGGCGCTGATCAACGATCCCGACCTGCTGATCCTGGACGAACCGACCAGCGGCCTCGACCCGATCGGCACGAAGCTCGTCAAGGACATCATCCTGCGGCTGGGTCGGGTCTATCGCAAGACGATCGTGCTGTCGAGCCACCTGCTGGCCGACGTGGAGGAGGTCTGCGACCGTGTCACGATCCTGTACGGCGGACGCGTGCAGGAAAAGGGCCCCCTCGACGACATCCTGAGCCGGCGCGACCAGGTCCAGCTCACCTGCGAGGCGCTCGCGCCGGAGACGCTGGCGGCCATCCGCGAGCTCATCGCGCAGCGCGAGGGCAAGGACGTCGCGATCAGCGTGCCGCGCGACCGCCTCGAGGCCCTGTTCCTGCGGATCGTGCAGCGGGCCCAGCAGGAACGCGTCGAGACCTCCGGCAGCGCGCCGGCCGGGGCGATCGCCGAGTTCCTCGGCGGTACGGCCGAGGGCCGGGCCGTGCTGGACGCGCTCGTCCGCACCGAGCCCGTGGCCGCGCCGGCCGCGCCGCCGCCCGCCGCGCCGGCCGTGGACCGGGCGGCGCTGGTGGACCTGGTGCAGGCGCAAGCGGCGACCGACGCGGGGGCGCCGCCCGCCCCGCCGCGGACGACGGCGGGCGAAGTGGATCGCGGCGTGCTGGACGAGCTGACCGGCGAGCCTCCGCGGCGGGACGGGGCATGAGACGCACGCTGGCCATCGCGAAGCTCACGTTTCACGAAGGGATCCGCCTGCGGATCGTGCTGGCGTTCCTGATCGTGCTGGTGCTGCTGCTGCTGTACCTGCCGTTCACGCTGCGGGGGGACGAGACGCTGGCGGGGCGACTGCAGAACTTCCTGGCGTACTCGTTGGGCGCGCTCAGTTTTCTCCTGAGCCTGACGACGATCTTCTTCTCGTGCGCGACGCTCACGACCGAGTTCCGCGAGCGCTCGCTGCACCTGCTGGTGACCAAGCCGGTCACGCGTTTCGAGATCCTGCTGGGCAAGTGGCTGGGCGTGAACGCGCTGAACGTCGTGATCATCGCGGTGGGCGGGGCGGTGATCTTCGGCTTCGCGGCGTTCATCCGCTCGCTGCCGGTCGAGTTCGAGCGCGACCGGTTCAAGGTGCGCGACGTGGTCTGGACGGCCCGCTACGCCGCGACGCCGGTCGTACCGCCGGACATCGGCGAGCTGGCCCGCCGCGAAGTCGCCGAGAAGATCCGCTCCGGTGCGCTCAGCGCGGCCCAGCAGGCCGCGGCCGAGCGGGAGCAGTTCGAGCAGATCCTGAACCGCTGGCGCAGCGTGCCGCCCGGCGTGCTGGCGCTGTACGAGTTCACGAACCTCACGCCGCCCGAGCAGGCCGACACGAAGATCCAGGTGCGGTACAAGCTGCGGGCCACGCCCTCCACGGCGAACGAGATCGTGCGCGTCGGCTGGGTGTTCTGCGACCCGGACTCGAAGCAGTGGCTCCATGAGCCGGTGTTCGCCGAGGAACGGGCCGGGCAGACGCACGAGTTCCTGGTGACGGCGGCGCCGGTCCTCGCCGAGGGGCGGGCCCTGCTGGGCGTCATCAACGCGTACCCGCCGGACATGCCCATCACGCTGCTGTTCGAGGGCCCCGACAGCCTCCAGTTGCTCTACAAGGTCGGCAGCTTCGAAGGCAACTACGTGCGGGCCCTGCTGATCATCGTGCTGCGGCTCGCGCTGCTGTCGGCCGTGGGCGTGTGCTTCAGCGTGTTCGTGTCGTTCCCCGTCGCCTGCCTGTGTGTCAGCGCGTTCTACCTGATCTGCCTGGGGCTGCCGTTCTGGCTCGAGGCCATCGGCGAAGGGCAGCAGTTCCTCTCGGCCAAGGATGATCCCTACGGCCGCCTCGGGCCGGCCGTGCGGGCCGTTCTGGTGCGGCTGCTGCTGGCGGTGTTCCCGAACTTCTCGAAGTACGACGGGGTGGGACCGTTGATTGACGGCGAGCACATCGGCGCGCCGCTGCTGCTCTGGACGGTGGTGCGCACGCTGGGCTACGGACTGGTGCTCGTGCTGGCCGGCTGGCTCGTGTTCCGGCGGCGCGAGGTGGCGGAGATCACGGTCTAGTCCCCGGGAGTCGGACGGACGCATGCATCCGCGGCTGGTTCAACTCGTGGCGCTCGCGGCCGCCGCCGGCCTGCTGGGCCTGGCGGCCACGCGGATGCCGGCGATCAACGCGCAGCGCGTCGTGCTGAACGTGCGCGGGGCCGAGTCGGCGCTGGAGGCCGCGCCGCCCGAATACGCGTTCGCCGTGCAGGTGCTGGGGGCGTTCCGCGGGCTGATCACCGACATCGCCTTCGTGCGGGCCGAGATGTACAAGGAGCAGGGCCGCTACTACGACGCCATGCAGCTGGCGAGCTGGATCTGCCAGCTCCAGCCGCACTTCCCGAGCGTGTGGGAATTCGCGTCGTGGAACATGGCCTGGAACATCTCCGTCACCACGTTCACGCCGGAAGAGCGCTGGAACTGGGTCTACAACGGCGTGAAGCTGCTGCGCGACCGCGGCATTCCGCTCAACCCGCGGGCCGTCAACCTCTACAAGCAGCTCGCCTGGACGTTCAACAACAAGATGGGCGAGACGACCGACGACCACCACTACGCCTACAAGTGCAACTGGGCGTGGCGGATGCACCTCGTGCTCGGCGCCCCGCCCAACCCGCTGGCGGAGGTGTCGGCCGAGGAACTGGCCCGGATCGCCGACCGCATGCGCTCCGCCGCAGACGTCGATCTGCTGGCCCAGGCCGGCGAGGCCACCGCCCGGCAGAACGAGGAGCGCCGCCGCAAGTCCGCCGAGGCCCGCGGCCTGAAGTACGAGCCCCCGGCCCGCATCGACCCGGACACCGGCAAGCCGCTGGCCCCCGGGCTGAGCGCGGCCGAGATCGCCCGCGACGCCGCCTTCCAGTTCCTCGACACCATCACCCAGGCGCCGGCCACCCTGGCGGAGCTGTACGAACGCGTGCCGGAGACGCGCGACCTGGTCGCCCGGCTGCGGGCGCTCGGCATCCCGATCAATGACGATGAGCTGAACGAGGACGTGTACTGGCGGCCCGAGGGCCTGGCGTTCACGTTCTTCGCACCGTACCAGGAGCTGCGGGCGCCGGCCACGACGCTGTCGCGCGTGGCGGCGCGCCCGCGGCCGACCGACGCGGCCGCCGAAACCCAGCGGAGGGCGCTGGACGCCGCGCTCCAGGTGCAGGCGAACCCCCCGGCCACCGAGGCGCTGGTGCGGTTCCTCCAGCGCAAGGTGCTCCGCGAGGTGTACAAGCTCGACCCCGAGCACATGGCCTACCTCATCCGGACGTTCGGGCCGATCGACTGGCGCGCGGTGGATGCGCAGGCCCTGTACTGGACGAGCCGCGGGCTGATCGCCGGCGGCGAGACGCTCAACGACTACCTGAACGACAAGACCAACACGGCCCGCATCCTCTTCTTCAGCCTGCGGAACCTGTTCCTCTTCGGGCGGATCGTCTTCGAGCCGCTGCCCGAGCGGATTCACCTCTCGTACCTGAACCGCACCGTCGAGCCGGCCTTTGCCGAGGCGATGCACCAGGCTTTCATCCGCTACGGCCAGCTCTTCGACCCGAACGTGGAGCGGGGCGAGGTGCTGTCGACGTATCGCTCCGGCCACGTCAACTTCCTCACGGAGATGATCCGCTCCCTGTACCTGGCCGGGCTGGAGGCCGACGCGGCCCGCTACTACCGGTTCCTCCAGGACACGTACCCGCGCACCCCGAGCGGCCAGCCCAATCCCGCCTTCCAGAAGACGCTGCACGAGTTCGTCGTGGACAGCTTCTTCGAAAGCACCGACTTTCCCGGGCAGCGCGAGATGGTTCTGCTGCTGGACAGCCTGTTCCGCAGCTCGATGACCGAGCTGGCGGCCGGCAACGTCTCGCGCTTCGTGCAGATCGTCCGCCGGGCGCAGCAGTTCCACGAGGACTACAACCGCCGCCAGGAAGACACGCCGCGGCTCAAGCTGCCGGCCTTCGTCGACATGCAGACCGACGCCTTCGGCAACTTCCTGGCGGAGCCGGTCCCCACGCCGCTGCTCACGCTCCAGAAGGTCCAGCTCTGGGAACGGGCGCCGCTGTACCTGCGCCAGCGCGTGTACGACTTCATTCGCCCGGCGCTCGCGGCCGAATGCGAGTACTACGCGCTGGATGTCAACAAGGCCTTCCCCGAGCCGCCGGGCATGGACGAGTTCCGCCGCAGCCACCCCGAGCTGTACCCGGCGACGCCGGAGGGCACGACGCCCGCTCCGCCGGGGGCGTGACCCCGCTCAGTAGCGGATCTCGAACCCGGTTTCATCCCCGCGCGGCGGCAACGCCGTCCGCGCCGCGTCAGCAATGTTCCGCGCGAAGTGCCGCGCCACGTCGTCCAGGAACGCCGTGACCTCCCCCGCCGCGCCCTCCGCCTCCAGCTCCACCGTCCCGTCCGGCCGGTTGCGCACCCAGCCGACCACCGGCCGGCGCCGCGCCAGGTCCGCCGCCGTGGCCCGGAAGCACACGCCCTGCACGTGCCCCGAGTACAGCACGCGCTGTCGCACGATCTCGCGCGCGGGGTCCATCTCAGCCGCCTCGCCGCCCCTTCTGGAGCACCGCCTTCCGCGGGCCGTCCATGATCTCCAGCCGGTTCAGCTTGAGCACCGTGGTGTACGTCCGCTGGCCGCCCGCCTGCGGCCGGAGCTTCAGCTTGTAGCCGATGAAGTCGTACGTCCCTTTTTCCGACTGCGTCAGGCCCTCGATCGTGGTCGTCGCGCTGTACGTCCCGTCGCCGCGGAACGTGGCGTTGTCGATCGCGAACGTGTCGCGGTTCGGGATGGCCTGCACCATGTACCAGTCGCCCGTCAGCGCCGTCTGACAGCCCGTCACCGCCGGCAGCCCGACGACGGTCAGCAGTCCGATGATCCAGCGTCGCGAAACCCGCATGCGGCGGCCCTCCACGGCGGTCATTGTAGCGTCTGCAAATGCGCCAAGGCCCGGTCGATGCGGGCCAGTGTCCGCTCGCGGCCCAGCAGGTCCAGCGTGTCGGAGATCTGCGGGCTGACGGTGGCGCCGGTCACCGCCACGCGCAGCGGCTGGGCGACCTTGCCCAGGTCCAGGCCCTGCGCCTCCGCGACCCCCCGGATCAGCTCGTCCAGCGCCGCGGGCGTCCAGTGCGGCGCGGCCGCCAACCGGGCCCGCAGCACTTCCAGCACCCGCCGGCCCTGCCCGTCGTCCCTCAGCAGCACCTTGCGGACCGCCTTCTCGTCGTAACGGATCTGCTCGTCCGGCACGAACAGGGCGCCGCACTTGTACTCCAGGTCGGGAAACAGGCGGAACCCGCGGCAGCATTCGATCACCCGGGCCAGCACCGCGTCCGGCAGCCCCGTCAGCGGTCCGGGATCCGCCACGCTCAGCCAGTCCTTCAACCCGGCCAGCTTCCGTTCCGGCGTGGCGGCTTCCAGCGCGGCCGTATTGAACGCGAGCAGCTTCTCGCGGTCGAAGCGGGCGTTCGTGCGGCCGACGCGCTCGAGGCTGAAACGCTCGCACAACTCGGCCAGCGTGAACTTCTCGCGGTCCTCACCGGGCGACCAGCCCAGCAGGGCGATGAAGTTGACGAGCACCTCGGGCAGGTAGCCGCTGCGGCGGAAGTCGTGGATCTCGATCTCGGGCAGGTGCACGGCCAGGGCCCGCGCCAGCCGCAGCAGGGCGTCGCCGGGGAGCTGCGTGTCGCCCTTGCGCCAGGCCGCCGGCAGGGCGGGGTCGTCGAGTCCGGCGAGCTGGAGCAGGCGCGCGTCGTCGAGCCCGCCGGCCTTGGCGGCGTCGCGGACGACCTTGTCCTTCTCGCGCTTGCTCATCTTGGTGCCGGACATGTTGAAGATGATGGGCAGGTGCGCGTACTCGGGCGTCGGGTAACCGAGTGCCTCCTGAAGCGCGATGTGGTTGGGCGTGTTCATCAGGTGCTCCTGCCCGCGGAGCACGTGCGTGATCCGCATCGCGGCGTCGTCGACGACGACCGCGAAGTGGTACGTCGGCCACCCGTCGGCCTTCAGCAGCACGAAGTCGCTGAGCTCCTCGGCGCGGATGGTCACGTCGCCGAGAATCCGGTCGTGCACGGTCACGTCGCGGTCCGGCATCTTCAACCGGACGACGACCGGGCGGCCGGCATCGCGGGCCCGCCGGGCCTCGGCCTCCGAGGGAAAGTGCGTCGGCCGGGGATAGCGGAAGCCCTTCTCGCCGCGCTGCTGCGCGGCCTTCCGCATTGCCTCGAGCTCCTCGCGCGTTTCCAGGGCATAGTATGCGAGGCCGCGCTCGAGCAGCTCCCGGGCACGGGCGTGGTACTGCTCCAGGCGCTCGCTCTGGTGGTACGGACCGCCGGGCCCGCCCACCTCCGGCCCCTCGTCCCACTGAAGGCCCAGCCAGCGCAGGTCCTCCATCAGCTTGCGGTCGGCCTCCTCGATGTTGCGGGTCTGGTCGGTGTCCTCGATGCGCAGGACGAACTTGCCGCCCAGGCGGCGGGCCAGCAGGTAGTTGAACAGCGCCGTCCGCGCCCCGCCGATGTGCAGGTAGCCGGTCGGCGACGGCGCGAAGCGCGTGCGGACGATCGGTTGCGCGTCCATGCAACGCATCCTATCGCCCCCCGCGCCCCGCCGGGAGCGGGCCGGCGCTCCGCCCCGCACGCGCCGCCCCGCCGCCCCGGGTCAGCGACAGTCGCTGCCGATCCGCGCCACAAACGGATCAATGTCGTCGAACGTGACCTGGCCGTCCGCGTTGCAGTCACCGCTCACCCACGGGCAACCCGGATACGGCCAGCCCGCACCGTCCGGATAACCGAGAGCTTCCACGAACAGGTCGATGTCATCGAAGTTGACCACCCCGTCGCAGTTCAGGTCGCCCGGGCAGACGGCCGGCGGCGGCGGTGCGTAGTAGTTCACGTAATGCGGCAGCAGGCCGCCCGGGGTCTGGTTGCCCAGCAGGATGGGCGTCAGCATTCCGCTCGTGCGATCGAGCGTGTAGAGGCCGTTCGTTCCCAGCACCCCCGTGTCCTCGCCGGCGATGAAGATCCGCCCGTTCTCCAGCTCGTACAGCCCGTTCGGGCGGAGCGTGCCAAGCGGGTACGTCGCCACGATCTGCCCCGCAGCGTTCAGCTCGAGCAGCGCCCTGGGCGTGCCGTTGTTGGCAACCAGCAGGCGGCCGTTGGACAGCACGGTCATCTGCTTGGGCAACGACAAACCGTTGGTGCCCGCGGAGCCCGACGCGAACACGCCGACCGGGCTCTGCGCGATGTCCCAGATGATGGCCGTGTCGAGCAGCGGGTTCGTGCTGATGTTCGTGTCATCGCTCGCCAGCAGGCCGGCACCGAACGCCACCACGTCCCACGGGCTGCGCCCGCCGGGCATGGTGATCGTGCCGAGGTCCGCCGCGGTGGCGACGTCGAACTTCCGGATGGCGGGGCCGGGGGCCCCGTTGGCAGTGCCGAAGTTGGTCAGGTAGAGAACCCCGTCGGCGATGTGGAAGCCGCGGATGTTGTCGATCTGGTTCGCCGGTCCGATAAAGCGGTCCACAAACTGCCCGTCCAGCGTGTAGCGGAAAACGGAGTCGAGGTTCTGGTCGCTCAACCAGATCCGGTCGCCGACGACCAGGGCCTCCATCGCGGAGTCAAGCGAAACACCAGGCCCCGCGCCCACGATGAAATCAAGCTGCACCAGCGACCCGTCATACGAACTGAAGCGATGCACGCTGTCGCGGTACCGGTCGGTCACGAGCAGTTCGGCCGCGGCCAGCGACGCACAGCACAACAAAAGCGCAAAAACAGGACCGTTTCGCATGCTTTCGACCTCCGTGCGGCCCGTGGAGAACGCCTGCACTGCGCCGGTGGGCCACTGGAACGCAGTTTACCACCGGACGCCCGCGGGCCCAATCGGAAAACGCCGCGCGATTTCGCCGGGCGTTGGCCGGCGGCACCCCGACCCGCCGCGGGGCCTCCGTCCCCGAACACGGAGCGCCGGCGAGCGGTGATGCCGGTTTGCGTGGTGCGCCGCGGACCGGGCCCCGCACGGCTCAAGAGCAGCGGCACGGACGGGGCCGGCGCGGCTCCGCGAGAAGACAGGAACGTGAGAACGTGGGCGCGGGGTCGCTCGCCGAGCTTCCCTCTTCCGACTTCCCACCTCCCCCTTCCCACTTCCCGGGCCAGATGCCCGCGCTCCCCCCTTACGCTTCCGCGCGCAGCAGACGCTCCAGCGGCTCCGCCGTCCGGAGGCGCTTGCCCGCCACCTGCGTGAGGTGGTAGTCGAGCAGCGCGAACCACTCGACCGCCGCGCCGCCCTCCGGCCGCGTGCCGCGCAACGCGTCCGCGATCCGCCGCTTCTCCACATGGTGCCCCTCGCAGTCGCGGCACAGCAGCCCCCCGGCCGCCGACCCGAAGTACGCCGCCTCCCCGGGGCGCGGCGGCCGGCCGCACTCGACGCACGACTCCAGGTGCGGCGCGTAGCCCGCAGCCCGCAGCAGAGTCCGCTGAAACGCGACCAGCGCGGCGCCCGCCGCCGCGTCGCCGGCCAGGCTCTCCAACAGCCCGCGCAGTCCGGCGTAGAGCGCCGCGGTCGCGTCGCCCGGCTCGGTCAGCGTCAGCGTGGCCTCGGCCGCGTAGAAACCGGCGTAGAGGCGCACGGGCGTGCGGCGCAGGCCGGCGTACGCGTCGCGCTGGACCCACTCGGTGAGCGTGCCGAGCTCGGCCTCGCCCCGCGGCGGAAGGAAGGCGAGCTCGCCGCGCTCGAGCAGGTCGAGCCCCGGGGCGATGCGCGTCTTCGTGCCGCGGCGGGCGCCCTTGGCGATCAGTCGGAGCTGTCCGTGCGCGGCGGTGAAGAGCGCCGCGATCTGGGAAGTTTCGCGGAAGTCCGTGAGGCGGAGGACGATGCCTTCGTCGTGCTCGGCGGCCATGCGCGGATAGTTTTGCCGCTCGCCGGGCTCCTCTACAATACGGCGGCCCGGGGGGGCGACGCGGAGCGTGCGATGCCCGACAAGAACGGCGGCCGCAAGCCGACCCTCGACGACTACCTCGAGCGGCGGGTCGTGCTCGACACGCAGGGGCCGCTGCTCTACATCGGGCAGCTCGTGGCGTACGACGAGCGCGGCTACTGGCTCGACGACGCCGACGTGCACGACCGCGACGAGGGGCACAGCACGAAGGAGAAGTACATCAACGACGCGTACCTGCTCGAGCGCAGCGGGGCCCGCACCATGAACCGCCGCCGCGTCTTCGTCGAGCGGACGGCGATAGTGAGCCTCTCGGCGCTCGACGACGTGATCGCGGAGGGGCCGACCGGCGACCCCGACCGCTGGATGGTCTGAACCGGCCGCCGCGGGCGGCCGCCCCACACACGGAAACCGTCATGAAACTGACCTGGCAACGGCAGCGCATCCGTCCGCGGCACCGCTTCTCGACCTCGCAGTGGGGCGTCGATGAGAAGGAGACGCTGATCGTGCGGGTCGAGCACGACGGCGTAGTCGGCCTGGGCGAGGCGGTCCCGTCGTCGCTGTACGGGCAATCGCTCGAATCATGCGAGGCCACGCTCGCCCAGATGGCCGCGCGTCTGGGGGACGACCCCTTCGCGCTCGAGTCGATCCTCACGCGCCTGGGTCGGGAGTTCGACAGCCAGCGGGCGGCGCTGGACGGGTTGGACGCGGCGCTGCACGACTGGGTCGGCCGGAAGCTCGGCGTGCCGGTCTGGAAGCTGCTGGGGCTCGATCAGCCGCGGAAGCGGACGACGTTCACGATCGGCGTGGCCGACCCCGATCTGACGCGGGTGAAGATCGACGAGGCGCTGGCCGCCGGGTTCGACGCGCTGAAGATCAAGGTCGGCGTCGAAAGCGACCATGAGACGCTGGCGCTGGTCCGCGCGAAGTTCGACGGGCCGCTGTTCCTCGACGCGAACGCGGCCTGGACGCCGGAGGAGGCCCGGCGGCAGATCCCGACGCTGGCGCAGTACCGGCCGACGATCATCGAGCAGCCGCTGCGGCGCGAGGACTGGCAGCAGATGAAGGGGCTGCGCGACCTGGGCGTCGCGCCGATCTTCGCCGACGAGAGCTGCGAGCGGCCGGCCGACGTCGTGCGGTTGCACGGCTACGTGGACGGCGTGAATATCAAGTTCAACAAGTGCGGCGGCATCCGGCCGGCCCTGCGGATGGTGTACCTGGCGCGCGAGCTGGGGATGCTGACCATGCTGGGGTGCTTCGTGTCCAGCAGCCTGGCCATCGCTCCGGCGCTGACGATCGCGTCACTGGTCGATTACGCCGACCTCGACGGGGCCCTGCTGCTGGCCGAGGACCCGTTCGAGGGCATCACGCGCGACGGCGGCGTGATCACGCTGAGCGACCGGCCGGGACTGGGCGTCTGGCCGCGGGGGCGGTAGCGCGAGCAGAGGGGCCGCGCGGGCATCTGGCCCGGGAAGTGGGAAGGGGGAAGAGGGAAGCCCGGCGAGCGACGCCGTGCCCACACTCTCAAGTTCCCACCTTCTCGCGGAGCCGCGCCGGGGCCGTCCGACGATGGGATCGCCACACGAACCGTCGCGGTCGGGGCGACTTCGGTTGCACTGAATTTTGCACCCCGCGGGGGCAATTTAGGGCTTTGTAAGGCTAATACTGGCAAGCGGAGTGAATCACGCCCGACCGCGGACGTGCGAAGGGGCGCTGCCGTAAGTGCTGCGCTGACAGACAGAAACGACCCGCCGGCAAGCGTTGCCAACGGGTCGCGAAATGGAGCCGATGAGATTCGAACTCACGACCTCTTGCATGCCATCGACCGCCAACGCACCGGCGACTCGCCGTAACCCTTTGTCACGACGCTACCTCCGAACCCGGTCGGATTGCAAGTCGCTTACGCCAAACCGCCGGATTTCGCCGCATTTCGAGTAGACTACTCGCGCGACGGGTCATGCTCGTTGCGGTGCCAGGAGGTCGCGCCCCGCCGGCGTGATCGCGTCTCCCTTCCGCTGCTTGCCGGACGGCTTCGCGACGAGGCCGAGTGCGCGCAGGCGCTGAAGGGCTTGGGACGTCGCGTGCCTCCCGTAGCCTGCGGCCGCCATCAGCTCGACCAGGAGCATCGACTCGTGCGGGCTGGCTGCGAGTGCCTCCAGCACGTCGCGCTCTGTCCGCGTGAGGACCGGCACCTCCGCCCGCGGTTTGTCCTGGTGTCGGGCCGGAGCGACCCGCCCGATTCGTGCGAGCAGCATGGCCGCGTCGATGCGCGGCGGGCCGTCGGCTTCGACCAGTGCTTCGGCAAGCGACGCCACGGCGGGGCAGAGCGTCCGCCAGAAATCGACCGGCGGCATCTGGTCGGGCACCAGGACGACCGGCGACGGCGAGGCCTTCAACCGGTCGGCTTGGGCGAGAACGCCGGCCGCATCGGGCCACGTCAGGCCCCGCGCTACGAACACGTCCTGGCAGCGGCCGTCGGAGATCAGCGACCCGATCATGCAGACGCGGCCCGGGATTAGAGCCGTCACGCTCCCTCTCGCGTCGAGCTCGCGGGCCACGAATGATGCCAGGCCCTCGAAGTGCGGTTCCCACATCCGCAGCCGGTCCACGCTGAACGTGACGAGCCCGCCGTCCTCCGGGTCGTGGCACCAGCCGGTGCAGACTATCTGACCGGTCCGCGGGTCCTCGACGATGTCGGGCGTGATCCAGCAGCCATCGGTGCAGTTGCCGCAGGTGACCTCCCGCGCGGGGTTCGTCTCGCGGAGGATGCTGGCGGCGAGCAGGCGGTCCAGTGCCCCGCGCGGCCAACGTTGCACTTCGTCGAACGGATAGGCTGAGTCTTCGAGCCAGTCGAGGCGCCGCAGGATCGAGGGCAGCGGATCAGGCGCAGGCAATGCCCCACTCCTTCAGGTACTTCTTCGCGATCTGGTCGTACGGAGCGTCCTTGAGCGTGCAGCGGTCGGGGTACGTCACGTCAAACGTCAGCGTCCTCGGGCGCTGCCCGTCGGCTGGCGCGAACGTCAGGCGGAGCTTGGCTTGCGAGACGTGGACCTCGCCCAGCCGCACGTGCTCCTTGTTGATCACCTCGTGCAGCAACCGATGCGCCGCCC
>CALGJV010000024.1 GCA_937928595.1 uncultured Phycisphaerae bacterium | reverse complement strand
GCTGCACGTCGGGGCCGGCACGTTTCAGCCGATGCGCACCGAGGACGTGCACGCGCACCGCATGCACACCGAGTGGCTGAGCGTGAGCGCCGCGACGGCCGCGCGGGTGAACCGCGCCCTGGCCGCGGGGCGCCGCGTGGTGGCGGTCGGAACCACCGTGGTGCGCGCGCTCGAAACGGCCGCACAGGGACGTGCCCATGGTGCGGGCGTAGGATGCGCAGCAGCAGCGGCGCGCGACGGCCGAGTGCGCGCATTCGAGGGCGAGACCGACATCTTCATTTACCCGGGCTATCGTTTCCGCGTCGTGGGTGCGTTGCTCACCAACTTTCACCTGCCGGAATCGACCCTGCTCATGCTGGTGTGCGCCTTCGGCGGAACCGAGGCGGTACTGGCCGCCTACCGCCACGCGGTGGCGCAGCGTTACCGTTTCTACAGCTATGGCGATGCGATGTTCGTGACGCCGCCGCGGCCGGCGGACAGCCGCAAGTAGCCAGCGGCCGCATGGATGCGATCCCTGCGTGCGCGTCACTGCGATACCGCTCGCTCGCCGCTGGTGCTATGAAATTCGAACTGCTCGCACGTGATGGTGCGGCACGGCGCGGACGACTGACCTTGGCCCGTGGCACGGTCGAGACGCCGGCGTTCATGCCGGTCGGCACCTACGGTACCGTCAAGGCCATGACTCCCGAGGAGCTGCGCGCGATCGGCGCCGAGATCATCCTCGGCAATACATTTCATCTCATGCTGCGCCCCGGCGTGGACGTGATTCGCGCGCACGGCGGGCTGCACGGCTTCATGCACTGGGACGGGCCGATCCTCACCGACTCTGGCGGATTCCAGGTCTGGAGCCTGGGCAAGCTGCGAAAGATCACCGAGCAGGGCGTGCACTTCCAGTCTCCGGTCGACGGCCGGCGCATCTTCATGGGCCCCGAGGAGTCGATGGCCGTGCAGCGCGCGCTCGATGCCGACATCGTCATGATCTTCGATGAATGCACGCCTTACCCGGCAACCGAGGGGCAGGCGCGGGAATCGATGGAGCTCAGCCTGCGCTGGGCAGAGCGTTCCCGACGCGCCCATGGCGACCACACCGCCGCCCTGTTCGGTATCGTGCAGGGCGGCATGTACGCGCATCTGCGCGACCGTTCGCTCGAAGGACTCATGCGAATCGGCTTCGACGGGTATGCGATCGGCGGCCTGTCGGTGGGAGAGGGCAAGGAGGAGATGCTGCGCATGCTTGACCACATAGCGCCGCGCCTGCCGGGTGACCGCCCGCGTTACCTGATGGGGGTCGGCACACCCGAGGACCTGGTCGAGGCGGTGCGCCGCGGCATCGACATGTTCGATTGCGTGCTGCCCACGCGCAATGCCCGCAACGGCTGGCTGTTCAGCCACGAAGGCGAGATCAAGATCCGCAACAGCCGCTATGCCGCCGACACGGCGCCGATCGATCCGCACTGCGACTGCTATACGTGCCGCAACTACAGCCGCGCCTATCTTCGTCACCTGCATCAGGCCAACGAGATCCTCGGGGCACGCCTGGCCACGATCCACAACCTGTCCTATTACCAGGGCTTGATGCGCGGATTGCGGCTCGCGATCGCGGAAAAAAGGCTGGATGATTTCATCGAGAAGTTTTATCGTATGCGCCGCCAACCTGGGGTCCGGCCGTTGTGACCCCGGAAACCGACTAGCCACGAGCCTCGCCCACGGAAAATGCCATGAACGTGCTGATCGCAGACGCCCTCGCCGAGACCGCACCCGCCGCCCAGCAGCAAGGCGGAATCGTCACCCTGCTCATGATGGTGCTGATGTTCGTTGCGTTTTATTTCCTGTTGATCCGTCCGCAGCAAAAGCGTGCCAAGGAGCACAAGGCCATGGTCGCGGCCCTGGCCAAGGGTGACGAGGTCGTGACCGCCGGCGGGCTGCTCGGGCGCATCGCGGACATCTCCGAGAACTTCCTCACGCTGGAAGTGGCGGACGGCGTGCAGGTCAAGGTGCAACGGCAGGCCGTTCAAGCGGTCCTGCCAAAGGGCACGCTCAAGTCGATGGTCTGATTTAGCCCCGCTCCTGACAGCAACGAGCCGGAGCCGGCCGCCGCCTTCGGCGCTGCGCGCGACATGAATCGATACCCGCTGTGGAAATACCTGCTGATCGCGGCCGTGCTGCTGATCGGCGCGATCTACGCGGCGCCCAATCTGTTCGGCGAGGACCCGGCGATCCAGGTCTCGGCCACGCGCAGCACCACCGTCGATGCCGCGCTGGTCAACCGGGTGGAGGGCGTGCTCAAGCAGGCCGGGCTCGCCTACACCGGCAGCCAGCTCGACGCCACCGGCGCCAAATTCCGCTTCACCGACACCGAGACGCAGATCCGTGCGCGCGACCTGGTCCAATCCGCGCTCGGCGACGGCTACGTGGTGGCGCTCAATTTGCTGCCAGCCACGCCGGGCTGGCTGCAGGCCCTGGGGGCGCGACCCATGTATCTCGGCCTCGACCTGCGCGGCGGCGTGCATTTCCTCATGCAGGTTGACATGCGTTCCTTCCTCAGGAAGATCGAGGACAGCTACGCCGATGACATGCGGCGCCTGCTGCGCGAAAAGAAGGTGCGCTACCTCGCCGTCACGCGCGCCGAGAGCGGGCTGGAGGTGCGTTTCCGCGAGGCGGCGGAGCGCGACAAGGCACGCGACATCCTCAAAAAGGAGCTGCGCGAGCTCATCTACACCGAGTCGGACCGCGGCGGTGAGCTCGTGCTCGCGGCGCGCCTGACCGAGGCGGCGCTCGCCGACAAGCGCCGCGCGGCGCTCGAGCAGAACATGACCTCGCTGTCCAATCGCGTCAACGAGCTGGGCGTGGCCGAGCCGGTCATCCAGCAGCAGGGCGAGGATCGCATCGTGGTGCAGCTGCCCGGCGTGCAGGACACCGCCAAGGCCAAGGAGATCCTGGGACGCACGGCGACGCTCGAGATCATGATGGTCGATGAGGAGCACGACACGCTCACGGCGCTCGCGAGCGGCGCACCGCCCGGCAGCAAGATATTCAAGATGCGCGACGGGCGCCCGATTCTGCTCAAGAACCGGGTTATCTACTCGGGCGACAACATCGTGGACGCCGCGCCCGGCTTCGACAGCCAGACCGGACGCGCCATCGTCTCGATCACGCTCGACGCCAAGGGGGCGGCCATCAATCAGCGCGTCACCGGTGAAAACGTCGGCAAGCGCATGGCCGTGGTGTACATCGAGATCAAGTCCGATCCCCTGCTCGATGCGCAAGGCCGTCCGGTGCTGGACGAGCGCGGCGAGCCGGTGCGCGTGAGTCGCCGCGTGGAGGAGGTGATCACCGCGCCCGTCATCCGCTCCCAGCTCGGCAAGAAGTTCCAGATCGAGGGGCTGGAGAGCGCGCGCGAGGCCGACGAGCTGGCGCTGCTGCTGCGCGCCGGATCTTTTGCCGCACCGGTCGAGATCATCGAGGAGCGCACGGTCGGCCCCTCGCTCGGCCAGGAGAACATCGATCAGGGTTGGCGCGCCGTGCTGATCGGGCTCGCCTTGGTCATGGCCTTCATGGTCGTCTACTACAAGGTCTTTGGCCTCATCGCCAACGCGGCGCTGGTCATGAACCTGGTGTTGCTGGTGGCGATTCTGTCGCTCTTCCAGGCCACCCTCACCCTGCCAGGCATCGCCGGCATTCTGCTCACGCTCGGCATGGCGGTCGACGCCAACGTGCTGATCAACGAGCGTATTCGCGAGGAGCTGCGCAACGGCAACACCCCGCAGGCCAGCATCCACGCCGGCTACGAGAAGGCCTTCGCCGCCATTGCCGACGCCAACATTACGACGCTCATCGCGGCGTTGATGCTGTTCAACTTCGGCACCGGACCGATCAAGGGCTTTGCGGTCACGCTCACCATCGGCATCTTTACCACCATGTTCACCGCCGTGATGGGCGCGCGCGCCATAACCAACCTGAGCTTCGGCGGACGCAAGCTTCAGTCGGTCCCGGTCTAGAGGCAATCATGGAAGTTTTCAGACGCGTCACCAAGTTCGACTTCATCCGGCTGCGCTGGTGGTCTCTCACGCTGTCGACGCTGCTCAACGTCGCCACGCTCGTTGCGCTGCTCATCATGGGTCTCAATTTCAGCCTGGACTTCACCGGTGGCACGCTGGTGGAGGTGTCCTACGCCGAGCCGGCGGATGTCGCCCAGGTGCGCAAGACGCTGGCGGACGGCGGGCACGGCGACGCCGTGGTGCAGCGGTTCGGAAGCGCGCGCGAGCTGATGATCCGCCTGCCACTCAAGGAGGGTGCGGCGAGCGCCAAGCTGAGCGCGGAGGTCGTCGCGGCCCTGCGTGCCGCGATGGGCGAACGCGAGGTGCAGAGCGAGCCCGGGCAGGCGCAGAAGTGCGTGACGAGCGGCGCCGCCACCCCGGTGGCCTGCCACGTCCAGGTCAAGCGCGTGGAGTACGTCGGGCCGCAGATCGGGGAAGAGCTCGCCTGGAAGGCGGGACTCGCGCTGCTGCTCGCGGCCGCCGGCATCTTGATCTACGTGATCTTCCGCTTCGAGTGGCGCTTTGCGGTCGGCGCGATCGTGGCCACCGCGCATGACGTGTTTCTGGTGTTCGGCTTTTTTGTGCTCACGCAGATGGAGTTCTCGCTCTCCGTGCTGGCGGCGATTCTCGCCGTGCTCGGCTATTCGCTCAACGACACGGTGGTGGTGTTCGATCGCATCCGCGAGAACTTCCGCAAGATGCGCAAGGCGAGCGTAGTCGACGTCCTGAATACGTCGATCAACGAGACGCTGGCCCGCACCATTATCACGGGCGGCACCACCATGCTGACGATGCTGGCGCTGTTTCTCTACGGCGGCGAGACGCTGCGCGGCTTTTCCGTCGCGATGATGATCGGCATCGTCGTAGGCACCTACTCGTCGATCTTCATCGCCACCCCGACGACGCTTTTCCTCGGCATCACCCGCGAGGACATGTTGCCGGCCAGGAAGGTGACGCCGCAGGAAAGTACGCCCTGAGCCGTGTTGGGTCGCAGTGCAAGGTGGACCGTGCGCGCTCGGTTCCCCGCCCCGCCTGCTGGTTTGACCACGGCCGATGCCCTGAGGGGTCGGTTGGGAAAGACCCGGCAAATCCGCTATCCTAAGCAGCCCTTTTTCGGAGGCGCTGCGGGCGCCGTGTCGTGTCCCTCGCCTCGTTTTCCCGGTGCTCGAGAGCTGAGAACAAACGGATGTTTACCAAAGACATGACGATTGCGGGTTTCGACGCCGCCCTGTGGCAGGCCATGCAGGGCGAGATGCGCCGCCAGGAGGAGCACATCGAGCTGATCGCCTCGGAAAACTACGCGAGCCCGCGGGTGCTCGAGGCGCAAGGCTCGGTGCTCACCAACAAGTATGCCGAGGGCTATCCGGGCAAGCGCTACTACGGCGGCTGCGTGAACATGGACGCGATCGAGGACCTGGCGCGCGAGCGCGTCAAGCAGCTCTTCGGCGCCGAGCACGCCAACGTGCAGCCGCACTCGGGGGCCCAAGCGAATACGGCCGTTTACATGGCCGTGCTGAAACCGGGCGACACGCTGCTGTCGCTTGACCTGGCGCACGGCGGGCACCTCTCGCACGGGCTGAAGGTCAACGTGAGCGGTGCCCTGTACAACGTCGTGTCGTACGGCGTCGACCGCCGGACCGAGACGGTGGACATGGCCGAGGTGCGGCGGCTGGCGCAGGAGCACAAGCCGAAGCTCATCATCTGCGGCGCGTCGGCGTACCCGCGGACGATCGACTTCGCCGCGTTCGCGGAGATTGCGCGGGCGGTCGGGGCCCGGCTCATGGCCGACATCGCCCACATCGCGGGACTGGTGGCGACCGGGCTGCACCCGAGCTCGATCCCGCATGCGGACTTCACGACGTCCACGACGCACAAGACGCTCCGCGGCCCGCGCGGCGGGATCATCCTGTGCCGGGCGGAGGACGCGGCCCTCGTCGACAAGTGGATCTTCCCCGGCACGCAGGGCGGCCCGCTGATGCACACCATCGCCGCGAAAGCGGTCGCGTTCGGCGAGGCGCTGCGGCCGGAGTTTCGAGCCTACCAGCAGCAGATCCTCAGCAACGCGCAGGCGCTTGCGGAGGCGCTGCGGTCGCGCGGCTACCGGCTCGTCTCCGGCGGCACCGACAACCATCTCATGCTGGTCGATTTGCGGGCCGTGCACCCCGACCTGACCGGCAAGCAGGCGGAAACCTGGCTGGAGGCGGCCGGGATCATCTGCAACAAGAACATGATCCCCTTCGACGAGCGCAAGCCGACGCAGACGAGCGGCCTGCGACTCGGGACGCCCGCACTGACGACCCGCGGAATGAAGGAACCGGAAATGGTGCTGGTCGCCGACCTGCTGCACCGGGCCTTGCAGGCGGGCGACGATGAGGCGCGACGCGCGGCCGTCGCCCGCGAGGTGCGGGAGCTGTGCGGACGGTTCCCGTTGCCGCACGCATGACGCCCGCGGGGCGGTGGACCCGTCGCGGTCCGGCGGCCGCCGTGCTTCTGGCAGTGCTCGCCGCTGCCGGGTGCGGGGGCTCCGCGCGCGTCGAGCTGGCCACGCTGAACTTCAGCGCCATCGATCCACCGGCGCCGCAAGTCGCCCGCGTGGTGCTGCACCGCTGCACATGGTGGCAGGACGACGCCGGCCAAGTCTGGATCGCGATGGAGCGGCAGGAGCCGCTGGTCGTCGTCCCGGGGCACTTCGGCTTCCGGCTGTCGCTGGTGCTGAGCGGCCTGCCGGCCGGCCGCGCGCGCGAATACCGCGTCGCGCAGCGCGAACTGCGGGCGGCCGTGCGGCTGGGCCCGGTTGAAAGCCGCTACGAGTCCATCCTCGGCATCGTCGCGCTCTACCGCGAGCCCGGGGATCGGCTGCGGGGGAGCTTCCGGTTGCTGGTCGGGCAGCAGTCCAGCCGCCTGCTGGGCGGCTGGACGAGTCCGATGCAGCAGCTCATGCTGGGCACGTTCGAGGCCGTCCCGGATACGGACGGGCGCGGCCGCGCGATCGCGGCCGAGACCGAAGCGGCAGGCTGGAGCCGTCCGCCCCCGGAGTCGCAGCCTGCGGACGTCACCGCGCCGTGATGCGGCAGATGGCGTAGGCCGCGGCCACCTGCAAGCGGGCGTCGGACGGGTCCGCCGCGATGTCGCGCAGGGCCGGCAGCGCACGGGGGTTGCGGAACTCGGCCAGCGCGTGGATGGCCGTGGAGCGCACGGGGAATGTGCGGTCGGCGGCCTGGGGGTCCTTGTTCGGGTCCTTGTAGAAGGCCATGCGCAGCGCCAGGTCGAAACCTTCCTGCAAGCCGGACCGGCCCAGACCGCGCGCGGCCAGCAGGCGGGTTTCGAGGTATTCGGTGTCGCGGTTGAGGACGAAGCGCAGCACGTCCTGGGACAGGGGGTGCCCGATCCGGGCCAGCAGCAGCAGGGCGTCGGTGCGGGTCTCGGTGTCGGCCTGCGAGAAGGAGTTCAGCTCCCGCACGGCGTCCGGCCGGCCGAGCTGGGCCAGCGCGCCGTAGATCTGGAGCGTGACCCGGTTGGACTTGTCGTTGGCCGGGTAACGCAGGGCGGCTCGCAGCCAGCGCTCGGCCTGCGGCTCCTCGAGACGGCCGAGCAGCGCGGCGGCTTCGGCCCGCTCGTTTTCTTCCGGTGCGTCGGTGAGCGTGCGGACCAGCAGGCGCGCGGCGCCGGTCTTGCCGCAGCGGTACGCGGCGAACGCCGCGGCGAGCCGCACGAGCGGGTTGGCGTCGTTCAATCCGGCCGTGATTGCCGGCAGCGAGGCTCGGTCGCGGACCTGGCCGAGGGCGACGAACCCGGCGTACCGCACCAGCGGGGAGTCGGACTGGACGGCAGCGCGGAAGGCCGGCAGGCCCTCGCGCGGGGCGACCGCGACGAGCGCTTCGATCGCGTTGCAGGACACGTCGTTCAGGTCGCCTTCGGCTGCCCGCAGCAGCAGGTCGAGCGCGCGGTTGTGCAGCTCGAGCGTTTCCTCCGGCGTGAGCGGCCGCGTGGGCTTCATGCCCGGCTGCGCGTCGGCGACGCAGCCGCCGCAGAGTCCGACCAGCAGCCCGAGGATGCCGAGCGCGCCACAAGTCGTCGTTCTCACGCGTCGAATCGTGACCATCTAGGTATCCCTTCTTCCGAACCACGCGGCCAGACGAGCTTTCAGGGCCAGCACCCAGCGTTCGAAAATCGCCCCGAGCCAGAGCACGGCCGTCAGCAGCGTGCAGGCCTGCGCGAACCAGTCGCCCGTGCGCCCGTAGAGGCTGGCGCGGGTGTCCAGGGGCATGGCGGCAACCGCGTAGCCGACGATGCCGCCGACGCCGCGGCGAAAAGCGCGGCCTTCCTCGTCGGTGACGAGCGTCTCGACGCGGCCGTTGGGGTCGATGAAGCCGCTGATTCCGGTGTTGACCGCCCGGGCGATGCTCACGCGGTTCTCGACGGCCCGGAAGGCGCAGATGGCCAGGTGCTGCGGAAGCTCGTTGCTGTGCTGGAACCAGCCGTCGTTGCTGATGTTGATGAGAAAGTCGGACCGTCGCGTCGCGCCGTCCCAGACGAAGCCGCGGACCACGTACGGCGTGGCGTCCTCGTAGCAGATCGGGACGCCGAACCGGAACGTGCGGCCGTCGGTCGCGTGCAGGTCGAAGACGGTGAGCGTGGTACCGGGCGTCAGGGAGTACTCGAACTGCCCGCCGTCGCTGAAGGGGCTCAGCTTGTTGAGCCAGCGGTACAGCCAGTGCAGGTCGAGGCCGAGCCAGCGTTTCTGTCGGAAGGGCACGATCTCGCCGAAGGGCACGAGGTGGTGCTTGTCGTAGCGGATCGGGCGCTGCACACCATCGGGGTCATACACCAGCGCCGAGTTGTAGACGTGTACCTTCGGGTACGTGTTGGTGGGGAACTGCTCGATGGACACCGCGCCGACGAGAACCGTCACGGGCGGACCGCCGCTCTCCGGCAGCCGCGGCAGCGCCGGGGCCGGCTGGCGCCCGGCACGGGCCGCGCTGCGGGCCCGCAACGCCGCCTCCAGATCCGCAAGGATGGCGTTGACCGTGGCGTAGTCGCCCCGGGCGAAGGCGCTCGTGGCCTTGTGCGCGATCAAACTGAAGTCACGCGACTCCGGCCGGGCTTCGGGGATCAGTTGCTTCTGTTCGAGGTAGTCCACGTTCTGCGTCGAGTTCCAGGCCGTTTCGGGGAACGCGACGAGATCGGGCCGCTCGAGCGCGGCCTGTGCTCCGAGCGCCAGGTTTCGCGCCAGCAACACGTACGGATGCTCGCCGTACGGCGGCGTGCTGCGAAGGGGAAAGTCCTCCTGCACGACCGCGACGCGCGGACCGCGCCGCGCGGGGTCCGCGAAGTTGATCTCCCCCAGTCGAAACACGCCGTACCCGAGCGTGCCGCCCACCACGGCGGCCGTGACGACGGCGGCCACCCACAGCTCGCGCCGCGGCCGGCGGCCGGTTGGGGCGGGCCACCGCCGCAGGGCGAGCTCGACCAGCAGACCGTTGACGAGCGCGGCCACGAAGGAGACGCCGTACGCGCCGACCAGGTCGGCGATCTGGATCAGGGGGAGTTGCGCGTAGAGCCCGTGGGCCAGGAACAGCCACGGGAAGCCGGTCATGACGATCGCGCGGAGATACTCACAGGCGACCCACACCACCGGTAGCGTCCAGACGACGGAGATCCCGTGGCGGCGGCCGGTGCGCAGGGCCCACGCGGCGAGCGTCCAGTAGAACGCGAGATAAAGGCCGAGGGCGGCGTAGCCGAGGCCCGTAACCGGTTGCAGCCAGCGGAGCGCGACCAGAAAGAACCCCCAGCCGACGAAGAAGCTCAGCCAGTGCACGAGCCAGGCCCGCTGCGCCCGGCAGACCCCCAGTGCCCACGGAACCAGCGCGACGAACGCCAGCGGCCAGAACCCGAGCGGCGGAAAAATCAGTACCAGCGCGACGGCGCTGACGGCGAACAGCCCGAGCACCTGCCCGGCGTCGCTCAGGAATCCTCGGGGCGGCGGCCCGCCGGCCGTCGCCGGTGCGGTGGATTTGGGTTCGCCGGGCGCCTGTTCGGGCATGCCGCTCACCATCGGCCGCGCATGGGCAGCACGCTCCGCTGCGGGTACGCTGCGGTCGGCGCGCGCCTCACCGGCCGGGGAGATTGTCTTGACCCCGGCGAACAGCGTCAACGGGCCGAGCGGCCGGGAGTGGCCCGCGTGCGCGAGCGCGGAGGTGTCGGATGAGCGGACGACTGGAAGAGTTCCGGGCGTTTCGGGAGCGGATGAACGAGCGGATCCTGGAGGCGGGGCACCTCGGGATCAACCGGTTCTTCACGCTGGACACGAAAGCGTACGAGGATGGGGCGCTCGACACCCGCACGAAGGAAATCGCGGGGCTAGTCGGGTCGCTGGTGCTGCGGTGCGACGATTGCATCGCGTATCACGTGATCCGATGCAAGGAGTGCGGCGTGACGGATGCGCAGCTTTTCGAAGCGCTGAACGTGGGGCTGGTGATCGGCGGGTCGATCGTGATCCCGCACCTGCGGCGCGCCGTGGCGCTGCTGGACGAGCTGAATGCGGCCAGTGGGTGAGGGCGGCGGCCGACGCCGTGTCGTGCGGCGCCTCACCGTGGCACGGTAACGGTCAGCTCGGGATGCAGCACGTGGTTGCCGAACACGTTGGCGAAGTCCACCCGCAGCTTTGCCGGCCCGCGCCGGTTCGCCGGCAGCCGCACGCGGATCTGCCGCTTGGGCAGATCGACGCCCGGCTGGACCCACTGCCCGTTAAGTCGAACGGTCAGCGTGTCCACGAGGATCTTGGGCCGGGCCGCGTCCCAGCCGCCGCGCCCGCCCAGCCCGTCATCGAACGAGACGACGACTTCCCCGCCCGGTCCGGTCGGCAGCGCTGAAAGCGCAATCCGCGGAAGTCCGCCCGCGGCCCAGCGGGCCAGCCCGAGGAACAGCCCGTAGGCTTCGCGTCGGTTGTAGACGGGGTCCCGCAGCCGGGCTTCCTCCTCCGGGTTCGAGTGAAACGAGGCTTCGGTGAGCACGGCGGGCACGCGGGCCTCACGGAGCACGCGGTAGCCGTTGCCCTCGTGTGTCGCAAAGTCGCTCAGGAGCGCGCATTCGAGGTGCGATTCGAGCCGCAGCGTGTCATTCAGACCGGTCAGCAGATGCCGCGCGGCGCTCAGGCTCGCGGTCGAGTCGTCCGGGGAGCCGTGGTAGAAGACGACCGTGTAGTTCGGCCGCGGGTCGTTGGACCCGTTGTGATGAATCGACAGAAACAGGTCGGCCCGCCGCTCGTTGGCGATCTGCACGCGGGCGCTCAGGTCCGCCGCGTCCGACAGCCCGAGCTCCCGGTCGCGATCGCGCGTGAGGATGACGTCGGCGCCGACGGCGGCGAGGAAATCCCGCAGGAAGAGCGCCACGCGCAGGTTGACCTCGGCCTCGCGCAGGCCGGTCGGGCCGCGCCGCCACGTGCCGCCCGGGTCGCGCTGCCCCACGTGCCCGGGGTCGACGACGATCCTGACGTCGCGCAGGTGACGCGCGAAGGGCGGCACCGGAAACTCAGGGGGCGGCAGCACGCGCCACGGGTCGCTGCCGGGCGGCGACTTGGCGGCGGGGGGATAGTGCCGCGTCGGATCCGCCTCGCGCCAGGACCAGGCTGTCAGCCCGATCCACACCAACAGGCCGCCGGCAAGCGCGCCGAGCAGGTACGGCCGCCCCGTCCGCAGCCACCGTCGGACGAGCCACCACACGAATTCCCAGTCCCGTCGCGCCACGCCGCTGTTCCTCCATGATTGGCGGCCCCGGGGCCCCGCTACTCCTCTGTTCCCGCTCCGTCCGCGGCGATCTGCGCCTGCGCCGCGCGAATGGCGGCGTCGAGCTGCGGCCGGCGGCCCGCGGTCTCGTCGGCCGGGGTTTCCGGCACGCGGATGTCCGGCTCCGCGCCGTTGTTCTCCATATCGACACCGTCCGGTAGCGTGAACCAGCCGCGCTCCGGCATGCGCACCTGTGCGCCGTCGAGCAGCGTGTAGCTGCCGGTGCTGATGACGCCGCCCCAGGTCGGCACACCCACGAGCGGGCCGCGCCCCAGGTTCTTGAAGGCGTGCGCCAGGATCTCGGCGTTCGAGAAGCTGTACTGGTTGCACAGCATGACCGCCGGGTTGGTCCAGGCGTAGAACACCAGCCGATCGTGGGGGTAGCCGGGCTGCCCGCCGCGCGAGACGGTGTACGCATGACGCCGCACGTTGAGGACGGCCAGGACCCAGTCGGCGGTCCAGCCGCCGCCGTTGTTGCGGACGTCGATGATCAGCGCCGCGCGGCCGTGGGCGGCGGCGTACAGGTCCCGCTCGAACGTCTGGAACGATCTTTCGTCCATGCCGCGGATGTGCAGATAGCCGACGCGGCCGTCGGTCCGCTCGGTCACGTAGCGGGCGTTGTCGCGGACCCAGGCCTCGTACTGGAGATCGCGGAACGCGTCCGCGGCGATCGGGCGGATGACGAGCTCGCGCGGCCCGGGGCGACTGGTCGGTGCGGCGGCGGGCTCGGACGCGGGGGACGTCGTGGTTGCCTCCGGGGCGGGCTCGACCTCGAGCAGGACCTCTTCTCCGACCGTGTCGACCAGCGCGCGCTCGAGCGGGTCGTTGGGGCCGACGGGCTGCCCGCCGACGCTCCGGATCACGTCGCCGGGCCTCAGGCGGCTCGCGGCGCGGTCGGCGGGGGAGTCTGGCACCACCGCGCCGACGCGCAGGCCGGGCCCCGGGTAGGTGCGGTCCAGCAGGCAGCCGAGGTAGCCGATGCGCTCGGCGGGGCCGCCGCGCGGCCCGAAGATGCCCAGGTGCGAGGCGTTCAGCTCGCCGAGCAGCATGTTGAAGACTTCGTTGAACTCGGTTGTGCTCAACGCGGCCAGCGCCAGCGGCCGGTACTTGTCCATCAGCGCCGGCCAGTCGAGCCCCTTGAGCGTCGGGTGGTAGAAGCGCAGCGCGAGCTGCCGCGCGCCGTCGTCGAACTTCTGCGCGGCCTCGGCCCGGCGGTCGATGGCGAGCTTGGCCGAGAACTTGTGCGTCCTGGAGTCCGAGCCGCCGGGGGCGCACGACGCGGGCGCGCCGCCGGACAGGTAGAACAGCCGCTTGCCGGTCGGCTCCCAGTGCAGGCCGGTGCCGTCGGACGCCAGAATGCGTTTCACGTCCTGCCCGTTCCACTTGATCGTGAACACCCGGTTTTCGCCCTCGTGGGCGGAACGGAACGCGAGCAAAGCGCCGTCCGGCGCCAGCGCGAACTGCATCTGGTCGCCCGGCAGCGTCGTGACCGTGCGGATGCGGCGGTAGCACGACTCCAGGTCGTAGGCGAACTTCTCCGGCTTCTCATCCGGCTCGTCCTTCTCCTGGTCGTCCTTTTTCGCGGCCTTCTCGGGCTCGGCCAGCAGCTCCTTGACCCACCGGCGCAGCGCCCCGCGCAGGGCCGCGGACGGCGGTGCGGCCGGCGCGGTGCTCGGCTGCGTCGCGGCCGGTGGCGATTCGGCGGCGTCGGTCGCGGGCTGCGATTCGGCCGGGGCGGAGGCCGGCGCGCCCGCGAGCCGGATCCGGCCGCTGGCGATCGCGCTTTTCGGCGGCTTGCGCTTCTTCACTTCTTCCGCCTGCCGGCCGAAGTAGCGGTCGAGATCGACGGCGGACTTCTCGTCCAGCTCCTTCGACAGGAAGACGAGACACAAGTCCCAGTCGAAGCCGCTGCGGCGCGTGGCGAACGCGAGCACCTGCCCGTCGGCCGACCACTGCGGATCGGTGTCGTTGTCCGGATGCCGGGAGATGTTGACCGGCGGTCGGCTGCCGTCCGCGGGCACGACCCAGACGTCCGCGTTGTTCTCGGCGTCTTCGACCTCGTACGCGAGCCACGCGCTGTCGGGCGACCAGCGGAACGTCGGCCGCAGCCAGGCCGTCACGAGCGTGCGCTCGCGGCCGGACTGGAGGTCGCGGATGATGATGTCGCCGCGCTCGCGGATAAACGCGAGCTGCCTGCCGTCGGGCGAGACCTGCGGGCCGAACTCGGGGGCGGGGTCGTCCGTGACGCGCTCGATGCGGAACTTGCGGGACTCGCTCAGGGCGCGGGGCGGCTTCTCGTCCGAGACGGCCCGGTGGATGTCCTCCTGTCCGGCGCGGTCCGACACGAAGTACAGCGCCTTGCCGTCCGGCGACCAGCTCACTTCGTGGTCGCGGGCCGGCGTCTGGGTCACGCGGCGGGTCCAGCGGTTTTCCTCGGTCTGGAGAACGTAGATCTCGCCCCGTACGACCAGCGCGATCTCCTTCCCGTCCGGCGACACCACCACTTCGTCGGCGTCTTTCGTGAACGTGCGGAGCTCGATGTCGTTGCGGCCGGCGTCGTCCCCGGCGGTCACGCGGATCGGCCGGAACTCCGCGTCGGACCCGCGGCGGACGTAGATCGCGCTCCAGTGCGTGAACGCGACGGTGCGGCCGTCGGCGGCAACTGCCAGGTCGCGGACGTCATCGCCGGTCATGTGCGTCACGGGCGCGGCGTCGTCGTCGGCCAGCGACTGGTGCCAGACATTGACGGTGCCGCCGCGGTCCGAGAGGAACAGGAACCCGCGGCCGTCGGCGTCCCAGTGCGGCTGGCGGTGCGAGCCGGGGGCGCCGGTGAGGGCGCGAAAATCGTCGCTGGTCCAGAGCCACACGTCGTGGGCGGCCGAGCCGCGGTAACCGCGCCGCCACCACTCGACGCCGCCGCGCGTGAAAAGGATCCGCCGCCCGTCGGGGCTGAGCCGCGCGGCGGCCGCGTAGCAGTCGAGCACGCGCCAGGCCTGGCCGCCGGTCGCGGGCACGCGATACAGCCGCGGCTCGCGGAACGGCTCGCACTCGCGGAGCGTCTGGAAGTACACGAAGGCGCCGTCCGGCGACCAGTCGGTCGGGAGTTCGTTGCGGTCCGAGACGGTCAGTCGGCGGACGTCGCGGCCGTCGCGCCGCATCGTGAAGACGTTGGCTGCGCCGTGCCGGTCGGACGCGAACGCGAGCCACTCGCCGTCGCGCGACCAGACCGGGTGGCGGTCGTCGGCTGGATGGACGGTCAGGCGCGTCGCCGAACCGCCGGTGCTCGGCACCGTCCAGATGTCGCCGGCCCAGCTGAACGCGAGCGTCGCGCCGTCCGGCGAGAGCGCGAGGTGTCGGGCGAACACCACGTCGTCCGCTCGTGCGCCGCCCATGCTGCCGGAGAGGATCGCCACCGCCCCCAGCCACCAGCCCATCCGTCGCATTCCGCCTGCCCTCGCTGAAGCGGCCCCCGGCGTCCGGCGCTGTCGCCGACGGCCGGGATCGCCGTTACGAACTCACGCGGCGGATTGTACCCGCGACGCGGGCGTCCGCTTCAAATCCCCGCGGCATTGCGGTACAAAGCGCCGCAGCGCGACATTCCGTCGCGCCAGGACCGCAAGGAGCGGAAATGCCAGCCGTGACCACCACCGGTGCCGCCGACGCCTGTCTCGCCGTACCGCCGCTGAACCTGGGCGGCCAGTTCGCCGACCTGCGAAGCGAGCTGCTGGCGGAGCTGACGGCCGTGGCCGAGTCGGGCTACTACGTGCTCGGGCCGAAGGTGACGGCGTTCGAGGAGGACCTGGCCCGGTACTGCGGCACGGCGTACGCGGTGGGGGTGTCGTCGGGGACGGATGCGCTGCTGCTGGCGCTGATGGCGCTGGGCATCGGGCCGGGCGACGAAGTGATCGTGCCGACGTTCACGTTCTTCGCGACGGCGGGGGTGGTGAGCCGGGTGGGCGCGCGGCCGGTGATGTGCGACATCGACCCCCAGACGTTCAACCTCGACGTGCGGCAGGCGGCGGCGCTGATCACGCCGCGGACGAAGGCGCTCATCCCGGTGCACCTGTACGGGCAACTGGCCGACTTGGACGCGCTGCTGCCCGTCGCGGCGCGGCACGGCGTGCCCATCGTCGAGGATGCGGCGCAGGCGATCGGGGCGCAGGACGCGACGGGCCGGCGGGCCGGGTCGTTCGGCACGTTCGGCGCGCTGAGCTTCTACCCGACCAAGAACCTGGGGGCCCTGGGGGACGCCGGGGCGCTGCTGATGTCGAGCGCCGAACTGGCCGAGCTGGCCCGCAAGCTGCGGATTCACGGCAGCGGGCACACGTACTACCACGAGCGCGTGGGCGGCAACTTCCGCATCGACGCGCTCCAAGCCGCG
Source organism: uncultured Phycisphaerae bacterium (assembly GCA_937928595.1). Lineage (GTDB taxonomy): Bacteria > Planctomycetota > Phycisphaerae > UBA1845 > Fen-1342 > CALGJV01. The sequence goes on along the minus strand of CALGJV010000024.1, from coordinate 17,801 downwards.
CTGCTGCGGATCAAGCTGGCCCACCTGGAACGCTGGACGGCGGAGCGGCGGGCGCGGGCGGCGCGCTACAACGCGCTGATCGCCGAGGCCGGCCTGGCCCCCGAGTTCGTGCAGCTCCCGAGCGAGCGGCACGGGCGGCACGTCTATCACCAGTACGTGCTGCGGGCGCAGCGGCGGGACGAACTGGTCGCGTTTCTCAAGGAGCGCAAGATCGGGGCGGCCGTGTATTACCCGCTGCCGCTGCACCTCCAGCAGTGCTTCGCCGAGCTGGGGTATCGCGCGGGTGCGTTTCCGCACGCCGAGCAGGCGGCCCGCGAAGTCGTCGCGTTGCCGATCTACCCGGAGCTTACCGAGTCGCAGCAGCAGGCGGTCGTCGCGGCGCTGACGGCGTTCTACCGGCGCTAGGGGTTCGATGGCCGGGGGGCCGCCTTGGACGGCCGCGTTCGGTGCGCAGGCCATGACAAGGGGGCCGGGCGGGCCGGTGTGTGGCATCCGAGCCTGGAGCGCAAGCTCCAGGCTCCGGGGGCTTGGGGCCCCGGCTTGGCGGCCGGGGTCGGACGGCGACCGGTTCACAAGCGGGGGACGGTCGAGCGCGCCGCGGTAGACTACCCACATGTCCACGCCCCTATCCGTGCGCGACTGGTCGCCGGCGGCGGGCCGCGAGCCGGTCGTCCGCATCGGGATCGTTCTGGATGAAGACGGCGACGCGGTCGTGCGGGTGAAGACCCCGACGGCGCCGTGCCGGCTTGACCTGGGCGCCGGCCCGACGCGGGTGCTGCCGCCGGGCACGGCCGTGATCGCGACGATGGCGGGCGGCGGCCTGCGGGTGCAGGTCGGCAATGAGGCGGCCGTCGCAGCGCCACTGGCACGCGTGGTTCCGCCCGAAGGCGAGCTCACGCCGGACGGCGGCGCACGGGTGCACGACGTGATCGCCGGGCGGGGCTTTCACTGGCAGCGGCGGATCGACGTGACGCTGGCGGGCGTGGTGGAGCTGCGGCCGGGCCGCCGCGGCGTGGTACTGGTCAACGAGCTGGCGCTGGAAGACTACCTGGCGGGCGTCATCACGGCCGAGATGAGCGGTGCGTGCCCGGCGGCGCTGCTCGAGGCCCAGTGCGTCGTGGCGCGGGCGTGGCTGCTGGCGCTGACCGAGCCCAAGCACACGGACGAGCCGTACGATCGGTGCAACGACGATTGCTGCCAGCGCTACCAGGGCACGGACGATCTGAACCCGACGGCGCTGGGGGCCGCCCGCCGAACGCGCGGCGTGCTGCTGCTGACGCCGTCGGGCGGTGTGCTCGACGCGAACTATGCGAAGAGCTGCGGCGGCATCTCGGAGACGCCGGTCGCGGTGTGGGGGCTGGAGAAGCCGGGAATTTCACCCGTCGTGGATGCTCCGCCGAACGCGCCCGAGCGCCGGTTCTTTCCCGTCACGGAGGCGAACCTGGACGAGTACCTCGACGGCGACTGGGTCCGGACGACCCGCTGCTATTGCAGCCCGAACGTCGTGCCGGTGGAGGCGATCGGCCGCTTCCTGGGCCGCGTGGACACGACGGACGATTACTTCCGCTGGACGAAGTCGTACGGGCGCGAAGAGCTCGAGGCGCTGCTGCGGGCGAAGCTGGGCGACGCCGACGGGCTGGTCGAGCTGCGCGACTTGCGGGTGCGGGCGCGGGGCGTGAGCGGCCGGGCCTACATCGTCGAGGCCGAGTGGCGCGACGCACGCGGCGCGCCCGTCGTCCGGCGGATCGAAAGCGAGTACCGGATCCGGCAGGTGCTGCACCCGAAGTTCCTCTACAGCAGCGCGTTCGCCGTGCGGCCGGAGCGCGCCGCCGACGGGCGGCTGACGCGGGTGACGCTGCGCGGGGCGGGGTGGGGACACGGGGTCGGGCTGTGCCAGATCGGCGCGCTGGGCATGGCGCTGTGCGGCCACGACTACGAGACGATCTGTCGGCACTACTACCCGAAGGCGGCGTTGGCGCGCGTGTATTGAGCGGGGCGGAGCGATGATCGACGCGGAGCAGCACTACCACGCGCGGCTGCGGGCCTTCGCGGCCGAGACCGTCGCCCCCGGCAGCATCGTACTGCTCGGCTCGTCGCACCTCGAATGGTTCGATGCGCCGCGGCTGCTGCCGGGCCGGCGCTTCGTGAACCGCGGCATCGCGTCCGACCGGCTGGGACTGACGGAGCGCGGGATTCTGCACCGCCTGGACGTGTCCTGCTTCGACCTGCGGCCCGCGGCCGTCGTGTTCGAGAACGGCGCGAACGACCTCGGCGAGCTGTGGCGCAACGGTACCCCGCCGCCGGCGGCGATCATCGCCGCCTACGACCGCGTGCTCGCGACGATCCGCGGCCGGCTGTCGACGGTCCCGCTCATCGTCGTGAACGTGCTGCCGACGACGGGACGGTTCGCGGGGCTCAACCCGCTGGTCCGGGAGTTCAATCCGCACGTCGCGCGGCTCGCGGCCGCGCACGGCTGCACGCTGCTCGACTTCTACGCGCAGTGCGTCGGCGCGGACGGCGAGCTGCGCGCGGACCTGACGGACGACGGCCTGCATCTGAACGCGGCCGGCTACGGGCTGTTCGCGGCGGCGCTGGCGCCCCACCTGCCGCCGGCCTGAGGCCCACGCGCCGTCCGAGAATGCGGAACGGCCCGGCCCGCCGACCGCCGCGCCGCGGCGTCGCGGTCACGCCCGCTCGGGGGCGAGCCGATACTTCCGGTGATGAACGTGCGAACCGGATTCCTGCGACGGCTGCTGCCGCGCACGCTCGAGGCGCGCGGCCGTCTGGTCATCGCCCTTACGGCGGTGGTCGTGGCCGTCCCGACGTGGTTGGCTTACCGGACGTGGACCGTGGAGCGGGCCGCCGACCCGGAGGATGAGGTCACGCTGCCGGCCTTGGCAGCGGTCACGATCCTGGGGCGGCAGGGGGCCGACGCGGAAGCGGCCGGCGGGGAGTCGCTCGCGCAAGTCGCGGCCCGCGTGCAGTGGCTGGGGGTGGTGCGGCCGGACGGCGAGGGGACCGAGTTTCGACGCGCGGGCGGGCCGTCCTTCGCGGAGCTGGCGGAGCGGATCGCGGCGCTCGGCCGCGGACCGGCGCGGTCGCGGCTGGAGACACCCGCCGGGGCGTCCGGCCCGGCGGAGCTGCGCGTCTGGCCGCTGCCCGACGGCGGGCGTCTGGCCGTCGTGGTGGCCGCCGAGCCGCGGGCGGGAGGGCGCGCGGCCTTGCTGGTAGCGGGTTTAGTCGCGGCCGGAGCCGCCGGATTGGCGCTGGTCGCGACGCTGTTTCACCGGATGATCGTCGCGCCGACGCGGCAGCTCCTGGATTGCGTGGCCGGCGCGTTGCGGGGCGAGGTCCGGCCGGCGGACCCGGACGGCGTCCCGGGTGAGCTGCGGAAGCTGGTGGACGCGGCGCAGCGGCTGGGGCTCGAGCTGGAACGGGCCCAGACCGAGGCGCTGCTGATGCGGATGACGGTCGATGCACAGGTTGACGCGCGCACCCGGCGAGCCGAGCAGGCGCGGCGGCAGGCGGAGCGGGAGGCGCTGACCGATCCGCTCACACAGCTCGCCAGCCGCCGCGGGCTCGAACGCGTGCTGCCGACGCTGTGCGAGCGGGAGTTCGCCCGCGGAGGCGACCTGGCGCTGGTCGTGTTCGACGTCGACCGGTTCAAAGGCGTCAACGATCGGTTCGGCCACGCGGCCGGCGACCGCGTGTTGAGCTTCGTCGGTGAGCTGCTGCGCGCGACCGTGCGCCAGGGAACGGACGTGGCGGCGCGGCTTGGCGGCGACGAGTTCGTGCTGGCGCTGCCCGGGACCGATGCCCGGACGGCCCGCACCGTGGTCGACCGGATCGCCGCGCTGTTCGCTCAGCGTGCCCGGACGCTCACGCCGCTGGACCCGCCGCCGGCCCTGTCCGCCGGCATCGTGACGCTGTCGGAGCATCCCGGGGCCGACGCGGCGGCGCTGCTGGCGGCCGCGGACAAGGCCATGTACGCGGTGAAGCGCCGGGCGCGGGACTGAGGCGCGGTTACTGATACGGGGCGGGGTCCGTCCGCCCCAGCGCGGCGAAGGCGGCCCGGCGCAGGCGGCAACTGTCGCAGTGCCCGCAAGCGCGTCCGGCGGCGTCGGGGTCGTAGCAGCTCCGCGTCAGGCTGTAATCCACACCCAGCGCCAGGCCGCGGCGCACGATCTCCACCTTCGACAGATGCAGCAACGGCGCGTGGATGTGGAGCGGCCGGCCCTCCACGCCGGCCTTCGTCGCCAGCGCGCCCAGCCGCTCGAACGCGGCGAGGTACTCCGGCCGGCAGTCCGGGTAGCCGCTGTAGTCGATCGCGTTGACGCCGATGTAGATGTCGGCGGCGTCGCGGACCTCGGCCAGGGCCAGGGCCAGCGCGAGGAAGATGGTGTTGCGCGCGGGCACGTAGGTGATCGGGATTTCGTCGGCGGCGAGATCGCGGTCCTTGGGCACCGCCAGGTCCGACGTCAGGGCGGACCCGCCCAGCGACCGCAGGTCGATGTCGATGATGCGGTGTTCCCGCACGCCGGCCGCGGCGGCGACGCGTCGGGCCGCGTCGAGTTCGCAGGCGTGCCGCTGACCGTAGCGGAAGCTCAGCGCGAGCGGCGCGAAGCCGTCGGCGCGGGCGATGGCGAGCGTCGTGGCGCTGTCGAGTCCGCCCGAGAGCAGCACGATGGCCGGTGGGGGCGTCACGGCGCGTGCTCGCGGGCGGCGTGCGTTGCCGGACGCCGCGACGGTGGTGGACCGGTTCGCCGGAACATCGCCCCGGCAGCGTATCGCCGCGGGACGCCGGCGTCAGCCCCCGCCCCAGACGCGTGGGAGAAGCACGAGCACCTGCTCCTGCCACCAGTCGTGCGAGAGGAACATGAGCCGGTCCAGCAGGTAGGCCATGCGCGTCATGACCGTGCTGCCGAACATCGCGCCGAGGCAGACCATGATCGCCAGCCGCCCGAAGCGGCGCGGGGCCTGGAGAAAGCGGTGGTCGGTGCGGACGGAGAAGAAGAAGTAGAACAGCGTCGCCAGCAGGGCGGCGAGGAACAGCGCGTTGTTGAGCGCGGCGGCCCACGCGGCGGGCGTGCCGGGCTCGGGCCAGGCCGGGCCGTACAGCAGGGCCGGGTCGGGGCGGACGAAGGGATTGAGCGGTTTGATGGAGGCCGCGAGCTGCGGCATGATCAGCAGGATCTGGTTCTTGAACGCCAGCCCGGCGGCGGTGCCCACGAACAGCCCGGTGATGAGCGTGCTGAGCCAGAACCATTTCTTCGAGAGCTGAAAATACCACAGCAGGCCGGGAATCAGCGCGAGCAGCCAGAGCAGGCCCCCGTAGTCCGGCCGGCTGGTGGCCGGGTCGATCGCCGTGCCCTGCGCCGCCGCCCAGATCGGCGCCCACCAGCGCGGCAGCAGGACCTGTTTCCAGGTGACGACGACCGTGACGCCGACCGTGGCGCCGAGCGTGGCGTGCTGCACGAGCCGGTAGATGTAGCTGTCCTTCAGCGCGTAGCTGAAGACGACGACCGTGACGAAAGCGGCGAGCCAGATGACCGGCGTGTCGGTCATGCCGCGGCCCTCCGCGCCCGCCGCTCGGCCCACAGGCCGATGTTGCCCAGCACTGCGGCGGCGATGACCGCGCCGTTGCCGAAGGCCGCCGGCACGCCCAGCCGGGTGCCGCGTCCGGCCGTGCCGTTGAGGGCCTCGTACTCGGCGGCGCCGACGTTGCCGACCAGCATGCCGGCGAGCTGGCCGCTGTCGATGTACGGGTAGTACGCCGGGCACATGATGGTCATGCAGCCGAAGACGAGCCGCAGGCCGTACTGGGCGTTCGCGAAGCTGATCCACTCGTAGACCGGGGCGTACGTGAAACAGCACAGCGCGTGCGCGTCGGCCCCGCGCCGCACGGCCTGCATCAGCGGCAGTTGCTCGACGGGCGTGTTGTGGATGTCGCGCGGGTAGAGCCCCCAGAGGTCGCGGCTGAAGCGGTCGATCACCGGACCCAGCGCCCCGGCCACGCCCTGGACGAAGCCGAGCTGCACCCAGTCGCGACCGTATTCGTAGCCGGCCCGCTCGACCTGCGGGCGGATGATGTCGCGGGCGAAGTCGGGGCCCAGCGGCGTGACACCGAGCGAGGTCACGATGAACTTGATCTTCCGGCGGCAGAGGTGGGCGACCACCGCTTCGAGCTGGGCGCGGTTCTCGGCCTGCGAGCCCGCGTCCCAGCTCGAGTCGATGATCACGACCTTGTCCGGCGGACAACTGTCGATCAGCTCGAACGCCGCCCGCGTCGTGCGCGACACGTGCCCGGCCGGCAGCGTCAGCGGCTTGACAAAGGGCACGAGCATCAGGACAAGCGTGGCCACGTACAGCCAGCGGCGGTCGATCCGGTGCAGGTGGGCGAGAAACCGCATCGGCTCACTCCGTCTTCTGGCCGACGCCGAGCCACAGGCGCAGGCCCGCGGCGAAGGCCCCGGCGAACGTGCCGATGACGACCGCGCGCTGCACGGCGCTGTTGGGCACGGCGAAGATCCACGCGGCCCACGTCGGCAACTGGAGCTCGGTCGGCAGCCAGCTCGTCAGGAACGTGCCCAGCGGCACCAGCCCAAGCAGGACGACGAGCGCGGTGATCATCATCACGCCCGCTTCGAGGCTCTGGAACCGGAACGACCGGTAGGCCGCCGACACCAGGTAGAAAGCCAGCAGCGCCATGCTGGTCGCGCCGAACGCGCTCATCAGCCCGTAGAACAGCAGGTTGTAGCCGCTCTGGAACGCGTCACTCGCGGCCGCCAGGCCGAGCGCGTCTTTCAAATCGGGAAACTCCTTCACCCCGGCCAGTCCCAGGCCGAGAGCCAGGAACAACAGGAAGACCGCGCTCTCGACCGCGCCGCGCCGCCAGCGGACGAGATTCCCGAAATGGCTGCGGATGAGGTTGATGGGGCCGAGCAGGAAGGCCATCGTGCCGAGCACGATCACCAGGTCCGTGGCCAGGTTGAGCCACGGCGAGAACGGGTTGGTGAAGTACGGCCGGTCCGCGCCGGGGCGGCGCAGCTCGGCGGGCAGCATGAACTCGAGCACGAAGAACAGCCCGCCCAGCAGTGTCACGACCCGTACGACTGTCTTGCGCATCCACGCCTCTCCGCGCCGGCCGCGCGGGTCATTTCTGCGTCACGTACTTCATGAGTCCGCGGGCCGTCTCGTACGCCGGCCCCTCGCCGGCGCCGCCGGCCAGCAGCAGCGCGCCCGTGCCGACCAGCACGAGCAGCGCCAGCACGACCTTGATGAAGTCCTGCCCGACCAGCGCCCCGCGGACCGTGGGGTCGCTGCTGACGTACGCCCCGGCCGCGAAGAACTCCTCGCCGATGATGGTGTAATCGCACGTGCAGACGAAGAACGGGATCTGGCCGAGTGTCGGGTCGCCGGCGATCTGGAGCACGCCCGACTGCGCGCCCGGCTCGGTCATCAGCAGGCTGGTGAAGAAGAACCCGCCGAAGAACAGGGCGCAGCCGGCCGGGGCTTCCTGGATCAGCCGGGCGGTGGACATCGCGTAGACGATGGCGTCGTCCGACAGGAAGCGCACCTGCTCCTCGGGGCGGAAGTCCTCGGCCGCGCCCTCGACGCGGTAGGCGTCGCGGACGATGTTCTCGGCGAACGGGTAAACGTCGGGCTTGCGGACCATCGCGATGAAGCTGGCCCGCAGCCGGGCGGCCAGCCGCGCGACGTACTCAAGGATCGACAGCGAGGCGTGCGTGACGATGTCGCGGATGTCGCCCTCGCCCATGGCGAACACGACGGGGCGGCCGAGTTCGGTGGCGCGGCCGACGGCTTCCTCGATCGAGACGATGCCGGGAATGGGCCGCACGTAGGGCAGCTTGTGGCGGGCGCGCCAGAGCGACAGCAGGATCACGCCGCCGAACAGCAGCATGAGCGTGAGCATCAGGCCGTCGGGGTGTTGCATGGCGCCGTCACGTCTCCGCGGGCGGTGCGCGGCGCTCCGGCGGCGCGCACCGGGCGAACGGTCGCAAAGCGCGCGGCGTTTGTCAATGCCGGGCGGCGGACTTGGCGCCGCCGCGGCAACCGATAGGATGCCCGATAACTCCCGATCGGCGGGTGGCGAGGGTGCCCATGGCGCGCGGCGAACAGATCCTGCGGCACTGGAACCTGCTGCGGATGCTCCAGACGCGCGGCACGGGTCTGCCGCTGCGGGCGATCGCCGCAGAGCTCGGCGTGACCGAGCGGACCATCCAGCGCGATTTCGAGGCGCTCGAGGAGGTCGGCTTCCCGCTCGAGCACCAGGAGGACGAGTACGGCAAGCGCTACTGGCGCCTGCCGCACGATTTCTTCCGCAGCGGGCCGCTCGTGCTGGGACTGACCGAGGCCGTGTCGCTGCACCTGGCCGAGCACCTGCTGCGGCCGCTGGCCGGCACGCACTTCGCCGAGGGGCTGGCGTCGCTGCTGGAGAAGATCCGGGCGCTGATCCCGGCACGGGCGCTGGAGTACTTCCGCGAGCTCGACGACGTTCTGCACGTGCGGCGGGCCGGCTTCACGGACTACGCGGAGCAGGCCGACATTATCCGGCTCTTGTCCGACGCCGCCCGCGAGGCTCGGACCGTCGAGGTGACCTACCGGGCGCTGTGGCGGGGCGTGGACTACACGACCCGCCTGGATCCCTACGGCCTGGTGCTGTACGACGACGATCTGTTCGTGGTCGGACGCTCGCACCGCGCCGCGGCGCTGCGCGTCTTCAAGGTGAACCGGATCACGGCGGCGGCCCCGACGGCCGGGACGTTCGAGCGCCCGGCGGATTTCCGGCTCGAGGAGCACTTCCGCGGGAGCTTCGGCATATTCCACGGCGCGGGTCCGCCGGTGGAGATCGTCGTGCGGTTCAGCGGGCCGGTCGCGGAGCTGATCGAGGAGCGCGTGTGGCACGAGTCGCAGCAGCTCCGGCGGCAGCCGGGCGAGGCGACGCTGTTCGACCCGTCGCCGGAAGACGCCGACGTGCTCATCGCGACGTTCCGGCTGTCGAACGTGGTCGAGTTCAAGCGCTGGCTGAAGGGCTACGGCGAGTTCGCCGAGGTGGTCCGCCCGGCATGGCTGCGGGCCGAGCTGCGGGCCGAGCTGCTGGCGGCCGCGGCGCGGCACGCGGACTGACCGGCTACGACACCTTCGCGCCGGCCGCGAGCGGCCGTTCCGGCTGGAGCAGAATCACCTGCGCGTGATCGTCGCTCGACGCCGCCAGCAGCATCCCCTGGCTTTCCAGGCCCCGCATCATGCGCGGCGCCAGGTTCGCGACCACGACGATCTGCCGGCCGGGAAGCGTCGCGGGGTCGTAGTGCGCCCGAATGCCCGCGATGATCTGGCGCTGCTCGCGGCCGAGGTCCACTTGCAGCACCAGCAGCTTGTCGGCGTTGGGATGCGGCGCGGCGGAGAGGACCGTGCCCACACGCAGGTCCAGCTTCGCGAAATCGTCGTACGTGATCCCGGCGGGGGTGTCGGACATCGGGCGTCTCCTCGCGGCCCGGCCGCATGGCGACCGAGCGCGGCGGTCATTGTATCGCGGGGCGGTCCGGCGTTCAGAGCTTGCGCGGGTCGCCGGCGGCCTGCCGCTCGCGCGTGATCCGCTCGAGCGTCTGCCGCTCGATGTACGACAGGCTGTGGATGCCGTGTTCCGACACCTTCTTCAGGATGCGGTCGAGCTCGGCCTCCTCGGCCGCCCGCTCGGCCTGCCGGGCTTCCCAGCCGCCCGGGTTCGGGTTGATCTGGCCCGTCGGCATGCGCTCCGGTCGCCGCCGGCGGCCGCTGCCCAGGAGCCGTTGCCAGAACGGGCGGCCGTCAGCGCTCGAGCGGGTGTAGGCGGGGTCCTCGTACAGCATGCCCTGGCGCGCGGCCTGAAGCCGCTGCCAGCACGTCAGGCCGCCGAAGATCGCGATGAACAGCAGCATGCTGCCTTCACCCCGCAGCGCCAGGTACGCAAACAGCGCCGCGCCCACGAGCCCGACCTGACAGGCGAGAACCGCCGCGCGCCGCAGACCGATGAACGGCCAGAGCAGGGCCTGGAAGAGCTGCCCGCCGTCCAACGGGAAGATCGGCAGGAGGTTGAAGGCGAGCAGCCAGAGGTTGACGTGGTAAAACACCATCGCGTACGTCAGCCATTCCGGCGGAACGTGCGGACCGGAGACCGTCCACTTTCCGGTCAGCGGGTTCAGCGGCGGCCAGAGGTTGCCGTGGGTCACACCCAGGATCAGACCGGCGCTGAGCACGCACAACAGCAGGTTGACGGCCGGCCCCGCGGCCACTGTCACGAACTGCGGCCAGGGCCGCATCGGCGCGGCGGCATAGGCCAGCCCGCCCAGCGGCCACATGAGGATGTCCTCGGCGTGACCGCCCACCGCGCGGGCCCCGAGACAGTGGCCGATCTCGTGCAGTAGCACCAGGCCGAAGAGCAGCGCGATGAACAGGAGCTCCGTCCGCACATCGCCCGTGCGCGCGGCGTCGAAGAGCCGAAAAGCGACGAAGAGGATGAACAGCACGTGGATCCGGATCGTGATGCCGACCACCCGGCCGATCGGGATCGCGCCGTCAAGAAAGTTCATGTCCGGATCCCTTCGCCGCGGATGAAGCGGTCGTAATAGAGCAGGGCGACGATGGTCTTGCCGTCCACGATGCGGCCGGCGGAGATGGCCGCCAGCGCCTCGGACAGCGAGAGCGTGGTGACGCGGATTTGCTCGCCGGCCTCGTGGGCGGTCGGGCCGGGCGTCAGCCCGGTCGCGAGGAAGAGGTGCATCCGTTCGGTCATCATGCCCGGCGAGGAGTAGAACGCCAGCAGCGGCGTCACGGTCGCGGCTCGGTAGCCCGTCTCCTCGGTCAGCTCGCGGGCAGCGCACGCCGCGGGCGTCTCGCCCGGATCGAGGGTGCCGGCGGGCACTTCAAGCAGCTCAGCCGCCGCGGCCACGCGGTAGTTGTGAATCAGCACGATCCGACCGTCGTCAAGGACCGGCAGGATCACGGCCGCGCCCGGGTGGACGACCACATCGTACGGGTGCGGGCCGGTGGCGGTGGGCCGCTCGCGCCGCTCGACCCGGAAACGCCGGCCTTCGAAGAGAACTGCCGCGGGGGGCATGGTGGTCGCCGTCAGACTCGGTAGCGCAGGCGCCGCTCGCCCGCGGGCCACAGATTATATCGGCGGGACCGGCGTAGAATGCGACCGTGAACCTCCCGGCGCTGAATGACACGATCGTGGCGGTTTCGACGGCCTGGCAGGCGGCGCCCGTGGGGGTCATCCGCCTGAGCGGGCCGGACAGCTTTGCGCTGGCGGCCGGGCTGGGGGCGGGGCCGCCGCCGGGAGTTGCCGGCGCGTGGACGGCGGCCCGCGTGCACCTGGACCCCGAACACACGGTGCCGGCGGTCGCGTGCTGGTTCCGCGGTCCGCGGAGCTACACGGGCGACGACGTGGTCGAACTGCAGGTGCCGGGGTCGCCGCCGTTGCTGCGGGCTCTGCTGGACAAACTCGTCGCAGCGGGGGCCCGCTGGGCGTTGCCGGGCGAGTTCACCGCGCGGGCGCTGCGCCGCGGCAAGCTCGACGCGCGGCAGGTCGAGGGCGTGCTCGCGCTGCTCGAGGCCGACCAGGCCGCGACGCTGCGGCAGGCCGCCCGCGCACTGTGCACCCGGGCCGCGGACGACCGGAACGCGGTCCGCGAGCGGCTGCTGGACCTGCTGGCGCGGGTCGAGGCCGGCATCGACTTCGTGGACGAGGAAGATGTGCGGTTCATTTCCGACGACGACCTGCGGACCGGCCTCGATGAGGTGCTTGCCGCGCTGACGGCTCCGACCGCCCCCGGACCGCGCGGCGTCGCGTTGCCCCACGTGACGCTGGTCGGGCGACCGAACGCCGGCAAGAGCACGCTGTTCAACGCGCTGATCGGGGCGGACCGGGCGCTCGTGTCGCCGATCAACGGAACGACACGCGACGTGCTGACGGCCGAGTTCGATTGCGAGGGGGTTCGCTGCCGGCTACAGGACTGCGCGGGGCTCGGTCGCTCCGCCGACGAACTCGAGCGCGCCGCCCGTCGCGCCGCCGAGCGCGCCGCGGCGCAGGCCGATGTCGTGCTCTGGGTGCATCCGGCCGACGAGGCGTGGACCCAAGAAGAAGCCGCGACGGCCGCGGCCATCGCGGGGAGAAGGGGGGTGCTCGTGTTGAGCAAGTGCGACCGCATAGCGTCCCGGCAGACTGACCGGCCGGAGTTGTCCTCCGCGTTCACCGCCTGTGTGGTGGTTAGCGCGTTGACCGGCGCGGGCCTGGCCGAGTTGCGCCGCGCACTGGCGGCGGCGCTGCGGGCGGGCAGCGAGATGCCGGGGATCGGCGTGGATGAGGACGCCCGCCGTGCGGCTTGTGCGGCCGTGCAGCGGGCCCGGGCGGCCGACGCCCCGGAGATTGTCGCACTCGAATTGCGCGAAGCCGTGAACGTCCTGGCGACGGCGGCTGCGGCCCCGGTTGATGAGGAAGTGCTGGGGCAGATTTTCGCCCGGTTCTGCATCGGTAAATAACCGCGCGGTTCCGCGGAGGTTGAAGCCGGAGCTTTAAACGGCGTGTAGTCCGATAATACTGCACATTCAGCCCGTTTGGTCGGGTCTGCTTGGAAACGTGACGGTTCTGCCACCGAACGCCGCGACGCGACTAAATTTTGCGAAACGTCCGGCCGATGAATAGGTTTGGAGTGAGCGATGGCCGCGAACTCCGCACCGGCTTTGGGGGTGTTGATCGGCACCCGGCCGATGTCTTATACTGGTTGGAGTCATAAATACCGGACCTTGGTTGACGAGGTCCACAGAAGTACCTGGCTTCTTTCCCCTCCGGAGAGCACCGGGACGCCCCAGGGCACCTGGTGCCCTCTTTTTTCTATCGTGACTTTCGCCGCCCGCGTCGGGTCCGGATAACGCCGCGGGGGCCGCGGCCGGCGACACCGATCGGGCCGCCATCCGCCGGGAGAAGGATGATTTCGTTGCGGAACTCGTCCACGGCCGCGACGAGCACCCGGACGGGCTGCCCCACGAACACCTGCCGGCCACTGCGGCGCCCGACGAAGAGCGCGTGCTCGCGGTCGTACCGCCACTCGTCCGGGCCGAAATCGCCGACGCGAATCAAGCCTTCGGCAAGGTAGGGGCGGATTTGTACGAACACCCCGAATGACGTCACGCCGGTGATGAGGCCCGCGCAGACCTCGCCGAGGCGGCTCTTCATGAACAGCGCGAGCAACGCGGCCTGTGCCTCCCGCGCCGCCTGCTGAGCGCGTCGCTCGGCCGCGCTGGTCTCCCGGCCCAACGCCGCCAGTTCGAGGTCCGTCGCGGCGTCGTCCGCGTGCCGACGCCCGCGTCCCGCCGGCCCGGTCAGCAGGGAATCCAGCAGGCGATGGACCGTGAGATCCGGGTAGCGGCGGATGGGCGAGGTGAAGTGGCAGTAGTCGCGGCTGGCCAGCGCGAAGTGCCCCACGCGGCCGGGGTCGTAGGTGGCCTGCGGCAGCGAGCGCAGCAGGATGTAGTGCACCGCCGATTCTTCGGGCCGGCCGCGCGTCGCGGTGAGCAGATCCTGGATCGTCGCGCGGTCCAGCGCGATCGGCGGGCGGCGGCCGAGGAGCGGTGCGAGGGCCCGCAGGTGCTCGGCTTCCTCCGGCGCGGGCGGCGGGTGGATGCGGCGCAGGTGCGTCAGGCCGGCCTGGGTGAGGCGTCGCGAGACGGCCTCGTTCGCCTCGACCATGAACATTTCGATCAGCGTATGCGAGAAACTGGCGTCGGCGGGGCCGGCGGCCGTGACGCGGCCGCGCTCATCGAGTTCGATCCGCACCTCGGGCAGCGCGAGCGAGATCATGCCGTCGCGGAGTCGACGCTGGCGGATGCGGCGGGCGAGCGTCGCGGCTTCGCGCAGCAGCCCGAGCACGGGGGGCGCGATGTTCCCCGCCGTGCCCTCGAGCGCCGCGGACGCCGCCTCGTAGGTCAAGCGCGCAGCGGAGCAGATCAGCGTGCGGGCGAAGCGCGTCTCCGCCACGCGCGCCTGGCTGTCGTAGGTGATGAAGACGCTGCGGGCGTAGCGGGGCTGACCCGGCTGGAGGCTGCACACGCCCGCCGACAGGGCCTCGGGCAGCATCGGGAGCACGAGGCCGGGGAAGTACACGCTGGTGCCGCGACGGCGCGCTTCGCGGTCGAGCGCGCCGCCGCTCGGGACGAAATGCGCCACGTCGGCGATGTGAACGCCGAGTCGCGTCCGGCCGCCCGCCAGCGACTCGATCGAGATGGCATCGTCGAAGTCGCGGGCGTCCGGTGGGTCGATCGTGATCACCAGCAGCTCGCGGAGGTCGGTGCGGCCGTCCAGCGCGTTCGGATCGAACGCCGCGGCGGCGCGCTCGGCGGCCTGCCGGGCCCCGGGTGGAAACGTGTCGGGCAGCTCGTGCCGACGGATGACGGCGCGGATGTGGGTGCGCGCGTCGACGGCGTCGCCGAGACGTTCCACGATGCGGCCGTGCGGGACCCGGTCGTCGAGCGCGTCGTTCGGTACGACGACCACGAGTTCACCGGCGCGGGCCCCCGCGCGGCCGGCCTCGTCCACCCGGAGGGGAGGTCGGGCGTCGCGGCCGACCGGGCGCACGAGCCAGGCGCCGCGCTCCCGGAGCACGATTCCGACCAGCGGCCGGGTCGAGCGAGCGACCAGCCGGACGATCTCGGCTTCCGGGGCGTCGCGGCGCGTGCCGCGCGTCAGACGGGCGGCGACACGGTCGCCGTCGAGCACACCGGCGGTGCGGTCGCGGGCGACGTAAACGTCGGGCTTGCCGGGCCGCTGGAGGAAGCCGAACCCGCGCGGATGGGCGCGATAGGTGCCGACGACGAGCCCGGCCTGGTCGGGCAGGCGGAGCGTTCGGCCGGGGCCGAGGACGAGGCGGCCGTCGGCCAGGCAGTCGCGAACGAAGGCGCGGAAGGTGGTATAATCGGTGTCAGGAACCTGGAGCGCCCGGGCCAGCGCGCGTGTCTTCAGCGGACGGTCCGGATGACCGGCCAGATGCGCAAACAGCGCCCGTTGCCAAGCTGGAGTCGACTGGGTCGGCTTCGTGATGGAGAACCTCTCTGGGGGGCCCGGCTACCGCGTCGCGCACGCGGCCGGGCCGCCGCCGCCGCTCGTGTTCCGGGCGATGATAGAGTCCGGTCGCACGTCGTGCCAGGAAACGACGGGCGCCCCGTCGCGGACCGGCGCCCGGCCCAGCCGGGCGCGGCTCGAAGGAGGCCACGATGAAAACCGAGAATGGGACGCTGGTGGACACGCAGTTCTCCGTCTTCCTCGCGAACAAGCCGGGCCTGCTCGCGCAGGTCTGCCAGCAGCTTGCGAGCGACAAGATCAACATCGTGGCGATGAGCATGATGGACGCGAGCGAGCACGGCGTCCTGCGGCTGGTGGTCGAGGACAGCGGGCGGGCTCGCCAGGCGTTTACGAAGCTCAACCTCCCCACGACGGAGTCCAAAGTCCTGCTCACGACCCTCCCGAACCGGCCCGGCGCGTTGGCCGACGTCGTGGAGCGTCTGGCCAGCGAACACATCTCGGTGAACTACGCGTACTGCACGGCGGGCGCGGCCGGCGGCAAGGCCATCGGCATCTTCCGGGTCTCGGATCTCAAGAAGGCCGAGAAGGTCCTCGCGGAACGACGCCCGCGTCGCAAGGGAGCGACGGCCGTGCGGGCGCAGCCCTCGGTTCGCCGGGGATAGCCGTTGCCCGCCGCTGACGAGCACGTCAACCCGCTGCCGTATGCCCGGCCGGCGCACCGCACCGGGGTCACCCGTCTCGTTGCGGTCGGGGTGCTGCTCGGGAGCTTGGCGTTGCTGGGGGTCGCGTGGTCACTCCCGCCGGACCCGCGCGGCTTCGGCACGCACCAGCGGCTCGGGTCCGGCCCTTGCGGCATGCTCATCGTCACCGGGCAGCCGTGCCCGACCTGCGGCATGACGACCGCGTTCGCGCACTTCGTCCGCGGGCAGTGGGGCCGCGCGTTATGGGTGCAGCCCGCGGGGTTCGTGCTGGCGCTGGCAACGGCGGCGGCCGTGCCGGTCGCGGGTTGGGCGGTGGTGCGCGGGCGGTGGCCGCGCCCGATAAAGCGGAGAATCGCGCCGACTTGGGTGTTTTTCGCACTCCTGGCGGTGATCCTGGCGGGCTGGGCGTTTAAGATGGTCGCCGGGCGCATCGACGGCACGCTGCCGTATCGCTGACGCCCGGGTGACCGTTCATGCGCCGGACTCGCCGCGTCGTGCAATTGGGGTTCGTGGCCCTCACGCTGCTGGGCGTCTACGCCTTCGCCGGCCACGCGGAGCGCTGGTGTCCGTTCGGCGGGGTGGAGGCGGCCTACAACTACTTCCGCGAAGGCAACCTGATCTGCTCGCTGGGGGTTTCCAACTTCTACATCCTCGCGGCCGTGGTCGTCATGACGTTGCTGCTGCGGCGGGCGTTCTGCGGCTACGCCTGTCCGATCGGCGCGCTCTCGGAGTGGCTTCAGAGCGGCGCGCGGCGGCTGGGTCTGCGGGCCCGGACCGTGCCGTACGGGCTCGATCGCGCGCTGGCCCTGCTGAAGTACGTCGTCCTGGCCGTCATCCTGTACTGCACGTGGACGATCGGCGAGCTCGTGTTCCGCGGTTACGACCCTTGTTACGCCCTCATCAGTCGCCACGGCACGGACATCACGCTGTGGGCGTACGTCATCGCGGGCGCGATCGGCGCGGCCTCGCTGCTGGTGATCATGCCATTCTGCCGCTGGCTGTGTCCGCTGGCGGCGGTGCTCAGTCCGTTCGCGCGGGTCGGGCTGGCGCGGGTGAAGCGCGACCCGGGCACCTGCCTCGACTGCGGGGCGTGCCGGCGGGCGTGCCCGATGGGCATCCGCGTGGACCATGTCGCCGACGTGACCGCCGCCCGATGCATCGGCTGCCTGGAGTGCGTGGCTGCCTGTCCCCCGAAGGCCGGCGGGGCGCTCGTGTGGGGCCCGCCGCGGCGGTTGGGGCGGCGCTGGCCGCAAGCCGTGCTCGTTGCCGTGCTCCTGGCCTGCGTCGGCGGGGCCGTCGCGGCCACGTATGCACTGCCGCTGCCGTCCGTCGTCGTGACGCGCGGCGCGCTGCCGAAGGCGACCGCGCAGCTCACCGTGCGGATTGCCGGCGTGAACTGCCGCCACAGCGCGTTGCGATTCGCGGATCACATCGGGGCGGCCGAGCCCGCGCTCGCGAAGTCCTGCCGCATCGAGGTCTGGCCGGCGCCTGCGGGCTCCGCCGTCCGGATCACGTATGACCCGGCGAAGACGGACGAGGCGGCGATCCGGGCGGCGATCACGGAGCCGTACTTTGACCGCGCGGCGGGGCGCTGGCTGCTATCTCCTTATAAGATAGAGGGTTACAGTCCGCCGGCCGACGAGTGAGGCGAGCACCCGCGGACGGTTCGGGCCTAGGTTCTGCACAGGGCGGCTCCCGGGGCTTCACCCGCTCGGGGCGTGGCCATCGACGGCCGGGCGTCGATTTTTCTTGCCGGGGCGGGGCGCGGGGAATAGCCTCTAGGTGTTGAGGAGGAGGTCGTTCCCACCGGGGTAGACGCCAGAGTGCGCGTCGAGTAGCGCGCACCCGACCTCCACATTTCTCGGCTCGATCAGCAGATCGAAGTAACACTTCACCCGTCTGCAAGGATTTTCTGATTTTCTGCCAAGAACCCCTTGCGCTGGGAGCGCGCCCGCGCGTATATCCTCGCCATGCGCAGCACGGCGACGGGCTCGGAAGCGCTCGAGAAGTTGGTGGCGGCCTTG
>CALGJV010000023.1 GCA_937928595.1 uncultured Phycisphaerae bacterium | reverse complement strand
ATCAGGCACTTCACATACAGCTTCACCGGCCAGTGCGGCCGGCCGCCCCGCGAAGGCTCCCCGCCGCGCGCACGCTCACGCACCGTCGACGGAAACACGTCGGCCACGCTGCGGGCCAGATCGTCCCACGGGATCAGCCGCTCGCACTTGTCCAGAAAAGCCATCGTCCGCGGCCCGGCAAGGTCGGCCGCCACGCCATCCACCAACGTTGGGTGAGAAGGTGTGCGTTCCACGAGAAGAAGTATGCCACAAACTCAATCAAAAGGCGCGCGGGAATCAAGGATTTTCAGAGGCCTCGTTTGCCACTCCAGGTTCTGCGCCAACGTCATCGAACCGGCAGCAGCGGCGATAAGGGACGCAAGCGTCGCGCGGTACGTTGTAAGTTGAAGCGGCCAGGAGCGCATGGCTGACCCTCGCATGTGGATACCCTCAGTCTACCAACGCGCTCCAGACGGAATAACGGGCGACGCCCGCTACACCGACCGGACGCTGATCGATCTCCGCGGGGCGCTCGAGCAGCTGCCCCCCCTGCCGCTGCCCGCGGTCCGGCCGGGTCGCGTGCCCCTGGCGGCGACCGGCACCGACGGCTCAACGGACCCCGGGGCCCGCTTCACGGTTTGTCGTCCGGTTTATTCTCCGCGTGACGAATCCGGTACGCGGGACGACATTCCTGACAAACTCGCCCGGAATCACGCTCTGGCCGAAACCCTCCCAAGTGACACGCCGCGCAAGCGTTGTGCATCCGCGTCCAGCGTGGATCAAATGAGGGCGCTGGGACTCGAACCCAGGACCCACGGCTTAAAAGGCCGTTGCTCTACCGACTGAGCTACGCCCTCGTTCCGATCGAAAACATCCGAATTATACCAGTCCGGCACGAGCGAGACACGCGGTCGCCGGCACGCCCGCGCGCTCAACGCGGCGCGGGGTCGCTCTCGCCGGGACGCGCGAGCACCAGGCCCGGCGCGAGCGGGACGGCCAGTGACGCCCGAACCGCGAAACCGCCGACCTGCCCCCCTTCCCGCACCACCGCGATCGCCAGCCCCACCGTGCGGCCGCCCGACTGCACCAGCAGCGGCGTCTGAAGCGGCACGCTCGGCCCCGTGACCGTCGCGGTGAACAAGTCGCCGCCGATGACCGCGTCCACCGTCGCGACCGGCGCCGCGGCCGGCGGCGGCGGCACGAACCGGAGGTAATCGCCGACCTGCAAGGCCGCAGCCTCCCGGCCCCGCTCCGCGTGCCCTGCCGCCGATGATTCCAGCGTCACCACGCTATAGCTGCGCTGTACGCGCGTGACCCGCGCCGACCCCAGCGGTGCCGCACCGCGGTACGCGACGGCCGGTCGGTCCACCGTGATTCCGTCCGTCTCGCCCGCGTTGATCAGCGCCCAGCCGCTCGTCACTTCAAACACACGCGCGATGAACCGCAGCGCGTCTACATCCGCCTGGGTGCGGATGCGGGCATCGTCGCCCACTCGCACCGGCAAGCCGTCCGGCGGCGCGCTGTCCGTCGGCGCCGTCGGCGCGGGCGTCGGCACCACGGGAAGCACCGCGGTGCCCGCCTCCGCCGGCCGCGTCGTGGTCGGCGACACGGGAGCCTCAGGCCCCGGCCGCACGAGCCGGACATACCAGAAGCGGTCGTCCTGATGCTCCACGATGCCGTGTGCGACGAAGCGCCCCTCGCGGAAGAAGTCGAGATGCGGCTCGGGCGGCGTGTCGATCGGCGGCGGCGCCGCGACCCACACCAGCGGATCCGACGTCCCGGACTCGATGTACACGACCGCCGTGACGGCCATCCCGAGCCGGGCCGCGCCCGGCGAGGGCCACAGCGTGACGCGGGCGGCCGGTCGCAGCGGTGGGCCAGACACAAGCGGCACCACCGTGCAGAAACTCACCGCGGAATCGACCAACCGCGTCTCGAGGCGTGCGACCGGTTGGCCGCCGATTCGCAGCCACCACGTATCGCCTACGCCGACCCCGTCGTTCGACCCGGCCCGAACCCACGCGGATCGCCCCCCCGGCCCGAAGGAGTCGACCTCCGCCGCGAGCGTCAGGTCCCGCGGCCACTGATCGATCAGGCAGGCTTTCAGATCGGCCGGGACGAACCACGCGGACAGGCGCGGTCGGCTGTCGGGCAGATCGATGGGCCCGGAGTACCGATACACCGTCGCGGGCGGTTCGCCGTCGACGGGGCTCGCCCAGGCCAGCGGGCGCGCCCCATTCATCACCAGGAGCATTGCGCCGTGCGGTCCGGGACTGGAGACCTTGGCCTCGATCCGGTTCGGCCGGAGCTCGCACGACGTAAGCTCCGTGGCTGTAATCAGTTGTGACCAAACGGGTACGGCTGCCGGGAGCGCGACAGCCAGTATGGCCGCCAATCGCGCGAGGCCTGCCGCGCGGCGCGGCCGCCGGAGCGCCCGGCGTTCTTCGGGCGCCTCTCGGTGGCCCGGTTGCCGACGTTCATGGGGTGCCACGTCCGCGGATCGTACTGACAGCCCCGCCGAATCGCCAGCGGCGGCGCCGGCGCACGAAACGCCCCGAGGCGACCGTCGGAGACGGCCACCTCGGGGGTTCGGAGGAGGAGAAGCGTTCGTTGGGAGGTCTCTCACCCAGCAGTACGCCGTGGCGTCGGCCGGGTTCGCCACGCGGGGCGGAATCACCGGGGCTCGCGGCTGTGGTGCCGGCGGCCGGGCGGGGACGAGCGTGGACGACTTTTTTCGGACGGGCGTCGCGGCCGGTAGACGCTCGCGACCAGCCGGGTATACTCCCCGCGCCCGGAGACCGCTGCCGGCCGCTTTCGTGGCGGGTTTTGCGGCTCGACGGGTTCCGATCTGCGATGACGCGTGTTGCGCTCGGCGCGTTCGTGAGTGGCGAACGTCGGCCGAGAGCATCGGCCAGTGAGAATCATGAGCACGCCGCACGGTCAAGAGAGCCTCTCGCAGGCCCTGGCTCACATCGTCAGCGGTTGTTACGTGCTGACGGTCAAGGACCTGCAGGCCGGACCGCAGGCGATCCTGCTGTCTTTCGTGCAGCAGGTGGGCCTGACGCCGCCGCGGATCGCCATCGCGATTCACAAGGAGCGGTCGGTCGTGCCCGCGCTCGACCGGGCCGGGGCATTTGTGCTGAACGTGTGCGCGCAGGGCGATACGCTGCTGCGGACGAAGTTCGCGGATCCCGCTGTGACGCCGGCGGCGGCGCTACGGGCGGTCGGGGCCCGCGAGGTCGGGCCAGGCCTGGTGCTCGAACCGGCGGCGGCGCACCTCGTCTGTGGGGTTGCGCAGCGGATAGACATCGGCGACCATTGGTTGTATATTGCGGATGCGCGCGACGGGGCGGCCGTGAGTGGTCGTGCTCCGTTCGTGCACGCACGCCGCAGCGGTCTGAGCTATTGACGTCCGTGGAAGGGCGGGCCGGCACGGATCGCAGCGGAGTGGGGCCACCGGCACAGAGGTCGGTCGCGGGCAGGAGCGGGCCCGGCAGGCCGGTCGCTGCGTCGCTCCCGACGTCGGCAGCGCGCTTGCCCGGGTGTCCCCCGCCGGACCGAAGCGTCCGGGAGGAATCATGAGCCAGGGGATTGTGAACCTGCACAATCACACACCGTTTTCCGACGGCGCGTACACGATCGACGAGCTGGTGGAAGAGCACCTCAAGTTGAAGATTGAGCTTGGCGGGATCGGAATCAGCGACCATCTCTTCTGCACCCCGTCCTCGCGCGAGGTGAAGAACGAGAAGGACTTCGACCGCATCTTCGGCAAGGAAGCCCGCAACTACATCGCCGAGGTGCGCGCCGCCCGCCAACGCTGGGCCGGCAAGGTCCCGATCTATTGCGGCGCCGAGGTGAATTGGCCCCTGAACAAGACGATGCTCGACACGATCCGGCCGATGCTGGCGGCCGTCGATTACGTCTTCTTCGAGTACGTCGATTGGGCCGGGCTGACCACGCTGGCGAACCAGGCGCGGCGCTTCCCCTGCCCCGTGATCCTCGCGCACACCGACGTGTCGGTGTCGTTCCCCAACACGTCGCTCGACCAGATCGTGCGCACGCTGGCCAACGCGCGCATCATCTACGAGGTCAACACGAAGCTGATGCCGCTCTCGGCGCACGACCGCTGGTTCAAGGTTCTTCCGAACCACCGCGTGCAGGTGTCTCTCGGCACCGACACGCACGACGACCTGAGCGTGCTGAAGACGCTGCCGGAGATGTACGACTACGTCGTCGGACACGGCCTGCGCGAGAAGATCTTCGTGCCCACCGTCCGCGAGCAGGCCGAGGTCGTGCCCGCCGGACGCACGGGCTAGCCGCCCGCCGGCCGGTGCCAACGCGCCGGGCGACGCGACGTCGCGTAAAACGACCGCGCCCGCCAAGGCTCCCGATCGGGCTGCCAATGATCCGCGGTCCGCTCGTAGCGGGTGGTCACGACGACCGGTCGCGGTCCGCGTACCGCGCCGCCTCCCACGCGATCATCGCCTGCTTGCGCTCCACGCCGCCGCCGTAGTTCCCCAGAATGCCCAGGCTCCGGATCACGCGGTGGCAGGGAATCACGAACGCCACCGGGTTCCGCCCGACCGCGTTTCCGACCGCCCGCGCGGCGGTCGGCCGGCCGATGCCCGCGGCCACGTCGCGGTACGTCGCCAGCCCTCCGGGCGGAATCCGCAGGAGCGCCTCCCAGACCTTGACCTGGAAGTTGGTTCCGCGCACGAGCACGCGCACCGCCCGGTCGCGGCCCGCTCCCGCCGGGGCGAAGATCCGCGTGGCCACCGCGGCCGTCGCGGCGCGGTCCGTCCGGAGCGTCGCCGCCGGCCAGGCGGCCCGCAGGTCGGCTTCCGGCCCGGCCGGACCGCACGCATCAACGAACGACAGCCAGCACACGCCCCGGGGCGTCAGGCCCAGCAGGCAGCGGCCGAACGGCGTGTCGTGCTCACCCACCGCGATGGCGATGCCGGCCCCGCCGGACTTGTACTCGCCGGGTGTGACGGCCTCGAACGTGACGAACAGGTCGTGCAGGCGATTGGGGCCGGACAGACCGAGCCGGCAGGCAGCCTCGAGCAGCGAAGCGTCGGTCCGCAGCAGCGCGCGGGCGTCGTCAAGCGTGAGGTACTGGGCGAAGCGCTTCGGACTGATGCCGGTCCAGCGCGTGAACAGGCGTTGGAAGTGGAACGGGCTGAGGGCGACCGCGGCCGCGACCTCGGCCAACGGGACCGGGCGCCGGCGATGCTGCTGGAGAAACCGGAGGGCTGCCCCGATCCGCTGGTAGTCGGCGACGCAGTCTCGGCTGAGCGCGGCGGTGTTCATGCGCGGCAGTGTAGGTCGCGCCGCCCGCCTCCCGCGACCCGAATCTTGCGGTTCGCTGTGGAAAAGCGAGCGTGCCGCGGCGCCCGACTGACAGGGCCGCGCGGTGCGGCACCGGCCAATGGCCGGTGAGAGCGCCGACACGCCGCCGCCGGCGGCCGACGCGGCCCGCTTCGTCCTCCGGGCGACCAACGCGGCCTACTCTCGCGGCCGCGGCTCGGCGTCGAGCGCGTATTCCTGAAGCTCCTCGAGCGACACGAACTCGAGCGCGGAGATGTGCGTCGACCGGAGGACGACCGGCGGCGCGACGCCCGCTGCGTACGCCTGCTTCCAGCGCTCAACGCAGAGGCACCAGCGGTCGCCGGGTTTCAATCCGGGGAAGGCATATTCGGGCACGGGCGTGGACAAGTCGTTGCCGACCGCCCGCGAGAACGCCAGAAACTCGGCCGTGACCTGGGCGCAAACGGTGTGCAAACCGACATCGCCGGGGCCGGTGTCGCAGCAACCGTTGCGGTAGAAGCCGGTCAGCGGCCGGAGCGAGCAGGGTTCGAGGTCGGTGCCGAGAACGTTCTTCGCGGTGCGCATTGACGCCATCCCAAGCAAGAGGTCCGGCCGACCCGGCCGGCGTGTTTGGCGAGATTCTAGCGCAGCGCACGCCACGGGCCCATCCGAGCCCGAGCGGCAGCAAGGGGCCCACGAAAGAGAACGAGAGATCAAGAGATCGAGAGATCATGAGAACGAGAGATCAAGACGCCCCCCGGACGCGTGCTCCGTCACTCGCTACTCGCTGCTCGAAACTCGCTACTCGCCGCTCCCCTTCCGACCCGAACGCCCCGAGTGCGCCCCGCTCGCCCACCTGCCCACCCGCCCACCTGCTCACTTGCTCACGTTCCCACCTGCCCACGACTCGGCGCGGCGCCACGTGCTACGCATCCAGCACCGCGTACACGTCGTACCGCGTTGTCCGGCCCACGTAGCTCCGCAGAACGCCCGGCGCGAGCTCCGGGGCCAGCCGCATCCGTTTGACAACCACGTGTCGCCGCGCCGCCCGCCGCGCCGCCCCCAGCAGCTCCCCCGCGTCCGAGTCGTCCCCCACCACCGCGCGCAGCACACGCATCTCTTTCCTCACCTCCGCCGACTTGCGCCGCGGCGGATACATCGGGTCAAGGTAAACGACGTCGGGCCGCGGCCCGCCGCCGGACACCATCTCCCGCAGCACGTGACGCGCATCCGCCTCCACCACTCGCAGCCGCCCGCCGAGCGCCGCCGCCACGGCCGCGTCCGCCCACGCCCGCCGCAGTCCGTCCCGCAGTAACTTGGCCACAACCCACGACCGCTCGACCGCCGTCACGACGCAGCCCGCGAGCGCCAACAGGAAGGCGTCCTGCCCGAAACCGGCCGTCGCATCGAGCACGGTTCCGGTTCCCGGCGGTGTGCCCACCGCCCGGAAGAGCTCACCGAAGCGGTTCCTCCGCCGCGTGTACCCTAGCTTGCCCCCCACAAAATCCACCCGAATCGGCCGCAGCCCCGCCGACCGCAACTCCACCCGGTCCGGAGTCACGGCCAGGAACGGCTGCAGCGGGTCGAGCATCCCGGTCTGCGGCGTAAGCCCCAGCTCCGCGGCCAGAACGGCCGCCGCGGCCGCACCGGCGTCATCCGTCGCGTCGATCCGCACCGGCACGTCGGATCGTTGGGGACCCATGGCTGCGCTAGGACGCCGCGGGCGGCGTGTCGGATGAGTCATCGCCCGCGGGGCCCGGCGTTTCGCCGCTCGCGGAGGCGTCATCTTCATCCGTCGCGGGCGCGTCGCCGTTCGCGGAGGCGTCGTCGCCGTTGGCCGGCTCGGCACCCTCCGCCAGCGGCGGCAACCCGACGGCGTGCCGCTCCTCCTTCTCGCCGACGACACGGGCGACCGCCACGACCGTGTCGCCTTCGCCCGCGCGGATCAGCCGCACGCCCTGCGTCGCCCGCCCGATGTCGCGCAGCCCATCCAGCGGCATGCGCATGAGGTTGCCGCTGGCAGTGATCAGGATCAGGGCGTCGTCGTCGGTGATCGCACGGAGGGCCACCACGGCGCCGTTGCGGTCGGTCGTCTTGATGTTGATGACGCCCTTCCCGCCGCGGCGCGTCAGGCGGTACTCGTCCACCGGCGTGCGTTTGCCGAAGCCGTTCTCGCACACCGTCAGCAAGCTCTGCCCCGGCCGGGTCACGACCATGTCCACCACCCGGTCGTCCGGCTCCAGCGTCATGCCGCGCACGCCGCGGGCGCTGCGCCCCATGGGCCGCACGTTGTCCTCGTGGAACCGGCAGGCCATTCCCTGCCGCGTGCCGAGCACGATCTGGTCGTCGCCGGAGGTCAGCGCCACGCCGATCAGCGAATCGTCCAGGTCCAGCGTAATCGCGATGATCCCGCTCGGCCGCGGGTGGGAGAACGCGACCAGCGGCGTCTTCTTGACGACGCCCTTCTCGGTCGCGAAGAACACGTAACGCTCCTCGAAGACCTTGACGGGCAGCACGGCCATGTGCCGCTCGCCGCTCTGCATCGTCAGCAGGTTGGCCAGCGACCGCCCGCGGGCGACGCGCGACGCCGCCGGCACGTCGAACACGCGCAGCCAGTACACGCGGCCGCGGTTCGTGAAGAACAGCAGGTAGTCGTGCGTCGAGCACACGTGCAAGTGCTCGATGAAGTCGCCGTCCTTGTTGTCCGTGCCGCGGATGCCCTTGCCGCCGCGCCCCTGCGTGCGGTAGGTGTCGATCGGGACGCGCTTGATGTAGCCCTCGTGCGAGAGGGTGACGACCACCTCCTCGTCGGCAACGAGCTGCTCCATGTCCAGCGCGCCGACCGGCCCCGCGATCCGCGTGCGCCGCGGCTCGCCGTACTTGTCCTTGAGCTCGCGCAGGTCCGCGGCGATGATGTCGCGCACGCGGCGCTCGTCGCTCAGGATCCGTTCGAAGTCCGCGATCTCCTCCACCAGGCCGGAGTACTCGCGCGCCAGCTGCTCGATCTCGAGCCCCGTCAGCCGCCGCAACTGCATCGCCAGGATCGCGTCCGCCTGCGTGCGCGTCAGGTGCTGGTCGCCGCTCGACGCCCGCTCCACGAACACTGCCGGCAGCAGCCGGCGGACGGTCGCCTGCTCGCTCAGCCGCAGGGTCTTGTCCATCAGGCGCTGCCGCGCCGTGTCGGCGTCCGGCGACTGCCGGATCAGCCGGATGATCTCGTCGATGTCCGCGACCGCGAGGATCAGACCCTCGAGCACGTGCGCCCGCTGGCGCGCCTTGCGCAGCAAGAACGCCGTGCGCCGGCGGATCACGTCCACGCGGTGCCGCACGAACTGCTCGATGAGCTGCCGCAGGCTCAGCGTCTTCGGGACGCGATTCACCAGCACGATGTTCAGCGCGTGCAGCGTGCTCTGGAGCGGCGTGTAGCGCCAGAGCTGGTTCTCGACCACCTGCGCGTTGGCGTCCTTCTTCAGCTCGATCACCAGCCGCACCAGCTTGTCGCGGCCGGATTCGTCCCGCACGTCGTCGATGCCCTTGATCTGCCCGCTCTGGATCGCCTCCAGCAGCCGCTCCTTGATCGTCGGCAGCAGCACGCCGTACGGAATCTCGTCCACGACCAGGCTCAGCCGTCCGCTCCGGCTCTCCTCCGTGTGGATCACCCCCCGCACCACGATCGCCCCGCGCCCCGTCTCGTACGCCTCCCGCACACCGTCGGTGCCGCAGATCACTCCGCCCGTGGGAAAATCCGGCCCCGGCACGATCCGCATCAGCTCCGCCGTCGTGATGTCGGGGTTCTCCATCCAGGCCACGATGGCGTCGCAGATCTCCCCCAGGTTGTGCGGCAGCAGGCGCGTGGCCATGCCCACCGCGATGCCTTCCGACCCGTTGACCAGCAGGTTCGGAAACTTGCTCGGCAGAACCACCGGCTCCCGACGCGTCCCGTCGTAGTTGTCCTCGAAATCGACCGTCTCGCGCTCGAGGTCCGCCAGCATCTCCTCGGCCGGGCCCGCGAGCCGGGCCTCCGTGTAGCGCATGGCCGCGGGCGGATCGCCGTCGATGCTCCCGAAGTTGCCTTGCGGGTCCACGAGCAGGTGCCGCATGGTCCATTCCTGGCCCATGCGGACGAGCGTCGGGTAGATCACACCCTCGCCGTGCGGGTGGTAGTTGCCGCTCGTGTCGCCGCAGATCTTCGCGCACTTGCGGTGCTTGGCGCGCGGCGTGAGGTTCAGGTCGTGCATCGCCACGAGGATCCGCCGCTGCGAGGGCTTCAGGCCGTCGCGCACGTCCGGCAGCGCGCGGGCCATGATCACGCTCATCGCGTAGGTGAGGTACGAATCCTGCATCTCCTGCGCAATGGGTGTCGGGATGTCCTGGCGGGCGGCGGGAGACGTCGTCGGGGCGTCGCTCATCGGGGCTCCGTGCGGCATAAACCCGTAATTCGCTGGGGATTATACCGCCGTCCGCACCCCGCGGACACCACCCGCCCCCGCCCCCGCCCTCCCGGTCGGCGCCGTGATCCCCCGCTCGGCCGCCCTGCGCTACGTCAGCGGCGGGCCCTCCGTGCTCCAGGCCGGGTCGGCCCCCTCCGCGGCCGGCGAGCTGCCGAGCGTGCCATCCGTTCCATCCGTTCCGCGGTTGTCGAGCACCTGGCCGCTGCCTTCATCCAGCCGCCAGTACCCCACCAGCCCCGTCGGGGTCGGCGCGATCCGGCGCCGATACGCCGCGCTGATCTCGGTCGCCGTGCGGGCCGTGTTCCACAGGCGCACCTCGCCGATCCGCCCGCGATACCCGACGCCAAGTACGACGCCGCCGACCGATAGCGGTCCGCTCGCGGCCGTGCTCACGAGCGGCGCGCCATCGACGTAAACGACGCACGTACCGCCGGCGCCGCTCAAGTATGCAACGGCCACATGCCGCCAGCTCCCGGACAGGGCCGTCACCGTCGATGTGATCGGGCTGCCGTTGATCTGCACCCGCAGGGTATTGGTCCCGGGCACCACGTCGAGCGTGACGGCACCGCCCCCCACGCTGGCCACCGTGCCGCCGTCCGCGTCGGGCTTGATCCAGGTTTCAAACGTGAGCGCGGCGTAGGAGGACGAGCTCGCGAGCGGCAACGTCGCCAGCATGGACCCGTTGAACAGCAGAGAGCCCGTGCGGACGCCGACGCTGATGAGCTTGGTCGTCGTCGCCTCCAGGCCGCCCGCGGTCACGACCCGCAGGCTCACCTCGTAGGTGCCCGGCTGCATGAAGGCGTGGCTGGGCTTCGCGAAGCGCGAGGTCGATCCGTCATTGAAGTCCCAGTAGTAGTCCAGGATCGTGTCGTCGGGGGCCGAGCTCGTCGTCCCGTCGAACTGCACGACGAGCGGCGCCGGACCGCTGGTCGGATTGGCCACGATCACCGCCGTCACACCCACGCCGCGGACGCGGATGTCGATGCTGGCGGTGCCCCGCTGGCCGGCGCTGTCCGTCACGCGCAGCACCACGACGTACCGGCCGGGCCGGGCATAGGTATGCGTGAAACTGACCTCGTCGGACACGCTGCCGTCCCCCAGATCCCATGCGTACGTCAGCGGCCCGGGGTTGGAAGAGGTCGACGACGAGGCGGTGAACACGACCGACAGCGGCGCGTCGCCCGTGGTGCTGCTCGCCGTGATCCGGGCGTTCACCGCCGAGGCCGGCGGCGTCGGACAGCCGCCGCAGGTCAGCCACAACCCCGTCGCCCCCACGAGCGCCGCCCACGCAACGCCGGCGAACCAATCGCGACGCAGCCATCGCTTGCCTGTGTCCATGCCGTCCGCTCTCCCGCGTCGGGACGCCCTCCGGGCCGCCCGCCGGCATTATACGTTGCCCGCGGGTGTCCACCCCTGGCGCGGCCCGGACTTCCGCCCCGTTCCCGCCAAAGGCCACGGCGTCGAGCCCTTCGGCCCGACGCCGTCCCATCGTCTCGCACGCGCCGCGTGCGACGTCTCGCCTGTAGCACGGCTGCCGGGTCCGCCGGGACGTCCGTCTCGGCGGCACACCCGCGCCGCCGTGCCGCTAGATCATCTCGTCCGCGTCGCCGCCGTAGCCGCCGATTTCGGCGGCCGTCGGGAGGTCGTCGGTGGTCTGCGCCCCGAGCGGGTCGTCGTCGATCGCGGCCGCGATCTCCGCCGACTTCGGCCCCGCAACCGCGGCCGCCGGGCTGCCCGACAAGGCCGTGCCGACCCGCGGCCAGGTGTCGAGCGTGCGTCGGCGGGCCCGCGTCTTGGTCTCGGACAACGCCACACGGACCTCGGTGAACGCTTTCTTGACGTTGGCCAGGGCCGCCTCGGCCGTGCGGGTCTGGTTCCGCAGCGACGTGACCTCGGACTCGTAGAACTGCCGCTGCTCGACGAGGCGGGCGTTCTCGCGGTCGAGGTGCGCCAGCTGGGCCTGGAGGTTCTTCTTTTCCACGCGCAGGGCCTCGATCTTGTCGATCAGCGACTCCTGCACCTGCGTCAGCTCGCGGATGCGATCCTGGCCCTCGCGCGCGGCCAAGTCGAGCCGATTGCGCTCGTCGCGCAGCTCGTCGAGCGCCATCTGGAGCTCGTGCATCTGCGACTGGAGGTGGCCGCGCTCCTCGAGCGCCTCGCGGTGCGTACGCTCGAGCTCCTCGACCCGGGCCGAGAGGTTCTTGCAGTCCGTGCGAAGGCCGTCGCGCTCTTTGCGGACGGCCCACAGCTCGTCGAGCTGCTTGCTGGCGGACTTCAGCTCGCTCTTGAGCCGCACGCGCTCCTTGTCCGCCGCGATGAATTGCTCGTTGAGACGCTGCGCGCGGGCGTTCGCGTCGGCCAGCTCCTCCTCCAGCGACGCGATCTCCTGCTTCACCTGCTCCAAGGAGTCGACGCGCGTCTGGAGGCTGACGACCTGCCATTCCAGTTCCTGGATCCGCTGGTTGGCCGCCTGGAGCTTCTCGGTCGAGCCGGTCAGCTCGCGCTCCAACGCTTCGCGAATCTCCTGGTGGCGGTCGAGCTGGTCCTCCAGCTCGTTGATCACGGCCAGGACGTCGTTCCGCTCGTCGGCGAACGTGTCCTGGAGCCGCGGCGGAATCCGCGTCGGCTCGCCGGTGCCAACGGCCCCCGCCGCGCTCGTTCCGCCTGTCGGCGTCGCCGGGCGGCCGCTTGGGATGAGGTTCGGACTGATCGGACTCTTCACCTTCGCTTCGCTGCTCATCGAAGGGGCCTCCGCCTCGGCGGTGCGGGACGCGCCGTTACCGTTGCGCCGTCCGGTTGTATTCGGTCGAGTCATCGGGTGCCGTCTTCCCTGCTGCGTGTCGCGGGGCGGGCCGCCCGCCCGGTTGCGGCGCCCGTGCGCGCGTCCGGCGGTCGAGTACCCGGCGAGGCCGTCGACGTCAGTGTTTATCGGTGCGGTCAAAACGTGGGCTTGACCCGCCCCCCGCCCCCCCGGCGCAAAAAACGCCGCGCATCGGCAGGGATTGCCGGCCGAACCCCCCAAAAACCGCCCAGGCACGGGCGCCCGGTCGCAATCCGGGCCTGACGAAGACGACCGCAGAGACGCCAAGAGCGCCAAGAACGCGGATAACGGGGAAAACGGGAGATCGCGAACACCCTGTCCGAACCCGGGCGCTAGCGAGCGGGAGTGTCCAAGCCCGGCGATGCCGACTGCGGAGACGCGTTTGTGCCACTGCTCTTGAGCAGTGTCTCCGTTGCCGGAGAGCGGGGGCGTCTCGCCCGCAACCCGGAAAACGGGAGGCAGGCGGCGCGCCGGGTGCCGCGGGCGGCTTTCCCAACAGTGCCGCCGCGCCGCCGTCTCCGCTATGGACTCGTGAAGGTCGCCCCCGTCGCGGTGCGAAAGTGCGTGATCAGCCCCACGTCGCCCGCCCGTTGCAGCCAGAACGCGCGCGGCAGCGGGAAGCGGCTCTCGTCTACCAGATCGAACCCCGGTATCCGCGGGAACTTCGCGGCCCGCGGGTCGGGACCGACGCTCCACAGGGCGTAGCTGACCGGGCTGCGCGGCTCGCCCCGCAGCGCCGCATAGAACCGCCCCGTCTCCGCCGCGCACCGCGGGGCGTCGTCCGGGACCCAGAGGAGCGCCCGCGGCTTCCACTCCATATCAGGGGCATCGTAGAAGTGGCCGTTCTGCCACACCGGGCCCGGCGCGCGGTACTTGTACGACTGTTCGGGAGCGAACACGTCCGCGAAATCCGCCTGCGGCACACCATTGCGCGCCCGCGGAAAATATCGCTCCTCGGCCAGCTCCACCGGCAGTTGCCAGAGCGTATCGGTCCCGCACGCGACGCGGGTCGGCGGGAACTGGTCGCGGTGCGTCAAGGCGTACGACTCCACAGCCTGTCCGATCTGCCGCAGGTCCGCATGCACCCGCACGATCCGGGCCTGCTGCCGCGCCCGCCCGAGCGCGGGCAACAGGAGGCTGACGAGCAAGGCAAGGATCGCCGCGACGGCGAGCAGCTCGATCAGTGAGAAGGCGCGCGCACCGCGCACCGGGCACGCCGCGCGCGGTGCTCTGCCGATCGGGTTCCCCCGCCGCACGCGCATGTCAGCTCCCCAGGATCGCGACGAACGCGTCGATGTCGTCGAAGTCCACGGCCCCGTCGCCGTTGCAGTCGGCGTTGTCGTGCAAACAGCACGGATACACCGCGTGATAGCCCTCCGCGCCGCCCAGCGCCAGGACGAACGGGTCAATGTCGTCGAAGTTCACCAACCCGTCGCAGTTCAGGTCGCCGGGCAGCGCCTTGGCGGCCGGAACCACGTAGCCGGCGTAGTCGGGCACCCACAGGCGATAGCCGCCCTGCCAGCCATCCGCCGGGGTGTCGTCCTCCTGATCGAAGATGCCGGCGAGCGTGACCGGTCCCAGAGGCGCGCCGCACGTCGCGATGCCCTGGCCCCGACCGAGGCGCACCGGGAAGGTGCGCCCGCTGCCGTCCTGGACCGTGAGAGTGGCATGCGGAGCCCAACCGGTCGTGCTCACGAACGTCACACCGCTGAAGCGCACGAGCGTCCCCTGCAACCACTCGCAGCCGGTCAGGCGCTGCGGGTCGAAGATGAACTGGTCGGCGGCATCCTTGACGAACGACAACGGAACCTCCGTGATCGACCGACCATACTCGGCTTGGAGCAGGACGATGTCGAAGTCGGTCGCGGGCGTCTTGCGGTGCACCTCGTTGACGTTGGTCTTGCCGCGGAAGAAGAGCCCCGGCGCCCGCGCCCGGACCTCGACCAGGTCACCCGGCGCGAACGGCCGACCGCTGACCGGGTCGTGGGTCAGCCGATGCAGCTCCGCCAGCCACTCCTCGGCCGTGTAGCTGTGGCCGGGCGGCACGAACGGCAGATCGCTGTAGCGCTGCGCCATGAAAAGCGCCGTCCCGCCCTGATCCGCATCGCCGACGGCCTGCACAAAGACCTGCCACTGCCCGCCGAGAAACGAGGGCAGATCCGGCGTCGGATTCAGCAGATCTTCGCCCCGATTCAGCAGCACCCCCCGCAGCTTGACCGGAGCATTCAGCGGAAACGTGCCCGCGCCGGAGCCGTCCACGGCCTGATACGCGAAGTGCGGCGTGTACTCCATCGCCGCCCAGTCCGGCTCGTCCGCCGGCGCGAACGCCACCGACCACAAAACCGCTGCCGTCAGCAAGCTACGCATACGCCTTCCCTCCACCCTTGTGCCACAACCGTGTTCCGCGCGGCTGTATTACGATTTCTTATTTTGTAATACAGACACGCGCGCCCGTCAAGCGCGTGTGGCCGCTACAGGTCCAAGCCCACGTCCAGCGCGACCGCCCCGTGCGTCAGCGCCCCCACTGAGATGCGGTCCACCCCGGTCGCTGCGATCGCGGCGATCGTCTCCAGCGTCACTCCCCCGCTCGCCTCCAGGAACACGGCCCGCGCGCCCGCCCCCGGCCGCAGACCGGCCCGATCGCGCAATGCCACCGCGGAGCGCAGCTCCTGCGGGGTGAAATTGTCGAGCAGGACCATGTCCACACCCGGCACCGTAAGCACCGCGCCGAGTTGAAGCAGCGAGTCCACCTCAACCTCGACGAACGCCGGCCGCCGGTGCGCGGTCGCGAGCCCCGCGAGCAGCGCTCGCAGGTGGGCGGCGAGCTGTTCCGGCGGCACGCCCGCAAGATGGTTGTCCTTGATGAGCACCGCGTCATGCAGTCCGCAGCGGTGATTGTCGCCGCCCCCACAGCGGACCGCGTACTTCTCGAGCTCGCGCCACCCCGGCGTCGTCTTCCGCGTATCGAGCACGCGGACCCCCGGCGCGGCCGCCCGCGCCGCCGCGACATACCGCGCGGTCAGCGTCGCGATGCCGCTGAGCCGCCCCAGGAAGTTCAGCAGCGTGCGCTCGGTCGCCAGCACGGCCGCCCACGGCCCCTCCAAGGTGGCAACCACTTGCCCAGCGGCGACGTTCACGCCATCAGCCAGATCGGCGGCCGGCGCAAACCGCAGCAGCGCACCCAGCCGACCGCCGAAGACGTCGGCAACGAGCGGCCCGAGCGCCAGCCCGGCGATCACGCCTGCCTTCCGCGGCACGACGCGCGCAGTCACGGGCGCGTCCATCCGCGGCAGCAGCGCGGAGGTGAGATCCCCCGCGCCGACATCCTCGTCGTACGCCGCCGCCACGAGCTGTCGCGTCAGGGCCGACCACGCGTTCATCGCCGCCTGCTCTCCTCGCGGAACGGCCTCCGGCTCAGCGCCCGCCGAACCGGGGCGGCCGTTTCTCGAGAAACGCGGCCAGCCCCTCGCGGTGGTCGGCCGTGGCCCCGGCCGTCGCCTGCAGGTACGCCTCGTACTCGAGCTGATCCTCCAGCGTGGCCAGCCACGCGCGCTGGAGCGCGCGCTTCGTCAAGCCCAGCGCCGTCGCCGGCAACGCCGCCAGCCGCGCCGCCCACGCCTGTGCGGTCGCCGGCAGGTCCTCGTCCGGCACCACCCGGTTCGCCAGCCCGTAGGCCAGCGCCTGCTCGGCCGACAGCGTGTCGCCCAGCAAGCACAACTCGGCCGCCCGGCCGTATCCGGCGTGCTGCATGAGCGTCAGTGTGGCGCCCGCGTCCGGCACGAGGCCCAGGTGAACGAAGGCCATCCGCAGCCCGGCGCTGCGGGCCATGAGGCGGAGGTCCGCGGCCAGGGCCAGGCTCGCGCCCGCGCCGGCCGCGATGCCGTTGACGGCCGCGATGACCGGCTTCTCCAGCGCGCGGAGCCGCGCGACGAGCGGGTTGTACTTCTCGCGCAGGTGCGCGCCGAAGTCGAGCGGCGGGCCGTCCGCCAGCTCCCGCAGGTCCTGCCCGGAGCAGAACGCCCGACCGCGCCCGGTCAGGACGACGCAGCGGACGTCCGGATCGCGCTGGGCGTGCCGCAGCGCGGCCGCGAGCTCGACGCTCATCTCGGCATTGAACGCGTTGAGCGCCCCCGGCCGGTTGAGCGCGACGGTCAGGATGCCGCCGCGGCTCTCGACTTCCAGCGTCGCGAACGTCCCGGTCACGCCGCATCCTCCAGGAACCGTGTCTCAGCGTCCGACGAACACGGGCGGGCGCCGCTCGAGAAACGCCCGCATCCCCTCTTTCTGGTCGTCGGTGGCGAAGAGCGTGTAGTACGCCTGTCGTTCCAGCGCCAGCCCCGCGTGCAGCGGCATCTCCGCCGCGCGGCGGACCGCCTCTTTCGCAAGCCGCACCGCCAGCGGCGCGCGGCGCGCGATCTCGTCGCAGACCGCGAGCGCCTCGGCCTCGCAGTTTTCCACCGGCACGACGCGGCTGACGAGCCCGAGCGCCAGCGCCTCGCGCGCGCTCAGGGCCCGGCCGGTCAGCACCAGGTCCATCGTCACGGCGGGGCCCACCCGGCGGGCGAGCCGCTGCGTCCCGCCGGCACCCGGCATGATGCCCAGCCCCGTCTGCGGCAGCGCGAAGCGGGCGGACTCGGCCGCGATGATCAGATCGCAGGTCAGCGCCAGCTCGAATCCGCTGCCCAGCGCGAACCCCGACACGCACGCCACGAGCGGCTTGCGCAGGGCCGCGACCTCGTCCCACCGGGCCAGCGGATCCCGCGTCAGCAGGTCCACGGCCGACGCCTCCGCCACCTCGGCAATGTCCGTGCCGGTCGCGAACGCCCGCGCCTGCCCGACCAGCAGCAGGCAGCGCACATCGGGCGACTCGTCGTGCGCCCGCAGTGCGGCCACCAGGCGGTTCATGAACTCGCCGCTCAGCGCGTTGAGCGAGTCGGCCCGCTCCATCCGGACGATCCCGGTGGCGCCGCGCACGGTGGTCGTCAGGTCATTCGCCATGTTCAGCCTCTAGATCTGCGGCGGGTCAGCGGCCGCGGGGGGCGCGAGCGGGCGTTTCGCGCGACGTTCCTCCGGCGTCAGCAGCCCCGCCCGCCACGCCAGAAGGGCCGTCACCAGGATCAGACCGACGTACATCAGGACCGCCCAGCGCGTGCGGATCACGGGCACGGGGCCGCCGTCGGGGCTCCCCCCCAGCCGCACCCACGTCATCAGCAGTCCGGTGCCCGCGTACAGCAGCGTCAGACCGTAGCACACCAGCACCGTTTGGCGCGTGGTCAGGCCGCGCTGCACGAGCTGGTCGTAGAAGTGGCTGCGGTCACCTTCGAAGATCGAACGGCCGGCGCGCCAACGGCGGAACATGGCCAAGGCCGTGTCGAAAATAGGCAGCGCGAAAATCACCAGCGCGCCGATCACCCAGCGGACAATCTCGCGCTCCGCGAACAGCAGGATCAGCATCCCGCAGTTGTAGCCCAGCAGCACGCTACCCGCGTCCCCCATGAAGATCTTGGCCGGGTTGAAGTTCCACGGAAGGAAGCCCAGAGCCGCGCCGGCCATCGCGATCGCCAGCACCAGCCGCACGGGGTCGCCCGTCTGGCTGTAGTTCCAGACCGCCAGGTGCGCGGCCAGCAGGAAGAACCCGAACGAGATGATCGACGTGACGCCGCTGCACAGGCCGTCCAGGCCGTCAATCAGGTTCGTCGAGTTGCACGCCCCGAGCACGACCAGCACCGCGAACGCCACGGACAGCAGCCACGCCAGCGGTTCCGGCAGGGCCCAGGTCGTCCCGAACACGGCGTTGAGCCCCAGCAGCGCCGACGCCGCCGCGCGCGTGCCCGCGCCCGTCGCCACCACCGTCACCAGGATGACCGCGCCGCCGATCGCGAGTCGCACCTTGGGCGACAGCGAACGCACATCGTCGATGAGCCCCAGCACCGACATCGCCACGCCGCCCAGCAGCATCGGCAGCAGCACACCGGCGTCGCAGGTGCCGCGCACCATCGCGACGATCAGGGCCAGCGCCCACGCGACGCAGATCGCGGCACCGCCCAGGTACGGAATCGGCCGCGCGTGCGGCTTGAGTTTCTGATCGGGGATGTCCAGCACGCCGTACCGGAACGCGATCCGCATCGCCAGCGGCGTCAGGAACACGGCCGCGATGAACGCGATCAGGCCGTACAGCCAATAAGGTTGCAGCGTCTCGGCCAGCGAAGCCATGCGGCGGGCGAGTATACCGCCCGCCCGAAACCCGCAAAAGCCGCGCGCCCGCTTGCGGCCGACCGGCCGCGCAGCTAAGAACCGCACGACCCGGTGCGGCCCCGGCGGGCTGACGGCCGCGCTCGGACCGTGCCGATAGAAGCAGCAGTGCCCGCGGAAACCGCATGCACATCGGCCTCTACCACGAGCCCGTGCACACCGACGGCCGCACGTACGACACCTACGGCGGCTACGCCCGCTACGTGCTGGAGTTCGCCCGGCACTTCGACCGCGTCACCGTCTTCGCACCGACCACCACCGCGCCGACTTACTTCAGCGGCGTACCCCTGGCGGCCCCCAACGTCACGGTCGTCCCCCTGCCGTTCTTCACGACGCACATCCAGGCGTATGTGCGAGCCCGCGCCATCGTGCGGGCGTTCCGGGCCCATGCCCGCCGTTTGGACGTGATCAACTGCCGCGGCACGGCCCCGCTGGGCTATGTGCTCTGGTGGCTGACCCGCCGCCGGGGTGTTCCGTTCATCTATCACTTCTCATCCGACCCGTTCGAGATGATCGCCCGCAGCCCCAAGTACCGCGGCCTTTATCGCGTCTTCGCCCGCACGGCCTACGGCTGCGAGTTCGCCGTTCAGAAGTACATCATGCGGCGCAACTACTCCTTCACCGACGGCAGCGCCATCGCGGACCGCCTACGCCGCTACACGCCGCACGTCGAACCGATCGTGCTGTCCACGCTCCAGCCGGACGACTACTACGAGCGGGCCGACACCTGCACCGGGCCGGTCGTCCGCGTGCTGTACGTGGGCTACCTGCGGGAGGGCAAGGGCCTCGACGACCTCATCGAGGCCGTCGCGCTCCTGCGCCGCGAGGGCCGCCCGGTCGAGCTCGACCTGGTGGGCGAGGGCGAACTGCGGCCGACGCTCGAAGCCCACGTCGCGCGCCACGGCCTCGGCGGCGTCGTGCACTTTCGCGGCTACGCCCGCCTCGGCCCCGAGCTGAACGCCTGGTACAACGCGGCCGACATCTTCGCACTGCCGTCGCTCAGCGAGGGCTCCCCGCGCGTCATCACCGAGGCGCTGGGGCACAGCCTCCCGGTCGTCGCCACGCCGGTCGGCAACATCGCCGAGTCGCTCGGCCACGGCGAGCGCGGCGTGCTCGTGCCGCTGCGCGACCCGGCCGCCCTCGCCGCCGGCCTGCGGCGCGTGATGGACGACGGCGAATTCCGCCGACGCTGCATCCGTGCCGGCTACGCCTTCGCCCGCGCGCATGGTCTCGACGTCTTCGTCGCCCGCATGGCCGCCAAGGCGCACGAGCTGATCCGCGCCCGCCGCGCCGGAGCCGCCCCATGCTGATCTGGATCGTCAACCCCTTCGACCCCCTGCCCGGCGAGCGCGAGCAGCTTGGCCGTTACGGGTTCCTGGCACGCTGCCTGCGGCAGGCCGGTCACGACGTCGTGTGGTGGTCCAGCGCGTTCTCCCACCGCTTCAAACGCCCGGTCGACCCGGAGCCGGTCGCGCAAGCGGCCCGGGCCGCCGGTCTGGAGGTCCGCCTGCTGGCCGCCCCGCCGTACACCCGTAACGTGTCCTTCGCCCGCCTGCGCAACCATCGCCGCCTCGCGACCGAGTTCGCCGCCGCGGCCCCGTCCGCCCCGCGCCCCGATCTCATCCTCGCCAGCTCTCCCCCCCTCGAGCTCGCCGCCCGCGCCGTGGAGCGGGGACGCGGCTGGGGCGTGCCCACCGTCGTCGATATCCAGGATCAATGGCCGGACAACTTCGTCCGCGTCACGCCGCGCGTCCTGCGGCCGCTGAGCCGCCTCCTGTTCCGCCCGTACTACGCCTGGGAGCGCCGCGCCTATCGCGGGGCCGACGCTCTCATCGGTGTCGCGGACGGTTATGTGCAGCGGAGCCTGCGGGTGGGCGGGGCGAAGCGCTGGACCGGCATGTTTCCGCTGGGGGTCGATCTGGCCGACGTGGCCGCGGCCATGCAGCGCGGCGCGGCGCGCTGCGGCGACCGCTGGCCGAAGCCCCCGGACCAGGTCTGGCTGCTTTACTCCGGCAGCCTCAGCCACGCGTACGACTTCCTGACCATCGTGCGCGCTGCCGTTCCCGCGCAGAAGACCTTCGGCGACCGCGTCCGCTTCGTCCTCACCGGAACCGGCGAGCTCGCGTCGCGCGCGGCCGCGCTCGTGCGCCAACATGGCCTGCGCAACGTCACGCTGACGGGCTTCCTCGACTTCGACGAGTGGGCCTGCGTCCTGTCCCGGGCCGATGCCGGCTTCAACGCTTCTTTCCCGGAGGCGCTGATCTACTTCCCCAACAAAATCTTCTACTACCTCGCAGCCGGGGCGGCCGTCCTCAACACGATTCCCGGCCAGTGCGCGGAACTCGTCGACCGGCATCGGTGCGGGTTGAACTACGCGGCGGGCGACGTGGACGCGTGCTTCGCCGCCGTCCGGCGGCTCGTCGAGTCGGCCGATGAGCGCCGGGCGATGGGCGCGGCCGCGCGGCGTCTGGCGGAGGAAGTCTTCGACCGGCGGATCGTGTACGCGGAAATGACGCGGTTTCTGGAGCGCGTGGCGCGCGAAGCCCGGGGGTAGCGGCGGTGTCATGGGGTCCGCGCGGCGGCGGGCCGCACGCGGGCGCTTAGGGTTTTCAAGATCAGGGCTGGGATGTCGGCGGGACTCGCCTCGAGCGCCGCCGCACCCATGCGCACGGCCTCTCGCGGCATCCCGTACACCACGCAGGACGCCTCGTCCTGCGCGACGGTCAGCGCCCCGCACTGCCGGAGTCGCAGGAGCCCGCGCGCCCCGTCGGCCCCCATGCCGGTCAGCAGCACTCCGACCACCCGCCGTCCCCATGCGGCCGCCGATTCGAACAATACGTCGACGCTCGGACAATGCCGGTTCACGGGCGTCTGGTCGGTGTAGCGGGCGCGCCAGGCGCCGGGACTGCCGGACACGGTCAGGTGTGTGTCCCCGCGTGCCACGACCGCCCGGCCGGGTCCCAGCGGATCGCCGTCGGCCGCCTCCGTCACCCGCAGGGCACAGCCCCGGTTCAGCCGCTCGGCGAAGGAGCGCGTGAAGCCGGGCGGCATGTGCTGCACGATCGCCACCGCCGGGAAGTCCACGGGGGCCTGTTCGAGCAATGCCGCGAGCGCCTGCGTCCCGCCGGTCGATGCCCCAATGACCACCAGGTACTGCCGCGGGTCGAAACCTTCCACGCCGCGCGGCGCGCGCGCCCCCGGCGGCGCCAGCCGCACCGGCCGCGCCAGTTGCACGGCCCCGTGGATCCGCTCAGCCAGCTCCCGGGTATAGACCGCCAGCGCTTCGCGACCGCGGCCGTCCGGGCGTCGAACGACATCGAGCGCGCCCTCAGCCGCGGCCCGGACCGCCCGGTCGGCCGCCAAGCCCTGGGCTTCGGTCGTCACGATGACGGGAACCGGGTAGTGCTCGCGCAGCGTGCGCAGCAGCGCCAACGGGTCCTGGCTACGGAGATCCAGCGCAAGCAGCACGACCTCGGGATGGAACTGCGTGAGCCGCTGACGGATCTCGGCCTGCTCTCCGGAGCACGCGACCGCGTGCAGATCGCCGACCCGGTCCAGCTCCGCCGCGACCGCTTGGCGCTGGAGCGGCTGGTCGTCGATCAGCAGCACGCGAACCGGTCCGTCACGCATCATGCCGGCTCCCCCGCCACCGCCCCCCACCGTCGCAGTCGGCAGACCGTGAGCACACCCGTGCCCGTGTGAAACAGCAACCGGCGGCCGTACGGACCGCCGGTGTCTTGCCGGGCCACCGCCACGCCGTGCTCGCCCAGCACCGCCAACGCCGCCGCCACGTTCTCGTCCCCCACCGTGCTCTTCAAGGCCCGGTGCGGGTGGCCGCCGCCGATCACGGCCGCCGTGAGCTCGGCCGGCCGGCTTCCGCCGCGGCAGACGCGCTGCACCAGCGCGGCCGTCGAGACGGTCCCGAACCGGAAGTCCGTCCCGTCGCGCGCGCCCGGGCGGGGCAGCAGGAAGTGGTTCAGGCCGCCGATGCCCCGCGCCGGATCCCACAGGCACACGGCCACGCAACTGCCGAGCACCGTGCGCACTTGCACACCCCGCGTACTCACCAGCAACTCGCCCGGCGCCAGGTACACATCGACCGCCGGACCGCTCATGTCGGCCCTCGTCGGTAGATCGTCGGCCGGACATACGTGAGCGGATGGTCGATGTTGTTGAGGCTCTCCGAGTGACCGATCAGCAGGTGCCCCTGGGGCCGCAGGTGCTGGGCGAACTTCGCGACCAGGCGCGTCTGGGTCTCGCGGTCGAAGTAGATCATCACGTTCCGGCAGAAGATGAAGTCGAAGCCGTGCCGGAACGGGAACTGCTCGTCCATCAGGTTGAGGCGCGAGAAGCAGATGCGCTGCCGCAGCTCGGGGCGGACCTGCACGCAGGCCGCGTCGCGCGCCGCCCGCACGAAGTACCGCCGGCGGAAGGTCTCGGGCACCGTCCCCAGCCGGTGCGGCTCGAACAGCCCCTCGCGGGCTTTCGCCAGCACCTTCGTGGACACGTCGGTGGCCAGCAGCTTCCAGTCGTAGCCCGCCAGCGGCGCGAGCGTGTCATCGACCGTCATCGCGATCGAGTACGGCTCCTCGCCGCTCGAGCACCCGGCGCTCCAGATCCGCAGGTCGCGCGGCCGTTCCCGGGGCGACGCCTCGACCCAGCGCGTGCGCAGGACCTCCGCCAGGAAATCGAAATGCTGTCGCTCCCGGAACAGGTGCGTGGTGTTGGTCGAGATGGCGTCAATCAGCGCACACAGCTCGCTGCCCGACGCGTCCGCGCGCACGTGCTCGTAGTACGCGCGGTACGACCGGAACCCCTGCCCGCGCAACAGCTTCCCCAGCCGAGCTCGCAGAAGCTGTTGCTTCTGGGGTCCGAGGTTGATCCCGCTGTGCTCGTAGACGAGCCGTCGAAACAGCTCGTATTCTTCCGCGGTGAGTTCGTGCAGTTCGTCGCCCAGAGCGACCTTCTCACGCGACCTCGCGCCCACGCTAGCCTCCTCGAGTGACCGTGCAGATTACCGGCTCGCCGTCGACCTGTACCCGGCAGTGGACCGCCGTCGGGTCCGGGGGCGGCGGCGGATCCAGGGCCTCGGTCACCTCCGGGATCGAGAGATTGAAAACGTCCTGCGTGCCGTACCAGGTGGTCACGAGCTGACCGCAGAGTACGTTCAGGAACTCGCGCAGCGCATCCTCCGCCCCCACCTGTACGGTCCCCTCGCCGGGCTCGAGGCCCAGCAGGTTCGCCGCCAGGCGCTGGGCAAAGACGCGCGAACACCAGACCCGCGCCGTGCCGTGGTGCGCGCCGCCGTCGAAACGGATCGCCCCGTGGAGCCACAGCGTGCCGGGCGACGGAGCGGGCGGCGGATCGTCCGCGATCATGAATGCCAGATCGCCCAGGACGTCGGAGAGCAGCCGGCCCAGGTCAGGCGCGGGCGGGCGATTGAGGTTGTTCGTCACGGCTGTCATGAGATTGCTCGGCCTCCTTCAGGTCGGACGGGGGCGCGTCGAGGTCCGCCTCCACGCTCGGCAGAATCGTCACCGACCCCGTGCGCGAATTGACCGCGACCACCTCGGTCACATTCTTGATCTTCCGCAGCTCGATCTTCAGCGGCCCCACCAGCGGCTTGCGCACCTCGACGACCCGCGTGTTCAGTGTCAGCCGCACCCCCGTGTACACCCGGTCGCCCACCTCGATCCGCGGCGTGCCGCGCGGCCGCCCCTCGGTCAGCCGACGCTCGATTTCCGCCCGCAGGCCATCGGTTTCGAGCTCCATCTCGTCCGCCCGGGACATCAGCTCCGTCGCCCGCTCGCGCTGCGCGGGGGTCAGCCGCTTGAGGTTCGCCATCAGCGGCGCCAGCGCCGTGCGAATCTGCTCCGCCGCCCGCTGCACGTTACTGATGCGCCGCTCGAGCCGCCGCACGTGGCGGTACACATCGACATGCGTGCCGACGGCGACGAGCGTTTCCACGCCCGCCTCGCTGCCCAGCACTTGCACCCGCACTCCCTCCCGGGCGTACACATCGCCGCCGATCACCGTACCGCGCTGCCCCTCCAGCCAACCCTGGCACACCACGCGGCTGTTGAGGATCTCCTTCGTGAACCGCACGTCACCGACCGCCGCCACCGTCGTCTCGTTCAGCAGGTGCGCCGTGATGTTGCCCGCGCATTCCAGGCGCCCGGTCCCGCCCTTCCCGAATACCCCGCCCCGCACAATGCAGTCGCTCCCGACGCGGACGTCCGCCGCTTCGATCGCCTTCTCAACCGTCAACTGCCCGGTCGTGTGGACGCGGAAGTTGCTGCGCACCGAACCGTGCACATGCACGTCCACGCAGGCATCGATGCTGCCCGAGGCGAAATCCACGTCGCCCGGCACTTCCAGGTTGTCGAACAGCCGCACCCGACCGTCGCGAATCTCGACGCGCCCCGCCGTCGCCGCAACCGCCGTGCCGCTCTTTTCGTCGACCTGCACCCCCGGTCCCGCTTTCAATGGCGTGCCCCGCTCCCGCAGCGGCGGCCGCGGCCGCCCCAGAATGTCGGTCCCGGGCTGACCGGGCACGGGCGGGCAGATGCGGCCGATGACCGTCCCCGCCGCCACTGTCACGACCGAGCACAGGGCAAAGTAGTCGATCGCGCCATCGTCCGCGTCGGCTGCCGTCTTCGGGCGCAGCGCTTCGTCCCATTCGAACCAGCCGTCGCGCGCTTCGACCGGCCGCACACCCTCGGCCACGAGCTCGCCCTCGGGCGCGGACGGTGCCGCGTCGGCATCGGCGGCCCAGCGCTGCGCGATCGCCTCGACGCGCGCGTCGATGTCCGGGTCGATCGGAATGTTCTGCGCCGCCAACGCGGCGCGAATCAGCGCCGCCGCAGGTGTGGTGCCCGCCGCCCGCTGCACCCAGGCCTGCATCCGGTCCTCCGCGATGATGAGCTTGACCGGGCCGGTGGAGCTGATCGACGCCGCCATGACGATTCTCGGCTGCCCCGGAGGGGGCCGGTTCGAGGTTCCCGGAACCGCTTTGGCGCGCTCGCCGCGTCCCGATGCGTGGGCAGGCGTGCAGCGCGCGGTCCCGCGCCCCGTTCATCGACCGATTCCCCCTTCGGCGTGCGTAAGATCAACCCGCGCCCGGTGCCCGGCGGCGACGCGAGCTATCGGACGTACGCCCCGCCCACCCGTTGCGAGGCCGCAGCGCCGGGCCCCCCGGTCCGCCGCAGCCGCCGCGCCATGCCGGCCAGGGCCGGAGTGCGGGAGCAGCCGCTCCGATTGAACGCCCAGCCGGGCGTTTTTCAACGGGCGGCTAACCCAGTCCGGCTTTCAGCAGGTCCATCAGCCGCACCAGGCCGATCGGGCGCCCCCCCTCGTCGGCCACGACCAGGCTCGTGATCTGGCTCTCCTGCATGATCCGCAGGCACTCCACCGCCGGCAGGTGGGGCGGGATCGTCGACACCGGCACCGGGGGGGCGTCCGGCGCGCGCCGGCTGCGGGCGTGCGCCGCCCGGGCGTCCAGTTCCCGCGGGTCCGGAACGCGCTCGAACACCCGTCGCAGGTCGCCGTCGGTGAAGACGCCGACGAGGCGCCCGTCTCCCTCCACGATCAGC
Source organism: uncultured Phycisphaerae bacterium (assembly GCA_937928595.1). Taxonomy (GTDB): domain Bacteria; phylum Planctomycetota; class Phycisphaerae; order UBA1845; family Fen-1342; genus CALGJV01. The sequence goes on along the minus strand of CALGJV010000023.1, from coordinate 37,187 downwards.
GCCAACCCGAGCTGCTTGCGCGTCATCTCCAGCAGCATGTGCTGAAACGGCGCGTCGGCCGGGACGCGCGGAAGCTGCGCCCCCGCGTGCATCAGGTCTTCCGCCCGCAGCAGCAGCCGCCGCCCCAGCGTCCCTTCCGGGTGATACTGCGCGAAGTCCTCCGGCCGGAAGCCCCGGCGGTGCAGCAGGGCCATCGCCAGCGCGTCGCCGGCGGCCAGCATCAGCACGCAGCTCGTCGTGGGCGCGAGCTGGTGCGGGCCCGCCTCGGGCACGTCGGGCAGCAGCAGCACATGCCGCGCCAGCTCCGCCAGCCGCGAGTCGCGACGCTGCGTGAGGCCGATCACCGGGCCGCCCAGCCGACGGAAATGTGAGACGAAGCGCAGGACCTCCTCCGTGTTGCCGCTGCGCGACAGCGCGATTAGGCAGTGCCGCTCCGTCACGATGCCCAGATCACCGTGCAGCGCCTCGACCGGGTGCATGAACACCGCGGGCGTGCCGGTGCTCGTCAGCGAAGCGGCGATCTTCTGCGCGATGTTGCCGCTCTTGCCAAGACCGCTCACGACGACCTGCCCGCTGGCCCCGAGGATCGTGTCGAGAATCTGGTCGAAACCCGCGTCGAGCGTCTCCGCCAGTTGTCCCAGGGCGGCCGCCTCGTCGGCAATCACGCGCCGCGCGATTTCCCGTGCGCTGCTCATCGTTCGTCCTCGCGCCCCGCCTCGGCCAGCGTCCGGGCGACCGGCGGCGGCGCCCCCTCGTCCAGCGCGGTCAGCTTTGCCCGCAGGGTCGCCGCCAGCGCGACCAGCCGCGCGGATCCGCGGGCGCCGGCCGGCACGCTCGCGCGCTCCGCGGCCGCTGCCCAGTGGGCGCGCGCGGCGCGCGCGTCGCCCAGCCGCCAGGCCGCGTCTCCGAGGTGGTCCAGCACGGCCGCGTCCTTTCCACCTCGGATCCGCACGGCACGGCTCAGCCACTCGTGCGCCGCGGCGAAGTCGCCCTGCTTGTAATACGCCCAGCCGAGGCTGTCGAGGAACGCGGGGTTCAGCGGCTCCGCCGCCACCGCCCGCCGGATCAACGTGAAAGCTTCCTCCGCTCGTCGGTCGGCATCGATCCAGCCGTACCCCACGTCGTTCGCCAATCCGGGGTCCTGCGGTTGCCGCGCGAGCAGCTCCTCCCCCACCGCCAGCGCCTCGTCCTCGCGCTCGAGCTCCAGCAACAGCCCGCGCTGCAGGCGGAGCACCTCCACGCGCTCGGCCGGATCCCGCGCGCCGTCCCGCCACGCGGCCACGCGCGCCAGCGCGTCCTCCGAGCGCTGGGCTTCGACCAGCAGCGTGACCAACTCGCGCCGCACCTGCGCCCGCGCCGCCGCATTGTCCCGGATGAACCGCTCCTCGAGCAGCGATTCGAGTTCCCGCACGGCCTCGCCGGCCCGCCCGGTCAGCACGGCCACCCGCGCCCGCCACCCGAAGACTTTCAACACGTCGTTCGGCGACGCCCGGTATGCCAGCATCACCCGCGCGGCCTCCTCGGGCTTTCGGGCCGCCAGCAGCGTCTCGATCAGCCAGTCCTGGACCTGGGACTGTCCGGCCGACTGGTCCGGCTCGGCCGCCAGCCACTCCCGCAGAGCCGTCTCCGCCGGCGCGAACTCGCCGAGCTGCAAGTGTGCCTGGACAAATGCCGCGCGCCGGGCGAAGACGCGCGGTTGAAGCTCGCTCAGCTCTCGCTCCAGCCGCTGCGCCTCCTCCCGCTGCCGGTCATCCGGCGCGTCGGCAATCTCCTCTGCGAGGGCGCGGTACGCCGCCAGCGCGCGCCGGTAGGGCGCATCCAGCTCGTCGACCCAATCGCGCGCCCAGGCGAGTGCCGCACCGGTCCGCTCCGCTACCACGAGCACCTGCAGCTTGGCGGTCCCCCACCGGTCCGCCGCGGCGGCGTCGCCGGCGCCCCGCCATTCCTCGATGCGGTCCAAAGCCGGATCGTACTCGGTGAAGGTCACGTACGTGCTGAGCAACCGCCCCCGGTATTCGTCGCGCTCGTCGGGAGCAAGCTCCAGCGCCAGCACGCGCTCGAGCGCGGCCCGCGCCTCCTCCACGCGAAACTCGGCCAACTCCACATCCGCCAGCAGCTTCAGCACGCTCGCGCGCCGCGGGTGGCGTCGCAGCAGTTCCTCCAGCACGCTCCGTGCGGTGCCATACTCCAGCCGGCGGAACTGCACGTGCGCATAGAGCTGCAACACCCGGTCGTTCCGCGGCGCGGCGGCCCGCAGCGGCTCCAGCAGCGCTGCGGCCTCGTCGTAGCGCCGCTCCAAGTACCAGCCCGCCGCGAGCGTCAGCGCTGTCCGCACGTCCGTCGGGTCCGCCTGGTACTGCCGCTGCAACTCGGCGAGGTGCTCCGTCCGCAGCGGCGCCGTCGCGAAACGCAGCAGGGTCCGCGCCCGTCGCAGACTGTCGGCCGACACGTCCGCCGACTCGCCCTCGGCCAGCGTTGCGCGCGCCACCTCGAGCTTCCCGCCCTCGACGTACACCTCGACCAGTTCCTCGAGCGCTTCCCCGCGACGAGCCGCCGACCACGCCTCCTGAAGATAGCGCTGCGCCGCCAGCAGATTCCCCACGCGCCGGTAATGTCGCCCGGCACTCAGCAGCAGCTCCGCGTCCCTCGGCGACGCCTGCACGGCCGTCTTGTACGCGGCATCCGCCGCGGCCAGCTCGTCCAGGCCGCTCAGGGCCTCGGCCTTCAGCCGCAGGGCCGCGGGAACACCGGGTTGCACGCGCAGCACTTCGTCCGCCTGCGCACCCGCCTCGCTCCAGCGGTATTGCGCGAGCAGCAGCCGCCCGCGCACCAGCCGCGGCCACACCGCGTCCGGTCGCGCCGCTCCGGCCGACTGAAGCAGCGACTCCGCCAGCTCCACCAGCTCCGCCCCCGCGGCCGCCGCCCCCAGCACCGCGTAGGTCGCGTAGTCACAGCCGGGCCCCGCGGTCCGTTCCGCGACCTGCCTCAGGAAGTCGTCCGCCGCCGACGCCCCGTCGGTCCACAGAGCCTGCGGCACGGGCGGCAAGTCCGGCGCGTCCGGATGCCGACGCACGAAGTCGATCAGTGTATCGAGCGCCGTGCCCGCACGCCCCGCCCGGTGCTGCGCGGCCGCGAGCGCCCAGGCGGTGTCCGCGTCGTCCGGACGGGTCGCCGCGAGCGCTGCCCAGACCTCGGCCGCCGCCGCCGGGGCCCCGGCTTCGAGCAGCACCGTCGCGATGCGCTCGGCGGGCACCCGGTTCGCGCCGCTGCGAATCCCCTCGGCCAGCTCGCGTGCCCACGCGTCCGCGGCGTCGGTCGCCAGCGCCGCCTCGACGGCCAGCCGAACCAGCGGCGTGGCCGAATCCGCGCCCAGGCGCTCCCGGCAGAAGCGCAGCGCCTCCGCCGCGCGCCCGGCGTCAACGAGCGTCCGCACGTACAGCCGGGCCGCCTCGAGATCGTCGGGCCGCGCGCGGACCAGCGCCTCGCCGACCGTCACCCGGCCCGCGAAATCCCCCAGTTTTGCGAGCAGATCGATGCGCCGCTCGGCCATCCCGCGCGGCGCGGCCTTCAGTCGGTCGGCCACCACCGGCGTCGCCCGGTGCTCCGGCCGCTCCTCCCAGATCAACCGGTCAAAGACACCGTACGCCTCCGACGCGGCCCGCAGGTAGCCCGCTTCCTCGAGCGCGTCGCCCAGCAGGGCCCAGGCGGCGGTCACGCGCGGGTCCGCGGTCTGCGGCAGCGTCGCCAGCGCGCAGAGCTGGATCAGCGCGGCCTGCGACTGCCCGGCCTTGCTCAGGATCTGCCCCAGCTTCACCCGCCCGTCGATCGAATCGGGCGCGTACAGCAGGGCATGTTCCGCGGCACTCCGCGCTTCGCCCAGCCGCCCCTCCCACGTGAGTACCTCGGCGAGGAGCAGCAGCGCATCGGCGTTAACGCCGTAAGCCAGCGCTGCGTTCAGGGACTTCAGCGCCTCGTCCGCGCGACCAGCGTCGGCCGCGGCCTGCGCGGCGGCCCACGCCTCCACCGCCTCCGACGGCCACTCCGCCGGCGTCAGGACCGGTCGAATCGCTGCCGCACGGTCCCCGCAGACCGCCGACAGCGGCAATTCCGCCCGCGGCCCGGTGGTCGGCACATCCTGGGCCGCGCTGCTCGCGGCCCCCGGGAGCAGGAGAGCCGCCACGGCCACGGCGGAGAGCGGGCCGATTGCCGGCCCATGGCGAAACACCGCGGTCGCAAGCGCTCGGAGTCGCATGGGTGTCGTCCTGAGTAGCCACGACCCGGGCGGTCGGGTGCCGGGTTGGGATGGTATCACGGCGACGCGGGGTCGCGCAAGGCGGCCGGACGCCGCAGTGGGAGCGGTTAGCGGCCGGCCTTCCGCCGGGCCGCCTTGCCGTCCCGCCGTGCGGCGGCCTTCGCGGCGGGCTTGGCCTCGCGGCGCGGGTTCGTCGGCGTTCGCGTGCTGCGACCGGCGGCCTTGGGCGAGCCTTGAGCGGTGGGAGCCACGGTGATCGCGGCCCGCTTGCCGGAGGCCTGGGCTTTGCCGCGGGCGGGACGGGACGCCGCAGCGGGCTCGCTCTTCCCGGGCCTCGCGCCGGCGACTCCCGCGGTCTCCAGGTCGAGCTCGAGGTCCTCGTCGTCGTCCGGGAGTTCGGCCGGCTTGTCGGCGCCGCCGCCAACCAGCGCCTGAAGCATGTTGCGCGAGGTGCGGTCCGGCGGGACGCTGCGGATGCGCTCGACCTCGCCCTTGCGGACGGCCGCCCCCATCTCCGCCCAGGCATGGCGCCGCAGGAGCGCGAAGAACTCCAGGGCGTCCTCCTCGGCGATCTGGCGCTCGAGGAACTGCTGGGCCTCGGCCAGCGGGGCCCGCGGCGCGACCACCTCTTCGCGCCGCAGCAGGGCCCACATCGCCTCATCCAGCGGCATCGCATGCTGTCCGAACCCCAGCAGCCGGATCCGCGCGCGCGTCCAGGGCTCGAGGCCGTCGATGCGCTCGAGGTAGGCCAGCCCCTCCTTGCGCGGCAGCGCCGCGACGCGTTCGAGGCTCACCACGTGCTCGACCGCGAAAATCTTGTTGAGGGCCCGCGTGATGTCCTCGCACTTCAGTCGCGCCTCGGGCAGGTCGTGCAGCACCTCCGACATCTCGAGCGGCGGGATCACCCGCAGCTCGTTGTAGTCGACGACCATGCTCCGCAGCCGGTCCAGCCCCTCCTGCGCCTTCGCCTCCGGCACGTCCCGCGACAGCACCCCCAGCACGAGCTGGGTGATCGGGTCGCCGGTCGCGGGCAGCGTCGGTTTGCCCAGCTTCGAGCGCAGCGAACTCAGCATCAGCTTCAGGCGCCTGGCGCACTCGGTCGCACCCCTCATTGCTCAGCGGTCCTCCTGCTCGCCCGCCCCGTCCGGATGCCCGGGAACCTCGTCCGCCGCCGGCGCTTCGCCCGCGGCGGGCGCTCGTTCCCACTCGGGCACTTCACCCAGCTCCCGCATCACGCGCTCGATCGTCTCCACCGTCTCGATGCCGCGTCGCACCGAATCGTCCAGCCGGAACTCCAGCTGCGGCAGCTTACGCAGCGTCAACTCCTGCCCGAGCAGCCAGCGCAGGTGCCCGGCCGCGCTTCGTAGGGCCGTCAGGCACAGGGCCCGCCGCTTGTCGGGCGCCAGCGCGCTGACGTGCACCTTCGCGGTTGCGAAGTCCTCGCTCACCTCGACCCGCGTGATCGACGTGACCGTGGGAATCCGCGGATCGTTCAGGCTCCGGATCGCGTCCGCCAGGATCTGCCGGATGAGGCTGGCCACGCGTTCCGTTCGGCGACTCACGACGCGCTCTTCTCCCGGCCGGCGCTCCCGGCCGCGTGCTCACAGCAACTCGATGTCGTAGTCCAGCAGCGACGCGTGCGGATACGCCCGCACCTCGTCGACGATGCGCGCCAAGGCGCTCTGCACGAAGCGGCCCTCGTTGGCCACCAGCGCCACGCCGAGCGTCGCCGCCTGCCAATGATCGAGGTCGTCGACTTCGGCGATGGACACGTTGTGCCGGCCCGCCAGCCGATCCTTGAGGCTCTTGACCACGCGGCGCTTGTCCTTCAGCGACAGCGCCTCGTAGATCGCCAGCCGGAACCGCAGCACGCCGACCACCATCACGCCACTCACGCCGGTCCCGCGGCCCGCCTACAGCTTCTGCGCGACTTCGACCAGCTCGAACGCCTGGATGACGTCGCCGGGCTTCACGTCGTCGAAGCCCTCGAGCTTGATGCCGCACTCCAGACCGGCGCGCACTTCGCGCGCGTCATCCTTGAACCGTTTGAGTGAGCCGAGCGTGCCGCCGTCGACGACGATCCGCCCGTCGCGCAGCAGGCGAATCTTGTGGCTCCGCTGGATCACGCCGTCCGTCACGTAGCAGCCCGCCACGGTCCCGACCCGCGACACGTGGAACACCTGCCGCACCTCGGCCGTCCCGCGCAGCTCCTCGCGCTGGAGCGGCGCGAGCAGCCCGAGCAGCGCCTTGTTCAGGTCCTCCAGAATCTCGTAGATCACGCGGTACACGCGGATCTCGACGCCCAGCTGGTCCGCGAGCTGCCGCGCCCGCTCTTCCGGCACGACGTTGAACCCGATGATCATCGCGTTCGACGCCTTCGCGAGCTGCACGTCCGCCTCGGACACCGCCCCCACCGCCACCTGGAGCAAGTGCAGCCGCGCCTTCTCGGCGGGGAAGGCCCCGAGCGTCTTCTTCAGCACCTCGACCGAGCCCTGCACGTCCGCCCGCACGATGACGTTCAGCTCCGGCACCGCGTCCCCGCCGCCGCCCGCCATCAGCGACTCGAGCGTCCGCACCCGCGGCGCCGCGTTGAGCTCCTCCTCCCGCCGCCGCACACGCACTTCCGCCGCGATCTCCTTGGCCCGCGCCAACTGGTCCACCACGAACAGCAGGTCGCCGGACTCCGGCAACGCGTCGAGCCCCGACACCTCCACCGGCGTCCCCGGCGTCGCCTCCTTCACCGTCCGCCCGCGGTCGTCCCGCAGCGCGCGCACCCGCCCGGCCGCCGCCCCGCACACGATGATCTGCTGCGGCCGCAGCGTCCCCTCGCGCACCAGCACGTTGGCCACGATGCCCTGGCCTTCGCGCACCTGGGCTTCGATGACCATCGCGACCGCCGGTACGTCCGGGTCGGCCCGCAGCTCGAGCAGGTCGCTCAGCGTGCTGAGGTGCGCCACCAGCTCGTCGATCCCCTGGCCGGTCGTCGCGCTGGTCTTGATCACGTCCGTGTCGCCGCCCCACTCCGACGGCACCAGCCCGTGCTCGCTCAGCTGGGCGTACACCCGGTTCACGTCGGCCCCCGGCAGATCAATCTTGTTGAGCGCCACGACGATCGGCACCTTGGCCGCGCGGGCGTGCGTGATGGCCTCGGCCGTCTGCGGCATCACGCCGTCGTCGGCCGCCACCACGAGCACGACCACGTCCGTCAGCATGGCGCCCCGCGAACGCATCGCCGTGAACGCCTCGTGGCCCGGGGTGTCGATGAACGTCACGTGCCAGTCGCCCCGGTCCAGCCGGTACGCGCCGATGTGCTGCGTGATGCCGCCCGCCTCGCCCGCCGCGACACGCGTCTTGCGAATCGCGTCCAGCAGCGAGGTCTTCCCGTGGTCCACGTGCCCGAGCATCGCCACCACCGGCGGCCGGGGTTGCAGGTTCTTCCGCACGCGCTCCGCCATCTCTTGTTGCAGTTTCTCGTAGGCTGTCTTCGCGCGGGCGACCGAAATCGTCAGGCCCAGCTCCAGCGCCAGCAGCTCCACCTGCTCCGCGTCCACCGACTGGTTGATCATCCACAGCTGCCCGGTCTGCTCCATCAGCTTCTTTGAAACAACCGTGAACGGCACGCCCACGGCCGCGCAGAATTCCCGAAGCATGATCGGGGTCGTGATCTGGATCGTCTGCGGCGCCGCCGCGCCGCCCGGCTGGGTCGTGGCCTGCCGGCGCCGCTCCGCCGCCCGCCGCTCACGCAGCCCGTGGCCCGTAACGCTGGCCAGACGCTCTTTCCGCTCCAGCAGATCCTGGTCCCGCCACTCCCGCAGCCGCTGATCCACGTCCGTCGTCGAGCCGTGCCGCCGCGGGCTCCGCGACCGGACGGCCAGCGACTCCCCCTCTTCCTCGCCCTTCTTGCCCTTGCCCCGCCCGCGGCGCGCCGGGCCCGCCGGCGCAGTCGTCGTCTCCACCGGCCCGCGGGCCACCGCCACCCCCGGACGCGGGCGCGGCCGCACCAGCCGGTCCGGCTCCGGCGCCTCGATGCGCACCACGCGCGGCCCCTGCAACTCCGCCGGCTTCGGCACCAACTTCGGCCCCGCCGGCCGCACCGGCTCAGCCGGCGGAGGCGGGGGCGGGGGCGGTGCTTCGGCCGCGATGGCCGGCGCCGCCGGCTCCTCCGGCGGCGGCACATCTTCCGGCGGCGGAGCCGGTTCTTCGGGCGCCGGCGCGGCCACGGGCTCGACGACCGGCGGCTGCTCCGGCACCACCGCGACCTCCGGCGGCGCCACAGCCGGCGGCGGCGCTTCCGCCACCGCCTCGCCGGTTTCGGGCTCGGCCGCGGTCGGCATCTCCGCCACGGCCACCGCGTCATCCGCGGGGGTTTCAACGCGGGCGGCCGCCTTGCGGGACGGGCGCTTGGCCTTCGTGAGGTCCACCGGCGCCGTGTCTTCCACCGAGGTCACGTCCACGCCGGTGCTGAACCATTCGCGAATCGACTCGGCCAGGCCCACCGAGATCGTCGCCATGTGGTTCTTGAGCTCGATGCCCTCCGCATGGCACTTGTCGATGATCGCCTTGCTGGAGACGCCGAGCTCTTTGGCCAGCGTGTGTACGCGCAACGGTGTCGCCACGAAGCTCTCCGTAGACACTCCACCCGGGGACGCGCGCCTCTTCCTTGCCGCGCCCACCGGTGCTCAGTCGCTCGCCCCGGGACACGCCGCGACCGTGCGCGTGGCGGTCGCCCGCCGCACGTCTCAGCCGCACGTCGCCGGTCGTCCGCGCATCGCGCGCGGCCCCCCGGGGCGTTTGCGATTCGCCTAAGATATCGCGCGCCGGACGGTTACGCCACTGGCCCCGGGCCGTCCGCGCAATAATTCTGCCGCCCGCGCCCCGACAGAGGCCCTCCGGTCGTTGACAGGACTGGGCCGTCTCTTGTAGGCTCCCTCCACTGCCTGCTTGGCAACACGATCGGCTTCGCTCGGATCGGCGGAGCCGGTGCCGAACCGGGGCACTAACGTCAGCATGCCCGTGACTCCTCGGACGGGCTGGCGCGGCGCCCGACCGGGTCCGGCGCGAGGACACGATGCGCATCTTCATGCTTGGTTGGGAGTTTCCCCCGTTCATCAGCGGCGGGCTCGGAACCGCGTGCTTCGGACTCACGCGCGGGCTTGATCGTCTGGGTGTGCAGGTGCTGTTCGTCCTGCCCCGTCCCGTGGCGAACGCCGCCAGTCACGTTCAAATCCTATCGCCGGCCAGTCCCACCGCCGCGGGTCCCGCCGAACACCCGTTCGGCCGGTCGGCCGCCGAGTTCCGGCACGCCCGTTTCGTGACGCTGGCGGCGACCCTACAGCCCTACCTCCGGCCGGTGCCGCAAGGTGGCGAGGCCGCCGCGAGCGGCGGCCGGACGCGGACCGGCGGGGTACGGGGCGTGGGGCAGGCGGCTCCGCCGCCGGGGGTTGGCGTCGCCCCGAGTGGCCCGACTCTGGGCGGCGGCGACCACTACGCCGGGGACCTGTTCGCGGAGATCGAGCGCTACGCGAACCTGGCCTGCGTGCTCGCGACGCATGAGCAGTTCGACCTGGTTCATGCGCACGACTGGATGACGTATCTGGCGGGGATGGCCGTGGCGGAGGAGTCGGGTCGCCCGCTGGTGGTGCATGTGCACTCGACCGAGTTCGACCGCTCCGGGCTGCACGTCAATCAGCGCATTTACGATATCGAGCGGGCCGGCATGCACGCCGCGAAGCGGGTCATCTGCGTGAGTCACCTGACGCGCAACATCGTCCTGCGGCACTACGGCGTCGCGCCGGAGAAAGTGGACGTCGTGTACAACGCGATCGACGATGACGGCCCGCCGGAGGGCTCGGCCCTGCCGCCGATCACGCGCGACGAGAAGATCGTGCTCTTCCTGGGCCGCATCACGATGCAAAAGGGTCCGGAGTACTTCCTGGCCGCCGCCAAGCGGGTGCTCGAGGTGATGGACAACGTCCGGTTCGTGATGGCCGGCAGCGGCGACATGACGCGCCGGATGATCGAGCTCGCCGCCGAACTGGGCATCGGCCACAAGGTGCTCTTCACCGGGTTCCTCCGCGGCAACGACGTACGGCGCGTCTTCCAGATGGCCGACCTCTACGTCATGCCCTCGGTGTCCGAGCCGTTCGGCATCGCGCCGCTGGAGGCGCTGTCCAACGACGTGCCCGTGCTGATTTCCAAGCAGAGCGGGGTGGCCGAAGTGCTGCGGCATGCGCTTAAGGTCGACTTCTGGGACGTCGACGAGATGGCCAACAAGATCGTCGCGGTGCTGCGGCACCCGCCGCTCCAGGCCACGCTGCGCGACCACGGCAGCTTCGAGGTCCGGCGGTTCAGCTGGGTCGACGCGGCGGCCAACTGCCTCAAGGTCTACGAGACCGCCCTCGCCCCGGCGCGCTAAGGGACTCGATGGCCTCGATCTGCTTCTACTTCCAGCTGCACCAGCCGTGCCGCCTGCGGCACTTCACCATCTTCGACCGCACCCCGAACTACTTCGACGAGGCCGCGAACCGCACCATCCTGCGGCGCGTCGCCGACCGCTGCTACCTGCCCGCCAACGCGCTGATCCACGAACTCATCCGCCGCCACGGCGGGCGGTTCCGCGTCGCCTTCAGCATCACCGGCGTCCTGCTCGACCAGCTCGCCCGGCACGCCCCCGAGGTCATCACGTCCTTCCAGCGTCTGGCCGAGACGGGGGCCGTCGAGTTCCTCGCCGAAACGTACTACCACTCGCTCGCGTTCCTCTACTCGCGCGAGGAATTCACCGCGCAGGTCCGGCAGCACGCGGACCGCATCCACGCGCTCTTCGGCCGGACGCCCCGGGTGTTCCGCAACACCGAGCTGATCTACAACAACACCCTGGCCCGCGCTGCCGCCGACCTCGGCTTCCAAGCCGTCCTGTGCGAGGGCGCCGACCACCTCCTCGGCTACCGCGCGCCGACGTATCTCTACACGCCGCCGGGCCTCGCCGGCGTCAAGCTCCTGCTCAAGAACTACCGCCTGTCCGACGATATCGCCTTCCGCTTCAGCGACCGCACCTGGGCGGAGTGGCCGCTCACCAGCGCCAAGTTCGCCCGTTGGATCCACCAGGTCAACGGCAACGGCTACGTCGTCAACCTGTTCATGGACTACGAGACTTTCGGGGAGCACCAGGCCGCCCAGACCGGCATCTTCGACTTCCTGCGGCACCTCCCGGAGGAGGTTTTCCGCCTCCGCGAGGATGACTTCCGCACGCCCAGCGAGTGCGCCGCGCTCTATCCCGCCAGCGGCGAGTACGACGTTCCGCACATGATCTCGTGGGCCGACACCGAGCGCGACCTGTCCGCCTGGCTCGGCAACGCGATGCAGTCCAACGCGCTGCACGAGCTCTACCGCCTCGAGCCGCTCGTGCTCCAGACGGGGGACCCCGCCCTGCTCGAGGACTGGCGCCGGCTTCAGAGCTCCGACCACTTCTACTACATGTCGACCAAGCACCTGGCCGACGCCGCCGTCCACCAGTACTTCAACCCCTACGACTCCCCCTATGACGCGTTCATCAACTTCATGAACGTGCTCGACCACCTGCGCGGTCGCCTCGGGGCCGCGCCGCGCTCCGCCTGACGCCTCGAACCATCACCGGGCAGCCCGTTGCGAAACGGCCAAAGCCGTCCCGCGTCACGTCCGAGCCCCGCGCCGGACGTTTCTCCAGCACCCGATGGCGCTCTCTCCGTAGCCCAGCTCCCCGTGCCCCGGGCGAGTCGACAGGCTGCTACGGACACACCGCCCCGATCCGGCCGACGAACGGATCGATGTCGTCGAAGTTCACGGTTCCGTCACCGTTGCAATCCGCCCGCAGCCACGGGCACGGCGCATGCGGCCACCCCACCCCGCCCGGGTAACCCAGGGCACTCACGAACCGGTCGATGTCGTCGAAGTCCACCCGCCCGTCGCACGTCACGTCGCCCGGGCACGGGCCGCCCGACGCGACGCCGAACACTGTGAACGCCACGTCGAACACCTGCCCCCCCAGGATCTGGCTGCCGCGGTACCAGGTCACGCCGTCGAACCAGCCCGTCCCGCGCAGGTAGACCTGGGAACCATGGTCGTCCGCCGTCGCCCAGTAGCTCGACTCGCCCGACTCCTGCTGCACCGGCCGCAGCCCGACCCACCAGGTTCCAGCTGGAAGCCTCACATTCAGTCCTGAGACCGCGTAACGCTGGACCCCGTACGAGCCCCATGCGCCGACCGTGCTTCGGGCGGCACCGCTTCGGCCAAGGTGTTCCCAATGGATCGTCCCCGGGCCCCCGCCGACCCCGTCCGCCGCCAGAATACCGAGGTCCACCAGGCCGATCCAGTCGAACGCGGACCGCTCGATCGTCCACCACTCGAAGCCGGTCACGGTCCCCCCGCCCGGCAGCACGACGTCGTCCACGACCCACCGGTCGAGCACCGGCGTCACGCCGCTCAGCCGCCGCTCGGCGTGGATGCCCGAGACCCAGTCCGGCTCGCCGTTGGACCAAAGTATCGGATCGCGGTCGCCCGCCGGCGCGTTCGCAGCCAGCGCCAATACGGCCGCCAGCCCCGCCCGCCGCGCCACGACCCCAGCGCCCCACGCCATTGTGTCACCCTCCACAGGGCCGTCGCGCGGCCGGCCCGGCGCCGTCAGTATATCGCCGCGGAGCCGCAGCCGATGCCCCTCCGCGCCGGCCCCCGAAAACGCCGCAGGCCGGCGGAGTGTTCCGCCGGCCTGCGGGCGAGCTCACTCGTGCGGTCGCCGTGACCTTACGGGCAGGTCGCGCCGATCCGCGCCACGAACGGGTCGATGTCGTCGAAGTTCACCGAACCGTCGTTGTTGCAGTCGCCGTTCAGCCACGGGCACGGAACATACGGCCAGCCGCTGCCGCCCGGATAGCTCAGGGCCTCAACGAACCGGCCGATGTCGTCGAAGTCGACGTCACCGTCGCAATCCATGTCACCCTTGCAGCCGGGCTGCGTGGTCGTGCCACGCGCGCAGAACGCGACGTCGTAGATGCCGTTGAAGATCGACTGCCCGATCACCCAGCTCGTGCCGTTGCCGAAGCCGGTGCCCTTGCAGTAGACCTGCGAGCCCTTGTCCGCGGCCGTCGCCCAGAACGTCTGGCCGCTGATCGGCTGGTTCTGAACCGGTCGCAGGCCCATCCAGTACGTGCCCGGCGTCAGCGCGACGTTCTGTCCGCTGATCGTGTACAGGTACACGTTGTAGCTGGCGTTCCAGGTGCCGGCCTGCACGCGATTGACGGTCGCGACGTCCAGCGTCTGGTTGACGACGGTGTTCGGCGCGCCGCCGGCGCCGTCGTTCCGCAGGATGATGAAGTCGGCCTTGCTGGCCCAGTTGAAGCTGGGCTGCTCGACCGTCCACCACTGGAAGCTGTCGAGCGTCGCGTTGGTCGTGAGCGGCACGTCGTCCACCACCCAGCGATCGAGCTCGACCGTCGTGCCGTTCATGCGGCGCTCGGCCGAGAGGGCGGTGATGTACTCCGGCTCACCGTTCATCCACACGTTGCCGCTGGCCGCGCAGGCGCAGGAGTACGCCGGGCACGTCTGGCCCTGGATCCACACGCCGGCCAGCTTCGTGCACGCGACCTCGGTGTTGGTCGCCACGCACGCGCCGTTCACGCAGCACGCGCCGGTCGGCGGCGTGCAGGGCGAGCAGCCCGTCATCTCCAGCGTGTATTCGGAGCCGCACGGCACGCCGGTGAAGTCCCGCGGCGTGACGATCACGTAGTACTCGCCCGGCGGCAGGCAGGCCGACAGGTCGATGAACGCCGCGCAGTCACCCTGCGCGCTGGCGACCACGAACACGTCGCTGCAACCCGCCTGGCCCTTGGTGGCGATCAGCAGGTTGGCCGGGAACTCCGCCACCAGCGTCGCGTTGACCGTCTGCGCCGTGGTCAGGATCAGCTTGTACCAGTCGGTGTCGCGGCGCTGGCTCGTGCCCACCAGGTACGTGCCCGACTTGCCGCAGATCGTGCTGGTGCAGGTGATCGTCGAGAACACTTCCGGCGTGCTGTTGCAGCCGCCGTTGTAGTTGTCCGTGTAGCCGTCCGCGCAGTTCGGCTCGCCCTCGGCCGTGTAGCCCGGCGGGCAGTCGACGTTGCAGCACGGATTCGGGGTGCAGGTCGTGCACACGCCGAACCAGCGATCGCCCGGCGCGTTGCACTGGCCCTTGGGCTTCTCGGTGCAGTTCCCGTTCGCGGCGCAGCACGCACCCGGGATCTGGCCGCACGCGGGCGTCAGCTGCGCGCAGGTCTTCGTCGCGTCGAAGCGGTCGTCCGCGCCCACGCAGTCCGTCAGCAGCACGTTGTCGGCGCACAGGCCCAGCGCCTCGTTGCAGCACGAGCCGCGGAGGTTCGGGTTCGCCGTGCCCAGCACGCAGATGCTCGGGTCGTACTCGTTGAAGTACAGGACGCCGTTGTAGCGCACCAGCGAGTAGTTGTCGCCCGGCGTCTGGTCCTCGGTGTACGCCCACAGGAACCAGCAGTTCGGGTTCGACTGCGCCTGGATGCTGACCCACATCGTGTTGTCGTTGAACGCGCACGCCGTCGGGAACGTGTAGTTGAACACGTACAGCGGGTAGCCGCCGTAGTTGTTGCCCGTCGTCGTACCCGTCACGTTCGCGGTGTACTCGCACACCTGCGAGATGTCGCAGACCTCGTCCACGTACACGCGGATCTTGAAGTTGAAGTCCACCGTCGTCGGCGTGCACGAGCTCCAGCTCGTACCGTTGTTGAACGCATAGATGCCCCACCAGCGCAAGCCCGTCACGCTGCCCGGCGTGGCCGGCACGTTCTCGATGACTTCGTACGAATCGCCGTTCGGCAGCGCCAGCTCGCTCGTCGCCGCGCCCCAGTTGCCCGTGCCGTCCTCGGCCGGCTGGGAGTACAGCGACCCCGTCGGGCACGACAGCAGCGCCCGCGTCTGCACATCGCTCGTCTTGTCCGGTGCCGCACCCAGCTCCGGCGCCCGAGACAGCGTCGCCGACGAATTCCGCGCCGTCAGCTTACCGTACGTGTCCCGGTCGCCCGCCGCCAGCGCGGCGGCCGTACACAGCCCGAGCACCGCGCCGACAATCAACACCTTTCTAACCATGCCTGTGTCTCCTTTCAAGCGCTCCAACCCTTGACGCTGCTCCGCACCACTGCGCCCGGCCGGTTCCACCACCGGCCAGCGGCACGTTGGAACTCGCAGTACCCCGACCGCGGCCGAGCGCCGCCGCGGGGGGACTCTTTACGTACCTACCCACAGCCCGAACGGCGCGGTTCGCCGCGCCGCCCGAACAACGCAACCGCGACGCCGCGTCCGCCGCGGCCCCGCGGATTCCGACACCTCAAAGACTCCATCGACTGTTCGTCTGGGAATCCAATGCTGTCTTTCCCGGCGTCGTTGCCGACGCTGCTGCCTGCACCCGGCCCATACCAGCGACGCTTCTTGCCGCCCGCAGAAGAGTTGAGCTGCGGGAGAGCCTCCGACACCGCCCGAACGGCGGGCCGACGCCCGCACACGGTCCCGGTAACGCCTCCAATACGGCCACCGCGACGCGATAATCGAACTCGGACGCTTCGTCCAATCCACCTTCTTACCTGAACGGGCTGTCGGTGTCAAGGCAGCGAACCCGGCACCGTACCGGTCCCGCGGGCCCGCGGCGGTGCCAAGTGCCCGATCGCAAGCAGCAAAACTGCTTCCGCCGCCGGTTGCCGCCGCCGTGCGGACAAGCATTGTTCAATCGGCAAAACACGCGTGGTGTCCAAACACCCAAGTGTCCCGGGCGCGGGCGGGCGCCTGAAACGTTTCGGTCCCATAAGTTGTATACGGCCCTCCTTCCTCAACCCGCGCAAAAATGCACGCGAGCCGGGGGCAGTTCACCTCCGGCTCGCGCGGTTTGGAACGCGACTATTCCGTCAATGCGAACTACGGGCAGGTGGCCCCGATGCGCGCCACGAACGGATCGATGTCGTCGAAGTTCACCTGGTTGTCGCCGTTGCAGTCACCGTTGGTCCACGGGCAGTTCGGATACGGCCAGCCCGCGCCGCCCGGGTAGCTCAGGGCTTCGACGAACCGGTCGATATCGTCGAAGTCGACCTGTCCGTCACAGTTCATGTCGCCGGCGCAACCCGCCGGCGCCACCGAGCCCTTCAGGCAGAACACGATGTCGTAGTACTCCTGCACGCCGAGCAGCGCGCTGAGCGGCTGCCATGCCACCGCGCCCGTCTGGGACACGTAGGCCTCGGAACCGTTGTCGCGCTGTGAGGTTCTGGAGTACGGCCACGGGTACGTCGTGCCGCAACCCGCGAAAGGCGGCTCCTGGACGCACCGGGCCGCGAACCAGTACCGGCCCGGCGGAACCTGGATGTTCAGGTTGGGCAGCACGAAGAAGTAATCGATCATCGGGGACAGGGCGGACGGTCCGAGCTCGAACTTGAGGCCGCCCGGCACGTTTTCCGCCTGAGCAAAGACCGTGCCCGGGATGCCGCCGGCGCCGTCCGCGTTGTAGATGTACCAGTCGACCTTGCCGGTCCACGTGCTGAAGTCCGCACACTGCGCGCCGATCCACTGGATGCTCGTGATCGTCGCGTTGCCGGTGAACTCGATGTCATCCGCGCACGTGCGGAAGAACGAGCCGTCCGTCCGACGCACGTGCCGCAGCCACCACCGCCCGTCATCGACGCCGTTGTCCCAGATGGTCGTGGGACCGCCGCACTCGCACGGGAACCCGGGGCAGGTCTGCCCGGCCCACCAGCTCCCGCCGAAGCGGGCGCAGGTGGCCTCGTCGTAGGTGCCCACGCACGCCCCGTTCACGCAGCACGCCCCGACCGGCGGGACGCACGACGTGCAGCCCGTCATCTCGAGCGTGTACTGCGAGCCGCACGGCACGCCGGAGAAGGCGACCGGGGTGATGACGATGTAGTATTCGCCCGCCGGCAGGCACTTGCTCACGTCGACGAACGACGCGCAGTCGCCCGTCGTCGTGGACAACGTGCCGTAGTCCGCGCAGCCGTTGACACCCGGCACCACGATCGACACCTGCACCTCGAACTCGGCTACGACCGTCAGCGTGACCGTGCTGGCGCTGGACAGCACGAGCTTGTACCAGTCGGTGTCGCGGTACAGCGTCGTCCCGATCCGGTAGGTGCCCGACGTGCCCTGGATCGTGCTGGTGCAGTTGATCAGCGAAAACACCGGCGGTGTGCTGTTGCACCCGCCGTTGAAGTTGTCCACGTACCCGTCGCCGCAGTTCGGCTCACCCTCGGGCGTGTAGCCCGGCAGGCTGATGTCGCAGCACGGCGGCGGCGTGCAGTCGGTGCAGGAACCGTACCAGCGATCCCCCGGCGCGGCGCAGGCCGCCCGCGTCGTGACCGTGCAAGCGCCGCCCTCGGCGCAGCACGCGCCCGGGATCTGCCCGCACGGCGTCGTGAGCTGCGCGCAGGTCTTCGTCGCGTCGAAGCGGTCATCAACGCCCACGCAGTCCGTCAGCAGCACGTTGTCCTGGCACGTGCCGAGGTACTCGTTGCAGCACGAGCCCGTCACGGCCGCGGCCGTGCCCAGCACGCAGATGCTCGGATCGTAGTCGCTGTAGTACAGCGTGCCCGCCTCGCGCACGAGGCAGTAGTTGTCGCCCGGCGCGACGTTCTGCGTGCCCGCCCACAGGAACCAGCAGTTCGGGTTCTGCTGCCCCTGGATGCTGACCCAGATCACGTTGTCGTTGAACGTGGCGGCCGGCGACAGCGTCGCGTTGAACTCGTACAGCGGCGCCGTGTTGTACAGGTAGCCGGTGTTGATGCCCGGCACCTGCACGGTGTACTCGGCCACCGGCGTGATGGTGCAGAACTCGTCCGCGTAAATGCGGATCTTGAACGTGAAGTCGCGACTCGGATCCGGCGTGCACGGGCTCCACGCCGTACCGCTGTACGTCTCGAAGATGCCCCACCACCGCAGGCCGGTGACCGTCGCCGGCACCCCGACGACGTTCTCGATGTACTCCACGTCTCCCCAGATCGTCCCCACTTCGCTGGCGCCGGCCACCCAGCTCCCGCTGCCGTTGTCCGCCGGCTGCGAATAGAGCGCGCCGTTGGGGCAGGTCAGCGGAGCACGCTCGAGCACCGGACCACTGCCCGCCGTCACATCGCCCGAGCCCGCCACGACCGGCGTCTTCGCGGTCATCCGGGCGTGGCCGGCGTAGTCGCGCGCGAGCGCGGCGCCGGTACACAACCCGATCACGACGCCAACCAACACAGCTCTCCGAACCATCCGATTCTCCTTTCCTGAAACGAGCGTCCCACTCCACTTCGACCGATGTGTCGATGCCAAGGCAGCCGATGACGCACCGGCCCGTACCCCGGGCGTCGCACACGCGCGACTCCGATGTTCCACACCGTGGCCGCCGCTCGCAGCCCGCAACCGGTCCAGACTCCGCGGAGGTCGCCCGGGCGGCACTCGGCAACGACCGAGACCACCGCCCGGACTATGTCCCAAACAATGGCCGCACCCTCCTACAGATGCAGCCGAGCGAACGAGATGCAGTCGACAGGGCCGCCACAGCGCCCTGTCGCAGCCACGCCCGTGCTCTTTCCATCGGGCATTGGCGAGCCGGAAAAACCCCCGGACTGCGCAGAAAACGCTTCCGAGGCCCCTCCGGCCACTGTCCTGTTGTTATCGAAACCGTTGCGGGGTGTCAAGGAAAAAGTGACGCAGCGCTTGACACGCCCCCTGGCTGGCGCCGGCGTCGCAAACCCGCGGCGGACGGTCGGCCCGGCTGAACCGTTTCGAATCGGTCCGCTGTCGGGAACTCCGGGCTCTCAGCTCGACGCCTCGCGCGACGGCGCCGCCGCTTCGAGCCCCTCGGTGACTCCTTTCCGGCGAGCCTGCTCGCGCCGGTGCCGAACGACCTCCACCACGGCGGGCATCACCGAGATGACGATGATCGCCAGCACCACCAGCGAGAAGTTGTTCTTGACAAGTTCGAGGCTGCCGAAGTAGTAGCCGGCGAAGTTGCAGACCGCGACCCAAAGGATCCCGCCCACCACGTTGTACGTGATGAACTTCCCGTAGTGCATCGCGCCGACACCCGCCACGAACGGCGCAAACGTCCGAACGATCGGCACGAAACGCGCGATGATGATCGTCTTCCCGCCGTACCGCTCGAAGAACGCGTGCGTCCGGTCCAGGTACTCCCGCCGGAAGATCCGGCTGGTCTCGCTCTTCAAGACCCGCGGACCGAGGTAGTGACCGATCCAGTAGTTCACCGTGTCCCCCGCGATTGCCGCCCCGCTCAGCAGGAAGAAGATCAGCCACGGGTCGAGCGCCCCGAGCCCCGCCAGCGCGCCGGCCGCGAAGATCAGCGAGTCCCCGGGCAGAAACGGCGTCACCACCAGGCCGGTTTCGGCGAACACGACGAGGGTGAGAATCAGGTAGGTCCACGCGCCGTAGTCGCGGCAGATGGCGGCCAGGTGACGGTCCAGGTGCAGGAAAAGATCGATCAACCCCTGGAGCAGCTCCATGCCGGCATCCTCGCGTCGCGGGTTTACCCGAATCCCGATACGGCCAGCATACCGCGCATGCCGCAGTTCGGCCAGGTCCCCTCCCGGGCCGGGCTGGGGCAACGACCCGTGGTCGGCGGCGGGGGGCGGTCACTTGATCTCCGAGAGCTTCACGGCCGCCCGATGCCGCGCCGCAAGGAGCGCCGCCTCCAGAACGCGCTGCGTCTCGTACGCGTCGGCGAAGTCCGGCAGCGGAACGATCGGCTCCTGACCGGCCAGCACGGCCATCATGTCGGCCACCATGTTCACGAACGTGTGCTCGTATCCGAGGATGTGCGCGTCGGGCCACCAGGCCCCGGCGTACGGATGCTCGCCCGCGGAGGTGCACATGATCCGCCGCCAGCCGGCCGTCTGCCGCTCCTCGCGCGCGTCGTAAAACCACAGCAGGTTCATGTCCTCGAACCCGAACTTCAGCGCGCCGTGCTCGCCGTTGATCTCGATCGTGTTGTGGTTCTGATTGCCCGTCGCCAAACGCGTCGCCTCGAACGAGCCCACCGCCCCGCCCGCGAAGCGCGCCAAAAAAAGCACGCAGTCATCGACGTCGCTCTTGCCCTTGCGCGTGCGGGCCGGGCCGCCCGCCCCGATCCCGCCGCGCCCGCTGGCGCCCGGCAGCGGCCGCTCGGGCACGAACGTCTCCGCGATCGCGCCGGTGACTTCGACGATCTCCTGCCCGGTGATGAACCGGGCCATGTCGACGATGTGGGCGTTCAGGTCGCCGTGCGCCCCGCTCCCGGCGTACTTCTTCTGGAAGCGCCAGACCAGCGGCGTCTCCGGCCCACCCCAGCTCTGGAGATACGCCGCCCGGACGTGGTAGATGCGCCCCAGCCGCCCCGCCTTGACCAGCTTGTGCGCCAGGGCCACCGCCGGGCAGCGGCGATAGTTGTACCACACGAACGTCCTGGACCGCCGCGACTTGACGGCCGCGTTCCGCATGGCCCGCGCGTCCTTGAGCGTGTGGGCCATCGGCTTCTCGCACGCGACGTGCTTGCCGGCGGCCAGAGCCGCCAGAGCCTGCTCGGCGTGCATGTAATTGGGCGTGCTGACGTCGACGAGGTGGATCTCGGGGTTCTTGACGACGTCCTTCCAGGTCGTGCTGTAGTTCTTCCAGCCCCAACGGTCGGCGAACGGCGCCAGCGCGATGAGGTCCATGCCGACGATGGTGTGCATGACCGGTAACTTCGGCAGGTTGAAGAACTTAGCGGCCTTGAGGTAGGCGTTGCTGTGCGCCCGCCCCATGAACTTCTGACCCAGCAGTGCGACGTTGCACACGTCCGACATGTACTGTCCTCCCGGCGGCGCTGCGACCGCGCGTCGGGGCGGGAATATATAAACTGCGCTAGCGCCTGTCGACTGGACCGGACACCGCGACGTCGAAATCAACGCAAAAAGCGCCCCGGCACGGGCCGGTCGCCGACCGCGGGCGGCAACCGCGGCTTATCGGGGTTCCGAAACCGTGTGCGCTGGAGCCCCCTCACCTTCCGCGCCGTCAGGCCTCCGCGACAAACGGCGCCGTCGGCGACGATGCATTCGACGCGTCGGGTTCGACCGAAGCCGGTCCGCGCTGCTCCCGCTGCAGCTTCTCCAGCAGCAGGATCCATGTTTCTCGCATGTGCCGCAGGATGCGCAGCGCCTCCTCCACCGCGACGATGTCCTGGTGAATGTTCGCGTCGATGAGGCGGCGGTAGACGAAGTGGTACAAGGCGCGCATCTGGTCGGCGATGGTCGGATTGACTTCCCGCCGGATGCCGTTGTCCAGCTCGAGGACGATCTGCTGCGCCCGGTCGAGCGCCTCGAAAGCCGCCTCCCGGTCCCGGGCGCGCAGCGCCTCGAGCCCGCGGGTGGCGAACCGCACCGCCCCGTCGTACAGCATCAACTGCAACTGCTCGGGCGTGGCGGTGAGCACGGTGCTGCGCAGATATTCGTGCGAGGCGGGATTCGGCTTGCTCATGGGTTCGTCAGCAGCTCCTGGCCCGGGTCGTGCGGCCCGGTCGCGGTTCACTCCTCAACTCGAGCTCGTGGTCTTCGTGCTGAACGCGAGGTTGCTCAGCGACGCGAGCGCGGCCTGCTGCGTCTGCATCAGCGACATCGCGGACTCCATCGCCTGAAACTGCTTCAGCAGGCGGGCGCGCTTACGCTCCAGCAGAGCGTTCATCGCATCCACGCGGCCCTGCATCAGTTCCTTCGACTCCACCAGCCCATCGGTGCGCCGCGGGATCAGCCCCTTGTCGCCCGTGATCTTCTCGATCTCGCCCTTGAGCCGGGCCGCGGCGCCGGCGGTCTCCGTCGTGAACAACTGGAGCACGGCCTCCGGATCGGCCGCGTACGCGTCCTGGAACTTGCTCGCGTCGAACGTCAGCGTGCCCCCCTGCCGGAACGTCAACCCGATCTGCGAGAGCCGCGTCAAGGTCCCCGCGCCCGAGAGCGAGCTCGACACGGCCCGGTACAGCCGGTCTTCCACCGTCCGCACGGTGCTCTCACCGAGCAGCACGCCGCCCTTCTCGGTCTTGGCGTCATAGCCGCTGACGTCCTTGATCCGCTTGACCGCGCTGTTGTAGTCGTTGGCGAATCCGCTGAGCGCATCCAGCACGCTTTGCAGATCCCGCGACACCGTCACGGTGATCGGCTGGTCGCTCACGCTCGTGGCCGTCAGCGTCAACCCCGGCACCACGTCCGTGAAGCGCCCGTCGCTGCTGGTCATCAGGATGCCGCCGACACCGCCGTACAGCATCCGCGCATCCTGCGCGCGGGTCAGCGTCGCCAGGCCCAGCCCGCCGTCTTCGTCATCGATCAGCAGGTCGCCCCGTGCCCCGCCCACCCGGGCGGCGATGCTCAGCCGGTGGGGCGTTGTGCCGGTGCCGTCGTTCAACACCGCGCCGACCGCCAGGTTCGTCTCCGTGCCGATGCGCGCCGCCAGCGACTCGAGCGTGTCGCCGCCGGCGATCGTGAGCCGGTACTCGTATGTGCCGTCGATCCGGCCGTCGGTCGCGGTCCTGGCCAGGTTCAGGTCCCGCGCCGCCGTGCCGACGACGTCCTCGACCTTCAGCGAGCCGCTGCCGCCGGCCGTGTCCTCCAGCAGCAGCCCGTCGCCGGTTGCATTGATGCGGGCCGTGACGCCCACGTTCGTCTCGTTGAGGCGGTCGATCAGGTCCTGCAGCGTGCGCAGCGTGCCGCGGGTGAGATCGACCGTCGCGGTTGCACCGAGCGAGTTTGTAATTCGCAGCGTCCCG
Organism: uncultured Phycisphaerae bacterium; assembly: GCA_937928595.1. Classification (GTDB taxonomy): domain Bacteria; phylum Planctomycetota; class Phycisphaerae; order UBA1845; family Fen-1342; genus CALGJV01. Next base: position 14,142 of record CALGJV010000023.1, on the reverse strand, counting down.
AGACTGACGCCTCGGCCACCGTTAAGCGCGCTGAGTGCCGTGGTTTCACTGATGTAACGGCGTTGGAGATTGAGCCCCCGGACGACCGGCCCCGCCCGGTCCAGGCCGGTGCGCGCCGCGAAGTCGCCCGCCACGTCCGTCACGGTGATCGGCGTGTCGCTCGTGGTGTTGATTAGCTGCAAGGCCGTGCCGTTGGTGTTGAAGCCCACCTCGATTCCCAAGCCGCCGGCGCTCACCGCGTCTCGCAGGCGCTGCACGACCTCCGCCAGCGTCTCCGCGCCCGACAGGTCGACGTCGGCCGTCCGGCCGTTCGCGGCCATCCGCACCGTCCCGCCGGTCAGGCCTGCGCCGCCGTCGAGCGTCTTGAGCAGCACGGTCTCGAGGCCGCCGATCAGCCGGCGGCCCTGGATGACCGCCCCCGCGCCGCTGTCGCCGTACTCGCCCGCCGTCAGACCAAGGTCCTGCAAGACCCGGTCCGAGCCGCCCGTCGGCACGCTCAGCGTTAGCGCGCCGCCGCCCGGGACCAGGCTTCGCAGCGTCAGTCCACGCCCGTCGTCGCGCAACGCGGCCTCGACCAGCGGCTGCTTGTCCTCGCCCGCGTTGCCCGCCGCGAAGTTGATCGCCGCCAACACGTCGGCCACGGTGTCCATGGTCAGGACGGCCCGGCCCTCGACCCGGCCGCTCGCGCTGCTGGCGGCGATGCCCAGGTCCGCCGCCGCGTTCCCGGACACGTCCTCGATCTTCAGCGGCCCGGTCCCGATGCCGGAACTGTCGCTCACGATCAGCCGGCCGCCGCTCAGCACGACGCCGATCTTGCCGCCGCCGAACGCGCCCTCCAGCGCGGTCTTCACGTCCTGCACCGTCTCGGCACCGGTCAGATCCAGATCGACGATCGTGCCGTCGCGCGCGGTGACCCGGATTTGCCCAAGGCGCACGCCGTTGCCGCGGTTCAGCCGCGCCAACCGCGTGGCGGGCTTGAGCGTCTCCCCCAGATCCACGGAGAAGCCGCGCTCGCCGAGCTTGATGTCGAAATCGCCGCCGGCCCGCGAGTGCCGGACCCCCAGGCCGTCGTTGAGCGCCGCCAGCGGCGTGCCGGCCGCGATGTACAGGACGCTCGTGCCGACGATCTCGCCGTCGTGGTCGCTGTCCACCCGGCGGGTCGGCCCGAACCCCAGCGCCGCGGCCGCACCACCACCGCTCTGCTCATCGACCCGCAGCGTGCCCGTGCCGCCCGCCAGGTCGCGGAGCACGAGCCGGTCGTCCCGCGTGCCGGCCTCGACCCCGATGTCGGCGGCGTTGATCCGGTCCACCAGCTCGCCCACCGTCAGCACGTCCGTCGTGTCAATGACCGCCGAGCGGCCGGTGCTGTCGGTGATCTTGAACCGGCCGCGCTGGATGCCGCTGTGCCCGTTGAGTTGATCGAGCGTGGTGCTGCGGTCGACGCGGGCCTGGGCCGACTCGATGGTGAGCGTGCCGGGATTGAGCTGTGTCGTGCGGGCCTGGAAACCGCGGCTGACCGACTGGTGGGCCATGGCCAGTGCCTGCACGAGGAACGCGTAGCTCCCGGGCTGCGCGCCCGCGGCGGCACTGACGGACAGCGCACCGTCGTTGGACGACACCGCCCGCACCGTATTGAAGGAGGCCGGGCGGGCAAGCGTTTCGATGCGTGTCAGCAGCGCCGTGAGCCGCGCAGAAATGTCCAGATACGCCGTGCGTTGCGCATCCAGGCCGGCCATGCGCGTCAGGATGAGGTCGCGCGGCCGGGCTTCGATCTGCATCAGCTTGTCGACGATCGACTGGTAGTCCAGGCCCGAAATCAGGCCCACGCCGGTGGTAATGGATGCCACGGCAGTCCTCCTCGGGACGGCGCACCGGATCCGATGGAGGGCGGACCGCCGCTCCATCCGGCCGTATCGGCTGGAAGTGTGGCAAGGTGAATGCCAGCCGCCCGCGGGCGGCGCGCCCGGACCCCGCGACCGATAAGAGCGCCCTTGGCCGCCCTAAGGTTTGATGCCCGTTGTCGTCGCCAGGCCCGTGAACCGCCGGGAGCCGAGCGTCCACTCCGGTATGCCCTCGGGCCAGAGCGATAGCGACACGGACAGATCGTCCTCGACGTTGTCGTACTCGACGTTGAGGCCGACGTACCATCGGGGCAGCTTGCGGATGTAGGCGACGGCCACCTCGCCCAGCTCGCCGGTGTCCACGTCGAACCAGCTTCGCACCGCGGTGATGTGCTTCTCGCTCAGCCGGTAGTTCCAGCCGCCGCCCACGCCCGCGAGGTTGATGTCGCCCGCGTAGCGCGCGCCGAACACGTAGGCCAGGCGCGGGTTCCGCTCCACTGCGAACGAGACGTTGTGGCTGTCGAACGAGCGATCGTTCAGGTCGACGTTGAAGTCGTACAGCAGGCTGGTCGTGTCGCTGAGCCGGTACACGACGTCGCCCGCGAAGTAGTTGCGCGTGCGGCTGTTCTCGGGACGCAGCGGGTTGGCGTAGCCGTTCGAGATGTCGCGGCGGCGCCCGGTGTCGCCGAAGACGCCGACCTCCAGCCCGACCGTCAGCAGATCCACCGTGCGGCGGCGGTCCGGCGCACCCCGCTTGGTCTGCCAGGTCTGCCGCAGGCCGAACGTCGCGCCGTAGAACGGGTCGATCGTCTCGATCCCGTAGTCGAACGGTGTGAGCTGCTCGCTGCGGACGTTGCTGCCCGCCCACCACGCCGCGAAGTCCGGCTTCACCACGTGCCGGATGCGGTGAACGTCGAGCAGCTCCGACTCCAGCTCGTCGTACACCCGACTGAAGCTCACGGCCCCGCGTGCCCCGGCGACACCCAGCCCGCGCCACAACCCGCCGTCGCCCAGCGGCTGCCCGTCCCAGTACGTCCCGCGGGCCGAGCCGAACGGCACCAGGCTCACCGGGCCCAGCTTGATCGGCAGTTCCGCTTCCTCGCGCGTGTCCGCCCGAAACGTCGCGTCGGTCAATCCGTTGTTGTTGAAGCGCGCCTCGTCAAAGAACTGGCGGTCGTCCGGCCGGTACCGGACCATTCCGATCCGCGACTCGTTGTACAGCACGAGCGGATCGAACCACGTGTCGCCGATTCGCCGATAGCCCAGTTCCGGCAGGTGCTCGGTCTGGTTGACGAAGTCCAGCGTCCGCCAGTTGGCCAGCAGCGTGATGGCCTCCGTGTCGCGGGCGCGCTTGAGGTACAGGGCCGTCTCCTGCTCCTTGCCCTCGAACCACTCCGACTTCTCCCACTCCTCCATGAAGTTCGGATCGCTGACGTATGCCAGCTCGAGCGTCGCCTCCCAGTCGTTCGGCAGGTAGTGCCGATGCCGCCAGAGCACGCGCCCGCGCTCGGACGTGCTCGGCGTCTCCTCGTACTTCCGCAGCGGCCCGAGCGAGTCCTCCCCGTCGTCGTGCAGATAGTACGTGCGCAACAGGCCGTAATAGTCCTCGCGGGCGTAGTCCACGTTCACCCCGACGGCCGGCCCGCGTTTGGAGAAATAGTCCAAGCGCAACGTTGCGTCGAAGCCCGGCGGGGCCTGCACACCCAGCAGGTTGAACAGGTACCAGCGCGACTCGAATTCCGCTCCGCGGTCACTGCTGTAGCCGAGGCGCAGCGAACGCAACAGCGTCTCGCTGGCGTCGAGCGGCCCCTCGCTGGCGGGCCACCAGGCGATCGGCAGCCCGAAGACATTGAGCGTCGAGTTCTTCAGCCGGTAGTAGCCGGTCGGTCCGCCCGTCGCCCGGCCGGCCTCGTCCCGCGGCGTGGTGTCGCGGATGTACACGCGCTCGGCGCCGACATGATAGCTGGGCGTGTAGAACTCGCTGGTCGTGACCCGCGCGTTGCGGGCCTCGAACTCGCGCGTCGAGAGCTGGCGGATCTGGTCCGCCCGAATGTAGAGCGGGATCTCGCGGCCCGGCACGTCCGCCCGGAACACCGCGTCAAGAATCAGCGCCTGGTCGTGCTCGAAGTCGTAGTACAGCCGACTGGCCCGCACGAACCGGGTGCCCATCGACAGGATGACGTCGCCCTCGAGGTACACCGCGCGGATTCGCGCCCCCGCCCCGTCACCGCCCAAGCCGCCCAGCTCCGACCGCGCCGGCGGCGCCTGGGGCGGCGGCGGAACCACCCCGCGCGGCGGGGCCGCTTCCGGCGGCGCCTCATCGTCCTCCGGCGGCGGCGGAAACAGCGCTGCCCGTCCGCTCCGCGAAGCCGGCGGCGGTTCCTCCGTCAGCGCCTCCGCCGGCGGCGCGGCGGGCGCGCCGGCCGGGGTCTCATCTCCGAACAGGGCTCCCGTCGCGTCCGTGAGCGGGAAGACCACGCACGTGTCGGCGCGGATTTCAAGCAACGCGGCATCCGGACCACCCGCCTGCGAGAAATACACGCCGCCCGTGGCGACGAAAACGCGCTCGCCGGCGCCCGTCTCGGCCGGCTCGATGTTCGGCAACCGGTAACGCACCACCCGCGGGGGACGTGCCGGGGCGGGCGGCGGCGCCGCCGGCGCAGTCGTCGGAGCGGCGACCGCCGGCGCCGTCATTGGCGGCCCGGGGACGGGGACCCGCCGCGGAGCCGGTTCCCCGGACTCGGCGCGCCGGCGCTCGAGCAGCGCTTGCTGGTACAACTCCGACCCCGCGGCGCTCTCCTCCGCATGGGCATCCTGCCAGCGGACGATCCGGCCGTGCGTCCGGAGCCCCCGGACCAGCAGCACGTCGTCCACGGTCGTCGTCCCCCCCGGCTCGCGCACCTCCGCGTTGCCCGACAGGTACACGGTCAGCGCGTAGTACTTCTTCCCTTCGGGCTCGGCACGCTCGGGGCGCAGCCACACGACGGCGTCGTCGGCCGAGAGCGCGCGGCGCCCCATTTCCAGGCGGAAGCGACCGGAGTACAGCAGCACCAGCTCGCCGTCGGCGGTGTTCCACTGCTGGACGTAGCGGCCGCGGAGCGCGATGTCCGTATCGGGAATCGCGGACGCCAGCAGCGGCTCGTCGCCGAAGTCGTACTGGGGGACGGCCGGCCCGGCGGCCAGCACCAGGAGCAGCGCGACAGCAGCCCAGCGGCGGATCCCGCCGCGAACCCCGGCCGCGCCCACCGCGCGCAGCGGCGCACCAACCCCGCGTGTCACCCTCTGCCGCAGTTCAGACCGCACCGCTCGCCTCGAGACCCACGAGGTCGGTAACCGCGGCCATTATCGGAAGCGGCGGGCGGGGGTCAATGCCCGGCGCGCGCGAAAGCGTGTGACGGCGCGACGCCGCCCGTTCCGCGCGGGTTGGCAGCCCGCTCCGGCGTGCTATGCTACGCGTTTTCCCGAAGCCCCCGCCGCGCACCGCGCGGCCTGCGAGCCTGCTCGATGCTCTCGGCTGTCCGCCACTATTGCGGCTTGTGCGGCGTGGCCGGTCACGCCGACGCCGTGCAACTCACCTTCCTCGGGCTCTACGCCCAGCAGCACCGCGGCCAGGAGTCCGCCGGGCTGTGCGCCGCCGACGGCCGCACGATCACGCGGCGCGGCGGCCTGGGGCTCGTGACCGACGCGATCAGCCCGCGCGACCTGGCCGAGCTCCAGGGGCCGCTGGCGGTCGGGCACGTCCGCTACTCGACCACCGGCTCGTGCAGCGAATCCAACACACAGCCGCTCCTGGTGAGCTGTTCGATCGGCCAGATCGCGATCGCGCACAACGGCAACCTCGTGAACGCCGGCGAGATTCGCAGGGAATACGAGCGGCACGGCCACATCTTCGTGACCACGTCGGACACCGAGGTCGTCCTGCACATGCTGGCCGACACGAAGTTCGCGGATCGGCCGGACCCGCTCGCCGCCGTGCTGCGTCGGCTGCGCGGCTCGTATTGCTTCCTGCTGCTCTACCCCGACCGGATCGAGGCCGTCCGCGACCCCTCGGGCAATCGCCCGCTATGCCTCGGCCGGGTCGGTGACGGCTGGGTGGTGGCCTCGGAGACGTGCGCGCTCGACCTGATCGACGCCACGTACGTCCGCGACGTCGAACCCGGCGAGATCGTGACGCTCACGCCGCGCGGCAGCGAGTCGCGCTTCTTCGTCGAGCGCGGCGCGACGCGCCGTGCCCACTGCGTCTTCGAGCACGTGTACTTCGCCGACCCGGCCAGCCAGGTCTTCGGCGAGAACGTCCACCTCGTCCGCATGGCGATGGGCCGCGCGCTGGCGCGCGAGGCCCCCGCGGACGCCGACCTGGTCATCGCCGTGCCGAATTGCGCCCGCTGCGCCGCGCTGGGGTACCACGAAACGTCCGGCATCCCCATCGGCCGCGGCTTCACCACCAACCACTACATCGGCCGCTCGTTCATCCAGCCCACGCAGACCATCCGCGACCTGACGGTCAAGCTCAAGCTCAACCCGATCCGCGGCAGCGTCGCGGGCAAGCGACTCGTCGTGGTCGAGGACTCCGTCGTCCGCGGCACGACCACCCGCGGCAAGATGCAGTCGCTCCGCCGGGCCGGCGCCCGCGAAATCCACCTGCGCGTCGCCAGCCCGCCGATCCGCCACCCCTGCTACTACGGCATCGACTTCCCCAGCCACTCGGAGCTCATCGCCAGCGGCCGCAGCGTCGAGGACATTCGGCGTTTCCTCGGCGTGGACTCGCTCGCGTATCTTTCGCTCGAGGGCATGCTCGGGGCGCTGCGGCAGGGGCAGACGCACTTCTGCCACGCCTGCTTCAGTGGCGACTACCCGATCCCGATCGATCCAACGTTCCAGAAGGACCTGTTCGAGCGGTCCCAGCTTCGCCTTTTCGATCCCCCGCGCCCCACGCCGTCACCCCCCGGCTGAGGGCGCACGCCGTATCCGCGCGGCCGTCGCCGCAGCGCGCACGCCGGCGTCGGGGTCGCGCGCGGCCTCCGCCAGCGCCGCCTCCGCGGCGGCATCGCGCACCGGCGCGTTGGCCAGCGCGATCACGGCGTTGCGCCGCCAGGCCCCTGCGCCCGCGCGCCTGGCCGCCGTGCCGCGCGTCAGGCGTCGGTGTCCGCCCGCCCGCAATCCGCACAACTCGACCAGCGGCAACCACGCCGGCAGCACGTCCGCATTGATGTCCGGGTGGGTCCCCAGCGGCGCGCGGGAGTTGTAAGGGCACACCTGCTGACAGATGTCGCACCCGTACACCCAGTTTCCTTGTGCAGCATGGAACTCCTCCGAGATCGGCCCCCGGTGCTCGATCGTCAGGTACGCGAGGCATCGTCGCGCGTCCAGTTCGCCCGGCCCCCGCAGCGCGCCCGTCGGACACGCCTCGATGCAGCGTGTGCAGCGGCCGCAGCGCTCGGCGATCGGCGCGTCCGGCTCCAGCTCGACGGTCAGGACGGCCTCCCCCAACAGCAGGTACGACCCGTGCGTTGCGTTCAGCAGACACGTGTTGCGCCCGATCCAGCCGAGGCCGGCCTGTGCCGCCAGCTCGCGCTCCAGAACCGGGCCCGTGTCCACCAGTACGCGAGCCTCGAACGGCTCCGGCCATTCCGCGCGCAACTGCCGCAAAAGCTCGTCGAACAGCCGTCGCAGCACGCGGTGATAGTCCCGGCCGCGCGCGTATTGCGCCACCCGCCCCCGCGGACTCGGACCGACGGCCGAATCCGGGAGCGAGCCCGGTCGCCGCGGCTCCCAGCCGTCCGCGCGGCGATACCGCACGGCACCGCAGAGGATGCTGCGCGCTCCGGGCAGAAGACGGCGGGGATCCGCCCGCGTCTCCACGTCGCGCGCCAGGTAGTCCATCGAACCCCCGTAGCCGAGCGCCAGCCATTTCTTATAATACTTCGCGCCCGCGAGCGGCCACGCGGGGGCCACGCCGACGAGGTCGAAGCCGATCGCGTGGGCCAGCGCTTTTGCACGCGCGGTTTTGCGGGCCGGCGTCATCCGGGACGATGATAGCCGAGGGGCGGCACGCGCCGCCACGATGTCCCGGCGAGCCGCGTTACAGCGGTCCGCGGAGCAACTGCATGTTCAACTATGACTGGTTCCACGGCCCGGGATTACAACGCCAGATCCGCGAAGCGAAGATCCGCTGCGCGCGGAAGCGCTTCCCCGACGTGAAACCCAACGGCCGCGGAAACGGTCACACCGAATACGACGAGTATCTCAACCAGCTCGAGACTCGGATTGTCCTGTACCTCAAGGACGGCCTGAGTTACGAGATGCGCGAGATGGCCGACATCGGCACCGCCAGTGCGCTGGCGTTCGAATGCGTGCCGGTGGACGAGAACTACCAGGTCGGGGCCTACGTGGTCGTCGTCCCGTTCGAGGACATCGCGCGCGTCGAGGTGTTCGCCGTCCACCCCGACGAGAAGCCGCAGGAGAATCTCCGAATCCCGGGATTCAAGTCGGAAGGGCGCGGCCGGGACTAGCCGGCGGGCCGCGACCGGTGGCGGCGGAGCAGGGACATGGCGCGTGGGGTCCTCGGGCTGACGTTGCTGGCGGGGCTGGCCGCCCTGGCGGGCGGCTGCGGCCCCGAATTCGGCCCGAAGGCCAAGTACGGCATCACCTTCTACGTGCCGGGCGTGGGCAACTTCGACCGGGGCGACGCCGGAATCCGCGAGGGGCTCGAGCGGGCCGGCTACCGCGGGCAGGTCGCCCGCTTCAATTGGTCCTACTCCTTCAACCCCGCGCTGGATCAGACCGTACGTCCCATCGCGCGCCTCGGCGCGGCGCGCCTCGCCGACGCGATCCAGGACTACCTCACACGCTACCCCGGACGCGAGGTCAACCTGATCGGCCTGTCGGCCGGATCGGGTGTTGCGATCTTCGCCCTGGAGCGCCTGAAGCCCAACTACAAGGTCAACAACGTCGTCCTCATCGCGTCGAGCCTGCATTACCGCTACGACATCAGCAAGGCGCTGCCGCACATCCGCGGCAAGATCTACTGCTACTACTCGCCGCAGGACGCGGTGCTGACGGGCCCGATGAAGGTCTTCGGCACGATCGACGGCGTGCTGTTCGACGACGGCGCCGGCGCAGTCGGCCTCCAGCCCCCTCGCGGCGCCGATCGTGTCGTCAACGTCCGCTGGCGGCCGGAGTTCGAGCGCTACGGCTACTACGGCGGCCACATCGACGGCACCAGCCCCGCCTTCGTGCGGCGCTATATCGCCCTCCACATCGTCAGCCCGACCGGGCCGGCCGCGTCGCCTGAAACAGACGCCACCAGGCAGCTGGCGGGAGATCCTCGGGCCGCGCTTGGGGACTGATCCCCGCCGCCGCGCACACCGCCTCCACCGCGACCCCGTCCAGCCTGCCCAGGAACCGCCGCAGCATCTTCCGCCGCTGCCCGAAGCCCCGTTGCACGAACGCCGCGAATGCCGCCGCCGCGTCGCCGGCTTCGTTCGGTCGCGGGCGGAGCATCACCATCACCGAATCCACCTGCGGCCGCGGCCAGAAAGCCTCAGGCGGAACGCGCGCGAGGACGGTCGTCTCCGTCAGAAATTGGGTGATCACCGACACCGGACCGTAGTTCTCGTCGCCGGCCGGCGCGGCCAGCCGCTCGCCCAACTCCCGCTGGATGGTGCAGAGGAGGCGCTCGAAGGCCGGCGTGATGAGCAGCAGATCGACCAGCAGCGGCGTCGCGACCTGGTAGGGCAGGTTCGCGACCAGCTTGTACGCCCCGCCCGACCCCGGCGGCCGCCGAGCCAGCGCCGCCCGTACGTCCGGGTTCACGGCGTGCTTGCCGGCCAGCACGTCGCCCGGAACAAGCTCGAACCGCGTTTCACCAGCGAAACGCTCGGCCAGAACTCGCTGCAAGCCCCGGTCGATCTCGACCGCGATGACGGTCACGCCCGCCGCGAGCAGGCACTCGGTCAGAGAACCGGTACCGGGGCCGACCTCGAGCACGGTGTCGGCCGGCGTCAGGTCGGCGGCGGCGACCAGTTTCCGCAGCAGGTTGAGATCGATCAGGAAACTCTGGCCGAAGCGGTGCTGCGGGGCGAGGCCGGCAGCCGCGAGAATCCCGCGGACTTCGGAAAGCGTCTGTCCGGGCATACGCCGATGGTGACGGCACGGGCCCGCGGCGGCAAGCCCGGCGGCACCGCTCGCGCGGCGCACGGCGTCGCATTCGGGCTTCGCATCCGAGCCCGGAGCGCAAGCTCCGGGTCCTCCGCGCTTTGGCCCCGGCCTCGCGGCCGGGGTTCGGACAGCGATCCGCACACGACCCCGGGCGGGGGCGATCCGCACACGACCCGGAGCGGGGGCGGTCGGCACGCGACCCGCGGGGCCGGTCGGCCGATCCATCGCATCCGAGCACGCCACCAACAGGCTCCGGCCGCTGCAGGCGTGGGCGGTGCACCCGACGGCGAGAAATGCGGGGATGGCAAGTTGATTCGCACGCGCTTCCGGCCGACACTGCTGAAAGGCTTCATGCATCTGGCCGCTTCGTTCGGGGGAGCGGCGGCCGAGGAGGCAGAGAGATGCGCTCGAATCGTCACACGGGGATCGCTGCCGCTACGCTGCTCGTGCTCTGTGCCGCCGCGGCTGCCCAGGACCTCGTCGTGCAGTACCCCCGGGCCTACGCGATCAACTACAACCCGTACATCGAGAGCCGCACCAAGCGGCTGCACCTGGTAGCCGGGTGGAACAACCCCACGACGCTCAACCCGCTCTACCTGAGTGATCTGAACACTTGCAGCCACGGGCTGCTGAAGTGGCGGCTCACGACCTCGATCGACATCGACGAGTTCCCGCTGAAGGCCGACGGCTTCCGGTACACGGACGCGAGCTACCTCGCGGGGCTGTCGAGCGGCAACTGGCACCAGCCGGACGGCGTGGACTACAACACGATCGTCCGCAGCTTCGACTTGGCCCGGCGGGTGGATTACGGCGAGATCGACGAAGTGCTTGTTCAGGGCGCCCCCTACTTCGGCTACTGGGAATCGACGATGGCCGGCTACGGCGGCTACTGGTGCAACTCCGGGCCGCAGCAGCAGGTGGCCAGCTCCAAGATCTTCATCATGATGGGGTTCAACTACGAGCGGTACATCGGCGAAATGCTGGAAGACTACGGGCACCGCAGCGAGTCGATCCTCTGGCACGTCTACGGAAGCTGGGAAGCGCAGCCGACGCACGCGTGGAACCGCTTCACGCTGCATGAGAACGTGGCCCCCGGCAACGCGGCCTGCGGAAACGTGCACTACGCCCCGAACAGCGAGAGCGACTACGACTGGGGCAATCCCCGGTACGTCTGGAGCACCTGCACCGACTGGCTCAACAACTATCCGAACCTGACCGGCGCCAAGGTCTGGGTGAACTGCACGGAGTGGGGCGGCGGGGACATCCGCGCGCACCACCGCTGGTGGTTCACGCGCTTCCCGCACGTGGCCGGCAGCCTGACCGAGTACGGCATGACGCGGCGGAACAACTGGTGGGAGTACACGCAGAATCTGAATGCGCACCCCGAAAGCGGTGGCGACCACGTGGCGGGCGGGCCCGCCCCGGCTGCGACCCCCTATACCGGCTCCGTCGCACGTCTGACGACGAGCAACGGCGACGACTGGCGCCCGCAGGTCAGCGCCGGCGGGCGGATCGTCTGGTCCGGCTCGGACGGCACCGATCTCGAGATCTGGTCCGCCTGGGGCGATGGCACGGGCCTCGTGAAGATCTCGAACAACACGACGGCCGACGAGCTGCCGCAGGTCAGCGCCGCCGGCAAGGTCGTCTGGCAGTCGTTCGACGGCTTTGACTACGAGATCTACACGGCCAACGCCGACGGCACGAACGTGGTGCAGATCACCAACAACGCCGTGCAGGACTGGCACCCCGCCATCAGCGCGACCGGCCGCATCGTCTGGGCGGCGTTCGACGGCACCGATTACGAGATTTTCAGCGCCAACGCCGACGGTTCGGATGTCCGGCAGATCACCAACAACAGCGCGGCGACCGGCAAGCCCCGCGATGACGACTGGCCGCGCATCAACGCGTCGAACCGCGTCGTCTGGTCGGGCCATGACGGTACGAACTTCCAGATCTTCAGCGCCAACGCCGACGGCACCGGCCTCGTGCAGCTCAGCTCGAATTCGTACAACAACGAGTACCCGCAGATCAGCGACGCGGGGCAGGTCGTCTGGCACGCCTGGATCTCCAACAGCAACGCCGAGATCTTCGCGGCGCCGGCGACCGGCGGCACCGTCCGGCAGCTCACGAGCAACACCCGGCTCGACTGGTGGCCGCAGGTCAACGCGGCCGGCACGGTCGTCTGGATGCAGCGCGCCGGCGCGTACAACTGGGAGATCGCCCGCAGCCCGGTGGACGGCGGGCCGGTCACGTACCTCACGTCGAACAGCACGCACGACCAGTACCCGCAACTCGACGACAACGGCCGCGTGGTCTGGCAGGGCTTCGACGGCAACGACTGGGAGATTTACCTACTGGACGGGGGCCAGATCTTCCAGCTTACGGACAACACATACCACGATCGGGCCCCGGCGCTCGTGACAGGCGGCCCGGTGGCCTGGCACGGCGAGGCCGTTTCGACGGCCAACGGCCGCACTACCGAGATCTTCGCGGTCCCGGCGCTGGACCTCGTGGCGCCGACGATCACCGGAGCCGTGACGGACGGACCGCGCGCGGTGCGCGTGACGTTCTCGGAAGCCGTGGCGGAGGCTTCAGCGACGAATCCAGCCCACTACGCGATCGATAAGGGCATCACCGTGTCCGCCGCCGCGCTCGAGGCGGACGGCCGCACGGTCCGGCTCACCGTCAGTCGGCTCCGCGCGGACACGCTGTACACGCTGGCGGTCAGCGGCGTGACCGACCTTGCGGGCAATCCCGTCGCGCCGGGCACGACCGTGACGTTTGTGCTGCCCGACGGCGTGCGCGTCTGGGCGGGCCTGGCCGCGCTCTACACCTTCGAGGAGGGCGCGGGCGCAACGGTGTACGACGTTTCGGGGGTCGGCACGCCGCTCAACCTCACCCTCCGGCAGCCCGCGACCGCCGTCTGGACAACGGGCGGACTGCGCTTCGACACGAGCAATGCCGCGGTGTCCGTGACGACCGTGGACAAGGTGGTGGCGGCGTGTCAGGCCACCGGCGAACTGACGCTTGAAGCGTGGATTGAGCCGGCCGCAGCGTTCCAGGGCGGCCCGGCGCGGATCGTGACGGCGTCCAACGGGGCCAGCGCCCGCAACTTCACGCTCGGCCACGGGCAGAGCAACGGCATCGCCGCGGCCCGGTACGAGATGCGGGTGCGGACCACGGCGACGGACCTCAACGGCCTGCCCTCGATTTCCACGCCGCCCGGTTCGGCCGCGGAGAGCTTGCAGCACGTCGTGTTCGTTCGGCAGGCCGACGGCAGCGAGCGCATCTACCTGAACGCGACGCCCAGCGTGACAGGCACCGTGTCCGGCACGCTCACCAACTGGAATCCGGGCTACTACCTCGCGCTGGGCAACGAGAACAACGTGGAGCGGCCGTGGCTGGGCGAGTTTCGTCTGGTCGCGATTTACGGGCGGGCGCTGAGCCTGGCCGAGGTCGAACAGAACTTCGCCGCGGGACCCGATCCGGCCGGCGGCCCGAGCGTCCTGCCGGGTGATACGAACTGCGACGGCGCCGTCACGTTCGACGACATCGATCCGTTCGTGCTGGCGCTGAGCGGTCAAGCCGCGTACGAGGCGCAGTTCCCCGCGTGCGACTGGCTGAGCGCCGACTGCAACGAGGACGGGACGGTGGACTTCGACGACATCGACCCGTTCGTGGCCCGCATCGGCACTTGAGCGAGAGATCGAGAGAGCAAGAGAGCGAGAGATCGAGAGAGCAAGACTGCGCAGGGTTCTCCGCAACTCGCTACTCGCCACTCGCTATTCGTAACTCGCCACGCGTCACTCGCTCCCGCCCCCGAACGGGCCCGGGCGGGCGCGGCGCGGTGACGAGGTCACCAAGCGCCCCGGCGACGCGGCGCTCGCCGCGCCCCGCTCCAGTCGCCCCCGCCCCACGCCCCCACGTCCGGTATTCCCTTGACTCGCACGCGCGCCGGCGGGTAGAAATGGTTATCGGAAGGGCATTGTTCTGGGCCAGATAACAGTCCGCCGCAAAAGTCTCCTTGACAGCGACATCTAGAGTTGCTAGACTTCGTGACCGTTTGAGAGGATTGGGGCAGGAGAGGATGCGGATATGGCGTTGGGGCGTCGCAAGCCGGAGCAGCAGGCGGATTTCTGGG
>CALGJV010000022.1 GCA_937928595.1 uncultured Phycisphaerae bacterium | reverse complement strand
GCGGCCGTAACTATGACGGTCCTAAGGTAGCGAAGTTCCTTGTCGGGTAAGTTCCGACGTGCATGAACGGCGTAATCACTGGAGCAGTGTCTCAAGGACCGACTCGGTGAAATTGAAGTCGCGGTGAAGATACCGTGTACCCGCAGCAAGACGGAAAGACCCCGTGAACCTTTACTGCAGCCTGGTATTGGTACCTGGTATCGCTTGCGTAGGATAGGTGGGAGGCGTTGATCCGGCGGTTTCGGCCGTCGGGGAGCCGACGTTGAAATACCACCCTGGTGCTACTAGTTACCTCACCCCGTCCCGTGAATCCGGGCGGGGGACCGTGCTAGGTGGGCAGTTTGACTGGGGCGGTCTCCTCCCAAAAGGTAACGGAGGAGTGCAAAGGTCGGCTCAGCACGGTTGGCAATCGTGCGGAGAGGGCAAGGCCACAAGCCGGCTTAACTGTGAGGCAAAAAGGCCGAGCAGATGCGAAAGCAGGCCCTAGTGATCCGGTGATCCCGCGTGGAAGGGTCATCGCTCAACTGACAAAAGGTACTCCGGGGATAACAGGCTGATGACTCCCGAGCGTCCATAGCGGCGGAGTCGTTTGGCACCTCGATGTCGGCCCATCGCATCCTGGGGCTGAAGGCGGTCCCAAGGGTTCGGCTGTTCGCCGATTAAAGCGGTACGCGAGCTGGGTTCAGACCGGCGTGAGCCAGGTCGGTCCCTATCTGCTGTGGGCGTACGAGTCTTGCGGGGCCATCACTCTAGTACGAGAGGATTGGGTGGTACATGCCTCTGGTGTACCTGTTGTCGCGCTAGCGGCACGGCAGGGTAGCTAAGCATGGATTGGATAAACGCTGAAGGCATCTAAGCGTGAAGCCGTCCCCAAGATCAGGACTCGGTGCTCCCTTCGGGTGAGCTGAAGACCCCTCGAAGACCACGAGGTTGATAGGCCGGGTGTGTAAGGGCAGAGATGCCCTCAGCTTACCGGTACTAACGGTCGAGGGCTTGACCGCATTTGTGATCTGCTGGACCGGCATCCGGTCCCACCGGGAGACAAGCCCCCGGTGCCTGGCGTCCACCTTGAACTCCCTGCTGCGTGACCACGCCCCCGGCTCGGCCGGGCGGCGCACTCGATCTGCCGGTGACGATACGTGCGAGGAAACACCTGATCCCATTCCGAACTCAGTAGTAAAGCTCGCACGGCCGATGGTAGTCCTGATCGGGCGAGAGTAGGTGATTGCCGGCTTATACGGCCCGGCGGTCCTCACGGACCGCCGGGCCGCCTGTGTTTCCCGGGGCCCGCGGGGTCCGACCCGGCCCCGGCCGGCATCGCACCGCCCTGCGTTGCCGCGGGCGACGCAGGACGGCCCGCGCCCGAAGCACGGGGAAGAATCGGACCGAGGGGGGCGGCGGGTATTGCCGGGCCGGACGGGCTTCGTAAAATCGCGGCTCGTGGGGCTGGGTCGATTGGCACGCGCGCGGAAGGAGCCGGGTATGTCGTGTCGAGTGGCGGGTCTGCTGATTGCGGCTGTGCTGGGGACGCTGGTGGGGTGTCAGAAACCGCAGGAACTGAAGCCGTTTCAGCCCGAGCCGGACTACGGGCGCCCGCTGCCGCCGGGGCAGTTGGCGCTGCGGAAGATCGGGCCGGAGGCCTACCCCGACTTCTCCCGCGGCTTCGCGGACCGGGCGGGGCTCGAAGAGGCGATCCGCAACAGCCTTGATTACCTGGGGCGCCCGTCCAGCCGGCGGCACTTCCCCTACGGCGACGTCAGCCATGCGCGCGCGGTCCGTTCGCTCGAACGCTTCCTGGAGTTGCTGCGCACGGCGCGGTCGGGCGCCGAGTTCGACGCCGCGATCCGGCGCGAGTTCGACGTGTACCAGTCCGTGGGTTGGGACGATCGCGGCACCGTGTGGTTCACGGGCTACTACACGCCGATTTTTGAGGGCCGCCGCCAGCGGGAGGGGCGCTTCCGTTACCCGCTGTACGCGAAGCCGGCCGACCTGGTCGTGGACGCCGACGGCGGATCACACGGGCGCCGACGCCCGGACGGCACGATCGAGCCCGGGTATCCGACCCGTCGGCAAATCGAGGAAGGCCGGATCCTCGACGGGCAGGAGGTCGCGTGGCTCAAGGACCCGTTCGAGGCGTATGTGGCGACGGTGCAGGGGTCCGCAAAGTTGCGCCTGCCGGACGGTACGCTTTACGAGCTCGGTTACGCCGCGAACAATGGGCACGAGTACACCCCGATCGCCAAGCAGATGATCGCGGACGGCGTGATCGACAAGAGCAAGCTTTCGCTCCAGACGCTGCTCGACTATTTCCGGGCCAATCCGCAGAAGACGTACTACTACACGTGGCGGAACGATCGTTACGTGTTCTTCCAGGAGCGGCCGGGCGGGACATGGGGCAGCCTGAACGTGCAAGTCACACCTTATCGGACCATCGCCACGGACAAGAGCGTGTACCCACGGGCGTGCCTGAGCTACCTGGTCACGACGCTGCCGCGTCCGGGTGGGCAGCAGGGAGCGTACTCGGGGTTTGCGCTGGACCAGGACACGGGTGGGGCGATTCGGGCGGCCGGCCGTTGCGACCTGTATATCGGAACCGGGCCCAGCGCCGAGGCGATTGCCGGGCGGGTCGGGGCGGAGGGTAAACTCTACTATTTGTTTGTGAAAGAATGAACAGCGGCAAGTTCCGCGCGGAAACTGAACTTTTCAGTTGACGTTGCGTGGACGCCTCACGATAATCCGGGTAGATCATTGCTCACGAATCGTGAGCGAGCTTGAAGGAGTGCTGATCAGAACCTGGAAAACACGATAGCAACTGCGATCGGTCGCCCGAAAATCATTCATTCTCGAACGCATCGTTTGATCCATCTGGCGATAATCGACCGAACGTAGCTGCGGGCTGAAGGTCTGTCCCCGCACTACGGTGTCCAGATGGAACGCTACAAACTCTCCGACATCGCGAATCTCGCATCTCAGCTCAAGCGCGGCCCTCGTCGCCTGCGGCTGCGGCAGCTACTGAACATTCAGTTCCTGCTGACGGTCGTCGAGCGCGGCAAGGTGTACCCGTTCGAGTTCATTTGTCACGCACTGACCGGGTTCCGGCCGGTGGGCGAGTCCGACAGTGACCAGCAACTGCTGGACGGCGGCTTGCTGACGACCGACTTGGTTCTTCTGGCCGAGGACCTTAGCGAGGATGCCGCCCTCACGGTGGGCCCGTGGATCGAGCCGCTGTTTTGCGTCAACGAGTTGGCGACGCGGTTCGAAGTCAGCACGAAGACGATTTTCCGCTGGCGGCGGCGGGGCCTGGTCGGCTGGAAGTTCCGCTTCGAGGACCACCGGAAGCGGTTGCTGTTCCCGGATCGGTGCGTCCGTCAGTTTGTGGCGCATCACGCCGACCTCGTCACCCGCGGGGCGGCCTTCTCGCAGCTGTCCGAATCGGAGCGCGAGATCATCGTCTCCCGCGCGCGGGCCCTGGTGCAGGGCGGGCAGCGGACGATCAACGGGGTCGCGCGGCAGATTGCGACGGAGACGGGGCGGGCGGTCGAGACGATTCGCCTGATCCTCAAGAGCTACAACGACGCCCATCCGGAGGTCGGGCTGTTCAACCGCCTCGCCGCGCGCGCCGAGGGCGATGAGCTGCGGCTGGCGATCTGGGAAGCGTACACCGACGGGGCGTCGGTCGAGGCGCTGGCGCAGCGGTTCGGCCGTCCGGCACAGTGGATCTACCGGGCCGTCACGCAGATGCGGGCCCGGCACCTGAAAGAGCAGCGAATCGAGTACATCGCCAGCCCGGAGTTCGACGCCCCGGACGCCGAGCAGCGTTTGCTTGGCGAGGATCCGCCGGAGGGCCTCTGGCAGAGCCGCAGCGAGGGGACGCGTCGGGCTCCGAGCGATTTGCCGCCGTACCTGGCGCAGCTCTTCCGGCTCCCGCTGCTGACCGCCGCGGGCGAGGTCACCCTGTTCCGGCGCATGAACTACCTCCGATACCAGGCCGCCCGGCGGCTGGCCGCGATCGACCCGGAGACGGTGCGGGCCAGCGAGCTGGACGAGGTCGAGCGACTGCTGGCCGCCGCGGCCGCGGTGAAGAACGACATTGTGCAGGCGAACCTGCGGCTCGTGGTGAGCATCGCCAAGCGGCACATCCGGCCGAACCAGGACCTGTTCGAACTGGTGAGCGACGGGAACGTGTCGCTGATGCGGGCGGTCGACAAGTTCGACTACACGCGCGGCTTCAAGTTCAGCACCTACGCGTCGTGGGCGGTGATCCGGAACTTCGCCCGGACGATCCCGGAGCAGCACCTGCACCACGAGCGCTACCAGACCGGCTGGGAAGAAGTGCTCGAGACGGCGCCGCTGCCGGCGGCGCCCGATGGCGTGGAAAGCGACCAGCTCGCCGCGATGCGGAGCACGCTCGAGCGGATGCTGGATTGCCTCGACCTGCGCGAGCGCACGATCCTGCGGCAGCGTTACGGCCTGGAGGGTCGGCACGGTGCGCAGACGCTCGAGCAGATCGGGCAGCGGCTGGGTGTCTCGAAGGAACGCATTCGACAGCTCGAAGTGCGAGCGATCGCAAAGCTCCGCGCGTCGTTCGCGGACGAGGTCGAAAAACTGCTCAGTAGCTGATCGGTCTCCTCCTACACCGATAGCCAGTGGCAGGTCGTCTGTGGCGGGCTTGTGTATGCGGCCCGCCACGCGATTTAACGGCGCTGCGGTTCGCCGGCCGGGGCGGCGCGGCGGTCAGCCCGGCCACAGGCGCGCCGCGACGGCCTGCGCCGCGGCGAAGTCGCCGGGGCTGAAGAACACGAACAAGGCACGTTCCGGCAGGCTCCGGCCGGCCAGGAACTCGGCGGTCGTACGCAGCGCGATCTCCGTCGCGGCGGCCAGCGGATAACCGTATACGCCGGTGCTGATGGCGGGGAACGCGAGCGACCGCACGCCGTGCGCGACCGCCAGTTCCAGCGAACGGCGGTAGCACGACGCGAGCAGCTCGGGCTCGCCGTGCCGGCCGTCGCGATAGACCGGCCCGACGGTGTGGATGATGTAGCGCGCGGGCAGGCGGAAGCCCGGCGTAATCACCGCGTCACCCGTGGCACAGCCGCCGATCGCCCGGCACGCCGCCTGGAGCTCGGCCGCCCCGGCCGCACGATGGATCGCGCCGTCCACACCGCCGCCGCCGGCGAGCTGCGTGTTGGCGGCGTTGACGATCGCGTCGACGGCGAGACGCGTGATGTCCCCCTGGAGCAGTTCGATCCGGTCCCAGTGGTTGGACGACATGGCAGGCTCCGTACCGGCGCCAAGGCCGGCCAGGACAGTGTATCCGGCCGGCCCGCGGCTCGCTCCGTCGGCTGCGGCGGCAGTAGGATGCACGGCATGGCCCGCTCGCTCTTCGTCATCGACGGTCACGCTCAGATCTACCGGGCGTACTTCGCCCCGTTCGCCCCCCTCACGTCCCCGACGGGCCAGCCAACGCGGGCAGTGCACGTGTTCTGCACGATGCTGCTGAACCTGCTGCGAAACCGGCGACCGGACTACCTGGTCGTGGCGCTCGACGCGGACGAGAGCCTGCTGCTGCGGCGGCAGATCTACCCGGAGTACAAGGCGCACCGCGAGCCGCCGCCGGAGGACCTCGGTCCGCAGGAGGAGCGCATCATCGCGATCCTGGCGGCGGCGGGCGTGCCGTTGCTGCGGCGGACGGGCTATGAGGCCGACGACGTGATCGCGACGCTCGTGCAACGCTTTCGCCCGCGCGCGGGCGGCGGAACCGGCGCCGATGAGGCGCCGGAGATCACGATCGTCAGCCGCGACAAGGACCTCGACCAGCTTCTGCGGCCCGGAGTCTGTCTCTACGACCCGCTGAAGGACGAGACGGTGACCGCTGAGGGCTTGCCGGCGCTCAAGGGCTGGCGGCCGGAGCAGGCGATCGACGCTCAGATCCTCATGGGCGACAGCGTGGACAACGTGCCGGGGGTGCCGGGCATCGGGCCGAAGACGGCCGCGCGGTTGCTCCAGCAGTACGGCTCGCTCGAGGGGATCCTCGCGCACGCGGCGGAGTTGAAGCCGAAGCAGCGCGAGAGCCTGCTCGCGTTCGTGCCGTACATGGAACGGACGCGGCGGCTCGTGACGCTCCAGACCGATCTGCCGCTCGATTTCGATCTGGCGCAAGCCGAGTGTGCCCGGCAGCGCTGGGACCGCGCGCGGCCGATCTTCCGCGAACTCGGGCTGCGGCGCGTACTGGAGCAACTGCCCGACGGGGGCGGACGGGATGGCGGCTCCGACCCGGCTGCAGCGGTCGAGAGCGCGCGCCGCGGGGGCCTGACGCCGGAGCCGGACCGCGCGGCGGCCGTTCCTGCGGGTGGGGTTACCGACAGTCTGCGCGAGCCGGACGGCGGCGATTATCGGCTCGTCAACACGCCGGAGCAGTTCGAAGCGCTGCTGAGCGACCTGGCACGCCAGCCGGAGTTCGCGCTCGACACCGAGACGACCTCGCTCAGTCCGGTGGATTGCGACCTGGTGGGGATCTCGCTGGCCTGGGAGGTGGGGCGCGGCTATTTCATCCCGGTGCGCAGCGTATACGGGCCGGTTCTGCCGCTGGACCTGGTGCGCCGTCGCCTGGGGCCGCTCCTGCTGGACCCGGCGCGCCGGAAGATCGGCCAGAACCTCAAGTACGACCTGATCGTGCTCGGGCAGGCCGGGCTGCCGGTCGAGGGGCCATTGTTCGACACCATGATCGCGGCGTTCGTGCTTGAGCCGGCCAGCTCCTCGCACGGGCTCGACCATCTCGCCGAGCGGCTGCTCGGCCACCGGATGATCCCGATCACCGACCTGATCGGCCGGGGGCGGGACCAGCTCCGCATGGATCAGGTGCCGCTCGAGCAGGTTGCGGAATACGCGGCGGAGGACGCGGACTACACCTGGCGGCTGAGCCGGTTGTTCGAGCCGCGGCTCGAACCGGCCGGCGTGGCGCCGCTGTTCGCGGACGTGGAAATGCCCCTGGTGCGCGTGCTCACGGACATGGAGACGGCGGGCATCGCGATCGACGTGCCGTACCTCGAGCGGATGGGCGTCGAGCTGGCGGCTCGCGCGGAGGCCCTGGCGGCGCAGGTCCACGCGCTCGTCGGCCGGCCGTTCAACCTCGACTCGCCCAAGCAACTCGCCGAGGTGTTGTTCGACGAGCTGCGGTTCCGGGTCGTGCGACGCACGAAGACGACGCGTTCGACCGACGCCGAGACGCTCGAAGCGCTCGCCGCGGAGACCGGGCACCCGATTTTTCCGCTGCTGCTGGAGTACCGGGAGCTTCAGAAGCTGCGCGGGACGTACGTGGACGCGCTGCCGCGCGAGCGCGCGCGCCGCACCGGGCGGATCCACACGAGCTACCACCAGACGGGCACGGTGACCGGCCGGTTGTCGAGCAGCGAGCCGAACCTCCAGAACATCCCCGTGCGGACCGAGCTGGGGCGGCAGATTCGGCGGGCGTTCGTGCCGGGCCGGCCGGACGAGGTGCTGCTGGTCGCCGACTACTCGCAGGTGGAGTTGCGGGTGCTGGCGCACTTCTGCGGAGACGAGGCGCTGCGGCAGGCGTTCGCTGCGGATCAGGATATTCATACGTTCGTCGCCGCGCAGATCGCGGGGGTGCCGCCCGAGGCGGTGACGAAGGAGATGCGCGGGCGGGCGAAGGCGGTGAATTTCGGGATCATCTACGGGCAGACGGCTTTCGGACTGGCGCAGGCGACGGGCATGGGCCGGACGGAGGCCCAGACGTTCATCGATGCGTACTTCCGCCGGTATCCACGGATTCGCGCGTTCATCGACCAGTGCATCGCCGACGCCCGGCGGGACGGGGGTGTGCGGACGATCCTCGGACGCTGGCGGCCGATCGAGAACCTCGCGTCGCGCAACGCGAGCGTCCGCGCGCAGGCCGAGCGTTTCGCGGTGAACACGGTGATCCAGGGCTCGGCGGCGGACCTGATCAAGGTGGCGATGATCGCGCTGCACCGCCGGATTGCGTCGGAGCGGCTGCCCTTGCGGATGTTGCTCCAGGTACATGACGAGCTGGTGTGCGAGACGCCGCGGGACGCCGCCCCGGCCATGGCGGACATCGTACGCAGCGTGATGAGCGGGGCGCTGGAACTGGCTGTGCCGCTGAAGGTGGACGTGGCGTGGGGGGCGAACTGGCTCGAGGCGAAGTAGACGGCGAAGGCGATTGGCGCCGCGCGAGGCCCGCGCGGGCGACGGCGGGCCCGTCGCCCCGGCCCCGAGAACCCGCATGCCGAGCGCCGCGGGAAGCGGCCGCCGACCCCACGGGCGAATCTGCGTGTTTTCGGGCGGATCCGATCCGTCGCGCTAGGATTCCGTGAGCGCGGCAGGGTTCGAGGCCCTGCGTGTGTTGTTGGCGGCCGGGAGCCGTCGGACAGGTGTGCATTTGTTCGGGCGAGATTTCACCGCAAACTCGCGGAATCCTAACATCCGGACCCGAGATTCGGGACGGACGAGGGACACATGGAAGGGCCAGCGATGATGCCACAGCATTTCGACGCCACGGACGGCGTGGGGCGGCCGCGCGACTGGACGGGGGCCGCGGGCACGAAGATCGACCTGCATTGCCACTCGACGTTCTCGGTCGAGACGCTCGCGTTCCTGCCGGGTCTGTCGTGGAACCCGCTGCTGGAGCCGTGGGAGGTGTACGACCTGGCGAAGGCCCGCGGCATGGATTTCGTCACGATCACCGACCACGACACGATCGACGGCTGTCGGGCGCTGCTGGATCGCTGCGGCGATCTGCCGGACTTCATCGTCGGCGAGGAAGTGTCCGTCGCCTTCCCCGAGGACGGCACGGTCGTTCATGTGAACGTCTACGACCACAACGAGGAGCAGCACCGCGAGATTCAGCGGCTGCGGGGCAACATGTACGAGCTGGTGCCGTACCTGCGCAGCATCGGCAAGCTGTACGTGTTGAATCACCTGACCTGGACCGAGCAGCATCGCGCGCTGACGACGCGGCAGCTCGAGCGCGTTCTCGAGCTGTTCCCCGTCTTCGAGGGGCTCAACGGCGCCCGGAGTTACGCCCACAACGCGTTCGTCTGGCAGGCCACCGCCGGGCGGGACAAGACGCTCGTCGGGGGTAGCGACTCGCACACGCACCGCGTCGGCACGACTTACACGCTCTCCGCAGGGGAAACGAAGTCGGAGCTGCTGGCGAGCATTCAGCGCGGCTGCGCGGTGCCGTGCGGGGCCTTCGGGACCCCCGAGAAGCTGCGCGACGACGTGTGGACGGTCTTCCATGCCACCGTCGAGCGCCGGGTCGCGGCCGCGACGACGCGCTGGGAGCGGCTGGCCTGCCGAGTGTTCCGGCAGGTCGTGGCGGCGTTGCATCCCCTCGCCTGCCGGGGCTATCACCGGCACCAGGACACGCTCATCCGCGAGTTCGTGGCCGCGCTGCCGGCCTGACCCGCGACGGCCGGCCTCCCGACGGGCGCATTCCGCATGCGCAGCCCGCACGGGCGTCCCCGCCTCGGAGCGATCGCGCGCCCTAGTCCCCCAATTGCAGCGACGCCAGGCCGCTCGGCACGTCGTCCACGAAGTCGAAGAGCCGGTCCAGCCCCGTCACCAGGAACACCCCCCACACCCGCGTCGTTACGCCCGCCAGCCGCAGCCGCCGCTGGTTCGTGACCGTCACGAGCTTGCGCAGCTTCAGCAGCAAGGCCACGTTTGACGAGTTCAGGTACGACACCCCGCCCATGTTGAGCAGCACGTCCTGCCGCGTATCCTTGCGGCACTGCTCGATGATGGCCATCAGGTCGTCCGTGAACTGCGGGTCGTCCGCCAGCTCGCCGAGAATCACGCTGTCGGACCACTGCTGCACTGGCATACCGGCACCCTGTCCTGGTCCAAGCTCCCAGCGCATCCTGCGCGTTACGCCGGAACATACGAGCCGCCCGCCGCCGCTGTCAACCAACCGCGCCACCGTCGGTCGGCGGTTCGGTGCCCGGGGCCGATCCGCGGGGGCCGCTGTCGGAGCCACCGCCCTCCGGGCTCGAAGCCGGGCCCGTGGGGCGGCTGCCGCCGGGACGCCGGCCGCGGCGGCGGCGCCGTCGCGAGCCGTGCCGTTCGCCACCGGCGGCTCCGCGCTCGCCCGGTGGAGCAGCACTGTCGCTCGGGGAGGAGGGGATGCTCTCGGCCATGCCGGATGCCCTGTCCGAACTTGAGTCTTCCGGTGCCTTGCGAGGCGTCGTGGCGGCATCCGGGGCGTAGCCTGGTGGTGGGGTTGCGCCGGACGCCTCTCCGAAGCGTGGGCGCGGTCCGCGGCCGCCGGTACGGTCGCGATTGCCGCGCGTGGCGCGCTCGGCTCCGGGCTTGCCGGAGTCGCGGGGCGGCGGTTCGCCGCGGGCCCGCGCTGCATCGGGCGCCTGGACCGGTCGCGGCGGGGCCGGAGGCAGATCGAACGCCTTGATTTCATCGAGCGGAATGGTGACGACGCGGTCGTCGTCCGTGCGAACCGAAACGAGCTGCGTCAGGACCTGGCAGTCGAGCACGGTCGCGGGCCCGAACTCCGTGTCCACGCGGCTGTTCGACCGGGGCAGACGCGCGGCCAGTTCCTCGTACCCGAGGTGTTCGTAGCGCAGGCAGCAGCGGAGGCGGCCGCAGCGACCCGACACCTTGCTCGGATCGAGCGTCGATTTCTGAAGCTTGGCCATCTTCATGTTGACCGGCCGCAGCTTCTTGAGGAAGTTCCGGCAGCAACACTCGCGCCCGCACACCTCGTAGTCGGCCACGAGTCGGGCTTCGTCGCGCGAGCCGACCTGGCGCATCTCGATGCGCGTGCGGTAGCGCGCGGCCAGTTCGCGCACGAGCCGGCGGAAGTCCACGCGGGTGCCGGCGCTGAAGTAGAACACGATGCGCTCGCCGCCGAGCAGGTGCTCGGCCGTGACGATTCGCATGTCGAGCTCGAGCTCGGCCGCCAGTTCCGCGCAGAAGTCGATGTCTTCCTTGATGTGCGCGTTCAGGTGGTTCTGTTCGTGGACGTCGGCTTCAGTGGCAACGCGCAGGACGCGACCGGAACGCGGCCGGCAGAAGTCCGGTCCGCTGCCCTCCACGTACGTACGTACCTGCTGCTGGAACGCCGCGCGATCGCAGCCCGGGTTGCAGGGTCCGACGCGCCAGCCGAGCTCGATCCCGCGCTCGGTCTGGAGGACGAGCGGCCGCCCGACGGGTACCTCCAGCGCCGGCTTGCAGGCGAACTCGCCGACCCAGCGCATGGCCCCGTAGCGGGCCAGTACCGCGTTGGCGGAGCGCTCCCCGCCCTCGCGCGGGGCGTCCGCGCCACCGCCGCCATTCCCACCGGGATTTCCGGAGATCATGTCTGGCTCACAGCCGCGGCGCGCACCTCACCCGGCGAAGCTCGAAGCTCGCCACCCGCGCGGGGGTGCACCGCGGAACTTATGTCTCGACGTATTATGACGTTACGGCGGAAAGGCGACAAGCTGGTCGAGCGTGCGCGGTCCGCGGATCTCCCGCAGGCCGACCCACGCCTGACCCGCCTCGGCGGTACGGGCCTGCGGGATACGGAAGACCGTCCGACGGGCCTCGCCCGGCAGCACGTCCAGCAGCACGGCCTCGCGGCGCGCGCGGCCGGCGACTTCGCAGAACCCCGCGAAGCTGACCGCGGCGGAGGAGCGGTTTGCGAGCGAGTGCTCGATGATGAGGTCGTCGCCGTCCCACCGGGTGCGGGCGTCCACATCGAGGTCGCGCAGGCCCACCCGCAGCGGCACATCGAACCGGAGGCGCGCCGACTCCGGGCGCTCGATCGACAGTTCCAGCCCGAGCGGCACGTCGCCGACCACCTGGCGCACAGGAGGCGTCAGCGCCAGCGGCAGGGCGAACTCGGCCCCGGGCGGCACCGAGAACTGCACGGTCGTCGGCTGAAGCGACCAACCCGGCGGTGCGTGCATGACCAGCGCACCGGTCAGTTCGCGACCGAAGTGGTTGCGGAACGTCAGCACCGGCCGCACGTTGGGCTCGTGCAACTGGATGAACGCCGGCTCGACGCGGAAGCTGTTCTCCACCAGGAGGAGACCGGCATCCACGTCGACCACTAGCACGGGGCAGGCGGAGAGCGGCACGCGAGTCCGCAGGCCGTCGGTCTCCAGCGGGACCGGCCGGCCCCACAAGTCCATGCCCGTAGCCCGCTTGCCGAGGCAGAGGCGGACAGACGCCTCGGCGGGCTCGGGTCGCCAGGTCCAGGCGACGAGCACGGCCCGCTCGCTGTTGCGGAACACGAGGGCCACAGTGTCCGGCCCCAGCGGCACGGCGGCCGCCGGTCGCAGTCCGCCGAGGTAGTGCAGGAGCGTCCGGGTGGGCACATACGCCTCGGTCGGTTGCCACTGGCCGCCGCCGCTGTTGGGGCAGCGCTCGAACGGCGCCGGGACGAAGAGCCGATCGGGGCGCGCGGCCTTGGCCAGAACGAACCGGCGCGCGAAGTCGGGGATGTCGTCCAGCGCGCCGCTTAGCGTCAACCAGGTGTGCGGCGCTGCGACGGGCCAGACGGCGTTGCCGCCGCCGGTGGCCCCCGGCACCAGCGGGGCCAGGTGCCAGGGGAGAGCGGCGGTGGGGAGCGACGGCGGAATCCACCACGCCAGCGCGAAGGGGGTGGCCGCGATGATCGCCGGATCGACGTCGGCCGGTGCTGCCCCGTCCGCCGGCAGTTCATCGCAGAGGACGCGAGGCGCGGGGCCGGCGTCGAGGACGGACCGCGGGACAACGAGTTGGGGGACGGCGAGGAACCGGTTCAACTCCCGGCGCACATGCAGAAGATCGGCGGGGGTCCAGCCGTCGAGGCCTGGCACTTCGTGGGTCTCTTCGCCGAGCTGCCAGGTCGGCAGGAGCTCGCCGAGGGCGGCGAGGACGGCGGCGGTGTGGGCGGGCCACTCGCTCGTGTTCAGCAGGAAGTCGCGCGTCGTGCCGCTGCTTCCGGGGGGAAGCAACACGCCGGTCACGTCGACGCGCTGGACAAGCAGGCTGCGCAGGAACTCGCGCAGCGGTTGAAGTTCGCCGCCGGCAAGCCCGCCTTCGCGCGGGGCGAGCCCGATCCGGACGGCACCGCAGGCGGCGGCACCGATCAGTTCACGGGCCCCGGTCCAGTCGCCGGGCGTCGCGGGTCCGAGGTCGAAGCCGCAATCGCTGCCGCGCGGGGGGCGTTCGCCCAGGTCGGGCAGGGTCGCCAGACGGATCTCGCGCGCGAGAAGTGCGCCGCGCTCGTCCCGCAGCTCCGCGGCGGCGGTGTGCAGACCGGGGGCCAGCTGCGGCAGCGGCAGGTCGATCGTATCGGCCGTCGTGGCCGCGATTTCCTGCGATAGCAAAACCCGCGGCGGCTCGTCATCACCCGTCAGCGCGACGCGCAGCTCGACGGGCGCGAGCGTCGCGTTGTGGACCTGGATGCGGAGCGACTCGCTGGCACCCGGACGCAGCAGGCCGCCCGGGTGGCTGCATGTCAAGCGCAGGCGCGGTGTGCGGTGGATGACGAGGTCATCGAACCAGGCCCGCGCGGCTACCGTCTCGCGCACGATCGGGTCCGGCACGGGCGGCGGCTGCTGCCAGGCGGCGTCCTGCAACACCCACATCTGCACGCGGAGCGCGAACGCGTCCGGATCGTCCGCCGTGACCGGGATGGCGACGCGCTGCCAGTCCGTGGAGCCGCGCACGAGTTCGCTGATGCGTTCCGAGCCGGGGCGACGTTCACCGACGCGGTCAACGAAGTAGCACGCCACGAAGGCCGCCGCGTGCTCCAGACCCTCGGACCGGATCCACGCCTCCACGAGGTAGTCCGAATCGGCGGCGACCAGCAGGTCGTTGCGAGCGTACTCGTACACGATGCTGCCGCCCCGCAAGTCACAGCGGAACGCCGGCGGCGCTTCGTGCCCCGTTTCAAGGTCGAAACGGCCCGCCGAGTACCGCGGCAGACCCGGCCCCGCCAGGCGCTGCCAGTACATGGGCGTGTCTTCGTAGTTCCCGCGCGAGCGTTCGTCGAAATCGAAGGCCTTGAGCTTCCGATAAGAATCCGTTTGAGACGGTTCCGCCGCACCGGTGCCGTCGTCGCCGACGGGCGGAGTCTCGTCCCCTGCGGCCGTGCAGACGGCCAGCACACCGGCAAGCAGCGTGAGCGCGCAACGGTAGCGAAGCATAGGCCTTCGACAGTGAATCGGACCTTTCCGGGGTGGGCGTGAGTTGTGTGCCGGTCTACCGCCGGACCTCGACCACCGTCGGGGATTCGAAGTCCCGGCGGGCGATCGGCCGCGATTCGTACACCGTCTTTCCTTCGGCCGCGCGGGCGGTGGTCTCGAAGATGACGGCACTATCGCGGTAGTGCAGGAGCAGGTCCGAGCGACCGAGAGCGGTCTCGCTGTTGCCGAAATACACCGTGATCCCGCAGCCCGGCATGTCCGGATGGTGCACGGTGCAGAGCACGGCGTGGCCCGGCTCCTCGTAGGTGCGGTCCTCGAAGCGAAACCCGGTCGCGGTCAGGCTCAGGGGGCAGCCGGCGCGCTTGAGCAGCGCCCGCACGGCGGGACTGCGCAGGCCGTCCCCCACGATGAGTACGGACTGCGCAGAAAGCTCGGCGGCGCTCACGTCATCGGCGGTGCGCAGCAGCACTTCCTTCTGTCCCCGCTCGCCGCCGAAATCGTCGATCACGCGCTGGTACAGCGGCGACACGACGCCCGACGGCTGCACCACCAGCAGCCGGCGCCCGGCCCGCGTGGTCGCGACGCCGGGCACGATCTCCTGCGGCCGCAGGCGGCGCAGCACGCGGAAGTCGGGGTCGAGCACGACCGTGCGGGGGGGCCGGTCGAACGGGAACGCGGCGGTGTTATGCCGTCCGTCCAGCGCGACCACTTCGTCGCGGGCGGCGCCGTCGTCGGCGACGATCCGCAGCGGGACGCGGAGAGCGCGCGGCGCGTCCTGGGCCAGCTCGACCTCGAGCGTGCCGGTCTCCGCCCGCCAGCGGGCGGCCTCCAGCCGGAGTTCCGGCGTGCCGGTTGCGCGGACCCATTGCTGCATGAACGCGTCCAGCGCGCGGCCGGATTGCTGCTCGAACACGGCCTGCAAGACCGCCCAGTTCACGAAACGGCCCTTGTAATCCGCGGTCAGCCGGCGGCAGGCCGCCCAGAAGTGGTCGATGCCGATCTCCTCCGAGAGCATGTAGAAGACCATCGCCCCCTTGCTGTAGCCGACCTCGCGCCCGGCGCCCTGCGGACGGCCGAACGTGCCGAGCGGCAGGTCCTCGGCGGGCTTGAGCCGGCTCACCGCGACGCAGAAGTTCCGCCGCTGGTTGCGAGCGCCGCGTTCGTCGCCGTCCAGCACGTAGCCGTAATAGTTGGCCCCGAACGTCGTGAGGGCCTCGCACCAGTTGCCGTCCTGCGGATCGACGAGGATCGTGTTGCCCCACCAGGCGTGCAGCATCTCGTGGTCGAGCATGCCGTGCGCCAGGCCGCGCGGGCCCATCGCCAGCAACGCCCGGTTCAGCAGTGTAAAGCAAGGGAAGGCGAACCCGGAGCTGAAGAAGTTCTCGACGATCGTGTAGTGCTCGTACGGGTACGGCCCGATCAGCGGCTGGTACCGCTCGAGGTACTTCGCGGCCGCGTCAAGGAACAGGTCCGTGTGCTTCTCGATCTGCGCCTGCGAGTGGGGGTCGTCCGGCCGCGAGTAGTGCGCCGCGATCCGCACGCCGCCGACGGCACGCTCCTTGCGCTCGTGCGGTCCGCCGACCAGCGCCATCCCGGTGACCGGATACCGCGTGCGCCACACCTGTCGTGTACCTTCCGCCGGCGCCGGCTCCCCGGCGGCCACCAGCCGCATTCCCGCGACCGGCTCCGCGGACAGGTGGAACAACGCGGCGACCGGCTGCGGCTCACCGTGCTCGTCGCAGGCCAGCGGATACCAGCCGCCGCCTTCGTCGAGATAGATTCCTTCGCCGCTGACGTGCGCGGCCATCAGGAAGTTGTGCACCTGGCCGCGCTTCTCGCCTGCCTGCACATCCTGCACGAGCACGCCCGCATAGTGGAACGTCAAACGCGGCGTCGGCCCGACGTTTTCAAGATGCAGCTCATGCACGCGCATCGGCGGCCGGCCGTCGGTCTCGGGCTGCGGCCGCGCGGCCGGCGGCGTCACGACGTGCGACCGGATCCGCGCCCCGTGAGCTGTCACTTCCGTCACATTCAGGGCCGCGTTCAGCGCGAAGCACACCGTGCCGGTTCCGGCCGCCACACCGGTCTCCGGCTCGCGGGTCAGGGTCACATCCGCGCGTCCCAGCAGCTCGTGCGTTCCCGGATCGAGCCGCGCATCGAGATCGTACGCCGTCGCCCGCAGCGTGACCGGCCGGGTACAACCGCTCGCGACCAGCAGTCCAACCGCCACCAGTCCGACCCGCCGGCCGCACACGCGCTTCCCATCCGACTTGCGTTCGTTCACGGGGTTGCTCCGAGTGGCTCGCCGCCCGGCCGTCGCCCGCCGGACGCGCGGGGATTATCCTGCCGCCCGGGATGGCTCACAACCCGGCGTCGCGCGACCGTGCCACGCGTGCTATCCTGCGCGCGATGCCGCGCGCTTCCCTCGTACTCCGCCGTCGACTCGATCCGCGGCCCGCCGGCCTCGCCGCCGCCGCGCCGCTGGCCGACAGCGTGAACATCCCACTGGAGGAGCTGCCCGCACGGGCGCACGAGTTGCCGCCGCGCCATGAGACCGTGCGCGTTGCGGCCGCGCCGCCGCTGGCTGACCGGACGCTCCGCCGGCTGGCGGACCACGGTCGCCGGGGCGAGATCGACCTCGACCGGAGCCCGGCCGCGCCAAGCGAGGCGGCCAGCGTCGGTCGGCTCTGGCGGCCGCACGCGTGGCTGGAGGAGCTCGCCCCTCGACTCGGATGCGGTCGGGCGCTCGACCTCGCGTGCGGCGTGGGCCGCGAGGCGGTGTACCTCGCGTCGCTGGGCTGGCACGTCGTCGGCGTGGACGTTCTGCCGGACGCCCTTGACCGCGCCCGAGCGCTGGCGGCCCGCTGTCGCGCTGCGATCGAGCCGATCGAATGGGTGGTCGCGAACCTCGTCGGCGATGCAGGTTTCGCCCCTCCCGGTCCGCCGTACGACCTGGTGGTCGGGTTCCGCTTCCTGCACCGTCCGCTGCTGGCTCGGCTCACCGACTGGCTGCGGCCCGGCGGTTACCTGGTGTGGGAGACCTTCACGACGCTGCACCGGCAGCGCCACGGCCGCCCAGCGCGAGATGCCGATGTGCTGAACTCCGGCGAGCTGCCCGAGCTCGTCGGGGGCCTGGTCGTGCAGGCGTTCGGGGAGGACTGGCAGGGTGAGGCCCACACTGCCCGCCTCTGGGCCCGGCGACCCGGCTGATACCCCGCTCGGGCGCTTTCTGGCAAAATACCGGGCGGTGCCGGCCGAATACCGACAGGAACGCAGCCGGAGCTGCGCCGGAGCGAGTCATAGTGCACTTCAGCATCTTCGGCGGACAGGACGGCCAGCTCAGTGCCGGACGTGCGATCTATGTGAACGTCTTCGGCGGTGCGTCGCTCCGCCGGCCGCCGGTGGCGAACCGCCTGTACGACCTCGCCCGGGGGAACCCGTCCGATTCGCGAACGCGCTACTTTTCCTCAGCGTCTTCGGCGGGCTTTCGATCCAGTGGCCGACGCTCGCCGAGGAATACCTCGCACTGCTGGAGGCGCTGCGAAGCGGGCTCGTCCGCATCGAGGAGTGGGACCGCGTCGTGGTCGGGCCGGGGGCTGACCCACTCGGCCGCACCGGCTCGCTCAGCCTCTTCGGCGGTATCCATACCGACGCGCTGCCCACCGAGGACGAGGAGCGGGATGCGCTCTCGCTTCAGCGGCATTCCGGCGCCATCCCGCAGCCCGCCGTCGAGCGGCTGATCCTCGCGATCGGCCAGCGCGGCGCCCAGCGACTGACCGCCGTTCGTCAGGCGGCGGTGACTACGCTCGCGGCCGCTGCCGCGCCGGCCTTGCCGCCCGGCGCGTAGCCCGTCCTCGCACGCTGGCGGCCGCAGCCGGGCGCGGTGCGTCGGGTGCGGCCGGCGACGCTCGCGCTGGCGGCGGCAGTCTTCGTGATCAACCGGTTGATCGAGGCGAACTACCTGTACCTGGCGGGACTGGGCACGGCCCTGATTCTGGCGTGCTACGCGCCGCGGGCGGTGCTGGACCGGCGGTCCCGACGCCGCGCGGCACAGGCCCCCCCCGCCGCCGGCCGATAGAATCCGCGGGCCGCGGCGATGCCCAGGCCGCCCGGCCGAGATCGACATGAGCACCGAACCGCGTCGTGAGAATCCCGCCGTCCGCCCGCTGCCGGTCCTGCGCGCGATCGTGGACGCGATCGACCACGAGATTCTGCTGCTGTTGGCCCGGCGGAACAGCCTGGTGGCCGACATCGCCGTGCACAAGCGGGAGCACCACCTGCCGATCCGGGACGTGCAGCGCGAGCGCGAGATCATCGCCGACCGGCGGGCGCGCGGGCAGGCGCTGGGCCTCAACCCGGAGCTGCTCGAAAGCCTCTGGCGGCTCGTTCTGTGGGCCAGCCGCGACCGGCAGGCGGCGCTGCGGGCCGAAGTGCCGCCGGAGGTCGAACCCCGCACGGTGGCCATCATCGGCGGTCAGGGCGCGATGGGCCGCTGCATGGCGGGATTGTTCGGCGACCTGGGCCACGCGGTGATGATCGCGGACCTCGATACGCCTCTGACGCCGGTGGAAGCCGCCGCCGCGGCCGACGTGGTCGTCATCAGCGTGCCGATCGATGTCACGGTGGACGTGATCCGCCAGATCGGCCCCCACGTCCGGCCGGACGCGCTGCTGATGGACGTCACCTCGCTCAAGACCGGGCCGCTGCGGGCCATGCTGGAGCACTCGCGGGGCAGCGTCGTCGGGACGCACCCGCTGTTCGGGCCGTCGGTCCACTCGCTCCAGGGCCAGCGGGTCGTGCTGACGCCCGGACGCGGCGCGGACTGGCTGGGGTGGGTTCGGACGATGCTCGCGGCCCGCGGCCTCGTGCTGGTGGAGACGACGCCCGAGGAGCACGATCGCGTGATGGCGGTCGTGCAGGTGCTCGTGCATTTCGCGACCGAGGTGCTTGGTGCCACGCTGGCGCGGGTCGGCCTGCCGCTGGAGGAGACGCTGCGCTACATGTCGCCGATCTACCTCATGCAGGTGCTGCTGGCCGGGCGGCACTTCGCCCAGTCCTGCGACCTCTACGCCGCCATCCAGATGGGCAACGCGGCGACCGGCGAGGTCACGGACGCGTTCATCGCGGCCGCGCGGGACATTCGGGCCGCCGCCCAGGCGCAGGACCACGCGGCTTTTCGGGCCCTGTTCGCCGAGGTCCGCGCGTACTTCGGCGACTTCACCGACCAGGCCCTGGCCCAGTCCGACTTCCTCATCGACCGCCTCGTCGAGCGGGCCTGACGAACCGCGCCGACCGCCGCGCCGGGGGGTGGTATACTCCGCCGTCATGACACCATCGCGTCAGATTCGGCTCACCGACTACGCGTCGTGCGCGGGCTGAGCGGGCAAGCTGCCCCAGACGGGCCTGGCGCAGGTGCTGCGCCAGCTTGAGCCGTTCCGCCACCCCGACCTGCTGGTCGGGACGGGCACGTGCGACGATGCCGGCGTGTTCCGGCTGACGGACGACTGCGCGCTCGTGCAGACCACGGATTTCTTCCCGCCGCTGGTCAACGACCCGTTCGCGTTCGGCCGGATCGCCGCCGCCAACGCCCTGAGCGACGTGTACGCGATGGGCGGGACGCCGCTGACGGCGCTCAACCTCGTCGGGTTTCCGGACAAGGTGCTGCCGCTCGACATCCTCGTGGAGATCCTGCGGGGCGGGGCGGACGCGGTGCGCGAAGCGGGGGCGGTGATCGTCGGGGGGCACAGCATCCGCGACAGCGAGGTGAAATACGGCCTGGCGGTCACCGGCCGGGTCCACCCGCAGCGCATCCTCACGAACGCCGGGGCCCGCCCCGGCGATCGGCTCGTGCTCACCAAGGCGCTGGGCACGGGCATCCTGTGCAGCGCGGCCAAGAGCGGGAAGATCTCGGAGGAAGCGCTGGCGCCGGCCATCGCGTCGATGAGCGCGCTCAACCGCCCGGGGGCCGAGGCGGCGCAGGCGGTCGGCGTCCACGCCTGCACCGACATTACGGGCTACGGACTCGTCGGGCATGCGTTCGAGATGGCCGACGGCAGCGATGTCACGATCACGCTGGAGGCGGCCCGGGTGCCGCTGCTCGACCGCACGCTCGAACTCGCGCAGGCCGGGGTGACGACGCGGGCGGCGAAGACCGCGCGCGACTACCTCGGCCCGCGGCTGGAAATCGCCCCGGCGCTCGACGAGCCGCTGGTGGATGTTCTGGCCAACGCCGAGACGTCCGGCGGGCTGCTGATCAGCGTGGCCGCGGACCGCTGCGACGCGCTGGTCGCGGAGCTGAAACGGCGCGGCGCACTCGTCGCGGTCGTCGTGGGCACGGTCGCAGCGGCGAGCGACATCCGCGTGCGGCTGGCCTGAGGCTCTTTTGGCCGGCTTGCGGCCGGGCCGCATCCGGTGGTCCTGCGACCGGCAGTCGCGGGCCTACAGGTTCCCGCGGCGGGCTTGTTCGCGCTCCAGCGACACGAACAGCGCCTTGAAGTTGCCGACGCCGAACCCGCGGCTGCCGTGCCGCTCGATGACCTCGAAGAAGAGCGTCGGCCGGTCCTGCACCGGCTGCGTGAAGATCTGGAGCAGGTAGCCGTCTTCGTCGCGGTCCACCAGGATGCCCAGCTCGCGCAGCTCGTCGAAATCCTCGTCGATCCGACCGATGCGGTCGCGGAGATCTTCGTAGTACGTAGCCGGCACGCGGAGGAAGTCGATCTCGCGCTCGCGCAGCGCCCGCACGGTCGCGCAGATGTCCTTCACGGCCAGGGCGACGTGCTGGACGCCGGGGCCCTGGTACCACTCGAGGTACTCGTCGATCTGGCTCTTCTTCCGCCCCTCGGCCGGTTCGTTGATCGGGAACTTGCACTTACCCGAGCCGTTCTCCATCACCTTGCTCATCAGCGCGCTGTACTCCGTGCTGATGTCGGCGTCGGTAAAGTGCTTGAGCTGCGAGAAGCCCAGGACCTGCTCGTACCAGTGCGACCAGTAGTTCATCTCGCCCAGGTGCACGTTCGTCACGATGTGGTCGATCGCCGCCAGGCCGACCCCGCCGCGGCCCTGGGCCGCCAGCGGCTGGTAGCCGGGTGCGAACACGCCGCGATAGCCGCGCCGCTCGACGAACTTGAACACCGTGTCGCCCGCGTAGCGGATCACGCCGGTCTTCAGGACGCCGTGTTGGTCCTCCCAGGCCTGGGTCGGCTGCACGACCGTCGCCCCGCGGGCCTTCACCTCGCGCAGGGCCGCCTCGACGTCCGCCACCTCGAGCGCGATCACCTTCACGCCGTCGCCGTGCAGCGCGCAGTGCCGGGCGATTTCATGGTCCGGCGTCAGCGCGCTGGTCAGCACGAACCGCACATTGCCCTGCTGCATGACGTAGCTGGCCCGGTCCCGGCAGCCGGTCTCGAGCCCCATCTTGGCCACCGGCTTGAAGCCCAGGGCCTTGTCGTAGAAGTGCGCCGCCTGCTTGGCGTTGCCGACGTAGAACTCGACGTGGTCGTAGCCGCGCAGCGGCAGGAAGTCAGCGGCGGACATGACGCAACCCGTTCTTCCTCGCTCTGCCGACCCCGGCCGGCACGCCGCGCGGCCCGTGGCGCTGCGTTCCGCCGGCCCGGAGGAGGCGGCGCCGGCGGTGCCGGATTATACGCCCGGCGGCGCGTTCGTGGCGGCCACGGCGGCCGCGGGCGCCGCGCCGCCGGCCCCGGTCGGGCCGTCCGCGGCGGCCGGCAGCCGCACAGAGAAGATCGTGCCCCCGCCCGGGCGCGACGCGACCGTGATCGCGCCGCTGTGCGCGTCGACGATCCGGGCGGCGATCGCGAGCCCCAGCCCCGTGCCCTTGCCGTCGCGTTTCGTGGTGAAGAACGGCTCGAAGATGTGCGGCAGCACGTCGGCCGGGATGCCCGCCCCCGTGTCGGCCACGTCCACGCACAACGCGGCCGCTGCGTCCGCTGGGCTCTCGCGCCGCAGCGTCAGCGCCAGCGTGCCGCCGCCGGCCATGCTGTCGGCCGCGTTCAGCATCAGGTTCACGAACGCCTGTTCGAGGAGGGGGCCGTCCGCCAATATCGCGTCGTCGGCCGTCCGGGCCTCGAACGTGATCCGGATGCCGCCGGCCTCGAGCCGCGCGCGCGCGGCCTCGAGCGCGCCTTCCAGCACGCGCGCCAGGCGCACGGGCTGCGGCCGGATCGCGCTCTCCCGGGCGAGTGTCAGCAGCCGCCGCACGATCAGCTCGATGCGTCCGAGCCCGCTGTCGATCAGGTCGAGCATCTGGAGCACGCGGGCTCCATCGCCCTCCGCGGGCGTGCGCCCGTCGGCGGTCGCGAGGCTCCGCCGGAGGATCCGCGCGCAGTTCTGCACGCCGTCGAGCGGATTGTTGACCTCGTGAGCGACCGTGGCGGCCAGCTCGCCCAGGAAGGCCAGCCGCTCGCGCCGCCGCAGCTCGTTCTGTAAGCGCTCCTGCTGGCGGGCGGCCTCGGACAGCCGCTCGGCGAGCGTGTTGATCGCCGCGTTCAGCCGGTACAGGTCTTGCTCGGGCTTCAGCGGCGCGATCGTCACCGGCCGACCGGCGCTGATGTCGTCGGCCACGCGCCGCAGCCGCCCGAGAGACGCGTTCAGATAGCGCCGTGCGAGCCGCCCCAGCCAGTTCGCCGTCACGATCGTCCCCGCGGCGCACACCAGCACCGCCGGCCAGGCCCTCGGCCACAGCGCCAGCGCGGCGGCGGCGCTGGCCAGCACGCCCAGGTGCAGGATCAGCAGGAGCTTGTGGCGGAAGCCGCGGAGCATGACCGGCGGCTATTATTCCCCCGTGCGTCCGCCGCACAAGCGGAAAACGGCGGGCGCCGGGAGTGTGCGTGAGTCAGCACCACGACGACGACGCCCGCGGGCGGAACCCGGCCAACCGCCTCGGGATCGACTACCGGGCCGTGCCGCCGCGGGTGGCGACCGGCCGGATCATCGACGTCCACACGCACGTGCATCGCAGCCCCTCGGTGGCCTGTTTCTTCGCGGCCGCCGCAGCGTACCGGATCGAGCACATCGTCTCGATGACGCCGCTGGATGAGGTGGACGCGCTGCGGGCGGTGTACGGCGAGCGGCTGGAGTTCATCGCGATTCCGCGCTGGCGGAGCATGGCGAAGACGGACGAGTTCCGCCGGCAGTGGATCGCGGACCTCGCGGTGTTCCGGTCGAAGGGCGCCCGGCGGATGAAGTTCTGGATGGCGCCGCCCATGCGCGGCGACCACGGGCTGACGCTGCGCGATCCGTTCTTCGGGCCGGTCATCGGGGCCGCGCTCGAGCTCGGCTACGAGTTCATGATCCACGTCGGCGACCCGAGCGTGTGGTTCCGTCCCGGCGGCCGCTATGCCGATGCGGCCCGCTACGGAACGAAGCACGAGCAGTACGACCAGCTCGAATACCTCCTGGAAACCGTGGCCCCGCGGTCGGTCATCGCGGCGCATCTGGGCGGCAACATCGAGGAGCCGGATTTTCTCCAGGCGCTGCTGGACCGCCATCCCCACCTGTACCTCGACAGCAGTGCGACGAAGTGGGTGGTGCGGGAGATCGCGTGGCAGCCCGAGCGCGTGCGGGCGTTCATGATCCGCAACGCGGACCGGATCCTGTTCGGCAGCGACCTCGTGGTCGACCCCAAGTTCGACTTCACGCACTACGCGAGCCGCTACTGGGTTCACCAGCAGCTCTGGGAAACGGACTACCGCGGTGAAAGCCCGATCGAGGATCCCGACGCCCCGCAGCCGCCGCCGCTCGTCGGCCTGGCGCTGCCGCCGGACGTGCTGCACAAGCTCTACCACGAGAACGCCGAGCGGCTTGGGCACGGCTGAGGCGCCGGGGCTGGGCCCGGGACCGAGCGCACGGGGGCTCGCGGGGCGTCGCGACTCGGCGGCCGCGGGATGCGGCACGTCCGGGACGCTTCAGCGCGCACCCGCAATCCACGCGCAGAGTTTCGCGACGACGAGGAGTGCCACCGGGGTGCCGATGACGCTGCCCATGATCGCCATCACCAGGCCGACCGGTGCGAGGCTGCGGTGGAACGCGGCCGCGACGACCGGGGCCGAGGCCGTGCCGCCGATGTTGGCCATCGAGGCGGTCGCGCCGAGAAACAGCGGGGCGCGCAGCACCCGCAGGCCGGCCAGCAGGAACGCGACATGCACCGCGATCCAGATCAGGCCGAGCACGAAGAGCCAGCCATCCTCGGCGCGGATCGCGCGGAGGTCGGCGCGGGCGCCGAACGTCGTGAGCAGCAGGTACAGGCCCAGGTTTCCAAGCTGCGTCGCGCCGGCATCGTCCATGCGCCGCAGCGGCGTCAGGGACAGCGCGATGCTCACGCCGGTGAGCAGCAGGACCGCCCAGCCGAACCCGCTGAGGACCTGGCTGAGGCGGATGGTCTCCCACACCCCGCCGACCGCCTCGCGGGCGCTGACCCAGCCGCCGATGTGCTCGCCGGCCCATACGCAGAGTCGGCTGACGGCCAGTGCCAGGGCGACCATGAGCGCCAGATCGAACAGCGTCACGGGGCGGGCGCGCCGGGCATGTTCGGCCGACAGTCGGCGGGCGAGGTCGCCGACGATGCGGTTGTCGGCACCGAGGCGGCGGTCCACGCGGTCCTGGTAGCCGCTCAGCGCGACGAGGACCCCCAGCCAGGTATACGCACACACCGTGTCCACCACGACCAGTTTGCCGAAGAGCGTCGGGTCCGCGCCCAGGCTTTGCGCGACGGCGGCCATGTTGGGGCTGCCGCCGATCCACGAGCCGGACAGCGCCGCGACCCCGCGCCAGGCGTCGGGCGCGAGCAGGGGGCGGACCACGGCGTACGCCGCGGCGGCGCCGACCACGATCCCGAGCGTGCCGACGAGCATCATGGCGACGGCCTTGGGGCCGAGGCGCGCGACCGAACGCGTGTCGGTCGGCACGAGCAGCAGCACGATCGTCATCGGCAGGATGACTTCGCCGACGAACGTCGTGTACAGCTCGGAGCGGCTCGGGATGAGCCCCAGCGACGAGCAGATCATCGGGACGAAGTACGTCCAGATCAGCGGCGGGCAGTAGTGGAAGAACCGCTGGAGCCGGGGGAGCCGCGCCAGCCCGAGAATCAGCGCCAGCAGTGTTGCCAGAAACGCCAGCAGCGCCGGCGGTGACTCGAAGAGCGGCGCTTCCAGCGGCAGAGACAGGTGCGGCATGCGCGGCATCCCGCCGCGGCATCGCGCGGCGGCCGACACACGCTCGGTTGCCGCCCGCAGCGCCGCGGACTGGGCGGCATGCTAGCCCCGGCGGCTCCGGCCGGGCAAACGGGCTTCCGACGCGACGGAAGCCCGCCACGCCGCGCCGAACGGTCCGGCGGCCACGGTATAATGAAAAGTGCGCCGGGCTGAGCGGAAGCTGGGAAGGCGGAAACCGAGGGCGACGGCCAAGGCCACTGGCTCGGCATCCTGCTCGCAACGGCAGCCCGTGGGCGTTGCGCCCGCGGTTCCGGCCCCGGTTCACAGGAGACCGTGATGCACGCCGTCCGACGCGCATTGGTGCTGGCGGCGGGTGCGGTGTTAGCCGCGGCCGCGCCGGCGTGGCCCGATATCATCACGCCGCTGGCCAGCTACGAGCCGTCGGAAACCGACTTGAGCGTGGTGGCCAACGCCGGGGATGCGGGGCTGGCGGTCGCACGCGTGGCGGGCGGCACCGGCGGGGCGCCGGTCGCGACGGACGGGGCGTGCGTCCTGCGCGTGACCATCACGAACGAGGCCGATCGCAAGGTCGAGTTTCGGCACTTCTGGACCGCGCACACGTACGACCTCGCGGGGCAGGAGCAACTGCTCGCCGATGTGTACGTCGCGTCCGCCGGGGCGTTGCCGGGCCTGGTCGGCATCTGGGATGCCAACTGGAACCCACCGAGCGCCTGGCAGCCGGCCACGGGGATCCCGACCAACACCGGGTTTTGGACCACGATCGTGTTCGACGTTTCGGCGCGCGAGCAGGTCGGGCTGAGCCAGATCTGGGCGCTGGTGCTGGAGAATCTCGCCGGCACCAGCGGCGTCCTGTACCTGGACAACTTGCGATTCCGTCGCCCCGGCAGCGGGGTGAGCGTGACGGGCGTGGCCGCGAACGCCCACGCCGACCGGGTAACGCTCGTCTGGCGGCCGCTGGGGGTGGCTGGCCTGGCGGGGTACAACGTCTACCGCGCGACGTCGCAGGCCGGACCGTTCGCGAAGCTCAACGGCGCGCCGGTCGGCGGCGCGACGTACACGGACCCGGTCGGCGCCGGCAGCCCGCGGTACTACTACTACGTGACGGCGGTCGTCGGCGGCACGGAGACGTCGCCCTCCGCGACGGTTTCGGCGCTGTACAACGGCCTGCACGACGACGAGCTGCTCGACGTGATCCAGCAGGCGACGTTGCGGTACTTCTGGGAGGACGCGCACCCCGTGTGCGGACTGGCCCGCGAGGGCGTGGGGCTGGGCCATTCCCCCGACACGGTGACGACCGGTGGCACGGGCATGGGGCTGATGACGATCGTGGTGGGCGTCGAGCGCGGCTTCATCGCGCGGGCGCAGGCCGCGGCCCGCGTCCGCACGATCCTCGCCTTCCTCGAGGACGTCACACCGCGCTACCACGGGGCGTGGTCGCACCATTACCACGGCGTGACCGGGGCGACGATCCCGTTCGCGGGCTACCAGGACAACGGCGGCGACCTCGTCGAGACGGCGTTCCTCGTGCAGGGCCTCCTGACGGTCCGACAGTACTTCGATGATCCCGCCGACGCGGTGGAAAGCGAGATCCGCACGCGCGCGACCCGCCTGTGGCGCGGGGTGGAGTGGAACTGGTATCGCCGTTACCCCGGCAGCGACGTGCTCTACTGGCACTGGTCGCCGAACTACGGCTGGGCCCTGAACCACCCCATCCGCGGGTACAACGAGGCGCAAATCGTGTACCTGCTGGCGGTGGCCTCGCCGACGTACCCGATGCCGGCGTCGAGCTACCACAACGGCTGGGCGGGCGGGGGCGGCTACGTGAACGGGCAAAGCTATTACGGTCACACGATCTGGGTGGGACCGGCCTACGGCGGGCCGCTGTTCTTCACGCACTACTCGAACCTCGGCTTCGATCCCCGGTACAAGCGCGACGCGTATGCGAACTACTTCGACAACGCCCGCAACATCTCGCGCATCCACCAGGCGTACTGCGCGTCGAACCCGCTCGGCTTCGGCGGCTACAACGCTTACGTCTGGGGACTGACGGCCAGCGCCAACCCCTGGGGCTACGACGCCCACTCCCCGACCAACGACAACGGCACGATCGCGCCCACGGCGGCGCTGAGCGCCATGCCCTATACGCCCGCCGAGTCACTGGCCGCGGCGCGGCAGTACTACGACGTGTACGGCCCGTACCTATGGGGGGGCTCGGGCTTCCGCGACGCCTTCAACCTCGACGAGGGCTGGTTCGCACCCGGCTATCTGGCGATCGACCAGGGTCCGATCGTGCCGATGATCGAGAACTACCGCAGCGGCCTGTGCTGGCGGCTGTTCATGTCGAACGCCGAGATCGCGCCGGCGCTGCGCGCGATCGGTCTGTACTACGAGGTCGATTTCGACACCGACGGCGACGTCGATTCCGCGGACTTCGCGCTCTTCGGCGGCTGCCTCGGCGGCCCTGGGAACCCCTGCCCCGGCGGCTGCACCGCGCAGCGTTTCGCCGATTCCGACCTCGACGGTGACGGCGACGTCGATCTGGCGGACGCGGCCGTGTTCCAGCGACTCTTCACCGACCCTTGACGCGCTGCCCGCCGCCGGTAGTGGCCCCGCCACCGCCCCCGTACAATCCGCCCCATGCTCGCGCGCATCCATAGCATGGCGCTCGCGGGGATCGACGCCCGGCCGTGCGAGATCGAGGTGGACGTCACGGGGCGCGGTTTCGGGGTCCCGACCATCGTCGGCCTGGCCGACTCGGCCATCAAGGAAAGCGTCGATCGCATCCGCAGTGCGCTCACGAACTCGGGCTTCGCGCTGCCGCGGAGCAAAACCACGATCAATCTCGCGCCGGCCGACCTGAAGAAGGAGGGCCCGGCCTACGACCTGCCGATGGCGCTCGGCCTGCTGCTGGCGGACGACCAGCTCCGCAGCGAGACCGTCGAGCAGTACCTCGTGGCGGGCGAGCTCGCGCTGGACGGGCGCGTGCGGCCGATCCGCGGGGCGCTGTCGATGGCGTTGCTCGCGCGGGAGCACGCGTTTCGTGGGCTGATCGTGCCGCGCGACAACGCGGCCGAGGCGGCCGTGGTGCGCGAGGTCGAGGTGTACGGGGTCGCGACGCTGACGGAGGCGATCGGGCTGCTGGCGGGCGAGCTGCCGCTGGAGCCGACCACGGTCGATCTGGAGAGCCTGTTCGCGGTGGCGTCGCGCTACGACGTGGATTTTGCCGACGTCCGCGGACAGGAGCACGTCAAGCGGGCGCTGCTCGTGGCGGCGGCCGGGCGGCACAACGTGCTGATGATCGGCCCGCCCGGCACCGGCAAGACGATGCTGGCCAAGCGGCTGCCGACGATTCTCCCGCCGCTGACGCTCCAGGAGTCGCTGGAGACGACGCGGATCTACTCGGCCTCCGGCAAGCTCCCGGGGCAAACCAGCCTCGTGGCGACGCGGCCGGTGCGGCAGCCGCACCACTCGATCAGCACGGCGGCGCTGGTGGGCGGCGGGACGATCCCGCAGGCGGGCGAGGTGTCGCTGGCCCACCACGGCGTGCTGTTTCTCGACGAGTTCCCGGAGTTCAACCGCAGCGTGCTGGAATCGCTGCGGCAGGTGATCGAGGACCACGTGGTCACGATCGCGCGGGCCCACAGCGCGGTGGACTTCCCGGCCGACTTCCTGCTCGTGGCGGCGATGAACCCGTGCCCGTGCGGTTACTTCACGGACCCGCGCAAGCCGTGCAAGTGTTCGGCACCGCAGATCGATCGTTACCTGGCCCGCGTGTCGGGGCCGCTGCTGGAGCGGATCGACATCCATATCGAAGTGCCGGCCGTGCCGATCGCGGCGCTGCGTGACGCACAGAGTGGCACGGACAGCGCGACGCTGCGCGAGCAGGTGGCCCGGGCGGCGGCGATCCAGCGCCAGCGGTTCGGCGCGGATACGACGACGTTCAACGGGCGGATGTCGCCGCGCGAGCTGCGCCGCTACGCGAAGATCGACGGTGAGGGTGAGAAGATCCTGCGGCAGGCGATGAACGAGATGGGGCTGAGCGCGCGGGCGCACGACAAAGTCCTGCGGGTGGCGCGGACGATCGCGGACCTGGCCGGCGAGCCGGACGTCCGCGCGGTGCATATTAGCGAGGCGATTCAGTACCGCCGGCTCGACCGGAGCTTGTGAGGGGCTGTTGCGGGGAGAACCCCGGGTGTGTTCCGCTCCGGCGCGGTCTCGACCACGGATTGGGCCCGCCCGCGCGGCCACCGCCACGCGCTGCGCCGACCGGACGGGGCGCCCGTTCAGAACGCGGGCAGGTCCGGGCGCTCGGCGTCGAGAACCGCGACCCCTTCGATCTCCACCAGCCACGTCGGCCGGCAGACCCGGCCGACGACCACTTCGAGCGTCACCCGGCCGCAGCGCTCGCGCAAGCGGCGGCGCACCACGCCGCGGTGCTCCGGCTCGCGGACGTACGCGAGCAGCACGCCCAGGTCTCCGAGCGTCGCACCGGCCGTCGTCAGCAGCGCGGCGATGTTCTCGACCGCGCGGGCGACCTGCCGCGCCACGTCGCCGGGGTGGAGCACCTCGCCGCGGGCGTCGATGCTGGCGGTGCCGGAGATCAGCACGTGCGTGCGGTCGGCGTAGCGCACGGCCGTGCCGCGCTCGAAGGTCACGCCGTAGGTGTACGTCGGGCACAGGTGCGTCGGCGCCGCCAGATAATGGACCTGGGCCGGCCGGATGCCGGCGATCGCGAGCGCGTCGAGTGTCACAAGTGCCGCCGGGTCCGGGCCGCCGCCCCCGATTCCCGTGCTGGCGATGTAGTGCGTCTGCGGCGTCAGACCGTGTCGCTCGAAGTGCTCGCGCCGCGCGCGGACCATCTCCGCGTAGTGCGCGTCGATGTCGCGGACGAACAACCAGGTCCGCAGGACATGGCGCGCCAGCGTCATGGCGTGCCCGCGCAGCACGTCGTCGTAGCGCTCGAGCGCGGCGCGGGTCTGGTCGTACGCGTTCGGCGCGGCCGGCGCCGCAAGGCCGGTTGTCCAGCAATGGGTCAGACCGTTGCGCGTCCACGCGAGCGTGTCGCCCTCCCGCCGCTTGT
Organism: uncultured Phycisphaerae bacterium; assembly: GCA_937928595.1. Lineage (GTDB taxonomy): Bacteria > Planctomycetota > Phycisphaerae > UBA1845 > Fen-1342 > CALGJV01. The sequence continues at coordinate 120,752 of CALGJV010000022.1, read as the reverse complement.
CGAGGGGCCGGGCCGGGTCCTGCACATGGTACGCCCAGAGCGCGAGCGTCGCCGGCGGCTCGGGCGCCTGCTCGACCCAGGACACCGCGCACGGCTCGTCCGGCCGCGTACGGCTGGTAACGGGGTGGTCCGCAAGCTGCGAGGTCTGCGCGGCGAGGTCCGCGGCGAACACCCGCCGCCAGAGGGCCGTTCCTGACGCCAAGCCGCTCCATGCGAGCGCCGCGCGGTACGCCTGCTCGATCCAGGCGAGCTGTGTGGCGGGCGGCCCCGGCGCCGTCGGCCGCAACAGCAGTTGCACTTCCGTGACGCCGCCGCGGCCGCGAAATCGCGCGACCTGCACGGTAGCGGGCACGTCGGCGGGTTGGAAGGAGAGGTGCTCCATGGTCCGGTGTGTCCCGGCGATGCGCCCCTCAGGGGCCGGTGATCTCCACGGGCACGGCCGGGAGGAAGCCCAGTGCCGTCCTCTGCGGTTGCTCGCCGCCGCCGCGCTGCGGGCGGTTAAAGGTGGCAAAGACCTCGATGATGAGGTTGTCGGTTGTTCCAGGGGGCGCTTTCTCCGCGTCCGCCTTCAGCGTCAGGACGACCTCCTGATCGGCCGCGACGGACTGCACGAGCGTGATGCCGGACGGGGGGGCATGGAGCACGAACTCGGGCTGCCGGGCGAGCAGGCGGGCCGGGACGCCGATCCGGACCTCGGCGGTTCCGCCGCTCGGAATGCGCACGGGCGCGGTCCGCACGACCGGCTGCTCGGCCGCTGCAAGACGTCCGCCCAGGACCGCGAGCAGCGCCTCCCCGGCCGGTACGAGGTGGCGGTAAAGGAATGCCTGCTCGACGTCGTCGGCCGGCACGGCGGTGTGCGTGACGAGCCGCCCGTTGATCGTCGCGCGGCCCTCGATCACCAACGCGAGAACCCGATTTCTCAGCGTGAGCGGCGCGGAGAGCGTGAACTGGATGCGGTCGCGTCCGGCGGGAACTCGCGCTCCGGCGAGGCGCAGGCCGGCGGCCGCATCCCGCAGCACGAGCTCGATCGGGCCGTCGAACCCGTCCTTGCGCAGGGCGAAGGCGGTCAGCGGGATGCTTCCGCCGGCGGGGACATTGAGCGCGGACGGGGTGACGCGCAGCGCGAAGTCGGGGCGCGGCGGACCGATCCGCAGCCGGTAGCCGTATGCGCTGCCGCCGGCGCCCTGCGCATCGGTGATGGACACGCAATACTCGCCGTCGGCCGGTAGCTCCGCCCGGACCAGCGAATCGGCACTGTGCGTCAGCACGCCGTCGTCCGGGTGCAGGACGCCGTCCTTGTGCTCGAAGTCGTCGTTCCACGCCAGCACCGCGCCGGACGCATCCGTCAGCCGCACCAGCGCGTCGAGCGGCGAGTTCACGCGGCGTGCCACCACCTCGGCCACAATCCGGTCGCCCCGCTTCCCCCTGAACCGGTACACGTCGCTGTCGCCGGGAGTGCCGATCCGGCCGTTGACGATCCGCCCGGGCACGATCCGCTGCGCAGCGGCGGGCGTGTCGTTCGGCTCGATTTCGTTCTCGGCCGGCAGCGGGTCGAGTGCGTAGGCGACGCGGTTCGACGTGTGCCGGCCCAGGCCCAGGCAGCGTTGCCGAATGCCGTCCGCGCCGCTCTCGGCGTCAAGGAACAGCCGGTCGGTCGGCAGGTTCCAGCCTTCGATGGAGACGTAGCGGCTCTGGCCGGCGCGGCCGCCCAGCGGAAACAGGGACGTGATGAACGGCCGCTCGCCCAGCAGGACGCGGTACACGAAATCCTGCCGGCCGCGGTAGAGCGCGTCGCGGATCTCGAGTTCGTACTCGCCGTCGGCCGGTACGTCGTAGCACAGCACGGGGTCGGGGTCGAAGCGGTAATCGTCGGCGAACGCAAGCTCCTGCCCGTCGGCGCCGTAGACGGCCACGGTCGCCTGGAACCAGCCGGGCACGGCATCGGCGAGGTAGGGGATCAGCCGACGGGCGTGCGTTTCGATGACCAGCCGCTGGCCCTGCGTCGCGCGGAAGCGGAAGCGGTCGACGTCACCCGGTGTGATCTGGCCGTTGAGAGCGATGGGGGTTTCGAGCGGCGGCTCCGGCGGCAGGGGGTCGACGAAGCCGGGGTCGTTGGTTTCGAGCTCGCCGAACTCGCGCAGGGCGCCGACCTCGAACGTGAGCGGGTTGGTCAGGCCGAGCGGGCCGCGCAGTCGCAGTTCGCGCTCGCCCAGCGGGGCGTCGCGCGCGACCGTCACTTCCAGCAGCACGGACTCGGCGATCTGAGGGTTGGTCTGGCCGCCCTTGCGGAGGCTGGCCAGGAGCGTGCGGACGTGCAGCAGCTCGCGCAGGCTCTTGTGCTCGAGGTCGTACAGCAGCGGGTGGGCCGGCAGCTCGGCGGGCGGCGACGCCGAGGCGTCGCGCCCGCGGCGCGCCGGCCGACGGAGCCCGAGCGCGCCCCACGGCGGCGTCGGGCCGACGCGGCCCGCCTTGTGGAGCTCGGCCCAACGCTGCTCCACGAGGTCGTGGAAGCGGGCGGCGAGCGCCTCGCGCTGCTCGGGGTCCAGGTTCCGCAGTGGGGGGTAGTGCCGCAGCACCTTCGCCTGCACGCCGGTCCCCGTGAGATGCACCGCGCTGACGCCGCGGAGGTTCTGACCGCCGACTGTCACGAGCACGACGTCCCCCGCGCGGCCGCCGGCCGGATACAGGTAGCCCATGTGCGGATCGCGCCGCTCGGTCTGCGCGCGGGCGGCGACCGTCGCGAGCAGCCACAAGGCCAGCAGGGCTCCGCGACGCGTGCTCATGCGTCCATGATCTCCCGCAGAAGGCCGCCGCCTTTCGGGCCGTCTTCCGGCGACGGCAGGATCGGTACGTCGAGGCCGCGCGCGTTGGGCAGGCGCTGCTGCGGGTCGATGCCGAGCAGCGTGTAGATGCTGCCGAGCAGGTCGCGCGGGTACACGGGGCGCTGGGCGACGCGCTCGCCCCGCGCGTCCGACGCGCCGACCACGTGCCCGCCTTTGAACCCGCCGCCCGCGACGAGGGCCGAGAAGCACGCGCCGAAATGCCCGCGCCCGCCGTTCCACGGCGGCTCCCACTGCACCCGCGGCGTCCGGCCGAACTCGCCGCAGCACCACACGATCGTCCGCTCGAGTAGCCCGCGGTCCGCCAGGTCGGCCAGAAGCGTCGCGAGGCCCTGGTCCAGTTCCGGCAGTTTGCGGCGCATCGCCTGGAAGTGCTGCTTGTGCGTGTCCCAGCCGGGTGAGTTGATCGTGACGTACGGCACGCCGGCCTCGACGAGCCGCCGGGCGACGAGGCAGCACTGCCCGAACGTGTTCCGCCCGTAGCGGTCGCGCAGCTCCGCCGGTTCCGAGCTCAGGTCGAAGATCCGCCGTGCAGCGCCGTAGATCAGCTCGTCGGCCTGGCGCTCGCAGGCCGCGAAGTGCTCGAACTGCGGCTCGTCCGCCAGCGCCGCGCCGAGGGTATCGAGCGCGCGCAGGAGCGCCCGCCGCCGCTGCTGCCGCTCGTCCGTCAGGCCCGGCTGCACCAACCCCTCGACCGCGAAACGGGCCTGGTTCGGGTCGCCTCCGGTCGCGAACGGCTTGTAGCGCGGCCCCAGAAACCCGGCCTCCGAGAAGCGCCCCTGCGGCTGCGTCAGCACGATGTACGGTGGAACGGGGCCGCGGTAGCCGTGGTCGTACCCCCGCAGCGCCGAAACGACCGCGCCGGCCGACGGGAACACGAGCCGGTCGGTTTGCCGCCCCGTCTGCACGAGGTACGCCGCGGTTTCGTGGGCGTTGATGCCGTGCGTCAGGCTGCGGATCAGGCTGTACTTGTCCGCCTGCCGGGCGAGCTGCGGGAGCAGCTCGCCGATGCGGATTCCGTCCACGTTGCTGGCGACGGGGCTCGCCAGCGGCCCGCAGTAGTCCGCGCCCGCGTCCGGCTTCGGGTCGAACGTGTCGAGGTGGCACGCGCCGCCCCACAGCCACACCTGGATCACGGCCGTCGCCCGCGGCGTGGGAGTCGCGGGGGGCGCGTCTTGCGCCCACAGGCCGCGCGGTCCGAGCAGCGCGACGCCCGCGGCCCCCGCGAGGCCGCGCTGGAGCACTTCACGCCGTGTAAGCCGCTGCTCGTGCGGGGTTTGCATGTCCGGGTGCCTCCGGCCGGGTCGCCGCGCCGGCTCAGTGCCGATACAGAAACTCCTTCGTGTTCACGAGCGCCCACGCCAGGTCGTTCACGTCCGCCCGCGAGGGCGCGCCCCGGCCGGCGAGGTACGCCGTCGCGGCCGCCAGCTCGGCGCTGGTCGGGGGCCGCGAAAGCAGCGTCAGGTAGAGCGCGCGGACGAGGCCCGCGCGGTCGGCCCGGTGACGGGCGAGTAGGTCCCGCAGCCGGGCGCTGCCCTCGATCCGCTTCTGCACGTGGCTGGAGTTCAGCAGGTGCATCCGCTGGGCGGCCGTGAGCTGGTTGTTGCGCTCGGACATCAGCCCCGTGTCACGGGGCGGCCGCCCGAACAGCTCCAGGAACGGGCTCGTGATGCTGCCGTCGGCGAGCGTGATCGTGCGCTGCCCCTCGGGGATGATCGTGAACGGCTCGGGAATCGGGCTCGTGTAGCTCTCGCCGCCGCCGAAGACCTGGCAGAGGGCGTCGATGAGGACCTCGGCGTCCAGCCGCCGCACCGGGTAGTGCGCGAACAGCTCTGCGACGCGAGCAGCGGGGCGGGCGGGGTGAGCCGATTGCTGGTACGTCCGCGAGTTCAGGATCAGGCGGTGAAGCTGCCGCAAGTCGTAGCCCGTCGCGACGAACTCGCGCTCGAGCACCGTCAGGAGCTCGGGGTTCGAGGCCGGGTTGTCCGGGCGGAAGTCGTCGGGCTCGTGGACGATGCCGCGCCCGAGCAGCCAGGCCCATACGCGGTTGACGGCGGCCCGCGCGAACCAGGGGTTGTCCGGCCGGATCAGCCAGTCGGCCAGCACGCGGCGCGGATCGGTATCCGGCGGCACGCACACCGTCGAGCCGTCCGGCAGCACCGCCTCGAGCGGGCCGGCCGGCGCGGGGTCGAGGAACACGATCTCCTCTTTCCACTCGGCCGTGGTCTTGTAGGCCACGCGCGACAGCAGGGCCTCGAGCCCGGCGCGCCGCTCGGTCGGCCAGGTCTCGATCCGCGCGCCGAGAAACGTCAGCGCGACGGCCGCGGCCCGGGCGGCGGGTTCGCGGCCCTGGATGGCGCGGTAGAAGTTCACCGGCGGCACGCGGAAGTTGCTCCCGCTGGACGTCAGCAGGGCGCGGGCGAACTGGTCATACGGCATGTTGCGGGCGAACGCGTCACGCACCCAGCGGTGGTACGCCTGCACGGCGTTCGGCCAGAGGTTGATCGGAAACTCGGCCTTGACGCGCAGGATGTCGCACCAGCGCAGGGCCGCGTAGTCGGCGTATTCGGGCCGGGCGAGCACGGCGTCGACCAACGCCGCCCGCTTATCGGGGGCGGCGTCGCCCAGGAATGCCTCGACCTCCGCCGCGGTCGGGAGCGTACCCAGCACGTCGAGGTACACACGCCGGATGAAAACCGCGTCGGAGCAGGGGCGGGCCGGCTCGAGCTGCTCGGCCCGCAGCCGCGACAGCACCGCCTCGTCGATCGCGTTCGGTGGCGATGTCCAGTCCGCCTGCTCGAACGGCAGCACCGGCTGCGCGCGGGCTGCCGCGGCGGCCCCGAGGGCCGTAAGCACCGCGTACGCCGTGATTCGCCCGGCAACCCGGTTCATCGTCTCCATCCGCGCGAGCCTGCGGCCCGCGAACGGGCGCGACGGTCGCGCTCGGCCAACAAGGGGCCTGACGGAAAAACGGCCCCACGCGGGATTTATTGCTGGCACGGTCAGGGGGCTTCTGACCTGATCGAGGCGAACCCCATCTCGGCCGCCGTACAGTGTGAGCCCTCCCGACCCTGCGGCGGTTCGTGGCCACGATTTCTACCGCTTCCGCGGCCACCCGGGTCTGCTGTGGTCTCCAAAGTCTGCCACCCTGCTGCCTGTCGCTGGGTGGAAGCTGATTGAGTCGCGACCTGGGCCGATCTACTATGAGAACAGACAGGACGCGGGACCGCATCCCCCGTTCGAACTGCGCAGGAGGCTAGCGATGTCCACCGTGCAACAGCAGGTGTGGCACGCCCGGCGCCGGCTGACGACCAACGCGTTCCTGGAGCGGCTTTGCCAGTGCTTTTTGGCCGCCGCCGGGGGGTGGACGCTTGGAATCCTCATTGTCCGGACGTTCGGCCTGCCGCTCTCCGTGTGGCACGGGGCGTGGGCCGCAGGGGGGGCCGGGCTGTTGGCGGCGGCGGTGCTCACGTGGATCCGGCGACCGACGCTGCTGCGGGCCGCGGTAGCGCTGGATGCCGCGGCGGGGCTGAAGGAGCGGCTCAGTACGGCCTTGGTCGTGGCCGATAGCGGCGATCCGTACGCGCAAGCGGCGGTCCAGGACGCGGATCGGCTGGCGGGGCGGCTGCATGTGCCGGCGCACATCCGGTTCGAGACACCCCGTCTGCTGCCGTGGTCCGCGGCCACGATGGTCGCAGCCGTGTTGCTGGCGGCGTTCATGCCGCGGCTGGACCTCTTCGCCAGAGAGCAGTCGGAATCGGCCGCGGATCCGAAGGCCGTCGAGGCTGAGCGGGTCCGGCTGGAGTCGCAGTGGCAGAAGCAGATGGAGAAGCTGCGAGCGCTGGCTGAGCAGAAGCCGGAGCTGAAGGAGTCGCTGCCGGATCCGGAGCCGCTCGTTGCACCGAACGCGCCGCCGCCCAGCCCGGAGGATGTCCGGCGCGAGGCGGTAAAGCGCATCGACGACGTCAGTGAGAAGCTGCGCCGCGAGCTGGAGCGGAGCGAAATGGGCGGGTTGTCGGAGCTGAAGAAGATGCTGGCCCGCGTCGATCCGCAAGGGACCAGCCGCCAGAGCGACAAGCTGAGCGAGGCCCTGGGGCAGGGCGATTTCGCGGCGGCCGCCAAGGCATTGCAGGACATGCAGAAGCAGCTCGACGAGGCGGCAAAGGCCGCCGACAATCCGGAAGCGCAGCGCAAGCTCCAGGAGATGGAGCAGCAGCTCAAGCAGCTCGCCGAACAACTGGCGAAGCTGAGCGAAACGCTGTCGGTCCAGAAGGACCTGGAGAACAAGGCGGGCCTGACGCCGGAAGAGGCGAAGAAGCTGCTCGAAGAACTCGCCAAGAGGAACCCCCAGCAGCTCCAGGAGGAACTCCAGAAGCGGCTCGGTGAGAAGGGGCTGTCCCCTCAGCAGATCAAGCAGATCGCGCAGAAGCTTCAACAGCAGCAGAAGGCCCAGAAGGCCTGCAAGAACCTCGCGCAGGCTTTGAGCAAGGCGTCCGCAGGCTGCAAGGCCTGCAACAGTCCGGGGAGTGGCGGCCAAGGCCAGTCACAGGCCCAGGCCGGCCTGTCCGAGGCCGCGAGCCAGCTCTCCGAACTCGAGTTGGCCGAATCGATGATGAGCGAGTTGAGGGCTCAGCTTTCCGACTTGGAGCGGCTGCGCGACAGCGCGTGCCAAGGGGGCAAGCCGGGCGACGGTCTCAGCGGAGATCCCAATAGAATCGATAACCAGGGAGCGCAGTACGGGCTCGGCCGCGGTGAACGAATCGGCAAGGAGACCGTGGCTCACCAGCTCGATCCGACCAAGGCGAAGACGCGCTACGAGGGCGGTGCCGTGACCGGCCAGATGCTCATCGACGGGCCGCAGTTGCCGGGCCAGGCGTCGGCCGAAGCGCTCGCGGCGGCCGAAGCGGGCGTGCGTGAGGCTTCGGATGCCATCGAGCGGAACGCGGTGCCGCGGCAGTATGACCGGGTGCTGCGCGAGTACTTCGAACGTTTGGCCGGCTTGGTGCGCGAGAGCCGCGGTGCCGCGCCTGAGTCGCCGTAACGTCTCTCCCGTCATCCGTTAAGAGCTTCCGGCAGCGGTTTTTGTGCGCCCCGCGCGACGGAGGCTCGCGATTGCAACGTCGGGGGCCGGCGTGTAAACTCACGTCTTCGGGTCATGGTCTGACTGTTTGTGCCCGCCTTGGCGGCCCGTTGACCCGACTGCGGGCTCGTCCGCCGAGCGGGCGCGTGTTTTGGTTCCGAAGGGCAGGAATGACTCAGGAGTAGCAAGCCGTGTCGACACGCAGGCTCGCTTGGATGAGTTTCGTCGCGATCGCAGCACTGGGAGTGGCGTTGGGTTGCCAGACGGAGTCCAGCAATACGAAATCGGTCATGGAGCCGGCGGAGACTGTCGCTCCGCCGCCGACAACGCACACCCCGCAGGCCATGCCGGCCGATACCGCCGCGGCGCGGACGGCTCCGGCCGCGAGCGCGCGACCGGCCGGACATGCGACGGCGGCGGAAGCGCCGCCGGCGAACGTGTCGACGGCGGATCGACCGTCCGATCAGGCGACGGCCGCCGAGGCCCCCGCGGCGCGCCCCACGGCGCAGCCGGTGGGCCAGACGCCTCCGAGCACGCAGCCCGATCGTGAGGCGATCCGGAGGGCCATCGAGGAGCGCCTGAAGGAACGCGCGGCGAACCCGCCGAAGCCGGCCCCGACTGCCGATCCGCCCAAGCCGGCTCCGCCGCCCCCCCCGCCGACTCCGGCGCCCGCCGCGCCGCCCGCGGCTGCTGCAACGGCGACCACCGCCCCGGCCGGACCGCCGCCCAAGATCGAGGTGTCGCCGACGGAGTTCGATTTTGGGGAGGTCTGGCAGGGCTTTCCCGCAGAACGGGAATTCACCGTCAAGAACACGGGCGAGGGGCCCGCGACGCTGAAGGTGACGACGAGTTGCGGCTGTACTCCCGCCACGCAGCCGAAGAGTCCGCTGGAGCCGGGCGAGACCACGACATTCGTGGTGAAGTACAGCACGACGCACCCGGGCCCGGTCGCCGGCAAGACAGCGACCCTGACCACGAACGACCCCATGCATCCGACGGTGGTGATCCCGGTGAAGGGGACCGTCAAGCCGATCTTCGCCATGACGCCTGCCGACCGCGTGATGTTTAACGAGGCCGAGGTGGAGTCGGTGCTGACGCAGACCTTGCGGCTGGAGAACAAGTACGGCAGCCCGCTGAAGCTCAAGCTGCGGGAAGGGCAGGACTTCGGCCGGTATGAAGTGAAGTTCCAGGAGATCGAGGAGGGCAAGGTTTATGAGTTGACGGCGACGACGAAGCCGCCGCTTCAGATGGGCTACAACGGCGCGAACATCGTGCTGGAGACGCCGCTGGAGAAGGTGCCGACCATCACGATCCCGGTGATGGCCAACGTGCAGCCGCCGGTCGTCGTGATTCCGCCGCGGCTGTTCGTCATGCCGAATCGCCCGCAGGCCCTGGAGCAGACCATCCGGATCCAGTACCGCCTCGACAAGCCGATCCACATCACCGGCGTGAACGTGACGCCGGGTACGATTCAGTACGAAATGCAGCCCAACGAGACGCCGCAGCCCAACAGCAAGCTGGCGGCCTACTCCATCAAGATCAAGCTGCCCGCGTACGAGGAACTGCCCGACGACGCAAAGGTGGAGATCGGCACCGACTCATCGCAGGCCGAGTTCCAGAAGATCAGCATCCCCGTGGTCAAGCAGGCTGCGCGGCCCGCACGGCCTGTGCCTGCTGGCGCCCAGGCCGGCCCTCCGGCTCCACCGACCGGCGCAGCGCCGGGGCAGCCGGCCCCGCCTCCGCCCGCAGCCGGACAGCCCACCGCGCCGCCTCCGGCTCCGCCCGCGCAACCGAGCGGACCCCCCGCCGCGAACTAGCCGGGTGACCGGTTGCGGACCGAGAACGAGAAGTTGACAGGTGGGACGCCGCGGCGACAGCAAGCGCCGCGGCGTCGCTCGTTGACGGACACTGCGGTGCGCGTCGCGGCCGTCACTCCGGCTCGCGCGGCGGAAGGAAGGCCTTCACGGTTCCCGTTGCACGAGCCACGCCTCGTTGAACTCGACGTGCGTGATGCCCGCGCGGTCGTCCGAGTACACGACGTGGATGCCGCCATCGGGGCCCTGCACGGCCGCCGGGTAGGCGTAAGCGCCCGGACCGTCCGCCAACACGCGGGCGCGATGCCACGTGACTCCTTCGTCCGCGGAAAGCGCGGCCACCAGCGGTCGTCGCGCTGCGGAGCTATCGTTGTACGCGAGGAGCAGGTGACCGCTCGCCAGCCCGAGCAATACGGCCGGGCTGTCGGGGTTCGGGAAACCCGCATCCCGCGGTTGCGCCCAGGTGCGGCCGTCGTCGTCGGAGGCCGTCACCCACAGCCACCCGCCGCCGGAGTTCCGCAGCACCGCGAGCAGTCGGCCCGACCGAAGTCGGACGATGCTCGGCTGGAGGTTCTGGCGAGGCGGGGCTGTCACGACCGCGCTGAGCTCGCGCCAGTTCGTACCGTCCTCGGACACGAAGAACAGCGACCGCTGAAACAGATCGTCGTACGCGGGCAGAAGCAGCGCGCCACTCGCGGTTCGTACAGGGGGAAAGCGCACGTTCGCCCCCACAGGCCCGGCGATCGCGGCCGGCGCAGACCACGTCAGCCCGCCGTCGTGCGACTGCTGAACCTCGATGTGCGCCGTGCTCCAGCCGCCCGGCACGACGGCCTGGAACAGCCACACGCGGTCGCCTTCGCTGTAAAGCACGGGATTACCGTCCGTTTCGGGCCGGTCGATGTGGAGTACCGGCGCATCCCAAGCGGGGGCGTCCGGGGCCCGGCGGCTGAGGTAGATCGCCGCACCGTCGCGCTCCCCCGGCCCGATGTAGGAGTACCACGCGGCCAGCAGCGTCCCATCCGGCAGGGCGGTGATGGTCGGCGCGTGGTGACCGGAGCGGCCGGGGATGGCCGTGAACACGGGCGCGGCGGCGAACACCGGCGGGTCGGCGGTGTCCACCGGAGTTCGGGGTGCGGCGACGTTGAACTCGAAATCGACGATGGCGTACGGCGACCACGACCATGGGCAGCCGCCTGCCATGAAAATCGCCGCCGCAAGGCCGCCCGCCCACCCGCGGCAGCGCCACGCCCGGCCCGTCGGCGGGCGCGGCGGCGCGGTTCGCCGACTCACGGATGCACGGACTTCAGCAGGTCCATGAACTCATCGCGGGCGGCAGTGACGGTCGCCTCGGGCCCGGTGAGCTTGAAGAACCACGCACCGTTGGGCATCTCGACGATGCCGCCGAGGAGGCGATACGGCGTCTCGGTGCGCTTACCCGACCCGCCCATGACGTTGCTGTCGAAAAAGTAGCCCGTGACATCCACCGTGCTGACCTTCAGGCCGTTGGCCTCGAACGTGGAAAACGTGGCGCTGTCGCGGGGGACCGGTGAGCCGTCCTGCTGCGAGAATTGGCCGATCCAGCGGTCGAGGTTCGCCTGGGTGGAGCCGCCGGTCCTCGGGAAGTGCGAGACGGTCAGCAGACCGTCGGCCGTGTCGCCCTCCGCCCGAGGCACCAGGAATTGGGCTCGCCGCATCGGGGTCGCGGGGGGCTGAGACACCCAGCGCGGCGGCGCCGTGTATTGCAGTTCGGCGCCGTCCAGGGGGCCGGCGCTGGGGCCGGTGGTATCACCGGGCCCGATCGGGGGGTGGCCCGGGGGCAGACCGGCCGCGGGGTCGGTCGCCGCCGAGGGTTGCTGGGCCAGTCGCCGTTCGACGGCGGCCCGGTCCTCGGCGGTGGGGGCGGCGGACGACGGGACGGTGGTCGTCGGCGGAGCCTGCTCGCAGCCGGCCAAGGCATTCAGCAGGATCGCTACACCGACGAACGCCAGAACGTACGTGAACCAACGCAGCATGAATCACTTCCTCACGGGGCGAAACAGTCGGGCGACAACGAGTGTGTCGCTTCGGCCACAGCGGAAACTTACCAGCGCCCGCGGCCGGGGGCCAGAGCAGCAGCGCCGTGAGCCGCGCGGCGCTCTCTGTACCCGGCGAGGGACCCTTGCGGCGGGCGATTACCCCAGCCGCGTCCGAATCCACTCGCGCGCCGTCTCCAGTGCCTCCGCGAGCTTCTCCGGGTGCTTGCCGCCGGCTTGTGCCATCGTCGGCGGACCGCCGCCGCCGCCGCCCACCACCGGCGCGATGACTTTCACCAGGTCGCCGGCCTTCAGGCCCCGCTTCACCAGGTCCGGCGTGAACGCCACGACCAGCGTCACCTTGCCGGGTTCGTCGCCCGCGGCCGCCGTCCGCGTTCCGACCACGATCGCCGCCGGGCCGCACTTCGGCTTCACGGCGTCAATCGCCTGCTTGATCTGGTCGGCCGGCGCTTCGGGCAGCTCGCTCACGAGCACCGCCACGTCGCCGCTGCGCGGCGCGCCCCGCAGCCGCTCCCCAAGCTGCGTCGCCAGCGCGGCGGCCGCGTCGCCGGCCGCGGCTTTCTGCTCTTCCTTGACGCGTTTCTGAAGCTCGGTCAGCAGCTCCCGCAACCGGGCCCGACAACGCACCGGGATCGTGGCGGTGCCAAGCGTGTTGGCGAGTTCGGCGGTCGCGGCGGCCAGTTCTTCGCCGGGCGGCGGCTGACGAAGCAGGGTCGTGGCGCGCTGGACCAGCGCGGCGCCCATCTCGTCGGCCACCTGCGCCGCGCGCCCGGTGTACGCGACGATGCGGCGCACGCCCTTGGCGATGGCTTCCTCGGCGACGACGGCGAGGTGCTCGATTTCGCGCGTGTTGCGGACGTGCGTGCCGCCGCAGAACTCGATCGAGTAATCACGCCAGGCAGCGTTGCCGGGGTCCGCGGCGAGCTGCTCGACCGGCACCCCGATCGACATGACGCGCACGATCTCCGGGTAGCGCTCGCCGAACACCGCCCGCAGGCCGTTGATCCGCAGCGCTTCGGCCTGCGGAATCTCCTTGATGTGCACCGGCAGGCCGCGGGCGATCTGCTCGTTCGCCAGGCGCTCGACGCGCTCGACTTCCTCTGGCGTGAGGGCTTTCGGATGGGCGAAATCGAAGCGTGTTTTCTCGGGGTCGACGAGCGACCCTTTCTGCATGACGTGCTCGCCCAGCACCGCGCGCAGCGCCCAGTTGAGCACGTGCGTGCCGGTGTGGTTCTTCATCGTCGCCCGGCGCTGCGGATCCACGGTCAGCTCGACCGAATCGCCGACACCGAGCGATCCCATGATCAGCGTGCCGACGTGCTGAACGTAGTGGCCGGGTTTCAGCGTGCCGGACACCTCGAAGCGCGTGCCGTCCGTGGCGGTGATGTTGCCCCGGTCGCCGATTTGCCCGCCGGCTTCGCCGTAGAAGCAAGTGCGGTCGCACACGACTACGGCATCCTCGCCCGGACGGAGCTGCTCCTGATCGCCCAGGAGCACGAACGCGCTGTCCGCCGTGCGGCGGATGATGGCCACGACGCGGGCGGCGAGCGTCTCGGTCTCGTACTTGAAGCGGTCGTCGGTCGCGACGATGCGGTCGGAAATGGTTTGCGGCAGGTGCTCGAAGCCGGCGCCATCGCCTTTGCCGGCGGCACGGGCCAGCTCACGAGCCTCCTCCATCAGTCGCTCGTACTCGCCGATGTCGACCCGCAGCCCGCGCTCGGCCGCCATGATCTGCGTCAGATCGATCGGAAAGCCGTAGGTGTCGTGGAGTCGGAAAGCGTCCTCACCACGAATCTCCCCGTGGTGGTCCCGGGCCGCGGTGGTCGCAGCCTCTTCGAACAGCGCCAGGCCCCGGCCGAGCGTCCGCGCGAAGGACTCCTCCTCGTCGCGGATGACACTCGTCACCTCGGCCGGCTTGCTCCGCAGCTCGGGGAACGCGTCACCCAGTCCGGCGATCACGGTGGGAACGATCCGGTAGAGGAACGGCTCGTGCACATTGAGGTACTGCCAGCCGTAGCGGACGGCCCGCCGCAGGATGCGGCGCAAGACGTACCCGCGACCGTCCTTGTCGGGCACGGCCCCGTCGGTGATCGCGAACGTGAGCGTGCGGATGTGGTCGGCGATGACGCGGTACGCGACGTCGATCAGCACGCCCGGGTCGCGGGTTTCGCTCTCGAGCCGGCCCTGATAGGGCGGCGCTTGCGTCGCTTCGCGGATGGCGGCGAACAGCGGCATGAACACGTCGGTGTCGTAGTTGCTGCGGTGGCCCTGGAGCACGGCCGTGACGCGCTCGAAGCCCATGCCCGTGTCGACGTGCCGCGCGGGCAGGGGGGAGAGGCGGCCGTCCGAGCCGCGGTTGAACTGGATGAAGACGAGGTTCCAGATCTCCATCACGCGGGCGTCGCCGGCGTTGACGAGCCGGCCGCCGCTCTTGTCGGGGGTGCGGTCGATGTGGATCTCGCTGCACGGTCCGCACGGGCCGGTCTCGCCCATCTCCCAGAAGTTGTCCTTCTTGGAACCGGCATGCACGCGATCCGGAGGCAGGATCTTCAGCCACAGGTCGCGGGCTTCGAGATCGGGTTCGAGCTGCTCTGCTGGGTCGCCGCGGAAGTACGTGGCGTGCAGACGGGTCGGATCGATGCCCCAGACCTGCGTCAGCAGTTCCCAGGCCCATGCGATCGCCTCAGCCTTGAAGTAATCGCCGAACGACCAGTTGCCGAGCATCTCGAAGAAGGTGTGGTGATACGTGTCGTGCCCGACATCGTCGAGGTCGTTGTGCTTGCCGCCCGCGCGGATGCACTTCTGCGTGTTGGCGACGCGGCGCCACGGTGGTGCCTGCGTGCCGAGGAAGTACGGCTTGAACTGGTTCATGCCGGCGTTCGTGAACAGCAGCGTCGGGTCGTCGTGCGGCACGACTGGCGAGCTGGGCACGAACGTATGCCCGCATTTCTGCACGAAGAAGTCGATGAACTCCCGGCGGATCTGGGCGGCGGTACGCGACACGGGCGGACTCCGAGGCGGCGCCGGACCGGGGCTTCTGCCGAGCGGCGCCGAGCCGTGCATTCTACGCGGGCGGACGGGAGATGGCAGGGGTGCGTACGGGGCTACACGCCCGGCGCATCCTCCGACGGACGCGGTGGGGGCTCCGGCCGCGGCCGGTTGGGTGGTGCCGGGGGCGGACTGCCGGGCATGTCAAGCTTGCCGAGCAGCGCGTTGCGCATGGCCGCGAACTCGGCGTCGGTGATCTCCCCGCGGGCGCGCATGTCGCGCAGGTCCTGGAACGTGAAGGCGGCGCCGGGCTCGTCTTTCGCCGCCCAGCGCCGCACCCACATGGCGATGAAGAAGCCGACCAGCCCGGCGACCGCCACGATTCCCAGAACGATAAAGAGCGACCAGAGGTCGTGTGTCTTCGGCATGCCGTCCTACCGGAGTTCCTGTGCGGAGCGCTGCCGCCCGCGTGGCGTCACGGCCCGGACACCTCGTCCTCGCTCAGGTACCCACCCAGCCGCTGGTGAACCAGAATCGTGTTGCGGATCACGAGCAGTCGGCCGAAGGCGTGGATCGTGCCGTTGCCGCCGCTCTTGGCCGCCCATGAGTCCGGCTCGACCGTGTCCATGATCAGGTCGATGAGCTGCTGCATGGCGACCGCCGAGGCGCCGGTCTGGTTGTTCGGGTCTTCCTGGTTCTGGTTCTGCGAGCCCTGCTGGAACATCCCGGACCCGCCCCCCCCGCCACCTCCGGCCGTCCGCCCCTGCCCCATGCCCTGCGTGACGTCGAACGACGAGCGCCGCTGCGCCCGCGGGATGGTGACCAGCAGGTCCGACACGTCGTACACCTTCGTCACCAGCTCCTTGCCGAGATCGGCCTCCGTCGAGAGGACCAGCAACGACCCGCTTGCGCGATAGGCGAGCTCCAGTTCACCATGGCCCACTTCGTTCATGATCAGCCAGAGCACCTGCGAAAGCCGCAGGTTGCGGACCTTGATACTGATCTGCGTGTCGCGCTCGATCCCCGCGTCCGCCAGCGTCTGCCAGCGCACCACGATGTTGAGCTGGGTCAGGTCCCCCAGCCACTCGATGACGGAATCGAGCGGCTGGTTCACGAACTCGACTTCCGGAATCCGCTGGTTCAGGATGTCGAACGTGCTCCGAGGCTGCCCCGCGCGCGAGCCCGCCCCGCTGTTCTGGGCCCAGGCGGTCGCGGTGACCCCGATCGTTAGCACGGTCAGCAGGAGAAAGCGACGGTTCATGGTCAGTCTCCCGGCGGGGCGTGCCCCGCTCGGGCACGCACCCTCGCTTAGTTTACCACGTTTTTCGTTCGCGCGGATGTCAGCCTAACCATTTGTCACGGTTGTTCTTGCGTCACGGTCAGCGGCCCGGCCGGACCCGCGGCTCCCAGCCGAATACCTCCCGGAGCCGCCGGCCGACCGCCGGCAGGTCCAGTGGACCGTCGGCGCGGCCGGCCGTGGTCATCAGGAACGTCCCACTTACGCGCCGGTGCATGCCGCCGTGCGTGCCCCAGAGTGTGACGACCCGGCTGAACGTGCCGCTACCGACATACCACTCATCGGTAATACTCACGACCACGTCGGGATGTTCCCGGGTCAGCACAAAAAACCCGTCCCACAGCCGGGGCACCGCGTGGGGAAACGCCGCCGCGTGGGTGGCCGCCAGCCACGCGGCGGCCGGAGCGTAGCCGTCGTCATCGGCCTCGGGCGGCCCCGACCCCACGCCCAGCGGATCCCCCGCCACCGGGTGGTAGGCGTAGACGGGTTGGCCGTCCGGCCCGGGTCGGCTGCGGATTTCGGCGACGTCCGGCCCGACATGGACCCGGACGACGTCACCGTCGCGTTCCGCCACCAGCTCGCACTCGGGACGCCCCCGCAGAACCGCCACCACCTGCCTCCGGGTGTCGGCGTCCCTGGTGTGCACCCGGGCCACGTCCAACAGTCCGAACAGCGGGACGGCCACGTCGCCGGGGCGGGTCGGCCGGTCGGTCACGCGAAGGCCGGCGGCCCGGAGCGTCGCCACAATGTCCCACCGGCGGAGCGGCGGCCGACCGACCGGCACGGCGCTCATGCCGTGGTCGGCCAGCATGGCGACCTCGAGTCGGCCGCGATGGTCGTAGACGAGCCGCTCGACGAAATCGTCGAGCCGGACCAGCTCGGACTCGAGCTCGGCCGCCGGCAGGCGGTGGCCGAGACCGTCGGTCGAGAGCAGGTAGATGACGACATCGCGGGCCCCGGCGGCGAGCCGGCGGTCGATGATCTTGCGGGCTCGGTGCAGCTCACGGGCGTAGACCCCCCGCGGGAGGACGTACATCACGGCGTCTTCGATGAAGTTCAGACGATAGTCGCTCATCCGGACCCAGCGCTCGAACCGCCCGGAGAGGTAGACGCGGACGCCGTCGGTGACGCGGCCGGCGGCGTGGTCGAAAGAGCCGGCCTCGTAGCCGTCGGTCGGGCCGGTGTCGAAAAGCAGGTCGAAGGCGGGGTCGGTGAGCGTCGGGAAGACCGACACGACCGGCGTCGGCGGATGGAACAGGCGGAAGCGGCCGCGCGCGTGCAGCGCCTGGATCCGCTCAAAGGCGACGCCGTCGAGCAGGAGCACGAGCAGGGGCGTGTGCTGCGGGTTGGCGGCGGGGCGGACGACGCGGTCACGGAGCGGCCCGCCGCGTGCCGAGGGGAAGTAGAGCCGGTCGATGTACCCCGCGCGGAGCCGCTGGAGGTAATCAAGCCGGCCATCGTCGTCGAGGTCGTACGCGCGATACGTGTCGTCGCCGCGCGTCAACGTGCGGGCGGGGGCGGGCCACTGCGGGACGGACGTCCGGCACGCGGTGAGGGTTGTTCCGGCCAGCGCGAGAACGAGCGTGACGCCGGCGGCACGGCAGCGCCGCGCGACGGACGGGGGAGTCGTCATGCGGTTCGAATCCCGCAAGTGCGTCGGCCCGCCACGCGGCGGGCGTTGGCGGATTGTATCGCCCGAGCCGGCCGTCGGCGGGGTGTTTGGGTTCCCCCGGGCGGCGACCCGGCCCGCGCCGGCAACTGCGGTGACGATAGCGGAGTCCGCTGCGTCGGCCGCGGAGCAGTCCGTGTCGGGGGCAGCGGCTGTCAGGATGCGCGGCATCGCACGCGGCGGCGCTGCCACAAAGCTGCCGCGCCGACCCACGCGGACGAAAGCAGGACAATGGTGGCGCCCGTCGGCAGGTCGGTCAGGGCGGCCACCAGGAAGCCGCCCAGGCTGACGCCTGCCCCCAGTCCAACCGACACGAAGATGACCCGCGCGTGCCCGCGCACGAGCAGTGCCGCTGCCACCGCCGGGTTCGTCACGAGGCTGTAGATCATGAGCCCGCCGACCGTCTGGAAGTTGACCGTCAGCGCGATCGCGGCGAGCACGAGGAACAACGCCCACACGAGGCCGACGCGCACGCCCGCGGCCGCAGCGTACTCGCGCGAGAACAGCAGGGCCCGCAGTTCCTTGCCGAACAGCAGCACGAACAGCCCCAGGGCGACGGCGACGACCGCCATGTAGCCGACGTCACGCCACCGGCACAACGCGAGGCTGCCCCACAGCAGCGCTCGCACGTCGTGATCGCTGCGCCCCAGCACCGGAAAGAGCCCGAGTCCGAGGAACGCGAGCCCCATCGAGAGCGAGAACAGCACGCCGAGTGCGACGTTCGCGTCGCCGGCCGGGCTGCGGTCCGCGACGCGGCCCAGGGCCAGCGCCGTGAGGATAGCGGCGGTGAGCGCGGGCAGCGTCAGATGTTCGGCGGCCAGCCCGGCCAGCGCCCCGAAGATCGCCCCCGCCAGCGCCGCGTGCGCCACGCAGACGGCCAGGAACGGGATCCGCATGCCGACCACGTACACGCCCAGCAGTCCCGATGAACCGCCCGACAGGAGTCCCCCCAGTGCGACCGGCAGCCAGAAGCCGAAGTCGATCATGGCGGGGCGGCCTCCGCCAGCACCGCCGGCACGACCGCATGTCGCCCGCCGGCATGCACGGCCCGCAGCCCGGGGCCGTAGAGCGCGGCGACCCGCTCACCCGATAACACCGTCGCGGGCAGGCCGTCGGCGATAATCCGGCCCTCGGCCAGCAGCACCACGCGCTCGCAGGCGGCCGGGAGTACTTCGAGCTCATGGCAAACGAGCACGGTTGTCAGGCCGCGCTCGACGTGCAGTTCGGAAAGCAGCGTGACAATCTGCTCGCGCGCGGCGAGATCGAGGTGCGCAGCAGGTTCATCGAGAAGCAGCAGTTCCGGGTTGCCCACCAGCGCGGCGGCCAGCAAAGCCCGGCGCTGCTCGCCGCCGGACAGGTGGGCGTACAACTCGTCGCGATAGGGCGTGAGACCGAAGCGCTCGAGCCAGGCGTCCACACTGCGCCAATCCGCGGCGACCAGGGGACGGAAGAGGCCGGCCCGGCCGGTGCAACCGATGGCCACGACCTCGCGGAGCGTGAGCGGCAGCAAGCCGTGGCCCACAAGCGCCTGCGGGACATAGCCGACCCGGCACCGCAGTCGGGCGCGCTCGGCAGGCCCGCAGCGGGTGATGTCCGCCCCCAGCAGCTCGATTCGCCCGGCCTGCACCGGCCGCAGGCCCAGGCTCGCCCGCAGCAGCGTGGTCTTGCCGGCGCCGTTCGGGCCGAGTACGCCGACCAGTGTGCCGTTTTCGACGGTGAGCCGGTCGATCGACAGCAGCGTGCGATCCCCGGCCGTGATGCGCACGTTCGAGGCGGTCAGTGGGGCGCTCACGGTGCGCCTGCCGCGACGAGTTGCCGCACGTTGTCGCGGATCAGGTTCGGCACGCGGCCGCCGTGCCGCACGTCATCCGGGAAGTTGCCGAAGACGACGACCGGGACGCCGAGCCGCTCGCCGAGCGCATCCGCGATGCGGCGCCCCTCGGGCAGGTTCGCCACGACAAGGCACGCTGCGCGGCCGTCGTCCAACGCACGGTTCAACCCGTTGAACGTGGCTGCTTCGGCGGCGCCGAACGTCGTCCGCACGTCGAGCCCCAGCGTCCGGCAGAACGCCGCCTGGTGCGCGCTGGCGATCACCGGTCGGCCGAGCCAGCCGGACTCCGCGAGGGTCCGCTGGATCCAAGTGTCCAGCTCGCGTAGCTCGGCCTCGACGGCCGCCAGCCGCTCGCGCGCGTGGTCGGGGGAGAGCAGACCCCGCGCAACCATCGCATCCGCCACGGCGGCGCAGATGGCCCGATACGTCTCCGGTTCGCACAAGCCGCCGTCCGCGTGGATCGGTGCCACCGCCGGGGCCCCCGTGCTGAGTAGCTTCGCATCGAGCGCCTGCTGGAAATCGAAACGCACGATCAATCGGACTTGGCGCAGCGCTGCGACCTGGCTGGCGCGCAGGTCGAAGTGCCCGGGGCAGGTCCCCGGCTCGGCGAGCCGCAGGACCGGAACGGGGCCGAGCAGGTCGTGTACCGCGGATTCGAGCGTGCTGCCGGTCACGGCCACGACTGGGGCAGGGGACGCGCCGGGGGCTCGCCGGCAGCCGCCGGCCACCCCGGCGAGGCCGCCAACAAGCAGGGCCAGGATGCAGATTCGCGACGCCATCACCGCTCCCGCCCGCGCGCTTGCCATGCGTGCGGGCGCGATATTAACCTTCGGACAATCGTAATACACGCGGGAGCGAACTCGCAAGGAGACGGCCGCGATGTCCGGCACCGATCAGGCCCGCCGAGCGTTTTTCGACCGGTTGGCGCCAACCTGGGACTCGGCCGGGCCGCCCCCGGCGGCGACCCTCGCGCGGCTCGACGCGCTGCGCCCGCTGATTCCGCTGCGGTCCGGCGATGCGGTGCTCGAAGTCGGCTGCGGCACCGGCGCGGTGACCGGCTGGCTCGGCGACCAGGTTCGGCCGGGGCTTGTCACGGCGGTGGACTTCGCTCCGGCGATGATCGCGGCGGCCCGGGCCCGCGGGGTGCCGGCCGACTTCGCTTGTTGCGACGTGCTGGCCGACGAGCTCGGCGCAGAGCGGTACGACGCGGTGTTCTGCATGCACGTGGTGCCGCACCTACGCGACCTGCCGGCGGCGCTGGCACGGTTCGCGCGGGCGCTGCGGCCGGGCGGACGGCTGATCGTGCTGCACCTCGATCACTGGGAACGGATCAACCGGTTTCACGATTCGCTCGGTCCGCCGGTGGCGGGCGACCACCTTCCGCCGCCGGACGCCTGGCCGGGGCTCCTGCGCGCGGCGGAGCTCATGCTCGCGAGGCTCGAGGACCGGGAGGACCTCTTTCTGCTGACGGCCCGTCGTTGAGCAGGGGTTCGGCGTTCCGACCGGGCGCGCCTATGATTGCGGCATTCGTCGCCGTACCGGGCCCGTCTCATAGGAACGCACGATGTCGCATTCGCCTGCTGTGCCACCGGCCGCCGCCTCGCCGAGCCACCAGTCCAACGTCCGGCATTATCGCTACTACGACCTCGTGATGGCGGCGTTCGTGACGGTGCTGCTCTGCTCGAACCTGATCGGGCCTGGGAAGACCTGCATCCTGACGTTGCCGCTGATCGGACTCCCGTTGACCTTCGGCGCGGGCAATCTCTTTTTTCCGATCGGATACATTTTCGGCGACGTGCTGACGGAGGTGTACGGCTATGCCCGGGCCCGCAAGGTCATCTGGGCCGGCTTCGGCGCGATGATCTTCGCCACGATCATGTCGTTCGCGGTCATCCACTTCACGCCGGACCCGGCCGAGCCGTTCAACGCGAAGATCCAGCCCGCGCTCGAGATTGTCTTCGGGAACACCTGGCGCATCGTGGTCGGCTCGATCCTTGCCTTCTGGGTGGGCGACTTCGTGAACTCGTACGCGCTGGCCAAGATGAAGCTGCTGACGCGCGGCCGGTTCCTCTGGACCCGCACGATCGGCTCGACGATCCTCGGGCAGGGGGTCGACAGCATGCTGTTCTACCCCATCGCGTTCGCGGGCATCTGGGACGGCAACACCCTGCTGCGGGTCGTGATGTTCAACTGGCTGTTCAAGGTGAGCGTCGAGGTCGTTTTCACGCCGGTGACTTACCTCGTCGTGAACTGGCTCAAGCGCGTGGAAGGTGAGGACTACTACGACCGAGACACGGACTTCACGCCGTTTTCGTTGCAGGATTGACGTCAGCGGCGCGGCGGATCGCGCGGCGGCGTGAGCGCTGGCCCGCGCCGGGAGTTGCCTCGCCATCCGCCGCGCGTCAGAATCGCGGAATGACGAGCAAAGAGCGCCTGCTCTGCGCGCTGCGGCGCGAGCAGCCGGACCGGCTGCCGGCGTCCGTCCACCAGTGGCTCGACTATCACCGCGAGAAATACCTGGGCGGCATGGAGAGCCTGGCCGCGTTCCGCCACTTTGGGCTCGACGCCGCCATTCCGTGCTTTCCCGCGCTGGAGGAGCCCTCGCCCGACTGGCGTGACGAGGTGCGTCGCACGACCTCGCCGCAGGGCTATCCGCTGTACGAGCACACGATTCACACGCCGGGCGGAACGCTCACCTACAAGGTCGAGGTGCAGCCGACGACCGCGTGGATGACCGAGTATCTCGTGAAGCGGCCGGAGGATGTGGAACTCATCGACCGCTACATGCCCGTCCCGCGGCTGGACAAGGCGGCGATCGCCCGGGAATACGACCGCGTCGGCGACGACGGGATCCTGCGGGGGTTCGTGTGGGGGTTGCAGGGCGGGTGCTGGCAGCATGCGGCCGAGCTGTACGGTCTGAAGAACCTGATCCTCGCGACGAAGCGCGATCCGGCCTGGGTCCACGCGTTTCTACGCGCGCTCCAAAAGAAGAAGCTGCGTTTCATCGAGCAATCGCTGACCGGGGCGAAATACGACCTGATCGAAACGGGCGGCGGAGCGGCCTCCAGCACGTGCATTTCGCCCAAGCTGCACGCCGAGTTCTGCCTGCCGTACGACCGTGAGCAGCACGAGGCGCTGCGGGCGATCGGCCTGCCGGCCGTGTACCACACCTGCGGCGGGATGATGCCGCTGCTGGAGCTGATCGTCGCGAACGGCTGCGCGGCCAGCGAGACGCTCACGCCGCCCGGCATGAGCGGCGACGCGGACCCTGTCGAGCTGAAGCGGCGGATCGGCGGGCAGGTCGCGCTGATCGGCGGGCTCAACCAGTTCCAGGTGCTGGACTGCGGCACGCGCGACGCGGTGCGGGCCGAGGTCTTTCGCCTGTTCCAGACCTACGGCGCCGGCGGCGGGTACATCTGCTCGCCCAGCGATCATTTCTTCGAGACGCCGGTCGAGAACCTGCACGCGTACGCCGAGGCCGCCCGCGAATGTGTGTACTGAGACGCGGCGTGCCCGCCGCCTTCGACCGACGGACGTTGCCGACCGCCGCTAGTCCGGCCACTCGCCGGTGAATACCTCCGTCGCGGGGCCCGTCATGAAGACGTGCCCGCTGGCTTCATCCCAGGCGATGCGCAGCTCGCCTCCCGGCAGTTCCACCGTGACCGCGCGCCCGCTGCGCCCGGTCAGCACGCCCGCCACGCAGACCGCGGCCGCGCCGGTCCCGCACGCCTGCGTGATGCCGCTGCCGCGCTCCCAGGTGACCATGCGCACCCGGTCCGCCCCGAGCACCTGCGCGCAGTGGATGTTCGCCCGCTCGGGGAACAGCGGGTGCCGCTCGAGCGGCGGGCCCCACTCCTCCAGCGGCACGGCCGCCGTGTTCGGCACGAACAGTACGGCGTGCGGATTGCCCATCGAAACGGCTGTCAGACGCAGGCCCTGGGCCGCCCCCGGCGCGTCGGCGGGCAACGGCACATCGACCGCAAGCTTCCCCGGCAGCGCGACGGGAATGCGCTGTGGGTCGAGAATGGGCGGGCCCATGTCGGCACGCACTTCGGTCACACGGCCCCCAACGAGCGTGAGGTCGAGTGTCAGGACGCCGCGGTCGGTCTGGACGCGCAACGGGTTGCGTCGCGCGAGGCCGCGCTCGTAGGCCAGCTTGGCGACGCAGCGGAGCCCGTTGCCGCACATCTGCCCCCGCGAGCCGTCGACGTTGTACATGACCATGCGTACATCGGCGTCGGGAACCGCCGGCGGCGCAACGAGGATCAACCCGTCGCTGCCGATGCCGCGGTGCCGGTCGCTCAGCGCCCGCGCGAGCGACGGCGGGTCGGGCACGACCTGCTCAAACGTACTGACGTAGACGTAGTCGTTGCCGAGGCCGTGCATCTTCGTGAAGCGGAGCGGCATGGTGCGCGCAGTGTAACCGCGCGCCGGTGGCCGGGCGCGCCGATTCGCGCGGCGTCGCGGCCCGGCCGCGGGGCGTGTGAACCTACGTCGGCGAGGCCGTCTCGGTGGCCCGGCCCCACAGGTGGCCGCGCTCCACCTCGCCACGCCGGGCGCGCTCCAGGATTTCCTGGTAGTTGGGGTAGTTCCCGCGCGAGGCGAACGCTTCGAACATGACGTACCGGCGGTCGGTTGTGACCCCGATCGCCTCGGCGTCGTTGTAGTCGCTGGCGATCAGGCCGCCCTGCGGCGTCCCGTAGTACTCGATGATGTCGTACGCCTGCTGGCGGATTTCGTCGTAGGTGCCGCGGGGCAGCGTGTTCTGCGTGTCCACGATGGCCTCGAAGCAGATCTTGCCCCGGAAGGCGGCACCGAACTCGCGCAGGCCGACCGTGTTCGGCTGCTGATTGTTGATTACCTCCAGGCCGCATTCGATGAGTTCGGGGACGATCGTGTTGATCCTCCCGCAGGAGTGCATCCACGTGTGCAGCCCGAGCTCCTTGATCGCCGCGAACCACTTCGCGTAGCGCGGCTTGAAGAACTCGCGGAACATCTTCGGGCTCACAAACGCCCGGTCCTGCACGCCCCAGTCGTCGGCCATCGCGGCCGCGTCGAGCCGCCCGCCGGCGATTTCATGGCAGCGCCGCAGCACGCGGATGTGGTGGTCGAGCACGTGATCGAGAATCTCGTGGACTTCGTCCTTGTGCCGCACAAACGCGAGCATCGCCTTGTCCATGCCGAGCAGCATGTGCAGCCGCTCCCAGATGCCCTGCCCAAAGCAGAACATGACGAACTTCTCGCCGGCCCCGGCCATCTGTTCGGCGAAGCCCTTGTAACGGCGCGGGTCATCCGGGTCGGGCCAGCGATAGTGCTTGAGTTGCGTGATGTCTGCCAGCGGGTGCTCAATGACCTGGCCGGTGTTGGAGACGTCGGTGACGCCCCAGACGCAACCCCATTCGTCGACGGTGCGACCCTTGAAGCCCCACTCCCAGCCGGTCGGATCGATCGTCCAGACGTCGTAGCAGTCGTTGACGCCGACGATGTCGAACTTCATGGGCAAGCGCGGCGGGTTCTGGAAGGTGATCGCGCGTTTGACAATCTCGCGGCTGGTCATGAGCTTCTCGCATTAAGGCTGCGAATACGGCTGGTTAACCGTTTCATCCTAGGCCGACTCACCAAGCCGGGGTGTATTGTGGCCGAGTGCGTTGCGGGAAACAAGCACGGACGCCCGGGTTGGCCGGTCGGGAGCGCGCACTGCCGGGGGGCCTCTCGGGGACGGGTTGTGGACAAGCAGTGAATTCTCGAGTTTTTGCGAGATTCTTGCGCATCGTACGCGTTCGCCTAGCGCCGTGCGCGCCGCGGGTTGCGCGCTATGGGACGTGCGCAAGTCGTTTGTGACAGCGTGTCAACGCGGGCAGGTGGGCGTTTTTCTTTGGCACTCGCGCAAAGCGCGGCTATATTTGCTCTTGCGACGTTGAGGTCGCGAACGCTCGGCACCTCAGGACTGTCCCGAGCGGCTCCGGCAGAGCGAGGTCCGTCATCCAAAGAGCGTCGGTAGTCGGCAGCGATGTACGGCACGGCGCGAGGTGAACACATAGCCCGGATGGCGGCTGGCTCGAACGGTCGGGAGCGTCCCGGTGCCAGAACCCTATGAGGGTCGTTCCGCCCGTCGAACCCGGTTTGCCGGGTGGCGTGGGTGGGACCGGGCGAGGGCTGATTGAGACTCCGAGGCGCCGGCGTCTCCGGGCCGTGAGGCTCGGTGTTCGCGGAAGCGCGTGGGAGGAGTCCGGGCGAAATCCCGGGCCAGGCCTTCGCTGGGGAACCCTGGAAGGGCGAAGCCCAAGGGAGCAGCCAGCGGTCGGCGTACTAATCCTGCGTCCGGTCGCCAGGGACTCCCGGAAGGGTTGAAGCCCAGGAACCGCGGCCTGCTGGGCCGGCCTACCGCTTCGGCGGCGGGAAAACCGGCAGGAGAAACGGTATGTGGGCCCTTCCCCGCGGAAACGCGGCGGATACCTTCCGGGAGGAGGAAGCTCCGAAGGGTGAATCCCAAGAGCGCCGCCGGCGTGAAAAAGAGCCGGCAGGGGCTCGGAGGGAGTAAGCCGCCGAGAGGGTAGCCAAACCCTGAGGGCGGAACGGAGCGGGCAGGCAAAGCCCGCGGACTGTGGACCTCCGAACCCGCGAGTGCTGAAGGGAACGAAAGCCCATGAGAGGAGCCGGTTCGCTGCGGCGGGTTGGCTAGGGCACGTTGGGCAAGACGCTGGAGGAACGCGAAACCCGAAGAGAGGACGCACCGGTCGCTTAACTGTGGCTGGCGCAGCGCGTCGAGGAAACACCGCACAGCCGGGGAAACGGCCAACGGCAGAGCGGGATCGCGGAACCCATGACCGCGGTACTTCGACGGGCCGGATACTCTGAACGGGCAGCTAATTCCGAGCGGACGCGCCGCGGCGGGAACGCCGGTGGTGCGAGCAACGTGACCGAATACTCTGAAGGGTCGGACGAGCGGTTCGCTGTTCCTCGCGTCGCTTTTTTCATGCGCCGCTTGCGAGCCGCAGCAGCCGAGGGGGCTCAATACAGCCACAGTTCCAACCGCTCGTCGAGATCGTAGATGCGGTCTTCGCACCACTGGACCGCGGCGTCGGCCGATTCGAGCGCGGGCAGGTTGCTGTCGAGAGTCGCGTAACGGTTGTAGTTCACGTCGGCGTTGTTGTTGCACCCGCTCACGACCGACGTCATGGCAATCAGCAGCACCGACGGCCGGACGAACCCCGGGCGCCCGTGCGCGTGCGCTTCCGGCCGCGCCAGACGCGGAATACGCCCCGGCGAAGACAGGGGACACGCGCCGGCGGGGTTTCTCGAAGTTGACGGCATGAGGATTCGGGCCTCGTCGCGCCGCGGCGGACGCCTTCGGCCGTGCTCCGCGGCGCCTCGGCCTCGGGACGCCCGCGGGGGCCGCGCAGGTTCTATCGGCCGGCCGGTGGCCGACGTTGAAACAGAGGCCGCGATGGGCCGCGGCGGGCGGCAGGTCTACAATCGACGCGGCATCCGCGGGGTGCCGGCCGGCCGCGGGCGGCGTCGCCGCGGCGGCATGTGTCCCCGGGCCGAGCGCGGATTGGCGATGTTCGAGGTGATGCTGGCCGGACAGTTTCATGCGGTGCATCAGTTGCGCCTGCTGGACGGTGCGCTCGAGCAGTTGCACGCGCACGAGTGGCATGTGCGGGTGACCTGTGCCGGACCGGAACTGGACGCGATGGATGTGCTCGTCGATTTCGTGCCGCTGCGCCAGCACCTCCGGCGGGTGCTCGGGGCGCTCGAGGGGCAGAACCTGAACATTGTTCCCGGTCTGGGCGACGGCAACCCGTCGGCCGAGCGCGTGGCGGTGCATATCGCGCGGGCCCTGGCGCCCGCGGTCGGGCCGGGGGCGCGGTTGACGCGGGTCGAGGTCGAGGAGGAGGCGGGCTGCTGGGCGGCGTACTGCCCGGAGCCGGCCTGAGGCGCGGCGGAACTCACGGGAGACGACGGTGCAGCTCAAGGTATATAAGGCGTTGTGGGGTGATGCGGAGGCGCGCGCGACGCGCGACGACCTTCAGCGGATCCGGGCCGCCGGATACGACGGGATCGAATTCGGCGTACCCGGCGTCGAGCCGACGGCGTGGCGCGACTGGTGCGGCGAGCTCGGGCTCGATTTCATCGGCATGGTTTTCCCCATGGACGCGGGCGAGATCGCACCGGCTCTGCGGCAGATCGCCGCGTACGGCCCCTCGAAGGTCACGATGCACAGCGGCCGGGACAAGATGACGTTCGAGGAAGGCTGCAAGTTCCTGCGGGCGGCGCTCAGTGCCGAGCAGGATATCGGGATTCCGGTGGCGCACGAGACGCATCGGCACCGGCTGTTCTTCGCGCCGTGGACGACCGTGCGGTACCTCGACGAGTTTCCGAGCCTCAAGCTCTGCGCCGACTTCAGCCACTGGTGCTGCGTGTGCGAGTCGCTGCTGAAGGACATGGAGGACTGGGTCACGCAGGCGTGCCGCCGCGCGATCCACATTCACGGGCGCGTGGGCTGGGAGGAGGGGCCGCAGGTGGCCGATCCGCGAGCGCCGGAGGTGGCGCACTACGTGGCGCGGCACGAGGAGCTGTGGGACCGAATCCGCGACGCGCATCGGGCGGCCGGCGCGGCCACGCTGACGTTCACGCCGGAATACGGCCCGCCGGGGTACATGCCCACGCTGCCGTACACGCGGCAGCCGATCGCGAACCTGTGGGAGGTGTGCCTGTGGGGGGCGGAACGGATCCGGAAGCGGTGGGGGTGAGAGGGAAGGCAGGGAGCAGAGAGGCACGAAGGCAAGAAGGCACGGAGGCTCGAAGTAGTAAGCCAGGAGCGCAGGGAAGGCACGCGGCTACAACAGGGAGAGCCGCGGAGCTGCGGAGCGACGGAGGCACGCGGGCGCAAAGCAGGAGAGCGCAGCGGCGTGAAGCGGAGAGCGCGAAGCTGCGGGGCACACAGGCACAGAATTGGGGGCGCGGCGGCACGCGGGCGCGGCGGCACGCGGCCGCGGCGGCACGTTGGAGGCCGTTCGGGAGCCCAGGCGGGAAGTGGGGGCTTGAGTGCGCGGAACCGGGGGAGGTGATGCGGGCGAGTTAACAGTCCGTTGCAAGAGTCGCTGGACCGCATGAACTAGGAATGCTAGAATACGGCCCGATCGAATGGTCACGGAGGATGGCGTCATGGCGATGGGACAGCGGCCCGCGCAACGGCAGGCGGACTTGTGGATCGCGACGGACCGGCTGGCCCCCGCGCCGGCCCACGCGTTCTACCAGCAGCTCAACGCCCTGCTGGCGGCGGCCGGGTTCGATCTGTTCTGCTAGGCCAGCTGCCAGCAGTTCTACGCCGCCACCCTGGGGCGGCCCTCGATTCCGCCGGGGGTGTACTTCCGCATGCGGCTGCTGGGCTACTTCGAAAAGCTCGACAGCGAGCGCGAGATCGCCTGGCGGTGTGCGGACTCGCTGGCGTTGCGGGCCTTCCTGGGCTACCGGGTGGACGAGGGCACGCCGGACCATTCCAGCCTGTCGCGGACGCGGAACCGGATCGACCTGGAGACGCACCAGGCGGTCTTCGACTGGGTGCTCGAGCGCTTGAGGGAACAGGGCTTATTGAAAGGCCAGACCCTGGGCATCGATGCCAGCACGCTGGAAGCGGATGCGGCGCTGAAGTCGATCGTGCGGCGGGACAGCGGGCAGAGCTATCGCGAGTTCCTGACGGAGTTGGCGAAGGCGTCGGGGATTGAAACGCCGACGGCGGAACAGCTGGCGAAGTTCGATCGCCAGCGGAAGGACAAGCGTACCAGCAACGACGACTGGTTCAACCCGAACGATCCCGAGGCCAAGATCACCAAAATGAAGGACGGCCGTGCATTTCGCCGATAAGAACGAGCACGCGGTGGACCTGGACACGCGCGCGATCGTGGCGGCGGAGATTCACTTGGCGAACGAAGGCCACACGACCACGATGTGGGGCACGCTGGAAAAGGCGGCGACCTCGCTCCAGGATGTCCGCGAAGACGCTCAGGGGCAGGCGACCTGTCAGGCCAACGGGGGGGCCGGCTCCGCAAGAGCAACGGCACATTCAGGCCACGGTTCAGGACAAGGGGTACCACAGTGCCCGGACGCTCGTGAACCTGGAAGAGCTGGACATTCGCGGCTGCATTGCGGAGCCGGACCGCGGGCGGCAGTGTTGCATGGCGGACGATCCGGATGAGCAGGAATACAAGCGTCGCGCGCAGCAGGCGGTGGACCGCAACCGGCGGCGGCGGCGCGGGGCGCGCTCCAAACGCTTGCATCGGCGGCGCGGCGAATAGGTGGAACGGACGTTCGAACACGCGTTGGACGATGGAGGCATGCGGCGGGTCTGGCTGAAGGGGCGGGAGAAGATCGCGAAACGCTGCGTGATCCACATCGCCGGCTTCACTCTGGGGCTGCTGATGCGGAAGCGGACCGGCCACGGGACGCCGCGGGGCTGGGTGGACGCGGCCCGGGCGGCGGCTTCGCCTGCGCCGGCTGGCTACGCGCTCTGGCGCGTCGTTGCGGTCTTGACAATCGCCTCTGCGCGCGATCTGCAGATAAACCCGGCCGCTGGCCCGAATCGGCGCTTGCCGCGTAAGCGAGCGCGGCAAGACGACTTCTACAACGGACTGCTGGCCAGTCAAAGCATGCGCGGACCAACGCGCTCACCGCGGCGTGGTCGGCCGGCTGCATGGGCTCGATAGGCATGGGGGCATGATACTCGCGTGGGCGGCTCGGGACATGGCCGGCGTTCTTCGCGTCGACGCGGGACGCGAGGGCGTCCGGCACGCGAGGTGTGCCGGTGTGCCGGTGTGGCACCGGTCAAGGGCCGTTGCAGGGCCATGGTCGGGCTGCGACCGCCGTGGTGTCATCGCCCGCCGGCGCTTCGCGCTCGGGAGCGCCGGACATCCCGCGCGTGCGCCGGGAGCAGGCGAGGGGCCGTTGCGTGCTCAGCCGACAGGGGCATCGGCCGCTACAGGCAGGCTCTCATGCACCGTATCCGCTCGGGCTCAGCCTTGCTCGAACAGCGGCGTGGAGAGGTAGCGCTCGGCGGCCGAAGCCAGAATCACGACGATGAATTTGCCGCGGTACTCGGGCCGGCCGGCCAGCGCGTGGGCGGCGCACAGCGCGGCGCCGGAGCTGATGCCGCAGGCGATGCCCTCCTCGCGAGCCGCGCGGCGGGCCCAGGCGAAGGCGTCGTCGTTGGACACCGTCACCACGTCATCGACGATGTCGAGGTTCAGATTCCGCGGGATGAAACCGGCGCCGATGCCCTGGATCTTGTGCGGCGCCGGAGCCAACGGCTGCCCGGCGCGGGCCTGTGTGATGACCGGTGACGCGGCCGGTTCCACGGCGACGCAGCGAAAGGACGCCTTGCGCTGCTTGATGACCTCGCCGACGCCCGTGATGGTTCCGCCCGTGCCGACCCCGGCGACGAGCACGTCGGCGCGGCCGTCGGTGTCGCGCCAGATCTCCTCGGCCGTCGTCTGCCGGTGGATCTCGACGTTGGCCGGGTTGGAGAACTGCTGCGGCATGTAGGAGTTGGCCGTGGACGCGACCAGCTGCTCGGCCTTGGCGATCGCGCCCTTCATGCCCTCCGGGGCGGGCGTGAGGACAAGCTCGGCGCCCAGATGGCGCAGCACCGCGCGGCGCTCGAGGCTCATGCTCTCGGGCATGGTCAGCACGAGCTTGAGTCCGCGGGCGGCGCAGACCAGCGCGAGGGCGATGCCCGTGTTGCCGGACGTCGGCTCGATGATCGTCGTGTCGGCGGTGATGGCGCCGCGACGCAGACCGTCCTCGATCATGGCCACGCCGATGCGGTCCTTGACGCTCTTGAGCGGGTTGAAGAACTCCAGCTTGGCGTAGACGGTCGCCGGGGCGGGAATCAGGCGGTTCAGGCGTACCAGCGGCGTACCGCCGACGGTACGGGTGATGTCGTCGAACAGGCGGCTCATACGGTACCTCCGGGGCAGCGGGCCGAACCGCTGCGCGCCCAGCGATTGTCGGGGGCCAACCGCGCGATTTCAATCGGCGGCCGCGTCAGGCATCGGGTGGTGGCGTGCCGGATCCACCCACCAGCCGGGCCAGTGCCACGCGGAGCTCCTCCTCGGCCAGCGTGCGCTGGGCGTCGAGCTGGAGCCCCTCGAGGGCCCGCCGCAGGTGCAACGCCGCCTTGTCGTACCGCTGGAGATAGCGGCTGTAGATCAGCCCGACGTAGAGCTGCACCGGCGCAGCATCGGCCGTGCCCGGGTACGCGTCGAGGAACGCCTCGTACGCAGCGGCGGCCGCTTCGTACTGGCGGCTTTGCGCGAGGTAGTTGGCGATCTCGAGCTGCTGCGTGCGTGCGAGCACCTGAGTCGGGTCCAGCTCGAGCAGCCGAAAGTAGCCCTGCACAGCGGCCTCGGGGTCGCGCTGTGCGAGCGCGTTCGCGATGCGTTCGCGCGCCTCCTCGACCGGCGTCAGCGGGGGCGCTTGCAGCGGGCGGGAGCCCAGCTCCTCGACCGCCACCGGGCGGGCGGTCGGCGCCGCGACCGGCACCCACCCCTGGCGCCGGCTCCACCGGTTCCACAGGGCGGGCAGGTCAAACTGGTTGCGGGGCAGGGCCCGCAGCGCCAGCAGTCCCATCGCCACGGAGAACCCGAACGCGTAGCCGCCGAGGTGCGCCGAGTAGGCGACGTTGGAGGCCGCTCCCTGCTCCAGCGACGGCGCTACGATGTTGTCCCACAGGATGATCTTGAACACGATCAGGATCATCGCGGGCACCTGGAACGTGAAGATGAAGAACATCCAGACCAACAGCGTGACGTGCACCCGCGGAAACAGCGCCAGGAAGGCCGTTGTCACGGCCGCGATCGCGCCCGACGCACCGACCAGCGGGTTGTCCGCGGTGGCTGTGAACGCGACGCCCGCGCAGACGCCGCCCGCGAGGTAGAAGATGATGTAGGGCAGCGACCCCATTCGCGAGCAGACCGCGTTTCCGAAGATCCACAGGAACAGCATGTTCCCACCGAGGTGCAGCACGTCGCCGTGCAGGAACTGGTACGTCAGGTACTGGTGGAGCGTCGGCCGGGCCGCGTCGAGGGCGTAGAACGTCTTGAGTTGCTGGCCCGCCTCACCTCCCAGCCAGTCGGTGAACAGGAACACGAGCACGTTGAGCGCGACGATCGCATAGTTCGCGAGCGGCGTTACGCGGCTGCGGTACTCGGTCCCGATCGGAATCAACATGCCGGGGTTCCTTGGGGCCCGTCACGGCCCGGTTCGCTCCGCGGCGCGTCGGGCCGCCTGCACCAGCCGGCTCCGCACCTCCGTCGACAGCGAAGCGCTTTTCGTTTCCTCGAGCCGCCGGACCGCCGCCGGGCCGCCCGCCGCGATGATCCGGCCGAACAGGTCCCACCCCGGCGCTCCGCTCTCCAGGGCGGCCGGGTCGAGCGTCAGGCCGGCCGGCCAACCGCTGTCCCACGCGCCGGCCCGGGCGTCCAGGCTGCCCAACACAGTGTAGGCCATCGCCCGCAACCAGGCGGGCTGGTCCACGGCCTCGACCCATAGCTCCAGCTGGGGCCGCACGGCCCGATCGCCGGCTTCGGCGGCGATGACGAGCGCCGCCGCGACGGCCGGATATTGCGGCGTGCGCTGCCCGGGGTCCAGCAGTGCGTGAACGGCGGGGGACGAGCCGAGTCCGGCCGCCCGCCACCGGTCCAGCGCAGCCGGCACGGCCGGCCAGCCGCGTGCGAACTCGGCGAGCAGGGCCCGTTCGGCCTCAGCGCGCCCGGTGCGGGCCCGCCAGGTCAAGATCGGCATCTCGGGGTACGCAACGCCGCCCGAGCCGGCCGGGGAGTCCACCCCCGCCCAAGCGAGGGCCTCCGCGACCTCGCTCGCGCTCACGTCCAACGGGTGGTCGCGGGCGACGTTGCCGAAGAGCTTGCCGCGCAGGACGGCGATTGACCAAGTCAGGCGCTGCTGGGTTGCCGGGGGGGCGCCGGCCAGCGCGGCGCCGAGGGCCGCGGAGATCTCGGCGTACACGCTCTGGTACTGCGGGCCGCGCCGCAGCAGTGCGAGTCCCGCCGCCGCCCGGGTCTCCGGGGCGGCGAGCTGTCCCACGCGCCGCAGGACATCACGCGGACGGCGCACGTCGTCCGCCCGAAAATCGAGCGAACCCTCCGCCGGACGCGCAAGCTCGAACACGGCGTCCGCCAGCGCATCGCCCCGTGTGTGCCCCAGCCAGGACCAGCTTTCCCAGTACGGCGCCAGGACGGCGCTGAAGACCGCCGGCGCGGAATCGACGGCCAGCGCCCGCAAACCGTCGCCTGCGCGGGCCTGGGCTCGACGCACGATGTCGCTCGCAACCCGCCGGGCGTCCTTGTCCCCCGACGGTGATACGCGCTCGAGCCGTGCCAGGAACGCGGCCCGCCGGACTTCGCCGACCCAGACCGCAGCCAGGGCCTCGAGCGCCGCGGCGTCGCCGATAAGCCCGCGCGCCCGCAATGCGGCGGCACGGAGTGCGGGCTGTGATTCACAGGCGGACAGTGCCGCCCGCACGCCGGCGCCGTCCGCGGTCGCGCCGCAGCGTCCCAGCAGGTCGATCGCGGCGAGCTGGCTGCCGGTACGCGCCGCGTCCGGCACTGCTCGGAGGGACTCGACGAGGGCCTCGGCCAGCGCGTCGGCGATGGCCGCGCCGTGGGGCTCCAGCCGGGCGATTGCAGCGCGGCGGCCGGTCTCATCGCGGGCGCCGAGCAACTCGGCGGCCAGTTCCGCTGCGGGCACGGCGACGGGCGGCGGGGGGCGGTACACCAGCTCGGGGCTCACGGTGCGCAGGCGGCGGAAGTGCAGCCCGAGCAGCACGCCCCCGATCAGCAGCCCCGCGGTGATGCCGACCGCGCCCCACCGCCGCCAGGAGTACCGGCGCCAACGCTGCCGCAGCGGCAGACGGCGTCCGGTGATCAGGTCGGTGTAGCATTGGTGGCAGACGGCGGCCGCCGGTGCCACTTCGATACCGCAGTGGGGGCAGGCGAGCCGGGGCGGGGCCTGGGGCTCGGCCGGCTCCGGGATCGTTGGCAGCGGCACGTTGAGGACACGTCCGCAGGCCGGGCAGGCTTTGGTCTGCCCGGCTACGTCGTCTTCCGCGATCAGCACACGGCGACAGTGCGGACACCGGATCTTCAACGGCATCGAAGGCTCGGCTTCGCGACCGGCCGATTGGGCTACGCCCGCGCAGGATCGGCCGCCACCTGCTTTTTAGGCCCCGGGGCACTGCCCCGCAAGCGGCGCTCGGCCGACCGGTCGGCCGGGGGAAGCCGTGGGGTCGCCGGTCGGACGGATGGACCCTAGAATCCGAGCGCGCGCGGCGTTGACGCCGGCGCGCCGCGGGCGCCACTCCCGATTTCGCGACGCCGCGGTCGTCGCGCGACGGTTGGGGGCCCGACCCTGCTGATCGGAGCACAATCACGTGACCCCGGACACCCGCACACCGGATTTCCTCGAGCTGGACGGCCTGCTGACGGACGACGAACGCCACGTGCGTGACGCCGTGGGGCGCTTCGTGGACGAACGCGTCCTGCCGATCATCGCGGACTGCTTCGAGCACGAGCGTTTTCCCACCGAGCTGGTGTCGGAGATGGCCGCGCTGGGGCTGTTCGGCCCGACGTTCAAGGACTACGGCTGTGCGGGCCTGAGCAACATCGCGTACGGGCTCATCATGCAGGAGCTGGAGCGGGGCGACAGCGGGTTGCGGAGCTTCGCCTCGGTGCAGAGCGGCCTGGTCATGTACCCGATTCACCGCTACGGGTCGGCCGAGCAGAAGGAGCGGTGGCTTCCGGCGCTGGCCCGGGCGGAGAAGGTGGGTTGCTTCGGCCTGACCGAGCCCGACGGCGGCTCGGATCCGGGCACGATGAAGACCCACGCGCGAAAGTCCGCCGGCGACTGGGTCTTGAACGGGGCGAAGATGTGGATCACGAACGGAACGGTCGCGGACGTGGCGGTGGTGTGGGCCCGAACGGACGACGGCGTCCGCGGTTTCCTCGTCGAAAAGGGGACGCCCGGCTACACGGCCCGTGATATCCACCACAAGTTCTCGCTGCGGGCGTCGGTCACTTCGGAGCTGTTCTTCGACGACTGTCGGGTCCCGGAGCGCAACCGGCTGCCGGAGGCCGCCGGGCTGTCGGCGCCGCTGAGCTGCTTGACCCAGGCCCGCTACGGGATCGCCTGGGGCGCGATCGGGGCGGCGCAGGCGTGCTACCGGGAGGCGCTCACCTTCGCCGAGCAGCGGACCCTCTTCGGCCAGACGCTGATCCACAAGCAGATCATCCAGCAGCGGCTGGCGGACATGCTGCGGCGCATCACGACGGCCCAGCTTCTGGCGTGGCAGCTGGGTCGGCTCAAGGATCAGGACCGCATGCACCACACGCAGGTGTCGCTGGCCAAGTGGAACAACGTGCGCATGGCGCTGGATGTGGCCCGGGAGGCGCGGGACCTGCTGGGGGCGGGCGGCATCAGCGTGGAGCAGGTGCCGGTGCGGCACATGCTGAACCTCGAGAGCGTCATCACGTACGAGGGCACGGAGACGATCCACCAGCTCATCGTCGGGCGGCAGATCACGGGCGTGGAGGCGTTCTGAGGCCCGCCGCTACTCGAACCGCAGCGCGTCGATCGGGTTGAGCCGACTGGCGCGCCAGGCCGGGTAGAACCCGAAGAACACGCCCACCAGCGTGGCGAAGCCGATCGCCACCGCCGCCATCCAGTACGAGATCTCGGTCTCCCATTGGAAGGACTGGGCCACGACCTGCGCCAGGCCCACGCCCAGCCCGAAGCCCAGCAGTCCGCCGATCACGCACAACACGATCGCTTCGCACAGGAACTGGCCCAGAATCTGCGTGCCGTGGGCGCCGATCGCCATGCGCAGACCGATTTCGCGCGTCCGCTCGGTGACCGACACCAGCATAATGTTCATGATGCCAACGCCCCCGACCAGCAGCGAGATCGACGCGATCGAGGTCAACAGCAGGTTGAACGTGTTCGTGGCCGCGGCGTTGGCCTCGGCCATCAGCGAGCGGTCCATGATCCGGAACGTGTCCTCCTCCGTGTCGGCCAGCCGGCGCCGCTGTCGCAGGAGCTGCCGGATCTGTTCCTTCGCGACGGCCAGCGGAACACCCGGCTTGGCGGCCGCGAAGATCGTGCCGGACGGCTCGTTGCCGGCGATGAGCCGCTGAAACGACGTGAATGGGAACAGGATGATGTCGTCGAAGTCGCGGCCGTCGCTGCCGACGCCCTTGGAATCGAGCAGGCCGATGACCTCGAAGGCGACGCGGTTGACGCGGATCGTCTGCCCGACCGGGTTGACCGAGCCGAACAGCTCGCGGGCGGCGGTGGTGCCGATGCAGGCGACCTTGGCCTGCATGGCCATGTCCTCGACCGTGAAGAGCCGGCCGACTTGCGCGTTCCAGCGGCGGATGTCGAAGAAGTTGGGGTAGACGCCCATCACGCCGGTGCGATAGTTGCCGTATTGCGAGATGACCTGGGCCGGGACGCGGTTGGTCGGACTGGCGGCCCGCACGCCGCTGCATTCGCGTTCGATCGCCTCGGCGTCCTCCCTGGCCTGATTGGGCGGCGTGGTCTGGTCGCGATGCACCCCGCCGCGGCTCGTGCCCGTATACCAGATCGCCAGCCAGTCGTCGCCGATGGCCGCGATTTCGCGCTCGACTTTCCGCTGCGCGCCCCGGGCGACGGCCACCATCGCGATGACGGCGCCGATGCCGATGACGATGCCGAGCACGGACAGCGCGGTGCGCACCTTGTTCTTGCCCAGACTGTGGAGTGCTTCGGCGATAACGGTCAGGAGCCCCATGTCAGGCCGCCACCGGGTTCTGCGACGCGGTGTCGCGCACCACCTGTCCGTCGCGGAACATAACCTGCCGCAGCGCGAACGCGGCGATATCCGGCTCGTGCGTCACCACGACGATGCCGACCCCGGCTTCCCGATTCATCTCCTGCAACAGGCGCATGATCTCGAGGCTCGTGGTGGTGTCGAGATTCCCCGTCGGCTCGTCGGCGAGCACGACGGCCGGGGCCGTCACCAGCGCCCGGGCGATGGCCACACGCTGCTGCTGACCGCCCGAGAGCTGATTCGGCTGGTGCCGCAGGCGGTCGGCCAGGCCGACGCGCTCGAGCAGCGATGCCGCTCGGCGGCGCCGCTCGCGGCGCCCGACCCCCTGGTAAGCCAGGGGCAGCGCCACGTTGTCCACGATGCTGGTGCGGGCCAGCAGGTTGAAGCTCTGAAAGACGAACCCGATGCGGCGGTTGCGGAGGTGCGCCAGTTCCCGACGCGAGAGACGCTCGACGGCGCGGCCCTCGAACTCGTACCGGCCGCGGTCGAGCCGGTCGAGGCAACCGAGCAGGTGCATGAACGTCGACTTGCCGGACCCGCTGGCGCCGGTGATGGCCACGAACTCGCCGGCTGCGATTTCCAGCGACACCCCGCGCACCGCCGGGATCTCGATCTCCTCGACGCGGTAGGTCTTCCAGGCGTCCACCGTGCGGATCAGCGGCGTATCCATTTACATCCTGGGCATGCGCTGGGCGGGCGCCGCGCGCACGGCACCGCCGCCCCGGATGGTCTGCTCAACCACCACGTCATCCCCCTCCTTGAGCTGCGCCGTGCGGATTTCGGTGAAGCTCCCGTCGTTCAGGCCGATCTCCACCGGAACCTCGACCAGCTTCTGCGCCTCGAGTCGGAACACACGCGGCTGCATCGGGGCCCCCCGGCCCGGCCGGTTCCAGTTGATCGCGGCCGTGTCGGCCTGCGGGTTGAACCGCAGCGCCGCGTTCGGCACGACCAGCACGTCCTCGGCCTTCGCCACCTGGAACAGGATCGTGGCCGTCATGCCGGGCCGCAGCAGCAGGTCCGGATTATCCACGTTGATCAGCGTCGTGTAGGTCACGACGTTGTCGACGACCGTCTCGGCGTAGCGCACCTGCGCGACACGCCCGCGGAACCGTCGGTTCGGGAAGGCGTCGACCCGGAACTCGGCCTCCATGCCCTCCCAGACGTTACCGATGTCCGTCTCGCTGACCGCCGCCTGGACCTGCATCTGCGTCAGGTCGTTCGCGATCGTGAACAGCGTCGGCGCCGACAGCGAGGCCGCCACTGTCTGCCCGGCGTCCACGTCCCGCGAGATGACCACGCCATCGATGGGCGAACGGATGATGGTCTTGTCCAGCTCGATCTTCGCCATGCGCGCATCCGCCTCGGCCGCGGTCAACTGGGCCTGCGCGGCGTGCAGCGC
This sequence comes from uncultured Phycisphaerae bacterium, assembly GCA_937928595.1. GTDB lineage: Bacteria > Planctomycetota > Phycisphaerae > UBA1845 > Fen-1342 > CALGJV01. The sequence continues at coordinate 81,923 of CALGJV010000022.1, read as the reverse complement.
CGCCCGCGCGGCACGTTCGGCCGCGCGCGTCGACTCGAGCTCGAACTCGGATGCGGCCGTGCGCTGAAACGCGCTTTCGATCCGCGCACGCTCGAGCGCGGCCGTCGCATACCGCGCCTCGGCTTCCTCGACCTGGGCGCGGGCGACCGCCACGGCCGCGTTCCGCTGGTCCACCTGGGCCTTGAAACGGTCCTGGTCCAGCACCGCCAGCACGAAATCCTTCTCGACGCGCTGGTTGAAGTCGGCGTACCACTGCGTCACGGTGCCGCTGACCTGCGAGCCGACGAGGACCTTCAGAAGCGGCTGGACGGTCCCCGTCGCGGAGACGGTCGCGACGACGGTGCCGCGCTTGATGGGGGCCGTACGGTACGTCACCGGTTCCGGCGGTGAGAGCCACTTGCGATATCCGAACCAACCCCCGACTCCCAGAGCCCCCAGCGCCACGAGCACGAGCAGCGTTCGCATCCGTCTTTTATCCCGCTTCAGCGGTGCAGCGCAGGCGGCACTCGCCGGCGGCGCATTATAGTCGCGGGCGTCCGCGGGGTCGCGGGCGCGCGGCGGGAGGCGCGGCTCGCGAAACACGAACCGCGCCTCCGGGCCGACGCCGGCGGCAGAGGAGGGGGATCAACCGCCTTGGCCGGAAAGCACCGCCACGAACGCGTCGATGTCGTCGAAGTTGACGGTGCCGTCGCCGTTGCAGTCGCCGTTGAGCCACTGGCAGTCCGGGTAGGCCGCCCCGTAGGCGTCCGCGCCGCCGAGGGCGAGGACGAACGGGTCGATGTCGTCGAAGTCCACGTGCCCGTCGCAGTTCAGGTCGCCGAGCCGATACTGGCACTCGTCCGGCACCAGGTCCTCGTTCAGGTCGCGGCTGTTGCCGCTCAGAATGTCCTCGACGTCGCCGATGCCGTTGCCGTTGCAGTCGTTGTCGTCGACCACGGTCGCGCGGCCGGAGGCCCCGGCACTGCGCGAATTCGTGCCGAACACGAGGCCGCCCTGCGTCACCGTGTACGCCGGGTCAAAGTAGATCTCGAGACGATCGCCGGCGAAGTTGACCAGCGCTCCGAACTGCGGGGCGCGCGGCGCAAGCCGCTGGAACAACGCCTGGCAGATCCGCGGCCCTTCCGTCTGGAAGTCCAGCTCCGCCGCCGACACGCGGACCCGCAACTCGCCCAGCTCCGTCATGAGGCCGGCGACGAAAACCGCCGGGTGTCCGGCGCTGTCCAACGGATCGAACGAGCCCTCGAACGAGGCCGCCGCGACCGCCAGCTTGCCGACTCGGATCGTGTCGGCGATCTCGCCCGTCTCGCCCGGGTCGAACTTGACGACCGCGCCGGTGGGCAAGTCCTTGATCGTGAGCACGGCCTCCGTTGCGTGCTTCTCCACGCGCCAGTTCGGAATCGCGTGGGCGTCGATCGCCGCGGCGATCTTGTCCCGCTTCTGGATCGCGGTGTCGCCCGCGGCAATTTCCACGGAGATTGTGTACGTCTGGTCGTTGGGATACGTGATTGTGACCTTGACGTTTTTCTTGGTCGTGTTGCTGGGGGCCGTGAACCCCAGTGTCGCGTCTCCGGCCGACACGTTGGCCGCCGCGAGGAGCCCCAGCAGCACCGGCACCATCGCCCGACGGACCAGCTGCGCTTGCGGGTTCTTCGTGCACATGACTGTCTCCCTTCGTGCTCGCCCCGACCTTCGCCGGAGTCTTTGGCCTTCGGTTTCCAACTTCACGGATCGCAGGGAGATAGCCACCCCGTGTCGCAGTCCTGACACGCTTTTGAGCCGCGTTTCGACGCGCGGGCTCAGCCGTCGGCCGGCAGACGCTCGCGACGAATCGGACCGAACACCGCGAACTCACAGCCCACGGCCGTGCTGTTGTGTACCTCGATCTGCTCGAGCGTGATCCGCCAGCGCTCGCCGCCGCGCGTGGCAACGGCCTCCAGCGGGCCACGGGCGCCGGCGGGCAACGGCGCATGCGTGGTGAGTGAGCCGTACGGGCCGTCGCTGTCCGGATCGTGCAGCACGAGCGCGAACACCTCGGCGACGGGCCGGCCGCCGAAGTGCACCTCGGAGGGAATGTAGGTCTCGGTGACCATCGCGGCAGAAGCTAACCTCCGACAGCCCCCCGTTCCAGCCCGGCGACCGGACTGGGGCTATGCTGATCAGCGATGGCCGCGCGGCGCCGCCCATACTGGTCGCTCCTGGCACGTGTGCTGCTGTGCAGCGCAGCACTCGGCCTGCTTGTCTGGCTGGCGAGCTTCGCGTGGTCGGTGACATACGGCTCGCGTGACCTGTACCTGAGCCTCGACCGGGGCGCCGTGTACTTCTCCACGGACCCGCTTACGGCGCGGCCGACCGGCTGGTTGATCGAACGGCCGAGCGGCGAAATTCGATTCCTGTTCAACGCCTTTCCGGTCCTCTGGGGGCCCAACACCTACTGGCGCGGCTGGCTGCCGCTGTGGCTGCCGCTGCTTCTGCTGGCGGCCGGCGGCCTGGCGGCCGCGTGGCTGGCCCGGGTCCGCGTCCCGCCCGGCTACTGCGCCGGATGCGGCTACAACCTGACCGGCAACGTGAGCGGGCGCTGCCCTGAATGCGGCCGGTCTGCTGCGCCGCCGGCGCCGCGGCAATAAGCCGGGCGCGGCGGCGTTGGGCCGACCGAACGGAGGTGTTCGATGCGCGCGAACGCGTGGCACCTGGCCTGGATCGGGATGTGCGTCACACTGCTCGGCGGCGCTCGCCCTCGGGCGGCTGATCGGACCGAGCTCGCCGCTTTCGACACGGCGGGGGAGCGCGCGGCGGCGTCGCGGCAGATTCCGCCGCGGACGGGCACCCGCACCGGCACGCTCGAAGTGGACGGCCGCACGCGCACGTATCAACTGCATGTCCCCTCCGCGTACGACGGCAAGCGGCCGGTCGCGCTGATCCTTGTGTTTCACGGCGGCGGCGGCAGCGGGGCGAACACCGCGCGCTGGACGGGGTTCGACGCGCTGTCCGAGCGCGCGGGGTTTCTCGTCGCTTACCCGGACGGCGTCAACCATCACTGGATCGACGGACGCAACGCGCGCTTCCAGAATGTGGCCGGGGTCGACGACGTCGCGTTCATCGCGGCCTTGCTGGATGCATTGGGGGGGGAGTTCCGAATCGATCCGCGGCGGATCTACGCCGCGGGCATCTCGAACGGGGCGATGTTCTGTCACTACCTTGCACTGCGCCTCTCCGACCGGATCGCCGCGATCGCGCCGGTGGCCGGCGGTTTGCCCGAGCCCGAAGCGGTCGCGCCGCTGCCGCACGGTCCGGTATCCGTGATCGCGTTCAACGGGACGGCGGATGCACTGGTGCCGTTCGAGGGAGGCACGGTCGCTCGCGACCGCGGGCGCGTGCTGGGCGCGCGGGCCACGGCCCGGCGCTGGGCCGAGCTGAACGGCTGTGCGGCGCCCCCGGTGAGCGAGACGCTGCCGGACCTGGACCCGCGCGACGGCACGACCGTGACGCGCGAGACCTGGTCCGGGGGACGGGCCGGTGCCGAGGTCGTGCTCTACGTCATCGAGGGCGGCGGACACACGTGGCCGGGCGTCGACAAGTGGCGCTACCGGCGAGCCGGGGCGGCGGTGTCGCACGACATCAACGCCACCGCGCTCATCTGGGACTTCTTCGAACGCCACCCCCGGCCGGAAGGAGCGTAGGCGACGGCACGCGTCGGCGCATCCGGCTCAGATGCGGCGCGCGAGCTGCTTCCGGGCGGCCTCGACCGTGTTGCGCAACAGCATCGCCACGGTGAGGGGGCCCACGCCGCCCGGAACCGGGCTGATCGCACCGGCCACGGCCGCGACGGACTCGAAGTCCACGTCACCGACCGTGCGGCGGATTTCCTTGCCGCTGTCGTCGCGCTCGCTGATGCGGTTGATCCCGACGTCGATGACGACGGCGCCGGGTTTCACGAGGTCGGCCCCCACGAGCCGCGGCTTGCCGACGGCCACCACGAGGATGTCCGCCTGCCGCGTGTGCGCGGCGAGGTCGCGCGTGGCGATGTGGCAGCCCGTGACGGTCGCCATGCGCTCCAGCAGGAACATCGTCACCGGCTTGCCGACGATCCGGCTCTGCCCGATCACGACCGCGTTGGCGCCGCGCTCCGTCACGCCGCTGCGCCGCACCAGCTCGGTCACCGCCAGGGCCGTGCACGGTGCGATGATCGGCTCGCCGTAGAACAACAGGCCGATGTTGGCCGGGTTGACGCCCTCGACGTCCTTGTACGGGTCGATGCGGTACTGCGCCGCGGCCGTGTCGATGTGCGGCGGCAGCGGCAGCTGGAGGATGATGCCGGTTACGCCCGGGTCCGCGTTCAGCCGGTCGATCACCGTCAGCAGCTCGGCCTGGGTCGCGCTGTCCGGAAGCTCGACGAGCTCGTACTGCACGCCGACCTTGACGCTCAGCTTGCGCTGCGACTCGGCGTAGATGCGCCCGGCCGCGTCGCTGCCGACGAGTACGGCGACCAGTTTGATCGGCCCGTGGTGCGCGTTGTGCCACGCGACCTGGCGCGTCACCTCCGCGCGGATCTCGGCCGCGTACGCTGCGCCGTCCAGGATTGTTGCCGGCATGGGCTGCCCTCGTCAGGAGCGCGCGAGTGCTGCGGCGCCGATCGTCCCCGCGTCGGTGCCCAGCGTCGCCAGGGCGAGCCGCGGCCGGTCGGGCGCGATCGTCCAGCTCAGCGCCTCGAAATGGGCCCGCACGCGCCCGAGCAGCACTTCACCGGCGCGAATCAGGCCGCCGGCGAACACGACGAGCTCCGGGTTGAACGAGTGCTGGATGTTCACCGCCGCCAGCGCCAGATGGAAGCACGCCTCGTCCCAGATGCGCCGCGCGAGGGCGTCGCCCGCGGCCTGTGCCGCCAGCACGTCGCGGGCGTCGAAATCATCGCCGGCCAGCGCTTTCGCCCGGAGGCTGCTGGGCTCTCCGGCCTGTACCGCCTCGCGAACCCGCTCGGCCACCGCGTGGGCCGAGGCATAGCGCTCGAGGCACCCTTTCTGTCCGCAGGGGCAGGGGCGCCCGCCCGGCACGACGATCGTGTGCCCGAGTTCCCCCGCGTTGTCGAACGCACCCCGCCAGAGCTGCCCACCCAGTACCACGCCGCCACCGATACCGGTGCCGAGCGTGAGCATCACCATGTCGCGAACGTCCTTGCCGGCGCCGGCCGCGAACTCGCCGAACGCCGCCGCGTTCGCGTCGTTCTCCAGCGTGACCGGCAGCCGCGTCAGCTCGGCCATGCGATCGCGCAACGGAACGTTGACGAAGCCCGGCAGGTTCGGGGCGTGGTAGATCATTCCGGCGGAGTGCGACATCGGGCCGGGCGCACCGACGCCCACGCCCGCGATGTCCGCCGCGCTGAGTCCGGCCTTGCTAATCAGCGTCGCGACGAGTCCTGCCATCCGGGCGATGACGTGATCCGGGCCGCGATCGGCCTGGGTCTCGATCTCTTCTTGAGCCACCAGGCGGTATTCGGCGTCGCACACACCCCCTTTGATGTTCGTGCCGCCCAGGTCGATGCCGATCGTGTAACCGCGCGCCATCGCTGCTCCCGTCGTGTTGCGCAGAAGACCGCATGATAGGGTCTGACTAACCCGCGGGCCACGTCAGGTCACGGGCTCGGCGGCCTCCCCGAGATAGACCCGCCCGCCCACCACGCATCCGGCCACCGGCACGTCGCGCAGCTCGGCCGGCGTGACATCGAACGGATCTTCGTCCCACAGCGTGAAATCCGCGCGCGCGCCGGGCGCGAACGGGTCGCCCGCGCCGTCGCGCCCCTCGGAGCGAGCGGCGCCGGTCGTGAACGCCCCCAGGGCCTCGGCCAGCGTCAGCCGCTCGCTGGGGAACCACCCGCCGAGCGGTTGCCCGTCGTCATCGGTACGGCAAGTCGCGGCCCATAGGCTCCGCCGCGGATCGATGCTTTCCACCGGCACGTCCGACCCCGCCGCCAGTGTCACGCCTGCTTTTGCCAGCGTCCGCATCGGGTACGCGAACTTGCGCACCAGGGGCCAGTGGCGGTCGGCGGTCGCGATGTCGCCGGGGATGTGACACGGCTGAACCGACGCGACGATGCCGAGCCGAGCCATACGCCGCGCATCGCGCGGCCGCACGCACTGGGCGTGCTCGATCCGGTGCGGAAGGGGCAGGTCGCGCGCACCCTTCACGCCGGCAATTGCGTCGATCGTCTCGCTCACGGCCCGGTCGCCGATCGCGTGGACCCAGACGGCCCAGCCGGCCGCGGCCGCCCGCTGTACCGCGTCACACAGGGCCTCGCCCGCGACGACCGGGACACCGCGATAGCCCGGGCGGTCGGGATAGTCGTCGAACATGTACGCGGTCTGCGAACCGAGGGCGCCATCCGAGAAGATCTTCAGACCTCCGATCCGCACCCACTCGTCGCCGAACCCGCTGCGAAGCCCTAGCGCGGCCGCCCGGTCGAGATCGCCGAGCTGTACCGCGTGAACCACACGCAGCCCCAGGTGGCGCCCGCGTCGCGCCCTCTGGAAGTGTGCTAGTGACGGGCCGTCGTCCATGCTGTGTACGCCGGTGAGGCCGACAGACCGGGCCACGGCGGCCGCTTGGTGGAGAGACCGCTGTATACCGCTCACGGACGCGTTATCGGTACAAAGCGCGAGGTCCCGAACCGGATCCGGAACCAGCTCGACCGCACGTTCCTTCAGGATGCCGGTCGGGTGGCCGTCCGCGTCGCGCTCGATTCGCCCTCCGACGGGGTCGGGCGTCTCGCGGCGGATGCCGAGACGTGTCAGAGCGGCGGTGTTCAGCCAGGCGGAATGCACGTCGCGCGTGCGGACGATGGCCGGGGCGTCGGGCACGACGCGGTCCAAGTCGCGCGCGGTCGGCCAACCGCCGGCGCGGTTCGGGTCGAATCCGGCGGCGACCACCCATTCGCCCACGCGGCGACGCCGCTGGTGCTTGTCGATATGTCTCAACACGCTGTCGAGCCCGGTCAACAGCGTCAAGTCGATGACCAGCGCGCGGCTCAGGGCCCAGTAGAAGAAGTGCGTGTGACAGTCGGTGAGGCCGGCGGTGAGCACGCGCGTTCCCAGGTCGTGCACACGCGTGCCGCGCGCGCGCCACGCCGCCGCCTGGCGGGGACCGCACATCGCGACGACCGCACCGCGGGCGAGCACGAGCGCGCGCGGAGGCGTCGCACGACCATCGGGTAACCGGACGCGGCGCACCAGGAGCAGCGTGTCGGCATGGGCTGGTTTTGCAGGCACTTTCGAACGTCTAACCGGGAACCGCTCGGGCTGCAAGCAGGCGACGCGCGGGTGGATCGGCAACGGGGTTAAAAAGAAGGAGCAGGCAGCGACGACCGGGGTGTTCGGGCCGAAGGGAGGGGGGAGGCCGTCGCTTGGTGCCTGCTCCTCAGTTCATTGCATTATATCTATCGAGCAAAGGACGTGCCACTGATAAAACGTTTTTCTTCGTGCCTGCGGCACAGCGGCGCGGGTCGCCGCAGCTCGGTCCGCGCGACTTGCCACAGCGCGCCGCGAGTTCTTGCGCACCGGGGGCAGCGAGCGCGCGGACGGACGCCGTCGCAGGACCCGGCGCGACCATGCGGTAGCGAACGCCGGATCGCGCTGTCGCCCGTCCACACGTGTATCCCAAACTCAGGGGGGCCCGGACTCCCGAGGGACGATTCGGGGCGCGTACCGCCTGATAACGGCAACGTCGACCGCCTGCCCGGTGGCGCCCGCTGCGACGGGCGAGTGCGGTTCCCGAGCCTGACGGGCGGGCGGCGTCGCGGGCCTTGATTCGCGCCGGGAGCGGCCCTAAGCTACCGGTCTGCCGGTTGGCGTCGCCGATGTAGCTCAATGGCAGAGCACGGCTTTCGTAAAGCCGGGGTTGAGGGTTCAACTCCCTCCATCGGCTGTCTTACCTCTCGATAACTGGACCGGTGGTCGGTGGGGCACGGTTCTGCGGTGGGTGTCGTGTCCTTGGTCCGAGGCCCGGTGCGCGGCACGGGGGCCGAGCCGCCTCCGCCGCGCGGCGTGTGCGGACGCGTCCTCGATTCGCTGTTCGAGAAGCCGATCGTGCGGAGCAAGCGGGGGGCGCCAACTTTCGGTCGAGAGGCCGCGGCGGCTGTCCGCGGCTTCGCGCCGTGGACGCGGCTGCGATGCCGGCCGCGCGGTGGCTTGCGCGGGCGCGACGGAAGCGCGGCTTCGCGCGAGGCGCTTCAGTTCGCGCCGCGTAACGGCGACAGGTGGTGGTGCGCAAGCGATCCGCCGTGCGCAGAGAGTCGCGCGCGGCGAACGCACGGCAGTGCGGGCGGCGCACCCGGTGGTGTCGCGAGTGCGACGCAAGTCGGTGGCTGCCGCGCGGCGTGTGCTCGCACGGTGGTCACGCGGCGCGTCGCGCGCCGATCGATCGCGACAGCGACGCGGCAAGCCTGCAACGTGCGCGAGACGCGGCTGCGCGCCGCGAGCGCCGTGCGATGCGCGGCACGAACGGGGCACCAGGCACACCGCGCGGCGCGCGGAATTTTCCGAAATAGCGCTTGCCAGCGCGCGGGGGATTCGCGCAAGATTGGGCGCATACGCGATGGGCGTGTGCTGAGACACGCCGCGGCGCGGCCCCTCGTCGGGCCGCGAAGCGCAGGTGGAAGGTCGGACCCGCGCCACGGCTGGACCTTCCATCTTTCTTTTTCCGGGCTGGATTCGTGGGGAATTCCGCGCGGCCTAGGCGGGCGGGCCGCGCGGGGCACGGGTCGGTGGGCCGGGGGCCCGGCTACAATCTCCGCATGTGCACGAGCACGATCACGGCCGCGACGTGGAACGAGATCGAGCGCGTCGGGCGACTCGTCGCCGAGCGCGATGACGCCTGGGCCATTCCGCGCGTCTCGGCGGAGTTCCTGCACACGCTGGTGCTCGCGGGGGGCTACCGCCGCGGGCTGGAGATCGGCACGAGTTACGGCTACAGCGCCCTTTGGATCGGTGCTGCGCTGGCGCACAACGGCGGGTTGCTGACGACGATCGAGATGAACGCGGCCAAGGCGGCGCTGAGTCGCGAGACCTTCCGCCGCGCGGGGCTGGCACAGGCGCTAACGGTTGTCCACGGCCGGGCGGAGGACGTGGTCGCGGGGCTCGAGGGGCCGTTCGACTTCGTGTTCCTGGATGCCGAGAAGTCCGGCACGCGCGGATACTTCGATCTCGTCTTTCCGAAGCTGGCACACCGGGCGACGATCGTGACCGACAACGTGACGTCGCACGAGGCCGAGTTGACGGAGTTCGTCGCCCACATCCGGGCGCATCCCCGTTTCTGCAGCGTGTTGTTGCCGATCGGGTCGGGGCTCGAGGTCTCGGTGAAGCTCGACCCGTTCGCCACGACGGTGACGTTGGACGGGGCCGACTGGGTCATCTGACCCTGCGGCGGCACCGTCAGAACGGCGTCCCGCACTCCGGGCAACGGCGCTCCGGGAGCTGCCAGAGCAGGTAGCCGCACTTCTCGCACCGCGGTTCCTCGACGTCGAGCCGGAACTTGAGTCCGCACCCGGAGCAGCGGCTCGCGCCGGCGTCGATTGTCTGGAGCAGGGTGCAGCGCGGACAGCGCAGCTCTACGCGCGCCACCGTCGTTTCGAGCGTCTCGAGCCGGCTCACCTGGCGGAGCTTCGCGAGAACCAGTACGCCCAGCGACCCGCCCACGTCGAGCACGCCCAGCGCGCCGAGCACGCGATAGTACCACTCGTCCTCGATCTCCGCCCAGATCGCCCCGGTGATGAGTACCGCGACAAGCCAGAGGCACCCGACCGTCGCGTGCATCAACGTGCCGAGCATGGCGCTGCCGGGGACGCGGAGGAGGAGACACATGTGCGCGCAGGAAAACGCGACGACGCACGCGGTCGCCGTCACCTTCCCGAACGTCTCGCCGTCGAAGAAGCCGTCGGTCCACGTGGCCACGAGCAGCAGAAGCACCGCGGTGACGCAGGTGCTCAGCGCGACGGCCGCGGGCGCGCGCCGTTGACCCCGCTCCAGCAGGTCGGCACTCGGGATCGCAACCGGGTACGCGAGGAGCAGGATCAGCGTTGTGAAGACTCCACGGACCAGCGTGTCGTCGCGCGGCGAGGGGTACCAGATGCACGCCAGGAGCACGACGAAAGACGGCACCAGCAGGACCAGCATCGTGGCGCTGAGACGCGGCCAGCGCCGCTTCTCGAGCGCGTCGGCGTAGCTCATGGCCATGCCGCAATGGACGGCCAGCCCCGCGAGAGTTCCGAGGATGTTCTGCGTCGTCCGGTTGAACGGGATGGGCAGAAGCAACGCCCCGGCACCCACCAGCGCACCGGTGGCGAGCGAGATGACCAGCGCCCTCAGGAACAAGCGTTTCAGGCGGATCCGCGCCAGAGTAGCGGCCGAATCGGCAGGGGTGGGCGTCGCGGTCGTCATGGGCATGCTCCGGCCGGCCCGGTTCGGCCCACGAGCCGGAAACCGGGGCGATCGTGTGAGTACATACTTACATTATGCCGTCGCAGCGGAGGAATGCAAATCCCGATTACGCTTTTCGACGAACGGGATCGAGCCGGCGGCGGGGCGTCGCGGCAAAGGGAGCGGTCAGCGCGGCCGGTGCGGGCGGGGGGGCGGCAAACCAGACCGCCCGCGGCGGCAGCTCCACCGGCGGGAAGTTGCCGCGCCGATACTGGTCGCGCAGTTCGCGGTCGTGGCGGCTGCGGCGGTCGCGCACGAGGAACAACCGCCCCCCGGGCGGTTGCGGTCGGCCGAGCACATCTCCGGCCGCGAGACGCACGAATGCCTCGGCGAACACGGGGGCCGCGTCGCGCACGGCGGCGCTGAAGAGCTCTTCCTCGGTCAGCCCGGGGCGGACGTGCGGGTGAACGTGTGCGATCAGGTCGCCATGGTCGATGTGCCGATCGATCCGGTGGATCGTGCAGCCGATGCGGGTGAAGTCGTGGGCCAGGAGCGCCCAGAACGTGCTGTCCGCGCCGCGGTAGTCCGGCGAGATGCCGCCGTGCAGGTTCAGCATTCGGTCGGGCGCGAGGTTGAGCAGATCAGGATTGCGAATCAGCGAAGTGCCGAACACGGCCACGGCGTCCGCCGCGCAAGCGCGCAGGTCGGCCGCGACGGCCGGATCGTTGATGTGGGCGCACTCGCGCACGAGCTCCGCGGCGTCGAAGCGCGCGGGCTGGTCGGCGAAGTAGTAGTTGCGCTCGTCGAATCGGCATCTCGACCGGCGCAGGGCGCGGCGCGCGCGGGCCCACAAAGCTCCGGGCCGGAGGGCCCGTCGAAGCGCCGGCCACGACCACTCGCGGCCGGTCTCGCGCACGATGCGGACGACGGGCAGACGGGCGCACAGTACGTTCGCGACGTACATGGCGCGCAGCGAGGGCCCGCACAGCACCGCTACCCGCATGGCCGCACCTCGCCGTCGCCGCGCGTCAGGGCCGCGTGGGCGGTGACGGCGTCGATGAAGAACTTCGCGGCCCAGTTCGGGAACTCGAAGCGCGAGTAGCGACCCCAGATGGGGCACGAACCGGCGATCGCTCCGCGCGTCTCCGGTGGACCGTCCGGGTCCTGCGTGGCGGCGACCGCGCGCACCGCCGTGTCGCACACGCTGGCGAAATAAGCGTCACGCGCCTGGGCCGCGAGCCGCGCCCAGACGATCGCCATCTGCACCTCGCCCGTCAGGCAGCGGTAGCGGGCCGCCGGCCGCCAGCCGGCGTGGTATGCGCCCGGCAGCGTCCCGGTCTCGCTCAGGTCCTCCGCAATGCGACGGGCGGCGAGGTCGGCCGCGCGCACGGCCGGCTCAAATCCGAGCAGCCGCCCGCCCTCGAGCAACCCCTGAACGGCGTATGCCAGGGTGTGCAGATACGGTGGTTCACCCGGCCGGAACGCGCACTGCTCGATCCAGCCGTCGGCCCGGCACCGTCCGACCGCCCAGCGCAGGTTCTGCGCGGCCGCGTCCGCGGCCCGCCGATCGTCGAGGAGGCGGCCGTAGCGGGCCAGGGCCCACGCGGTGCGCGTGTTGTACGTGTGAGGCGTGTCGTGGTGCTCGCAGCGTCGCCAGCAGCCGTCGTCGTCCTGCTGGCGGATGAGCCAGTTCACGGTCCGCTCGGCGGCCCGCTCGACTGCCGGCGTGGCGATACCGGCCTCGATCGCGGCGGTCAAGCCGAACAGAATCTGACCGGTGTTGAAGACAATCGGGCCGCGGGAGCGGTCCCCAAACTGGCCGGGAAACCCGCCGTCGTCGTACTGGCACGTCAACAACCAATTGATCATGCGGCGTGCGCGCGTCGTCAGGTCGGCGGCCTCGACGTCGGAGACGTCCGGCAGGTGCGCCAGGTGCAAGAACGTGCTGGCGATGTAGCCGGTGGTCTCCGGGTAGCTTGAGCACCAGCCTTCGCGCAGGTGGAAGCTCGCCGGAACGCCCCCATCGCCGCCGACATCCTGGGCGTAGGCCAGCCACGCCACGGCGGCCGCCCGGCGCGCCTTCAGATCGATGGCGCGGGCGGCGCGCCGGCCGAAGGCGTCGGACGCGACCCGCCGGCCGGCCAGCCAGTAGCGGGAGAGTGTCAGCATGGTTGGAGCGCCGTTGTCGGGCGGCAGGGTTCTGATCGGTCGGAGGCGCGGGCGCGCTTGAGGGGACGGACCTGTCAGCCGGTCGAGGTCGCGTCGTCCGGCCGCGACGAGGGCGTGTCCGCGGCGGATCCGTCGTCGCGCTCCGGCGGCGGCGCGGGGGGTGCGGCCGCATCGGCGGTGTAGGCGGCGCGGGCGATCATGTGCGCGGCCACGGGGGCCGTCAGGAACATGAAGACGATGATCAGGAGGCCGCGCACGCCGACGCCCCACTCGCCGAGGAACAGGGCGGCGGCGAGGACGGTGCAGATTGCGCCGAGCGTGCCGGCCTTGCTGGCGGCATGCATCCGCGTGAGGAGATCCGGGAGTCGCAGGATGCCGACGACCGCCACCAGCGCGAACAGCACACCGGCGGACGCAAGCCCCGCAGCGGCCCAGTGGAGCAACGTCATCGCCCGGACCTCCGCTCGATCAGGCGGGCGAACGCCACCGTCCCCACGAAGCTGACGAGCGACACGAGCAGGGCAGCGTCGAGCAGCACCGGCAGCCGCTGGCGCACGGCGGCCAGCGCGAGGAGGGCGACGGCCAGGGCCGCGATGACATCCAGCGCGACTACCCGGTCTGCCAAGCTCGGTCCGCGCGCCAGGCGCAGGCTCGCGAGTGCGAAGGCGAGCAGGAGCAGCGCGAGCAGGCTGTCGAGCAGCGGGGTCATGGGCGTCTCCGGTTCAGCGCAGCAGCTCCAGGATACGACGCTCGAACCGGCCTTTGATGCCGGCGCAGAGCGCGTCCGCGTCGTCCAGGAACATCGCGTGCACATGGAGGGTGCGCCGGTCGGGCGACACGTCGAGGCTGAGCGTTCCGGGCGTCAGCGTGAGCAGGTTGGCCAGCAGCGTAATCTCCGCGTCGGTCGCGGCGTCGAGGGGCACCGCGACGACACCGGGCCGGCACCGCGTGCGGGGCGCGAGCACCGCCCACGCCACGCGGATACTCGAGACGACGAGTTCGTACGCAAACACCAGCGCCAGCATCAGGGCCGCGGGCAGCTTGCGGAAGTAGCTGCTGCGTCCCAGCACCGGCTGAAGCCACCACAACACCACGTAGCCGACGACGAAGCCGACGCCGGCGGGCTCGGGCTCGGGGCGGCCGGTCGCTTTCCACCAGACCAGCGCGAGGACCAGGTTCGCCAGAAAGTAGCTCAAGGGGCGGCCTCCGCAACGGTCGGAGGGGCGGCCGCGAACGGACGGGCGAGTCCGACGGCGTCGATGTACGCCTGGCGCGCGAGCAGTTGGTCAGCCGCCCGACGGGCGAGGTCCAGGAGCGGAGCGGGCCACAGGCCCAGGGCCGCCGTCAGAACGACGAGTCCGATGATCGGGCCGCAGCGGGCCGCGCGCAGCGGCGGCGCGGGTGCGGCCGGCTCGATCGGCGGTGCTTTCCAGAATGCTTCGTTCCAGATCTTCACCATGCTCAGCAGGGTCAACAGGCCGGTGCCCAGCGCAGCCGCGGCGAGCACCCACTGCCGGGCCCCGAAGCTCGCCTGTACGACCGTCAGCTTGGCCCAGAAGCCGGACAGCGGCGGCAATCCCGCCAGGCTCAGGGCCGCGACGAAGAAGAGCCCCGCCAGCAGCGGCGCGCCGCCGGCGAGACCGCCGAGCGGCTGGAGGCGTGTCGTGCCGCGGAGCGTGCCGACCGCGCCGCTGACGAGGAACAGATTGCTCTTGACGAGGCCATGGTGGACCATGAAGACCAGCACGGCGACGACGGCGACCGGGCGCGCCGTCGGGCTCGCCCCGGCGACGAGCGCCGTGGCCAGCAGCATGTAACCGATCTGGCTGATGCTGTGGAACGCGAGAACGCGGCGCAGATCGGTCTGGGCCACGGCACCGATCACGCCGAGAACCATCGTCAGTCCGGCGAGCCACAGCAGGAGGGCTTGCAGCGCCGGCAAGGGGGGGAAGCACAGCGTGAACACGCGCAGCAGAGCGTATACGCCTACCTTCGTGAGAATCCCGGCGAAGATCGCGGCGACGGCAGCGGGCGGCGCGGGGTACGCCTGGGGAACCCACGAACCGAGGGGAAACACCGCCGCCTTCAGCCCGAACGCGACGAGCAGCAGGAACGCCAGCGCGAGGACGAGCTGCGGCCGCTCCGCGTGGAGGGCCGGCAGGCGGGTCGCCAGGTCGGCGAAATTCAGGCTCTGCGCGCTGCCGTACACCAGCCCGGCGGCAATCAGGAACACGGTGGACCCCGCCAGGTTCAGCGCGACGTAGTGGAAGCCCGCTCGCAACTGAGCGCGCTCGCCGCCCAGTGTCAGCAGCACAAAGCTCGCCAGCAGTAGAACCTCGAACCAGACATAGAGATTGAACAGGTCGCCGGTCAGAAACGTGCCGCTGACGCCCATGATGAGGACTTGCAGCACCGGCAGGAACGCCCGGCGGTGCCGCGCCGCATCCACATCCGCCAGGGCGTAGACCGTCACCGCGACGCCCAGGACGCCGGTCAGGAGCACGAGCAGCGCACTGGTGAGATCCGCGACCAGCGTGATGCCGAACGGCGCCGGCCAACCGCCGGCCTGTACGGCCTGTACGCCGTGTCGGGCCACCGCCGCCAGAAGGGCTGCGGCCGCCAGCGCATGCGCGACGGCGCCGGTGGCCGCGACGGACTGCTGGACGCGCGTCGTACGCGGCAGCACGAGGCCGAGTATGGCGGTGGCGAGCGGCAGGACGATCGGCAAGACGAGGAGGACGCTCATGCGCGGTCCTCCGCGTCGCGGGCCGTCGGCGGGTCCGACTCGTCCCGCCCGGCGTCGCGGACGAGTTGCTGCACCAGCACCGCCGCGAAGGCCGTGATCGCGAAACTGATGACGATCGCGGTGAGCATCAGTGCCTGCGGTACGGCGTCGGCCGCGTCCGGCGGCGGCGCGATCGCGCCATCGGGGATGAGCGGCGGTTTGGCGCGCACGAGCCCGCCGGCAACGAAGATCGAGAGCAGCGCGGCATGGCTCAGCAGCGCGAGCCCGAGCACGAGGCGCACGGCACTGCGCGTCAGCAGGAGATACGCTCCGACTGCGAAGAGCCCGCCCGCCGTGATGGCCAGAATCGCGATCATGGGGTCAGTCGTGCTCCTCCGACCATTGTTCGGCGAGCGTGAGCAGCACCGCCAGGACCGCCCCGAGCACGACGAGATAAACGCCCACGTCGAAAAGCAGCACCGTGCCGACCTTGCCGAGCCCCGGCAGGGGCACCGGCAGCCAAAGTCCCGTCAGGATCGGCCGGCCCAGCAACCATGCGACCAGCCCGCTGCCGAGCGCGACTGCCAGACCGAGCCCCGCGAAGCGGCCCAGAGAGGTCCTTATCACGTGCCGAGCGGCGGCCGGACCGGCCGCGAGCATGTACAGGACGAATCCGGCCGCCACCAGGAGGCCGCCGATGAACCCGCCGCCCGGCGCGTTGTGCCCGCGCAGGAGCATGAAGATCGAGAACATGGTCAGCAGCAGCAGGATGGGCCGCGCGGCCGTGGTCAGGATGATTGACGGCAGCGGCCCGCGGGCCGCGGTCGCGGGCTTGGAGGCAAGCCCGGCCCCGTTGGCGGCCGGCGGCCGCACGTGCACCAGCCCGAGCACTCCGAGCCCCGCGATCACGAGCACGGTGATCTCGCCCAGCGTATCGAGGGCCCGGAAGTCCACGAGGATGACGTTGACGACGTTGCGTCCGAGGGCCTCGGGGAGGCTCTTCTCCGCGAAGTAGCGCCACAGCTCGGTCGGTTGCGGCGTCACGCCGGCGGCGGCCAACAGCACCCCGGCGAGGGTGGCCCCGCCCAGGCCCGCGACGAGCGCATCTCGCCCGCGCTCCAGCCGGCTGCGGCGGGCCCGATGCTCCGGAAGGCGTCGAAACACGAAGACGAACAGGACGACGGTCAGCGTCTCGGTCAGGAAGAGCGTAAGCGCGAGGTCCGGCGCGCTGTAGAGCGCGAACAGCAGCGCGACCGATGTACCCGTCAGGCCGAGCGCCGCGATAGCGACCAGATGCGAAGGGGCTGCAGCCGTGAGGCAGGCCCCCGCCAGCGCGAGTCCGGCCAGGCCCAGTTCATGCAGCGCTGGGGCGGGCTCGAACAGCGCGCCGCCCCAAGTGAGGCCCTGGAGGAACGCCAGTCCCAGTAGCGCGACCAGCGCCGTGAAGAAGAGCAGCAGATCGTGACGGGGGCGGTGCGCGAAGACCCGCTCGGTGAGCCGCGGCGCCGCGCGCAGTCCGCCGTCGAGTAGGCGGCTGTAGAGCGCCTCCGGTCCGACGCGCGAAAGACGGCGTGCCACGCCTCCCACGGTGCGCACGCGCGGGCGCAGCCAGCGATACACTCCGTAACCGGCGAGGAGTGTCACGGCGCTGAGGCCGAGGATGGCCAGCGCTTCGGGGTTCAGCCCGTGCCACAGCGCGAGCTTGAGCACGAGGGGGCGGCCGGCCACCGCCGTCGCCATCGCACTGCCCAGGGTGGCGTCGAACCACTTCGGCAGCAGGCCGATGAGCAGGCCCAGGACGCCCAGCACGAGCGGCCCCAGCCACATCGCCGGCGGCGCTTCGTGCGGCGGATGCGGCGTCTCATGCCGCTGGCCGACGAACGGCCGTACGCCGGCCTGCAGCGCCATCGCCGTCAGAAGAATGTTGGCCGCCACCGCGACGCCCACGAGCAGCTCGCTTTCGAGGTCCGTCTTGGCGACGTACAGCAGCTCTTTGCCGAGGAACCCGAACAGCGGCGGGGCACCGGCCTGGCTGAGGGCCGCGAGCAGCCCGGCCGCGGCTGACAGCGGCAGCAGCCGCATGAGCCCGCCGAGCCGGGTGACGTCGCGCGTGCCGGTGGCGTGGTCGATGTTGCCGGCGACGAGGAACAGCGCGGCCTTGTAAAGGGCGTGCGCCACGAGGAAGGTGGTGAGCGCCTTGAAGGCGGCGTCGGTGCCGGGCCCGAGCAGCATCGTGAGGATGCCCAGCACGCTGACCGTCGTGTAGGCGAGGATGCGCTTCAGGTCGTGCTGGCCGACCGCGAGGACCGCACCGGTCAGCATCGTGAGGGCGCCGCCGCCGGTGACCACGAAATGCCAAAGGTCCGTCCCGCCGAGCGCGGGGGCCAGGCGCGCGAGCAGAAACACGCCGGCCTTGACCATGGTCGCGGAGTGCAGCAGCGCGCTGACGGGCGTCGGGGCGGCCATCGCGCCCGGCAGCCAGAAGTGGAAGGGGAAGTGCGCGGACTTGGTAAAGGCCCCGATGAGCACGAGGAGCAGCGCGGGGATGTAGAGCGCCTGCGCGCGAAGGTCGGGGGCCGGGACGGGCCCGAGGCCGATCAGCGTCGACACTCGTCCGGCGTACTCGGGCGGCACCCCGGCGCTCGCCGCGGCCGTCTGGAGGAGCACGAACCCGGCCAGCAGCGCCAGGCCCCCCGCGCCGGTGACCAGCAGCGCTTGCAGGGCGGCCGCCCGAGCCTCGGACTTGCGGTGGTCGAACCCGATCAGCAGGAACGACGTGACGCTCGTGAGTTCCCAGAACACGAAGAGCGTGAACAGGTCGTCGGAGAGCACCAGCCCCAGCATCGCGCCGGTGAAGCCCGCGAGATAGGCGAGGAACCGGCCGCGGCGCGGGTCATCGCCGAGGTAGGCCCCGGCGTAGACGGCCACGAGGGTGCCGACCAGGACGATCAGCAGCGCGAACGTGGCCGACAGGCCGTCGAGGCGCAGCGCGAAGTGGATGCCGACATCGGGCACCCAGGGCACCACGGCGCGAACATCCGGCAGCCAGCGCTCCGCGTCGGGATCGTAGGGCGGCAGCGCCGCAACGAGTGCAAGTCCGGCCGCGAGCGGCGCGGCGGCGGCCGCCCAGCCGAGCGCGCCGCCCCACCGGGCCGCCGCCCAGGGCAGAAGGAGCGCTGCTACGAAGGGAATTGCAACGGCGAACCACAACATCCGGGCACCCGCGCGTCGAAACGCGGGGCGGATTGTAACACGTCCGCGGCGATGCGCGGTGCCGCGCGGTCGCGATTGTCGCGGACTCAGTCCTCGCCCTGGGCTTTCGTGAACCCCGGCTCACCGTTGAAGACCTGGAGCTTCTCGAGGTGCATCCAGCGGTGCTCCGCCCCGACGCGCTCGACCAGCACCGCCAGGTCGTGGTCGCTCAGTTCGCGCGACTCGTCGCGCATGACGAACCGGCAGCGGTGGTGATCCACGCAGTCGGTGATCTGCCGGGGGCCGGGGTACACCTTCGTGCCGCGGTTGCTGATCATCTTCAGCCTGAGCGGCAGGGCGGTCACGATCCGGTCGAGGCTCTCGCCGAGCGCATGCGGATCGAGCCCCGACTCGATGAACAGGTCGGCCCCGATCACGCGCCGCGACCGGGCGTGGACGAGGTCCGGCCGGGGATCGACGCGCGGCAGGCGGATGGGCCGGTACTGGTGCGTCGTCCAGTGCGGCGAGCGCCGGCCGAGGTTGGCGATGACGGTCTCGGTGAACTGCGTGCAGGTCGCGGCGCGGTCGTCACCAACGAGGTCCACGGTCAGGTGACGGCCCTCCTCGAGCGTGACGATGATGGCGTGCTCGACCTTGTCCGCCACGTCGAAAAGGCCCAGATGCCGGAGGAGCATCACGGCCGAGAGCAGCAGGGCGGTCGGGTTGGCCACGTCCTTGCCGGCGATGTTGGGAGCCGACCCGTGCACGGCCTCGAACATCGCGACCTCGTTGCCGATGTTGGCGGACGGGGCGAGACCCAGGCCGCCGGTCAGACCGCTGGTCAGGTCGCTGATGATGTCGCCGTTCATGTTGGTCGTGACGATCACGTCGTACTGCTCAGGCCAGCGGACGAGCTGGTGCGCGAGGTTGTCGATGATGACGTGCTCGGTCTGGAGCTCGGGATAGTCGCGGGCCAGCTCCTCGAAAGTGGACTTCAGCAGACCCTCGGTTTTCTTCATGATGTTCGACTTGGTCGCGCAGGTGACCTTCCGCCGGCCCTCCGCCCGCGCCAGCTCGAACGCCAGCCGCACGATCTTCTCGCAGCCCTTCCGTGTGATCAGCTTCAGGCACTGGGCCACGCCGGGCGTCTGCATGTGCTCGATCCCGGCGTAGAGGTCCTCGACGTTCTCGCGAACCACGACGAGGTCGATCTGCCGCCCGGCGAACACGGCCTGGATGCCCGGCAGCTCGCGGCACGGCCGCACGTTGCCGTACAACTCGAACAGCTTGCGCAGCGTGACATTGGCGCTTTTCTCACCGTAGCCGACCGGCGTCTCGAGCGGCCCTTTCAGCGCCACCCGATTGCGCGCGATCGAGTCGAGCGTCTCCTGCGGCACGCCGGTCGCCAGGCCTTTCTTGAACACCTCCGCGCCCGCCTCGCAGCGTTCCCAACGGAGCGGCGCGCCGGCCGCCTCCAGCACGCGGCAGGTGGCCTGCATGACCTCCGGCCCGATTCCATCCCCCGGCATCAGTGTCACGGTGTGCGTCGCTGTGTTGGACGGCATTTCGCGGGACTCCCGGTCGCATCCTCTTCGGCCGGCGTCCACGGGCCCGTGGCGCGCGGCGGCCCGGCTGGTATCGTAGGCGCCCGCGGCCGCCGTTCCACCGGCGTGTCCGGCGTGCGGGCGCCACGGAGGCATGGTAGCATCCGCCCGCGTATGGCGAGCGCACGACTCGGTGGGATCCTGCGGCTGCTCACGCTGCTGGGCGGGTTGGGGGCGGTCTTCGCGGCCGGCGCGCTGCTGCACCCGCAGTTTCTGACCATCGGCAACCAGCGGGATGTGCTCGGGCAGGTGTCGGTGAACGGGATCCTGGCGGTCGGGATGACGCTGGTCATCCTCGCCGGGGGGATCGACCTGTCAGTCGGCAGCGTGATGTCGCTGTGTACCGTCGTCTGCGCGATTCTGCTGATGGAGCGCGGCGCGACCGAGCCTGCGCGACGCGCCGAAGTCATGGTGCTGACGGGCATCGTCGTGCTGGCCCTGGCGGTCGCTGGGCCGTGGGTTTGGCGTTTGCGGGCGGCGGGCCGGTGGCGCCTGGCCCTGGTCCTCGGTATCTCGGCCGTCGGCGTCACCGCGGTGCTGGTTCATCTGGCGGGCGCGGGGATGGGGCGGGGCTACTCGGCGCTGGGCGTGCTCTTGGCCGTGCCAATCGTGGGCGGGTTGCTCGGCCTGGTCAACGGCGTCATCGTGGCCAGCACGCGGCTTCAGCCGTTCATCGTGACGCTGGCGATGATGGTGTCGGCCGTGGGGCTGGCGAAGTACATCGCGGGCAACGGCGGTCAGATTCACGCAATCTACACCGGCGACGAACAGACACGCGGCGCGCCGGCCGCGTTCGAGGAGCTGGGCGCGACGATTCTGACGGTGGGTCAGGAGCGGCTGCCGAGCGGGCGGGTCCAGGACTTGAAATTGCTGCCGGTGCCGGGGTTGTTCCTGCTCGGGGCGTGGTGCGCCGCGGCGTTCCTGCTGCACAAGCTGCCGCTGGGGCGGTACATCTACGCGGTCGGGGGCAACGCGGAAGCGGCGCGGCTGGCGGGCGTGCCGGTCGCGAGCGTGAGGGTCGTCGTCTACGTGGCCAGCGGGGTGCTGGCGGGGCTGGCGGCGGTGCTGTACTGCGCGCAGTACACGCAGGGGAAGGCCGACGCGGGGCAGGGCAAGGAGCTGGATGCGATCGCGGCGGTGGTCATCGGCGGCACGAGCCTGATGGGCGGGCGCGGGAACATCCTCGGGACGCTCGTGGGCGTGCTGATCTTCGGCTACCTCACCAACGTGCTCCAGTTGCGGGCGGTGTCCAGCGAAATTCAGGACATCCTGAAGGGAGTGATTATCGTGGGGGCGGCCGTCGTGCAGAGCGGCGGGCTGCTGGGCGGCGTGCGGCGGCTCCTGGGTCCGCGGGGGTGAAGCGCACGGTGCAAGCGCCGTGGGGCCCACGCGGCCGTCAGTTTTGGCCGACGACCGGCGAATTGCCCGTCGCACGGGATGAGGCACCCGCGCGCTTGGCCCTCCTGAATTTCCACTTCCAACTTCGATGCTAGACGCCTCGGCGGCGCTGGAACTCCTCGAGCCACGCCATCTGGATGGCTTCGAGCTTGCCCTCGCTGCTGGCCTGGGGATCGTCGCCGAAGTCGGGCAGCTCGCACACCCAGCGTCGCAAGTCGGTGAAGCGGACCCGCAGCGGGTCCTGCGCAGGAAACCGGTCGCACAGCAGCAGGCCGAGGTCTTCGGCGTCGGTCCACGTGAGCTTGGGCGGCATCGGTCATCTCCGGCCGCGGCCCGCGTGTTGCCGGGCGCGCCGCGGGTCGTATAATCTACGCGGATTCGGGCTTTTTGGCAGGGATGACGGAGGCGCTGCGTGCCGCATTACATCACCGAGACGTGCATCGGAACGAAGGACACGAGTTGCGTGGACGTTTGCCCGGTGGATTGCATCCATCCGCGCAAGGACGAGCCCGATTTCGCGGCGGCGGAGATGCTCTACATCGATCCGAACACGTGCATTGACTGCGGGCTGTGCGTCGACGAGTGCCCGGTGAAGGCGATCTTCTCCGAGGACGATCTGCCCGACAACCTCAGCCACTACATCGAAAAGAACCGGGCCTATTACGAGGCCAAGGCCAAGTAGCGCCCGCTACCCGCCCAGCGTCGCCACGAACGCGTCGATGTCGTCGAAGTTCACGGTGCCGTCCGCGTTGCAGTCGGCCGTCAGCCACAGGCAGTTCGGGTAGCCGGCGGCATAGGCCGCGGCGCCGCTCAAGGCAACGACGAACGAGTCGATGTCGTCAAAGTCGACGACGCCGTCGCAGTTCGTATCGCCCCGGCCGTAAACCGTCACGGACATCGTGTCGCTGGACGCGACGAAGCCGTCGTCGGCCGTCAGCCGGAGGACGTAATCACCGGCCGTCGAGAATGTGGCCGTCGTGTCGACCGCGAAGCGATCGGCGAACGTCACCGTCCCCGACCCGAGCGCCACGCTCCAGGTCGTCGTCAGCATGCCCGGCGGATTCGGCAGCCCGTCGTCGCTCACCGTGCCGTCCAGCACGGCCGGGCCGGGGCGCACGACGCGCCGGTCCGGCCCCGCGTCGACCGTCGGCGGCTGGTTCGGCGGCCCTTCGCACTCGTCCGGAATCCAGTTGCCGTTGTAGTCGTGCACGGTGCCGGCCACGAGGTCGCAGTCGTCGATGACGCCGTTCCCGTTGCAGTCGCGGAACGGCCGGAGATTCGCGGCCGGGATGATCGCCTTGGCTCCGCCGGGCGGCCGCCAGCGCAGTTCGCACACCGCACTGCCGGAGTTCTCGTAGTACTCCATCCGCAGGGCGTAGGCGGTGTTGGCCTCGAGGGCGATCGAGCCGGACCACTCGGTCGCGCTCTGGTCCTGCCAGCGGTCGATGAGCAGGACGCCGTTGATCCACAGCCGCACGCCGTCATCGGTGCGCGTGAAGAACGTGTAGTTGCCGGCAGCGCCGGTCGTCACGACCGACCCGGTCCAGCGGATACTGAACGTGTTCACGCCGAAATCCCATCCCGGCGAAGCGTTGCCCCAGTTGAAGTTGATCTGCGGATCGAAGCGGCCCACCCGCCGGCCCGTGAAGTTGATGTTGTCGTAGTACGCGCCCGCCAGCCCGCTCGTCCCGGCCAGCTCGCATGCATCCGGCAGGCCGTTGCCGTTGCAGTCCGGGTCGCACTCATCCGGGTAGCCGTTGAGGTCGCAATCCACGCTGGTCGCGCTCGCGATATCACACTCGTCGGGGATGCCGTTGCCGTTGCAGTCGTGACTGGTACCCGAGGCGATGTCGGTCGGATCGGGGATGCCGTTGCCGTTGCAGTCGGCCGTGCTCCAGTTGTACGAGAACGTCATCGTCGCGCCCGCGGCACTGATATTGGTGACGAAGAGTCCCGAGTTCCCGCCGCTCCACCAGTTCGTGTTTGGCGACGTCAGCGGCGTGCACTGCGTGTACGACGGGGCCTTGAACAGGTCGGTCGTGTCGCCGTAGTTCGCGTTGTGCTCGAGATCCCAGCGCCCGTCCGCCTGCACCAGCGTGACGAGGTAATGCTGTGCGGGGGTCTGCTGCTGGTAGTTGTTGCTGCCGTTCGTGTCGATGTGCCACAGCGCCAGCCCGGCGTCCGGCAGGTTGGCGTCGCGGCCGACCCGGCGGCGGTTCTCGATGAGGTAAAACTCGTTGGCCAGCGAGGGGTGCGGGTACTTGAACATGACGTTGCCGGCGGCCGGCACCGACACCACCTGCTGGGGGGTGGTGAGCACGGTCAGGTTGGCCCAGCCCGCCGTCATTTTCAGGTACGCGCACGGCTCCACCGGGTTCGTGCCGCTGCCGCCGTAGGCCATGAGGCAGAAGCGGCCCACGCCGGTCGAGTCGTAGTCGTAGTCGTACAGGTCCGGCCAGCCCATCAGCATGTGCCCGTTCTCGTGGCAGAACGTGCCCAGCTTGAGGCTGTCCTGCATGTCCGTCATCTGGTAGTTCTGCGTGCAGACGCCGTCGGCGCAGAAATACACCGTCCAGGCGTGCGGCCACAGGCCGGTCGCCCAGGCGCTGTTGCTGTACCCGGCGTAGAAGCAGTTCAGCGCATCCACGCGGCCGTTGCCGTCGGCGTCGAACTGGCTGAAATCGAGGCCGCCGGCGTCCAGCGCCGTGAGGGCCTCGAGGACCAGCTCGCGGGCCCGGATTCCGAACGTGATGTTGGCGTCGGTGTAGTAGCTCTTGGGCTGGGAAGCGCGGTAGTACGCCGCGGGGACGTAGTTGGTGTACTGGAGCAGCGTCTCCGACACGTCGGAGAAGTAGTCCCGCACCGACCCGTTGTTGCCGTAACCGCTGTAGGCGACTTGGTTGCAGTACGCCGCGACGCTGGCCGGCGGGATCGTGCCGGGATCGTCGGCGAAGTCGATCAGGAGCGTCAACCCCAGCACGTTGCCGGTGGACGGGCCGCGGACGCCGGCCGCCGCGGCCGGCGGCGCGAGCGGCGCGTCGTAGCGGCGGCGCTCGAAGTCGAGGCGGGCGGCGGCGGCCTGCTTCTGGGCGGCCGCGGGCGAAATCCGCGCGTGGGGTGTCAACCCGAGGTCGGCGGGATCGACGCTGCCCGCCGGGATGCCGGTGGATACAAGGCGGTCGGCGGCGGCGTCGAGCCGGGCATAGCAGATCCAGCCGGTCGGCAGGTCCGGCACCAGCGTGTAGCCGTCCAGCGACTCGACGACCGAGTAGAACTCGTCGCCCCAGACCCGCACCGTCAGCGTCGTCCCGTCCGGTTGGCGGAGCGGCCGCAGCTCACCCACCACCGGGTCGGCCTGCACCGTGGTCGCCAGGAGCGCGGAGAAGAGGATAGCCGGCGCGAGTAGCAGGGTGGCGCGGGCGCGGTACATGGACGTCTCCCGGGTTGTGGTGCCGGCGCACGGTTCTCGACAGGACGGTCGGCGGGCCGTCCGCCGGCCGGGGCACCCAGCGCGCAAGCGGGCACCCAGCGTTGGCATTATACCACGTCGCGGAGGCGTCTGCGCTGCATCAGTGGCCGATCAGGCCGACGAAAGCGTCGATGTCGCCGAAATTCACGTCGCCGTCGCCGGTGCAGTCCGCCAGCATCCGGTCGCAGTTCGGGTACTGGGCGGCGTAGGCCGCTTCGCCGGCGAGCGCGAGCACGAACGGGTCAATATCGTTGAAGTCCCGTACGCCGTCGCAGTTGAGGTCGCCGGGCAGACCGGTCACGCTCAGTTGCCAGGTACGAATGCCGTTCCCGATCGCGTTCGTCGCGCGGACGCTCACCGTGTAGGGCGTGGCGCGGTAGCGCGGCCGCGCCCAAGAGACGACGCCGGTCGCGTGGTCGATCTGCATGCCCGGAGGGCCGGCGTCCAGCGACCAGTTGAGGATCGGCGTCATGCAGGGTGCGTCGGTCAGTTGCGGCGTCGGCCCCGTGTAGGGTTGCGTGTGGGGGGTGGACTGTGGCGCGATGGGCTGGATCGCCGGCGGGCCCTGGTCCACGCCGAGGTAGAACGTCACGGTGTCGAAGCCGGCCGGGTTCGTGGCCCGCACAATGAGCGTGTAGAGGAACGGCGAACGCACGGGGTGCGGCCAGGAGATGACACCCGTGGACGGGTTGATCGTCATGCCCGGCGGCGGGTTGTCGAGGCTCCAGGTGAGCGGGGCCATGTTGAGCGGCAGCGTTACGCTCGGCGTCGGGCCGGTGTACGGCACGCCGCACGCGGCCAGGGCCTGCCCGAGCTCGATGATCTGGGGCGGCTGGCGCGGGACCGTCAGCGGCGCGCAGTAGACGTGCGTGTTGTTGTCCTCGTAGATCTCGACCAGCTCGTCGGCGGGGTCCAAGACGGAGCCGAGGTAGTACGTGCCCGCGGGGAGATCGGGCGGCATGTCGGCGCTCACGTCGAACTCGATGGCGTCGCCGATCGCGATGTCCCAGCGCACCTCGCCGAAGGAGTAGTCGGCCGCGTCGATCACCGGGTCGGTGGAGAGGAAGAACTCGTGCCCGATGTTGAGTTCGCTGCGGTTGCCGAAGTTCTCGATGGTGCCGTGCAGCGTAAGGACGCCGCCGGGGGCGATCGTCGCGGGCGCGAAAGTGGCCGGGATGGCTTTGCCGATTTGGGGGCCGGCGATGTAGCCGCTGTTGGCGACGTCGTGCTGCGGCGTGCTCTGGCCGGAGCGCGGGTAGAGGAACCGCAAGCCGCCGCGGTCGTCGGCGTGCAGCTCGACGATGTTCTCGCTGCCGACCGGTCCGCCGGCCGGGTAGCGCGGGTTCATGGTGCCGATGAACCAGACGAATCCGGGGGCTTCCGTACCGAACGGATCGTGTCCGAGGCCCAGCGCGTGGCCCAGCTCGTGGGTCGCGACCAGCAGGAACGAGAACCCGTTGGCGGCGGGTGCGCTCACTGCGTCGCAGGCGGGATCGCCGGCGAAGTTCCAGCCCGCGCCGGCCGGGTAGTCGGCGAAGACCATGTCCATGTCGAACCAGTACGCGCCGTCGTTGACCATGTAGGTTACGCCCAGCACGCCGGGGTCGAGCTCCGACGCGGGCACCGCGATCGTGTCGCTGTAGCCGTCGTAGTGGTCGATCGGGTAGTCCTGCGGCAGCCGCTGGTAGAAGTACGTGAAGTTCGCGGCGGGTACGAGACCCCACAATCCCATCGCGTTGCGGTACAGCAGGTCGGTGGCGCTGTTCGGCGGAAACGTGGTGGGCGAGAGGTACCGCAGGCTTTGGCCGCCGTACCAGACCACCTTGACGCCGCCCGACGTGAAGTACGAATAGCCGCCGGCCGGGTGTTCGGCCATGAGCAGCGCCAGGCTGCTCAGCAGGACCAGCGCGGATCGGCGTGCGCGGCGCGTCATGGCGTCACCTCCGAGCGGCGCTGGTCCGCTGGACCCGGAACCTCGACCGCGGCCTCGAGACCGCGGAGCGGCCCCGGCGGCGCGGTCGCGCCGGGGGCGGCTTGCAGCGGGCGAGCCCGCCATTCAACGTGCACGGGTCGGCCGGCCGGCCCCGTCAGGGCGTGGTCACGGCTGGCCGCGAGGACGGGCACGAGCCGCGCGCGGAACTCCTCGAGCCGGAGCGCGGGCGGCGGAGCGTCGGCGCGGAGGGGTTGCACGCGGACGCCGCGGCGGCCGACTCCGCGCGTCTGAGCGGACGGACTGCCGCGAGCGCGAATGGTCTGAGGGAAGCCGATGTCGTCGAAGCCCGCGACGGCGTCTCCGTCCGCGGTGTAGACGCGCGGTGTTCCATCGGGATCCGTGCGGATGCGAAAAGCACCCTGTCCGACACCGACCGTGGGGAACACGCGGTACTCGGGCAACAGAAAAAGCAGCCAGCGGTCGCCGAGGGCGAACTCCGGCGCGCAGCCGACGCGCGCGGTGAGCGTGCCGACCGTGCCGCCCGGGACGATCAGCGTGAACTCGGGCGGGGCGTCGGGCCAGGCCCCCTTGAGATACTCGACTCCGACGAAGCGGACTTCCGTCTCGATGCGGCGCGGGTTGTCCGCCCAGTACGAGCGCGTGGCGGCGACCTCGCCGAGGAGGACCTGGCCCGCGTGGTCCGCGAGCGTAGTGAGCGGCATGGGGACGACCGTCGTGGCCTCGGCCATGAGAGCGCCGATCAGCAGCGGCAGGATGCCGGCGGCCCGGCGCATCAGGAGTGTGGCGTTCATCGGTGCACCTGTCGCGAGGATTCCGGCGGGGCCGCTTCGCGGTACGACACGCAGCGCGCTGCTCCGCCTCTCCGGCGTAAGGAAGTGTCGCTTCGGCCCCGGACTGCCGTCGGCCCCCCTTCATCATACGCGGGCGGGGCGCCGCGCCGCGCGCGAAAATGGCGTGCGGACACGGCGATGCCTTTATGGGGCCGGGCCGGCGTTTCGCGGACGTGGCCGGGCATGACGGGATGTCGCGTTGACGGTCGCCCGCGCCCGGCGGTACAACCCGCGACATTCGCAGGTCAGAAAGGCGGCGTGGCGCAATGCGCGTGCTCATTACCGGCTCGAGCGGGCAGATTGGGACCAACCTGGGGCTGGCGCTGTTGGACCGCGGCGACGAGGTCGTCGGGCTGGACATCCGGCCGAATGCATGGACGGACCGCCTGCCGACCATTCGCTGCAACCTCGTCAGCGTGGCGCCCGGCGAACTGCCGGTCAGCGGGCGGTTCGACGTGGTCGTGCACCTCGCCGCCCACGCCAAGGTGTTTGAGCTGGTCGAGCAGCCCCACCGGGCGCTCGAGAACATCGACATGGGGTTCCGCGTCTTCGAATACTGCCGCCGGCACCGCACGCCGCTGGTGTTCGGCAGCTCGCGCGAGGTCTACGGCGACATCACGCGGCACGTGACCGACGAAAGCCACGCCGACTTCGTCGTGGCCGAGAGCCCCTACAGTGCCTCGAAGATCGCCGGCGAAGCGCTGATCTACTCGTACGCCCGCTGCTACGAGCTGCCGTACATCGTCTTTCGCTTCAGCAACGTTTACGGCCGTTACGACTGTGACATCGAGCGGCTGGAGCGCGTCATCCCGCTGTTCATCCGGCGGATCGCGCGGGGCGAGCCCATCACCGTGTACGGCCGGGAGAAGGTGCTCGATTTCACTTTCGTCGACGATTGCGTGGACGGCATCCGGCGCGGCATCGACGCGCTCGTGTCCGGCCGCGTGCGCGAGGAGACGATCAACCTGGCGTACGGACAGGGCGCGACGCTGGTGGACCTTGTGAACCTGATTGGCCTGACGCTCCAGCGCGAGCCGGACGTGCGATACGAGCCCTCGCGGGCGGGTGAAGTGACGCGCTACGTGGCCGACATCCGCAAGGCCCGTGAGCTGCTCGGCTACGAGCCCCAGACGCCGCTGAGCGCGGGCGTGCCGCGGGCGATTCGCTGGCAGCGCGAGATGGGCGTGCTCTGACGTCCGCCGGCGGGAGGCCCCGGGCCGTGAATCCGGCGCGCTGGCTGCTGTCACCGCTCGCGATCGCGTGGGGCGGGGTCATGGCGGCGCGCAACGCGTGGTACGACCGGGTGGCGGCCGCGTCGCAGGGGGCGGGCGTGCCGGTCATCAGCATCGGAAACCTCACGGTGGGGGGCACGGGCAAGACTCCGCTGGTCATCGCGACCGTCCGCGAACTGGTCGCGGCCGGGCGTCGCCCCGCCGTCCTGACGCGCGGATATCACGCCGCGCCGGGGCAGGTGGCCGACGAGGTGCTGGAGTTGCGGGCGGCGCTGCCGGAGGTGCCGGTCGTCGTCGATGCCGACCGTGTCCGCGGCGCCGCCGCGGCCCGGGCGGTTCACGCCGCCGACTGCCTCGTGCTGGATGATGGCTTCCAGCATCGCCGCTTGCGGCGCGACCTCGATGTCGTCCTGATCGACGCACTGTGCCCGTGGGGGGGCGGCTGGGTGCTCCCGGCGGGGCGGTTGCGGGAACCGCTGGGCGGGCTGCGCCGGGCCGATCTCGTGGTCCTGACGCGGGTGAACCAGGTGAATGAGTCCGAGCGCCTGGCCCTCTGCACCGCGGTCGCACGCCACGCGCCGGGGCGTGTCGTGGTCGAAGTCGGAATCGCCGCCGACGCCCTCGCGCCGGCTGAGGGTCCCCCGCGTCCGCCGCAGGACCTGTCTCGGCGCCGCG
Organism: uncultured Phycisphaerae bacterium; assembly: GCA_937928595.1. Lineage (GTDB taxonomy): Bacteria > Planctomycetota > Phycisphaerae > UBA1845 > Fen-1342 > CALGJV01. The sequence goes on along the minus strand of CALGJV010000022.1, from coordinate 52,275 downwards.
CGTGGCTGGCCTGCGGACTCGGAAACCCGGAGAGCTTCGTGCGGTTGACCGGCGCGCTGGGCGCACAGGTTGTGGGCACTTCGCGATTCCCCGATCATCACCGATACACGCCGGCCGACGCCGAGGCCGTGGCCGCTGCCGCCCGGGCGGCCCGTGCGGAATGGGTCGTGACAACGCGGAAGGATTGGGTCAAACTGGCGGCGTTGTGGCCGAGCGGCGACCCGCCGCTGCTGCGGCTCGATCTGCGGGTGGAGTGGCTGTCAGGCCGGGAAGCCTGGCAGGCCGCGCTGCGGCGGGCCCTGGAGACTTACGCGTGAGCCACCCGACGCCCTATGAGCCGCCGCCGCTGGACTGGTCGCGACTGCGGCTCACGTCGCGGGCGGCCCGAGCTCACAAAGTCGACGTGTCAGCCCTCGGCCGGCCGACGCCGCCCGGCTGCGCGTTTGCGGAGTGGTGGGCCGCGCTGCCGGGGTTCCTGGGCGCCAACGAACTGCGCGCGACCGTTGACGCCATCGTGGCGGCGCGGCGGGCGGGTCGGCCGGTGGTTTTCGCGTTCGGTGGACACGTCATCAAAGTCGGCGGCGGCCCGCTGGTGGTGGATCTGATCGAGCGCGGCATCGTCACCGCGGTCGCCACGAACGGCTCCGGCGCCATCCACGACCTGGAGCTGGCCGAGACCGGCGCGACGAGCGAAGAGGTCGGCGACACGATTCGCGACGGGAGCTTCGGCATGGTGTTCGAGACGTGCCAGCGCATGAACGCCGCGGCGGCCGCCGGTGTCGAGGTCGGACTGGGACGCGCGCTCGGCCGCCTCCTGGCCGAGGGCTCGGCGCCCCATCGCGACCGCAGCGTTTTCGCGGCCGCGTATCGGGCCGGCATTCCGGCGACGGTGCACGTGGCGATCGGCACGGACACGGTGCACATGGCGGCGGAGACGGACGGGGCGGCGCTCGGTGCGGCGACGTTGGTCGATTTCCGCACGCTTTGCGCGGTGGTCGCCGACATGACGGCGGCGGCACCGGGAGCCGCCGGCGGCGTCTGGCTGAATTTCGGCTCCGCCGTGATCCTGCCGGAGGTTTTTCTGAAGGCGGTGTCGGTTGCGCGCAACCTCGGCCACGGACTCGACGGGCTGCATACCGCGAACTTCGACATGCTGCGGCATTACCGGCCGACGCAGAACGTCGTGCAGCGCCCCGTGGCGCCGGGCCACGGGCATGCGGTGATCGGCCAGCACGAGATTCTGCTGCCGCTCCTGCGGCAGGCCGTGATCGAAGCCCTCGCGACGTGAGGTGTCCATGCCACTACCCTCCCAACCTCCGGCGGCGGATCGCGGCCCTGGAACCGGCGACGCGAAGCCCCCGCCCGCGGATGCGACCCAGGAAGCCGCGGCGACTCTGGTGCGGATCGAGCAGGTGCTCGGTGACATTCGCGGGCGGCTGGATGCGCTCGACCGCGAGCGCCGTTACCGGTCGTTCTCGCTTGCGCTGCTGGCGGCGGCGGTGCTGCAAGCGCTCGTAGTCGGGTTCTTGCTCGCGGCCCTGGTGGACTGGCTTTTCTACAGCGACACGGTGCAGGCGGGCGCGGTTCTCGTGAAGCTTGGCTTCGCGGCCGTGCTGCAACTCGCGGCGTTGACTGGGTTTGCGGTCGGTCGTGACGCGTAGCCACAGCCCATCAGGGACCGATATGCGGCCAGGCCGGCAACACGGTCGGCAACGCGGACGCCAGGTGCCCGGTTCCTGTGAGGGTCACCTGGGGCGGGTTCGGGTCGTAGTCGGCCAGCACTGCCTTGAGTGCTTCGGCGCTCTCGATCCAGCGGGCGAGACCGGGGTAGACGAGCGCAGCGGGGTAGTCGCGCAGGTCCCGGAGTGCCGTGCGGATGTCCACCTCGTCCCAGTACTGCCAGTCTCCGATCACACCGACGTAGAGCAACGGAACGGGGACCCGATTCGAAAGGCGCGCGATTTCCTGTCGCGCCAGTATCGACGGCGGCCATTCGCGCCAGCTCGGATCCGCGTAGCTGAGATCGACGAAGCGGCACCGCACGGCGCCGGCCACGACGGCCGTGAGTTCGCGTGAGCGCTGGCGTACTTGGGCATCGCCCTGAACGCTCACACCGGGATACCAGTACAGATCGACGTTCGGCGGGAGAGCCGCGAGCGCCTCCCGAAGCCGGCCCAGATCCAACCTCGCGCCGTGGACCAGATATGCTTCGAACGCGGTTTCGTTCTCAAGCAGCACATGGTTTTCCCCAGTGGCGGCGATCAGCTCATCAATGTCCAGCGCGACGAGTTGCCAGCCGAGCAGCGAGTCAGCACCGAGCGGCACGAGCCGCGGGGAGGTCTTCAGCCCCGGGATGAGACGCGAGCCTGGAACGGCAGCCCGCAGCCGCGAGAACAACTCCGCCTTGCCGGGGCCGGTTGAGACGACCGCCGTGTCCGTGACGTAACGCCAGACGCGCAAACCATCCGCTACGTATTGGATCTGGGCGTCGTCCGCGATGTTGGCCTCCACCCAGGGAACGAGGCGCGGCGCGGTGGGGCGTTTGATCGCGGTGATTAAGACGTTCGTCTCCGCACCCCGCGCGTCACGGATCACGAACCGTGCGGCGTCCGAGCCCACGAGCATCTGGCTGCGGTTCACCGAGACCTGGAGCTGGACCGGGCTGGCCGCGGCCACGCCGGCGGCGGGGAACACGGTGAGCCAAGGAGCCGTTGTCCGGGCCGCAAATGCCAACGGAGTGCCGTCCGTGGTCCGCACCGACAGGTCGGCATGCGCGCCGGTCGCAAGATCGATCCGGGCGGTGCTTACGTCCAGGGCACTCGGCGACGTCGGCGCGGCCGAGTACGGCAGGGCGAGGGGGCCGGCGGTACCTGCCTGCTGGGCGAGTGCCACAGCCGCGGCACAGGCGATCGTGATCACGGCGATCGGGAGCGATGCACGCACGGGAGTTGCTCGCGAACGGAGCCGGGCGGTCGGCGGTCGCCGCCCGAGGGAGCTATCGACGCGTTAGGCGCGACAGTACGGTCGGGAGCGCGCGCCGCGCACGATGCGAGCAGCGTGCGCGCCCGCGGCGCGCATCGCTGATCAGAAGGCGATAGTCCAGCTACCGGCTCGAAGTCGAGCCCGCGTCCGCTGCGCCGCGCGGCGGGCCCCGCCCACGTCGGAGAAGCGTGCGGCTCAGCCGTCCGTCAGGCCGCTCGTCACGGATTCTCTTTCAGCCGATTGACGATCAACTGGGCCGACTCCACCCAGCGCGCGCCACCGGGATAGAACAGCGCGTCGGGCTTTCCGCTGAGCTGCTGGAGGACGGTCCGGACCTGCCACTCGTACCAGTATTGCCAGCCATTGAGAACGCCGAAGTAAACCTGGGGGAACGTCGGCTTGCTGGAAAGAGCCGCGATCGTGTCGCGGGCGTACCACGACGGCGGCCACTCCGGCCAGCCTGGGTCGGCGTAGCTGAGGTCCACGAAACGGGGGTTGATCGTCTCGGCTACCACACGGCACAGGTCGGTCGAGCGCTGCTGGATCTCGGGCACGTTGAGCACCGAGATTGCCGGGTACCAGATGATCTCGATGTGCGGCGGCAGTTGCTGGAGTCCCTGCCGCAACTGGTTGAGATTCACGATGTCGATGCCCTTCAGGTAGTCGTCGATCGCGGTCTCGTTCTCGAGCAGTACCTGGTTGATCCCGGCCGCCGTCGCCAGTTGCTGGATATCACCGGCGACGAGCTGCCAAGCTTCGATGGAATCGAGGCCGGGATGATAAAGCCGAACGGAGGTCTTGAACCCCGGAATGAACTTCATGTCGGGCATCTCGGCCCGCAGCCGCGTGAAAAGCGCCGCGTGCCCGGTTCCGGTCGAGATGCAAGCGGTGTCCGTGACGTACCGCCAGATGCGGAGGCCGGCCAGGGCACGCTGAATTTCCGCTTCGTCTGCCACGTTCACTTCGAGCCAGGGGACGATCCGCGGCGACGTCAGCGGTTTGTCCACCAGCAGGGCGACAGTCAGGGTCGGCCCGGCCGCATCCCGCACGACGAGATGCGTCTCGTGGTGCCCGGTATAGAGCAGGTCGCGGTTGATCTTGACGGTGATGGTGTCCGCTTCGGTGCCGACCGTGCCGCTCGAAGGCGTGACCGTCGCCCACGGGACTTGGCTCTCGATCGTGTACGCAACGACACCGACCTGGGTGCCGTTGAGCACGCTGAAGGTCACGGTCTTGTTCATGCTACCGGCCGTGATCCAGTCCGTGCTCACCGCGAGCTCCGGCTGGGCGCCGGCGTTCGAGTCCGCAACGGCAATCGACAAACCGATGACGCGTTGCTGGTTGTCGAGACTCGTGACGGTGACGGTCGCAGTGTGAAGGCCGGGAGCGAGCGAGCTCCGGTTGACCGTGACCTGGATCTGGTCCGTGGCGCCGGTGTTCGTTCCGGACTCTGGCGTGATCGTGACCCACGGCACGCTGCACTGCACGCTGTACACGAGTGTGCCGGTGCCGTCGTTCCGCACACCGAACGAGCGCGTCGTGCTGCTTTGTCCGAACGCGAGTGCGTCGGTCGTGACGTAGAGGATGGGGTCACCGGATTGCGTCGGCGTCGGGTCGCCCGGCGAGACGGGCTGCGCGTTGGGACTCACGCCGACGGTGGGATTGCCGCCGCCAGTGGAGCTGCCCCCGCCGGTCGCACCGGCGCCGGGCGGCTCGATCACGCCGGGCAGCCAGGGCGAGCCGCCGTCGGTCACCAGATCGCCGCCGGTCGTTGGGCCGCAAGCTGGCATGAGCAGCGGACCTGCGAACAGAGCCGCCGCGCACATCAAACGCGTCGCAGAGCGCTTGGGAGGCCACTGGTACATCGCTTCCGTCCTCTCGCGCCCGGAGGGCAGTTTCCGGACGACGCCGTGGAAAGTCTGTCCGTAGCAACGATGAGAAACGGGAGAAGCTGCGGCAAATGAAGAAGGTGTTGGCGCGGCGAAAGGTGAAATTATCGCTTCGCGCCGGTCGTGTTATCGGCGTGGGCGGGCGCCGGCGGCGAGTTCGGACCACGGCGGAAGCGCAGCGGCGCGGTGAGCACGCCGACCAGCGAGCCGAACCCGTAGGCGAAGTGGAGCACGGCGAACGCGGGTACGACCAGCAGCGCGGAGGCGCCGCCGGCCCGCGCCGCCGGCACAGCCGCGACCGCAGCGCCGGCCGCGTAAACGACCAGCAGCGCCGCCAGAGCGAACCAGGCCGGCCGCCACACAATTCCGGCCCCGGCCAGCGCGAGGACCACCGCCACGAAGCCGAGCGGCACGAAGTGCCGCAGACCGAGCCCCTCCCCGACGAGGTAGAGCGTGTAGGGGTTCCAGAGCCCGTTCGCGAACGCCTGGGAGGCGAGCCCGCGGTATGTGGAGCGGTTGTAATAAACCAGGCGAATGTCGGGGGAGATCACGATGCGGCCGCCGCCCTTGCGGATGCGGTGGTTCAGTTCGATGTCCTGATTGCGCTCGAGACGCTCGTCGTACGGTCCGAACCGGGTGAACACGTCGCGGCGGAAGCAGCCGAACGGGACCGTGTCGACCTCGCGCTCAGCGCCACCGACGCGGAAGGCCGAGCCGCCCACGCCGAAGCGGCTGGATGTGGCCGCGGCGATGGCCCGCCCGACGGGTGTGTCGCGTCCGGGGCGCGTGGTGATGTAGCCGCCGACGTTGTCCGCGCCGGTGCGGCGGAGCACCGCGAGGCACTGCTCGAGGTAGTCCGGCGCGTACTCGCTGTGGCAGTCGAGGCGGACGATGACGTCGCCGCGGGCCTCCGCCAGCGCCAGGTTCATCGCGATCGGGACGATGCGCCGCGGGTTGTGGAGAAGGCGTATGCGGGCATCGCGCCGGGCGTACTCGGCCACGATCTCGGGTGTGCGGTCGGTGCTCGCGCCGTCCACGCACAGGATTTCGATATCGCGGCGACCGGCGACTTGACTGAGCACCGAATCCAGGCAGCGCGCGACGTACGCCGCTTCGTTGCGCATCGGGATGATGATGCTCACGGTGGGAAGCGGCGCGGCGGCGGCAGGGGGTGGCATGTCAGGTGGCGTTTGCAGGGGGCCGTTGCTTCCCGTAGGTCAGGGGGTACATGTGGTCGTCGTGGACGCCCGCGATCCGCGGCAGGACGGTGTAGCCGGCGCTGCGCATCGTGTCGGTGAAGGGGCAGTTGAGCGGGTCGCGGATCTTCCGCACTCGGCCGGGGCCGTGCTCAAAATATGGGGTGATCAGGATGCGGCCGCCGGGGGAAAGATGCCCGTCGAGCTGCGTCAGCAGCCGCCCCAGCCGGCCCATGCCGACCAGGGAGAAGTACTCCACGATGATGCTGCCCGTCGAGTTGATCAGGTCGAACGGCTGGGCGTGCAGCGGCTGGAGCGAGCGCAGCACGTTGCCGCGCAGCGCGATGTGACCGCGGAGCTGAAGCCAGCGGACAACGAGGGGGTCATGATCGAGCCCGACCGTCAGCGCGCCGCGCTCGCGGCAGACGTCCAGGAAGTCGCCGTATCCGGGGCCGATGTCAAGCACCCGGCGACCCGTCACCTGCACGTCGTAGGCGCTGAGAGTGGCGGCAATCGCGGCGCGCTTCTGCTGCGACACTTCCGGGGCGTCGGTCACATACGGTGCGAGCATCCGCGTGCGCTGGAGGAAACGGTGGAACTCCGTCACGCTGTGCACGTCACGCAGCGCACGCGCGCAGCGCGCCCATTGGACACGCTTGCGGACGTAACGCACGAGCTTGTCGATCATGCGGACGGCCTCGATGCGACGGGGACCGCGAGCCGCCGGGGCACGGCCGGGGCGGCATGTTCCTCACGGCGGCGGGGCCCTGTCAAGCGCGCCGCCGGACGCGTCCGCCGCCGGCCCCAGCGGCCGGGCCGGCACGCCGCCGACGATCGTGTCCGGAGGTACATCCCGCGTGACCACGGCTCCCGCGGCACAGGCGCTGCCGCGGCCGATCGTTACCCCGGCCGTGACGACCACGTGCCCGCCGGTCCAGGAGCCGCGCTCGAGCACGATCGGGCGGGCGTCACCGACGCCGAACCGGAACGAGCCGCCGACGCGCGTATGATTCGACGACGCGAGGATGGTGTAGGGCCCCAGCATGACCTCATCATCCAGGCGCACACCGCCGTAGCCCTGGATCCAGCTCCCGTAGGCGATGTACACGTCGTCCCCGATCTCGACGTTGCTCGTATAGACGATCATCGCGTGCGAGCAGATCTGAAAGTTGCGCCCGCAGCGCCGGAAGCACGGCCGCAGCAGCCAGCCGCGCATCCGCATGATAAATGTGAAATCGGGCAGGAAACCGGTCGCCCGCATCACGAAAATGAACCAGGCGTACTGGAGTACGCGGCGCATCAGGACTCCTCGAGCACCCGCACGACCGTGTCGACGAACCGGTCGACTGTCAGCCGCCGCGCGGTGGCCAGCCCGTTGCGGATCAGCGTCCGCCGCAGATTGCCGTCGGTGATGATACGGTCAATCGCGGCCGCCAGGGCGGCCGGATCCTTGGGCGGCACGAGCAGGCCGTCGTGGCCGTCCGTGACGGAGGTCGGGATCCCGCCGACGCGTGTCGCGACGATCGGCAGGCTGTTCGCACGGGCCTCGACGAGGACGCGCGGCGTGCCTTCCGACAGCGTCGGCAGCACCAGCAGGTCGGCGGCCCGGAGCTCGGCGAACATTTCCGGCCCGTAGGTGCGATACCCGAGCCAGCGGACCCGGTCCGCGACGCCGAGCCGCTCGGCGACCTCCCGGAGCTCGGCGGCGTAGCCGTGGAACTGATCGGTTGCGCCGACGACCGCGAGCTCGACGGGTACTCGGGACGTGAGCCGCGGCAGTGCCTCGATGAGATACTGAAGCCCCTTCTCCGGGCGGATGATGCCGGTGAAAAGGATGCGGACGACGGGGCCCTGACAGGTGTCTTCGCGCTCGAAGAACTCGTTATCGGTGACGGTACTGGATACGGTCACATGCGTGCGGGGCGAGCGGAAGACGCCGCCGAGCTCGTCGCCGTTGCAGACCAGCGCGCCGCCGGTCAAGCCGCGACCGAGTCGCGTGAAGAACCGGTCCTGCCACGCATAGAGCCACGACACCGCGTCCTTGATGAGCCCGGCGCGGCGGTGCGTCCGGAGCAGGGCTAGCGGATTGCCGACGATCCAGTGACAGGGACGACGCCGGTAGCGGGCCGCCAGGGCGTAGAAGCACGCGACGTAAGGCACCATCCCGCGCACGAAGATCCGGTCCGCTCGGCGGCAGACCTGGGCGTAGCTACGGCACACGGGCACCAGGTGCGGCAGCGCGGCCATCGTCGTGGTGTAGAACGGCTGCGGGATCAGCTCGATGTTGCGGACGCTCAGTGCGTAGTCGCGCGATTCCGGGGGCGGACCAAAGTCGATGGGCAGGCACAGGAGTGTCCGGGCGGCCCGGGCCGCGAGGCGATCCACGACGCGGCCGAACGAGAGGTGGAGGTACGTGGTCCCGGCGTGGTGGCTGCCGTGCATGGCCGAGACGATCGCGAGAGTCTGGTGCTCAAGCACGCACAGCATCCCGTGTGGGCTAGCCGGCCGGCGCTTCAACCGGATCTCATGGCCCGCCATGCACTTGGACCGGTTGGCCGGGCGGCTGAATCGCCGCCCGGGGCCTCAAGCCGCGATTGTAGGCCGCTGCGGGTGGGGCGCACAGCCGGCGAGACGGTTCGGATGGAGGGGGCGGGTTTATCGGAAGCCCGGGCGGCGCCTGGTGCCCCGCGCGTCGCGCGGACCCGTATAGAGGCAGGTAGAATGTCCAAATGAACGCGGACGGCAGCGTCACGTTCGACGACGATGAAGCGTTCCTCGCACGGCTGGGCGGCTGAAATGCCCGACTTGCCGATAGGTCCGGAACTGGTTGGCCGGCACGTCTCGTGTCCGACGCGTCCCGAGTGGGGGCGCGGGCTCGTGCTGAACGTGCATGCCGCCAGGGTTGACGGCCGGCCGGTGCACCGCGTCTCCGTGCAGTTCGCCACGGGCCACCGGGTGATCGTGGTGCCGCCGGGGCGGCTCGCACGGCCGGGCGACGAGCCCCGGCGGGCGGCCGGGTGGCTCGACCGGGCAGCCGGGACGACGCTCGATGGCCGGCTGGTCGCCTTGCCGGCCGAGGTGCGGGAGTTTCTCGGGACCGCGCCCCAGCGCTTCGCGCTGCTCTGCACGCTCTACCGCTGGACCGGCGCGGCCGAGGCCCTGGCGCCGTGGGCGCGGGTGCAAACGGGCGTCGCGGACCCGTTGGCGCTATGGTCGCGTGACGAGCTGGCGGCAGCGTTCGCGCAGTTTGCTCGGCGTCGGGACGAAGCGCTACGCGAAGCCGCGGCAGCGCTGCGGCGGCAGGGCGGGGGGCCGGCCGTCGCCGCGGCGCTGGCGGCGGTGCCGCCCGAGCTGTCTCCGGCCGTTCGCGCCGCGTTGGGGTGAGTCGCGGTTCGGCGGTGAGCCCCCTCCGCCGGCGTGCGGGCCCGCTTATACTGGGCCCATGCGGTCCATCGCGATCCTCAACCAGAAGGGCGGCGTCGGGAAGACGACGACGGCGGTTAATGTCGCTGCGGCGCTAGCGCGCGAGGGTCGCTCCGTGTTGCTTGTCGACCTCGACCCGCAGGCGCACGCGACGATGCACCTGGGCCTGGAGGTGGACGGCACCGGGGCCAGCGTTTACGACGTGCTGGTGCGCGGCACGGCGCTGGCGGATGCGGCCCGCGAGGGAGGAGAGCGTCTCGTCGTCATTCCGGCACACATCGACCTCGTCGGCGCGGAGCTCGAACTGGCCGACCGAGTCGAGCGCGAGCGGACGCTGGCCCGCGTGCTCCAGCCGTACCAGGTCGGGTTCGACTATTGCCTGGTGGACTGCGCGCCGTCGCTCGGGCTGCTCACGGTCAACGCGCTGACTGCCGTGCAGGAGGTCATTATCCCGCTTCAGCCGCACTTCCTCGCGTTGCAGGGACTGGGCCGGCTGCTTGAGACGGTGACGCTCGTGCGGCAGAGCTCGAACCCGGATCTGCGCGTGTCGGGTGTCGTGTTGTGCATGTTCGAGGCGGCCACGCGCCTGGCGCACGAGGTGCGCGAGGACGTCCGCGCGTTCTTCGCCAACGCAGCGCCCGCGGAGCCGTGGCACGGGGCCCGCGTCTTCGACACGGTGATTCGGCGCAACATCAAGCTGGCCGAGTGCCCGAGCTTCGGCCGCTCGATCTTCGATTACGCGCCGGGCAGCAACGGGGCGGAGGACTATCTCGCGCTGGCACGCGAGCTGGCCGGCTCGGCGGGGCCGACCGCGGTGCGTCAGGCGGCCGTCCGCGAGATCCGCGACGTCGTGCCCGCCCCGTCGGTGGCCGGCATGTCAGAAAGCCCCACTGCCGCGCCAGCCGGGCCGCTGGCGGCGCCGCTGCCCCCATGAAACCGGCCGCGCCGCGCCGCTCGCCGTGGGATGCCTGGTATCGCCGGGCGCTGCCGACCTACTGGATGCTCCTGTTCGCGCTGACGCATCTGCCGCGACTGGAGTTTGACGTCGGCGTGGCGGATTCGGACAAGTACGCCCACGCGCTCGCCTTCGCGGGGCTCGCCTTTCTTTACTGGCGGGCGGTGGCGACCGCGTACCCCCCGCGGAGCGTGCGTTTTGCGGTTGCGGCCGGTCTGGTGCTCCTCGTCTACGCGGGCGTGGACGAGTGGCTCCAGCAATTCACCGGCCGCAGCGTTGACATCCGGGACTGGCTGTACGGGGCCGGTGGGATTGTGGCCGCGCTCGTCGCGCTGGAGCTGCTGCGGCGCCGCGCTCGCGCGCGTCGGGCGGCGCAAGAATGAGGGAGAGCCTGCGCTTGGCCGGCTCTCCCATCGTTCGCCAATACTTAGCGCAGCCGTCGACAGCAGCAGAACTAGATGCTCGTGCTGCCGAGGACTCTGAAAGCGGCCGCCCACTGGGTGAGGTCGCTGAGGTGATACAGCGCCGTGTGGATCGTGCCCCAGCAGCCGGCAACGATCGAGGTCGAGGCCGCGAGGACCACCAGAACAGTCAGCTTGCTCTTCTTGAACATTGCTCGTCTCCTTTGAGCGTCCAGAAACAGACCCTTGCTTCCAACTCGACCGCACGCCTCTGGTCCGACGGCCGGTCAAATTTGCGGAAAAACTAGCAATCCGGGCGGCCGTCGTCAATAGCTCCACCGCAGGTTTTCGCACCTGTGTCTCTGCATGCCCGACATGGATGGTGTGGGCCTTGCGACCTGCGGGCATGGGTGACGGTTTTCCGTCAGGGCATTCTGTGGTGCGGCGTTGCGAAGTGGACGGCGCACAGCTGCGGCACTAGCATCGCGCAGACGTTCTGAACAGATTCGGGCGTCACTGCCGGGAGCGTTTGCGTAGCCGTGTATGCCCCCGCTGGTTCCGCCACTCCGCTGGAGTAGGAGTATCGGAATGCCGCTCCAAGCACCACTGCCGTCGGAGTACACGGAGCGATCGGACGCCGAGCTCCGCGACCGCATCTCCGTTGCCAAGGAGAAGCTCGGGCGTCGCGTTTGCATCCTGGGGCATCACTATCAGCAGGACGAAGTGATCGAATTCGCGGATTACACCGGGGACAGCCTGAAGCTGTCGCAACGGGCGGCGGAGCAACGGGACGCCGAGTACATCGTTTTCTGCGGCGTGCACTTCATGGCCGAATCGGCCGATATTCTGACCGCGCCTGAGCAGCAGGTTGTGCTGCCCGACCTGTCGGCCGGGTGCAGCATGGCGGACATGGCGCACATCGACCAGCTCGAGGGCGTCTGGCCGCTCCTGGTGGAGCAGGTCGGCGCGCCGCTCACACCGATTACCTACGTGAACTCGTCGGCGGCGGTGAAAGCGTTCGTCGGACGGCACGGCGGAGCCTGCTGCACGAGCTCCAATGCGAAGCTGGTGCTCGAGTGGGCGCTGCAGGGGGCGACGCCCGGCCGCCCCGGCACGGGTCGCAAGGTGCTGTTCGTGCCCGATCAGCACCTCGGCCGCAACACCGCGTACGCACTGGGCTGGCCGCTCGAACAGATGGCCGTGTTCGATCCGCACCAGTACAACGGCGGGCTGAGCGCGGAGCGCTGCGCCCGGACGCAGATCTTCCTGTGGAAGGGGCACTGCTCGGTGCACCAGCTGTTCAAGGTCGAGCAGATCGAGACGTTGCGTCGCCAGCCCGAGCCGTGGCGCATCATCGTGCATCCGGAGTGCACCTGGGAGGTTTGCCAGCAGGCCGACGAAGTGGGCAGCACCGAGTACATCATCCGCACGGTGACCGCGGCGCCGCCCGGGACCTGCTGGGCGGTGGGCACGGAGCTGCACCTCGTGAACCGGCTCGCGCAGCAGAACCGGGACAAGCGCGTCCGCTCGCTGGCCGGAATGCAGTGCCTGTGCAGCACGATGTACCGGATCGACCTGAAGCACCTGTGCTGGGCGCTTGAGAACCTCGCGGCCGGTCGCGTCGTGAACCGCATCGCGGTGGACGCGGAAACGCGGCACTGGGCGCGCGTGGCGCTGGACCGCATGCTGGCGCTGGTCCCAGCTCAGCCGGTGTCCGCGCGCTGAACCCCGCGCCGCCCCTCCGACGCGCCCGCAAGGGCGCGCCTATACTCTCCACCGGTTCAGGGCCTTCCTTACTTTCGACGGCGTTGGGATGCGCCGGAAGTGCCCGCTTTCTGCGGAGGACTCGAGGCATGCGCGCCTGGGTTGGACTTTACACATTGATGGTGGCCGGCGGGGTGTTCGGGATCGGGGCGGCGCGGGCAGAGACCCCGCTGCGGACCGTGCCGATCGTGGACGGGCTGGCGCGGCCGGTGTTCGTGACCGCGCCGCCGGGGGACTCGACGCGCCTGTTCATCGTCGAGCAACGATCGAGCGCGACGGGACGCATTCGGATCTACGACCGAACGACGGGCACGCTTCTGGCGCAGCCGTTTCTCGCAATCAATCCGGTGAGCACGGGCAGCGAGCAGGGCCTGCTGGGGCTCGCCTTTCACCCGGACTTTGCGGCCAACGGCTATTTCTTCGTGAACTTCACCGACGCAGCGGGCACGACGATCGTCCGGCGGTACACCGTCTCGGCCAACCCGAACGTGGCCGACGCGGGGTCGGCGTATCCGGTCCTTTCGATCCCGCAGCCGTTCAGCAACCACAACGGCGGCTGGCTCGGGTTCGGCCCTGACGGGTACCTGTATATCGCGACGGGTGACGGCGGCTCGGCGAACGACCCGGGCAACCGGGCCCAAGACATCACGAGCCAGCTGCTCGGCAAGCTGTTGCGGATCGATGTGAACCGCGACGACTTCCCGGCGGATGCGACCCGAAACTACGGAATCCCTTCGACAAACCCGTTTGTCGGCGTGACGGGGGACGACGAGATCTGGGCGTACGGGCTGCGAAACCCGTGGCGGTGCAGCTTCGACCGGCTGACCGGCGACCTCTGGATCGCCGACGTGGGGCAGGGGGCGTGGGAGGAGGTCAACTTCGAATCGGCCGGCGCGGCGGGTGGACGGAACTACGGCTGGCGCTGCATGGAGGGCCTGGCCTGCACCGGGCTGAGCGGCTGCACGTGCAACGCGCCGGCGCTGACGCTGCCGGTGCACGTGTACAGTCACGCCGCGGGCTGCTCGATCACCGGTGGCTACGTGTACCGGGGTGGTCGGATCTGTGACCTGACCGGGACGTATTTCTTCGCGGACTACTGCTCGGCGCAGATCTGGACGTTCCGGCTCAGTGGGGGCGTCGTGACCGACTTCCGCAACCGCACGGCAGAACTCGATCCGGACGGCCCGGGGCCGCTTTCGATCGCGTCGATCGTCTCGTTCGGCGAGGATGCCGAGGGCGAGCTGTACATCTGCAGCCTCGACGGCGGCGTGTACCAGGTGGTCCCGAACGGTCCCGACAAGGGCGACCTGAACAACGACGGCCAGATCAACTTCGACGACATCGACCCGTTCGTGCTGGCGCTTTCGGACCCGGTGGCGTACCGGCAGTTGTACGGGTTCCCGCCGGAGATTGCGGGCGACGCGAACTGCGATGGCGCCGTCAATTTCGACGACATCGACCCGTTCGTGGAGCTGCTGGCGGGCTGATTCGGAAGCGCGCGGGTCCCGGTCGGAGCACACGGTGTGCCGGGCTGTTGAGAGAGAACAGCCGTTGCGCCGCGTCCTCGAGTCTGACGCGAGGCGCTCGGCGGCCTTCAACGATCTCCGCCATCCCCGGGGTGCGCTCGGAACGGGCGGGGGGCGCACGCTCCCACGAGTCCGTTCGTGATCTGGTCGTTGGCGCGCTAGCGGCCGGCGATCCACTGCTCCAGGCGCTCGCGCGCCTCCGAGTCGCGCATCTGACGCGGCGGGTGCTTCATCGTGACCGCTGAAATCTCTTCGAGCGGGCCGGCCAGACCGCGGTCGAGCGCGAGCTTGGCGCAGCGGATGCAGTCGATGCCCATGCCGGCGCTGTTGGGTGAGTCCTCGACGCTGAGCCGCAGTTCGAGATTCATGGGCACATCGCCGAAGCCGCGCCACTCCATTCGCAGGAAGCAGACCTTGTTGTCCTTCTGCCACGGGACGAAGTCGGCGGGGCCGACGTGAATGTCGCCCTCGGCCAGCGGCGTATCGAGTTGCGATTGTACCGCTTCGGTCTTGGAGACCTTTTTGGAGCGCAACCGCGAGCGATCCAGCATGTTGAGAAAGTCGGTGTTCCCGCCGGTGTTGAGCTGGTACGTCCGCTCCAGGCGGACGCCGCGGTCGCCCATGAGCCGCGCGAGCGCTCGATGAACAATCGTGGCGCCGAACTGGCTCTTGATGTCGTCGCCGATGACCGGCAGTCCGCGGGCCCGAAACGCCTGGCCCCACTCGGGGTGGGACGCGATGAAAACCGGCTCGCAGTTGACCAGCGCCACGCCCGCGTCGAGGCAGGCCTGCGCATAGTGCCGTACGGCGTGCTCCGACCCCACCGGCAGGTAGCAGATCAGCACTTCGGCCCGGGCCGCCCGCAGCGCCGCCGCGACGTCGCAGGCCGGCGCGTCGGCCGCCCGGAAGGCCCGGGACTCCGGATACTCCGCCATGTGGGGCGCGATCCCATCGAGTACCGGGCCCATCTGCACGGTCACGCCCCAGTCGGGCAGCTCCCGCTGAAACACCGCCGTGCAGTTGGGGGGGGCGAAGATCGCCTCGTGCAGCGGCCGACCGACCTTCCGTCGGTCCACGTCGAACGCCGCGACGGGGCGGATGTCCGTCAGGGAGTAGCCGCCGAGGACCGGATGCACCAGACCCGCCGTGTCGGTCGTTCCCCGTTTTCGGTAGTACTCCAGCCCTTGCAGGAGCGAGCTGGCGCAATTGCCCACTCCGGCGATTGCCAGTCGGATCTGTCCCACGGTGCGTCTCCGCGAAACCCAACGTCTTGCGGGGCGGATTATACGGCGCTGCGGAGTTCTGCAATATCCGGCCGCGCAGCCCGGGCGAGCTCCGCCAGGGCCGCCGCGACCGCGTCGACGTCGTCGGCGGCCGTGAACGGCCCGGCCGAGAGCCGGGTCGTGCCGCCCAGGTCCAGTGTCCCGATGGCCCGGTGGGCCAGCGGCGCACAGTGCAGCCCGCTGCGCGTGAGGATGCCATAGCGCGACTCCAGCAGCGCGGCCAGTTCACCCGGTTCGTACCCTTCCAGTCGGACACTGAACACCGCCACGCGTTGGCGTACGGCCCGCGGCCCGTACCAGGTGAGCCCGGGAATCGCGTCCAGCCGAGCCGCCAGCCGCTCGCACAGGGCCAGCTCGCGCGCCCGAATTGCGGGCAGGCCGTGCTTCAGGAGCCACTCGACCCCGGCGCGGAGCCCGGCCAGACCGGGCGCGTTGTGGCTTCCGGCTTCAAACCGATCGGGCAGCGCCGCGGGCTGACGGGGTTCCTCGCTCCAGGAGCCGGTGCCGCCCTCGCGCACCGTCCGCAGTTCGTCTTCAACGCCGCCGCGGATCAGCAGCACGCCCGTTCCGAGCGGTCCCAGGAGCCCCTTGTGTCCCGGGCACGCCAGCAGGTCCGCGCCCAGATTCGCGAAGTCGATCGGCAGGTGCCCGGCCGACTGAGCTGCATCCACCAGCAGCCGCACGCCGCGGGCACGGCAGATCGCCGCGACGTCCGCCAGCGGTTGCAGCACCCCTGTGACATTGCTCGCGTGATTGACCGCGACCAGGCGCGTCCCCGGCTCCAGCGCTGCCGCCACCGCCCCTGGGTCCAGCAGCGTGGTCCGCGGGTCTACCGGCACGGGCGTCCAGCGGACGCCGTGCTGTGCCGCGAGGGCCGCCAGCGGCCGCAGGACCGAGTTGTGGTCGAGAACGGTCGTGACGACGTGGTCGCCCGGCCGCACCAGTCCTCTGATCGCGAGGTTGAGGCTGTCGGTGCCGTTGAACGTGAAGATGACGTGGTCGTGCGGCGCGCAGTTGAACAGCCGATGCACCGCATCGCGGGCCGCGTCGAGGATGGCGCGCGACTCGACGGCTTCGCGATAGGCCCCGCGGCCGGCGCTGGCGTGCACACGGTCGAAGTAGTCGTGTACCGCGGCGGCCACCTCAACCGGCTTCGGGTGGCTCGTGGCCGAGTTGTCGAAGTACAGTCGCTTCATGCCGCAAGCATGTTAATCACTTCGACCGGCGACGGCATCGGCGCGGGCGTCGGCTCGGATCTGGCGGCCGAGATGCAGGCGCAGCGCCACGGGCGGAGGCAGGTCGATACGCTCTTCGAAGCCCGGCGGACAGTCGCAACCGAAGCAATAGACCGTGCGTTCGGGCAGCGTCACGCGATAGACCGCGAAGACCTCCGCGCCGCACTGGAACAGGCCCGCCAGCTGCTCGGTGTGCGGCACCCCCGGATTGCACGTCTCGAGGATGGACCGGAGTGCGGGCCGGGCGACGGGCGGCTCCGACTCGGGCGGCAGGACGCTGAGCCCTACGACGAGCGCGAAGCGCGTGCCGATGTGGAGGCTGTACGCGTCATCCGGCGACAGTCCGTACGCCGGGAAGTAGCCCGGTTCGGTCTCGCCGACGGCGACGTAATGGCGCGGGTCACCGGCGGAGGTCCCGGCAACTCGCAGCAGCATCACGGGTGGCAGCTCGAAACTGAGCAGCGCGGTCAGGCCCTCACCCTCCAGCGGCCGCTCGTCGAACACGGCTGCCAGCGCGAGTTCTGCCGGCGCGCGCTCGTGCAATTCGGCGGCGAGGTAGCGGCGGGCCGCATCGATCCAGTCCGGATGGTGGCGTGGCGTCATGGAAGTACCTGGGCCCTGCGCAACGCAGCCGTGTCCCGTCCACACGCGTCGCGCGTTCGGTGAGCGTGATTGTAGGTTGTTGTCAGCCGAGCGTGACGCGCACGGCGCGCTGGAATTCGGCGCCAGTCCGGACATAATCACGCCGCGGCCGGTTTGCGGCCGGGCTGCAACGGACTGCGGCCGCGATCCGCGGGTGGCATTGAGCGAGGTGGAACCATGGCTCTGTACGCGGCGCTGCTGGTCTGGCTCGGGGTGGTGGTGTTCGCGGCGTGGGGCGTTCACGCGCTCTGGAGTGCGCTGATCCGGCCGCGCGTCGTGAACGCGCTGTTGTTGCCGGGGACGCTTGTGGCCCAGCTCGGGCACGTGCTGGGGCTGCTGGTCACCGGCAACACCGTCAGCGGGACGCAACTCGTAGGGGATGACGAGCAGGGCGCACCGCGCACCGCAACACCAGACGCCCTCCGTCCGCCGATCCTGGGGCCGATCGTCGTCGGGTTACTGCCGCTGCTCGCCTGTGCGGCCGCGCTGTATGTGGCGGCGCGCGTGCTGGGCGGCGGCTTCCTCGGGGCGCTCGGGAGTGGCGGATTGGAGTTGCCCCAGCGGCTGCCGACCACGCTGGCGGGGCTGTGGGATCTGCTGCGAACGCTCGTGACGTTGCAGGAGGCGCTATTGAACGCACTGCTGGCCGACTCGCTGCTGCACTGGCAGACGGCGCTGTTCCTGTACTTCGCGGTCTGCGCCACCGTGCGGATGGCGCCATTCGACGGCAATCGGCGGGGCACACTCGGGGCCGCGACGGTGGCGGTTGCGGTTACCGGACTGGTCGGCAGCGTCGTACCGGGTGTCCGTGGTCTGGTGGAGGGCGGCTGGCCCGTGCTGAGCTTCGCCGTCGCACTGCTGCTGTTCCTGCTGCTCGTGACATTGGCCGTTACGGGCCTGATTCGGCTCGTGCGGATGTTGTGCACGCGGGGGTGATCCGGCCGCACCGTGGTCTTATCGCGACGTCATCACGCTTCCTGGTTATCAGACGTAGTCAGGGGGCCGGCGATTTCCGATGATTGACGTGCGGTCTAGACTTCCGATGCGTCGCGTAGCTTGCAGCAGGCCATGCCGGGCACGGTTTCGGCAGCCGCTTGGGCAGGAGTTGCGTCGATGGGAACCAGTGCTTCAATCCGGCGTTCCGTGGTTTGTGTGCTGGGCATCGCCCTAGTCGGCCTGTGGCTCGTAACGGGCGGCTGCCCGGCGCCGAATAACGGTGGCGACGGTGATGGCGGCAGCGGCGGGGGTTCCAGCGGCGGCGGCAGCTGGGGTGGCGGAAGCAGCGGAGGCGGCTCGAGCGGCGGTGGCAGTTCCGGTGGCGGCAGCAGCGGGGGCGGCTCGAGTGGGGGCGGTTCCGGAGGCGGCAGTTCCGGTGGGGGCACGACACCAACGCTGACCACGATCACGCGGACGCTGATTGCGCAGACCGGCACCCCTGTGCCTGGTCAGCCCGACGGGGTCACGTTCACGGCGTTCAGCAACCCGGTCGTGGACGCGAGCGGGCGGATCGCGTTCTGGGCGACCTACGCCGGGACCGGGGCGAAGGGCGTCGCCGGCCTGTACGTGTTTCAGGGCGGCACGCTGCTGAAGGTCATTGATGACGACCCAACGGTGACGGGCATCGTTCCGGGCCGGGCCACGGCCGACTACTTCGGGCCCTTCCAGAAGACCGGCTCGTTCGATCCGCTCGGTCAGCCGCTGACGTGGGCGGGCGGGGACCGGCTGCTGTTCGTATCGAAGGTCGGCGGTGAGAAGCCCAGTCGCGGGTACTACCGGTGGAAGGCGACCGACCAGAGCCTCGTGCGAATTGCCGACCTGGAGCAGATCGCGGCGTTCTACTCGGATGCGGCCAGCGGGGCGTTTGTGCCCACGTTCGACCTGCCCGGCATCAGCGACGGCGGCCTCGCCTACGTGCCGGTGTCGTACCAGTACTTCACCGCGCCGCCCGGGGCGCAGCTCAAGAGCGGGCAGGCCCTGTTCCTCAGCAACGGCACGTCGGTGATCCAGCTCATCGACACGCTCAAGAGCAAGGCCACCAAGGGTGACGTCCCGGACCAGGGCCCGACGGCCTACTACACCGGGCTGGACACGCTGACGAGCGCGAACGGGTCGGACGTGCTGTACGAGGCGTACTACTTCGCCGGCGCGGGCGTTTCGGGCAAGGGTACGACGGGCGTCTACCTGGCCCGCGCGTCGGTCAGCGATCAGGGCGTTCTGAGCGGCAACACGTACCGCGTCATCGACAGCCGCACGACGACGTCGTGGCCGGGGCTAACGGGCAAGGCGATCGATCCGAACGAGGAGGGCTACACCGTGGCGATCGGGCCGGCCGGTCACGTGGCGATCCAGACCACGATCGCGGTCGGCTCGCAGACCCGGCCGGGCGTGATCGTGTGGGACTGGACGGCGGAGAGCTGGGCCGAGCTCACCAGCGCCTCCGGCACGCCGGCTGCGGCGCTGGTCAGCGGGATCAACGATGACGGGCAATGCCTGGTCCTGATTGGCGGTGCGCCGTACCTGGCGTCGCGCGGCGGCCGGACCCAGCTCAATGCGACGCTGCCAAGCGAGCTCAGTGGCGCCACGCTGGGGTGGTTGACCACGGGCGGGGCGGTGAACAATGGCGGCCGCGCGGTCGTGCCGTACACCAACGGCGGGAAGAGCGCGCTGGCGTTCTGGAGCGGCGAGCGACTGCTGCTCGTCGCGGATGCGGCGCTGAACCTGCCGCAGTCCGACACGAAAACGATCACGACGATTCTGACGCCGGAGCGGGACCGGCCGGGCCGGTCAGGGCTGCTGAACGACCGCGAGGAACTCGTGTTCCGCGTCGTGAAGACCGACAACACCGAGTACATCTACCTGGCCAAGGCCGAGTAGGCCGATGGGCGACAGCCGGGGCCTGGCTCAGCCGTGCCCCTCGCGCACGGCGTTCCGGTTCCACGCGGGCACCTCGGCGCGGACGTCCGCCGCGCCGCTCGGGACGCACTGGCAGGCCAGGCGCGAGTGCGGCGTGAGCCCCGGCGCTTCGTCCAACTGATCTTCTTCCTCGTCCGAAGGGGGGTTGCAGCTTCCTCCGCCGGTGCGCACCAGCACGTGGCAGGTGGCGCACGCGCACACGCCGCCGCAGGCGTGGTCGATCGCGACGCCGTGCGCCAGCGCGATGTCGAGGATCGATCCCGGGCGGCCGTGGCCGGAGCAAGGCACGCGGGCCGGGTCGACGTCGATCGTGTGCTCGCGCCCGTCCGCAGCGACGATCACCAGCCGATAAGGCTGGGTCGGCGGCGGAACGTCGGGTGTCCCGAGAAACGGGTTGCGTCCGCCCATCAGCCCGCTCCGCCCGGGGGCCCGCCGGCGCCGGATTCCTCGCGCAGCGCGGCACTGATGCCGAGCTCCGCCAGGCGCAGCGTGCGGTGCCCGAACGCCGTCAACGCCTGGTGCAGGGCGTCGAGGTCGGCGGCTTCGTCCGCGAGGCGGCGCAGGGCGGCGATGTCGGCAACGATCCGCTCACGCTCGGCCGGCGGCAGACGGTCGCCGACCTTCGCCAGCATCTGCTCGGTCTTGTGCGTGTCGAACGCGACCTGGTTGCGCAGGTCGATCCGGCGATGCGCGTCGATGTCGGCGCGGGCCTGCACCAGGCTCTCGCGCGTCATGCGCTCGACCTCGGCCCGCGTGAGCCCGCGGTTGGGGACGATCTGGATGCCCGCCTGCCGGCCGCTGCGCAGTTCGCGGGCCGTGACGTTCAGAATGCCGTTGGCGTCGATGAGGAACTCGACCTCGACCTTCGGCAGGCCCGCGGGCATGGGCGGCAGGTCGCGCAGCTCGAACTGACCGAGGCGGCGGCAGTCGGCCGCCAGCTCGCGCTCGCCTTGCAGCACCGTGAACTGGATCGCGGTCTGGCCGTCGACGAAGGTCGTGAACATCTCGGTCGCGCGACACGGAATCGTCGTGTTCCGCAGGATCAGCTTGCCCATCGCCCCGCCGAGCGTCTCGATGCCGAGCGAGAGCGGGGTCACGTCGAGCAGGAGCATGTCCGGTCGTTGCCCGGCCAGAATCGACGCCTGGATGGCCGCGCCCAACGCGACGACCTCGTCCGGGTTCAGGGCGGTGTACGCGGGGCGGCCGAAGAACTCGGCGACGCGCTGCCGCACGTAGGGAATGCGGGTTGAGCCGCCGACCAGAATCGCCTGCTGCACGTCGGCCGGCGTCAACCCGGCGTCCTTGAGCGCTTGCGCGCACAGGGCGAGCGTGCGCTCGACCAGCGGTGCCGTAAGCTGCTCGAACTCCGCCCGGGTGACCGTGCGACGGTAAACACGGTCGCGGCCCAGGTCGAGCTCGAACTCGGCGGCCGCGTGCTCGCTCAAGCGGATCTTCACCCTCTCCGCCAGGGTGCGCAGCGCCTGCTTCGTGGCGGGCGACGAAATGGACAGCCCGTGCGCGCGGCCGATCTCGTCGCCCACCAGGCCGATCAGGGCCCGGTCGAAGTCGTCGCCGCCCAGGCGCGTGTCACCGGCGGTGCTGAGCACCTGGAACACCCCGGCCTCGATTCGCAGGACCGAGATGTCGAACGTGCCGCCGCCCAGGTCGTAGACCGCGACGGTCTGGGACCCCGGGGCCGCGTCACCGGCGCGTGTGCCGCAACCCGGCAGCGGCAGGGGAATCACGCCGGCAGCGGGCGTCGCCCCGGACGCGCCGCGCACGCCGAGCCCGTACGCGAGGGCCGCCGCCGTCGGCTCGTTCACGATCCGTACGACCTCGAGCCCGGCCGCCTGCCCGGCGTCGCGCGTGGCCTGGCGCTGGGCGTCGTCGAAGTAGGCCGGCACCGTGATGACGGCCTTCCGCACGGCGCGACCGAGGTGCCGCTCGGCGCGGTCGCGCAGCTCGCGCAGGATGCAGGCGGAGATCTCCTCAGGCGTGTAGCGGCGGCCGCCGATCTCGACCTGCACGGTGTCACGTGGGCCCGCCGTCACGGCGTAGCTGAGGAACGGCAGCTCGGCTTGCAGGTCGGCGAGGCTCTTGCCGATGAGGCGCTTGACGGAATAGACGGTGCTGCGCGCGTTCTCGACCGCGTGCCGCCGGGCCTCCCAGCCGATGGTGACACGCGGCGGACCGTCGGGCTGCGGCGTGACAGCGAGCACGGACGGCACGCGGCCGTCGCCGTTTTCGTCGCGGATGACCTGGGGGCCGCCCTCGTCGACGTATGCGATGAGGGAAAACGTCGTGCCCAGGTCGATGCCGACGATGAGTTCGGGCGCCGCCATGAGGGCTAAAACTCCGCGCGGAGCCGCTGGTAGTACTTGAGGGCGTTCAGCGTCGCGCGCAGCCGCGCGCGGTCCGCCGCCGTGCCGGGCAAACGGCGGGCATCGACCGCGGCCTGCTCCAGGGCCTGCGCTGCGCGGTGCTCGACCTCGGCCCGGCAGCGCTCCAGTGCCGCCGCGTCACCGGCCGCCTTGGCGTCCGCGATTTCCTCGCGCAACCGGAGCGTCGCGCTCAGCACCTCGGGCGGCACCGCCTTGTCCGCGGCCGCGGAGGGTCCGCCGGAGAGCTCGAGCAGGTAGTCCGCCCGGAGTTGCGGGTCGTTCAGCACGCGGAAAGCCTCGTTGATCTGGGCGCTGAGATGCAGCGCGGTCTGCGGATCGCCGCTGGCCTGGTGGTCCGGGTGCGTGCCGCGCGACACGTGCAGGTAGCGCTGTCGGAGCAGCGCGACGTCCAGGTCGAACGTCGGCGCGAGGCCGAAGAGCTCGAAGTGGTTGAGCCCGTCGGCCGGGTAAAGCCGGTGGCAGCCGTCACACACCAGCGGCGTGTTCATCGGGCGGTCACACGCGCTGCACTTGGCGGGTGACGTCGGCGGGGTCGGACCGGTGCTCATGGTGAGGCCGAAGATACCGCGGCCCGCCGGCGCGGTGAAGCGCGGGCGGGCCGAGCGCTGAACCGGTGCGTGCAGCTCAGGCCGAGTAGCTCGACCCGCACCCGCACGTGTGCTTGGCATTCGGATTGTGGAACGTGAACCCGGCGCCCATCAGACCGTCCTGGTAGTCGATGAGCGTGCCCGAGAGGTTGCCCACCACGTAGCTCTTCAGGTCGCAGACGATGGCGATGCCGTGCGAACTGAAGACCTCGTCGGTGTCCATAGGCACTGCCGACCGCTCGTCGCGCAGGTCGAGGATGTACGTCAGGCCGCTGCACCCGCCGCCCTTCACGCCGACGTACAGGTACATATGGTCGGGCGCGTCGGTCTTGGCCATGTACTCGCGAACGCGCTGGGCGGCCAGGTCGCTCAGCCGAATGCCCTC
Organism: uncultured Phycisphaerae bacterium; assembly: GCA_937928595.1. GTDB lineage: Bacteria > Planctomycetota > Phycisphaerae > UBA1845 > Fen-1342 > CALGJV01. Next base: position 28,692 of record CALGJV010000022.1, on the reverse strand, counting down.
CGTCTCGGTCGCGACCTGGGCGCGCTGAAGGACGGCGGGGCCGATCGCGGCCGGGGCCGAGTTCGTGTTGGTCGTTTCGGAAGTGCTCATCGGGTCGGTTGCTCCCAAATGCGTCAAGTGGATGTCGGCTGGGCAGCGGGCGCCGCAGAGGCGGCTTGCGCCTGGCGCGCGGCCCGCTTGGCCTTCAGATCGGCGATCGCGGCGCGGATCGCATCCTCGGCCAGAACGCTGCAGTGGATCTTCACGGGCGGCAGCGCGAGCTCGCGCACGATGTCTTCGTTGCTGATCTGGAGCGCCTCGTCGAGCGAACGGCCCTTGACCCACTCCGTCGCCAGCGAGCTGGACGCAATGGCCGAGCCGCAGCCGAAGGTCTTGAACTTCGCGTCGACGATGCGGTCCTGGTCGTCGACCATGATCTGGAGCTTCATCACGTCGCCGCACTCGGGCGCGCCAACGATGCCCGTGCCCACGTTGGGCGCCGCGCGGTCCAGCGTGCCGACGTTGCGCGGGCGCTCGTAATGGTCCAGGATCTTCTCGTTGTACGGCATCGCAATCGCACTCCTGCGGGACGGCGGGCTCAGTGCGGCTGCCACTGCACGGCCTTGAGATCCACGCCTTCCTGTACCATCTCGTACAGCGGACTCATGGCACGCAGCCGCCGCACCGCGGCCACCACCCGCTCGATCGTGTAGTCGATTTCCGCTTCGGTCGTGAACCGCCCCAGCGAGAAGCGGATGCTGCTGTGCGCCAGGTCGTCGCCGACCCCCAGCGCCCGCAGCACATAGCTCGGCTCGAGCGAAGCGCTTGTGCAGGCCGACCCGCTGGACACGGCGATGTCGTCCATGCCCATCATCAGGCTTTCGCCCTCGACGAACGCGAACGACACGTTGAGGTTCGTCGGGATCCGCTCGGTCGGGTGCCCGTTGACCGTCACGTGGTCAAGCTGCGCCAGCAGCCCGTCCCGCAGCCGGTCCCGCAGCGCCGCCACGCGCGGCCCCTCGGTCGCCATCTGGCGGCCGGCGATCTCCGCGGCCGCGCCGAGACCCACGATGCCGGGCACGTTCAGCGTGCCCGACCGCATCCCGCGCTCATGCCCGCCGCCGTGCAGGAGCGGCTCGAGCCGCACGCGCGGCCGCGTCCGCCGCACGTACACCGCCCCGACGCCCTTGGGACCGTAAATCTTGTGGCCGCTGCACGTCAGCAGGTCGATTCCGCAGGCCTGTACGTCGATCGGCACCTTGCCGAACGTCTGGCAGCAGTCGGTGTGGAACAGCACGCCGCGCTCTTTGCAGAGCCGGCCGATCTCGGCGATCGGCTGAAGCGTGCCGATTTCGTTGTTGCCGTGCATGATCGACACGAGGATCGTGTCGGGTTTGATCGCTTCGGCGAGCTGCGCGAGATCGATCCGGCCGGTCGCGTCGACCGGCAGGAACGTGACCCGGTAACCCTTCTGCTCGAGATACTTGCAGGGGTCGAGCACGGCCTTGTGCTCGGTGACCTGCGTAATGACGTGCTTGCCCTGCTCGGCGTACATCGCCGCGGCGCCTTTAAGCGCGAGGTTATTCCCCTCGGTCGCCCCGCTCGTGAAGAGGATGTCCTCGGGCTGGGCGTTGATGAGCTCCGCGACCTGCTCACGGGCCCGCTTCACCGCCGCCTCGGCCTCCCAACCAAAAGCATGGCTGCGGGAGGCGGCGTTGCCAAACCGCTCCCGGAAGTAGGGCAGCATCGCTTCGAGGACCGCGGGATCAACCGGCGTCGTGGCGTTGTAGTCCAGGTAGACCTTCATTCGGAAAGCGTCCTCGTGGGCTCGACCGCCGGGCTTCCGCCGTCAAAGGCCAGATCCGCGATCGTCACCCGGCTCATGAAGCTCCGCAGTTGGTGATGCACGCGGTGCACTGTCCGCTGGATCGGGCACTGCTTGGTCAGGGCACAGCGCCGGTTCTGCTTGCTGAGGTCTGCGCAGCGGACGAGCTGAACCGGTCCCTCGACCGCCTCGATCACCGCGGCCAGCGAGAGCTGCTCCGGTGCCAGCGCGAGCATGTAGCCGCCGCGCGCCCCGCGCACCGACTCCACCAGCCCCGCGTGTCCGAGCTTCTTGAGTACCCCCATGAGCAGTGGCAACGGCACGCCGTGCTCTTCGTGAATGTCCCGCGCGCTGACGACCTTCTTGCGACCCACGTGCGCAAGGTGACACATCGCGATGAGCGCGTACTCGGTGCGTTTGGTGAGCGACAACATCGACAGACCTTATCCGTACTTTGAATATAGTATCGGCGCAGTACGATTTCAACCGGACGAGGTGCCGCCTTCGCAGACGCCATTCGTGCGTTGCAATTCTGCAAGTGCAGAAGCCCGATTCGGCGGCCTGCGGTGGCGCGGCCGCTCCGGGCCGTTGCGGCCGCCGCGGAGGGCCGCGGCTTGAGCGGTCACGGCGGCGTCCGTACGATGGCCAGCGGACTTCGGCATCCTGTGACGGAGCACGCCATGTCCGGAACCCGTCCGGCCCGCTACCCGCTGTGGACACGTGGGGATCTCGACGGCTTCTTCGGGCTGATGGTCGACAACCTTGTGCAGGTGCTGCTGATCGTGGCGCTGTGCACCACGGTGGCGCACATCCCCGAGCGGTTCATCTTCAACCGCATGCTGCCCGGGGTGGCCGTGAGCCTTCTGGTCGGGAACCTGTTCTACGGACTTCAGGCGCACTGGGTGGCGCGGCGGCACGGCAACCTCACTTGCACCGCACTGCCGTATGGGATCAACACCCCGTCCGTCATCGCGTACGTCATCTTCATCATGGGGCCGGTGTACCGGCAGAGCGTCGGGTCGTACGGTGAGGAGGGGGCGTGGCGGCTCGCGTGGCAGGCCGGACTGCTGGCGTGCCTCGTGAGCGGGCTCATCGAGTTCTTCGGCGCGTTTGGCGCCGAGCGACTCCGCCGCGTGACGCCGCGGGCGGCGCTGCTGGGCGTGCTGGCCGCGGTGGGCATCACCTTTATCGCGGCGGACTTCGCGTTCCGGATCTACAGCCGGCCGCTGGTGGGGATCGTACCGCTGGCGTTCCTGCTGCTGGCGTACTTCGCGTACTACCGCTTTCCGCTGGCGCTACCCGGGGGGCTGCTGGCGATCGTGTTCGGAACGCTGGTTGCGTGGGGTACGACGCTGCTGGCGGAGCCGCTGGCCGGGCTGTTCGGCTGCGCGCCGGACACGCTGGCGTTCGGAAGCGTGCCGATGTCGGCGACGAAGCTGGGCGAAGCGCTGCGCAGCTGCGGGTGGGTCGCGCCGGTATTCTGCGGCGCCGAGATCTGGGAGGCTCTCCAGCAGCGCGACCTGCTGGTCCGCTTCCTCACCGTCTCGATCCCGATGGGCGTGCTCAACGTCATCGGCTCGCTTCAGAACATCGAGTCCGCCGAGGCGGGGGGCGACCGGTTCATGACCGGCCCGTCGCTGGCGGTCAACGGGATCGGCAGCCTGTGCGCGGGGCTCTTCGGATCGTGCTTTCCCACGACGATTTACATCGGGCACCCCGGCTGGAAGGCGCTGGGGGCCCGCGCCGGTTACTCGGTTGTCAACGGCGTGTTCTTCACGATCGTGTTCCTGTTCGGCTTGGGCGAGCTGCTGGCGGCGCTGATTCCGATCGAGGCCGGCGCGGCGATCGTGATGTACATCGGCATCATCATCACGGCGCAGGCGTTCCAGGCGACGCCGAAGGCCCACGCTCCGGCGGTCGCGATCTCGCTCTTCCCGGCCCTGGCCGCCATCCTGGTGGTCACACTCGGGCAGTACCTGGATGCGGCCCGCCTCGTTGCGCCGGACGCGCCTACGCTGGCGACGCTGTTGCAGTCGACCGATCCCCGGGTGATGTACCTGCCGGGTTTGCTCACGCTGACGGGGGCGAACTCCGCGTGGATCGTCGTGACCCTCCTGCTCGCCGCGATGGGGGCCGCACTAATCGATCGGCACTACCGCGCGGCGGCGATCTGGTGCGGGGCGGCCGCCGTGCTGACCGGGCTGGGCCTGCTGCACGCGTACGAGGCGGTGGGCAACGAACTGCGGAGCCTCTTCATCTGGCAGGCCGCGAGCACGCCGCCGATGACCTCGGAAGGTGCCGGCGGCCCGGCCGCGAGCTATGCTTATCGAGCCGTACCGCTCGCCGTCGGCTATGCGCTGGCCACGCTGCTGCTCGTCGCCGTCGCGCTGCGGTCACGCGGGGCGCCGGCCGAAAGCGCGGGCGCGCCGGCGGTACCCGAGGAACGCGGATGAGCAGGCTCGATTATCGCACCGCGGGCGAATCGCACGGCCATTCGTTGATCGTGCTCGTCGAGGGGTTGCCGGCGGGGCTGCCGGTGGACTTGGCGCGCGTGAACGCCGAGCTGCGGCGGCGGCAGGGCGGCTACGGGCGCGGTGGGCGGATGAAGATCGAGAAAGACGAGGCGGTCGCGCTCACGGGGGTCCGGCGCGGACGGGCGATCGGCTCGCCGCTCACGCTCCAGATCGTGAACCGCGACTTCCGGTTGGACGAGGCGCCGCCGATTCACCGTCCGCGGCCGGGGCACGCGGATTTCGCCGGCGCGCTGAAGTGGTTGACGACGGACTGTCGGGAGACGCTGGAGCGCGCGTCGGCGCGCGAGACGGCGGCCCGCGTGGCGGCCGGGGCCCTGGGGCAGGCCCTGCTGCGCGAGTTTGGGGTGCGCTGCGTCGGCTTTGTCGTGGAGATCGGGGGCGTGCGGGCCGAGGTGTCGGAGGACGTCGGCCCGGACGAACTGGTGGCGGCGCGGGACGGCAACGACGCGTACACGCCGGACGCCCGGGCCGCGGAGGAGATGATCGCGGCGATCCGGGCGGCCAAGGTCGCGAAGGACACGGTCGGCGGGATCGTGGAAGTGCGCGTGTTCGGGTTGCCGCCGGGGCTCGGCTCGTGCTTCCGGTGGCAGGACAAGCTGGACGGGCGGCTGATGCAGGCGCTCGGCTCCGTGCAGGCATTCAAGGGGGTCGAGATCGGGCTCGGCTTCGAGGCGGCGCGGCGACCGGGCAGCGCTGTGCACGACGCGCTGGCTTACGACCCGGCGCAGCGCGACCGGCCGAGCTTCGGTTTCGTCCGGCATACGAACCGGGCCGGAGGGCTGGAAGGCGGCATGACGAACGGCCAGCCGCTGATCGTGCGCGGGGCGATGAAGCCGATCGCGACGCTGATGCAGGGGATGGACAGCGTGAACCTTCTGACGCGGGCGCCGGAGCGCAGCGACTACGAGCGCTCGGATGTCTGCGCCGTGCCGGCGGCGTCGGTGGTGGCGGAGAATGTCGTGGCGTTCGAGGTGGCGCGGGCGTGGTGCGAGAAGTTCGGCGGCGACACTCTGCGCGAGGTGCGGGCAGCGTACGAGCACTACTGTGCGGCGGTGCGACAGCTCGGCGAGGCAAGCGGCGGGGCGTAAAGAGCACGCGGGCGGATGCCGGAAGAGCATCCGCCCGCGAGCGTTCGAGTTGGCTCACCGCCGAAGCGGGAACCGATCCGACATTCCTAGCGGCGACGAATCAGGCCAAGGGCGCCCAGCGCCAGCAGCGTCATCGTGGCCGGCTCGGGAATCAGGGTGCCGCCGATGATGACGTCGTCCACGCGGTTCGTGCCGGCGGTGTTGGACGCCGTGACCTGCGACGTCAGGCGGAAGTACACGATCGGCTGGTTCGCCGCGGCCGCGGGGACTGCAACCGGAGCGAACGTATAGATCGGGAGATACGTCGTCGCGCTCCACGTGCCGGGAGCGCCGGTGCCGCCGCTCTGAAGAACGACGTAGTTATCCACGAGCGTCGTGAACGTCGTGCCGTCGAGGCTGTACTCGAGATCAAAGATGTCCGGGCCGGTGCTGCTGCGCGCCTGGTCCCACCCGAACGTAATGCTCTCGTAGCCGAGTGTGCTGGTCGTGAACTGGTAATAGTCGCCGGCCGCCCAGACGTTCGAGCTGAACGATTCGTGGGAGCCGTTGCCGACCGGGTTGCTGTACTGCGTGCTCGCGCTGGCGTGGAACCCGCTCGCGAACGACGCGGCGGCGTTGAGGCCCAGTTCGGCCGCATGCGGCCCTGCATTCACGGGCACGCTCGTCTCGAACGTCCAATGCGCCAGCGTGTCCGCCAGCGCCGGCGCCGCGCACAGAGCGGCCGCCACGATCAGAACGATGGTCTTGCGCATGAAACTCTCCTTCTTCTCCGTGCTCCCACAATGGATCGCCAACAAACACGCCGCTACGGCAAACCGGCCGTGAGCGGTGGACAAACAGCGCGGCCAGTCGTGCTGCACAAGGACTCTGGCAGACGCGGTACAGATCTCAGGGAACGGGTTCGCCGCTCCTCCTCCACGAACGGGGATAGGGTAGGGGCGGTGCGCACGCGGCACAAGTGCGGCGCGCTAATTCGACGCTAAGAAGCCCCGGAACGGGCGAGCCGCAACTGGTGCCCGCAAAATGGGTTATCTCCAACTGTGCCAAGGCGGCCGGCAGTTACCGCCGGGCGGCAGCGTTCGTGGCGGGGCTGGCCAGCGGCGGTGCGGGGGCGTCAGCGACCCGCAGCCGATCGCTCATGCGGCGGAACAACGCATGAGCCGCGCAAGCCAGGATGATCGAGACGGCGAAGGCACCGGTGCCGATGGCGTTGCTGACCACCAGCGCGCAGGCGGGCATGAGGAGCGCCCGCAATCCGGTGAGCGCGACGTGGATGCCCATGTAGAGTTCGGTCTGCGACGGGCGCGCGAACTCAAGGTGTCCGAGGTTCCAGGCGAGCAGGCCGCCGCCGCTGCCGAGCCCGGTGAACACCCGCGCGAGGCCGAGTAGCCCCAGCACGAGAGGCAGGACACTGGGGCCCAGGACGGTGCTGAGAACGAGCGCGGCGGTGGTGCCAACGAAGGAAAAGAGCCACATGGCGCTGTTCACGATGCGGAAACGCAGAATCCCGACGCGGTCGAAGAGCGGTGCCCAATAGCGGATCCCGAGGAGCATGACGACGGTCGGAATGCCCGTGATCAGAGCCGTGGACCACAGGTAGCCCAGTTCGAAGCGTTTCGTCACAACGCTGATGAGCAGCGGCTCGGTGAAGAAGTTGGCGGAGCCGAGCAGGAACTGCGCGCCCAGGTAGTGCGCGTAGGCGCGGTCGCTACGCAGGATGCCCACGGCCTCCCGCAGGCCCTGCCCCAGCGCGGCGAGCGGGGCCGCTTGCTCGTCGCGGCGGGGCCGCTGCGCGGCCCGTTCCCGCCGCTCGCCACGCACGCGGAGCCGGCGCAGCGGCCAGAGCGAGAGCAGGCCGACCAGCGCCACGGCCGGAAAGACGAACCGATACGTCGCGGGCTCCCAGTCGAACAGGCGGCTGAACCCGATGCCGACGAGCAGCGCGACCAGCACGCGAACGCGTGTCAGCCGCCCGGTAATCCGCGCGCGGTGCGTGTGCGGGTAGTTGCTCTGCCACATCGTCGTTCGCAGCGTGATGAGCGGGGAAAGAAAAAGGTGGCAGGCGGCCAGTTGCGCCGCGAAAAGCACGGCGCCGTGCGTTCCGCCGGCGGGCGTCAGCGTGATCGAGGCTGCCGCGGCGAGAGCACACGTCAGCATGAGCGCGTACGCCGGCACGCGGCGACGCCCGCGCAGCACGACGCTCCAGGCGAGATTCAGCACATTGCAGACGGCGGGGATCGCCCACACGGCGTAGGTCAGGGCCGTCGAGGCGTGGAACGTCTTGGAGGCGACGATCGCGACGAAACCGCCTTCCACGGTGCCCGTGACGACGCCGAAAAGCGCGGTGTGTCGCAGCTCGGCGGCGTAGTTGCCGCGCGCCATGAACGGCAGGTCGTCGAAACGGAGATAGTCCAGCCAGCGCCACATCGGGGTCGCAGCGCGCCATCATAGCCGCACCTCGGCCCCGCGCGGGCCGGCCGGGGTCAGACCCGGTTATGAGACGTGGCGATCCAACGGTCGAGCACCGCCGCGGCCGCTCCGCTGTCGATCGCGCGCCGCGCCGCCGCCGCTCCGTCCTCCCACCCGGTTGCGCACCCGGCCACCCAGAGCGCCGCGGCTGCGTTGAAGACCACCATCTCGCGGGGAGGGCCGGGGCGGCCGGCAAGGACCGCGCGGATGACAGCCGCGCTCTCCTCCGGCGAGCCGATGCACAGGTCCGCGAGCCGGGCGGGGGCGGCCCCGATGACGCGGCAGTCCACTTCCTCGGTGGTCATCTGCCGGCCGTCCCAGCGACCGACGCAGGTGGGGGCGGTGACGCTCAGGTCGCACAACCCCTCGAGCCCGTGAACGACGAGGGCCCGCGTGGCGCCCAGACGCACGAGCGCGGCCAGCAGCGTATCAACGGCGTCCGGCCGGCTGACGCCGAGGAGTTGCCGCCGGACGCCGGCCGGGTTCGTCAACGGTCCAACCGAGTTGAAGACGGTCCGAATGCCCAGCGCCCGGCGCACGGGGGCCGCGTGCTTCATGGCCGGGTGGAGCTGCACCGCGTACAGAAACGCGACGCGGCACTGCGCGAGGCAGCGTTCGAGCGTCGGTACGTCGGCGTCGATGTTCACACCGAGCGCCGCGAGCACCTCTGCCGAGCCGCTCGGACGGGCGTTGCTGCGGTTGCCATGCTTCGCGACCGTCGCGCCGGCGGCAGCCGCGACGATGGCGACGGCCGTGGAGACGTTGAACACCGGCTGACCGTCGCCGCCGGTGCCGCAGGTGTCGATCGCGTCAATATCGGGTGGCACGCGCACGGGCGTGACGCGGGCCCGCATCGCGCGGGCGGCGCCCACCAGCTCAGCGACCGTTTCCCCTTTCGTGGCGAGGGCGGCGAGCACGGCCGCGATGACGGGCGCGTCGAGCCGGCCGTCCATCAAGTCTTCGAACAGCGCCTCGGCCTCGGTTTCGGTCAGCGATTGCCGGGCCGCAAGGCGCGCGAGCGCGGGGTGGGCGGGCATGGCTATCCCCGATACTCGACCGCCGCGCCGGCGCCCGGGCGGCTGAGGATGAGCGCGGCGGGTCCGTTCCCGGCCGCTTCGTAGCGCTCCCGAAGAGCCGCTTCGATGTGCGATACGGAGTCGGTCTCCGCGAGCGCGACCACGCAGCCGCCGAAGCCGCCGCCGGTCATCCGCACACCGCGGACGCCGGACACCGCGCCGATGATCTCCACGAGCAGGTCGAGCTCGCGGCAGGACACCTGGTAATCGTCGCGAAGCGAGGCGTGGGAGGCGCACATCAGCCGGCCGAACTCGGTGAGGTTGCCCCGGCGCAGCGCGGCGGCGGCGGCCTGCGTCCGCTCGTTCTCGGTGACGACGTGTCGCGCGCGGGCGGCCACCGTCGCGTCGAGTCGAGCAGCCTCGGCGGCCACCTCCGCGGGCGTCACATCGCGCAGCGCCCGTACCTCGGGCCGGAGCCGGCGGAAGTGAGCGACGGCAGCCTGGCATTGCTGCTGGCGGGCGGCGTACTCGCCCGACGCGAGCTTGTGCCGGACGCCGGAGTTGACGATGACGACCGTGTGGCCCGGCAGCGCCAGAGGGACGTGCTCCCACGTCCGCGAGCGGCAGTCGAGCAGCAGCGCGGCGCCGGCCTGTCCGAGCACGCTGATGTACTGGTCCATGATGCCGCAGGGCACGCCGGCGTATTCGTGCTCCGCGCGGCGGGCGAGGTCGGCCAGCTCGGTGGGTGCCAGAGTGACGTCCGCCAGGGCGGCGAGGGCGGCCGCGGTGGAGACTTCGAGCGCCGCGGAGCTGGACAGCCCGCTGCCGACCGGCACGGTGCTGGTGACCAGCACGTCCGCGCCGCCGAAGCGCGGCGCGCGAGCCCGCAGCAGGGCGGCGACCCCGGCGACGTACGCGGTCCAGTGCGGCAGGCGCTCCCGCGGCCAGTCGGCCACGGGCCACGAGCGATCGTCGGGCAGGTCGGTGGCGACGGCCCGGACTTGTCCGTCCGAGCGCGGCGCAGCGGCGACCCACGTGCAATGTTCGAGGGCCATCGGGAAGACGAAGCCGTCGTTGTAATCCGTGTGTTCGCCGATCAGATTCACGCGCCCCGGGGCGCGTGCAACGATGGCGCAGGCGCGGCCCAAGAGCCGTTCGAATTGCTCACGGACTGACGGCGTGCGTGGTGCTGACGGCATGCGGACTCCCGAGCTGCCGCGCCCGGTCGCGGAGCACGGGCAACAGCTTCGTGATCTCGTGGGCGTAGCCGCTGTTGGGGAACTCGCGGATGAGCTGCTCGCCCACGCCGATGGCATTGTAGAACTGCTTGTACGACACCGCGATGCCGAACTGCGTCTTGAGTTGTTCGAGACGGGCGCGGAAGACGCTGCGCGCGGACGGCTTGAGCGCCTCGGCCTCCTGCGGAACGAGGTACTGATCGAGCTCGAACAGCAGGCGGTGGGCGCGGTCGACGTCCTGGCTGCGCACGGCGGCGTCGTACTCCTTGAGCAGTTGCCGCTTGACGTCCTGCCGGCGGCGCTCCAGCTCCTGCGGCAGCCCGGCGATGCGCGCATCCCCGGCGAAGAGCTGGGACAAGCGCTCGCATTCGGCGTGGGCCTGGGCCCACTTGTGGTCGGCGCACAGGGCCTCAAACCGGGCGAGCGCCGCCGCGACACGCTCGTCGTTCGTCGCCCGCCGCGCGGTCTGGAGCCGCTCGCGCAGGTGCCCCGCTTCGTCCAGGTAGCCAAACTCCTTTTCGAGGCTGCCGATCAGGTGCTCTGCGGACTCCCAGTCCTGCCGCACGATGGCCGCGTTGATCGTGTCACGGAGAAACTCGTAGTCACGTTCGCGGTACGCGACCCGCTTGGCCCAGTCGGAGAGATTGCTGTTCTCCGCGATCGTGCGGGTGTGCTCTTCCTGCCGCCGGAGCAGCTCGGCGGACTCCAGCAGCGACTGGTACGCACGATAGGCGTAGCTCACGAACTTGTGCACCAGCACGACCTGGCAGTACAGCAGCAACCCGAACAGGGCGGCCCCGATGCTGCCGCCGATGAGAACGACGCCCAGCGCGCGCTCGCCGAGGAAGAGGCACTCGTACACCCCCCAGGCGATCCCGGCCGCGGCAGCGACGAGGTTCAGCACGAGGGCGACCGTGGCAACGCGGCGGAGGCGACTGTGCGGGCTCAGGGGTACCATGACCTCACCTGCCTCTCTCGTGTCCCGCGGAGACGTTGGAACGCTACGCGAACGGCGAAATGAACGCAACGTCGGGGCGCGGACCGTCCGGCCGACGCGGGCCGAGCACGAGAAGCATACGAGATCCGGAGCCGAGCGGTGAACGTCAGAGCGTTGATCCGCCGCCACCTGATCCATTGTCACCGGGCGAGATGTCTTCGATTCCGCTGCCGGAGCCGCCGGAACCGCTGCCGCCGGAGTTGTTGTTGCCCGAATCGCTGCCGTTGCCGGACGCGTCCGTCGGGTACATCAGCGGGCGAAGCCCGTCCTTCAGGAACGTGATGAAACCGGTGGACTGGAAGCCGGCCGTGACCGCCGTGAAGAAGGTCGACAGCATCGCGCTCGCCCACCGGGCGGCAAAGGGCGTCTCAGCGGTCGCATTGGTGCTTGACGACTGCAACCGCTGCTCGGCCTTGGGCAGACGATTGACGGCGGCGCCACCCACGCGGGTTGTGCTGCTGCTGGAACTTGTGGCTGTCGAGCTGGACTGCTGCGAAGCCGTGCTCATCTTCTCCGTGCTCGCGCTCTTGTTCGCATCGCGCAGGGCGAGGAGTGCGGCGAGCCGGGGGTCGGTCGCCGTGCCGGGGGCGGTCACGTTGGGACCGGTCGAGGTTGCACTCGCCCCGAGCAGCCCCGCGAGCGCGCTCAGCGACGAGCCGGAGCCGCCGACGAGGCTCAGCAGGTTGTCCAGTGTCGTCGAGCCCCCGTTCAGCATTGGGGAGGTGCCGGTCGTGCTGCTCGCGGGAAGGCTGGAACGGTCGCCCGCGGCTTCGCCGCCGCGCGGCGCGTTCACACGTAATGCGATGAGGGCCTTGTGACGGGCGATCGCGGCCTGCACCCAGCTCCCAGGAGTCCCGCCGCTGTTCTCCGGCGCCGCTGTCAACGTGGCGGCCGTCTGGGCCCAAGCCGTAGTCGCCAAGCCCAGTACGGCGACGCTCGTCACGATCGACCGCCTCATGCGTGTCCTTTCTGCGAAAAAAGCCGCTTTCACCCCATCTCCTATGCTTATTATACCGTCATCGGCGCCTAGCGGCCGCACCCGCAAACGCTGATTCTGGAGCGCACATGCACCCATTCGGGCGAGGGCGCCTGCTGCGCCTGTCGTTGCATCTTGTTTTGTCCGCGGTACTTACGGGTTGCGAACGCGCGGCCGACGAAGCCCCGCGGGCACGGCCAGCGGGCGGGCTGTGGATCTCGGTGGTTACACCGTCCGAATACGTGGCGGACTGGCCGGGGGTGGCCGGGGGGGCTCGCCGGTACCTGGCGACGACTCCGACGGTCTCCGGGGAGTGCATCGCGCCGCGGGCGAACGAGACGGTGGCGGCGTTCATGCAGCGAGTGCTCGATCGGAAGCCGGCGGCGATCGTCCTGCTCGTGCCGTCGGTCGCACTGGCGGAGCCCCTCGCTCGCGCCGTGCGGGCCGCGCATCTTCCGTTGATCACGATCGGCGAACCGCTGCCGGACGAGCTGGCCGCGGGGCATGTCCACGTCTCCGCCGCCGAGGCGGGGGAACTGCTCGCCAAGGCTCTTCCAACCGTTATTGGGGACGGCCTGAGCTACGTCCTCGTGCGGACGCCGGCTCCGGGGGACGGAGCCGAGCGGGTGTACGACCGGTTCATGAGCGTGGCACGGCAGCAGGCCGCGCCGCGGCTCCTGGCCGAAGCCGAGGGCGGAGGAGCCGCCGGCGTGGCCACGGCAGTGACAGAGTTGCTCGAGCAGTACCCGCGAACGAGCCTGGTTGTGACGCTCGACGCAGCCGTCTGGCTGGATCCGCCGTTCGGGTGGGAGGTGGGATTGCGGCGGACAAGCCCGGATTACCGCTTCGCGACGCTTTCCGCGGCCCCGCGGCTCTGGGCGGCACTGGGAACGCCGGAGCGTCCCGGGCGGGCGGTGGCGCTCGTGGGCGCGCTGGATGGCGACCGAGGATACGCGGCGGCCGAATTGGCGGTTCGCATTGTGCTCAACCCCGAGACGCCGCGCCGTCGCGGCGTGCCGTCCGAGCTCGTGACGGCCGGGACGCTGGCCGATTTCGCTCGGCGCTACTCGGACGCGGCAGGCGGGCTGGATATCACGGGTTGGCTCCCCGGGGCCCGCCCGTCGCCGGACGGCGGCGAGAGATCGGACGGAACGGCGCGGCCGGTTGCGGATTCCCCGAAGCCGGCTCCGGCTCCCGAAAAAAGCTTCGGCCCGCCTGCCGGAGCAGACGGGCCGTAAGTTCGTTGGCAGGAAGGGCGAGCCGAGCTACATCCTGCCAACTCTTCTCCACACCGCATGGAGAAGATATTGTCAATCCGGGAAACCGAGCCTCGCGGCCCGGTATTCCCGCCTGACGCCGATATCATAGGCGCGGTGAGCCCGGTTGGCAGAAAAGGCCGGATGGCACTCCCTGTACTCCGCGAAGCGTTCGCCAACCACCCCCGGCGGTGGCGGGACTTTCTCTACGTTTACCCCGTCATCTCGCGGCGTAGTCGGGGTCTCAGCATCGGCATCAACCTCAATCCCGACGCGGCGTGCAACTTCGACTGTGTGTATTGCTCGGTGGATCGGTCGCTTCCGCCGAAGGTTCGCCGGGTGGAGCTGCCGGTGCTGGCGGCGGAGCTGGAGCAGATGGTCGCGGGCCGGACGGCGCTGTTCGAGGAGCCGGAGTTCCGCAGCATCCCGGCGGAGTGGCGGCGACTGAACGACTTCGCGTTTTCGGGCGACGGGGAGCCGACCGCGTCGCCCGCATTTCCCGAGGCGGTGGAACTCGTCGCCCGGGTGCGGCGGGAGGCGCGGCTGGACGACGTCAAGGTGGTCCTCATCACCGACGCCTGTTACCTGACGCGGCCGGCGGTGGCCGCCGCGCTCGCAGTTCTGGACGCCAACGGCGGCGAGGTCTGGGCCAAGCTGGACGCCGGCACGGAGGAGTACTTCCGCCGGGTCAATCGGCCTAACTACCCGCTCGAGCACGTGCTGGCGAACATCCAGGCGGCGGGGCAGTCTCGTCCGCTGGTGATCCAATCGCTGTTCCTGCGTCTGAACGACGCCCCGCCGCCGCCGGCTGAGATCGAGGCGTACGTGGGGCGGCTGCGGACGCTGCTGGCGGGCGGCACGCGCATCCAACTCGTGCAGGTGTATACGGTGGCGCGCCGCACGGCGGAGCCCTACGCGACGGCCCTGAGCGAAGGCGAACTGGAAAGCATCGCGGGAAAAGTGCGGGTGCTGGGCCTGCGCGCGGAGGTGTACCCGTAGTCTGCGCTTCGCGAGGGGGCGGGTGGTGGGGGCCGACGTCAGGATGCCGGCTGAAACGCGGCGGCCATGAGCGTCAGGTCGTCCACGACACGGGCTTCGCCTACGTGCCCGCGCACAGTCTCGAGCGCTGCGTTTAGCACGGCCTCGGCCGAGGGCGTGGCCAGGCGGGCCAATGCCGCGATCACGGGGGGCAAGTCCAGCATCCGGCCGGCGGCGTCGTCCGCTTCGATGAGTCCGTCGGTGTAGAGCAGCAGCGCGCTCGGGCTGCGTGCGGGCGCGACCTCCTGCACACGGAAGCGCTCGTTTTCCCGGACGCCGAGCGGTAGCGAGTTGTCCGACTCGACCGCGATCACGCGTCCCTCGGCCAGCCGCAGGGGCGCCGGGTGGCCGGCGTTGACAAACTCCAGCCGGCCGGTGCGGGCACAGATTCGCCCGATGATGGCGGTAATGAAGACGTCGCTGTCGGTGTTGAGGTAAACGAGCCGGTTGAGGCGGTCGGCAACATCGGGCAGGGGCGCGTCGGCGGTCAGTGCGACCCGGACGGCCGCCTGCAGGTTGGCCATGATCAGGGCCGCGGGGAGTCCGTGGCCGGTCACGTCGGCGACGATGAGGCCGACGCGGTCCTGCCCGAGCGGGAAGTAGTCGAAGTAGTCGCCGCCGACGTGCGACGAGGGCTCGTTGTGTCCGAGGACGGTCAGGTGGGCGAGTGACAAGGGGCGGGCGGGCAGGAGCCGCTGCTGGATCGTGCGGGCCTGCTCGAGCTCGAGGTAGACCTTCTGCGTTCGCAGGTGCTCCTGGAACATCCGCAGGTTGGCCAGGCCGACGCCGACCTGCTGCGCGATGGCCGCCAGGAAGTCGACATCCTCGGGCGTGTAGGTCGAAACATCGGCGGTCTTGGTGATGCGGTCGCCGTAGATGACGCCCAGCACTTCGCTGCGGTGCAGGATCGGCACGCACAGCGCGGAGCAGATCGGAAAACGCACCAGACTCTCGCTGAGGTTCGCGACCAGGTCGACCGCGGGATTGTTGACGATGGCGCGCTCGCCGTGGACGAGCGCCTGGTTGATGAGCGTGCGGCTGATCTTGAACGCCCCGGTCTCGTCGCGCTGAATGTTACGGGTGACGGGCAGCTCGGGCTCGCCGCGCGGCGTCTTGAGCGCGATCAGCCCGCGCTCGAAGCCCAGTGCCTCGCAGCAGGCATCCAGCGCCTGCTCCAGCAACTGCTTGCGCTCGAACGCGCCGCCGATCCGTTCGGTCAGGCTCATGAGCAGCGTGAGCCGGTGCAGGTTCAGGTCCAGACGCTGGCTGGACGGGAAGAACTTGGTGTCGCCGATCAGGGTCGGCGAGTCGGGGGTGAAGCGGACGTCCGACTCGAGCGCCGCCGGCGGCCGACCAACCCCCACGACCTCGATCTCGTACTCGCCCACGCGGATCCAGCGCTGGGCGGGTCGAACCGCGTCGCGGAACGCGTCGCTGTTGTCGACGCGCGTGCCGTTCTTCGAGCCGCGGTCGGCCACTTGGACCCGGCCGCGCTCGTCGAGCCAGACCTGCGCGTGCTCACGGGACACGCCGCCGTCGTCGCGTAGCACGAGGTCGCACGACTGGCTGCGGCCGATCGTCACGGGGCGATGCGTGAGCGGTACGGTCGCGTAGACGCCCTCCCGGGTGCGGACGACCAGGCGGGGGCCGGACTTATCCGGGACGGATGGCAACGAGGACTCCCAACAGGCCGGCCACGGCGGTGTACGGCGCGATGTTGATGTTGCCGGCGGCGGCGGGGGACAGGAGGATGTCGAGGCCCCGCTCTGCCAGGGCCAGGCAGCCGCTCACGAACACGAGCCCGCCGGCGGACGTGCCGAGGAGCAGCCAGCGCAGCGCGTGAGGCCAAATCCGACGCATGCTCAACCCTCAAAGGCAGACCGGCCGGGCGGGAGCCGACGCGACTCCGCCGCCTCCGGCGGCCCGCCCGCCGCATTATACGCGGTTTCGGCCGGCGGCTGGAATGTGGGAACTCGTCGGGCGGGGGTGGCCGACCGGCACGACCGCGGAGCGTCGCCTCGCCCGGTTCAGGTCCGGTCCGACGAGCGGAGAATCTGCGGCTCCAATTCCTCGAGTACCTGGCGCAGCGGGCGGGTCCGCGGCCCCTGCGGCGTGGTCCACGCGGCCGAGTCGTCGCGGTCGAGCGCGGCCTGCACCCGGCGGACCGCCATGAGCACGGTGGAGTGCCGCTTGCGGCCGAGCCGGCGGCCGATTTCGGGGAAGCTCAGGTGTGTGTGGCGGCGGATCAGGAACATGGTCAGGCCGCGGGCCAGCGTGATCGTCTTCTCCCGCAGGTCCGAGCGGATGGCCTCGCGCGTGACGCCGAAGTACGCCGCCACGACCCGCTCGATGGTTTCGGGGTCCGGCGGGAGCGCTGCGCCGGTCGTGTCGTCAATCACGCGTTGCACGAGGTCGAGCGACACGGGCTGCCGCGTCAGCGCGGCATAGGCCGAGAGCTTGTACAGCGCACCCTCGAGTTCGCGCACGTTGCGGGTCACGCGGTGCGCGAGGGCGTCGAGCGCGGCCTCGTCGACCGGGCAGTGCAGCGCCACGGCCCGCCGACGCAGGATTTCGCGGCGCGTGGCCAGGTCGGGCGGATCGATTCGCACGACCATGGCGGCCAATAGACGGTTGACGAGCGGCTCGGACAGGTCGGTCAGCCCGCGGGGGTGTGTGTCGGACGAGAGGACGACGGTCTTGCCGGAGGCGTCGATCGCGTTGAATGTGTGGAGGAATTCCTCCTGCGTGCTTTTCTTGTTGGCGAGAAAGTGGATGTCGTCGATTACGAGCACGTCCACGCGGCGGAAGCGGGCCCGGAACTGGTCGATCCGGTTGGCCTTGAGCGCATAGATGAACTCGTTTGTGAACTCCTCACCGGACACGTAAGACCACTCGAACGTGGGGTGCGTGCGGCTCAAGCCGTTGCAGATGCCCTGGAGCAGATGCGTCTTGCCGAGGCCGCAGCCGCCGTGCAGCACGAGGTGCTTGAAACTGCGGCCCGGGCTGTGCACGAGGGTCGCGGCCACGGAGAAGGCGAGCTCGTTGGGCGGGCCGACGACGAACGTGTCGAGCTCGCCGCGCAGCGGAGGGCGCCCCGGATGGGGGTGCAGGTCGGTCGGCGGGGCAACGTCCGCGGCGCGCCGGGGCTTGGCGGGTGGCTCCGAGAGACTCGGTGACCCGGCGGCCCGCGCGTCGCGCCCGCCGACCAGCACCTGCACACGCGGCTCGCCGCCCAGGACGATCCGCGTGGCTTCCACGAGCTGCGGCATGAAGTTCGCACTGATCCAGTCACCTACAAACGCGTTGGCGACCCGAATGTCCAGGTTGCCGCTCGCCAGATGAAACTCGGCGTCTTCGCCGAACCAGGTGCGAAAGCGATTCGCGCCGATGAGATCGGCGACGCGCGCACGCACAGCGCAGACTTTTTCCGCGACCGCTGGGTCCACGGTTCACCTCGACGACGGTAACACATCTTGAGGCGGCCGGAACGACCGCCGGGAAGCGGCTAGAACGGCTTGTCGGACATCACTCCCTCTCGTTCACCTTGCGGTGCGGATATTACTCGCTGCGGCGGCCGCACGCAACGCTCGTCTTTGCGCAAAACTCATGTCACGCGCGCAACTCACGCGTCGTCAACCGCAAAGGCACTCAAAAAAAAACGCGCCGCACGCGTTGTCCACCGGTTGTGCGAAACACACGCACACGTTGTCCGAGGCCGGCGCTCAGCCGAGCGGCAGCAGGAACGCGTCGCGCTCGCCCACCGCCGTCAGCGCGAAGCGTGCGTACAGCCGACGCGCGGCGGCGTTGCGCGCGTCCACCACCAGCGCCAGCCGCGGTACACGGGCGGCGCGGCAGTGTGCAAGGGCCCGCTGGAGCAGGTACGCCCCCACGCCGCGGCGGCGTGCGGCCGGCACGACGCCCATGTACGCCACCTCGAGCGCCTCCCCCTGGACCGCTCGGGTCAGGAGCAGGCACCCGACTGGCGTGCCCGCGCACACCGCCAGCTCCCACAAGGCCGGGTCGAACGGCCCGCCCGCGCGATGGGCGGCCAGCGCGTCGTCCACCGGGCGCAGGTCGTTCAGCTCGGGGCAGTCGGCGCTGTTGACGTAGGTTGCCTGCACCACGGCGACGAAATCGGCGTGGCGCGCGGGTTCGTACGCGACCCACTGGACGCTGTGCGCCGCCGGAGGATCGACCCACGGGTAGACGGCATCTCGCTCGAGGTAGAGCAGACGCGTCAAGCGTTGGAAACCGAACTCCTCGAGCAGGGTCGCCAAACTCGCCGCGGCCGGATCCGCCAGGACTTGCACGAAATGCGGGCGCCGCGACCGCACCGCGGTGAGCGCTGCCCTTACCACCTCCCGCGTACCCTCCGCGGTAATCCCGCGCCGGCCGGGAATCGCCGGAAGCAAGACGATCGTGCGTCCGGGCAGCTCCAGGGCCAGCGCGGTCCCCGTGGGAGCGCGCAGCGGGCCGCAACGCCACCCGTTCCAGGGCAGTCGGCACTCCGCGAGGTAGCGGGCGAACGTGCGCGCGGTTTCCGCCGCGCGCCGCGGCGAGTCGTTGGGCCCGGCGAGCACCAGCGGCAGGGCGGCCGACAGATCGTGCGGAGCGAGAACTTCCACGGTCGGCATCGCGTGTGCGGCACCTGACTTGCGGGCGGGTCCGCGCCCGGTAGAATCCACCGGCGAGTGACGGACCGGATACGTCCGGATTGTGCGAAGGAGCTGCTCAGAATGCAAACCACGTGGACCATGACGGGGGCGATGGCCGTTTTGCTGACGTTCACGGCGGCGGCGGTGGCCCAGGACGCGGCCGCCAAGGTCGGTGAGCCCGCGCCGGATTTCACGCTTCTGGACGCCACGGGCACGAAGCACACGCTGTCGCAGTACAAGAACAACGTGGTGGTGCTCGAGTGGGTGAATCAGGAATGCCCCTGGAGCGTGAAGGCGGTGCCGGTCGTCAACGACCTGCACAAGAAGTACAAGGACAAGGGCGTGATCTGGCTGGGGGTCGAGAGCACGCACTGGCGCAAGGCCGAGGAGAACGTGCGGTACGCCCAGGAGAAGGAAATCGCATTCCCGATCCTCATGGACAACGACGGCACCGTCGGTCGGCTGTACGGCGCGAAGACCACGCCGCACATGTATGTGATCAACAAGGGCAAGCTCGTATACGCCGGCGCGCTGAACAACAACCAACACGGTGACAAGAAGGACGCCGACGTGCGGAACTACGTCGACGAGGCCCTGACAGCCGTGCTCGCGGGCAAGGATGTGCCGCTGGCCGAGACCAAGCCGTGGGGTTGCTCCGTGAAATACAAGGAGAGCAAGAGCACGCCGGCGGCCGAAACCCCCAAAGACAAGCCGGAAAGCGGTCGGTCGAAAGAGACCCCTGCGGACGACAAGAATTGAGCGTGCACAGCGCGCCCTCCCGCGTGCGATTCCTGCGGCCGGCCGGCCGCGCGAACGCGGGCGACCCGGGCCGGGTCGCTTGGCGGCGTGCGTCCTGTCGGCAACTCGGCATCTTGCTGGTCGCGGTTGCCCTGGGCGGCGTCGCCGGCTGCGGCGAGGGAGTGAAGTGGGACCTCGCGACCTTCCCTGAGGTCCACGCGCGGGCGGCCGCGGCCGACCGGCTGACGTTCGTGTACTTTCGCAACTGGTACCGCCAGGAATGCACGGACTTCGAGGAGAGCGTGCTGAAAGACCCCGAAGTTCTCCGGGAAACGGGCCACTTCACGTGCGTGCCGCTCGAGTACCAGCGGGGCGACCAGCAGCTCGGGCAGCGGTGGGGCCTGACGCAGACGCCCGCGTTCGCAGTCGTCGCTCCGGACGGGCGCGTCCTAGTTCGTTCCAATCCGCCGATCACGAAAGAGCAGTTGCTGGAAGCGCTGCGGGCCGCCCGTCGCGACTTCGCCGAGTTGAAGCAGGGTCGCGCGCGGACAGCCGCCGAGCAACCGGTCGTCATTCCGTGACACGTCGGCTGAGGGGGGCGGGCGTGGTCGGCACCGCGCTCCTGGGCCTGGCGCTCGTCGGGTGTTCCCAAGACTCCTATCCCGAAGTACCGGGCCTCCTGTGCGTGTTCGGCACGACCGGCATGGGGCTCGGCGAATTCAGCTACCCGCGGGCCGCAGCGCTCGAAGCCGACGGGGCCTTGCTCGTGGTCGACAAGTCGGCTCGTATTCAGCGATTCACCCCGGACGGGGCGGCCGTGGCGGCGTGGCGCATGCCGGACCACGAGGCCGGCAAACCGACGGGGCTGGGCGTCGGGCCGGACGGTCGCGTGTACGTGGCCGACACGCACTACTCGCGGGTGCTGGTGTTCTCGCGGGAGGGGCAGGAGGTGCTGCGGTTCGGGCGGCGTGGCGAAGGCCCGGGGGATTTCGTGCTGCCGACCGATGTGGCGGTGGCGCGGGACGGGACGATCTACGTGGGGGAGTACAGCGGGTTTGATCGCATCAGTCGGTTCACACCCGACGGCCGCTTCGAGTTGAGTTTCGGCGGACGCGAGGCCGGGGACGCCCGCCTGCAACGGCCGCAGGGGTTGCTTCTGGACGCGGACGGAACGCTCTGGGTCGCGGACGCATGCAACCACCGGGTCTGCCATTTCGCGGCCGATGGCACGCTGCTGGGGACCTGGGGGCGGGAGGGGACGGGGGCGGGTGAGCTGCGCTTTCCGTACGGGCTGGACTGGCTTTCGGATGGCACGCTGGTCGTGGTGGAGTACGGCAACAACCGCGTGCAGCGCTTCGCCCGCGACGGGCGGTCGCTGGGGACGTGGGGGGCGGCCGGGCGAAAGCCCGGACAGCTCGCGTACCCGTGGGCGGTGGTGGTGGCGCCGGGCGACCGGATGTATGTGATCGACTCGGGCAACAACCGGGTGCAGGTGGTGGATGCGCGGCACGCGGGGGTGTGGCGGACGCCGTAACCGGCCCGGACGGCGCTCAGCCGCCGAAGAACTGCTGCCACATCGCGGGCCCTTCGCGAATGAAGATCAGCGCGACGCCCATCAGGCTTTCGCCCGCGATGACGCCGGACGCCACCGGGAACAGGTATTGTTCGTGCGTTTTTGGCGACGTCCGGCGGATAATCTCACCGATCAGGCCGCCGGCGAAGAACAGCAGGCAATAGTCGAAACCGAACGTCCACGCGAGGCCGAGGCCGGCGGCCGAAGGGACCCACTTCGCTCCCTTGGGCGGCAGGAGCGCGGCCAGAGTGGGCAGCAGGATGCCGACGAGGCCGCCGATCACGATGCTCCAAATCTTCACTGATTCCAGGTTTTGCAGTCCCTCGCCGAGCGCCAGCGCAACGGCCCGCCAGGTCTGGGCGGCCGGGGCCGGGAACTCGCGCCCGCCGAGGATCGCTCCGTCGCGCACGACCGCCTGGAACGAGAGCACTGAGACGAGCGTGCCGATGAAGATGCCCGAGAATTGCGCCAGGAACTGGCGCCGCGGGTGCGCCCCGAGCAGGTAGCCGCTCTTCAGGTCCGTGAGCAGGTCGCTGGACGAGTCCGCCGCGCCGGCCGTGACGCAGGCGCTCATCAGGTTGACGTCCATGCTGCGCGGGTAGATCGCGCCGAAGGTGAGCTGCGTCACCTTGCCCATGGCGCCGACCGGCGTGCTGTCCGTCTCGCCGCAGACCCGGCAGGCCACCAGGGCCAGCGCGAACGAGAGCAACACGGCGACGATCGTCAGCCAGTAGGGCATGCCGAACGCGACGTTCCCGAGCCAGGCCAGGCCGATGGTGCCGACCACTTGGCCGAGCACGAACCAGGACGCTGGGGTCTCGATGGCCGCGATCGGATCGAAGTCGGACCGGCGACGGAATGTGAACATGCCGCTGAGGTCGCGGAAGGCGCGCAGCGCGCTGCGCCACTGAAGGCCGAAGGAGACCAGCCCCGACGTCACCATGCACGACGCGCCGCCCCAGAGCGTGAAGAACAGCATGTCTTTCAGCTCGTTCGACTGGAGGATCCCGTGGGACCGCAGCAGCGGGACGTACACGAACCAGCACAGCGCGCCGCCGATCAGCATGGCCGTGCAGACGGGCAGGCCGGTGATCGCGCCGGCGGCGATGAACATCGGCTGCCACGAGATCGCCACCGTGTTGTCGAGGGCGCGCTGCGGAAAGATGGCGTGGTTGAGCCGCTCGAACAGCGCATCGCCCTGGAACGGCGCGAGGATGGGGTTGATGAGCGACAACCCCTCCGTCCAGAGCTTGTTGAGCGCCGCGACGACGCCGCCGACGCCGAGGGCGATCGCCGATTGGATGCCATGGCCGCCCGTCGTGTGCAGTGCGCGCAGCGTCTCCGCGGCGGCAATGCCCGAGGGGAACCGGAGCTGCTCGATGTTGATCATCTGCCGCTTCATCGGGATCGCCATGGTCGTCCCGAGGATCGCCAGGAAGAACACCCAGCCCATCAGCACCAGCGTCGACGGGGCGCTGTGATGGATCATCACGTAGGCGGCGATGGCTGAGACGAGCGTCCCGCCGGTCGAGTACCCCGCGGACGAGGCGCACGACTGCATGCAGTTGTTCTCGAGGATCGTCATCGGCGTCAGGCGCCCGCCGGAGAGGCCGCGCAGCGCGGTCCAGATCGAGTACGAGAGAATGCAGGCGGTAATCGCGACACCGAAGCCCCAGCCGCTTTTCAGCCCGATGTACAGGTTGGTCAGCGAGAGGATGCCGCCCAGCAGCGAGCCCATGAGGACGGCCCGCCAGGTGAGCTGAAGCATGGAGTCGCCGCGGCCGCGGTAGCAGCGCTCGTACCATTGGCGCTCGATTTCCTCGGGGGTGCCGCGGAAGCCCTCGAGGGGTAGCATGTATTCGCTCTCGGGTTGCGCTGCTGCGGGCTGCGGAGGTTCCTGGAGACTCAAGGCTACACTCCCGACCCGGTGCTCAGCCGCCGAAGGCCCGGCGGACCAGGGCCGGTCCGGCCTGTATCAGAGCCAGCCCGACGCCCATGATCGACTCGCCGGCGATCACGCCGGAGGCCACGGGGAACGTGTAGTCCTGCGAGAGCTTCGGATGCCGCTTCTCGAAGAACCAGCCGATCAGCGCCCCGATGAAGAACAGCACGCCGTAGTACCACTGGAAGACCCAGGCCAGCCCCACGCCCGCGGCCGACGGGATCCACGGCTTCAGCTTGGGCGGCGCCAGCATGCTGAGGATCGGCAGAACAAGCCCGACCGCACCCCCGATCGCGATGCCCCAGAGCTTGATCGGGTGCAGCGAGCTTAGCCCCTTCCCGAGGGCCTCGGCGACCGCCTTCCAGGTCTGGGCGGCCGGAGCCGGGAACTGGTTGCCGCCAAGAACCGATGCGTCGGGCACGAGCGCCGAGAAGCACAATACCGTGACGATCGTTCCCAGGAAAATGCCCGAGAACTGGGCCAGGAATTGTTTCCGCGGATGCGCGCCCAGCAGGTAGCCGCTCTTGAGGTCCGTGAGCAAAGCCGCGGACGAACCCGCCGAGCCGGCCGTGATGTTCGCAGCCATCAGGTTGACGTTCATGTTGCCCGGGGCAAGCCCGCCGAAGGTGAGTTGCGTGATCTTGCCCATGGCTCCGATGGGCGTCGTGTCGGTCTCGCCGGTGACGCGGCAGGCGACGAGGGCGAGGGCGAACGACAGCAGCACGGCCACGATGGTCTGCCAGATCGGCATCTGGAACGTGATGTGGCCCATGTACATCAGGCCGAGCAGTCCTACGACCTGGCCAAGGACGAACCACGACATCGGCGTCTCAATCGCGTCCATGTCGGCGCGGGATACCGTCGAGCCGGCGGGCGGGGGTTGGGGGCGGGCGGCGCTGAATAGCCGGGTTACGCCGCTGAGCGCCCGAACAATGCTGCGCCACTGCAGGCCGAACGAAAGCAGGCCGGACGTGACCATGCAAGCCGTTCCCGCCCACAGCGTCCACTGTACGACCGAGCGGAAGCCCTGCCCCACGTCGATCTTGTTGTACTCCAGAATCGGCACGTAGATCATCCAGCAGGTGATGCTGCCGACGAGCATGCTCGCGCAGACGCGCATCCCGGTGATCGCACCGGCCGCGATGAACATCGGCTCCCAGGAGATCTGCACGGTGCGGCCCACGAGTGTCGGGCCGAACCAGTGCTCGTTGATCCAGCCGGTGACCTTGTCGAGCTGGAATCGCCCCAGGCTGTGGTGGATGATCTCGAGCCCCTCCGTCCACAGTTTGCTGGCCGCCGCCAGCACGCCGGCGATGCCGAGCGCGATGGCGGACCGCAGCCCCTGCCCGCCGGTGCTGTGCAGCGCCTTGAGCGTCTCCGCCGCCGCCACCCCGCTGGGAAAGCGGAGCTGCTCGGCGTTGATCATCTGTCGCTTCATCGGCACCGCCATCGTCACGCCGAGGACCGCCAGGAAGAAGACCCAGCCCATGAGGATCGGAATGCTCAGCGTCTGGTTGTTCAGCAGCACGTACGCGGCGAAGGCCGAGATCAGCGTGCCGCCGGTCGAGTAGCCCGCGGCCGACGCGGCCGTCTGCATGCAGTTGTTCTCGAGGATCGTCATCTGCGTGCGGGCCAGGCCGAGCCGATAGATCGTGGTCCAGATCGCGTACGAGAGGATGCATGCCGTGATCGAGACACCGAACCCCCACCCGGCTTTCAGGCCGATGTAGATGTTCGTGGTGGAGAGCACCGCGCCCAGCAGCGTGCCCATGATCAGCGCCCGGGGCGTAAGCTGCGCGAGCGTGTCGCCTCGGCCGCGATAGCACTGCTCGAACCATTGCCGGTCGACCTCCTCGGGCGTTCCCTGGAAGCCCTCGACCGGAATCCGATAGTTCGCGTACGCGTCGTGTGCGGCGTCGGACACGGCGTAACCGAGGGGGGGGGGAGTTGAACTCATAAGCGATGTGTTCTCCGGAGCAGGAGCACCCGTGCGTCGCGCGCGGGCGACCGCGCCAGTCCCCATCCTGCCGTGCCGGCCGCACGAATGCAAGCCGGGCGGGCACCGCCTGCTTTCATCGGGCGGCCGTGAGCCGGCGCGGTGGCGGCCGAAGCACGCCCGGCGACCCTCCGCTTGCCCCACCCGCCCGTGCGCAGTAGCGTCGTTCGCTGCCCCGGGGCACCGGCCGTCGGGCGGTCGGCGTCGGGCCGGTGAGGAGTCGCGCGTGCTGGCTGGTTTCCTGTTTCTGGCGACGGCGGCCTTGGGCACCCCGGAATACGCCCGGCTCGAGTGCGGCCTGCGGGTCGTGGTACTCGAGGACCACACGCTGCCGCTCGTCAGCGTCCAGCTTTGGTTCGGCGCCGGGTCGGCCCTCGAGCCGCCGGCCGCCGCGGGAGCCACCGCGGCGCTGCTCGACATCCTCGAGGAACGGGATGCGACGGCCGTCCGTCTCGCCGCTCTCGGCGTCCGAAGCGGTCGGATGGTGCTGCCGGATGCCGCCTGCCTGAGCGCCACCTTGCCTTCCGCCTTGCTTGAACCGACGGTGGCCGCGATGGCGGCCCGATTGCGACCACTTGTCGCCGATGAGCTGGCGGCGGCCGGCCGTGCGGGAGGTGGAGCGTCGGCGCCGGCGGGCGTCGCGGCCCCGGCGGACCGGGCGGTGCGTCGGCGGGCGCTGGCCGCGTTGCTGGCGGACCACCCTTACGCGGCCGTGGCGCGGGATCCGGCGAATGCCGCCCGGCCGATCGACCGCGAGGCGCTGCGGGAGTTCGCGGGGCACTGGTTCGTTCCGGGCAACGCGACGTTGGTGCTAATAGGCGACGTCACGCCGCCGACGGTCCTGGAACTGGTGCGGCAGCAGGCTCGCGGGCTGGCCTGGGCGGAGCCGCCGCGCCGCCCGGAGACTCGGTTGCCGACGGCCGAGCGGATCGAACTGCCGCCGCCACCGGAGGCCTTCGCCGACGGACTGGCCGTCGCGTGGCTGACGCCGGGACTCGGCCAAGCGGAGAACGTCGCTCTGGCGGTGCTGATGGAGCGGCTGAGCAACCCGGTGGACGGGCCGGTGTTTCGGCGGCTCACGGCAGCGGGCTACGGACCACCCCGCTGGGAGCACGAAGCCTGGCGCGACGCGGGGGTGCTGATCCTCACCGTGGCGCGGTCGGCCGAAACCCCTCCGACCTCGCTGTCCCGGCCGGCGACGACGGCGGTCACGCAACCGGTGCTGCCCGATGTCGCACAGATCATCGTGGAGGAGCTGGCACGGGCGGCGGCCGAGCTGCCGGAGCCGGCGGAATTCGATCGGGCGCGGGCGTTGGCGGCGCGGCGGCGCACAGCCGCTGGGGCCACGTTCGAGGCGCGGGCGCGCGACTGGGGCGTCCGCGAAGTCGTGGGCGGCGACCTGCTCACTGCAAGCTGGGAGGCGGGACGAGCGCGGACTCTCCCGGTCGGGGCGCTGCAACAGGCCGCGCGGGCGCTGGCCGGCGCACGGCGCGTTATCGCGCCGCGTGTTCGCGACGACCAGACGCAGGCCGGGACGCCTTCCGCAGACGCGCGGCGGCTGTCGGGGGCCGAGGCGCTGGCCTTGTTCCGCGAGTCGGTTGGTGACGTGCCGACGCCGCTGCTCGTGCCGCCTTCCGCGGCGCGAATCGAGGCGCATGCGGTTGTGCCCGGGGTCCGGGCGACGCTCGCGGTCGTTCCCGGGCTATCCGAGACGGTCGTGCGAACGCTTCTCGACAGTCCGTTGTACCTCCGGGACGGACTGACGGCGCTCATGCTGACGGGTTCCGTCGGGCGATCGGGCGCGCAGTGGCGAGATTACTGTACATACCGCGGAATCGAGCTCGCGCCGTTGACGGAGCGACACCGGCAGGGGCTTCATGGCGCGGGCGCCGCGGAGGATGTCGAGCGACTCGTCGAGGCCCAGGCACTTCTGCTGCGACGACCTGAGCGGAGCGCGGTTGCGGTCGAGCGGGCTTTTGAACGCCTCTGCACTTGGTTCGACGCGCCCGTATCCCCGGCGGAGCGCGCCGCCGCGCGTCGGCCGGTGCCGCCGGATGCGATCGGCTGGCGGCCGCCCGCGTATTTCTCGCCGTTGAGCCGGGGGGAGGTTGCCGAGAAGCTGGCCCAGCTTGATGCCATCGCGGCCGTGCACGTCGTCGTGGTGGGCGATACGAATGCGGAGCTCGCGCTCGAGGCGATCCGGGCGGCCTGGGGCGACTGGTCGCCGTCGGCGAACGCCGATGCGGGCCGCACGACGGCGGTCGGCCGCCTCGCGGGGGGGAGCGGCGTCGCGGCGTCGGCCGACCGACCGGTCGCTCTCCCGATCACGACGGTGTGGGTGACGGACCCGACGGATGTGCCCGTGCTGGTCGTGCAAGACACGCTGGCTCCGCCGGGTGGGCGGGAGGCTGTGGCCGCCGGCCGACATGATCTCGCACTGCATGCGGCGGCGCGGCTGGCGGCGTTGCCGGCCGGGGCCGAATGGATCTCACCGCGACGCGCGGGGCGGTGGCAATCGGACGCCTGCACGGGGGTAGCGCTAACGTTCGTGTCGGTGCCGGACGAGGACGTGGTTGGAGCCGTTGGCGCGCTGGCCGCGCGCCTCGACGCCGCCCGTGCGGGTGCGTGTCCGGCGGAGGATGTCGCTGCGGCGGTGCGGCTCGCCCGCGTCGATCGCTGGCTGGCCCTGGATGGTGCAGAGGCGATTGCGGACGCACTCGAGCAGGGGAGGAGGCAGCCGTGGTCGCTCGAGGCGGACGTCGCAAGCGACGCCTGGGCCGCGCAGATCGCGGCGGCGTACGCGGCGACAGCGCGCTACGTCTCCGGCGTCGGTGCGGTCGAGCGCAGCGCGGAGCTGAAGGCCCTCGAGTCCCCGGGGCCTACTTCCGGTTCCGCGCCAGAAACTCCTCGTTAATCCTAAGCGTGGCGGCGAGGAGCTTGGGCTCGTAACCCCGCTGACGGGACGAGAAGACGATTGCGTTGCAGTCCTTCGGCAGGCACTTGCCGGAGAAGCCGCGGGCGTCGGGGTACACGAAGGTGTGGTCGCGGCTGATGCGCGTGTCGGCCAGCCACAGCTCGCGGAGCCGGTTGAAGTCCACGCCGTGCTTCTGGGCGATGTCGTAGAACTCGTTGACGAACGTGACCTTCACGGCGTAGAACGCGTTCTCCATGTACTTGCAGACCTCGGCAGTCGTCGCGTCGGCGAAATACATGTACACCATCGAGTTATAGTAGTGCTTGTAGAAGTCGGCGGCGCGGGACACCGCTTCGGGCGTGCCCCCCAGCACGAGGAATGATCGCTCGGCCATGTTGCCGAACGGGTGGGCCACCGTTTCGCCGAGGTACTCGGGCTGGAAGACGATCTGCTTGCCG
>CALGJV010000021.1 GCA_937928595.1 uncultured Phycisphaerae bacterium | reverse complement strand
TTCAGCCGGGCCAGCGTCATGCTTTCGGGCAGCGCCACACCCAGCGCATCGGGCATCAGCTTTCGCAGCAGCGCCACGGGGTCGTCGCCGCGCATGTGCGCCCGGATGCAGCGGCTAATCACCCGCGCCATGGCCTGCACCGCGAGCGGCACACTGACCGCCAGCACGCCGCCCGCCAGCAGATCGGCGCGCCGGGCTTGCTCGCGCTCGGCCGGGCTGACGTGTGCAGCGGCCCCCGGCATCGGCTAGCCCTCGGTCACGTCGGCCGCCGTTTCGTACAGCGACGCAACCGTGGCACTCAGCGGGTTGCCCGTATCGGCCCCCTCAGTCTTGATGAACGTGAGGCTTTCTGGGTCGGCCAGGTTCTCGGCCGTCGGCAGCCCGACCGCCTTGCGCAACGCCGGCACGTCCAGCCTCTGCAACTCTTCCATCGCGCCCGCCGGGTTCGCCATGACCGCCGCGTAGACCTGGCGCAACCATGCCAGCTTTTCGTCGGCCAGCGGCGCCGGCCGCAGCCACACCGTGCCGGCCGCTTCCTCGCCGTAAGTCTCCATGAGCATGCGGTCGACTAACTGCTCGTTCACCGTATCGACGACATGCTGATGCTCGACCTGCCGCTGCGTAAGAGCGATGTCCGCGTGCGCGCCAGCCTCGGCCTTCGTGCCGAACTGCCCCTCGAGAATGGCCCGTTCCGGCATCAGCAGCGCCCGCACCTTCAGGGCGTCCAGATAGCGTTCGCGTTCGACGAATGCCCCCTGCCGCGGGCTGCTGTCGGACAGAAGCTCAACTTTCCAGCCCGCGGCTGGCTGGATCTCTGGCAGCCCGCCGGCGCCAGTGTACACCTGCTGGGGCACGGCCAGGGAACCGCTCGCCTCCAGCGCGTCGAGGAACCGCCGGGCCAGAACAGCATTGTCGGTCATGGGCCCCCCAATTCCGTCGCGGCTCGTGCCCTCGGGGTAGTAGATCACCCAGTGCGTGCCGGCCACTTTCTTGTCATACCGGGCCGCCCCGTCGTCGGTCTCGCGGTAGTTCTGCCACACCTCGCGCACGTTTTCGAGCAGTGCTTCGCCGTACCAGTTCGACCCCTCGACACGCCACGCGAAATGCAGCGCGTACTCGGGGGGCAGGTAAATGAACTGGCCGTCCGCACGTCGCTGCCGGTAGCCCGCAAAGTCGCCCGTGTCTGGGTCGATCATCACATCCGTGATGTCCACCAGCAGCGGTCTGACCCGGGCCGGCCACAATGTTCCGGCCCTGTCCCGCTGCCACACTATTTCGTTCGGTGCCCACCCGTAGTCGCAGCCGCCCTCCAGCGCCCACCGCACCAGCGCGTGCCGCATCCAGAGCACGCCCTGTTCGATGTACACCTTCCGCTCATCTGGAGTAGAGCGGTCGGCCTCTACCGTCCACGCGCCGGCGATTGCCGGCGCGATGCTGAGCGCCCGGGCAAGCGCGATCGTCGGGTCGCGCCGCAGCCTGCGATAGGTCGCATACGTCGCTGGCATTGTCTTCCGGGCCACCCTGTCGGCGGGCACGGAATACGTCAGCTGCGCCGCCGTCTGGGCCTGCGCCACTGTGCGGAGACGGGGGCCACTCGCCACGGCTCACCTCCTAGCCGGCTCGCAGCCGACTACAGCGGGTTCTCGTCGAACACCGCCTCGCAGAACACCCCCTTGCCGAGCGTTCCGCCCCCAGCCGTTGCGGCGATCGTGATCTCGAACACGTCGCCGGCCGCGTACTTCGTGACCGAGAGCGTGCCCAGCATCACCTCGCGGGCCGCCCTGGCGCTGGTGGCCTGCACCCTGGCCGACAGCACCGTCACACCGTTCTTCAGCAGATCGAATTCGACCACCGCCGCCCCCACGCACGCCGTCACGCAGCCTGCCCCGAACTGTCTGATGGTGCCCGCCGCCCGGGCGATATGCACCACTCGGCTATCGTCGATCGCGCCCGCGGTCACCTCCTGCGAATACGGGGCGTGCACGCGGTGCACCTGCTTATCGGCCGTCAGCGGGTCGGCCCCCGCCACCCAATGCTGGTCGCGAATGCACGCGGCGGGCAGCGACGCGGCAGTGCAACTCATGGTTCCCTGTACGTGAACGTGGTCGGTAAAGACTATCGCCATGCGGCACCTCGCTTTCCGCCGGTAATAATAACCGTGCCGGGGCGTTGCTGCTCGCCCAGCACGATCGGGAACATCGCAGCTACCGCGTAGCCCATCGCGTCCGTGATATGCCCCACGTCGCCGGCGTCGTCGGGCTCAGCCGTGCCCGGCTTGTACGCGCGCGTTTCCAGATCGGCTATTAGCCGCCTGCAGCGGCTGTCAACGAACATGCGCCGCACCCCCTCCGCAGTGCAAAACATCGCGTTGCACGCGGCCAGCCGCTCAACGATATGCGGGTTCGCCTCCAGTGTTCCGTCGCCGCGCAGCCGCGGGAACACAATCCGCGCCCCCATGGCACGCAGACGGGCGTCGCCTGCGATGAGCTTGTAGGACGTTGCCGGGCTGGCTGCGCTGCGCTGCCCTGACGACGCGTCCAGATAGAACTCTATGCCGCCCCGGTGCCCCGCGTACCTGTCGGCCAGCAGCCTTAGGCATTCGGGCGTATTGCTGTTGCGCTGCCATAGCTCGTCCACCCACTCCATCACCTGTCCTCTCCGGTGCCCGATGACCCACGCCATCGGGTCCGGGTTGAAGTCGCAGCCAACGATGAGCGGCAAGTTCGGGTCGTAGCTGCAGGGCCGGACGTTGGCCGCCTCGCTGAAGGCGTGAAAGACCGCGCCGCCGGCCGTTTCCCATCGGGCCCGGAACTGCTCGTTGAAATCTCGCGGGTCCATATTGGCCCGGGCGTAGGCCAACAAGTCCGGGTCGATCTGCTCCAGAATGTCCCCGCTCTCCCACGTGTACGCCGCGGCGTCCTGCAGCTGGCCCGCGCCGGCGTCCGCGCACCACTGCCTGAACTCGCGGGCTCCAACGCCGTACCGTTTCGGAACGCCGATCCGCCACGCCCAGCCCCGCCGGTGAACGAGCGCCGGCATGATGCTTCTGTCGAACGTTCCGGGCTTCACATCACAGCTCTCGTCGACCACACAGCCGTCCCACTGCGGGCCTTCGATGCGCTGCGGCTTGTCAAGCCCAACCACAGACAGCGAGGCCCCCCACCTGGTCACGATGGTCAGCTCAGATACCCTGATGCCGCCGGGCCCGATCCAGTTGGGCGGAATCAGCGCGATGAAGTCGTGCCACGCGATCCGCTTCGCCTGCGGCTGCGTCGGGGCCGCGTAGAAATATCGTGGGTCAGGCCACGGCTTCACCAGCCGCAGATTCGCCACCAGCTTGCGCTTCGCGATCTCCGTTTTCCCCGAGCCGCGGCCCGCCGCGATGCCCACGAACCGCGCCGGGCTGGTGGCTGCCTGCACCCGCACCGGATGCCACAGCAGCGGCCACCAGCGCGGTGTGATGGGCCCGCCTGCGCTCA
>CALGJV010000020.1 GCA_937928595.1 uncultured Phycisphaerae bacterium | reverse complement strand
TCAGGGGTGGGGTTCACAGGTCAATCGACAGGGATAGGTGTTTTGTTCCCGCCGTTGGTCTCAATCCCTTCTTCATCAGGGGTGGGGTTCACAGCCCACGCACGCCGTCACGCAGCCTGCCCCGAACTGTCTGGTCTCAATCCCTTCTTCATCAGGGGTGGGGTTCACAGGTCGGCGGGCGCAAGTTCCCGTGCACGGCGAAGTTGCGCTTGCGATAACTCAGACCCGGCATATCGGACCTCCTTTCCACGCGGCCGCCGCCACCCGGGCGGCGGCCCGGCCACGCGCAAGATCAGCCAGCGTCGAATCTTGCGCATCCGACTCAAACCCCTTCGTCCCACGGCGGCATAACGCCCGCCGCGGCGCGAAAGTAATCGGACCGGCCGGCGCCCGGCAGCGCGGAACCTCAGAGGATGATCACGTCATCCATCGTCGTCACGCCCGCCGCGCCCAGCGTCATGATAAGCGCCACGCACGCCGCGCACAAGCGGTACAGCCGCACGGCGTCCTCGTCGAGGTCCACCGTGCCCCGCAGCCGGCTCAGCAACGCCTCCAGCTGCGCGTCCGTCAGGCGAGCCTCGAAGACCGATTTCTGCACGCGAAATCCGTAGTCCAGCAGCACGTTCGCCGTCCGCAAACGCCGCCGATCGTCCGATATGTCGTAGGCCACTACCGTGAACATGGCTCAATCCGGTACCTGGAACGTCTTCAGCACGCCCCCCGACTTCAACGCCGCCGCCAGGTCGTCCACCTGCCGCGCCAACGCCCCCCGCCACTGCGGCTCGCCGTCGCCGTCCTCCGCCGCGGCCGGCCGCGCCAGCCGCCGCTCGTAGTGCCGCAGGAACGCCTTGAAGGCGGGCGTTCGCAGGTAGACGCCGCCGTCGTCGTGCGGTTCGAAGTCGGCCGGGGTGAACACGCGGTTGTTGGACAGCGCCAGCACGAAGCGATCGACCAGGGCGTGGCGGAAGACCTCGAGCAGGTCGAGCGCCAGGGACGCCCGGCCGTAGTCGATGTCGTGGTAGAAACCGATGTAGGGGTCGAAGCCGTGGGCGTAGAGCAGCCCGATCAGTTCGCTGGCGACCATGACGTAACCGAGGGAGAGCAGCGCGTTGAAGGGGTCGCCGGGTGGACGGATCGAGCGGTGCGTGAACGTCAGCTCACCCCGCACACAACGCGAAAGCCCTCCGAAGTACGCCCGCGTCAGCCAGCCCTCGACGCCGCGCAACGCGTCGAGGTCGGCCGCGGCGGCAATGCGGGCTCCACCGCCGCGGAGGGCCTCCCGCGCCTCGGTCAGGTCCAGCTCGGGGTGCGAGCGGGCCTGACGGTCGAGCACGGCCAGCGCGTTGGCGACCTTCCCCGCGACCAGCGCCCGCGCCAGGACCAGACGCCGGGCGGGGTCGCTCCAGGTTCGGAACTGGGCGATTCGCAGCGGGACGTTGCGGTCGGTCCGGCCGACGACGCGGCCGCGGTACTCGCCCCGGAGCGTCAGCAGCGAGCAGGCGACGCCGGCGGCGAGGAGCTCGTTGAGGGCCTGGGTGGTGAGCTGGACGTTGCCGAAGACGGCCAGGCCCTCGAGGTCCTTGACCTTGAGCTCGCCGACCGGCGCACCGTCCTTCTCGAGGAGAAGACGGTGGCCGGTCTTGCGGAGCTTGCTACCCTGCTCGACGAGGTACGCGGTCGACATGGAACGCCTCCCGACGGGCGGAAATCCGCCCGGTCCGGTATCGGTTGCCGGCCGACGACTATTTACTTGTCAAAGATCGCCGCTCGTCCGAGAACGCGCGCCGGCGGAGGTCGGCCGAGGCGGGGACCGGCCGTAGCGACGGAAACTATGTTCCGCCGCGCGGCTTGAGAGTCAGCCGCGCCCAGCCGAGCGGCATCCAGCCGTTGCCAAGCGTGCGGGTGCGGCCCGCGCCGCGTCTGGGCGGCTGGGCGAACGGGGCGACGGTCACGCACTCGAAGTGGTTGAAGCGGCCGAGGCGGACCAGCGCGGAGCCGGCCGGGCGGTGCTCGGCGGCCGCCAGCAGGTAGTCCATGGCCTCGCGATGCGCTGCGGCCTTCGGGTTCCGGTCATGGAAGCGCTGGAACTCCTGTTTGAGGCGCTGGGCGTAGAAAGCGTGGCAAGCGTCGAGGAGCTCCTCGGCGGTGAAGCCGCCGGCGACGCAGTGCTTGAAGGCCCAGCGGCCGGCGGGGCCGGGCGTGCGGGCGAGGCGGTCGTCGATGGCGAGCGTGCCGGTGGCGGTGACGGGCTCCGGGTCCTCGAGGCGGCTGAAGGTCACGTCGTAGAACATCTGGATGCCGCCGGGGTCGGGCGTGCCGGGGGCCCGGTCGGGCTTGTAGATCGAGACGCGGGTAATGATGTTGGCCTCGTCGGTCAACGGGGCGTCGGTGATGCGAAGGGCGCGGAAGGGGTCGGCCCGCAGCTCGACGCGCTGGCGCTGGCCGGACGTGTCGAGGTAGCCGAGCACTCGCGGTTCGAAGTGCCGGTCGTCACCGCGCCAGGGGGCTTCGCGCGGCGCAAGGGGTGCCGCTTTTCGGGCGACCCAGGCGGTGCGGAGGGCGCCCTTGAGCGTGGAGCCGGGGATGTACGGGCGGCCGGCGGCCGGGTCGCGCGTCATGGGGTGAACGGCCAGCTCGGCCGTGGGCGACGTCAGGCCCTTCTTGTACAGCCCGTAGAGCTCAGCGTCGGCCTGGGCCCGCCAGCGGACGCACTGGAAGAGGCGCGGATGCTCCGCGACGAAACGCCGGATGAGCGTGACGGACTTGTCGCGGACCGCGGCGTCGAACTTGGCCCGCTCGGCGGAGGAGAGCCCGGTGAGCAGCTTCGGCAGGTCCAGCGCGACGAGCTCGTAGTACCCGGGGTGTTCGGGCACCTCGCGCACGACGTATTCGGTCGGGTCGATCTCGTCGCCGGTGCCGACGTGCACGGGGCTGAGCATCTCGAGCGTCAGGTCATACGCAGGCACGGGAGGAACTCCTCGGTGAGGCGGACGGGCAGCGTCAGCGTCCAGCCGCAGGCGGCGACCTCGGGGCGCGTCGGGTGGATGCCGCGCACGAGGCGGCCCAGCCGCGGACGCGGTGCGTCGGTCAGCAGCACGGCGCCCCGCGCGAGGCGCACGAGCGGGAACTTGAAGGGGGTGTCGGCCGCCCCGACGGAGAGCGGACCGCCGAGCCGGCCGATGCGCACGTCGATCTCCCAGACGCCGACGGCCGGGTCGTGGGCGGCGGGGACGCACGGGCCGAGCGTCATGACGGCGTTCGACTCGGCAAGGGCGGGGAGCTCGGCCGGCTCCACGGCCTCGACGGTGATGTGGCCGCGGCCGGCGGAGGCGTCGCGGCCGTAGCCGCCGGCGAGGGCCCGGTCGAGCAGCGTGCGGACGCGGTCGGCGGACCAGGGGGTGGCGATCCAGAGGTCGAAGTCGAGCGGGCCGGGGGGGAAGTACTGACGGTCGAAGTGGAAGCCGTGTTCCGCGAGGGTGCCGCCGGACCAGCGGTCGATGGTGGCGTGGGGCACGGCGACGGCCTCGAGCGCGGGGGGCGAGGGAGCGTCGAGCAGGCACTCGGCGAGCGCCCGGGCGGAGAGGCGCGGCTGGAGCTGCTCCCAAGCGGCGTGCGACAGCCAGGCCCGCTTGCGGGCGGACTTGAGGCGCTGAAACGCGGAGACGCGGTCCGGCCCCGTTCGGGCGAGCACCGCGTCGAAATCGGCCTCGGCCATGGGCGGAAGGACGGGGACCGGCCAGAAGCCCGCCGGCAGCGGGTCGCTGAAGACGAGCGGCGGGGCGGGCGTGTCCATGGCATCCAGGAAGGCCGCGACCGCCTCGGGGCCCTCGTGATAGGCCAGCCCCCAGCAAACGTGGCCGAAGAGCGTGTCGGCGGCCAGAGGCGTGCCGAGGGCCGAGCGGAGGCGCAGGGTGGCGCGGAAGGTGGTCATCGGGCGGCCGCCTGCGAGGTCGGATCGAGCCTGGGCAGGACGACGGGATTTCCGTTCTCGTCCTTCAGATCGACGAAACGCACCTGCCCACAGCCGCGCGTGCCGGCGGAGCCGAGGTAATCGGCCTCGAGCAGGGCGAGCGCGGTCTTGACGATCTCGTAGTTTGCCCGGTCGGTCGCACCGCCGTCGCCGGTGTCGAGAATGCGGTAGGCGAGCTCGAAATCGAAGCGGACGCCGGGGACCACGCGCTCCATCGGCCGCGGGTTGGCCATCGCGGTGAGGCGGTTGATCGAGTTTTCCGTCTTGATCTCGGTCAGGGGCGTGCGGCCCTGCTTGAAGGCGACCCGCGACGCGTCGGCCAGCGGAGCGTCGCGGACGATCAAGCGTGTGGGGCCGGTCTCGCGCTCCTTCCGGGCCGGCACGCCGAAGACGCGGGCGGTGGACGATCCCACGATGGGGCTGGTCGGGTCGCCGCCGGCGGGAAGCTGGCCGTAGTACCACTCGGCGAGCATGCGCATCTTGCCCTTGAGCGACGAGCCGGGGAGGTAGGGCTCATCGTTGGCGGGATTGCGCAGGATGGGGTTGTCGAGGCCGCTGATCTCCATCATGTCCTGGCTGCCGCCGATGCGCAGGCCGGTGACGACCTCGATCTGGCCGCGGAGGATGTGCATGTGCACGATCTTCCAACTGCGGGCGGTGGCGGTCTGATCAGTCATTGCTGACCCTCCCGAGACCGTAGAGGAAGCCCACGACGGCCTCGAAATGCCGGATGAACTTGCAGAACGACTCCTCGCTGTTGACCTTCTGGACGCCGTGGTCGATGAAGTCGTGGAAGACGCGCGGAATCTTGCGGCCAGAGGCGCCGTTCCGCCAGGCGTAGCTGGCCTTGCTGCGCAGCATCTTGAACTGCGGCTCGATCGCGGTTTTGTAGTCGGTGCCGGACTCCAGCTGGCGGTACAGGTTCTTGGCCTCGCCGAAGAACCGGCGCAACTGCGCGCTTTTCAGTTCGCCGGCCCCGAACGCTTCCGCCTGCTTCTCGGCAAGCGTGTCCACCAGCTCGGCGAGCGGCTTGGCGGGGTCGAAGAGCGGAGCCGCCGGGGCGGAGCCGCCGCCGCGGTCGGCCGGGCCGCGTGCGGGCGGCGAGGAACGGGGTGGGGGTGCCGGTGACATGCGCTAACCTCCTCGGTTGCGGTACAGGGCGTACATGGCCGCGAGACGCAACTGCTGCGCCCGCTGTGGGTTGGCCCTCATTTCGATCGTGACGAGATTTTCGAGACGCTCGACCTCGGCGGCGTGACGCCGCTCCTGCCGGCGACGGACGTTGCGCTCGAAGTCGTAGAGCAGTTGGCTGCGCCAGGTCCACTCGGACCGCAAGTCCGGCACGCCGACCGCAGCGCCCTTTGCGGGCGGGGCGAGGGTCTGACGGGCGCGCTCGAGGCGCAGCGCGGCCCGGCTGTAGCGCAGCAGGCGGTAGACGAACCCGCTGTTCACAACGTCCTCGTAAAGCAGCCGGTCCAGCCAGTCGCCCAGTTCGAGCGCTTCGGAATACGCCGGCCAGGAGCAGCTCTCACCGAAGACCGACATGCGGTTCCGGCCGGAGTCCTTGGCAAGTTCGAGCTGCTGCGCGGCCATCCGCGCCAGTTCGTAGACCGGGACGCGGACCCGCGCGAGCGCCAGGCCGGCCGAGAGCGTCACGTCCGGATTGCCGCCGGTCAGCCCGGTGAACCAGGCGTTGAGGTCGGCGGCCAGATGCAGCATGTCGCGCCAGGGGCCGACGAGCATCAGGTCGTCGCCGCCGGAGAAGACGGTGTAGACGAGGCGGTGCGGGCTGCCCCTCCGGTCGAGCCGGTCCCGAAGGAACTCCTTGAAGAAACCGTCCAGCTCGCGGCTCAGGCAGGCGACCCGGCCGAACGAGATGTTCGCTGACCCGAAGCCGTGCGAGAAGAGCAGCCCGAGCCGATCCACGTCGGCTTTCAGGCAGGCCAGTGCTTCGAGTCCGCGGCGATCGGCCGGGTCGGCCGCGTGGGCGGTGCGCAGCCGGCCCAAGTGCTCGAAGGTGGCCGGGCGGCCGGGCCGCGGAGCGTCGTCGTCGGTGTCGTCGGCGGGCGCGGCGGCGGCGTCCGTGAGCACCGTCACGTCCTGCTCGGCAAGCCGGGGAACGTAGGCGGCGATCGGTCGCCAGCCCGCGGCGGCCTGTTCGGCGTCATCGACCGCGAAGGCGAAGAGGTCGACGGCCTCGGCGACCAGTCGCTTGTCGGGGGGCTTGGCGAAGATCTGGAACTGATAGCCCAGCACGTCGAGCGGCTCGGGCAACAAGCCCGGTGGGGCCGCGTCGGACCAGAAACCGGCGTACCGGGCCTCCGGCAGCCGCCCGCCGAGTGCCACGTCGCGCTCGTGTTCGCGCCGGCAATGCTCCTCGTCGTGCAGGTACGGGAGGGTGGCCCGCGCGGGGTCCCAGGTGCCGGGCGTTGGCTGGAGAAACGCAGCCAGTCGCCGCCGTTTGGCGGTGTCGCCACTCCCCTGGAGAGCCGCCCAGGCCCCGCCGAAGCGGTCCTCCAGGAAATCCCGCCCGGCCAGCACGAGCGTCGCGTCGAGCGTGAGGTGCAGCGCGCCGCCGTGTGCCTCCAGCATCCACTTGTCGAGCTCGGCCCGCAGGCACCGCAGCGCG
Source organism: uncultured Phycisphaerae bacterium (assembly GCA_937928595.1). GTDB lineage: Bacteria > Planctomycetota > Phycisphaerae > UBA1845 > Fen-1342 > CALGJV01. The sequence continues at coordinate 3,715 of CALGJV010000020.1, read as the reverse complement.
GCGGTCGCCGACGGGGTGTTCGGCACCAGGAGCACGAACCGGCCGCCGGCGTCGATGACGCGGGCCAGCGACGGCAACCCCAGGGCCTCCAGGACACGGAGCGAGGCCGCGTGCGTCAGCAACGACAAGTAGAACGAGCGGGCGCGGTACGCCTTGGCGAGCCGGGCGGCGCCTTCCGGCGGCGGGCGGAACAGATACGCCTGGATGCCCCCCAGATCACCGGTCACCAGACGATACTTCGGCTCGTCGCGATTGCGCACCGCGACTTCGGTCAGATTCCCGGTCTGGTCGTGAAACGCCGCGGACACGGTTGCGAGGGCCGCGGTCAGCCGAGCGTGGTCGTGCAGCGACACATCGGTCTCGTCCACGGTGGACGCCGGCACACGGGCCAGATACGCGGTCGAGAGGGAGATCAACGCCTCCGCGACGCGCGGGGCGGGCAGGCACGGCCAGGAACCCAGCACGGCCGTGAGGCCGCGGGCCACCTCCTGATAGCCGGCGCGAACCTCTGGCAGACAGGTGCCCGGGCCGTCGGCGACGTACCGGCTCGCCGCGAGCCGGCCCGGTGCCAACTCGCGGGGCGGAGAATGCGGCCGTTCGGTCAGTCGCAGCCCACCGAAAACGCTCTTGAGCGGCACGAGGCGAAACTCGCGGGTCTCGTCCTCCGAACGGGCGCGGCGATCGTGGCCGCTGGCCAGTCGATCCGCTTCGGCGATCAACCACTGCTCCGGCGTGCCCGGCCGGTGGTGGGCGCTCGCCAGCTCCAGCACGCGCGGCCGCGACAGCTCCGCTGGAAACCAGCTGCCGTAGCGGTCGAGCAGCTCGTTCGTCCAGAGCACGTGCCGATGCGTCGGCCCGTGCTCGCCCTCTGGGCAGAGGTGATTGGCCATCCGCTGCGCAGCCTCCGACAACGGCAGGTCGGCGCGCTGGAGCGCCTTGCCCACGTCGTGCAGCAAACCGGCCAGGCCGACCTCGAGGATCTGGTTCATGGTTCACCCGGATCGCAGGAAATGCGACCGAATCCGAAGCTGGTCGCTTTCCCGACGTGCGTGATCGTTGCGACACGGAGCAGCGCGGCGAGACCCGGACTGATGTTCTCCAACTGGAGCTCGCCGACCACGCCGCCCAGCGTCATCGTGCGCTGCTGGCGCGTTGAGAAGCGGTCGAAGTGGACCCAGCGGAGCGAGTTGACCGCGCAGATCGCGGCGGCGGCCTCCTCGATGAGCGCCCCGCTGTTCTCGGGCAGGACGGGTCCATCTCCGTAAAAGTGGCTCAGCACCGCGATTCGCCGCACCGCCGCGCGGACGACCGGCGCGAGCGTCGGTTGCGTGTTGAGCAGGCCGTCGGTGCGAATGCGGACCGGCGTCTCGAAACGCAGCCGCAGTCCCCCGCGCCCGTTCCCGCACTCGGCAACGGGCGCAACTCGCCGCGCCTCCGGCGGATGAATCTCATGCTCCTCCCCCGCGCGATACAGCACCTTCGCGCCGTCGTCGACGGCAACTACGTCGAACGCGAGACGGTCGCGCCCCAGCCCCGTTCGACCACACTCGATCATCGCCATCAGGACGAAGGGGTGCAGCTCGATCGCGGGGCCGAACAGGCGGATCGTGAACGCATATTCGTCGTTCGGCCGCACGTCCCGGTCGTTCTGGGCGTCCAGTACGAGCACGAAGGGCTGCGGGATGTTGGGGTACTTCCGCATCACCGCCCGGCCGGGCGGGGCGACCCCTTCGAACACGACCGGGTACGCGCAGCGCGCCCGGAGGAAGCACTCCCCGCACGGGCGGCCCCGCACATGGCAGACGACACGTTTCAGCACGTACCCCAGCGCCCCCCGGAGCGTCGGCCCCCGAAACGCAGGCAGCCGGCCACCCGTGCGAAAACGCAGCTGTAGACGCAGGTCAGCGTAAAGCACCGGCCGACCCCTCAGTTGGGACATGCTCCCGCCGCACGACCGCAGCGGGCATGTTGTTTGCAGTGTATACCCGGTACACATTCGGATCGCAAGACAAAAACTAAGTACTCGTGCAGCCATTGGCCGCGGAGGCCGGCCGCCCTCGCGAATACGGAGCGACGTGGCGACGGAGCGGGCGGCCGCGCCTGAGTCCTGCCGCCCTTGCAGGCTACCTCGACGCGTGGATTTCGGCGTATCGGGGTTCGACGGCAGTCGCGCGCCGTTGAGCGCCGGCTGCCGTCTCGCTGTCCCGCCGGCCGGCGAACGGCGCTACCGCGTTCTTTCTTCGTGGGGGCGTCCTGTCGCCCCCCGGACTGCCCGTGGCTGAACGGCGACTGCGACGGCAACGGAAACGTGGATTTCGACGATATTGATCTGTTCGTGGCGCGGATTGGCGCGAGCTGCGGGTAGTCACCGTCGCTCAACACCGCGCGGTGTTCATCACGGGAACTGCCCCCGTCCAAATCCGGTCCGGGGTCGGAGTGCGCTGACTTTATGCTGACTTTATGGCAGCCCGGCCGCGGAGGCGATGGCGGAACGCCGCGAGGCGCGGCACAAGCAACGCAAGACGCCTCTTAGTTGCGGGAACCGGCCCGGCTCGAACCAGGTCGAGCAACCGACGTGGCAGCCAGGCGACGCGTACACCGTGGCCGCGTACCGCCGGGCCATCGCGTATGCGTGTGATCGAGCGTTCCCGCCGCCGAAGCCCCTGGCGCGCCAGCCGAAGGAGACACTCGGCGCGTGGCGAGCGCGCCTTACGCCGGCGCAGAGGGACGAACTGGCGGCATGGCAGCGCGAGCACCGCTGGCATCCGCACCAACTGCGCCATAACGCGGCGACCGAGCTGCGCAGGGAGTTCGGCGTGGAAACCGCCCGCGTAATCTTGGGACACCGCTCGGCGACGGTCACCGAGGTCTATGCGGAACTCGACCGCGTGAAGGCCGTCGAGGCGGCGCTGCAGGCGGGATAGCGGCGGGCACGACAGTGCGGGGGTTCGGTGCCGCGTAGCCGGGTGCCGGCCCCCCTTCCTTCTGACTGCGCCGGTCCGCGCGCACCTTAATCGACCCCTGCGCGCACCTTAACCGACCCCAAGCTTCCTCGCCAAACGCGATAGTCGCTCTCGAATGCTCGGGAGTGACATCGCATGGCGATCAACATCGAAACCGAAACGATTGTCAGCCTCACGGAGGCGACCAAGACGCTGCCGCGGGTCAACGGCAAGCGCCCGGCGATCTCCACGCTGTGGCGCTGGTGCCGCAAGGGGCTGCGCGGCGTGCGGCTCGAGTACATCCGCGTCGGTCGGAACATCGCCACGAGCCGCGAGGCGCTGAGCCGCTTCTTCGCCGCGCTGGCGGATGCCGACGCGACGCCGACTAAGTCCCCTCCACCTGTAACGCGACCGGAACGCCCCGCTGCGCCGGCGGCGCGCCAGCGAGCGCTCGCTGAGGCCGACCGCATTCTCGAGGAGGCCGGGATATGAATCCGCCTCCGCTCGTCTCGATCGGTCAAGGCGAGTACCGCCGCGACTACTGCCCGCAAGACGGCCGTCTGCGAACCGCAGGCGACCTGCATGCCAGGCAGGCAGGGACGCCGGTGAAGATCGACCTGCGCTTCCTGCTTCGCGAGCCGGCGGAGGTGTACCACGCCAAGGCCGGGGACTTCCTGACGGCGCACGCGCTGAACGACTTCCGGCGCTGCCCGCTGCTGTACCGCAAGAAAGAGCTCGGGCTCGTCCCGGAGCGAGACACGGCGGCTTACCTG